>NZ_JAFFPU010000020.1 GCF_016919175.1 Leptospira ainlahdjerensis | reverse complement strand
ACCCTTGGAGATCGTGTCGCCTAAAGATTCACTGATGTCCTTGATGGCACGGACCAGATCTCCGAGAGGAATCGGAGTCGGAAGTCCGGGCGGCGGCAGTGGGGGAGCAGCAGCTCCTTCCGGTTTGGGTGCGCCGGGTTCGGGAGGTTTTCCCTCAGGTGGTGGAGCTACTCCAGGCGAAAGCAGTGGTCTTCCGGGACAGGCTTCTTTTCCCGAAGAACATCTGGATCCCAACGCGATGGATCTTCCCGAAGATACTTTTTTTTCGGAAGAATGGGAGAAGTTCAAAGACCTTCCTCTTGTCGATAGACGCACGGGAGAAAGCCGAAGGTCCGGAGGAGATCGAAGAGGACAAGATCCGAATCGTAAGGACCGCCGAGACGGAGATGACAGAAGAAAAGAGGATCTCTTCAAACAGAGAGACGAATATCTCAAACAAAAAGTAGAACAGAAAAAAAGAGAAAGAGAGGAAGCTCCTCCTCAGCAGAATCCTCCGGAAACCGAAGACCTTCTCTGGCCGGACGCTCCCGTTCGGGACGACCTTCCTCCTTTTTTAGCTCCGGTAATTCCTAAGATCGAACTGGTTCCGATCCGGCTCCCCGATCCGACTGATAAAACCCTCCGTCCGGAAGAAGAACTCCCGAAGACTGCGCCTCTTTCTCCTTTGGGAGAACTCAAAATCGATTCTCTTCCCGCGCCTTCCGAGACGCCGGAAAAGGAAACAAAACCATTAGAACTTCCTAAAATAGGTCTTCCCGATCCGGAATATCAAAAGACCGCGGAATCTACCCCCGAAATTCCTCACCTCGCGCCTGCGACTCCGCCGGGAGAAGAGGAAGCGCCCGAGATCGAAGTATTGGAAGGCGGACTCGAACCTTTCGGCGAAGAAGGGGAGGAAAACGAAGAAGGAGGAGAAGAATCGGGGGGTTCCAAGGAAGAAGAGCCTCGTATGATCCACGGTATTTTGGAGTTAAAACCTCCGGAAGTGGACGACGCGCCTTTCTTAACTCTGACTTACGATTTCGGAAAAATTCCTCATGCATTTAAACTTTCTAAGAATTACAGTATTATGGAATACTCATACTATAAATACAAACCTATGCTCGTAAAAGCTCAGGAATTTGCCAGAAGAAAAATGTTGAAAAACGCGCTCAACTACTATCGAGTCATCAAATCCCAAAACATTCCTCCCGAACTCAGAAAGATGATCAATCGAAACATCAAAGATATCACCGAGTTTATGGAAAAATATCTTATGGCGAAGGGCGGTTAAACCCTTCTTTTTTAGTTGGTTTTTTCGGTAGGCGATTTTTCGGAACTTTCCAGAGAAAAATAACGATGGATGTTAAAACCGATCGTCCATTCCTTTTTATCGTAGTTGTAATCCGCGCCTCTCAGAAGTTGAGTATGGGCGATCGCGCGGCTGTTCGTGACAAAAAACTGAAAGACGTGACCGCCCGTTTCGAAGTCCACGCCGAAACTCAAAGGAACCGTGGAATACTCCACAGGTTTTGAAAGAAGAATATTGTTCACAAGCGCATCGATCGATTTTCCTCTCGCGATCAGATCGTTCACTTCGGAAGCAGAATATTCCACACCGCCGATTTTGGTTTTTCTATCTTCACTCGTGTAAGAATCTCCAACGTAATCCCTTTTCGGAGTGAGAATCGTAGCAAACGTAAAGTCCACTCTTTTAAAAAGATGAAGACGAAACGAAACATCCAAACCGGTTCTATCGTTGGAAATATGATCTTTGACGTAGTTACGGTGAACGAACATAGGAGAAACTTGGATTGAAAGAACGTCGTTGAATCTTCTTGAAATCAAAAAAGACGCAAGCGTGCTCTGACGATCCGTATAACTGAGTTCATAAGTGTTTAACTGTTTTTCAAGATTCGAATCCAAGGTCGGAATTCCGGTCGAAGGCCGAAGATGCGGACCGAAAAATTGTTCCTGTTTCGAAGTCTCCTGGCCAAAAACTCCGAAAAAACTCACGGTCACCGGAAAGCCCGAATCCTGGGTGAGCATACGGATTTTGGATCTCGCTTCGTAAGTTTTTTGAAAAGACGTTCTTGCGATCCCGACGGTGATTCGATCGGTGACCCCGTAGTCCAAGGAAAGTTGAGTATTGGCTCCGTTGTCCAAACCGAAAAAGTCATAGGAAGTGGATTTTGCGTCTCCAAAACGGTGATTGAACCGGAAGTCCAGACCGTTTTTTCCCACGTCTTCCGTACTTGGCATGTGAATCAAACTGCTTCCTAAGAATGCTGATTTTCTTTGTTCTTGAGAGAACGCAGGAAAAACGAACGCAAGAAAGATAAGGGGGGCGATAAGACGAAAAGCGAGATCATTCATTCTTTGTTCTGCCATAAGATATTGGTTTCGATTCGAATTTTCTCATTGAGTTTTAAGATCACTAATTTCGGAATTTCGATTTTAAAATCCGTAAGAAGAATTTCAAAATTCGAACGAATCAAAAAGTCTTTATCCTTCTCCTCAATGGTACCTTGGATCTTAAAATTCTTTTTGGTGATTCCGTGTAAGCCGAGTTCGCCTTCGATTTCAACCGTTTTCGATTTAAGATCCCATTTTGTAATCACTCCCGCGAAGGATGCGATCGGATGTTGTTCCGTTTCGAGATAATTCTCGTGCATGTGATTGTTCATCATTCGATTGGGAACGCTCAATGCATTGAGATCGACACGGATGACAACCTTCTTCGTATCCAAGTTCGCGGAACCTTCGACTTTCGAAACCGTTCCACGAATCGTTTCCTGGGGAGCCTCGCTTAAAAACTGTATATTCGCTTCTTTGACGACCAGCTCTTTCGTCTTTTTTTCCGAAAGAAGAGCGGTCGTTGTTGAGATCGTAAAAACGATCCCACAAAGAAACACGACCGTTTTTGTTTGCGGAAAAATCAAGGGTTGGCTCCTTTGAGAGTCCAGCAATAGATCGCTTTATTGATCGAGTTCGTGTTGTAGAGTCTCATCGATCCCGTATTGATCTTAGTAAAGAGCAAACTTGCTTTCGGATTTCCAACGGTGACCCTGTTTCTTACGCCGTTGAAAGAAGTGATGTCAAAACCCGCGTTCGCGTTTGTTGCGCTATGGCAGCTCGCGCAAGTGGCGGTTGTTCCGGCTTGACCGAGTGTAGAGAACGCAGGAGCCGGATCCGTACAATCCGCGTCCGTAACTTCGGTAAGAGGAGCGCTGGAACCTAAGAGGAGTGCGAGATTTTTCAAAGGATCTTCCTTATCCGAGCTCTTCTCACTTTCACAATTCCCGAACAGTGTAAACGCGCAAAGCAGAACGACGCCGATAAACGCACGATTTTGAATTTGATTCATAATATTCTCCTATGAATACTTTGCGAAAGGTTCGCAAAGAGTTTTGATTTTCATTTCCAGATTTGTGCGGAAGGGTCTTCATAAAAAATCAAAAATAAAGAAACCGTTTTTATCGGAACCAACTCCCGATAACCCGGAAGGTAGACGATTCTTTATAAAACGATCACTCTCTTTCAAACAATTCTCTATCGTTTGATGGAACTCAATCGGTAAACATTCTCTTTTATTGAATCATTCTTTAATTTGTCTGAGCCATTAGTTTTGATGTTTTACTTTCGGAAGAGAATGTTACAAAACGAATTCTTACCAAACTTAAAATTCCAGGTCTACATAAAAAAAGATCCGACCTCTTGCTTCCTTTGATTTTTTGAATTCGAATCCCGGTGGACGCAAAGTTTGTTTAACAAAACATGGAAGTTGAACCTATGTTTCTTTAAGGTTCGGGATGGAAACTAAGAAAGCTTCGGATTCTTACCTACTCTCCACGTTTTATTTCGATCACGATTCTCCGTCCGTCCTCAAGTTTATAGAAGAATGTACAAGTCCGAAAAATTCTCCTCTGGAAAAACTGAAGGAGTTTTATTTGGGAGTGAGGGATCGGATTCGATACAATCCTTACGTGGTTACGGATTCTAAAGAATCGTATCGTGCAAGTTCGATCGCGGAGAGTAAACAAAACTACTGTATTCCAAAATCCCTTCTTTTTGCGGCGGGTGCTAGGGCCTTAGGTTTTCCTTCGAAGATCGGATTTGCGGACGTTGTCAATCATCTCGCGAGTGAACGTTTGATTCAAGTTTTGGGAACCACAACTTTCGCCTTTCATGGATATGCAGAAATTCTAATAGACGGAAATTGGATCAAAGCCACTCCCGTTTTTGATCAGGATCTTTGCAGAAAGTTCGGCGTGGAACCTCTTGATTTTGACGGAACCAAGGACAACGTTTTCCATTCCTTTGACGGGAAGGGAAAGAAGTTTATGGAATACGTAAATCAAAGAGGTGTTTTCGATGACTTTCCCTTTGAATTTGTAATCCAAGGTCTGAAGGATTTTTATCCGGAAGTTTTCGGAAAACGTCTGAAAGGCGATCTTAGAAACGAAAAGCCCGTCTCTTGATCCGATTCTATTCCCGTTTTTGATTTTAAAACGCCAAAAATTTGGCCTAGGTTTGTTTTCGTTGTCTTTTCAAAATATGAGTTTATTCTCGCTTTTGTTTTATCGTTTCGGTCGCTATCAACTCGTGTCTCTTTCATTCGATAAAATTCGATCTTTTTCATTCTACTTATTTCGGTTTAATAAATTCTTTCCGTTCGAATTCACTTGCATCAGTTTATAATCTCGAACTCGATAAAACTGAATCCAAAGTGAAAACACTTGACTCACCTCTTAAGTTATATTAGTATGAGCGCCCTTAAAACATATGAAAACACTTTATGGAATCATTCAAAGGTTTGGAATTCGAAAAAAATTGATCCTTCTTTTCGGATCGGTTCTGATTCCGATCGCAGTGTTGGTGGCGCTTGCATTGATCAATACAAAAGACAGGATCGAAGATATAGAAACGATCTATGAAGATCGAGTCATTCCTCTCAAACAGCTCAAAAAAATTTCGGACCTTTACGCGATCTTTATCGTGGATTGTGTTCACAAAGTTAGAAGCGGAGCGTTTACACCCGAAGAAGGTGTGGCCAATTTGGATAAGGCGACTTCCGGAATTCAGAAAGAATGGACGTCTTACAATGCGACCCATCTTGTCCCGGAAGAACGCGCGATCATCCAAGAGCTGAACCCTCTTTTTGAAGCTTCGAATTCCGCGACCGCTGAAGCTCGCGCTTTGATGCTCGCAAAAGACTTTGCAGGTCTGGGCGCGTTTGCCGATAACCGTTTGTATTCGAAGATCGATCCCGTCACCGAAAAGATAGAGGAGTTGATCCAAGTCCAGTTGAGAATTACGGATAAGATCTATATCAAAGCCGAGAAGGAATTCTCTTTTAGCGGGATCGTTTTTATTTTTCTTTCCGGTTTGACTCTGAGTTATATTCTTCTGATTGCGATCGTTTATTCGATTCACCTTGTCAAGGGTTTGAACTCGGTGAGCCGCGCGATCAAAGAGGCAGACTTTTCTCATCCGGTCGACGTGGTCGAAGATTCCAACAAGAAGGACGAACTCTATTTATTACTCATAGCCTTTCGTCTTTTTCAGATCAAAGTTAAGGAGATGTTGGATACAATTCTTAACTTTTCGGAAAGTATCGTCGCTTCTTCGGAACAACTTTCTCAAGCGGCCGATCATCTTTCTTCCAACGCTCAATCCGAATCCGCTTCCGTGGAAGAAATTTCAGCTTCTGTGGAAGAGATCAGCTCCGGGATGGAATACGTAAATCAAAACGCGGAATCCCAGTATGCTCTGATTTCTTCGTTTAACGGAGAGATGCGAGAACTCGAAGGAATGATCAACAAAGTCGGAGAAGCCGTAAAGAATTCTTTGAACAAAATTTCGGAGATGTATCTCAAAACCGACTCCGGTAAGAAGACGATGGGAGATTTAGCCGATACGATGGAAAAGATCGAGAGTAGTTCCGTGGAAATGCAATCCATCACCGCGATCATTAAGGAAATTTCCGAAAAGGTGAATTTACTAGCATTAAACGCGGCTATCGAGGCGGCGAGGGCGGGAGAACACGGGAGGGGTTTTGCGGTGGTCGCGAGCGAGATCACAAGACTCGCGGAACAGACGGATTCAAGTGCGATGACGATCGAAGAGTTGATAAAGACGAGTAACGCAGAAATTGAGACCGGAAGAAGAATTGTGGAAAATTCTGTGGCGGTTTACGCTGAAATTTTGAGCGGACTGGAGCACTTAAAGGAATCTTCCAATCAGATTGTGGCTACGATGGAACTTCAACAGGAGAAAAAAGAGAAGATCCGTTTCGGTGTGGATCAAGTTGACGCGAAGTCGGAAGACATTCGAAATTCAGTAAAAGAGCAGAAGGTCGCGATCACCGAAACCGCAAATGCGGTTTCCAATATTTCGATTACGGTCCAGAACAGCGCGGCCAATTCGGAGGAGATCGCAGGAAGCGCGGTGAGCCTTTTGCAGATCGCAAAAAATTTACAGGAAACGATGAACTTCTTGAAAGGTTGAGTTCGTTTTTTGAGTCTCTCTTTTTGGGAAAGAATTTTCTAAAAAGAGAAAGATCCAAACTCGGTTCCACTTTTTTTTGATGGATGTCCCTTAGGGGGTTGATTGTTTTTTTTACTTTCTCTTTTGGAAGTCTTCTTAAAAGAAAGAAACCAATGCAAACTCCTTCCAAACCTTTTTTTTATTCAAGAACCAGAACCTTATTTTTTTTCTTTGTTTGTCTCTTCTTCGCGAACTTCTGCAATCAAAACGAAGAAGAGACTTCCTTGGAGAACCTGCTTCTTTTAGGAGCTTACAACCAAGCTCAGTGTTCACCGGAGGCAAACCTTTCGAGAACCGGAACTAATCGGACCTTTTTTACTTCTTTTGAATCCGTGAATGATTTTTCGAATTTTTATATCGTTCCTCAAAATTATCAAGGAAGCGCTTCTCACGATCTTTCTTCGGAACAGGTTTTGAGCGGAGCCAAGTCCCATAAAGGTTGGATTTATTCCGCTTACAATCCGAGCAATCCTTGGATCAACAACAATCACCGTGGATATCCTACGATTCAACTTCACAAAACTTCGGGAGGCAGTTTTGTAACTCCGGTTTTGATCACATTCAACGTTTGGTTGGATATGAATCTTCGAAAGATGTCTCCCGAAAACGAATGGTTTAGTTTTGCTACGATCGCCGACGACGCTTCGGATTCCTGGAACGGCCCCGTCCTTGTGAATTTGAGTCAGGAAGGTTTTGTTCATCTCATGCACGTTCCTTCCACTGGCCAGAAAGTTACTTCCTTTCAAACTTCTTCTCTTCCGTATCCGAAGTCTCAGTGGGTTCAACTCAAAGTTTTTTTGGATTTTCAAAATCCAGAAGGTGTGGTTAAGGTCTGGCAGAATGGAACTCTCGTTTCGCAGGCCAAGGTTTATTGTAGAAAAAAAACGGTTTCACAACTTCATTTCGGTCTCTACGCGCCTCCGAGCGTTTCCACCGGTTCCGTTTTTAACGACGACTTGAAGATCGAAGAGATCGACGGAAGTCTTTGAACGTTTTGAGATCGCCCTAAAATCTGAAAAATGTGGGAACTCCCATTCGGAATTTGAGAACGATACGTCTTTTGGAAAGTTCGTAAGCCGCTTTTTTTTGCGGAGGGAATTTTGTGGGAACTCCTCCGTTTTTACTACGATTGGCGCCTCTTTACAAAGTTTGAAGACACATTTCTTCTTTTTAAAACCGGGAAATTTTTTGAGAACCTCTCCCGAGGATCGGCCTTTGAACCCCTGTTCCGTTTTTTTTGGGCGCATCGTTTGGTTCGAAACGGACACGCGAGAGGGATCGAAGCGGAAATCCTGAGATGCGCTTTTGGTGGATTCGGGACAGCGCATCTCAGATTGGAGCGGAGAGCCCGGTCCCGCTCCCTGAATCGATTCGTTTTTGCTTTCGGGGGAGCTGAAAGCGGGACTCGCCCAAAGCATTCAAAAAAAGGAATATTCGAAGAATGTTATTCCCAGCCGAGTTCCTCTCTGAGATTGTTGAGTCTTCTTCGATTTGCGAGAAAATCGAAAAGCCCAAGGATGGATTCGGAACGGATTTGGACCGTTTTCGTTTTTTCTTCGAACAAGAATTCCACGGTATCGGGAAAGTGAAATACCCTTGTGTAAAATCGGGTCTTGATATAATTTCCGTTCTCCTCCAAGATGCTCACTCGGTCCGCGTTTTCCAACTTTTCCTTGAGTTTTTGGAATGCTACTTCCTTTTCTTCGCTGTAATGAAAGGGGTCGATATGATGAATCGGATTGTAGGTTGAGCTCTGACTGGAGACGCAGTTCGGTCGGGGGGAACAATAATTGAGCTCGTCTTCATAAACTCCCGTTCTGGGGCCGACGAGCGACGTACAACAAAGAAGAATCAAAAGCGCTGTTTCCATCCTTCTATTAGGCTTCGTTTTGATTTATCTTTGCGAGGTCTTTTTTGTTTTGAGTTTTTTTCCGTGTGAGTTCCTACTTTTTTTGTCCCTTGAGTATGGAATTTCACTGATTTTTTTTTGTGAGAGTTCCCACAAAAATCTCTTTTGCACTTCGTTCAGGAAAGGGAGAAGAATTCGGGTTTTCTTTTGAAAGTTTCGGAGGAGTTCCCACAATTTTTTCGCGAAAAGAGATGGCTCCCGGGATTCAATCCTCGATTTATAGGAACTTCCTTGGAACGTTCTCCTGCTTTTTGAAAAGTAGGAACTCACACAGCGGCGCTTCTTAAGGAAAATTCCACCGGAGTTCCGTCCAAAATTTTTTAGAATTAAAAAAAAATTAGAATCATTCTAAAAAATATTTGCTTCCGGGGGCTGGGAGGATAGGATGGGAGGGTCTAAAGTTTCAAAACAAATTCACAAAGGAGAAACAAAATGCCTCAGGTTACATCCCTAGCACCGGATTTTAAAGCAGAAGCTGTTCTTGGAAAAGAAATCAAGGAAATCAAACTTTCCGATTACAAAGGAAAATGGGTAGTTCTATTCTTTTACCCTCTCGACTTCACTTTTGTCTGCCCGACCGAGATCATCGAATACGATAACCAACTCGCAGAATTCAAAAAACTCGGAGCGGAAGTGCTCGGCGTCTCCGTGGATTCCGCATTCACTCACTTAGCTTGGAAGAACACTCCAAAAAAAGAAGGTGGAATCGGTGACATCAAGTATCCACTCATCGCCGACCTCACGAAGTCCATCTCCAGAGACTATAATGTCCTGACTGACGGAGGAGTGGCCCTGAGAGGAACCTTTATCATCGATCCAGCCGGAGTGATTCGTCAAGCAACGATCAACGACCTTCCCGTGGGACGTAATATCGACGAAGCGATTCGTCTGATCAAGGCATTCCAATTCGTTGAAAAACACGGAGAAGTATGTCCTGCGAACTGGGACGAAGGTAAAAAAACGATGGTTGCGGATCCTCAAAAATCCAAAGACTATTTCTCCGCAGTAAACTGATTTTTTCCTGTCCGCAGGCCTTTGCCTGCGGATGATGGTCCCTAAGTGATTGAGAGCGCGAATTTGCGATCAAGAAACCAAAGTCCCATTCTTATACATCCATTTTGGAAGAATGTTCGAGGGTTTTTGGTCCCGCGAGGATGAGGAAGTAGTTTTTAGAATTCCTTCTTCGAACAAAAAGAAGATCCCCGGAGTTGGGGAATTTTTGTTTTGAGTTTTCGATCCGACGTTTTAACGGGCCCGGCTCTTGAGATCGCGAGAGAAACTCAGAAAAACGCTCTTTTCGACAAAACCGTTTCTAACGTTGAGCGGAAACGAGAATCGTCTGAATGTGGAATTTTGTAGGAGTTCCCACAAAATAAGGGAAACTTTTTCGTTGCAAAATTAGGATTTTGTGATAGAGAAAATTTTCCGGAGACTCCCACCACCCACCCCGCCACCCAAAATCAGGGTGGGGCCAGCGAAGTTTCACGAGTGAACGTCGTTGTTCCGACAATTCTTGTTGAGAAATGTAGTTTCTGCACAAGGAAAAGTTTCTGGGTCCAGCGGAATCTCGAGAACTTGAGTGTAACGCGATTCGTGTTTCAGTTCGCAATGGAACTCAGTAATTTGCTTCCAATGGGTCGCAAATTAGCTCGCAATTCATGTCTAACTTTCGGAGGCAAAGAAGATGGAACAAGTCCTGGAAAAAGAAACCCATCCCGAGGATCGGTTTTACCGAGCCGATAACTTCCCGAAGGGGCTGACCCGAAAGGTTGTAGAATCCATTTCTCATATCAAGAGTGAACCTTCCTGGCTTACCGAGTTTCGCCTCAAAGCATTCGAAATCTACGAACAAAAACCGATGCCGAATTGGGGATTTTTTCCCAACTTCAACGTAGACATCGATTCTTATACTCATTATATCGGATCCAATCAAAAAAAGAAAAAATCCTGGGATGAAGTGGATCCAGAAGTTCTAAAATCATTCGAGCGACTGGGGATTCCGGAGCACGAACGAAAATATCTCGCCGGCATCGAAGCGATGAACGATTCCGAAACCGTCTACGCAAACGTGAAGAAAGAATTGACCGATCTCGGGATTCTTTTCTGCGATATTGATACTGCGATCAGAGAATATCCTGATATCGTTCGGAAGTATTTGGGAACCGTCGTGAGCGTCGGTGATAACAAATTCTCCGCCCTCAACAGTTGTGTTTTTTCCGGAGGATCCTTTGCTTACGTTCCAAAAGGAGTAAAAACTCCGATGCCTCTTCAAGCCTATTTCAAAGTGACTGCCGCTTCTTCCGGGCAATACGAAAGAACATTACTGATTGCTGATGAAGGCGCAGAGATAGAATATTCCGAAGGATGTTCTTCGGTTCAAGACAAAGGAACCAACTTTCACACTGCGGTTGTAGAACTCGTAGCCCACAAGAACGCAAAGATCTTTTATACAACGATTCAGAACTGGAAGAAGAATATGTATAACTGGACCGTCAAACGCGGGTTATGCCATGAAAGAGGGCATATCACCTGGACCGACGTAAACATCGGAGCAAACACCGTGAAATATCCTGGTATCGTACTTCAAGGAGATCATTCCACAGGCGATATTCTTTCTCTCGCATTTGCAGGCGGGGGACAGATCCAGGATACGGGTGCGAGAATCATCCACGTAGGGAAGAATACAAGAAGCAATATATTAGCAAAAGGTGTTTCTCTGGACGGAGGAATCAACTCTTACAGAGGACTTGTGAAGTTTACAACAGGTTCGGAGAATTCTTATTCCCACGTAAAATGCGACGGTCTTATGATGGACAATCGCTCTCAATCCCATGCGTATCCTTACAACGACGTTTCCGGTCAGAACGGAACTCTCAACTATGAGGCTACCGTTTCCCGAATCGACGAAGACCAACTCTTTTATCTTCAATCCCGCGGATTATCGGAAGACGACGCAAAACTTCTCATTATCAACGGATTCTGCGAAGGTGTGACCAAACATCTCAACGTGGAATATTCAGTGGAGATGACGAGGCTCATCCGTATGATTCTCGAAGACGGACACGTAATCCAGGAAAACAATCAATCCGTCGTGACCTAAATCCTTTTTTTGCGCGTAAGAATATTATAAAAAAAGAATATTCTTACGCGTTTCGGTTCCATTCCTGCCTTCTTTTTCCATTCAAGAATCAAGTCCCGGAAAAAATCCATTTTTTGGATCCTTTTCTGTATATCGAAGTCGGTTTTTTAGTCCGAAGCCCTTTTGCTTAGGAGGTCGAACTTCGATTTTGGCTTATATCCGACCCGTTCTAAGATACGGACAGAGTCGTTTCTTTTTTTTTACAGATCAAGTCGATCGCAGGTCAAAAGTATGGAAGTGTTTTGGGAGTGTTTTTTTATAAAACCCTCTTTTGTAAAAAATTTCTTGACTAAACCGAATTCGGGTTCGGTACAATGAGGGTATGTTTCGGGCATCCTTTTTTATAATTCCATTCTTCTTTTTTAGCTTCTGTGATCCCGGAAAAGAACCTTATAATCCGGCTGTTCCTTATTCTCAAGCTTGGAAGGATACCGAGATTTTGAAATGTCTCCTTTTGCAAACGCCCGCATGTATTGAACCGGTTTCCAATGCAGCTGCTAACGGCAGCGTTTTTTTTCCGGAAAAAGTTTCGGATACCGGACAAACACTCTGTTACGATACGACTACGAACATCCCGTGTTCGGACGCAACCTATCCGCGTCAGGATGCGGATTTTGCGAATCTTCCTTCTGCGCGCAGTTATACTGGGCCGACTTCTCATTCGGTTTATACGAATGATTATACGACATTGGACAATATCCGAGGTTTGATTTGGAAAACCTGTCCCGAAGGATTGAGCGGAAATCTTTGTACTATCGGTGGCGCGAACACTTATACATTTTCCACGGCTCCCGGAGCTTGTTCCGCTTTGAATTCCCTTAACTCAGGAGACGGTTACGCAGGAATTAAAACTTGGAGACTCCCTTCTATCTTGGAATTGGCCCGCTTTGCAAATACTGAAAATCCCACCGGCGTGGATTCCGCAAACTTTCCGGGCAATCCGGCCACGACTTTTTATTCTTCCACACCCTATTTGCTCAGTCCTGCGACAACGGGTTGGTATGTTTTTATGAACAACGGGTTTTATAATCAGATGAACTTCGGTACGGGGCCTTATGCCGTCCGTTGTGTTTCGGGAACTTCCCTTCAAACTCCTTCTTTTACGGATAACGGGAACACGACCATTACTGACAATCGAACCGGTCTTATTTGGCAGAGTTCCGGAGCGAGCACAGGCACTTGGCAACAAGCCTTGAGCACTTGTTCGGCATTGAATCTTGCGGGGTTAAGTTGGAGACTTCCAAACCTGAACGAGCTGCAAAGCATCGTCGATTACTCGATTTCGAATCCTTCCATCAACGGGACTTTTTTTCCCGGAACCGCTTCGCAGTATTATTGGGCTTCGGGCACCGACCGTTTCAATCTAACATACGGTTGGTCGGTGTTTTTTAACAATGGTCTAATGGGCGGAAATGGAAAAGCCGCGGCCTGGTATTATCGTTGTGTATCCGGTCCTTAAGTTTTGCGAGTTCCATTCCAAAACTCGATTTTAGTCCGGGGATGGAAAAGGACTCGTAATTTTCAGAATTTCAGTAGAAAATGCTATTTCCCTTTTCGGATCTTGCTCGGAAATTACCGTCTTTTAGTATTAGCCCGATATGGAAACACTCGACTCCCATCTCTTAAACTCCGAATTCTTTCGGCAAATCTTTGAAACGAGTCGGGACGGAATTGCGATCGCGAATCTGGATGGAATTTTTTTAGAAGCGAACCCCGCCTTTCTTTCCCTTACGGGTTATACGATAGAAGAACTCCGTAAAATCACTCTTTGGTCCCCGGTGCAAAATCATCGGGTTGCGAATAAAAAAAGATTTTTTGAAAAATATCTCTTAGCGACCGATTACTCTCAAGAATTTGAAATCGAATACTTACGCAAGGACGGAAGCATCGTTTCTATATGCGTAAAATCTTATGTTATAAGGGACGATTCTAAAAACCCTATCGCCGTTTGGGGAATTGTAAGAGATATCTCCGAACAAAAAAAGAACGAGACCGTTCAGAAAAAACTCTACCTAGAAGCCAAGGAAGGCTGGGACGCGCTCAAAAGTATTTTTTTACTCAATCCGCTTCCTATGGCTCTAACGGAAATTGAAACCGGAAGAATCTTGGAAGTGAATCAAAAATTTGCGGAACAGGCGGATTCTACGATCGAAAAGATCATCGGAAAAACCACTTTAGAACTCGGATTTTGGTTTTCCGGAGAAGCGAGGGAAACAGTGATTTCGATCCTGAAACGCGACGGTTTTGTGGATGGAATCGAAATGCCATTTCGAACCGCGACCGGAATCGAGTTTTGGGGGTTGTTCTCCGCAAAAGCGATCGAATACAAAGGTAAAAAAGCGCTTTTGAGTATCACAGTTCCTATGACCGATCGAATCAAGGAAGAAAAGGAAAAACAAAAACTCTTGGACGATGTCCGCGAAAAGGAGGAAATTTTAGATCAGATATTCCGTCTCAACCCGTCGGCAATCACATTATCAAAATCGAATGGAGCTTATCTTTTTGTAAACGATCTGTTTTTAGAATATCTCGGCAAAACGAAGGAGGAAGTGATCGGTAAATCACCGGTCGAACTCGGAGTTTATTATGATTCGTCCGATCGTGAGAGAATTCTGAACGGTTTAAAAAAGGACGGTGTAGTTCGAAACCTCGAGGTAAAAATGCGGACCCTTGACGGAAAACTACGGACGATCCTTTTTTCAGCAAGAATGTTGGATTCTTTCGGAGAGAAAAAAATTCTTGCGATCGGTCACGATATTTCGGAGATCAAGGCGTATGCGATCGAATTGGAATCCCTAGCGAAAGAATTGGAACGCAGCAAAGGAATGTTTCAAAAATTATTTCAGCTCATTCCATCCTCTTTGGTTCTCACCGATTGGGAAAGTCGCAGGATCGTAGACGTCAACGAACGATTTTTGGAGATGGTGAAACTCGAACGAGAAGACGTTCTCGGAAAAACCACACCCGAGATCAAAGTATGGGACAACGCAGAGAACTTTAGAGCCGAGGTCTACGAAGCTCTTTCGAAACACGAAGAAGTAAAAAATTTAGAATCCGTCTTTACCGCTTCCGATGGAAGCGAGATCCCGATTCTTTATTCCGCAAGAATCACGAAATTGGACGGAAGAAAACACGTCATTTCACTCGCGACCGATATCACCGATAAAAAGAAGTCCGAAAGGGAAAGAAAGGCTTTGGATGAGGAACTTCGATTGAGTAAGGATCTTTTCGAAAAATTATTCCAACTCAACCCGGCCGCGGTTTCGCTTTCGGATCTTGAAACTGGGGTTTATCGTCAAATTAATCAATCCTATTGCGAACTGATCGGGTATTCCCGCGAACAGATTATCGGTAAGTCGTCCATAGAATTGGGAATTTGGAGGACTTCCTTTGATCGTGCGGAGCTTGTAAAACAACTACAGGAAAAAGGCGGATCGGGACCGATTGAAGCAAGTATACAAAGTTCGGACGGAACCGTAAAACACGTGTTATCCGGAAATAGGGTTTTTCAATGGAACGGCAAACCGATGTTGCTCGCCCTTTTGATAGACGTTACTGATAAAAAAAGGACCGAAGCAGAAAGAGACGAATATTTCGCGAAGATGCAGGAAAGTAAGGATCTTTTTGAGATGGTTTTCGAGATGAATCCGGATACGATCACTCTTAGTAATCTTTATACGGGAGAATATATCAAGGTAAACGAACATTTTTCCGAGATGTTGCAGTATTCCAAAGAGGAAACAAAAGGAAAAACCGCCGTCGAACTCGGAATCTGGAGCGATATAAAAGAAAGGGAAGCGGTCGTCGATAAGCTGAAACGCGACGGGCTTGTCAGAGACCGGGAAGTCCGGTTTCGAAGAAAGGACGGCGAACTCGTAGATACTTTATTTTCCGCACGTCTTGTCAATTTAGGAAATGTTCCGACTTCGATCGCGATCACCCGCGATATTACACAGATTAAAAACGCAACTCGGGAAAAGGAAGAACAGGCAAAACAGATCGCTTTACACGCTCAGGCTTTTATGGAGATGGCGACTGATTCCGAATTTGCATCCGGAAACTTGGAATCGGGCGCGCGAAAAATCGCGATTATGGCCGCGGAGGTTCTGAATTGTGATCGAGCAACGATTTGGATTTTCGACAAGGACGATTTGAGTGTTTGGTCGGTAGTAGCCGGTTGGGATCGAAGGGACCAACGTTATATCGAAAAAATAAGAATGAACCTAACGTTATACCCGCGTTATAGGGAATCGATTCTAAAGGATAGATTCGTGGATGCGACCGACGCAATTCATGACCCTCGAACTTCGGAGCTCGCGGAGGATTACAGCATTCCTCTAGAAATCGTTTCGTTACTGGACGTTCCATTTTTTGTAAGGGGCAAAATCAAAGGTATCGTATGTTTGGGTCACAGAAATGAATTGAGAAAATGGAAGGGTTACGAAAAACAATTCGTCTTAACGATCGCCGAACAAGTGACACAACTTTTGTTAAACGCGGAAAGAAAGGAAGCGCAAGAAGAATTGGAAAGGGCCGTCCTCGTAAGAACCTCAGAATTGGCTCAAGCTCTGGAGAATTTACAAAAAACCCAGGAACAGTTGATACTTTCCGAAAAAATGGCGGCCCTTGGACAGCTCGTAGCGGGAATCGCGCACGAAATCAACAATCCGTTAGGCGCCATTGCCGCATTGAGCGGAGAACTGAAAGCGTATCTGAATTCATCGGCTGATAGAATGGAAAAACTAGGACATCTGCTTTCATCGGTTGATAGAAATTTTGTGTTTAATCTTTCTGAAATGATAAGACGAGGAATCGAGAGTAAGGAAAATATTCTTTCGAGAGAAAACAGAAGAGGCGTTTTGAACGAGTTACGCACACGATTGAAAACCCTTGGTTACGAAAATTCTCACGATATAGCGGATCGGCTTTTGGACAGCGGGCTTCCGCATGCGTTGGAAGAATTTCAGATTCTTTTTGAAAATCCGGTCGATTACCCCCTCGTTAAGTTCGCTCTGGAGGAAATCCAGACGTACAAAAACATTCTTTCAATCCGTTTAGCCGTGGATCGGACCGCAAAGATCGTCTACGCGCTCAAAAATTACGCGCATATCGACTCGGAAGAATCAAGTGGAAAGACTTGGATCGATCTGGCTGAAAACATAGAAACCGTACTTACGATCTATCACAATAAGATCAAAAGCGGAGTCGAATTGGAACTTGAGTTTTTGAAACGTCCACTGATCCAAGCTTATCCGGATGACTTGATTCAGGTCTGGACGAATCTTATCTATAACGCGCTACAGGCGATGAGGTTCAAAGGAAAAATCAAAATTTCTATTTCTGAATCCGAAGAAGAGGTTCGAGTTTCGGTCGAAGACAACGGACCGGGAATTCCGTCGGAGATGGTTGAGAAAATTTTCGATCCTTTCTTTACGACAAAGGGACCGGGTGAAGGAAGTGGTTTGGGTTTGGATATCTCCCGGAGAATCGTAAAAAAGCACGATGGAAGAATCGAACTCAGTTCTGAACCGGGGAAAACGATCTTTCACGTTATTCTTCCGAAAGGGTCGGCCTGATTCTAAATTCGTTCTTTGTTTTTCTAATATTCGAGTTTTGGAAAATTCCTCGGTTTCTTTTTAAGAATCTATAAAACGAAAAAAATTCCGGACTATCAATCCAAGTTCCGGTCCTATCTTTTTTCGTTTCCGGCATTTTAACGGAGACGGTCTATTTCAGTCTTTATTCTATATTATATCCATGTTTTCTCAGTCTGCGGTTTTGACGTAAAACACAATCGGAACAGAAAGTTCTCGCTTTCCAGTTGATCCGAATGAGAATCGATCCGGGAAAAACGAATCGAACGCAGATCGGACTCGTTTTTATTTTTCTTTTAAAAGCCGAAAATCGACGCAGTTTTAACAAAATTTTTCATCAATAAAAAGTTGAATTCTTGGAGAATTTAGTTTCTATTGCCTGATGGAAAATAAGCTTTTGGATTCGTTTCTTTTCGGTTGGTTTTTTATTATCGGAATTGCAATTCTCATCGGAAGTTTGCTCTTCCCGAAAACCGAAGATGTTGTGGATCCTTCCGGGACAATCGCTACTTCTCCTTCCTTTTTCCAAGAACTCGCTCTTGGGATTGAATCTTTTCTTCAGGAAGTAAAATCAAGTTCGGATACCAATTCGACCTCCAATTCTTCCTCTCCTTCGAATGAACCTCAAGAGGATCCGAACGATATTTTTAATCGGGCCTACGAGGCCAATGCTAAGGGGGAATATCAGAACTCAGTGGACGAATATACGAAGTATTTGGAAAAGGTTCCGAACGATACGTCCGGTCATTACAATCGAGGACTCGCTTTTTATCATTTGGATCGGTATTCTGAAGCTCTTACCGATTTTGAAAAGGCGACTGAATTGGATCCTAAAAAAGCGGTAGCATTTTTATACAAAGGATATTGCAACGAGAGACTGGACAATTGTATGCAATCGATCGAAGACTTTCAGACGGCGATCGACTTGGGTTACAATCGAGACGCTGAACTTTTTAAGTTCAAAGCGCGTTGTGAAAACAGAGAAGAAGATTATTCGGAAGGATTAAAAGACGCCTTGAAAGCGGTAGCGCTCGATAAAAAAGATTCCTATAATTTTTTCGAAGTTGCCTATGCTCAATATGGTTTAAAAAAATACTCAGACTCGGCCGCGACATACTCTAAGGTTCTTCAGATGAATCCGAAGGACGACGTCGCCTTACACAATCGCGGACTGGCCTATGTTTCTATGAAAAAAACTTCTTTGGCTTGTAAGGACTTTCAGAAATCTTTCGATCTCGGATACGAAGACTCCAAGGATAGACTCAAAGAATATTGTAAATAAGAATCGCCTGAAACGTCGCTTTCCCCGAGGCTCGAACTTAAATTTTGAATTCAAGCTTTTTTCGAAACGAATTTAGTTTGTCGGAAGAATTGACCGGCCTGAAAAAGTTTTGCTTTTGTTTTAGAGGTTGGAATTTCGCATTCGATTCTTATAAAGACTAAAATGTTTTGTCTTTTCGGCGATCTCGATTTTTCCCAGCTCCGTTTCCTTTTGAATTCTTTCCCGGATTTTTTCCGAAGAAAGATACGGAGAATTGTATCCGTGATCGAAGACGATCCAATCTTTGAACTCTCGATTTTCACGGATCGGATAAACGGAATTCCGAAACGAAACAAACGGAGAAAGATGAAAGCCCGCTGAAACCGAATTTCCTTTCGGAATTTGTTCGAGAAGAATATACAATTCTTCGACTTTTTCTTTTTGTAAAAAAAGTCGTATCGGATACTGACCGTCCTTCCCGTTTCTATAAACCGAAAAGAAAAATGTGATTCCGATCAGAAGTAGAAGTTTCTCCTCCCGAGCAAAAGGAAAGAATGGGATTCTTTTTTTTCCTTCAATCCAACTCTGGATTTTTTCGGCCCCTTTTTTTAGAACTAAAATGAAGAATGGAATCAAAGGATAGATATAATAGCTGTACATTTCCCTCACCCAAGGATGAACGGACAAACGAAAGATCGAATACAAACCCAAAAAAGGCAGAAATATCCAGCCTGAAATCCAATTCCAAAACCCCCATTCCAAACTCAAATCTCTGAGACCTTTTGCGTATTGACGAATACTTTCAGGATTTTGAATGTAGTTGAGAATCGTTCGTGAAGGATTTGTTTCCGCGCCTCCCCAATATTCTTTCCAATTTCTTTCCGCGGAATTTCCTACGAATGAATTTAAGTAAGGATAAAAAATCCAGTAGTGAAAAAGACAAACTAGAAACACGAATATCCATTCTTTCCTTTTTTCTTTTTCGATAAAAATCAAAACGAGTGAAAGCCCGCACAGATAAATCGCCAGATCCTCTTTGACTCCTAAGAATAAAAAAAGCCCCCCGATCGTTAGCCAGTGTTTTTGTTTTAGAATTCCGATTAGGAGTAAAAGAAAGGTAAACGGAACCAAGATCTCAAAGTGGAGGGAATGCCCCAAGCGATAAAAGCTCGAAGATCCCGCCCAGAGTAAGACGGCGCACAGAGAAAGTTCTTCAGTAAGAAAGGATTCCCTGAGATAAAAATAGAGAAGGGGAAGTGTGATCGCGCTGAAGAAAAAAACTCCGATTCCAAATCCCAATTCGGCCCCGAAGAGGATCGTGAAAGGGGACAAAAGTAAAATGGCCGGCGCCAAGTGGTGGGAAAGAAAATTCGCATTCTCATGGAAGCCGTAATACTGTGTTTCAAAAAAATTGCCTTGAATTACGGTGAACATCATTCTTGCCTGCGCCGTATAGTCGAAGTCCCCAAGTAAAAACGAATCGAGCGCTTGTTTTGTATAAACGATTCCCTCGATCCATACGATCAAGGACCAATAAACAAGCCAGAAAAGCGGAGGAACTGTTTTATAAGATTCCCGTTTTTTATTTTTTAAACGCCAGAATAAGAAAATTCCTAACGTTAGGGATCCGAATATCAAATAACCGAAGACTCCTTTGCTTCCCATCCAATATTGAACGGGAAGATAGAGTAGAAAAAAAGGATAAAGAAAGGGAAACGAGGACATACGATTTCTATCCAAGATTCATTCTTTCATTCTAAATTCTCTCGAAAAAAAAATTTCAGTAGGTTTTCTGACAAGGGGACGAATATTTCTTTTATTCCGCGTTTTCGATCCGATAGAGACAAGCCTTTGAAACCGCGGCGCTTTCGATCGTATAGGCTCTGCAGTCTTTCGTCCAACGACTCAGGCTATCGTTTTGTCCCAGCTTGTAGAGGGCTCTTTCATACAATAAACTGCAGAGACAAAGGGCGGTGAGGATCATTAGATTTTCTGCAACTTTCTCTTTTGTATCGTCCCGATCGATGGATCGAAAGATGGAGACCGCTTTTTCGAACGCGTCCCATTGTTCCGTTAAGAATCGGGAAGGTTTTTCCACTTCCTTTCGAATCGTCTCCAGATATTTTCTGAAATTTCCATCGAGTGTCATTCCCGCGACGATTGCGCCTGTCGCGATTCTCACGTGAATCTGACTGGTTCCTTCGTAGATCGTATTAATCCTGGAATCTCGGAACATTCTCGATACGTCATAGTCTTCCGTATAACCCGCGCCTCCGTGGATCTGAATCGCGAGATAAGCGCATTTGTGGGCTTCCTCTGAACAATAGTATTTTGCAATCGGAGTGAGAATCGAAGCTAAATTTCCCCAAGTTTTTACTCTTTCATCTTTTCGAATCTCTCTATCTTCTCTATTCGATTTTTCTAATCTGATTTGATGATGTTGGTATAGATCCACGACTCGAGCGGTTTCGAATGTAAGAAGTCTCATCGCGTTAACTTCTCTTTGAATTTTGTGGAGCATTTCCGCGACCGCCGGTATTTCCACGATCGGTTTGCCAAATTGTTGTCTTTCTTCCGCGTATTTTTTGGATTCATAGAATCCGCCTGCCCCTCCTCCAGGGCCGCCCGCCGCGCTTCCGAGCCGCATAAAATTTGTCATTCCCGCTGTATAACGGGTGAGTCCGAGACCCTCTTCGCCTAAAAGTTCAGCGCAACTATTCTCATAAACGATCTCGCATGTGGGAGATGCGTGAATTCCCATTTTGGTTTCGATTCCGGCCACGGTCGCATCGGAACTTTTTACAAGAAATACCGAAAGTCCGCGAGCCCCTCCGTTTTGCTTTCCGGTTCTTGCAAGCGTCAAAAGACTCGAAGGATAAGGTCCGAGTCCGCATCCTTGGGAGATAAAACGTTTGGTTCCGTTGATACGATAACTTCCGTCCTCGGTTTTTATCGCGGTCGTTCTTACGTTATTTAGATCCGATCCGAAGTCGGGTTCCGTAAGAGCCATCGCAAAAAGAGTTTCACCTAACGCGGCTTTTGCGGCGAATTCTTCTATCTGCTTTTCTGTCCCGAATCTGGCGACGATCTGAGCAAGGTTTAAGAGTGTGATCGTCATACAAAACGAAACGTCTCCTCTTGCCATGATCATCACGAAAAAGGCTCCCACGGTTGCGGGAAAACCGAGTCCTCCGGCTTCCCTCGAGATGGAGTAAGGCATGAGTCCCGTTTCGCGGAATTTTTCGTAGATGGAGATCGTTTCCTCCGGAAAGATCACTTTTCCGTTTTCGTAACGAAGATTTTTTTTATCCATCGTCTGTGAAAGTTGAGAGACTTCCTTTCCGAAAAATTCTCCCAAGGATTCAAGACTGGATCGGTAGAGATCAATCGCCTCTTGCGTGTTAGACGGAGCCATTTCATATCTCGAATCGGCCGTTTTTTTATAGTATTCGTGATCGAAGAATTCTTCACCTTCGGTCGATTTTACGATCGAAGGCCAATCGATCAGATGTTCGAAAAATATTCTTAAGTCTTCGTCGTCCGTAAAATAATTGTTAGCTATCATTTTCTTTTCAGATCCCTTATGCGAGTTGCGAAACCTTGTTTTCTTTTCCGATTTCGTAAGCCGCGTTCAATCCTTCCAGGAACGCCCTTTCCGCATCGATCCCCTTTGCGTCTTTGGCTCCTCCGATCAAAAAGATCTGTTTCCGAGGGAATTGCGAACGAACCGCTTCATAAAGAGAGTTTTCTCTTTCCTGTCCCACACATAGAATCAGAGAATCGCATGGATATAAAAGTTCCTCCCCATTCTTTAGGATTACCTTGAGTCCGTCCTTCGTAATCTCTTTGTAGTCGAGTCCATGAAAGAATTCCACACCCGACGCTTCCAGTTCTTGTTTGAGAGCCCAGAACGTCGTGGGTCCGAGTCCCGCACCGTGTTTACCGTTTCTTCGAAAGATCGCAACTTCCCTTTTTGCTCTGTGGGGTTGGATCGCCGCGTTCGTATAAGAATCGATATTGTATTTTTTAGAATACGATTCCAGAGTAGGATCGTTCTCTTCAGTGAGCTTGTGAGCGACGTCCACTCCGATCCCGCCTCCGCCGATAACCGCGACTTTTTTTCCGGGCTTGAATTTTCCGGTCAGATAATCAGTGTAATTTCCGATCGGTAGGATGTCGATTCCGGGAAGATCGAATCCTCTCGGCTTTACTCCGGTGGCAAAGACGATCGTATCCGGATCGATTTCGTTTAATAATTCGAGATCACAATCAGTATTCAAACGGATCTCTACCCCGAGCGCGGGAAGTTCGTTTTTAAAATATCGGATCGTCTCTTTAAATTCGGATTTACCGGGAATATTGGATGCAAGTATGAACTGTCCACCCAATTCATTCGATTTCTCTATTAGAATAACCTTATGTCCTAACGAGGCGCCGGCTCTTGCGGTTTCAAGGCCAGCCGGTCCGGATCCGATCACCACTACCTTTTGCGGTTTTACCTGAGAATCGGTTTTGTAGTCGAGCTCGTTTACCGCTTCAGGATTTACCAGACAAGAAACCGATTTGTCGATGAATGCGTGATCTAAACAGGACTGATTGCAGGCGATGCATGTATTGATTCGATTCGACATTCCGTTTTGAATTTTTTTTACGATATTCGCATCCGCAAGAAAAGGCCGCGCCATGGAAATGATATCTGCTTGGTTGTTTTCAAAAATTCTTTGCGCCGTAATCGGATCATTCACTCTGTTGGACGCGATGATGAGAACTCCCGGAGTTTGTTCTTTGATTCTGCCTGCAATGTTCGCCCAAGCCCCTCGCGGAACCAATTGGCTGATCGTTGGAATTCTGGATTCGTGCCAACCGATTCCAATATTCAAAGCTGAAACATTCTCTTTTTCTAATGTATCAGCGAGAAGACAAACATCTTCGAAAGTCGGATTTCCAGGGATGAGATCGATTCCGGACATTCTAAAAATAACCGGAAACCCTTCGGGAAGATTTTTGATAACCGAACGAAGAACTTCTACGGCCATGTTCATTCTTCTTTTGGAATCCCCTCCGAAATGATCGTCTCTTTGATTTGTAACGGGAGAGAAAAATTGATTGATGAGATAACCTTCGCTTCCCATGATTTCCACCGCGCCGAATCCCGTTTCCTTCGCAAGTTTTGCGGCGATCCCAAAGTCTTCCACGGTTTTCCAACAATCTTCTTCGGTGAGCGCGCGGGGAATATAACGATTGATCGGAGCTCGGATCGCAGACGGAGCTACGCAGTTTCTATCAAAGGCGTATCGACCAGCATGGAAAAGTTGGGCGCAAAGAATTCCTTTTCCCTTTAAAAGAGAGTTCATCTTTTGCAACTCGGACGCGTGTTCGGCATTCTGAATGTTGAAAAAATGTTTGGATCCTTTTGCTTCTTCGTTCACCGCAATTCCGCCGGTGACGATCAAGCCGACTCCGCCTTCAAACCGTTTACCGTAAAAAGCTGCCATTCTTTCTGCGGTCCCGGTTTTACCTTCGAGTCCGAGGTGCATGGACCCCATGATAAATCGGTTGGGAATTGTGGAATTTCCGATTTTTACGGCCTGAAACGCTTTTTCCATGATTAATCTCCGTCGATCCTAATATTAATTACCACTGGTCATTTTATTGAAACCGAGATCAAGAATTAAATGACCAGTGGTAATTATAGTCTTGCGAAAAAAGAACTTTTTCTGGATATAGTTTTTATGCCAGGAAAGAAAAAAGCTTCGCGGACTCGGCATCTCGGAGTGGGAAGGCCGTTAAAAAAAAACGGCGTCACAGTGAGAGAGGACTTAATACTAGCCGGAGCGGAGCTATTGAAGACGACTACTCTGGAGGAGATATCACTTCGGAAGGTAGCGGCTTACGCCGGAGTGAGTCATGTCGCTTCCTATCATCATTTTGAAAATAAGAATGCTCTGCTCGCGGCCATTGCTGAAAAAGGTTTCCAGAAATATTTTTCTTCTTACCGAAAAGAACTTAAAAAAACCGACAACGATTTTATTGGAAGGATGCGTGCGCTCGGTTGGACTTATATCCAGTTTATTCTGAAGAATCAGCAATTTGCAAGAATCATGTTCGGTGGAGCGGATCTTCATCCTTCTCTCTCTGCGGTTTCGAGAAGAACCTATCGGCAGTTACACGAGATCGTTCGGTTGGGACAACGATTGGGAGCGATTCGATCCGGACAGACGAGGGAGAAAACGTTGGCCGCCTGGTCGATGATTCACGGGATTGCTATGCTCTTTTTGGAAGGAAGGATTAAACCGAAGAAAACCGACAAGGAGATGAAAGAATTTATTCAATCCGTCACCGAATACACATATATCGGAATGACGGTTCCTCCTCCGCCAAACGCTCTCTGATTTTTTCTTTGAAGAACGTCTTTGATCGACGTCGTTCCGATAAAAAAACAAAAGTTTGAACTTTACGACGACTCGTTTTGATTCTTCTTTGTTAATCCGGCCCGAACGGAATGAACTCCATATTTTTGGCGATGTCTAAGCTCTTCTTAAAATCTTGATAAATCGCAAAATTCTTTCTTTTTTAACACTTTCCACTTTAATTTATCATTCTTTCCAAGTTGAAATTAGATAAAAAATTATTTACAAACATCCGATTTCCCGGAAACTCTCCAGGCCTCTGAGAATTCTTGTCTTTCTATAAGTCGAAATTGTTCGACTTTTCATTGAAATAAAGACAAGGATGGCGGTGGAGCAAGTTGTAATTCAGAAAGGAGAAAGTTCAATGGCGTTTGAAAGCCCGGACGGAATGTCCTCAACAGAAAGTGTAGGTTTCCTCTCACAGATGGGAAATTCTTTTAAGAGTATTCTCACAGGAGTCGTGTTGTTACCGGTTTCGTTTATCATCATCTACAACGTAGAAACCTGTGAGCAAGCAAGTGCGGCTCTCAAGAACGCGGCCCCCGTCGGTTCTGCAAAGGAAGGACAACCTTCTTACATTACTGGAACCTTAAAGGCAAGTCCTCTCAGCGGGAATTTTGTAAAGAGCGGATCTTACATTTCCTATTCCGTAAGTTCCGAAGTTTATGCTTGGGACGAAGAAGTGAAAACTGAAGGATCCGGAAGTAATAAAAAAGAAGTCCGCAATTGTGTTCTTGAATGGACTTCTTCTCCTGAAAATCCGTCAGGCTTTAAACTTTCAGGATGTCGTTCTAAGGCATTTCATAGAAAATCCGTTAAAGACGAATCCGAATCCGCAAGCGGAGGAAGTGTTCTCGCCGACGGTAAATCGTATTCTGTCAATCTATCGGACGTAGACTTTACCTCTCAGGTTTCTTCCAGAGACGCAAATGAAAATGAAATCAATACAAACGGTTTTGTATTGGGAGAAGGTTATCTTTTTAGTTCCAAGTCTTGCGCAGAAGAAGAGAAAGAAGGTTGTGAAAGAGTTAAGGTTTCCGTGACGCCGATTCCGGACGGGGAGATGACTTTTATCGGAGATATCAAAGGCAACAAGGTCGGAAAATTCGTTTCCGAAGAAGGAAATAAATTTTTGAATGCAAGTGTCGGAGGCTTTGCGGAAACGATGAAAGACATTCAATCGGACGATAACACGATGAAATGGGTGGGGCGTTTTATCGGATTTTTTGCGATGTTCAGCAGTTTTACTCTGATGGCCGGTCCTCTGACCTCTCTTCTTAGTTTTATTCCGTTTGTAGGAGATTTGGGAGGAGGTTTGATCAAGGTGGTTCTCGGAGTGATTGCATTCGTTCTGACCGCGATCACGATTCTTCTCGTGAAATTCTGGTATGTCTGGCTGATTCTCCTTTTGGGAGCGATCGGATACGCGATCTACAAGAAAAAGTTCGCTCCGGCGGCTTCCTAACCAGACCTCAAAAATCGAATTCGATCGAAGAATCGGACCGGCCTCTCTTCCAAAGAGGGCCGGTCTTTTTTTAGGCGTTTCCTAATTCGTCTAAATAAAACGTATGTTATATTTAGACGAATTAGATTATCAAATATTGTAGCGTTTGATATAAAATTTGAACGCTTGATATAAAAAAACATTGCATCTATTTATAAAATAATTACAATATAGCATATATATAAAACCCCGTAACGATCGTTACAAGGGAGTTGCCTCCAGGGAAACCGAAGAAGAGGATTTAGGGATGAATTTGAAAAACGAGATAAACCGAAAATCGAGCCGTGCTGTGCCACATTCTAAGTTAGGAATTCTATTTTATAGAATTCTAATTCTTTCTGCTCTTCTCTTTGTCTTTTTTCCGGGATGTAAGCCTCGATCCACTCAATACGACCCAGCCATCTTCTTTGATAATATTGATTCCTATGATGGAATTTCTCTTTTTACAATTCTGAATGGGTTCCCGGTTCTCAAAAGTTTTTTTGTAAGTCTGGAACCTGTCGATTTCAACAAGGCATTAGGTGACAATCTTGCGAAAGCGACGAGAGAAGATAATTTGGGAACTCTTCGTGCGACTCAGTCGGCTCTTCTTGTCAGCAGGCCGAGTATTCAGGCTTTGGGTTCCGATGCCGCTTCTTTGATCGAAAAGTTGGAAACCACAAATCCGGGTTCTTACGAAGCGGTTCAGCCCCTTTTTGAAAAGATTCGCTATTATCCGAAACCGGTGGTTCGAAATTTGATTCCGATTTCGGCTAACGCGATTCGTCAGGAATATCTTTCCAAAACGAAAGACCAAGTCACACAATCGATCCACGATTTTTCAAGGGATCTGAAAAGTCAGAGCACCCGTGATCTCCTTTTGGAGATCGAAGACGTGGCTTATAAGGGTTTGATCGCGAACGCGAACGCGAGAGCCGGCGTGGAAAGTCTTCTCAACGGTTTTTTTGATCCGGTCTTAGTCGCCGATCGTTCCCTCAAAGACGGTTTTATTTCCATCATCTACGACTTAGGCGAGATGATGTTTAAGAGAGCAGGTTTTTCGGATTTTAAAACTCCAAACACCGCGATGAAAGAGTTGGTCTTCAATTTGGATAAATATTTTACGGCCGGCGGAGCTCAATACAACGCCGATTATAGCGACCCTGTTCATCCGGCTGAATTTAAAGCCTTTCTTATGGAAGGTTTTCAAAACGTTAGAACCCTTTTGGATACAGGCGCGATCACCGCGACTCCCGTCAATCTTCTGCAAAAAACCGCCGAGAACCTAAGCCTTCTGGATTTTTCGGCACGTCCCTCGAATGTGGACGGTTCTCTCAAAGAGCTCATTCGTATCGATGTGGACGGAAAGGATCGTGCGTACGACGGAACGAGCCGCTCCATGTCCGCGTTAGAAACCCTTTTTGTGGTTCTTACCATCGCCAACAACTACGGTTTTACCTGGGATACGGCCGACACTTCGAATGATTGGATCAGCGGTTCCACGGGAGGTGAATTGACTGTGGGCGACGCAATCCATTCCCTCAAGTCGGTGATCGGTTCCACAAGTCCATTCAATTTTAAGAATATTACAAATCTGAGTAAGACCAGTGATAAAGTTTATAAAGACGGAGTAGTTCACAGATTCGATATGAACAGCAGGGTTCTCTCCCTGCTCGAAGACAACGCAAGGGGAGTGACTGCTCCGATCACCGATCCGACCGCGGCAAATTTCGATCGTGTCTATAACAAAACCCTTCCTTGGGCCTTGAATTGGATCAAACGAGTCACCTACGGCGGTTACGGTCCTTATTACAACAAGAATCGAAGAGACGGGGCCGGGAATTTTCTTTCTCCGGACGGTTCGATTACTCGCAATTCCGATCTTTCAGAAACCCTCTTTCAACCCACCTGGCAGACTCATAGTTATGAAATTCAATTGAATCTTCCGGCTCCGAATAACACGAAATATGTGGGGTTGAGGGGAAATCGTCAAAACGGTCCGAACGTCCCGAACACGTTTTATACGATCACCGAAATTCCGAAATCGGACGCTCAACGTGCTGTGGATAGCGACGAGGAAGCGTTTTACAAAAATCTTCAGTGGTTATTGTATGAGAAACGTTTCGTTGCAGTCCTTCCCGTACGCGCAAAGTTAGCCGCCACCGTCGCCTTTGAGGAGGCGCTTTTTATCACGGCGATCGGAAACGGTCTTGTCGGTATGCTCAATCTCAAGCCGAACTGCCTGCCGAGCGCTTGTGCTACCGACAACGGTCGTTGGACGATCGACAACGCCAATTACGTAAAAACTTACAGCGCTGCGGGTTCCGATCTTACCTATCTTTCCAATACGCCTGGGGATTCGGTTATGCTTCTCGAAGGTTGGGGGTTTGGAGCGGACGGACAACAGGCGTTTCAAGTAACGTTCGTCTATCCCGCTCTTTGGTCCTTGATTGTTCCCAATCCGGATTTGATCTACGGAATGTTGCCTCCGGTGATTTCGCTCAACGTGCCCGTTTTGGAAAGATTGGGTTTTACTACGGTAGGGAAGGTGATTCCGGATCAGGTGAATTCAAATTGGGCGCAGAGGAACACTCTGACCCCTCTCGTTGTCGCATTAACAAAATCTTTAGACGATCAAGTCTCCGGTCAACAAACCGCAGGGTTTAAGAATCCCTACACGATTCTTACCAACCTCGCCGAGATATTTTCCCGACCTCTTGTCTTTTTCGGACCAGATACTACCGCGACTTCTCCCACCAATCCGACTCCTCCCAGTTTTACTCAAGTTCGCACCGTGGGAATGGCCGACGGTTTTAGAAATCCTATCGCTTCCACGATGGAATACTTTCCTCTTACGAATTCAGGCGCGCAAGAATACAGAACTATCATCAGCGTGTTGTCCGAGAACACACGACGTTTTCAGGACGGAGCGTTGAACCTCGTCGGCAAAACTCAACTCCTTACCGGGCTTGTTAAATTCTTAAGTCAATTGGGTCAACCCGCGAACGTAAACGTGAAAGTTAAAATTTTTAACGGACTCAAGCTCGTCATGGGAGAGATCAAATTGAATGCGGAGACTCCGACTGCGGTCCAGTTCAATCTCGAAACTAAGTTCACGGAATGGAGGGATAAGGTTGCAAACTATCCCACTTTAAACGGAACTAATATTTTCGACCCTCTTTGGGTCGGCGTCGACGACGTCGTAAATCTTTTCAAAGACTATCTCTCCAGAAGTTCAGGCTGGTCGATCGTCGCGAGTCTAGATTTCTTATTGGATCTTCTTTTGGATATTTCTCCGAGCGGCGCCGAAATCACGCAGCTCTTAAACCTGGCTTCTTCTCTTTTTTACAATCCCGATAACACAAGATCATATACGATCACAAACATTCTTACACAAAGTCTTCCTCCGGTCTTGGAGGCGATGGCTCCGTACGGAAGACCGCTCTACGGAACCGGATACTATCTCGCGGCCAACGGCGGCTTTTTTTCTTATTTGGAGAATCGGATGTTTATGAATACCACCTTTACTTCAAAGGATCTCTTCGCGGATCTTAAAAATTTTCTTAGGTCGGATATCATTCAGAACAAACAGGAAACAAATCGTTCATTTCTGTTTTCGACCGGTACTCTGATCCAACAGATGGCGGATATCTATCAAGCGGGAAGAAAGTTTAGTCCCGTGGGTTTTTATATGTATGACAATTGGAACAACGATCAGCCCACTTCGACGCTTTGGGACGATATGAACTTTATGTTTTCGGTGCAGTGAAAAGAGAAAGAGGATTGGTGTAATAAAAAGATGAACAAAAAGAAAAATTCATTCTCAGCGGTAATTTTGGCGATTCTGTTTTTTTCAGGAACCGGATGCTCCTCGGATAAAAGCGCCGGTTCTCCCCTCAACAGCGTACTTTCACTTTTCGGCCTTTCCACGGATACGTCTGTTTCGGCTAACGTGGTTGCTCCGTATACCGAAACGGACGCGCCCACAAGTCTGCCTGCAAATTTCGGGGCCGCGGCTCCGGAAGCGATTCTTTTTATCTCGTCGACGACGGACGTTGATCGTTATAAAAGTATCGAGATCAGATTCTCACAACCCATGAATAAAGCTTCCGTTCAGGCGGATCTTGTCCTTGCACCGGCGGTCGGAATTCTTCCAGGCCCCGGAAAGGGAGGGACTTTTTACTGGGCTTCCAGTTCTCGTCTCGTATTCGATCCATATCGAGAATTTAAGACCAACGAAGAATACACTTTGTCCTTAACCGCCAACTCAAAGACGATCGACGGAAAAGATCTTACTAGTTACGCTCAGACGTTTATTACTGAGCCGGATTACTTGATGACGAATAAGATCAATACGGTAAACACGTTAGGCGGCACCAACGATATCACGTTCAACAAGGCTACTACTCCGATATTAACTTTGACTTCCACTTTTACAAATCCTCTGATCGGAACAAACTCGATCCAGTCGATCAAACTCAAACACATGGGAGATGCTAACTCGAGCGGTATCGATATCTGCGGTGCGCCTCCTTGTCCGATGAACACAACTTTGACGACGAACCTAACGGCATCCGCGATTCCGCCCTTTATCGGAGGAAACGTATATTATTACGAGATCACGGTCGCCTCGGGGAAGGTTTTCAAACGATTCGCCACATTCAATTATGGGAATGTAAATACGACGCCGAACAATATGATCGTTAACGGAGGTTCCATCATTTTGGATCAAGCTCAGGCGATGCCGTTTTTATCCAAGGTTTTGGAACGATTTACCGCCGGAAATTTTAAGGTAAACGGAAATACGTTTAATCAGTTTGCCGATTCTCCAAAAACGAACGTTAGGCGATCTTCCTATTGTATCGATTACAGCGGGATTGGAGGTTTTACGATGCCTCAGTATATTCGAAACTACGGAGATTCTTCTTCGGGTTTTGGCGACGGTTACTGCGGCGGTTCGGGTGAGAATCCGGGTGGATTTACGGAGGAAGGTTGTGCGACTCTGATCTTCACGAGTTGTACCGACTTCGACATCGACGTTTATATCACCGGGATCACGATCCATACGGGAGTTGCCGGATTCCCCTCTCTGAAAAACATCGGGGTCAATATGGTCGCGAACAACACGGGAGAATTGGGTTTTCAATTTAAAGGAAAAACTCTCGCGGTGGATATGGTGATGATCGCAAGAAGTCGAGGTTCCTTGTTTCTCGTCATCGGTTCCGGAAACAGATTCGTATTCTCCACGACGGCTTATCTAAACTACAACGATTCTCCGCCTGCCGATAGAAACACTACCGGTAAAGCGAGTTTGACGATCGATTCCAACGGAGATACGGCGCTGAATATTTTTACCCCGATCACGAATCTTTCCAATTTCAATACCACAGATTGGTCCAACAATCTTACGGTCAAGGATAGGGACGGAAGGGTAAACCAAGTCAAACTCGAGGCAACGACGAGCGGGCTTGCAGGTTGGCTCGCAGGAACCACGGAAGGCGCCGCGAACGGAATGGTGCCAACGTTGACTCCATTGATCACTAGGTCGATGTTGCGTAACTTCATCGAAGACGTAGCTCCTTCCGTTTTGAACTCGATCATCGGTTCGTTAAAAGCCCCCGGCGTTGATATCGCACTTCCTTCCTATCTACCGGCTCCGCTTGCGAATTTTCCGCTGAACGTCAAGATCCAGTTGGGTACGGATTCTCAGGTAAGAGTGACCGGTTCCAATCGTGGAATTGTGGGATCGATCGATCTTGGAATTTCGGCTAAGAATCCGATCGGTTCACCGAGAACACATCAGTTGATGAACGGTTTTGTTGTCACAAAACCTACCGGTGCGATGAGCAATCTTTATCAGTTTTCTCAGAGTGCGGCTAACCCCGGTTTGTTGCTGTCCCTCACGGTGGATACCATAACTCAGGCCGCGTATCATCTCTGGAAAAACAGAGCTTTGGATTTGAACATCGATAAACTATTTATCGATACGATCAAACAATACGCGGGAACCGATCCTTTGTTTCAGTTGACCGAATCCTTGATCAAGGTGGCACCGATCGTAAACATTCTCGCTCCGGGAAGAGACAATCTGATCGGAATCGATCCTGCTACGAGTGTTCTTGTTCCAGCGATCAACGGAACCGATGATATTGTAATCTCCGTCAGTCCGATCCATGCGCCGAACGGAATCTTAAAACCCGTAATAGGAACCGCTAAACCGAAGTTGGAAGTGAATTTTACGGACATTCAACTTTCGATTCGTGGGAAAAGGCCCGATAACTCTACTTATTTGATCAGTACTGCGAGGGCGAGTTTAAAAGGTCTAGCGGATTTTGACTTCGTTACTTTTTCCAATCCAACCAATAACCCTGCATACGCAAATTTGAATGCGTTGAAGATCGTCATTTCGAACGGTCCTACTCTTTCTTACACGTTAGACATCTTGGAAGGTTCATCGGGGGCGGGGGCTCCGAATCCGTTCGGTTTGGATCCTAAGGGAATTTTGGCGGTGATCGATCCTCTTGTTCCGACTCTGATAGTTCCGCTCGTGAACAACGTATTGAAGGAGATTCCTCTTCCGCCTTCCATTTCTCTTCCGGCCTTGACACATCCGACGAACGGAACTGAATGCGGAATTATCGCGAAGACGACTCATTCGAACCTTCATACTCTTCCGATCTCGGATACCGAGGCTTATCCTTATGTATTCGGCGGTCTTAAGTTCAATCCCGGGGGGCCTGCAATCGCCGATCCGGGAGCCCTGATCACCTGTCCCTAAGATTCAAAATCGAAAAGAATTTCGAAAGGCCGCCTCTAACGCGGCCTTTTTTGTTTATTCCCGATGATAAAAGAACCTGGAATAATCGGAGGTCGGAATAACGAATTTCGTTTTAACGGATCTGAAAACAATGGACGTTTGAATAATGGAAACAAACTAAAAAGGGAAACCGATAAGAAAATCAAAATGAGATTGTTGACAAAGATTCGATACCTGTAGAGAAAAAGCCGGAATTTGAACGGTCTCAAGTCTGAATTAAAATTCTACACCAAAAAAATCGGAATGTTAAGATAGGGAATCTGCTAACCGTTTGCGAGGCGGAAATCGATCTGAGGAATGGATTGAGAAATATCAATGGATTTGAAAAGGATTCAAACCGGAAATGTCTTCCTTTTCCTTTTAAAAAAGCTATGATTCGATTTAAGCGAATTCGATTTTCTGAATGGTCCGATCCGAATTAAGACGTAGCAAAACCACGTCTGAGAGGTGTTCTCATGAGAATCATCGTTTTAGGCGCCGGTATATCCGGTCACACGGCCGCCACACTGCTCAAAAGATATCTCGGAAAAAAACACGAGATAGTCGTCATATCCCCGAACTCACAGTGGAACTGGATTCCTTCCAATATTTGGGTCGGAGTAGGAGCCATGAAGCCGGAAGAGGTCACGTTTCCTCTCAAACCGGTCTATGAAAAAATGAAAATTCGTTTTCTTCAGGCTAAAGGGATCAGCATCCATCCGGAGGGAGATTCGGATCACACTCAACCTTTCGTAACCTATGAATTTACCTCGGGTGACAACGTAGGAAAAAGAGAAACGATTCATTATGATTTTTGCATAAACGCGACGGGTCCGAAGCTCAATTTCGGAGCGACACCCGGACTTGGTCCCGATGAAGGATTTACACATTCGGTCTGTACCTATGGTCACGCGGAAGAAGCGGCGCGTTCCTTCAAAGACGCGATCCGACGAATGAAAGCCGGTGAAACTTTGAACTTTGTAATCGGCACGGGACACGGAACCTGTACCTGTCAGGGCGCCGCCTTTGAATATCTGTTCAATATCGATTACGAATTGAGAAAGGAAGGAGTTCGAGACAAGGCAAAACTTCTCTGGTTGTCCAACGAATACGAGTTAGGCGATTTCGGAATGGGAGGAATGCATTTGGAAAGGGGAGGTTATATCACGAGCGGTAAGATTTTTGCGGAGTCGTTATTCGCTGAAAGAGAAGTTCAATGGAAAACAAAAGCTCACGTGACGAAAATCGAAAAGGATAGGGTTCACTTTATCACTTTAGACGGGGAAAAAAGTTTTGTTAAAACCGACTTTACGATGTTGATTCCTCCTTTCGCCGGTGTCGGTTTAAAATCATTCTCAAAATCCGGAGAAGACATTACCGAAAAAATGTTCGCCGCGAACGGAATGATGAAGGTGGACGCAAACTACAATCCCAAAGGTTTTGAAGAATGGGATCCGGACGATTGGCCGAAAACCTATCAAAGCCCTTTTTATCCGAACGTGTTCGCTATCGGAATCGCATTCGCACCGCCTCATCCAATCTCGAAAATCATGAAGACAAAGGAAGGTATTCAGATTTCTCCCACACCTCCAAGAACCGGAATGCCTTCCGCGACAATGGGGAAGGCCGTTGCAAAAAGTATCGCGGATAGGATTCGATACGGCAAAACAAAACCGACACATACCGCATCTATGGCTGAGATGGGCGCGGCTTGTGTAGCTTCCGCTGGGAAAGGATTTTTTGATGGAGGCGCCGCTTCGATGACGATTTACCCGATTGTTCCCGATTACAAAAAATATCCCAAGTTGGGTAGGTCTTTGAGATACACGACGGGCGAGATCGGATTAGCCGGACATTGGATCAAGATGTTGCTTCATTCTATGTTTCTCTATAAGGCAAAGGGAAATATCGGTTGGTGGATGATTCCGGAATAAAAATGGGAGAAAGAAAAATGGATACACAAGAGGAAACGGAACTCATTCTCGAAGATAACGAGAAGTTAAGAAACGCATACACGCAAGGCGATTTTACGTCGGTTCCAAACCGAATCACAAAGTATTTTAGAACCTCCCTGTTGTGGCAGATCTGGAGATTTATCGGGATTAATTTTAGAATGACCCTGATGATATTAAAATCGCATCACTAAACGTTTATCATATCTCAATATGACTATTTCGAAAGGACAAGATCGTTCAGGGATTTGGTTTGCTTTCTTAAGAACGTTAGCCGCTCTTGAATGATTTTTTTATAATAAAAGCGAGCAAATAAACAGCTAAGAAAACGAGACTTGGAACCAAAAGAGATTCAAGGAGCAATTGTGTTACAAGACTTCTTTCATCCTTCCAATCTTTGAGTCGCTGAAGAAAAGTTCTTTTTGGGGATCGATCGTATTCCGCTTTATCGATGATCCCTACGTCCTCGGTAAATATGAAAATATTTCTTTCTAATTTTTGGGCAAATTCTTCTAAAAAATTCTCCAGAGAAATTGAGTTTAATAGAATCGGGGCATCGTCGTGCACGTATTGGAAAATTTTTCCGCTTCGATTATCCACGACCAAATAATCGCCCGATAAGTCTTCTGCGAAGGGAAACCAGTTCGAATTCCAAGTGCCCTCCGTCCAGCTTTCCTCCTTTGCAAGAGTGTCCATCTCGTGTTTGGTTTCCAGGCAGAGTTTGGCCGGCATAAAATAAAAAATTTCAAATAATGGAATTCCTTCGTATTGACCGTCTGCGAGAGAATATAATTCCCGGAGCGATTGTGGCAGGGTTGTAAGATTTTCGACGGAGCCTGGTTTTAAAAAAGGATTCGGATCCGGAACATGGACTTCCAACCAGAGTTTGAGTCTTTCGATAAGAGATTTCATACTGACCGGTGTTTATGGACTCCTCTCGGTTGTGGTATTATGATCCGAATTTTTCGAATTCTATAGAGTTGAACAAACTAAAGACGGACTGAATTGGAAATATGGGAAAGAGTATGGTTGCCAAAGATAATTTTACATTCGAAATCGGATTCATTGAATATTAGAATATTATAGAATTTAAAAATACTCTTTAAAAGCTGACCACATAAAAAAAGCCCGGGTTTTACCCGGGCCGAAACAAGTGTTGTGGTTCTGGTCTTATAAGAATATAAGAAATTACTGTTTTCCGTAAGTTTCGTCCCTTTGAACGTCGTTGGGCGGAACCCAACCTTCCGGAGTATGGCAGGAAAGACAGTTTTTAAGAGAAGCGTTCTTTTTCAATCTGGCTTCAAATCCGGAAAGCGCTTTTAACTTCTTAATGACTCCCTCATATTCCACTTTTTTCATCTCGGTATCTTTCGCGGATACCATAGTTCCTTTGCCCTTTTCCTGAAGGATTTCCTTTCCATCCGAATCGGAAACGGCTACGGTTCCTTCACACGTACAGAAAGAGGAATCCTTTGTTTTCGGATCAAAGAGAACCGAAAAAGAAGTTCCTCTTACTCCCGCAGTGGAAGTTGCGGTCGCTACGTCGAACTTTCTTCCTTTCAATCCGACCACTTTAAACCAAGCGAACCCTTGGTTTACTTCAATTCTTCCGTCTTTAGCTTCTCCGTGAAGACTCGCGAGTTTGATCTTGCTGTTCTGTTGAATTTTGAACTCGGAGCCCTTATACATGACTGTCAGTCTCGAACCGTTTCCGGTGGAAATTAAGTCGCCTTCGTCAACGAAGTCGTTGGATTTTAGAGGTTCCCATGCGGTCTTACCGGCCTTTTGAACATGAGCTTTTCCTAATAGAAAGCCAACCTTCGCATCTCCTGTTTTAGTTTCCTGACTGAGGAGCACGATAGACCCTCCGGTCATCGCGAGGGATATCAGTATCGATACGATTTTTATCTTTTGATTCATAACAATCTCCTAATTTAAAACTCAATGGTGGCTCTTAAAAGAATCCACCTGTCTAAAGCCGAGTAGGCAAGTACTCCGAAGTTTCCGATTCCGTTAAACTGCCCCAAATAATCCTTTTGTGTTCTGGTGTTCCCGGCTTGATCCACATAGAGATTTTGGCCGAGCCCGTTTGTATCGAAGTTCTTGTTTTCAGAATAACCCAATGCGAGTTTAAACTGATGCGAGACCATCCATTCCAAAAAGACGCTGACACGACGAAACGAACTCTTGCTGGAATATCCGCTTGCGTTTGTTTCCGTTAACGAATTTTGGATCTGTGTTGATAACGATCCGTTTGCGGTAGGAACTCCAAATCCAGGGATAAATTCTTTCTGAACGGTTTCCGTGGTTCCCATCGTTCCGTTGTTCCCCGTTCCCCTTTCGTATCTTCCTAAAAGGGTGAAATCTCCGAAACCGATCGAAAGCCAAGCATAAGCGCTTTTTCCAAAACTATCCTTTCCATACACGAGAGGAGCCGAGTAGAATTGCATACGATCCCTGATCTCACCTCCGTTTTGTCTTTTGAAAAAAGCGCCCAATCCTAAATTCCATTTAAGCGCACCGGTCCAAACAAAATTGACTTCCGAGCCTACGGTATCCGATTGAAGCGCACGTTTGTTTTTTACGAGCACGGTGCTTATGTTGAGATCGTTCGGGAGGCAGCCCGTTTTGCCTTCGTAACATTCGTACGCAGCGGATCCGGCCGCGTTTTCCTTTCTATAAAAAAGATGAAAGCCGGCGTTCATTTTATCGTCTAACTTCGGTTCGACGGAAAGTCTCGCGGAAACGTCCATTCCGGCGGAATTGACGTTTTGAGCCTCTTTGTAACCTTCTCCGTTGCTCAACATAAGCTGAGAACTTACGATCGACCATTTACCCGTGGCGCTGAGTCCGATATCGGCCGGTTGCGGCGCAAATCCTAGGGATTCGAGTGGTCCACGGTCGATATATCTCCACCGCCAGTAGTTGCTCCATTGAGTATAGGTATGAGGAAGTTCCTGCATACCGAAGTTAAGAGTGTAACTTCCGATGGAGGTTTCCCAAGTTTTTTTGACGCTCGCACGGCGAACGCTGACAATATAAGGATTTTGTTTTGTTCCACCGTCGGTTCGTGTATCCGATGTTAGCTGGGAATTGCGGATCAATTCTCCCCAGAGTTCGGTTTGTATTCCGGTTTCCTGGAATGTCTTCGAAATCATCAAGAGTGTCCAGGGGGTGGAGAAGCCGGATTTATCGTTCTGACTCATATAAGGATTCGCGGGCGCGTTTTGTCCCGTCGTAGCCAAAGCGGTCGGTTCGTTCTGTATTTTATAACCGTAAGAAGGCGAGATCACCGCCCTTACGTCCAAGCCGTAATAAGCGTCCGGTTCGTCTTTTTTTGTTGTAACCACTTGATCAGCGTTCATACTCTTCTGGACCAGAAATACGGATAAAAACAGAATGAGGTAGATTTGAGTTCTTTTCATGATTCCCCTGAACCGTTACTAAGAAAAAAAAACTTTTTTCCGTCAATTTTTTCTGTGTTTTCATCCTAGTTTCTTTCTTCTTAAAAAAAACAAACGAAGGCAATTCTTTTCCTGATAATATGGCCGTATCGGACATGAACTCCCTGTTTTGGGGAATTAAGAGATCAAATCCGGAATGACGAGAAATAAATTGTGCGCTTAAATGTTCTTCTAAGCAGGTGAAAATGATTAACTCCGGTCGTCGCATTCGTTGGTTTAAACTGTTCTTTTGGTTCTCCATCAATACAGTGATCGGAACGATGAATTCCCTCTTAATCGCGCATAACTCCAATTCTCCATTTTGGAAAGTTTTTCTTGCGACTCAGATTACTACTCATTTCGTTTGCGGGATCGTGGAGATGACTGTGGAATCTTTGAATTCTTCCGGACATAAACACGGATTCTTAAAATCCGGAATCATTCTCCTTTTGGCTTCCTGTTTCGCCGCGATCATTGGAGTCGCAGCGGGTGGAATTCTTCATGCGATCGCTCTTTCGGATGAAAGTCCGGGAAGGGAACACAGCGGCTCTTACAACATTCTTCTTAGCTCTTTGATTCTTGCGCTTTTTATTTCCGTTTTGGAAAAGTCGATGCAGATTCTGATCGAAAAAAAGAAAGAATCCGAAAGCGCTCTTAAGGATCTTCACTACGCGGCTTTACAATCCAGAATGGATCCTCACTATCTATTCAATACTTTGAATACGATTCATGCGTTATTGGAAATTGATCCGGTGAGAGCGGATCGTGCGATTCTTCTTTTATCGGACTCGTATCGTTTTTTGACGGAAAGGCATTCCGCGAGATTGGTTTCTTTTAAGGAAGAATGGGAGTTTACGAAAAATTATCTCGAACTTCAAAAGATTCGATTTGCGGATTTTATGGAACTCAAGATGGAGAGCGACGGAGATTTTTCTGGAATTTCGATTCCTCCTCTTTCGATTCAACCGCTTGTGGAGAATAGTTTTAAACATTCTGAAAGTTCTGCGAACATTCAGAGAAAAATTTACGTTAAAGCGGTGACTAGAGATGGCAGAATCAGAATTTCCGTGGAGGACAACGGAACCATCTCTACATCCAAAAGAGAATATTCGAGTCCCGGCGGAGGCGGATTTGGAATGAGCGCGATAAGAAGCACACTGAGAAACATACAAGCAAGGCTTGACTATAATTTTAGGGACGCTATATTAAAATTGGAAGAAGGAAAATCCGGAGGAACTAAGGTTCTCTTAGAATACTCGATATGATCGAACAAAGTTTTAGCGTATTGATCGTGGAAGACGAGATTCCCGCCAGGGAACTCTTAAGAAAATATTTGGAAGAATGGCCTTCTTTCAAGATCGAGGCCGTCGTCGGGAACGGACGTCAAGCCCTGGAGATTCTCGATAGGAAAAGTTTCGACCTTATCTTCTTGGACGTAAATCTTCCGGAAAAGTCGGGGATTCAAGTTTTAGAAGAAAGAGGGAAGGTGGCTCCCGCGCTTGTGTTTACGACAGCATATCGAGACCACGCGTTACATGCCTTTGAAGCCGGCGCCTTGGATTATCTTTTGAAACCTTATTCAAGAGAAAGATTTCGGGAGACGATGACAAGAGCTGAAGAATTTTTATCGTTCCGAAAAAAAGGAAACAAAGTGGAATCCTTTTTGTTTTTTCGAGAGTCCGGCGTTTTGCACAGGCTTTCTCTTTCCAAACTCCTCTATCTTACCGCGAACGGCAAGAAGTGCATCCTGCACAGTTTGGAAAAGGATCACGAAACTTCCAAACTTTTAGGGGATATGGAAGCTGAACTTCCTTCCGATCGTTTTTTAAGAATCCATAAAAAATACATTCTAAATTTGGAATATATTTCCGGTATGAAGTCGAACGCCGGCGGCGGCTACGAGGTTTTTTTGAACGACGAGGACGAAACTGTTCTCCCCGTAGGTCGGGAATATGTTTCCAATCTCAGAGAAAGATTTCGGGAAAACGGAGTTTGAACGCGGGTCTTGAGAAAAACTTGCGATCTCTAATTGCAAGCGCCTTTTTGTAAAAACGATTTGTCGGAACAAATGTTCTGGTAGGAAAATCGGAAGTCCGGATCGGATTCGAGGTTCTTTTTTGGATACGATTTTTGTCGGAAAGTATAAATTCTAAGATAAAATGGGACCATTTTGGAATTCCTCTTTTTATTTTAGGATTTATTCCAGACACGAATAACGCCAACCTCACTGAAAAAATCTTCGTGAACTCGCGATCAAAACGAGGGAGTTCCCACAGATTACGTCCCTTGTTCGGTTTATAAACGTTCTTAAGGACGGCTTGTAGATTTATTCTGATTGGGGAGATACCACATCGGAATAAATCAAGTGGCCTCGTTTCCATTCGCGCGACGGGTTTTTGGGAAAACGTTTACTCGTTTTTTTCGAAATGTTTCTGTTTTAAAAAATGGAACCGAGTCGATGCGGTCTTTAAGATCGAGTCAGAATATTCTTCTTCACAAATCCGATTTCGTTTTTGGAATCGGACTGGATTCTTCTATAGATTCTTATCCTTTGAACCAGTGTTTTTTTCGAAACCAATAGATCATTCCCGGCGGAATGAGGCTGGCTCCGAGGATTGTGCAGATGAGGAAAAGAGTGCTGTCATAAGGAATGGCTGTGAAGTTCATCCCGAAAAAACCGGTGAGAAATGTGAGGGGCATAAAGATGAGGCTGATCAGTGTGAGTCTTTTCACTACGTCGTTCGTTCTTTGGGAGATGACTGAAAAATACGCGTCCATCGTGTTTCCCAAAAGATCTCGATCCATATCGATGGTTTCATACAAACGGCTCAGATGATCGTAAACGTCTCGAAAGTAGATTTGAATTTTCGGACTTAAGAATTGATTGTCCCTCCGGATGAGACTGTTTACGATTTCTCTCTGGGGAGAAAGAACTCTTCGAATCCGAGTAAGGTTTCTTTTGAGATAAAGAATTCCGGCGATCGTTTGTTGACTGTCTTGATTGACGAGAATTTGAGTTTCCGTTTTTACGATCTCTTCGCTCATCTTATCCAAGATCGGAAAATTGGAATCCACCGTTTGATCGAATAGTAGATAGAGAATCTGATCGGTTCCTCTAGAAAGCGGATTTCCCTGTGACATACAACGTGCTCTGAGTTGTTCGATCAAAGGTTCCTCTTTTTGATGAACGGTGACTACGAATTTCTCATTAAAAAAAATATGAATCTCATTGTTTCTAAGGATTTTTTTCTCAGAGTCGTAATGAAAGCGATGGAGGACGATAAAAATATAGGATCCATACTCGTCGAGTTTCGGCCTTTGATTCTTATTGATACAATCTTCGATCGCAAGAGGGTGAAAGTTACATTCTCTAGCGAGAAAGTCGAGGTCGGGCCCTTCGGCGGAATCGAGGTCGATCCAAACAAGACCTTTGGAACAAAGCCAATCCAATTCCGAAAGTCCAGGCGGTTTTTCTCCGGCTTCGAGAAGAGCTTCACAAGGACCGGCGACGGATTTTTCTAAATTTCCTTCCGGAAAAAACTCTGTAAATAAGATCCGTTTCACTCGGACTGAGGCTAAGGGAGAAAGTTTCTCTGGCAAGGAAATATTCCTTGGATCGACTCTGCGTCGTCTTTCGACTTCCCACTCGAATACGCATAAAATCCGGGCCGTTGGAGAATTCGGCTCGGGGGAATGTGAATTCTCGTGCAATTCTTTTTTGGAGAGCAATCGATTGTTCCGACAAACAATCGGCCGCAAAAAATTCTTGAAATCGGCGTGAGATATTCGTTCGGAGCGAAATCTACGGACCTTCGTTTTTGAAATTTGTTTTTTCGAAAATGAAAAAGAGTTTCTGATTCGTTCGAAATCTTTGCACTCGAGACGCGAGAGGGCGGGCACTTCTTCAAAAGACTTATATCGAGCGGATTTTTCTGCGGACAGAGAATTGACTTCCGTCGATTCGTTTTTTTTGAGGAATTCGGGATTGAGAAAGAATGCTCTGAGCTCTCAGGCGCGGGTTGTCGGAGTTCCGACAATTTTGCGGAGAAAAAAAAGTTTGTGGAATTTCCTCTTTTGCGCCAAGGCCGAAAGTTTGACGTTTTTTCCAAAAGTCTCCTTTCTCCGTTCCGTTGGAAAATTCTCACATATACAAGTTGGAAAACTGTTTCGAATTTACAAGATTCCAATCGTTTTTTTGGAGTTTCGACATTGGAAATTTTTACTCGGGAAACATAGAATTTTATCATAGAGAAAAGTTGTCCTGAGTTCTTCGACCGCCACCCGCCCCGCGACCCAACAATCCGTGTTACCTTACCCACAAGTTGAGAGGAACTAAAACAAGAATCGTCTGTACAAGGAATGTTTTTTTAAGAGTTCCTGCACGGGGATTTGTGCTTGCAAAATTAGGATTTTGTGATACAGGAAAGTCCGTCGTGATTTTTCCGCCGCCCGAAAATACGCATAACCTTACCCAAATGTTGAGAGGAGGAGAACAAGGAGAATCGTCTCGAGACCAGGGTTTTGTCGGAATTCCGACATGAGAATTTGTGCTTGCGAAAAGTTTGATTTTGTGATAGAGGAAAGTTTCTGGAATTTTTCCGCCGCCCGCCCCTCCACCCGAAAATACGGGCGGGGCGCGCGACTTTCACGAAAGAATTGTCGGAGTTCCGACAGTTCTTTCGTGGGATCTATCAGACAATCTTTGCGTAAGAATTATCCCTCGGTCGTGGAGAACGACTTTGCGCAGAATATCGGAACTAAGACAAATTTCTTTTTCTTCCATAGAGTTTTGAGTAAGAAAGAGAATTTGGTCTTCTACTTCCTAAGAAACAAGATTCCTCTGAAGAAGGGTTTTATCGAGGCTTTTTCTCAACTTCGTCTTAGAAACTAAGACAAAACTCTAACCCAACGGTCTTTGGTAAGGTTCGCTCCCCTTTGACTCTCTCGCTTATAGTGTTCGCAGCGTCTCGCCTCTAAGGACAGTTCGAGAGATCGTTCGTTAGGTATTCTTCAGAGTATAGACGAGATAGTTTTTAAAGTCGTCGAGGGTGAATTCTTTTTTGTTTGTGAGATAGTTGATCATATAACCGATCGTAGTCGACGCGAGATTTTTGATTTCGAATTCGCTATAATTCGGTTTGATCACGCGGATAGTTTTTTTGGAAGTTTCAAAAAAGATCATATTAACGAGATGGATATTTCTTCGTTTTAATCTGTGAATCTTCGGTTGCAGCATCAGATTCCAATAGAGACGGAGATAGTCTTCGTTTTCTTTTACGAGGGTAATGAGACTTTCCGAAACAAGAGCGATCACGTCCTCTCTCGAGGAATTGGCGACGAGTTCGTCCGGGATATAACGTTTTAGAATTTTATCATGTGATTCGATGATTCCTTCCAAGATCGCTTCTTTGGAATCGAAGTAGCGATACGCAAGTCCTAAAGACATTCCCGCTTTGGTCGCGACCTGTCTCATCGTGGTTCCGTGATATCCCTGTTCCGAAAAAAGTTTCAGGGATGTTTTTAAAATGAGATCCCGGGTATCCTTCGCCATTCTTATCGAATCGAGTAGAGGACCTTTCTTGCTCCGATTCTTTCCCGATTTGTCTCCATTCGATTCTTATAAGAAAAAGCCTTTTCGGGTTTTAGGACGGAGAAAAGGTCGTAGAGTTCGATTTCGAAGAACAACATCGCTTCCGCGACTTCTTCCGGATTTTTTTTCATCGCTTCCGCGACGTTTACGACGACATGTCTGGAATTGATGAGGTCCGGTCCGATGACTTCGGAGATTTTTCTAAAATTCGATTTTGTGATCGTCCCTCCGACGGAAGTCCTCTTTCCTCTTTCTCTCGAAAGATAGACGATATTTTTTGTGACTCTCATCACTTCTTCGTCGTCCGGAATCAGATCCATGGACGCAGAAAGATCCGAGCGAGCCGCTGTGACTTGGTCCAGGTCTTGAAATGCACGGGAGTCCGCGATTTCGATCAAATTCTTATAACCCGTTATGGTTTCCAAGTTAATCGACTTCGATATTTTTCCGTAGTTCACGGGTGTGAGCATACTTTTGAGAGTTTGTATAAAATTTTTGAGTGCGTAAGATGATTCGATCATAGGGGCGCAGATCCCTTCGATCTCTTCCTTGACGAGCATTCGGATATCCGTCCTCGCCTCGGGCCCGCCGATCTTCACGGTTACCGGAATGATGTCCTTGGCCGCTAAATGAAGAATTCGGATTTCATCCGCGTCCATATCCTCGGTTTCTGTCCCACCTTTTAAGCCGCAAATCGGGTACTGATCCGTGAGCGAAACGAGGGTTCTTCTGAGTTCGATGAGTTTACGGTCTATCTGCTCTTTCACATAGAAAGTATCGGTGATTTTTGAAAAACCGATAGAATTTTTAAGGCTGGATTGACAACTGAAGTGAGTTTCTTTTTGCTTTCCCTATGAACCTGGAACCCGAGGTAAAATCAAAAGATTCCTCTCTTGGAGAAGAATCTCCTCTTAGCTCTACTTTATCCTTTATTCTCATCGTGATCTTGGTATTTGCTTTCAAATCCTCGGTTTTAGACGCGAATAATATCCCGTCAGGATCGATGATTCCTACCTTAAAAATCGGGGATTTTCTTTTTGTAAACAAGATGAGATATTCGATCCGAATGCCTTTCACGGAGGCAGAGCTATTTCGAATCGATAACCCGAAACGAGGAGATATCGTAACGTTTGCTCCTCCACAGAGGGCTCTCAATTTGGGAGATACCCGCGACGGATTTTTCGCAAAACGTTATGTGAAACGAGTCATAGGTTTGCCGGGAGACACGATTCGGATCAGCTCCAAATTTCTTTCGACAAAAAAAGGAAACGTGAACTATTCCGTCATCGAATACAAGGAAAAAGGTTCGGATTCGTTTCAAGGTTACGATCCTGTGGAAGTCGAAGAAGGGGAATTGCTGGGAGATCTGGACAATCTCTACGCTCCTTCCCGATCCTTATTCTTAGAAAAAAAACCGGGTTTTGAACATTTCGTTTTGGAAGGGTACGAAGAGGATCGAAAGCGCCTCGACGGTTATGAATGTAATTTTTCGATCGGTTGTGAAATCCCGGAAAATCAATATATGGTCGTCGGAGACAATCGGGACGATTCTCACGACTCTCGCGCCTGGGGTTTTGTAAAAAGGGAAGACATTCTCGGGAAAGCGCTCGTCATTTATTTTTCCATCAACTGGAAGGACAATGTCTGCGAATACAAGAGCGGAAAGGAACTCGCCGAAAAAGGTCCGGAATTTGCCGAACGTTATCAAGGCGAGGAACTCGTTAAGAATTGTCATCCGACCGAAATCGGTCTCGTAAGAGAAGAGAGCAAAGCCGGTTGGATCGAAAGGACGCTTCGTTTTCGGATCTGGAGAATGGAAATTCGCTGGAATCGAATCGGAAAGATTCTACGATAAAACAATGACCGAGAAGAATTTCGAACCTTCCGACAAAGATAAGGATCCTTCCGGATTTCAGAAAGAATCCAAAACACCGGAGAAAGAAGTCTCTCCTTGGGAATTTGCGGGCTTGGGAATGGAATTCGGTTTGATCGTTCTCGGTTCCGTGTATCTTGGAAACTTCCTGGATGGAAAGTTTCATTCTTCTCCCTTCGGTCTTTTGGCGGCTTGTCTTCTCGGATTCTCCTACGGAATCTATTATATTATCTATCGAACCACCCTTAAAAAGTAGGATCTCCTTCGGAAGATCCTCTTATATCAGAAAATTCTTCTTTTCTAAAGTATTTTTTTATAATTCTACTTCGGACGGAACACCAGCCAGAGGTTCCAAGGAAGAATACCGCCTTCCAAAAGAGAAAAAGTAGATTCTTCCGCGCAAAAAAAGAGGAAATTTCCGAAGGAGGTTTGTCATAGGAATACGGCCGAGCTATGTATAGAAACCCATTTCAAACTTCGATCCTTCTTCTTTGTATTCTCTTAGAATGGAATTGTCTTTCTCTTTTGAAGAGAGACCGAGAAGGACGTTGGGTCGAAGTGATGGATGGAATCGAGTCCGTAAATCCGGAAAGCGCCAATCAATGGAAAAAAAAATCGCGCCTTTTTTTGGAATCTTTAGCTGAGGATTCTGCGGAGCTCCGAGAGAAACTTAGGAATTTTATTCTTTCTGAAAGTGCGAGAAGATTTAACGAATCTCTTTCCAAAAAAAAATATGAACGCGCTTTTTGGATCGCAAGCATCTTTAGCGAAACGATTCCCTTTCTCGGAATCGGGGAAGCGAAGGTGGAAGGAATCAAATCGAAACACGTTTCTTCCGCGAGAGAATACTTTGCGGCGGATCTCATCGCCTATACCGGACAAACGAGGGATTTTCGATTTTCTTCTCTGATTCAGCAGATGATTCCGAATCCGATCAGCGACCCAAGGCTTGCCTTCAATCTGGCTTGTCTTCACGCTCTCAACGGAAACAAAGAAGAGATGCTTCAATATATGAAGATCGCTCTCTTTCTTGGAAAGGACTCCGTAGAATTTGAAAAGGATTCCGATTTCAACGCCTTTCGCTCCGATTCCGATTTTATAAGAATGCTCTGGGACGGGCCTGCCCTCGATCCATCTTTGATCCCACCTCCTGAAAATTCCAAATAAAGAATCCTTTTTTGCTCTTCTTTTTACGGTTTGGTCATTCCGGATCGAGATAGGAATCTTTTTTTGGAACCTCAAA
>NZ_JAFFPU010000018.1 GCF_016919175.1 Leptospira ainlahdjerensis | reverse complement strand
AAACGTAGGAACTCTCACAAAAATCTCAAAACGTAGGAACTCTCACAAAAATCTCAAAACGTAGGAACTCTCACAAAAATCTCAAAACGTAGGAACTCTCACAAAAGTCGTTAGCAAACAAGTGGGGATTCTCTTCTTCGAAATAAAATCTAATATACGAGATTCAAGGAAAATCCTTTCTTACAAAACCAGCTCCTTACCAAAGGAAACAACAGTGATGAATTGGAAGAAATATCTCATCGGACTTGGAGTCCAAACTCTTGTCCTGGTCATCGTCTTCGAAGTCTATTATCCGGAGCGGAAATTTCTTTCCGGAAGCATTCTCGCGTTATTCTTACTCTTCCCATTTTATCTCCTTAAGATCTTTGCGATCCTCAAATATCCCAAAAACGGCGTAAATATTCAAATGGGTATAATGGCGGTCTCTTTCCTTTGCAACGGAATCGGCCTTTGGATCGGAGTTTCACAGAACGATGGTTCTGATTTTATAATTGGTTTTTTGATTGCCCATTTCAGCCACTTTCTAATAGTTGTATTCGCGAGCTGAATCTTCCGGTGCCGTTGTAATAAAAAGAAAACCGGAATGTCGCCAATTCTGTGCCGGTGGTTTTCGTAACAACGTTCCACTATTGACTCGAAAAATGAATCTAAACCAGACTTCTTTTATGACAAAAAAGTTAATCTTCTTTGCGTTCTTAGTTGTATTACTTCAATTCCCAATCCTTGCGTCCGAGGAATCTTCTCATAAAGAAAAGGCCTTCGATCTTAACGAAGTCATCGTCCATCACTTGATGGACAACCCCGAGTTCCCATTTAACCTGGGCGGCGTCCAGGTCTTCGAAGGAGAATCGGGTTTTGATCCAAAGAACGCTTCGATCTTTACCGACCACGGAACCGGCAAACGGTTTCACTACGTCGGCGGTTTCGATATGCACATCACAAAGCGTGTCACGATGATGTGGATTGTAGCCCTTCTTCTTTTTCTGATCTTTATTCCCGCTGCACGAATCATCGCGAGGAATCCTCTGAAAGTTCAGTCTCGTTTTGCGAACACGGTGGAAGTCTTCGTCAACTTTCTCAAAAAAGACATCGTAGATGAGAGTATGCACGGACACGGTCACGGGTATTATCACTATATCTTCACGTTATTCTTCTTTATTCTCTTTTGTAATTTGATGGGACTGGTTCCTCCGGTTGGAGAGCTTCTCGCTGTAGCGGGAGAATCTGCGGGAATTATCCACGTAGATCACCACAATATGCCTCTCGTAGCGAAACTCTGGAGTGGAATTACGGTTACCGGTGATATCTCGGTAACGATGACTCTTGCGCTTCTTACGATGTTTTTGATCTACAGCGCCGGATTTATCTACCAAGGACCGAAGTTTATCTGGCATTCCGTTCCAAACGGAGTTCCTCTTCCTCTTTACTTGATCATGTGGCCTCTGGAGTTTATCGTTTCTCCGATGGCAAAAACATTCGCGCTCACCGTGCGTCTTTTGGCAAACATGACTGCGGGACACGTTATCATTCTCGCTCTGATGGGTTTTATCTTTCAGTTTCAATCTTGGGGAATCGTTCCCGTTTCGGTGATCGGTTCCGGTTTGATCTATGTTCTGGAGATCTTTGTGGCTTTTCTCCAAGCATACATTTTCGTACTGCTTACTTCCTTATTCGTCGGATTGAGCATGCATAGGCATTGATTGTAGAATATTGCAATAAACACAGGAGGCAATGGGCAATATGGAATTTGGATTAGGATATATTGGTGTAGGAATCGCAGCAGGAGTCGCAATTCTCGGAGCAGCGCTCGGAATCGGAAGAATCGGTGGCTCTGCTACTGAAGGAATTTCAAGACAACCAGAAGCTGGTGGTAAGATTCAAACTGCAATGATTATCGCTGCAGCCTTGATCGAAGGTGCCGCTCTGTTCGCTCTCGTGATCGCTTTCCAAGCGGCGGGAACTCTGAACGAAGGTTTGAAAGCTACTGTTGAATTCCAAACAAAAGCTTCCGCACCTGCTACTGAAGAAAAAGGAAAGTAAAACTTGGTACTCTTAGCTGCTAAGGGATTAAGCCTCCTAGATGTAAACCCGGGTCTGGTAGTCTGGACTCTGGTTACCTTTCTAGTCGTAGTCTTAGTTCTGAAAAAGTTTGCCTGGGATGTGATTCTGAAAGCGCTCGATGAAAGAGCCGAAACCGTTCAGAATGATATCAAAAAGGCCTCAGAACTCCGTTCGGAAGCGGAAGCTCTCCTAAAGGATTACGAAGCTAGGTTGAACTCTGCGAAAGATGAGGCGAACGCGTTGATCGCGGAAGCCAAATCCGATGCTCTGAAACTGAAGAACAAACTTCTCGAAGAAACGAATTCGGAAGTGAAAGCTCAGAAAGATCAGGCAGTGAAAGAGATCGAACTCGCGAAGGGAAAGGCTTTGGAACAATTGCAATCGCAGATAGTCGAAATGAGTATCTCCGTTGCAAGTAAGGTTCTTGAAAAACAACTCAAAAGCGAAGACTACAAAGCTTTTGTTGAAAAAGAACTAGAACAACTCAAAAAATTGAGCGCATAAACAATGAACGACTCCGGTGTCTCGAAAATATACGCGTCCGCCCTTTTGGGAGCAACAACCGCTCCTGAAGAAGTGGAACAGGAACTCGCGGATTTAGTTCAGCTCCTTTTTCAAGAGGATAAGATCAGGATTTTTTTTCTTTCTCCGACGGTATCGACCGAAGAAAAAGAAACGATTCTTGTCAAAAATCTCCGGGGGAAAGTATCGGAAGTAACCCTGAATTTTCTCGGAGTGCTTTTAAACAAAGGAAGATTTATCAGTCTTCCCGAGATCCAAAAACAATTCACAGAAGAGCTGGATAAGAAGAAAGGAAGAGTTCGCGCGCAAGTAAGAAGTTATCCTTCTTTAGAACCTTCTCAACTTACCAAACTCGGGTCCATTCTTTCGGAAAGATTCAAATCAGAATTCATTCTGGAAGTTACAGAAGATAAATCTCTTCTGGGTGGATTTGTCGTACAATTCAATGACTTAAGAATCGAAAAGTCAATCGCTTCTCAGCTGGGGGAAATCAAGAAAGCCATGCTGGAAAAGAAATTACCGGTTGGAGCCATCTATGAAAATTAAAACAGACGAAATCACGTCCGTTCTCAAACAGGAAATTTTAAATTATAAGAAAGATCTCAGTGTCGAAGAAGTCGGTACGGTTTTAGAAATCGGAGACGGAATCGCCAGAGTATACGGACTCAAGAATGTGATGTCCGGAGAGATGGTTGAATTTCAAAACGGTGTTTTCGGACAGGCCTTCAACCTCGAAGAAAATTCAGTGGGTGTGGTAGTTTACGGAAACTACCTTGAAATCCAAGAGGGATTCACCGTAAAAAGAACCAACCGGATTCTCGAAGTTCCCGTAGGTCCTGAACTTCTCGGAAGAGTCGTAAACCCTTTGGGCGAACCTCTTGACGGAAAAGGTCCGATCAACGCAAAACTCACAAGACCGGTAGAATCTTCAGCTCCCGGGATCGCGATGAGACAACCCGTTGCTGAACCGATGCAAACCGGTATCAAAGCGATCGACGCGATGATTCCAGTGGGTCGCGGTCAGAGAGAGTTGATCATCGGTGACCGTGGAACGGGCAAGACTTCCATCGCGCTCGATACAATCATCAATCAAAAAGGAACCGGTGTTGTCTGCGTTTACGTGGCGATCGGTCAGAAAGCTTCCACTGTGGCTTCTACCGTGGAAATGCTCCGCAACAAAGGCGCTCTCGAATATACGATCGTAGTTTCTGCGACAGCAGCAGAGCCAGCTCCGCTTCAATACATCGCTCCTTATTCAGGATGTAGTATGGCGGAATACTTTATGTATAACGAAAAGAAAGCGACTCTCGTAGTTTACGATGACCTTTCGAAACAAGCGGTTGCTTATCGTCAGATGTCTCTTCTTCTTCGTCGCCCTCCGGGTCGGGAAGCGTATCCAGGAGACGTATTCTATCTTCACTCCAGACTTCTCGAAAGAGCGGCGAAACTCGACGACAAATACGGCGCGGGTTCTTTGACGGCGCTTCCGATCATCGAGACTCAGGAAGGTGAGGTTTCCGCTTACATTCCTACAAACGTAATTTCAATTACGGACGGACAGATTTATCTTCAGTCCAACTTGTTCGCATCCGGTAACCGTCCTGCGGTAGACGTAGGAATTTCGGTTTCTCGGGTCGGTTCTGCGGCGCAGATCAAAGCGATGAAACAAGTCGCAGGAAAGATGAAACTCGAACTAGCACAGTTCCGCGACTTGGAAGCATTCGCTCAGCTCGGAACCGAACTCGATCCTGCTACACAAGCACAGTTGGATCGCGGGAATCGGATCGTTCAGATGCTCAAACAACCGGTGTCTTCTCCGTTCCCGGTGGAAGAACAAGTTGTGGAAATCTTCGCTGTGACTCGTGGTTTTATGGATAAGATCCCTGTGGCGAAAGTTCAGGAATATGGAAAGTATCTCTTAACCACGATTAAAGAAAAATATACAGAAGTTTTGGACGCGATCCGCAAAGAAAAGAAAATCTCCGACGAAGAAAAACTCGGTGAAGTTCTGAGCGCAATCGCTGAAGAATTTTTAAGAAAGCACTGAGATAGAGGTTCGCTTTGGCAACTCCAAGGGAAATAAAGAAAAGAATCACCTCGGTCAAGAACACGAGAAAGATCACCCGAACGATGGAAATGGTCTCGACGGCCAAGTCCAAGAAGATCAGCGACCGGGTGAACGCTTCTCATCCTTTTTCCAATAAGATCAAGGAACTTGTGTCTTCTCTCGCGTCTCTGAGCGGAGTCGTTCACAGCCCTTACTTAAGAAGACCGGACAAGATCAAGAACGTAGCTCTTCTCGTGATCACCGCGAATCGAGGTCTCTGCGGAGGATACAATTCCAACGTAAACAGACTTGCGAAAGCGAAGGTCGCAGAATGGAAGAAGGAAGGGGTTGGTGTAAGACTCTTTATCGTTGGGAAGAAGGGGATTTCCTTTTTTCGATTTGCGGGTGAAAAAGCCGAAAAGACTTTCACTCATATCGACGACAAGGCCGGATACAAGGAAGCCGAAGAATTCGCGAATCTCTTTCTGGAATTATTCGCTAAGGAAGAAGTGGACGCGGTGGAAATCGCTTCCACGGTTTATTATTCTTCCGCGTCACAAAAACCGGAAGTAACCAAAGTGCTTCCTTTTGAAGTATCGAAGGACGGAAATGTAAACGACATGATAGCATACGAGCCGAGCCCGGCGCTTGTGCTTGAATCTTTGCTTCCTCTTGTAGTTAAGACCGCATTCTTAAAAGCGATCCTCGAAGCGAATTGCTCCGAACAGATTGCAAGAAGAATTGCGATGAAGTCCGCGACGGACGCGGCTTCCGAAATGATAAAACTGCTCACTCGCGGATACAACCGCGTAAGACAGGCAAAAATTACTCAGGAAATTTCTGAGATTGTTGCCGGAGCGGACTCACTGAACTAATCACATCGTATTGGAGCGACTTGGATGAATAAAGGTAAAATCAAGCAGATCATCGGATCCGTTTTGGACATCGAGTTCGAAGGCGGACAACTTCCTGAAATTTATAACGCACTTGAAATCGAAGGAACGGTTTCCGGAAAAAAAGAAACCATCATCGCGGAAGTGCAAACTCATATCGGGGGGAGAGCAGTTCGTGCGATCGCACTTTCTTCCACGGATGGTTTGATCCGAGGACAAGAAGTCACCAATACGGGAAAACCGATCAGCGTTCCCGTGGGCGAAGTGACTCTGGGAAGAATTTTTAACGTCCTTGGGAAAACCATCGACGAAGGTCCTGCGATCACAGTAAAAGAAACTCGCCCGATTCACAGACCGGCTCCTGCTTTCGACGAACTCACTTCCAAAACGGAAGTTTTCGAAACAGGAATCAAGGTCATCGATCTTCTCGCTCCTTATATCAAGGGTGGAAAGACCGGACTCTTCGGCGGCGCCGGGGTTGGTAAAACGGTCCTCATCCAAGAGCTCATCAACAACATCGCAAAACAACATGGTGGTTTCTCCGTGTTCGCCGGAGTAGGGGAAAGAACTCGGGAAGGAAACGACCTTTGGAGAGAGATGAAAGAATCCGGCGTTATCGACAAGACCGTTCTTTGTTACGGTCAGATGAACGAGCCTCCGGGCGCTCGTCTTCGTGTCGCGTTATCCGCTCTTACCATGGCGGAACACTTCCGTGATTCCATCGGAACCGACGTTCTTCTTTTCGTGGATAATATCTTCCGTTTCTCTCAAGCGGGATCCGAAGTATCCGCACTTCTCGGAAGAATGCCGTCCGCCGTTGGTTATCAGCCGACTCTTTCCACGGAAATGGGTGCGCTTCAAGAAAGGATTACTTCCACTAAAAAAGGTTCGATCACTTCCGTTCAGGCAATTTACGTTCCTGCGGACGACTTGACCGACCCGGCTCCTGCAAACGCGTTTGCCCACTTGGACGCCACTACGGTTCTTTCTCGTGCGATCTCCGACAAAGGGATTTATCCTGCGGTGGATCCTTTGGATTCCACTTCTCGCGTGATGAACGCACAGGTTCTTGGAGAAGAGCACTACGCGGTTGCCCGTGAAGTTCAAAGAATTCTTCAGAGATACAAGGATTTGCAAGACATCATCGCGATCTTAGGTATGGACGAGCTTTCCGAAGACGACAAGGTTCTCGTTGCGAGAGCGAGAAAGATCGAAAAATTCTTATCTCAACCTTTCCACGTTGCGGAAGTATTTACCGGAGCTCCCGGAAAATATGTAAAACTCGCCGATACCGTTCGCTCTTTCAAAGAAGTGATTTCCGGTAACTACGATCACCTTCCTGAGCAAGCGTTCTACATGGTTGGATCCATCGACGACGCGATCGAAAAAGCGAAAGGATACAAAGGATAATCGGAAATGTCCGCGAATAAACTGAACGTATCCGTAATCTCTCCCGAAAAGATTCTCTATAAGGGAGAGGTCGACTCATTGGTTGTTCCGGGTAACGAGGGATTCTTCGGGATCCTTCCCAATCACGCGCCTCTGGTCGCAGTTCTTGGGATCGGAGTCCTCGAAATTCGCAAAGGAGAGAAACTGAAAATTCTCTCCGTAGAAGGCGGATTTATCGAAGTAAAAGACAATTCTATCAGCATTCTTACCGATCACGGCGCTTTGAAGGAAGACATCGATCTTCAGGCAGAGCAAAAAAATCTCGCAGAGGTTGAAAAACTTCCCCCTTCCGATTCTAAAAATCTTCTCCTCCAAAAAGCAAAAACCCGAATTTTAGTCGCATCGCGCTAACTTTTAGGGGTCCTCCGATCCGAAAATAGTAGCAGAGATTCCCTTTTCTCCGAATACAATGGAGAATAGGGATCGGTAGCTTTATGAAAACAACGATCCGTATCATCGGCTTATTGGTGTTATTTATAAGCGTAGGTTATCTCTTGCGAAGAAACCAGGATTGGGTTCGGAGTATTTTTGAACCGGAAGACATATCCGCGGCGATCCGCGGCAACGTCCGAAATCCGGGAATCTATCGACTCAAACAAGGAGATACCTTGGAGGACTTGCTTCAGATCGCGGGCGGATATAAAAAACCTTCGCAGACAAAGCAAGACCTGAGCCGGGAAATCCTGGACGGACAGGTCATTGAACTGAAAGAATGAAGTTATTAGGAAGATGGCGGAAGACTACGAAATGATAAAGGACGATAACTCCCCCGGTGGAGGAGACCAGGATTCAGGTATGGACGAATTACAATTCGATGATATCGATTCCATGCTCGCTTCCGGTGAACCGGATTCCGCTTCCACGAGCGGATTAGACGACCTATCGATGGAAGTGGATCCGTTGGAAAGCCTCGTCGCAAGTTCCGGAGAAGAATATCCCAGCAGCTTTGAAAACGACTTCTCCTTTCACCCTGAAGAAAATTCTTCTGACGAAACCATCGGAGACGATTCCCTGGATCTGGAACTAACCGATCCACTCATAGATGCGGAAATAGACAAATTATTAGATATTAGCGAAATCTCAAAACCGAACAAATCCAGCCTTTCGCAATTAGAATCCGACGATTCCTTTTTTATACCCGCGGACGAAAACGAAACATCCGATCAGGATTTTTCCGAACTCGATAGCTATCTCACGGAAGAGCCGGACGCAATCAGCTTCGGAGAAGAATTGGACGATCTCGACGATTTCGGTTTAACGGATTTAGACGACGAAGGTCCGATCTCTCTTCATGAAGACGATCTACAAGGAGTCAAGCCCGACTTCTCCTTACAAGACTTCCATACGGAAGAGGAACAACAGGAAGAACTTGATCACGGAGATCTTTCTTTTGACGAAGACGATTTTTTAAACGAAGAAGAAGGCCCGATTTCACTTTCGGAAGACGAACTCGGAGCCATCGGAGCGACGGAAGCTCCTCTCGCGGATTTTTCTCATCCCGACGCGGGGGAAGAAGAATCAATCGCACTTTCCGGATCGGAACTCGACGGAATTTTAGAAACCGACGATAAGACCGATTGGGGTTCCACTTCCCTGGATACGTTAGACGATCTTGACGAAGACGGACCGATTTCCTTGAGCGGAAACGAGCTGGACGACATTCTCGGTTCTTCGGGTGAACCTTCAATTCAACCGACCGCGAGCGCAAACGAAGAAGACGAACTTCCCGATTTTATCACACATCACGACGAGCCAGAAACGGATGACGAAGGTCCGATCGCGCTTTCCGAAGACGAGTTGGGAAATCTTCTCGCCGACAACTCGGGAGAAGATACCAACGAACCTCTGGATTCTTTTCCCGAGTTGAACATCGGTGGAGAGGAATCTGCTTCTTCCATGCCGGACTTTACGCTCGACTCCGAAGACGAGGAGCCGATTTCCCTTTCTCTCGACGAACTGGATCATATACAAACGGATGCAGACGCGTCAGACGAAATTGCATCCGTTTCACTCGAAGACGGAGGTTTTGATCTTCCTCCGGAAGAATCCGTTTTGGAATCGGAGGACAACGAACCGATCGCACTTTCCGAAGAAGAGCTCGGAAATCTTCTCTCGGATGATTCCGGTTCGGAAGATCTGGAAAGCGGGGACGGATTTTCGGATCTTCTGCACGACGATACGTTACCGGAAGACACCGGTTCCATGTTCGGGGGAGACGATTCTTTTACCCTCCCCGTAGAACAAGACTTAGGTGGACCTGACGAATTCGGACTGGATGAGGAATCCTTACCGGATCATTCCGATTTCGCATTTGAGCCGAGCGATTCGGTATCGGAATCGGACGACGCCGAAGACGGAGAGCCGATCGCACTCTCACAGGAAGAATTGGGAAATCTTCTCTCCAACGATTTGAAAGAGGAAAAGACCGATTCCTTGTTTGACGAACCGACTTCCGAAGAAGACGATCTGATTTCTTTACCCGTAAACGAACTGGACGAGTTGGGCGAATTGTCGGAAACCGCTTCCGTTGAAGATGACGGATTCTCACTCGACGATTTCGAATTGCCTACGAATGATCTGGACGCGGCCTTGGAATCTCCGAATGTTCCTTCCTTGGAAGACGAAGGTCCGATCGCACTTTCCGACGACGAACTTGGAAATCTTTTATCGACTGAATCCGCCGAATCGGAAGATTCTTCCGCTTTTGATTTTGAGCCGAGCGAAACTTCGGTTTTGGATGAAAATGAGGACGAAGGTCCGATCGCACTCTCTGACGAAGAACTTGGAAATCTTTTATCGACTGAATCCGCCGAATCGGAAGATTCTTCCGCTTTTGATTTTGAGCCGAGCGAAACTTCGGTTTTGGATGAGAATGAGGACGAAGGTCCGATCGCACTTTCCGACGACGAACTTGGAAATCTTTTATCGACTGAATCTCCGGAATCGGAGGATTCTTCTTCCTTTGACTTTGAGCCGAAAGAATCTTCGATCCTGGACGGAGAAGACGCGGACGAACCGATCGCACTTTCCACCGATGAACTCGATCATCTTCTGACCGATAACGCCGAAGCGAGTGCGGAAGGTGAATTTCCCGGTGCGGATTCCGAGATCGATTGGGACGCACCTCTTTCCGAGCCTGGTGAGGTGCCCTTGGAAGACGAAGAGCCGATCGCTCTTTCCACCGATGAGCTGGATCATATTCTTACGGACAAAGCGGAAGCAAATGAAGGAGAATTTCCAGGAGCAAATTCCGAGATCGATTGGGACGCACCTCTTTCGGAACCCGGTGAGGTTCCTTTGGAAGACGAGGAGCCGATCGCACTTTCCACCGATGAGCTGGATCATATTCTTACGGATAAAACCTCAGAAATCTCTTTGGAAGAAGACGAAGGTCCGATCGCGTTGTCCGAAGACGAACTCGGCAACCTGCTTTCCGATGTGGAAGTTACGGAAGAAGGCGAGGATTTAAACGAGATCTTGGGAGAACTTCCCGCTTCATCCGATCTCGACGCCTTCGGGTCGTTAGACGAGGACGTTTCCCTAGCACAACCGGATTCTTCCTCTCCGATCGTTCCAACCGCGGAAACCGTTCAAGACGACGGAATGATTATCGTCTTAGACGAGTATGCGGACGAAGAAGAGCTTTCTCCGATGGAGGAATTGCGTAAGACTCCGGATCAAACCGTAACACAACCGGCGGCGGCTGAAGGCGTAGAAACCACTCCTTCGAAAGAAGAGATGAAGCGGATCATGACGTATTTGGACGAACTCCTTGGAAATCTTCCGGACGATCTCATTCGTGAATTCTCTCAGTCCGATTATTTCGAACTTTATAAAAAACTAATGAAACAAATTGGTGTTTGACCAATGGGTTTATTGGAGAGGGTCAGCAAGTTAGTAAGATCCGATTCCACAGGCACGCCTTCTTCCCGGACTTCCACAGAAGAAAAAAAATCGTTACTCAAAAAATCGGAAGCCCTCAAAAGTAAAAAAAGTTTTTTTCAACGGGCGCTCGGAATGCGGAGCGAACATCCGCCGAACGAGATTTCTTCCGAACCGATCTTGGATTCACACACGATTCCTGAACTCGCCGAACACGCGGAGGAGTTCGAATCGGATTCCTCCTTTGAAGAGGATTTTTCTCTTCCCGAACTAGACGGAGATTCTCCCACTTTCGAAGCGGAGGATTTGCAGGCGGAATTTCCGGATTCTACGTTTGAAACCAATGAAAATTCTTTCGACGGAGGCGAGTCGTTCGATCTTCCCGAGGATCTCGTCGAACCGGAAGGGACCGTTAAACACGAGTTAGACGAAAATCCGTTTACTTCACCCGCGGTTTCCACGGAAAATGAATCGGAAGACGATTTTTCTTTGGATGAACTTTTTGGAGAAGAATCTCCGGAAGAATTCCCCGTTTTATCGGAGACCCCGGTTTCGAATGTAAAAGAGGAAACGAAAGAACAGGAATTGCCAGAGGTTTTGGAAGAGGATCCTTTTAGCGACTGGGTCAAAGAAGCCGAACAAGAAGCGAATCGTACGCCGACTAAAGTCGATTCGAAGGCCGCCGCAGTGGAAAAAGGGGATTTTCTTTTTGACGACGATTCCAACTTTTCGACTTCTCCGATCGATCTACAGATCGCTTCCAGAAAAAAATTAGAAAACTATATGTCGGTTTTTGAAATCAGTAAAGAGATCGGCGTCTCTACCGATTTCGCAAACTTCTTTGAAAATCTTCTTTTTTCGATCATGGGCCAGATCGGCGCCGAATCCATCGGAATTTTTTCTTCCAAGAACGGTGACAAAGAATTCTTCCGTTTGGAAGAATATCAAGGAGAAGGTTTTAATCAGGAATGGACAATCTCTTCCGAGGATGAAATCTATCATGCAGTGCATAACGCGGGTTCCGTGTTATACGCGAAAGAACTTTTAAAACCCGCACTTCCCGCGAAAGAACGGGAAATTTTAAAACAGTCCTCCGCTGAACTGCTCGTAGCAATTCGATATATGGACGATTTTTTCGGGATCATCGTCCTCAGTAAAACGATCAGCGGCGAAGACTATACGATCGAGGATCTGGAATTTTTAAAGATCATCGGAGAAATCGCGGGTTCTGTGTATCACAGAATTTACGATACGGAACAACTCCAGCAGGAAAATCAAAATCTCAAAGAGGTGATTCGAGCCAATGAATTGATCATCTCGCTCGCACGTGACTTCGGTTCGATCCGCACACTTGACGAAGCCTACGACAAATTGATCTCCTCCTTTAAAGAGGAATTGAAAGTAAGAAGAGCTACGTTTATGATTTTGGACGGACATACAAAGAACGAGTTCCGCGTTTTTGCGTCCAATCTAATGACACCAGAACACGTAGGAACTTTTACCCTTCCTTTGGAAAGTTCTATCGTCGGAATCGTGTCGAACATCCCCGGTGTTTTTAGAATCGAAAATTTCAGAAAACACCCCGAGCTCATGCAAAAACTTTCCAACGATGAACTAGGGCTCATGTCCGATTTTATAGTGATTCCGTTTATCAATCTTCACTGGTTGGTGGGAATGTTGATCATACACGAAACCGAAGTTCCTTGGACGGATAGCGACCGGGAAACGGCTGTTGGAATATCAGAAGTTTTGGCCCCCGTTTTTTCCAACCTTCTTCTCGTGCAGGAAAGGGATTCGGTTTTTAAGGATCCGTTTAGTCCCGTCGAAGAAAAAGTCGAGGATATGATCTTAAAGGCGGCTCGGCTCGGAAGTTCTTTTAGTCTTACTATATTCAAAGTTCAGAATGTATCAAGAATGGTGAAACTAAAGGGTTCCGGTTTTTTCGCCTCTTACAGCGAAGAACTCAGGAAAGCGATTCAGGAAAATCTTTCCGAATCCGATTTTCAATATCGAATCGGGCAGGGAAAATACGCGGTCATTTTGGACGGAAAAGACAGGGAAGAAACACAAATCCTCATCCGAAAGATCAAAAACAAACTCAACGAAGCTGATCGAAGATCGAAAGACTTTCAAACTTCCGTGATTCAACATACTCTTTGTTATCCGGCGGATACGAAGGAAAAGGAAAGAATTCTCGAATTGCTCGAAGAATCCTGATGAGAGAGAATGTTATTCAATTCTCTGAATTTTCTCACCTTCTTTGTTTGTTTTATTCTTCTCTACTTTCGTTTCGGTAAACTCGGACAAAACCGACTCTTATTTTTCGGGGGACTTTTCTTTTACGGTTTTTGGAAACCGGAAATGGTCCTTCTCCTTTTGTTCTGCATCGCTTTTAACTTTGCCGGCGGAATCCGTCTTGGAAAGGAAAAAGGCGAAAATCAAAGAAAAATTTTTATCCTTCTCATCTCTCTCAATCTCGGAATTTTAATCTTCTTTAAGTATATTCTTTTTTTATTGAGCATCTGGAATGACACGTTAGGCGCTCTATATCCGAAAACTGGAGTAGTTCTACCTGAGATCCTCCTTCCCGTGGGAATTTCCTTTTATACGTTTCACAATATAAGTTATCTCTCTGATATTCGATCCGGAAAAATTCTTCCTTGTTTCAATTTTATTCGTTTCGGGGTTTACGATCTATTCTTTCCGTTGTTGCTCGCCGGCCCGATCGAAAGACCGGATTCTCTGCTTCCGCAGATCGAGAACGAAAGGACCGTCACACAAAACGGATTTTTGTCAGGAATTATTTTGTTTTTCTGGGGAATTTTTAAGAAAGTTTTTATCGGAGATCATCTCTTGCTTTTTACTGGGAAGGCCATGGAGTCAGGAATGGAACTCGCACCCGGGATGGTTTTTTGGATCGCTTTTTGTTTTGCGTTTCAGGTTTACGCGGACTTTAGCGGTTATACGGACGCGGCTCGGGGACTCGCAAAAATGCTAGGATTTCGTCTAACGTTAAATTTCAATTTTCCATTTATCTCTTCCAGCCCCGCCGAATTTTGGAGACGCTGGCATATTTCTCTTTCGACTTGGCTTCGAGACTATCTCTATATTCCTTTGGGCGGGAATCGAGTTTCGGTTTTTAGACAGAACTTAAACTTGATGATCGTCTGGATTCTCGGTGGGCTCTGGCACGGAGCCACCTACGGTTATCTCGTCTGGGGTTGTTACTGCGGTTTGCAAGTGGTAGGATACAATTTATTTCAAAGATACGTTCTTAGATGTCTTCCTTTGAATATTCAAATTTTAGAATGGGCTTTGAGAATATCCGGAGTTTTTCTTACGTTTTGGATGTTTGCACTCGGGTTACTTTTGTTTCAGGTCCATTCTCCGGATGAACTTTGGAGTTTAGTTTTGAATGCAGCCGGAGGAGTTTATTGGAATCCGGTTTTGGCGGGAAAACTTTTGTTTTTGCTTTTCCCCCTGATCCTCGTGGAACCTTGGATGATTTTTTCCGGTGGAACCGATTCCTTTTTGGAAAAAATAACGACCAAACCTTTTCAATGGGTCCCACTTTCCTTGGGAGTGGCAGTTTTGTTTTGTCTTTTCGGAATTTTTGAAAAGAAAGAATTTTTTTACTTTCAGTTTTGAGTTGGAATGGGCATAAAAAGGATGTTTTTACGGATGCAAAATCGAAGATCGAAATTTTTCACAACTCTGCGATCTCACATTGTCAAGTCTCTTCTTTCAGTTGTTCCGACAAAGTATTCGTCTCAAAAAAGTCTTGAGAACGGAAGCAGAAGAGTGCTGAGGCAGGACGGGAAAATAAAAAAATTCAATTCTGATAGTTTCCCTGCCGTAAGGATCGATAAGAGCCATTCTTTGTCCTGAATTTTATGAATTATAAAATTAGAATACTTCCCGGAGTCCTTTTTCTAACCTTTCTCATCGCTTTTCAGACGTGTTTGTTTCCGCTTTTGGTTTCGTTTCAGGAGAAAAATTCATTTCTCTACGATCGTCTTTCTCAAATGGACGAAACCCTTTTTACGAGCGCGGCCCATTTGCAAACGAAGGCTCCGATCGTTTTTTTGGGAGACAGTCAGATTCTTTCCGGCATCAATCCAGCGGAACTCTCTCCCGAGTTGAAGCGCCCCATCTGGTTTTTGCCTCGTCCCTCCGAACAACCGGAAGGAATGCTCTTACGATATCGGGAATTCGAAAAAAAAATCGGAGTGAAACCCGCTCTCGTAATCTTGAACGGTTCCGTCTTTTCGTTATCCGAAATGGATGTGGCGAGTGCTCATCGAAGCCTTGTTTTGAATTATTCCTCCTTTCAACCTGAGATTTTTTTAGAACCTACGTTTAAGAATTTTTATCTGAAAAATTTTTCCTCCGGTTTATTTTATCTTTTGGGAAGAATTTTTTCATTTCTCCGTTTAAACGCCTCCATGTCCACCTCCGTAAAAATTGTGGGAGAAGGTGACGAGTTCAGTTATTCCGAAAGGAAAATGGAGAATTTGGTTTCCGGAAATCCTTTCGTAAAATGGTCCAAAAATTGGGATCGAAATCAGTTTCTAAAATTGGAATATTCTAAAAATAAGGGATACATGGACTGGGCGCGATACGAAGCCTATGACGGAGTTTGTGTTCTCAATTCTCGGCCTCATCCGTTGCCCTTAAATGCGGAACTTGCATTGCAAAAGACAAGATCCTCATCTTTAAAGGCATGGAAAGAATTGTTCCGTTATTTCAAGTCCCGGGAAATTTCAGTTCTGGCAATTTCCCTTCCCTTTCGACCGGACTTCGATTCGCGTCTGAAAGGTTTGTCCCAGACCGCAGAGTGGGAATCGATTCTTATAGATGAGGAGATTCCATTTTGGAAATTAGGTAGCTCTGTATTTCAGGAAGGGGATTTCGGCGATTACACACATCTCAATACTTGCGGAATGAAAAAATTGTCACCTTTGTTAAGCGATGAAATCTCCAAATATCTCGTCTTAGACAAAACAGAATGATCGAATCGGTTGTCCCCAAAAAAGAATCGGAATCAAAGGTTCGATAAGGGTTTTTTAATATGGATTTCGACATGGAAACGAGGTATGGCTTTTCGTCCGATTCCCGGAATCAAGAAGACCATTTCGTGGTTCGCTTAACAACGAGCTTCTTTTTTCTTTGCTCCCAATTTTCCCATCCTCTTCATTTTTAGAATGGTTTCTTCCGCGTCCGGCACCTTACACGCGGTTTTTCCCATCATAACGTTCACTTTGCCGATCTTTTTCGAAACTTTCAATGCCTCTTGGGTAAGTTTCGGATAAAATCCGCCGACCGCGATTACAAAGCCGTTCATACAATACTTCACTCTGTTTTGTGATTGGTGAATGTTCGATTCGACTCTCTTTAAGAGTTTTTGAATTTCCTTCGAATCGATTTGTTCATCCGGCGTGATCGAAAGAAGGCTTGTCAATGTGCTCCATCCGGATGAGGCGATACTTTCTTTGGGAGACTCGATCCATTCTTTGGCAAGTTCCCATCCGTACTTGCTTTCGGCGGCGATCCAGGCGACGGTACATTCGCTGAGCATCGGAGAACTCGAATTTTTCACCCAAAACTGGAGGTCCTTTTTTTGAATCACTGTTTCGTCGGCGATCAATCCCGCGAGATACATCGCGTCGGCATTTCCCGTTTTATAAAGTTCTAATGAAAGAGAATGATTCTTTTTGATTTTTTTCTGAAGCTTTTTAAGGTCGCCGACTTTCACTCCGAAAAGCGGTTCTTTTGCCCCATGATTGATGAATATTTTTTTGACTCCTTCGGAGCCCATCGATTCTAATTCTTTCATGACATCGTTCGTATTCACTCTGGTTGATCCTTTGTTAGTTTAAATTGGTGTTTAAAATCCGAGTATAGAAAGAGATATCTTTTTTTCTTCTTTCAAAAAAGAATTCGTTCTCTCACTCCTATCGGGCTTAGGAGCGAATTTCAACTTAAATTTCAACCGAGAAGATTGGAGAAAAAAACAAACACCGAAGCAGAGAAGGCGTAAGTTTTGCGAAGACAAAAAAGGAAAGCCGACGGGATGAAGCTTTTTTTAAACCGGATCGGAGAGGAATTTTTCTGAGATTTTTAATTCCTCTTCCAGAATTTTTTGTATGGCTTTTGCGTGAACCTTACTTGCTATTTTTTGAAGAATCGTAACTTCTTTCAAATCCGAAAGAACCAAGGAAACGCTGTAATAATCGTAAGACGGAAAATCGGAGGAGGAGATCGTGTATGTTTTGGTGAAAACTCCTCTGATCTCTTTTCTTTTAAAAATTCTCCGGCAATGCGTCGGGATCGGAGAATCGTAAATGACAAAACGATTCGGATCCATCGCGATATTTGTGGAATTAAAAGAGTGATCCGCGATCACGTATAATCCGTAACTCGGAATTGCAAGGACGAGGACTGCGGTCAAAAATTCCTCCCAGGAATTGAAGTCGATCATTCCCACGAGGATACTTCCCATTACGTAAAGCAAAACCGGTATGAATGCGAGGGAAGAATGATCGTATTTATCGTAAGAAAGAACGGTTCGATTTTTATTTTTTCGAATCGATATTTTTTTGGGGATCGGTGAATTCATGATTTTGAATGTTCTTTGAGGAACGATTTGAAATCCGTTCTCAACGATTTTTCTGATTGGACTGCGGGAATTCAAGATTTCTTTCCATCCGTTCACTCTCATTTTCTGGATCTTCATTCTTTTTTTTGAAATTCCAACGCGCCGACGCGGATGTGGAGAAGTCGGTTTCGATTTCTAAAAAAAGTAGAATCGTAGCGCAAGGAATACAATCTTTCGTAACTCGAAATTTATACGATGTTTCGTAATGTTTCTTCGATACGATTTTTTAGATTCTGGGTTTCCTCCCAGGAATTCAAATCTTCAAACACGATTACTTTTTTAGAATCGGTCAACTTTAATAGAATGGAATAAAATTCGGCGGGACTTTCGGACTCGTAATCCGTTTTGATTTCTACTTGTGTTATGCTTTGTTTTGGAATTTTGAACGTCGGCCTTTTGGGAAACGGACTCTGAAGAATTTCGACAAATTCGGAATCGATTTTTACTTTCGTAGAACTGAATGAATGGCGAAGGACTTGATATATTGTGAATCCGAGAATCCCAAAAATGGTTAAAGAAAGAATCGTATCGAAGAGCGAGTTCATCTTCAATCCATCTTCCAAGAAGAACGGAAAAAGAATCAAAATTATGATCAAAAAAATCGAAGTGATTCGAAATTTCTTATGAATCAGAACGAGTCCTGATTCGGTGCTTAGAATTTCAATATCGTCGATTTTATTTGAAATCATCTTCATACCATTCTAACGACTCGTTCCAGATCTAGATTTGAATTTATCAAAGGATCGAGCCGCAAGTTTCCGTCTCAGTTTCGTTAAAGAACCTTAGCTTTTTTCTCGCATCGAATCCTCCTTTCCGGCGAAGAATCTTATTACCAATGGAAATCGAAATTCTTTATTAAGTTTCGTTTTTCTTAAAATGAGAGGAAAAGCGGGTCAACGAATAGACGATCAAATAACCGAAAAAGATCGAGATCGAAATCAGGATCAGAATTCCTAACAGTCTTCGATTCTCTTGGATGCCGACCAGGATCTCCATCATATCTTCGTAAAGAGCCAGAGGGTTTGTGATGATATCCCAAGAATTCCATCTGTAAAATCTTCCGATATAAACTCCCAAAGCCGTGAGGGGAGCGATCGTAAGCACGAACATCCAATTGAACAACGCGTTGAATTTATCGTCAAAAACGTTGTGGATGATTCTAAGCGATAAATAACCTGAAAAAAGTCCGTTCCAGGCGAATGAAAAAATCAACAAGATATCGTACCAAAGTGGAATTCCAGGCTTGGGTTTGAGATGAATAAAGTCGGAAACGATATAGGGAGAATTGGGAAAAAAAGCGAGCCAGATTAAAACGAGAAGAACGAAAATCAAATCGATCGATCTCTTGCGGATTTTATAATAGAACAGTAGAAAGTAGGCGATACAAACCGGGATCAACGCTAAGACCAAATTCCACTTTAGAAATACGTAACTTTGTTTTCCCGAAATGGATACTCTCAATTCGATGAATAAGAGACTCAGAAGACAGGACAAGAATAAGGAAAGAGGTGGAAGAAACAAGGATGCGCGTTTGAGGATCATATTGATTCTAACAATCCTGGATTCTTATTTTCTCTAAGGAAAGTTTTTATCTTCGCAAAGGATTCTTCCAAAATTCAAACTCAGCAAACTTACGGCGCCGAAGCAAATTCCACCGAATAACCGTAGGTTTCCTCGAACGCGGACTTCTGTTCTTCGGCGGCCCAGATTTCCAAAGAAGGATCGTATCCTTTGCTCGTTTTTAATAAGAATCGAATCCGATTTTTTTCGATGTTGCAGATAACGTTTGGAACAAGTCCGCCTCGGTTTCGATTCAGCGCGGAGCTGATTCTTAAAATCGCGGAGAGTTGTCTTACGAGGGTTTGATTCTTTTCCGAAAGCCTGTTGTATTCCCTGTGTTTGATTCGAGGTGTATTCTTTCTGTGATAACGCGCCGTGAGTGCGATGATTTCGATTTCTAAAAACGTAAATCCCAAAAGCATCTCGGAATTTCGAATCATATAATAACTGTGTTTGTGATACGCCGAATGAGAGATCGATTGTCCGATTTCGTGGAGCAAGGAAGCCGCTTCCAAAAGTTCCCTCTGTTCTTGTCCGAGTTTGTGAAGTCCTTTCAACTGATCGAAAATCTGGAGGCTCAATTCTGCGACGTGTCTTGAGTATTCTTCGTCCCTGGAAAAGGCGCGCATAAAGTTGTGAACGGATGTTTGACGAATATCATCCAAGTGTTTGGAATGTTCCGTATTTTCAAAGTGTTCCCATTTTCGAATCGTATCATAGACGATTCCTTCTCTGAGTGCGAATTCCGAAACCGTAAGACTTTGTACGTTTGCGAGGTCGAAAATTTCTTCGAGGATCAGAGTTCCGCCTACGATGATGTCCGAACGTTTCGCGTCCAAACCGGGAATCTTAGCCCTTTTTTTGGAAGTGTCCGCTTCTAAGATGAGGTTTCTCATCTTCTTAAATTCCGATGTGGAGAATTCGAAGTTGTTCAAAGAGATTTCTTCCGTTTCCCCTCTCGATGCAAGAATCATTCCTGCGATCGCTTGGATCGTCCCGGAAGAACCCACAACAAGATCCGGTTTTAAATCTCGGAGAATCTTTCGAAACGGAAGGAGCATTTCCTCGATATGAAGTCTGCACTTTCGGATGTCCGAGTTGGACAACGTTTCTTCTTTAAAGAATTTTTCGGTCAGACGGATCGCGCCCAACTTAAAACTTTTTGAAAAGAGTATGTTCCCTCTGTGTCCGACGAGGACTTCCGTACTTCCTCCGCCGATGTCGATCATCATGATCTTACGATCGAAGACGGGGATGCCTTGGAGGATGCCGAAGTAGATCAAACGGGCTTCTTCGTAACCGCTCACTACATCGATGGATATACCGGCTTCTTGATAGGCGGCTTCTAGGAATTCTTCCTGATTGGAAGCTTCTCGGAGCGCACTCGTTGCGACCGCTCTGATCTCGGCTCCGGCGTTTTCTGCGAGGACCTTAAAACGTTTGAGACAATCGATTCCACGCTTAAAGGACTCGGAGTCTATGCCTCCGCCTTCTTGCAGACGATTGCCCAAGCGCACCGATTCTTTTTCTCGGGCTATGGCTTCAAAAGTTCCGTTCGCCCGAACCCGAACGATGATCATGTGGAATGAATTGGTGCCTAGATCGATGGCGGCGAGAGGTTTTTCCTGAACCATGGTTGAACAGATTGCTTTCCCGCTAAAATCGAATCCAGCTTAATTTGTTTTCTCATTTTTTTGTTTTGCAGTTGCCGGGAACCCAACCGTTGAAATTATTGAAACCGTTCAAATAGGAAAGTTCTGCAGGAATTCCCGGTTTTAACAGATAATAAAGATAAATAACCTCCGCGGTTGAAAGGTACACGAAATGATATTTGATAATCTCTATGCCCTGTTTTCCAATGATATGGGAATTGACCTGGGGACGGCAAATACACTGGTGCATGTGAAAGGACAAGGGATCGTTCTTTCCGAGCCATCGGTTGTTGCGGTTCACGCGGCGACCGGAAAGGTGCTCGCAGTAGGGCAGGAAGCAAAACGGATGTTGGGAAGAACCCCGGGTGAGATCGTTGCGATCCGTCCGATGAAAGACGGTGTGATCGCCGACTTTGAAACCGTGGAAAAGATGATCCGTTATTTTATCGCGAAAGTGCATAATCGTACCACTTTTGTAAAACCGAGAATCGTGATCGGAGTTCCGTCCGGAATCACCGAGGTGGAAAGACGCGCCGTCCGTGAATCTGCGGAACAAGCGGGTGCGAGAGAAATATTCTTAATTGAAGAAGCGTTGGCCGCGGCGATCGGAGCGAACATCCCGATCAACGAACCTGCGGGAAACATGATCGTGGATATCGGTGGGGGAACCACTGAAATCGCGGTAATCTCTCTCGGGGGAATGGTAATCGCAGAATCCATTCGTACGGGTGGAGACGAGTTTGACGAAGCCATCATCAAATATCTCAGAAACCAATACAATCTGGTCGTCGGAGAAAGAACCGCGGAAGATATCAAACTTACGATTGGAAACGCATATCCGGAAAAGAAAGCGGAGACGATGGAAGTTCGCGGTCGCGACGCGATTTCAGGACTTCCAAGAACTCTTGAATTGGAATCCAACGAAATCAGAAAGGCCCTCAAAGAGCCGACAGACGAAATCTTAGACGGAATCAAACGAGTTCTGGAAAGAACTCCGCCCGAGCTCGCATCGGATATCGTGGAAAGAGGAATCGTTCTTACCGGAGGTGGTTGTCTCCTCCGAGGACTGGAAACCTATCTCTCCAAAGAAACCGGAGTTCCGGTTTTCCGCGCAGAGAACCCATTGACCTGTGTGGTTCTTGGAACCGGAAAGTATCTCGACGAGTTGAAATACATCAAACCGGGAATTCGCTAAGAAATTCCAAGAAGAACGCGCCTAAAAATCCGGAACGATTTTTTGTTCCGGAACGAAAGCCGGGAGTGCAAAAGAAGATTCGATGTTATGGTTTCAACTCAGCCGAAGCAAAGAGACGGTCTCACTCCTCTTTTGTGTTTTATTCTCCATTCTTTCCCTAACATTCAGAAGTAACGTAATCGTTCGAGGAATCGCAAGCTTCCAAAGAGTGGGCGATATCGTTTCCGGATCCATCGATTCCTTCGGTGGCTTTTTCAAAGGTGCATACAATAAGTTAGAATCTTTTGAAACCGTCCGTAAGGAAAGAGATTCTTGCGTCGCGGTCATGGAAGACTACAAACTTCTTCCTCAGGATTTGGAAAAAGCAAATCGTGAGAACGATTCCCTTCGCAAAGAACTTCGCTTTCAGAGTCGTCAGAAATATTCCAGTCTCAAAGCCGAAGTTTTATCGGTTCGTCTGAACTCCATTTATAGAACCATCATCATCGACAAAGGATCGGACGCGGGAATCAAACCGTATATGCCCGTGACCGCAAGAGCCGTCGATCAAAAGGGCGCCATCATAGAAGCGTTAGTCGGAAAGGTAATCGCCGTGACCGGCGGATCCGCGGTTGTTCAACCTCTGATCAACTCCAACTTCAATATGGGAGTTGCGATGCCCGATACAAATCTTTGGGCCAATCTTTCCGGAAACTCCGGAAGAGGAACGGAAGCTCTTTTGAATTATATCGATAGCGGAATCATCATCGATCCAAGAGTCTTCGGAGAATATCCGATGGGACCGAGTGAGATGATTCAATACACGGAATCCTTGAGTAAAATCGGAAAGCCGGTTTATACTTCCGGCGGTGGCGGCGTTTTTCCGGCGGGAATTCCGGTAGGAGTGATCACGGAAGAAGGGCCACGAAACGGAAGTTTTAAGAGCGCGTATCTCAAACCATTCGTTCGTTTTGAAATGCTTGAGAGTGTGACGATCCTTTTGAAACTTCCGGAAAAATGGCTCGAAACTTGGCCGGAAGGACAAAATATCACGATCGAAAATCCGTACTTCGGAGAACTCAATTATCCGGGAGAAGAAAAAATTCTCAAAGAGAATTCTTCCAAAAACCCATTGTCGCCTAACGGAAATAAGCCGCAGACGAACGCTCCGAAAAATCCGGCTCTTCCTCCGAGCGAGGACGATTTGCAATGATCTTAGAAAAACTCGTTATCGCGGTCGGAATCCTGATCGCACACTTTTTAAACGGATCGAATCTTTTCGAGATCGGATCCGCGATCAAACCGGACTTTATGATTCTTCTCGTTTTATTTTTTGCATTGAGAAGGGGCCCTCTCTACGGTCTTTGGATCGGATTTTTCGGAGGACTTTTGACGGACTCTGGACTCGGAGGAGAAATCACTTCCGGGAACGTGGTCGCGTACAAGATCGGACTTCATTCTTTGACGTTTTGTCTGATCGGTTATTTAGTCGGAAAGTTTGCACGTTCTGCGTATCACGAGAATTATCTTTCGATCACGATCTATTCTTTGCTCATCACGTTTATCACGAGAGTTGCGACGTATTATCTATTCTCCCTTTTCTTTCATGAGAATATGAGCTATTCCTTATTCTTTACTTCGATCTTCAACGCGCTCATCGCGCCCGCTTTTTTCTACGCTCTGACTTGGATCTACCAGTTGGATCACATGGGGGACGCGTAAGTTGTTAGGCGGAGCTCAGTCCGCGACGGAATACCGTCTAGAGAGAAATTTCCGCGTTCGATTGTATATCTTTTCGGGGCTCGTCGTTTTTACGTTAGCCGCGTTTATCTTTCAACTCTTCAATCTTCAAATCTTCAACGGAACGGACAACGCACTCAAAGCGGAGAAGTTCGTTCGAAAGAGCGAGATTATGCCCGCCGCGAGGGGACAGATGTTTGATCGAAACTTTCTCACGCCGGAAACTTCGATGGCGCTCGTTTCCAATTATTCTTCCTTGGATGCGATCTTAAACACTTCTCTTTTCAAATACGATCCTGCGACTGTTAAAGCGTTTATCCACGAATTCGCGAGAACTCTTTCGATTCCCATTTCCTATTACGAAGACGAACTCATAGAACCCAGATTCTCCAGAAACCTAAAGTCGAAAAAACCGATCGTTCTTTTGGAAGGAATCACAACCGCTCAACAGGAAAGAATATCAGTATTCGATAATATATCCAAATACATCATTCTTCTTCCGTCTCCGAGAAGAATCTACAAGATGGGGCCCGCTCTCGCACACGTGACGGGTTATATCGGAAAACCGACTCGGGACGATCTTGTCACCGGCGAAATCAAATCGTATCAGTTCCTCGGGAAGAACGGCTTGGAATTGGAATACGATTCCGAACTCAGAGGTCTGGACGGTTTTAGAATTCAGAAAAGAAGTTCCGAAGGTAATATCGAAGAAGAAAGAGTCGTAGAACATTCTTCTCCCGGAAACAATTTGGTTCTTACTATTGATAAGGATATTCAGATCGCCGCGCACAAGGCTCTCAAAGGAAGCAGGGGAACGGCGATCGCGATCAAGGTTGCTACCGGTGAAATTCTCGCGATGGCTTCCAATCCTAGCTACGATCCAAACATACTTTCCGGAAAAAATAAAGCGGATCGAACCAGTCATTTCAAACGGGTCAAAGACAACGGCGGTTTTTTGAATCTAGCGATTCAATCTAAATTTCCTCCCGCGTCCACATACAAGACGTTAGTCGCTCTTGCGGCTTTGGAAAGCCAACACAAGATCGGATATACTCCCGAGACTTCCTACTCTTGTAACGGAAGTTTTGTTTTGAAGTCGACCTTTGCCGGAGTTCCCGATCAAGTTTTTATGTGTTGGGAAAAGGGCGGTCACGGGACAAACGATCTCGCACACGCGCTTCAAAAATCCTGTTCGGTTTATTTTTACAATCTCGGATACAAACTCGGGTCGGATGCGATTCTGAACTACTCTCGACTTTTCGGATTGGATAGTAAGTCAAAGGTGGATCTTCCCGGGGAGATCACGGGCTTCGTTCCTTCCTCGGCGTGGAAAAAAAGAACATACGGAACGAAGTGGTTCGACGGAGATACGATCAACTTGTCGATCGGCCAAGGATTTATTTCTTCTACTCCGATGGGAATGGCGATGTTCTACATGGGTCTTCTCAATCGAGGACAGATCTATCAACCTTATGTCGTGAGCGAGGTTCGAGATCCTGTGGACAACTCCATCATCAATCGGACAACTCCTCAGATCTTAAAGGACATTCCGATCAATCAGTCTTCGGTGGAAGCGATTAAGGAAGGATTGAAGCTCGTCGTAAAAAGCGGAACGGCGGCTTACGTTTTGAACAAACCGTTTCTCCCGGACATCGCTGGAAAAACCGGAACGGCTCAGACCAGAAGAAGAGGCGCTTCCGGATCCAACCACGCTTGGTTTGTGGGCTACGCGCCCGCGAACGCTCCCGCCAGCGAACAAGTGTTAATCGTAGTTTTCGTTGAATACGGAGTCGGTGGAGCCGCAGGTGCGGCGCCCGTCGCGAGAGAAATGTTTCACGCGGCGTTTCCTCCGGGAACGTTTAAAAAATCGCAGGACGTAGCTCCGCCTTCTTCGCCGACGGCAGGACAGGAGGGACCTCTTGAAGCCAGATAAGTCCATAGAAAAGATAGATTACTTTTTAGTAATCTCCGTCGTCATCGTCGTTCTTTGCAGCGTGTTGACCCTTTACAGTCAAGAAGTCAACTTCGAAGACGGACCGGGGAAATGGTATAGACAGCTTTTTTATTTTATCATCGGTCTCGTGATCATGTATTTCGTCTCTCGGATCAACTATCAATTGTTAGGCGCCTATGCGCTTGTGATCTATGTGTTTACGGTTTTTCTTTTGATGATCACTTTGATTCCCGGGATCGGTCACTTGCCTTCGGGAAGGGGGGCGCGCTCTTGGTTGAAAATAGGTCCAATCGGGATCCAGGCTTCCGAGTTCGCGAAGTTATCCACGGTGATCCTTCTGGGACAGTTTATGGTTCTGAAAGAAAAGGATATGAAGAATATTGCGGTTCTTTCGATTCCGTTCGTGATCGTAATCGTTCCTATGATCTTCATTCTTCTGCAACCTGACTTTGGAACCGCGGTTTCCTTTTTGCCGATTCTTTTTACGATGCTCTTTCTCGGTGGAGCGGACATCCTTCACATAGGATCTCTTTTGACGTTAGGAGGAATCACTCTGATGATTCCTATGTTCGTGGAATATTCCAGGCTGACTCTTATCAACGATATCACCGACTTCTTGCAGAGAACGGGAAAGACCGATCTTTTATCGGTGGTCAACCGACTCGGAGGAAAGATCTGGCTCGCGCTCGACGGAAAAGATCTGAAAGCCGCGAACCTCACGCCGAAGACGTTAAACGCGCTTCGGGAAGCGGTGGATCAGGTCGTTGAGTTGGAAGGTGGATTTTTCTTTAAGATTTTTTCTAATCAGAAATTGCTATTAACCTTTGGAGGAATCTTTCTACTGGCGAGTCTTGTGATGGTGGGAATCCGAATCGCGAGAGGAAGTCGAACATTAAGACAATATTATATTCCACTCGGGATCTTGGGGATCAGTCTGATTTCTGCGGTCGTCGTGATGAAGACCGTCCCTTTCCGGGAAAACCAGGTCGTACGATTGACCGCATTCTTAAATCCTGAAGAATTCAAACAAGGCGCCGGTTATCAACTGCGCGCGTCCAAACCCGCGGTCGGTTCCGGAAGATTTTTTGGAAAAGGATTGATGAACGCCGAGATGACGGAAGGAAGAATTCCGCACGTTCCGGAAGCGAGCACCGATTTTATCTTTGCCTCTTGGGCGGAACAGACCGGATTTTTAGGGTCCGTATTCTTGTTATTCTTTTTATTTTCGATTCCGTTACGTGGTCTTCAGATCAGTTACGAAAGTAAGGACCGTTTCGGATCCTTGCTTGCCTCGGGGATCGTTGCGCTTCTTTTCTATCACATGGCGATCAACATCGGAATCGTGATCGGCCTTATGCCTGTGACCGGAATTCCTTTGTCGTTTATGAGTTACGGAGGATCACACTTAATCATGTCCATGACGGCGGTGGGAATTATTCTTTCGATCAAAAGTCGCAAACACGCAAACTGATTTTTTCTCTATTGAGAGGGTCCCCTTGCGTTGTCACGTCGGGAGATATGGATCGCAAGGGAAAAAGATTGGACAATTTTCCCAAATCAGTTTCTATTTTAGTGATATGAAACAATCCTTTACAGCAAGCGTTTGGCAAGAAGAAGGTTTATTCGTTGCTCAGTGCCTCGAAGTGGATATTGCAAGCCAAGGAGAAGCTGAGGAAGAAGCATCGGTCAATTTGAAAGAAGCGATGGAATTACATTTTAAATCACCGATTGCTACGATTCTTCCGGAAATCAAAAAATTTCAGGCCGAAGTGAGTGTCGCTTAGATCGCTCTCATTTCGGGAAGTCAAAAAAAAAATTAGAAGCCGCCGGATTTCGAGAAGTCTCTCAAAAGGGAAGTCACATAAAATTCATAAAAGCTACCGAAGTTGGCACCCTGACTACGATAGTTCCGGTTCATAAAGAAATTGCGATCGAAACTTTACGAAGTATTTTAAGACAGGCTCGAACTTCAGTCGAGAATTTTGAAAATTTCTAAGTCTCGAAAAATCAGTGAATCGTCCGATAATAAAGATACTCCTATGGATCCCGTTAAAGACTCTCGATTCTTCTTTGATCTAAAACATAAGTTCGAAACTATTTTGGAAGAAGTCGAAAAGAAGACCTTCGACCAAAAGGACGAGATCCGGGAATTGGAAACTCTTTGGGACGAGATGTTTCAAATCGCGGGAAAAAACGATTCTCCTTACTTTCAGATCCGACTCAAATCCTTAAAAAAACAATTGGATACTTTTGTAAAAAACAAAGGTTACGAAAAAAACGAATTCGATCGAATCTTTCATCAACTCGGAAAGATGAAACGGTCGGATTCGGTGGAGTTCTTAGACGAAACACTTAAGAACCGTCTCGAAAAAATCGCAGGAAATCATTATTCGCCCGGAGATATGATTTCTTCGGGGGTTGTTCTCCCTTCTTCCACAAATCAAAAGGGAAAACAATATATCACCTTTCGTTGTGGGACGATCTACTTCATTACGGATCATTCTTCTTATACGATTCTCAAGGATCTGGACCGAAGAAAAAATTCGGTGGAATACAAGGGTTTTGTCCATAGAATTTTTCCGAGCTCTTCCGTTTACGGACTTTCGGATGAAGAATATCGAACCGAAAGTTTTTTGACGATGAACCTCCTCGCGCTCAAACGGGAAGACGGCCTGGAATTTTATCGATTTGATGCGTTAGGCGAAATTGTTCAGCTAAACGAAGGAACATTCCGAAAAGGACTAAAACCTCTGGAAAATTCGGATATCTTCGGAAAGGAGAGTCGGATTCGAAACTATTTTAGAAAAGCGGGAACCCGTTATTACTACATTCCATCCGAAAAATTCTCACTCTAATCCACCTTTGAGAAAACGGTTCCGGAGGCGCGTGAGGAAATTCTCTGGTACTTCGCATAAGCCGCGACAAGAGAGGATCGAATCGCCTTTTTATCTTTGAGACCAGACTTTGCAACGGTGCCGGCTAACGCTTCTAAAAGATAAGCTTCCGGGGCCATAAAGGTTCTTGTCATCGCAACCTGAGGAACATACAAAGAGCGAAGGACCGGACCGAAATACTTTTCACTTTCACAGGCGAGCACAACGGCGGGTTTGGAAGAAGCCGCTTTGAGCCTTTTGATTTCAGGCGGAAATCGATCCATCAGACGATCGTGCCCCGCCCAAACAACTAAATCCGTATTTGAATTCGAGTTGCCCGCAGCGTTTAAGAAGTCGACTAACGCGTCGTCGATTTTATCTCCCGCATAGGCGTGTAAGATAAGAACCACTTTCGTTTCTCCTTTTTTCGGAGTCCTTTCTAACACTAAATCTCTTAGGATCGGAGAAGAAGAAATTCCGTCTTTTCTTTCCAACACTCGAAATCCGGACGCCTTTTTTAAAAAAGTTTCCGCTCCGAAAGCGCCTCCCCAATATAAATTTCCTTCCAAGGAACGAGGATCGCCGGCCTTCCCTTTTCCGCAGGCGAGTTGCGTTCCGTTGCAGAGAGGGACAAAAACTTCTATCGTAAAAGCTTCGATTGTGGAAAAAGAAATCGAAAACAGGAGAACCCAGAGTATTCTTTGAAATTGGAACCATCGTTTGAAAAAGTGAATTTGAGTGATCATAGGAGGAAGTGAAAATAGAATTTCAAGGTAGAATCAAAAACTTAAATTCTTATCTATCGGGAATATAGATTTCTGTCACTCATCAAAATTCAAAGCCGAAGCGCGAACTATAGAAAGGAAAGAATATTATAAAAAGTGCAACTTCTCGTCGATTTCAAGAGAACGAATCAGTGTTGGTATCGATCCTTCCGAAAAGAGTCGTTTCCAGAACGGAAGCGTAGAAATTCAAAGTGGAACGGATTGAGGAAAAGGGAAGAATGAACGAGAAAAAAAAGACAAATTCTGGAGAAGAAAACTTGGAAAACGAGGAGAAGTAATTCCCGGAGAAAATCTCCGGGAGGAAAAATCTTAATCTTCCGAATCTTCGAGGAGGTTGTTCAGGCTTTCCACAAGAACTTCCACTTCCACACCGTATCCCATACAAACCTGTTCGATGGTTTCGAGTTCGTTGATGGAGCAGTGGGAACATCCCCCTAAATGATAGCTTGAAAAAACGAGCCCCGCTTCCGGGTGTACGGACATGGCTTCACCCACTGTCATTTCCTTATAAAATCTTGGCTTGACCACTTCTGTCATTGTATATCTCCTATCACTAAAATACTCGCAGGGAAACTATTTTCGCGAAGCATTTTGCTCCTGCTAAACGGTGCATTCACCGGCTGGAAATCCCGTTTCTTTCACGAAACCATCTCTCCAGTGCAGTAGCTTCCAATATATAGACCTGGGAAAGAAAGTCAAGAGCTATGTTTTTTGAAGAAACCGGAAGATTTTACATTCGTATCGAGGAAAGATTTGAATCCTCTCATTACCTTTACCGGTATTTCCCGGACGGTTCCGACGAACCGATCCACGGTCATTCCTGGAAGGTGGAACTCTTTCTCTCTGGAAAAAAGAACATCGGCGAAGACGGGATCAGTTTTGATTTTCTTACCTCGAAACAGAAGCTCAAAGAGCTCGTCGGAGAGCTCGATCATATTCTCATCAACGATTTGGAAGAATTCAAAAAGATCAATCCGACTTCCGAAAATATCGCCCGATGGTTTTATCACTATCTCAAGGAAAGCGTTCATGCTGCGGGCGGTAAAGTCGATCGAATCGTGATCCACGAAGGCCCGGAAAACCTAGCCTATTTTGAGCCAACATCGTCCCCGTAAGGGACGATGTTGCCAAAAGGCAGCGGAGCGTTGCCGTTGGTTCCCAACGGAGTTGGGAAATCATTCGTAGCATATCCTTACCCGCGAATTTGGAACCTCAAGGAGAATCTGTCGGAACTCCGACGTCCTCCGTGAAAGTCGCGGGCCCCACCCAAATTTCGGGTGGAGGGGAGGGTGGTGGAAAAAACCACGGCAGATTTTCCTCTATCACAAAATTCTAATTTTGCAAGTAAAAATTCCCGGCTAGGAACTCCTACAAAAACCTTTCTTTGTTGGTCGATTCTTGTTACAGTTCCTTTCACCTTGTGGGTCAGGTTATGCGATGAGAGGCGCGCCCGAGCGAGTTTTAGGGAGGCGTTTTTACGACAGATTTTTTTTGCGATTGAAAGCAGGGGCGTGTGAGGCTTCCACCCGAAGATGCATTTCCTCGGAACGAAATTTGATTCTTCTCCTTTCCGAAAAAAAATGAGGCTTTCCTGGACGAGAGATCCTATTCTCCGGTTTAGAATCTCAAAGAGAAAAGATATCCTGCGAGGATGACCGTAAAACCAAGGCTAAAGAAGAATCCGATCTTCACCGGTTGTGTGTGAGTCTTGTAACCAGATAAAAAGATGTGCAGGGTAAGAAAGCCGATCGCGATGTTTTCCGTAATCAAGGTGGCGACTACCGCAGGTTGTGGACCGTAGAATAAGATTAAAATCGAAGGAAGAAATCCCAAAAAACTCATAAACGCCCCGGTCGTAATCCACATCATGAGAATCAAACGAGACTGTCTTTCATCCGGAAATTGGAAGAATCCGACGGCGGCTCCCACGATCAATTGGTGAATCAGGCCGTGAAGTGTGTAAAGAATCCCGGAGGCAATGAGAATGATTTCGGCCGTGTGTATATGTTCGAATGAGTTCAATGGACTATTTCTCGGATTTATTTTTTTCTAAACCTACAGAAGCGTCCTTGTTCCTCAATCAAAATTCATGTTGACCCGGCCTTTCGAAAAAAATGTAATAGAGTCCAAAAAATAAAAATAGAGATTTTTCATGCATCAAGAGCTATGGGCGCCTTCCTCTCAACAAATCGAATCCTCCAATTTAATCCGTTATCAAAAATTTCTAAAAGAAAAAAAAGGGCTCTCGTTTGCCAACTTTGAAGAGCTCCGTTCCTGGTCCGTGGAGGATGTAGGAGCTTTTTGGGAAAGTATCTGGAACTTTTCCAGCTTCGTTCATTCAAAAACCTATGAGATCGCTTACAAAAAAGGCGAGAATTTTACCGATTCCCTTTTTTTTCCCGGAGCCAAACTCAACTTTGCGGAGAATCTTCTTCGAAGAAAGGATTCCTTTCCGGCTCTGATCTACAGAGGAGAGGACGGTTCCAGAAGAGAACTCAGTTATGCGGAATTGCGGAGTTATGTGGGAGCTCTCGCCAAAGATCTAAAAAAAAGAGGAGTTCATCCCGGAGATCGAGTGGTCGGGCTCATGCCGAACGTCCCCGAAACCGTGATTGCTATGCTCGCCGCCACTTCGATCGGAGCAATTTGGAGTTCTTGTTCCCCCGATTTCGGAGCGAAAGGGGTGCTCGATCGTTTTGGACAAATCGAACCGAAGATCCTATTTACGACGGACCGTTATTCCTTTAAGGGAAAGGATCTTTCTCTTACGGAGAATCTGACCCAGATTCTTTCCTCGATTCCTTCCTTGGAAGCCGTGATCGTCTCCGATTATAAAAACGGATTTCTTCATTTTAAGAATCAAACTCGGACCGACCTGCCGGAAAATTATCCGAAGAAGAATATTCAATTTTTAGAAAGTATTCTCCAGGAGAATTTCGGAGCGGAACCGGAGTTTTTTCAGGTTGGAATGGATCATCCGGTTTATATCATGTATTCTTCCGGAACGACCGGTCTTCCGAAATGTATGGTGCAAGGCGCGGGAGTTCTTCTCAATCACTGGAAGGAACTCGTTCTTCATACCGATCTCAAAGAAGGAGAAAGGATCTTTTATTATACGACCTGCGGTTGGATGATGTGGAACTGGCTCGTGAGTTCTTTATCGGTCGGAGCTACGGTCGTTTTGTTCGACGGTAATCCGTTTCATCCGAGTCCGGAGATTCTCTTTCAGGTCGCCGCCGAAGAAAAAGTCAACGTCTTCGGAGTCGGAGCGAAATACATTCTTACGTTGGAGAAGTCGGGATTTCAACCGAAGGGTTTGGATCTTTCTTCGATGAGGGCCGTTCTTTCCACGGGGTCTCCTCTGACTTCTTCCGGATTTCGATACGTCTATCAAAATTGGAAGTCGGATCTTCAACTTTCCTCCATCTCGGGGGGAACCGATCTCAACGGATGTTTTGCGTTAGGCAATCCGATTCTTCCTGTTCGCGCGGGTGAAATTCAGTGCAGAGGTCTTGGAATGGATGTGGAAATCTGGGATGAATCCGGAAAGTCGGTGATCGAAGAAAAAGGAGAACTTGTCTGTAAACAACCGTTCCCTTCGATGCCTCTTACTTTTTGGAAAGACCCGGAGGGAAAAAAATATAAGTCGGCCTATTTTGAAACTTTCCCCGGCGTTTGGTGTCACGGAGATTTTGCAGAGTTAAAAAAGAACGGAGGTCTTGTCGTCTACGGACGTTCGGATGCGACTCTCAATCCGGGCGGTGTAAGAATCGGAACTGCGGATCTTTACAGTTTGATTGAGACCTTTCCCGAAATCGCCGATTCGGTGATCATCGGTCAGGATTGGAAAGAAGACGTAAGAATCGTTTTATTTCTCAAGATGGCGTCCGGAAAAACTTTGGAAGATTCTTTGGTTCAAACCCTAAGGAAAGAAATTCGAGACAAGGTTTCCCCGAGGCACGTTCCTTCGAAGATCGTTCCGGTTCCCGATATTCCCTATACGATCAATATGAAGAAAGTGGAGATCGCGGTAAAAAGAACTGTACAAGGCGAGCCCGTTACGAATAAAGAAGCCTTGAGTAATCCTGAATGTTTAGAATATTATAAAAATATAAAGGAATTGAACGAGGATTAGGTTAGCTCGAGATCAAAAGAAAACTTCGGAGATCGATTCAACCTGAAAATTCTAAAAAAATATTTCTTAGAAAGAGTAAAGAGTGATCCGAAAAGAATTTTCTGAAAATAAAAAAACGGATTTAGACTTGAAACTCTTTATCAAAAATTTTATAGAAAAAACACCGTGGTAGAAATCCCAACAAGACTGAGATGGAGCACGATTTTAAAAAAACGCCATGTTTTGTGGATAAAGAGGAAAATAAATTTTGGATTTTTTACCGGGAAAATTTCATATAGGGTTTTGAGGAGATGGTTTTCTATCGTAAACCTCTTTGTAGGAACTCCTGTAAAGAAAACTCCAATGGAGCGGTGGATTTCTTTGGAAAGAGGAGGAGTTTAAAATGTTTCGGAAAATTCTAATAAAACGCATCTTATTTTGGGTTTTTCTGGGATCGTTTTCTCTTTGGAATCGAATACCGGTGAATTCCATTCATGCGGAAGAAAATATATTCAAGTTTTATAATTCTTCGAGGTTGAAGGAAATTTTAGAAAAGGGAGAATTGAAAGTCGCCGGAAACCAGGCGGATGAACCGTTTTATGTTCCCAACGCAAAGGAGGGTTTTCCCGGTTTTGATTATGAATTGGGAAAAATGTATGCGGATTTTCTCGGCGTAAAATTCAAATTTATTTCTTATCCGGAGTTCGCCGAATACGCGGAAGCGATCAAAAAAAAAGATGCGGACATCGCGTTATCCGGAATCTCAAGCAATTTGGAAAGGTCTCAAAAAGTTCGATTTAGCTCCGCTTATCTGTTTTCTACACCTGCGGCCTTGATTCGAAAGACAGCGCTTCCTCCTCCACCGGAGGGAAGTATCATTACGACTCAGAGTTTCCGAAACATTCTCGACTTACAAGACTTAAGCGGAATCACTTTTGCAGTACGTTCTTTTTCCAATCGTCACGAATACCTTCTCAAGAATTTTAAGAACAACCGTATCTTTACCTACGGAGACACTCCTTCCGCCTGGGAAGCCGTGAAGAACGGAACCGCAAATTGTCTTGTGGCGGATTCTTTTTATATCAAGGGAATTCTTCTCAAAGAAAAATCGATCGCTTCCAATTTTCGCCCACTTTTAGAGCAGGTTCAGAGGGAAGATATCAGCGCCGCCTTTCCGATCGCCGATCCTGTTTTTGTTCGTAATTTTGATTTTTTCATTTCGGAACTCACTCGCTCCGGGGTTCTTCGCGAGTTGGAAGATAAGTATTTTAATAAATCAGATTGGGTTCCTTGAGAGAATTCTTATAATAACTCCCAAGGATTTTGGTTTTAGCGAAGAGCGTTTGCGACCTCTTCTCTCAATTCTAAATAACGAGCTTGGTTGGAAAGTATGATCTCGTTGTATTCCGGAACTCCACCCCAACGATCGACGGCTCCCGGTCCTGCGTTGTAGGAGAGGAGCGCTTTTTCGGTGTCTCCTTTTCTGAGTTCTAAAAGATCGTTTAAGTAGGAAACTCCCAGGTGAATGTTCACTTCGGGCTTCTGAAGGTCTTCCGAAGAAGTTTTCCAGCCTTCCTTCTTGGAAAGCCAGGTTGCGGTGGTCGGCATGATTTGCATAAAACCTCTGGCGCCTTTCGGGGAACGAGCTGTCGCCTTAAATTCGGATTCAAGATGAATGAGTCCGATCAGAAGGCTCACTTTGTCCGTGTCAGAACAACGGAAGGTGCAGGATTCCAGTTCCAACCGGCGGGATTCTTGAAGAATGACCTGAGAGAGTTTTTGAAGAGATTCCTGAGAAAGGGAAGGTCGGACCTCCAGGATGTACGCTTGAATGGCTTTGATCTCGACGGTTTCTTCATCGAGGAGGGTCTTTTTTTGACCCAGCGCTCCCGCGAGCGGCGCGAGAACGAGTTGGAAACTCAAAGGTAAGAGCAACCAAAGGAGATATCGAAAACGAAATCGGGTCATCTTGCGAAAATTCATGGGATGCCTCCGTAGATTCAAATTTGTGCATTGCACAATCTATGGCCATTTTTTTGGCAGTGCACCAGAGGTCAAGGAATTCTTTGCGGTTTGGAAATGGTTTTGAGAGACAGAATTCGATCTTAAAAAGATCGGAAAATGTGTGAGTTCCTACTTTTGAAAAAGATCCGAGAATGTGTGAGTTCCTACTTTTGAAAAAGATCCGAAAATGTGGTGCCCCCGGAGCATCGAACCCAGAAACTTTCGGAACTAAGAAATTTTATCTTACCCTTTCCCACCAGGGATCCGAAGAAAAGGACGTTCTTCCGTCCACAATTTCTCCGGGTTTCGGGGTGACGAGGTCGACCTTTAGGAATCGGGCGGCTTCCAGAGTCCTCCGGATCGGTTCCTCCCAATCGTGAATCGCCAAATTAAAAGTTCCCCAATGAACCGGAAGCATCCTTTTTGAGTTCAGATCCATATTTGCCTGCACTGCCTTTTCCGGATTCATATGAATCCCTTCCCAAGTGATGTCGTAAGCTCCGATCTTGATCGAACTGAGATCAAATGGACCGAGTCGTTTTCCAATTTCTAAAAAATGAGAAGAATATCCGGTGTCGCCGCTGTGAAAAAAACGATTCTTAGGACCGATGACACTCCAAGAAGACCAGAGAGTGGACTTACCGTTTAAGATTCCTCTTCCAGAATAGTGAACGGCGGGCGTGCAGACGATTTCAACTTCGCCGATTTTATCTTTCTCCCACCAATCCAATTCTACGATTTGATTTTCCGGAATCCCCCAACGTTCCAAATGAGCCCCGACTCCCAAGGGAACAAAATACTTCGTCCCTTTCGAAGAGAGAAACTTTGCGGTATTCATATCCAGATGATCGTAGTGATCGTGAGAAATGACGACCGCATCGATCTTGGGAAGTTCCTCCAGAACGATCGGAGGAGGGAAGAATCGTTCCGGACCAATGCTCGAAAATGGAGAAACTTTTTCTGAAAAAACCGGATCCGTAAAAATTCGAATTCCGTCGATCTCGATTAAAACGGACGCGTGCCCAAACCAAATCGCTCTGAGTCCGGTCTTCGGAATCTCCGAGAAACTTTTCGGATTCGGATGAACTACCGGAATCGGAGAAGGAGGAGTTCTTTGTTCACTTCCGAAGAGTTGTCTCCAGATCATACTGGAATAAGAGCCCGAGACGATCATCGGAACGAAGGGCTCGTTTTCAAACTTACCTTCCTTATACATCTTGGAAGTTTTTATTCTCTCCATTCTTTTTCCTTCGGGGTTTCCTCCGAAAGAACTCAGACAGGCGGTCTGCAAAAGAACCAGAGACGCGAATCCTAAAAGAAGAATCAAAGAAACGAAAGATATTTTTTGAATTCGATTTCCGGACATAAGAACTCCTAAGATTCGATTAAGCTACTTTCCGCGTGGATCTCAACAAAGCAGTTTTCATAATTCCGAATAAAACTCCATCGGAAAGAAATTTACGCAATCCTAAAAGGAATTTCGCGTCCATTCCCACCACGTAACGAAGACGTCTGGAAGAATCGTTTGCGGCTTTGTAGATCACCTTTGCGACCGCTTCCGAAGAACTCGTCATCATAGCTTTTTCCATATTTCCGAAAACCGTTTCCGCAAACGGTTTGTATTCTGCGGGAGCTTTTTCCGTTGTCGAATCCGAAGAACGACCGATAAAATCCGTCGCGATCGCCCCCGGTTCTATGAGTTTGACCCGGATTCCAAAAGGGATCAATTCGTATTGAAGGGATTCCGTAAAACCTTCCAGAGCCCATTTAGTAGAATGATAGAGGCTGTAAAGAGGGAAGGTGATTCTTCCTCCCATCGACGCTACGTTGATAATGTTTCCCTTTTTATTCTTTCGAAAATGAGGGAGAATGTTTCGAACCACATCCATCGCTCCGAAAACGTTCGTATCAAACTGTCTCTGGATTTGTTCTTTGCTTGCGCCTTCAAAAGGGCCCACGAGTCCGTAACCCGCGTTATTTACAAGGACGTCGATTTCGCCGAAGTGTTTGATTCCTTCCTGAATCGTTTTTTGAATCGTTTCCGGTTTTGTTACATCCAGAGGAAGACAAATGAGATTCGGAAGGTTTTGGAGATCCATTTCCTTTTCGGGATTTCTCATCGTAGCGATAACGTTCCAACCTTTGGTTTGAAAGTGTTTTGCCGCGGCCTTTCCGATTCCAGAAGAGCTTCCTGTGATCAATACGGTTTTTCTTTTCATTCTTAACTTATCCTTTTTGATGACTTGTGGTCATTTTTAAATGACTTTGAGTCATAATTTAGTGACTTGAAGTCATTGTCAATTAAGAATAGGTAGCCTTTGAAGAAGAAAAGGAGATTGTTTTTGTGGGGGCGTATTGATTGTTGGAATAAGAAGAAGCGGAAGAATCAAAACATTCTTCTTTTGTCAAAAGAAAACTTATGAAAATCCGAGCAGTAAAAGACGACGACAAAAAAGTCAAAAAAGAACTTTTGATCCGGGCTGCGATTTCGTTATTTAACAAATCCTCTTTCGAAAAGATTTCCATGGACCAGATTGCGAAAAGGGCGGGAGTCGCCAAGGGAACCTTGTATCTCTATTTCAAAACCAAGGAAGAACTTTTTCTGGAAATTCATAGACTGGATTACGAGATCTGGTTCGAAGCTTTTCAAAGGTTTCTCCGTTCCAAAAAACCGGGTATGAGCGCCGCCGTTCTTTCTTCTTGGATCACCGAATCCTTGAGGGAAAATCAGAGGGTGGTTCGTTTGATGGCGATCGGTTCGGCGCTTTTGGAAAAGAACGTCGCCTTTGAAAGCGCTCTTCAATTGAAGGCCTCGGTTCGAAAACACGTCCTTGAGATTGTTCCTGAACTCTGCCGGGTTTTGAAATGGAAAAGACAGGAAGAGGCTCTGACGTTTCTCACGCATCTTCATGCTTTGATCGTCGGCCTCTGGCATCACGCAGAACCGGCTCCGATCGTTGCGAAGGTTTTGAATTCTTCCCCGGACTTTGCGGTTTTTCAGATCGATTTTTTTCAAATTTTAGAATCCGGTATTTCCGCGTTGGTCTTAGGTTCGCAGAAGAATTCTTAAAAGTGTGAGTTCCTACTTTTGAAAAGATCCGAAAACGTGTGAGTTCCTACTTTTTGAAAAGATCCGAAAACGTGTGAGTTCCTACTTTTTGAAAGAAAAGTCGTATTTTCCTGGAAAATCAAAAGTCGACCAACAAAAGCGAAGAGGGTGGAGTTCCGTCCAAAATCACGATAAGAATCCCAATTTTCTCAACTGATTTCGAAATCGACCGGAGCTTTTTCAAGATCGGCGCGTCCTTCGTCTTAGAATGCTTTATGGTGATCGCTACAAATGAAGAAGCATGTAGGAAGGAATGAAAAAATGATCACAGAAACAAAACTGAAAAAAAGGAATCTAAAACCGATCGATGCAAATCAGCCCACAGTCCGGAAGATGGACTTTGAAAACATGGGAGATCTACCGGATCATTATTTCGCGGGAAACTCTTTTATCACTCATATCATCAATTCCTATCACATTCTTTTTCCGGAAGGGGAGCGATTTTTTATAAAAAGCGTCAAAGCGTTTTCAGATCAGGTAAACGATCCACAATTGCAGACTTCCATCAAGGCCTTTATCGGACAAGAAGTGCAACATGGAAAGGAGCACGAAAAAGTATTGGAAGTCCTTTCGAAACAAGGAAAACCAATCGGTCGATTTGTTCGTTTTTTTGAGTGGAGTGCGTTTCGGGTGATGCTTCCTTTTTTTGAATTCTTCTTTGGAAAAAAATTAAAACTTTCGGTGACTGCGGGAATGGAACATTACACGGCGACGATGGGGGAGATCACTCTTCATCATGGGTTTCACGAACACGCCTATGGAGAGATGAGGGAGCTTCTTCTCTGGCACGCTTGCGAGGAGATCGAACATAAATCGGTTGCCTATGACGTTCTTCAAACGGTCTCGAAAAGTTATCTTTTAAGAATTTTCGGATTCTTTGTGGCGACTTGGATATTTTGGGGATACGTGGCTTTCTTTCAGCATTGGTTTATCATCACGGATCCGAAAATAGGATTTAAAAAATACTTCCGGGATCTCAACGCTTCTCTTCCTTTCGGAAGAATTTTAGGAATAGAAACGGCGAAGGCATTCTTCCTCTATTTAAAACCCGGTTTTCATCCCGCGCAGACGGGTGGATATGAACTCGCAAACAGGGCCCTCGCGAGTATATAAGAATTATCCAATACATCTTTTTTATCAAAGGTGTATTGGAACTTTAAAAGAACGCTCTATTCATAATTTTGAATTATTTTAGAATGAAAATTTTTATTTTTGAGACGTTGTTCACTCCGAATTCGAAACTTTGAATCCGTTTTGTTCATTCCGTTTTGGGAAGAATTTAGAAATCATTTAGAAAAACTCCTTTCCAAATCCTACAGATTTGGTTCGTTCTAAAAAGAAAAGACAACCGATAGAATTCTTATCGTACGCGAAAAATGTAAAGTTTCCCGAAAAACGTTTCTCTAATGGGAGAATTCTTACGCTCTTTGTCAAAATTCTTCTCGGAAGGAGGTTTTTTCTTTGCGATTTTCTCTTTCTCAACGTTCTCACGTTTTCTTCAATTTCTTTGCAAATGCTTTCGATTCCTTCTTGATTCTATTCTAAAAAAGAACCACCGAAAACGATGAAGTTCATTCCTCATAAATGACGAATTGTTCTAAATAAAAGGATATTTCCTTTTTTTTCGTTGGCTTCTAACTAATTCGATTCGTCTTAATTAACAAGTTGTGTCGGAAATTTCCTACATTCCTAAAATGGAATCACTTTATATTTTCTAAGGAGTTCGAGTTTGAATAAAGAGGCAACGGTAGATTTTTATCCCCGGGTTATGATTCTCGAAGACGACGATCTCCTTCGAGATACGATGATTCACATGTCCAAAAAAATCGGCTTAGAATACTGCGAAGCCAAGGACGGAAAACAAGCTCTTGCAAAAGTGGAAGAGTTTAAACCGGACGTTTTTTTTGTGGATTTGGAAATGCCTGTGATGGACGGAAAAGAATTTATTTCTAAGATGAAGGAGAAATCTCCCGATTCTTTATTTGTCGTTATGACCGCACATTCGGAACCCCATACGATCATAGAAACTATGAACTTGGGCGTCTTTGATTACATCCTTAAGCCGATCAACGCCGGACATTATAAAAATCTGCTCATGGAAGTCTCCGATGAACTAAAAAGGAGAAGAGTGATTCAACTTTTCGAGGAAGAGTCGACGAATCGTTTGAAAGAACAATTGGGATGGGTTTCTTACAAACGTTCGAGAGTCGCCGATCTGGATTCTATGATCGAACTTTCTAGAACTACTTTGAACAATATCAAATACGCCCTCCTGAGCGGAGGTGGAATCGGAACTCTCATCAGTTTGGTAAAGATGATTCGCACTTCGGCCGAAAAAGTAGATTCTAATTATGTAATATCTTCAGAGCTTATCGATATGTTGACTGAAAACAGCGACTTTATCGAAAAGAACATCAATCGACTCGAGGAAAGTCTGACTCTCTTGCATAGGGAAGTCGCTCCTCATCTTAAAAGGGTTACTGTTTCCCAACTGATAGAAAAACTCACGGAAGAATTTCAAAAATTCTCTTGGAATGAAAAAGAATACCTGGAAAAGAAGGGACTCAACTTTCGAATGCCGAAGATAAATCACCATCACTATCAAGATTCGGCGATGGTTGATCTGGATTCTTTTCTTTTGATTTTTTACGAACTTTTGGTGAACGCTTTGAAGTATTCCGATAAGGGAGGCGAAGTGGACGTTTATTTTTCTTCCAAGTCGGGTTTGTTCAATCTTTACGTAAAAAACAATTTCGATTCTAAATACTTATCGGGAATCTCCGCCGATCAGGAAGATCTTGTCAAACAACCGTTTTATCGTTTGGCAAAATTCTTGGATGAAAGCGTGAAGACGGAAGGGGTTTTTTCAGGTTTGGGTTTGACTCTTGTGGACATCGTAGCGCGAAAACACGGAGGAAGTTTCGGTATTAAGAACGTTACGGATCATACAATTTCGAACAAACCGGAAACGGTTGTTCTTGCCGCAATCACGTTGCCCATTTGTTGAGGAGATTCGGGAAACGCTGAGATTTCCCGAATCGTTTTGTCTATTTTTTCTTTCCTATCTTTTCGGCTAGGTCGACGAGCAATCGGACTCCGAAGCCAGTCGGCCCATTTCCGATCTGAGTCCCCGAACCTTTTTTTCTCCAAGCGGCTCCTGCAATGTCGATATGAGCCCAAGCAATACCGGACTCCACAAATCTCTCTAAAAATTTTGCGGCAGATAAAGAACCTCCGGCTCTTCCTGCGACGTTTCGAATGTCTGCGATGTCGCTTTTGAGTTCTTCGGCGTATTCTTCCCAGAGAGGCATTTCCCAGATTCTTTCGTCCGAGGTTTGAGAGGCTTCTTTGAGAAGTGCAGTAAGCGGTTCCGAATTACTCATGACCCCTGCGGCTTCGTGTCCGAGAGAAATGATGATCGCCCCGGTTAGGGTCGCTAAATCCAACATGTAGTCCGGTTTGAATTTTTTTCCAACGTAGGAAAGAACGTCTCCCAAAACCAAACGGCCTTCCGCGTCCGTGTTTTGGACTTCCACGGTGATTCCGTTGTAGGCCGTATAAACGTCTCCCGGTTTTAGAGCGGCCGCGTCCGGCATGTTCTCGGCGACTCCGATTGCGGCGATGACTGGAACGCCTAATCCAAGTTCTGCGATCGCTCCGATTGCATGAATGGCGGCTGCTGCTCCGCACATATCGTATTTCATTTCATGCATGTCTTGCGCGGGTTTTATGCTGATCCCGCCGGAATCGAATGTGAGGCCTTTGCCAATGATCGCGAGTTTTTTCTTAGTGGTCGGTTTTGCAGGAGTATATTCCAAAATGATCATCTTCGCTTTTTTATCCGAGCCTTCGCAAACCGCGAGAATGCCTCCCATCTTTTCTTTTTTGAGTTGAGGTTCGTCAAAGATCGTGATCTTAAGCCCATTGTCTTTTGCGATCTCCCTGGAACGAGAGACAAATTCCTCCGGAGTAAAATGATTCGCAGGAAGGTGAGCGATATGACGGGTTCCGTTGATATAACGACTGACTACTTTTCCTCGTTTCAGCCCTTTTTCGGCATCTTTCGCTTTTGCCGCGTCTTGGAGGATAAAGGAAACGTTTCCGGTCTTTTTTGAATTCTCACGAAATTCCTTCGAAAGAACGTTAATAGCAAAAGCACCCTGTTCCAGAGAATTTACGATTTGATAGACGAGGTTGTCCGCCGGAAGCGCGGTTGTAAGAATTTTCGGGAGATGAATTTCCAGTCCGACCCCGTCCCATTTTTTGAGTTTTTCTCCGAAAGAAAAGAAAAGTTGTGCGACACTTCTTGTTTTTACTTTGGAAGAATCTCCGAGTCCTAGGTAGAGAATTTTTTCGGCTTCATCGGAGAATGTTTGTCCATAATCACCCGTAAAAATTCCTGAAGCCGTCTGGAGGGAAAACTTCGTTTTTAGGTTCTCGGGAAAATGATCCTTAAAGAGGACCTGTAATTTATAGAAAGATTTGGAAGGATTTTTTCCGATCGAGATTTGGATTTTATTCTTATCCAGTTTCATTTTTTCTCCAGAGCTTTGATATCGGAGAGGATTTCATCTACGTGTCCTTTTACGCTGACCTTCGGATAAATTTTTAGGATTTTTCCGTCGGCCCCTATGAGGAAAGTGGTACGAACGATTCCCATCGATTCCCTTCCCATAAATTTTTTAAGATGCCAGACATCAAAGGCTTCGCAGATCTTTCCATCCTCGTCCGAGATCAGGGTGAAGTTTAGCTCCTGCTTTTCAATGAATTTCTGATGTGATTTTACGGTATCTTTCGAAACTCCGACTACGTTAAATCCTGTCTTTTGGATTCTCAAAAAATTATCTCGAAAATCGCAGGCTTCCGTAGTACAACCGGGCGTCTGATCCTTGGGATAAAAATAGAAAACCGTTCCTTTCGGTCCCGTTAAATCGGGAAGTTTTACTTTTTCGCCTTTTTCGTTGAACCCCGTAAAATTAGGGGCTTTGGAACCTACTTTGAGTTTAGTCATGGAATGCCTCTTTGGATAAGATTTAAAAATTCTTTTTCTTTTAGATGTCAGTCTTTTTCGGGAGTTCAAAAAAAAGAATGCATTTCTGAAACAAAAAGTGGACGGAACTTCGACCCGGGTCTTGGTTTTCCCGTTTGCTCTTCTCTTTGGGGACGAATCTAATGTTGCTTCTTTTGAAAGTGTTAAGGTCTTTTCATTTGATAGAATGAGGAGTTTTGAGCGAGATCATTGAGTTTCTCCAAAGAAGGGTTGAAAGAAAAAAAGAAAGGATCAATCAGGGAGAGGCTTTTCTCAATTGGGCAGCGTGTTTATGCGCTCTTCGACAAACCGCGACTGAGAAGCTTCATGCTTCCAGCGCTGTGTGCGTGTTTATGCGCCCTTCGTCAAACCGCGACTGAGAAGCTTCGTGCTACCACCGCTGCGTGCGTGTTTATGCGCTCTTCGACAAACCGCGACTGAGAGCTTCGTGCTTCCAGCGCTGTGTGCGTGTTTATGCGCCCTTCGTCAAACCGCGACTGAGAAGCTTCGTGCTACCACCGAATGCGTGAGTACGTTTCAAAAAAACTCTTTAGAGTAAAATATCAATCCGGGAAGGGGTGCCGGGTCTTCGTTCTATTTAAAATTTCTTGTTTTTCACTTGCGAAAAATAAAAAATTACCCGATTCTTTGAATATGGATTCCAGAGAAAGGGCTGAGACAATTCGAGAAGGAAACCGAGCTTTTAACGAAGGTGACATTCGGAAAGCGAGAGATCTTTTTATAAAAGCTGAATACAAAGACGGTCTTATTCGCCTCGGCGATCATTTCATGTACGAAAAGAAAATGCCCCTTCTTGCGTACGGATATTATAAAAAAGCCGGTTATCAAAAACGAATCGACGAGATTTTTCAAAGAATGATGTGGGCGCTGAGCCAGTGGATCGGAGCCGACAAATTTAAAACGACACCGGTCGATCCCCTGCAAGCCGAAGATTCTTCTTCCAGCTTTCCCGATCCGTCTGAATTTCAAATTCATCCAATCCTACGTCAGACGGCTCTTGATATCTTAAAGAAAAAAGGGATTTCGGTTTAACACAAACCTCGCGCTTTTCATTTCTCAAACATTTTCACAAATTCGTTTAACGAATTTCCCGGCTTTCTCTCTCTATTTCGAATAAAAACGGTTCGGATTCTTCTTAACTTAGAAGCTAAAGGAAGAATGGTTAAAAATCTCTTTTGTTTTTTTTCGTTGAGATAAGACTCCGGCAAAAGTGAAATCCCCATTCCCGAAATTACACAAGAAAGAATCGTATCTAAGGATTCGAACTCCATCCTCTTCCCGGGCGGAAGAGATTGTTCTTGAATCCATTGATCCAGTCTGTTCCGAAAAACACATCCTGCCTTGAACGTAAGAATCGATAATTGTTTCCAAGAGGAAAGAATCTCGTTTTTTTTCACGGAACTCGGCGCGATAAGAACGAGATTTTCCGCAAAGGCGGGTATCTCTATAAACTGAGAATTGGAAAATCCTTCGTAGACAAAGGCTCCGTCCAATTTTTTTTCTAAGACGGCTCTTGCCAACTCATCCGAGTTTCCCTGTTTTAAAGAAAGCCGCACTTTGGGAAATTTATTATGATACCTGGAAAGAATCGCGGGAAGTCTTACCGCAGCGGTCGTTTGTCCGGAGCCGATCTCCAACGGTCCCTCTGGAAGTCCCTTTTCGAAAATCGCTCTTTCCGCTTCTTCCGTAAGGTCTAAAATTCTTTCACAATAATCGTTGAGAATTTTTCCTTTTGCCGTCAAGGAGACTCCGTTCTTGGATCTTTGAAAAAGAATTGTTTTGAGTTCTCTTTCTAAAACTTGAATTCTCGCAGTGACATTGGACTGAACAAAATGCAAATTTTCTGCGGCGCGAGTAAAACTACCCTCCCTCACGACTTCTCTAAAAATTTTTAAGGATGGAATATCCATTTTTTAATCTCCTAAAACGGTCATTTTAATCGAGGATGAATTCTAATATTTTTATCAATCATAAATAGTGATTTTAAATATCTAAAAATATCATTTATGGTAATTGAAATATCGGTGTATAATCTGAACGTCCTCCAAAGTTTGTCTAAGAATTTTTAAGAGGGTTTTATGAAAAAATACAAAAAGAATTTCTTTATCATCTTTGTTCTTTGCGTTTTGAACTGTTCCATGCAGCTGAAAGGAGGAACGCAGATTCCTTCGTCTTCGGGGACGACTGCGCTTCTTATCTTGGATGTTCAAAACGATTTTTTCCCGGGCGGAAAATTTGAATTAGAAGGAGCGACCCAAGCTGCTTTAAAAGGGGGAAGCATACTCGAATATTTTCGGGAGAAAAGATACCCGGTTTTTCACATTCAACACATTTCCACTAGGAAAGGAGCTACCTTCTTTTTTCCGGGAACTCCGGGAGTCGAATTTCATTCCAGTCACACGCCCGTCGCCGGTGAAACTCAAATCGTTAAAAATTCGGTCAATCCGTTTCATAACACGGATCTTCTCAAAGAATTACATTCAAAAAATGTAACACGCCTTGTCGTTTTTGGAATGATGACTCACATGGTGGTTGATTCTACGGTTCGCGCCGCTTATGATCTTGGATTCAAAGACATCGTGGTGATTTCGGACGCCTCTGCGACCAGATCTTTAAAATTTGAATCGAATTCGATTCCGGCGCAGCAAGTGCACGAAGCTTTTTTATCCGCGCTCGGATATCTCTTTGCAAAGATAGTAACGGCTTCCGAATTTTTAAAAGAAGAATTGAATAAAAATCCTTAGGGGTTACCATTTCGAAAAAAAAAATTCCCTTTCATCGACAGGTTCCTATTCTTTTTAATTTAAGAACGGCCGAAAGATCGCCTCCGTTTCCAGAGGGAGAAAATGTATTCCCTCTGGAAACAATGTTAAAGAAATTCAAATCTATTTTTATAAGAAGAATCTGATCTACGATTCTTTCCTTCGAACCGCTATTCTCTCCGTATCATGGTTCTCCTTTTTGCGATCAGGATCAAAATCGAAGAATGGAATTGCCGGGCTTCGAACCATATATGATGATTCTCTTTTGTTTGTGCTTTTATAGAAAAGGATACTCCTCTTCTACAATTTCGGTATTGTTTGAGTTTTGACAAATGAAAGATAAGATTTCTAAAAAATCCGCACCCGAACGGCGATAGAATCTCAATGGTTGAGAATGGGAGTCGCAAAATGTTAAATTTTTTACAAGACGATCGATTTTAAAAGTTTATCAATCGGAAAAAACGATCCTTTTCACTCTTGAAAGCGGACGCCGAAATTTTAAGCAAGTAACCTAACAAAGATTTTGTTAGAAATTATTTTACATAGAAAATACTCCACATTACATTTGTTAGAATGACGCCGACGAAAAAATATTCAGTCTTTCTTGTGGACGATCATCCTGTAGTTCGTTCCGGATTGCAGTCGGAGATCGAATCCGATCCCGATTTGACGTTCGCAGGATCGGCAAGTTCTCTGAAAGAAGGGATTCGTAAGATGGGCTTTTTTAGAACCGATCTTTTGTTAAGCGACGTTTCTCTACAAGATGAAAACGGAATTCAAGAAATCGAAAGTATCAAATCGAAATTTCCAGAACTTAAGATAGTTTTTTTGACGATGCACCGGGACTGGGCATATCTTCAAAAGGCTTTTGCCCTGGGCGCCGACGGATATCTTCTAAAGAGCGAATCGACACCGTCGATCCTCAACGCCTTAAAAACAGTTCTTGCAGGAGGTAAGGTTTTTCCCGAGGAAGTCAAAAATTTCAGACCTGAATCGGAAGTTAAGGAGGAACTTGGCAGTATTGTTAAGCGACTTACCAAACGCGAAAGGGAAATCTTGAATTTATTGGCGGATGGAAAGTTAAATCGTGAGATAGCGGATCAATTAGAATTAAGTGTTCGAACGGTGGAAACACATAGGGCTTCCATATTTAAAAAACTTGAAACGGAGAATATCATAGAACTGGGAAGGATCCTCATCCAATTAAAGTCTTCAGGTTTGTTTTAATCGCCTAATTCTCGATATGACCCTCTTTATCGGCATTACATTTTATTAATTTATTTTTTAGTTTTAGCAATAACTACGGATAAAATCTTTTTTTCTAAGTAGTTTCCGAAGTTTCGGAAATTCATCTCAAGTGTTATCGTTGAAATCGGAATCTTCATTCGATTCTCAAACGTATTCGGAGTCACAAAGATGAAAAAAATTCTTATAAGTATGAGTTTGGCGCTTTTTCTACTTTTTATAAGCGATTGTAAAAAAGAGGAGTCGGACGATACCGCGCTCTTGACGGGTTTAATCGCTCTCGCGGGTGGAAATTGTTTTAGCCTTCCTCAACAGGTAATCGTAAAGGACGGGAACGGCGCGCAAACTACGACTTACAATTGTGCTGTCGTGGGTAAAGTTTACACCTGTGTCCCGGTCGGCGGAGGAAACACGGTGGTTAGGACTTATTCTTCGGCCGTTGCGGCTAAACTCGGAGTCGTGGACCCGCCTCCGTTTTCAAATCAACACGTTCAGAGAGGTCTGCTAAGCAGAGTCGAAGGTGCGACGACGAACACATTTACTTACAACAGTTCGCATCAGCTAACATCGGTTACAGCCCCGACCGTCACCTATTCGAATTACGACGCAAACGGATTTCCTAAATCGAATTCCAGCGGTCAGAATTTGGTTTATACGTTTTCAGCGGGAAGTTCAATTCCGGCAACTTCCGCAGACGGAGCGAATACCTATACTTACGATTCAAAAGGTTGGGCGACGAAGGTTGACTTCGGTTTTGGAAATCCAACAACCGCTGAAAATATCGGAACCGTTACTATCTGCGACTAATTCATAAATTTGTAATGAATTTTCCTTATCTTTTTGCGGATTGATAAGCGAAGCGGGTTTTATCAGCAAGGGAGTAGGAGAGTAAACCTACTCCCTTTTCCGGGGGACGAATCCAATAAAACTTCGCCACCGTGAGCGATGGCGATTTTTCTAACGATGGAAAGTCCAAGGCCGGTTCCCTGAGGTTTTTTCGTTTCTATCATCGAGCCATAAAACGCCCTTTTGAGATCTTCGCTCAATCCGGGACCGTCGTCCTTAAAAACGATATACAACATTTCGGATTCTCTTTCGATTTTCACCGAAAAATTTCCTTTTTCACCGATGGCGTCTGCCGCGTTTTTTGCTATGTTTAGAACCAACCTCCGAATACGAAGGGGATCCAGTTTTACTTTTCCGCTTGTAAGAATTTCGAAAGTCAGAACGATCCCTGTGCCTCCGAAAAAAAGTTCGAGATCTTCTTTGACACCGTGGAAATATTCTTCGATGTCTATCGTTTTTAAATCTAATATGATTCTTTTTTTAGAAAATTCTAATATATCAAGAGATAAATTGGCGAGAGCCTCCGTTTCTTTCTTGGCCTGAGCGATACTAATATGCGGAGCTTCATTTGTATTTCGATCCATATTTCTAAGAATTTTCTGAATCAGCATCACGTGATGACCTATATCATGTGCGATCTCGGCGGAAAGTTCGCCGATCACCGCCAATTTGTCGCGGTCCTGTCGTAATAAGTTTTGAATCGAAAGAGCCAAAGCGTAGGCGATTCCTTGAACCCAATCCATTTCCGAATCTAAATTGAGAAATCCCTGAGTCGGAAGATCTAAAATTACAAAGTTCGTCCGATTGCTTTGTACGGGAAGCAGAAGCCTGTCGTTTAACAACGAAGGAAAGGATAAGGAGGATAAATTCACTTCCGCAGTATCGTGTGAGAGAAACCCAGAGACCTCGCTCACTCGCAGATCGTTTTCCGTATCGATAGAATATTGTTTCCAGTTGGAGGAATTCTGCTCCGGAAGATAGATGAAAAGTTTCTGATTTTTTCGAACGTTTTTGGAAAGAATTTCGAGAGCAGTCTTGGTCGCGGATGCGAACGATGAAGAAGACATGATTTCTCTCGTGGAAGAAACCAAGGTTTTCATCTGGTGTGAAAGATTCTCCGATTTGTTAAGCGAAGTGGAGAATCTTCTCGAAATTAGAATAGAATGCGAGGCGATCAGAAAAAGTTGACCGTAAGGAATTAGATAGACCGAATTGAAGGAGCTGTTCGTAACGACGATATCATTTATAGTACAATACATCACTCCGATATAACCTATAAAAAGAATCCATACCCCCTCGTATTTTTTTACGATTCCGTAGATGAGAAGAATCATCCAACAGGGAATAACGGTTAAAAAACAATATATCTGAGTCGGGATCAAGGTAAGGGTGTAGATTTGATTCGGAAGGAGTAGTGCCGCCGCTGATACGGCATAGAGGGGAAAACAAAGGTAGGAACCGTATTTTTCCCAAAATTGAGTCGGTGAAAAGCGATAAAGAAATGAGTATAAGACGGGAGCAGATAAATAAACCGAAATGTATTCCAGTCTGTTTAACAATTCCCAAGAGAGCTCAGGGAACATTTGATGTCCGAATCGCTCCCCGGTTGTCAGAGCTCGAATAAAAATCAGAGTACAATGAATCGCAAAAAGGAGGGGAGTCGGATCCGTTCTTCGAAAAAGATAAAATAAAAGATTGTAGACCGCCATGATCGCCGCCGAAATACAAACTGCAAACTCGATCCCGTTCTTGATCTGTTTTTCCTTGTATACTTCCTCTAATTTTCCGATTCGGATGGGATACCAATAACCTCCCCAACGATTTTGAAAATTCGAAATATGAAGCGTTAAGTCAATTGTATCCGAGTGCGGAAGGGGAGCGATTTGCGGATCGTATTTTGCCGAAGCAGTCTCTTTTGTAACGCCGAACTTTCCAGCGTGAGCGATCAGTTCTCCGTTCGCATAAAGATTGTAAGCCGTTCCTTCGTCCGGAATGGATAGCGCGAAGTTGGCGCCTCCTTTCGGAATCAAAATCCTCAACTTGTATGTGGCAAAGCCGTAACTTTCGACGGTTTCGCCGAAGAAGTCGATCCCATTCCAAACCGAAGGCGCTTTGTTGAGAAGAAATCGACTTTTTGTTTTCGAATCGGGGTGATCCTGATTTTCAGGAATTACTTGATTCCAATAAAACTTCCATTCACCGGAAAGTTCTGTGATCCGGCGCTCGTCCCAATTCCATTTTGTCAGATCTAAAATTCCGTTCTTTGCTTTTGGGGCATCATCCGTCTTGGAGATATTACAATCGGAAAGACAGGAAAAGAATAAAAGAAGAATCAAAAAATTAATGCGAATTGAAAATGGCATCTGTTTTCCCCACAAAGAAAGCCGAAATTGGAGATGAGGTCAATAGGAAAAAAACGGCCTTGGCGTTGAAAAGAATCAAAATCGATCGGAGGAAGGATTCTTTCACTTTCCCATAGGAAAGTGATCTTATTTGATGACAGAAAAAAACTTCGAATGAACTCAATAAAACGCTCTAAAACAAAACCGGTCCTTCTTATCCTACTTTCGATCGTTTTGATCTCCGCAGTCGTAGTCTGGCAAAATTGGAAAGAAATTTATTTCCATCCGAGATTGCAACTTTTGCTAAACCGGGATTCGGAAGAAGTGAAAAAAGGAGGTAAAGAATTTATAGCATCCACCTGGTCTTCCGATATCATTGCGATGACTGAAAATATTCGTATGTATGACGAGATTCATCCTTTTCTTTATACTCTGGAAGGTGGAAGGAGCAATACCGGAAATATCAAGTCCGTTTGGAATCCGAAGGCGCAGGAGTTCTATATTTGGGCCCTCAAGAAGATTTCACCAAGGACAAAAATAATTCCCACAATCTTTCGGTGGGAAAATGACTTTGAGAAAGTTTCAGATGCGATCGGGTTGAATGGGAACTCAAAAATTCGAGATTATCATATCGAACAAATTCTAAAAGAAATCGAAACTTATGATTACGACGGAATCGATATCGACTACGAAGGTATGACTTGTGAGAAAAAGGAAAGTTTTGAAACATTCTTAACCTTACTTTCCGGAGAATTAAAAAAGAAGAATAAACTTTTATCCGTCGCAATTCATCCAAAAACATCTGCGGATGAAAAATCAGAATACGTCTGTAAGGGTGTGAAAAAACCGATCCCAGTCGACTTTTATGAGGCCTATCGGGGACAGTTGACCCACGATTACGAATTTCTGGGAAAGGTGGCTGATAAAGTCAAGATCATGGCGTACGAACTCCATCCGAGAAAAAACGCTTTCCCTGGGCCTGGACCACAAGCTCCATCATGGTGGATTGAAAGAATATTAGAATATTCTACAAAACGAATTCCTAAAGAAAAGCTCTACATGGCCATTCCTACTTACGGATACGATTGGTCTTTGAATTGCGACATCCCTTCCAAAGCCGTCTTTTATTCGAGAGCTCAGTTTATCAAAAAGAATTGGAATCCTCGAGAAGAAGAACCCACGGATGTTTTGAAAATTTATAAAGAATCGAAAAAACACGGCGATTGGGTTTATTTGAGGCCGTATCTTTATCGACACGAAGGGCATGTTTATGATGATCCATCGCTTTGGTACACGTTGGGCGGTTGTGATCGGGTCGCTTTTTATATGAATCGAAGATCCTTCCAGACAAAGATGAATCTTCTTAAAAAATTTGAAATTCGGGGGTTTTCGTTTTGGCAACTCATACAAGATAACGACCCTGAGATTCATTCCTATCTCAAAGAGATGATTTCAGCCCCTGAAACGAATCCAAATTAGAATTCGAGTTTTTTTTTCGAGTTTCGCATCGTTAGAATTGCGGAGAATTTTTACGAGGACGGGATTCTGATCTGTTTCGCAGATTCTTGCCGCAATTCGTTGGAATCTTCTGAAAAAAGAATCGTAACAGCGAAAAACCTTCGGGAAACGAAAGTCCGCAAGGGGCCCATCTGGATTTTTTCGAACGGGCTCCGATTGGTTCGTTGACGTGGTAAATTCAATTTTTAGAATATTCTTAAAGTATGCTTTATGCATGTTCTCGTTCTGGTTCTCGAGGCAGGAGCTCCTTTTGAAGTTCAAAAAGAGCTGAATCAAAAAGAAGATGCAAGTCGGCAGAGCAAAATATTAGCCTTTCAGAATGCTTCCTGCAATGATCAATTTCTGGATTTCGCTCGTCCCTCCGCCGATTTCTCCTAAGCGAACGTCTCGATAGAGTCTTGCGACTTTGTATTCTTCCATAAAACCTGCGCCCCCGTGAATCTGAACGGCGAGGTTGGTGACTTCTCTTGCGGAGGTTGTCGCAAACAATTTGCAAGAAGCGCATTTTCCGGAAAGATGCATATTTCCTTTTCCCGATTTTTCTGCTTCTTCCATTTCCCAGGCGACGTTGTAAGTAAACCAACGGGACGCCTCCAACTTTGTGTAAATTTCCGCGAGGAGATTTCCTACCGACTGGTGTTGTGAGATCGTTTTTCCGAAACTTCTCCTTGTGGAAGCAAAGGATTTCGATTCTTCCAAACAAACTTCCATGAGTCCAATGGACCATGCCGCGAGTGAAAGACGCTCCATGTTGAAAGTTTGCATTGTTTGTCGAAACCCTTTTCCGAGAGTTCCTAAGATGTCTTCGGAAGACACTTCAACATCTTCAAAAAAAAGCGCACCCGTTTGGGATGCTTTTAATCCGAGCTTTTCCATTGGTTTCGATCTCTGAACTCCTTTTGCGTTGAGATCGACAAAAAAATGAGTCAGACCTTTTTCTTTTCCGTTAAGGTCTTGAACTCTTGAAAGAACCAAACAATCATCCGCGATCGGAGAATTCGTGATATAAGTCTTCTGACCGGAAAGATGATAGAGTCCTTTGGAAATTTCTTTCGCGACCGTCTTAATCGCAGAGACGTCTGAGCCGGAATCCGGTTCCGTGATACCAAGAGATCCGATCTTGGTTCCCGAATTGATCTCGGGTAAATATTTTTTCTTTTGTTCTTCCTTTCCAAAATGGTGGATTGGCAATCCGAAAAGTCCTCCGGAAGCACCCACTGAAAAGAAAGTGGAGCCGCAGGCCTTGCCCAAGGTTTGCATGGAGAGCAAAGAACGAAACGTTCCGGCGTTTTGACCTCCGTATTCTTCTTTGTGCGGTAAACCGATATAGCCGATCTGTGCAAGTTTATGAAAATGGGATCTTGGAATTTCCTTTTTTTGATCCGCTTCTTCGGCATAGGGTTCGATTTCTTTTTTACAGAAATCGGAAAATAAATTGATGAACATTTGTTCATCTTCGGAAAGTTTGAAGTCCATAAAACCTCCTTCAAGCTGATGCGAATATTCTTCTTCTTTCTTTTTTGGCAATGGATTTTAATCCTTTTGCGAAGAGAAAAATCTAAGAGTGGAATCCTCCCAAGGGTTTTTAGAGAGAAATCTTTTGGAATTGAAAATCGATTCGTAATTTCAGAGAGCTCTTTGTTCTATATGATGAAAGTGTTTGCGGGCTCAATCGGAGATAGAAAAATCCAAGCTCTTTTTTTGGAACCACAGAATAGTATATTCAAAAAATAGAGAATTCTTATGAACCAAAGATTTTGAAAAAAGAAACCTAAGTTTTTTTGGAGTCTACTTTTGTAGAAACTCAAAAGACGCCTAACGTTGAATTTAAAAGTCCGGGTTAAGGACGTCGTGAAAGCGATTCCTTCTAAATTTAGAATTTTTGGAAAGGTGTTGCGGATTTATCTTCTTGTTCGAATTTTTCTTCCGTAGAGCCAACCCGCGATGAGCAGAGGAAGGCCGACCCAAGATGCCAATGCCGCCAAGATGGTCGAATGGCTTAGGCTGATTCCGGGAACTTGGAGCGCTAATCCTGCGAGCAAGAGGATGACGTGCAACTCGGCGTATTTCGAATTCTGGACAAAGGAATAATTTCCAAGTCCGGATCCGGAAAAAAAAGCCAAGACCCCGAGAAAAATTCCGATTCTTCCCAAGGAAAGAGGAAATTCTTCCGGGATCGAAAAGAGCAAAGAAAGAACGGGAAGAATGATTCTGGATGTCAAAAGTAGAATCGAGGAGATTCCTAAATAAGAATGGAGCTTGAGCCTTTGTTTTGCTTTGAGGCGAAACAAGTTTCTTTACGGTTCCCCGCTTGCAACCGGAACGGGTTCGTTTTCGGGAAGCAGACTTGTTGCCAGGATTTCCGGAGAATCTGTATCGAGAGGAGCTGCAATTGGAAGTGAGGAATTCTTCGTCAGCTTAAAATAATAATACATCGGCACTGAAAGAAGAGTAAAACTGATTCCCCAGAACGCTTCCGTAGGTTTGTTCCATACCAAAGTTGCAATGATCACGATATTCGAAAATATATAGAGATAGGTCGTATAAGGATATCCTGGAATTCTAAACTTCAATTTATAATGTCTTTTTTCAAAAAGGATCGGCGTATATGCGGTGATCGTCGCAAGAAGAAGCGTGGAGCAAGTTATGAGATAAAGAAGACTTTCGATCTCCTTTACAAAACAGAACAAACAAGCATAGGCGCACTGAAAGGCTAAAGAGGTATAAGGGCTTTTGTGTTTCGGATGGAGTTTTGCCATGCTCGGAAAAAAGAAACCGTCTCTTGCCATCGCAAAATAAATTCTAGAGCCTCCGATGATGTAAGCGGAGATGGATCCTAAGAACGCCCAACAGATAAAAGCCGTGATAAAAATCGTAGCCTTGGGCCCGAAAAGCGCGGAAGAAGCCGTGATCCCGATTTTATCGCCCGAAAGTTCATGGATGGATCCCGAACTCAAGAAAAGAAAATTCATAAGAATGTAGAGAACGGTGACTAACGCACAGGAATAAAGAACCGCTTTGTAGATGTTCCGATCCGGGTCTTTTACTTCTTCCGCAACGTAAGTGATCATATTCCATCCAAGATAAGAATATGTCACGGGAATCACTCCTGCGAGAAGGAGTTCCATTCCGCTTAGGCTAGAAGGAAAAAAATCGAAGGATTGAAAGCGGGAAACCTCATAGTTTCCGATCGTAAATCCTAAGATGACAAAGGCGATCAGTCCTAATATTTTTACTCCGGTGAAAAGATTTTGAATTCTCGAAGCCGTTGAAATTCCGAAAAAATTAATAATGGTAAAGAGTAGGATTGCCCCCATAGCGAGCATCTGGGCCGTCCCGATGGAAATGGTAAGTCCGAAAAAAGGAATTTCGAAAAAATAGATATCCCAGGACGGATTGATGAGCGAAAAAAACGATTTAGAGAATGCTAATGCAGAAAGCGAGATCGATGCTGAAAAATTGATCGAAAGAGAAAGCCATCCGCTTGCAAAGGCAACGATCGGAGAATATGCTTCCTTGAGATAGACGTAGTCTCCTCCTGCGTAGGGAAAGAGTGAGGCGGATTTTGCGTAGGACATCGCTCCGGCCACCGCGAGAAATCCCCCTAAGATCCAAGCGAGGAGGACGAGATTCGGGTTCGGGACCGTATGAAGAATATATCCTGTCGTTATAAATATTCCGGGCCCAACCATTGAACTAAACATAAGGGATATGGAATCAAATAGATTGAGGGATCTCTTGAGTTGCATCGATTCTGACAGGATGGAGCTCTCGTTTTCGCAAACAAGGATTTTTCCTCTTGTTGGTTTTTGATTCTTCAGTGAAAGGGGGAGGGATGGTGTTCCGTCCACTTCTCTTCTACTACGCGGCCTTTCTGGTCCGAGCGCCCGAGTGGAAAAGTGATATGAACGTCAACGGGGCCTTTTTCTGGAGAGGGAAGGGCGGTCCTCCGTCCACAAAAGACCTTTTCAGTAGGATTATGTCCAATACGGAAGATTTCCTTTTCGAGTTCGCAATTTGTTTTTTGCAAATGTTCTGTTCACTCAAAAAATTAATTTCTACCTTTTGATTTTCTTTTTTTAACCAAACGCTGAATCCTGAATGAACGAGACATAATATTGAAAAAATGTTTAAGAAGAATTTTAGAAATCGGAAGAATTTTTATAAATTCTATTTGACTAGGTAGAAGTGATTTATACTTTGGTCCATACTGCTGTTTCAGAAATGAGACAGCAACAAGCGCTCAACTGACTTGCTTCTTTTTTTCGTTTGCGAGTAATTGCAGACCAGATAAGAGGATCGGGTGTGGGAAACGCGATAGATCTTTTACAACATATATACTGCGATAGAGAGGTTTTCAAGAGTAGAGGTGCTCTTGGAAACACAAAATGTAAAGATTAGTAAAGACAATTTTGATTGAGTTAATCGATCCGACAGAAGAGATTCAGGATCGATCATATCTCGAACGAATCGGTAATTTCAAAAATTTTTACAGCTACACATCATTCTACATGGTTTAAAACAATGCTTCTTCTTGAAAAAGAAGATAGCCCTTGAGACTGACTTGGAAAGTGAACAACTGCGAGGTTGTTAATTTCGTAATATGGTCAAGTAAGAA
>NZ_JAFFPU010000082.1 GCF_016919175.1 Leptospira ainlahdjerensis | reverse complement strand
AAAACTGGAAACTCTCCGGGCCTATAGCTCAGTTGGTTAGAGCGGCAGACTCATAATCTGCGGGTCGAAGGTTCAAGTCCTTCTGGGCCCAATGGAGAAGACCTTTTCACTCTTCAAATTCAATCTTTAAACTTAAACTAAAGTCGCCCAGATGGACTGAAAGATTTTTCGTGAGAGCCTTTGAAGCGATCCATAGAGAGCGTAACAAAAGCGACTCGAGCTACGGATGGCGAGAGCACGAAAAAGACGCCGTGATAGATTCTGATCCATAGGGAAGAATCTGCTGAGTTTCTATCCGCTTACGACGAAAAACTGCGGAACGGCAAGTCCGAATTCTTAAAGCGAAGGTTCAAGAGAGCTAAGATGAATTCCACTCTTTGGACCTGAGGTTCAAGTTTTGATCTGAAGTTTCACAACGTGCGTGAGAGAATTTTAAGTAGAAGAAAGATTTTTTTTAAGAAACTAAATTCAGTCAATTTTCACCAACGAAATCACCGCCTCTCAATGAGGACACTGCCCGTAAACTAAGTGGAACTGAGACGAAAATCGCCTCGTTTGCCAGATTTGCTACAAAGAAATTTCTTCTTTTAAAATTACGATTTTGTGATATAGGAAGACATCGGACTTTTTCGTCTCAGGCCCTCCACCCAGGAATCAGCGCGTGTCCGCTGTCTTCACGAAAGATTGTCGGAGTTCCGACAACTTCGCTGTGAAAATTTGAGTTGAGATTGGAATGATTTTGTGATACAGGAAAGTCCGCCGTGGTTTTTTCCCGCCAGCCCACCCCTCCACCCGAAATTTGGGCGGGGCGCGCGACTTTTACGGAGAGGCGTCGGACCTACGACAATTCCTTTCGTAAAAGTTCGAACAAACACAAAAATCCGAACTCGCATTTAGTTCTCAGAGAGGCCAACCCTTTGAAAGAGAAATTCAAATTAGGAACCGTCATCGCAAAGAAGAACTGGAGCTCTCCAAAGAAAAAACAAAACAAAACAAAAGGTAATCGTAACAATCGGAAAACCGAAACCCTTCAAGGATGAAAAAATAGACCCGTATTGTCCATTTCAGATCCAAGGAATCGGATTCGATGAAATCAAAGCTGCTTTTGGAATCGATTCGATCCAAGCCCTTCAGTTGACGGTCGAAATGATCGGCTCCATCCTACGACTTCATTCTCAAAAACTAAATTCTGGGAAGATTTCCTGGCAAAACAAGGAACGCCTCGGCTTTCCCTTTCCTGATACGCCGGAAATATTTCTTAAAAAAGAAATCGCCCGGCAAAAACTTCTCCAAAGAAAAGAGGAATTCAAAGAATCAATGTCAGAGACCCTTTTCTTTTTGATCGAAAACGTAAATTCCACATCTCGGAAATTCTGAATTTGAAAATCATTTTTCCTCATACCCCTAAAATGGATCGGAAAGACCCAAAATGCCAATGTCCTATTAAAAATTTTCGCTTAACAAATACGAATCAAAATCCATCTCTCAGAGAAATGTAAAAAGAGGTTTCATCAAGAAGAACTTCCTTTCACAATCCCCGCGTGAGCGGTTCGGAAAGCGCGAAGCGTCTCGCAGAGACGAGCGCGAATGCGCGAGCTTGGAGAGACGCGACCCGGCGGAGTTTCTTTGCTCAAAAAAAAAATGGAAACTGGGAGGAAATCGAAACGACGTCCGGGGCACGCCCGAAATTTTTTCCTAATCGGTATTTAAGCTTTATTCAATTTTAGAGAATGATAGAGCAACTTGATTCCTTCCCTAGAATCTCCAGAAAACGCGGTCGCAAAATTCTCAGGTAACACTCAAGAGCCTATTTATTTTCGCAAAATATTTCCCTCAAAAAGATTCAAAAGGGCTTAAATCCAGGTTGGCAGAGAAGTTTTTAGGTTCAATTCTGACACGAGTATGGCTGAACTCTTGGAAAAAAAACCTGTTGCTCGTAAGAGAAGAGGGAAAAGCGGACTTAACGTTTCTCCCGACGATATTTTTATTTTTCCGGTCCCGGATTACACCTATAAGTTTTTAGAAAAGGTCTGGTCCGCATTCGTAAATAAAATCGTCGCCCTGACTTTCACAAACAACCAACCGATGTTCAACTACGCAGTCTTCGAAGCGATCCAAGATAAGAATCTAAAGATCGTAAGTTCTGCGACTCATTTCAAAATGAAAGAGATCGCGACCCGAATCGGGCTCAAAGACATTCAAGAATTTATTAACCGCACGCTTCCCGTTTCGATCCAGGATCAGGACAACCTCTCCGCGAATTTTATCCGAGAAGCGATCATCGCCGTCGAAACCAAAAAACGTCCGGAAGTTGTCTTTAGCAGTTTGAAAGACGAGAAGATTCACCCGAACTTAAGACATCTTCTTTCGGGAACCATGAACTACGCCGCGGGAATTCCTCTTTTTGTGAAAGGAAATCCGATCGGTATGATCTGGGGAATTCGTCGCGATAGAATGACGGACGAACAAAGAGAAGAGGTCAAAGAACAACTCAGTTCCCTCTACGACGTGGTCGACTTCGTCGTTGCAAGAGAAATGGACAACAAAGCCGATCCTTATATCGCAAAGAAGAATATCGAAAAAGCAGATCTTCATTCTTACGCAAAACATCTCTATTACACGAGAACTTCCGGTCAGGTTCATCCGGTAACTTCGATCATCTTCGACTGTCATACTTACAACTGTTCGTATCGTCTGGACGCGAGTTATATCATTCCTTCGAGCAACGGTTTTTCGGTGAGTCTCAAACGTTTCGAGCCTGAAAAGACAAACGACACGGGAAAAATTCTTCTCTTGATTCCCGGTTTTTTCTGTAGAAGATCGGTTATGGATAAGGTAGCACGAGAGATGGCTCTCAAATACGGTTACCGTGTCTTCTCGATGGACATGAGAGGTCGTTCCAGACAAACTCTTCCTTACAATGGAATCAAGGAAGGCTGGACGATCGACGACTTCATCCAAGAGGATTTTCCCGCGGTCCTAAATTGGATCCGTGAAAGTTTTCCCAAAGAAAAGATCGTTGTGATGGGACACAGTATGGGCGGAATGATTCCCCGCTACTACGCTTCCGCCTATGAAACCTTTGTCGCAAAGTACCCTCAGACCAAGGTTCCGCTTCCCGATCCGAAAGAAGCGATCTCCGGAATCATCTCGGTCACTTCTCCGAACTTCGTTTCCGTCGGAACGAACATTCCCGGGATGAACGCGATCAAAACGGGACTCAGCCTTCTTCCCACAAAATCGATTTCCGATTTTATCTTTGACCTTACCACATTCTCCCTTCAATCCACGCTTCCAACTGTGGACTTAAATAAGTTTTTTAAATTTCTCTTAGGACTCCATTCTTCCTTGAGAACGGTTTCTTTCGAACTCAGTACGAAGGTCGTAAACCTCAGGGACTTCGTAGGTTACAGACAAATCTCTCCTCCGGAATGGTATTTTCTCATCGAAGATATTTTCTGTGAAGAATCCACAAAGGTCATTCTGCAATTCATCCGTTCTCAATTGAGTAAGGACCACGCATTCTTTTCTTTCGACGGTTCGATCAATTACACCGAGTTACAGAAAAATTTCGAACTTCCGATTTATTCGGTTTTAGGCACTTTGGACAAAATCGTTCCCGTGGATTCCGTCGAAGAAGAATTAAAAGCCCTTCCTTCCAAGAACAATCAAATCGTAAAATTCGATCAGGGACATTTAGGAATTCTATTCCACATGCCGACGGTTCGAGAAATGTGCGCCGGCTTTCACGATTGGATTCAGAAACTGGATTAATTTCTGCGGGAAAGCATTTGACACCAAAGGTTTGCAAAGATAGCCTCCAAAGGGAATGGATCTCGTAGAAGCAAAAATTTCAGATATTTCCCTGACCAACGTTGGGTTCGCGGTTTTTTTAAAAACGAAGGATGATTCCGATTCCAGAGTCGTTCCGATTTTTATCGGGCCCTTGGAAACACATTCCATCACTTCGGTTTTGGACGGGACCAAACCTCCGAGACCCATGACCCACGATTTGATGACCGTTCTCCTCACAACTCTGAACGTAAGCATCGTGAAAATTTCGATCGAAGAAATCATAGACAATACTTTTTACGCGAAGATTACTCTTAGAAAAGACGAGGACGTAATCATTCTGGACGCAAGACCGAGCGACTCGATCGCACTTGCCCTCCGTGCAAATGCTCCGATCTATCTCGCAAAAAAAGTAATCGAAGAAGCCGGAATCGAAATGAAAGACGAAGAGATTCCCGGCGAATCCATCGCCAGAGAAAAGATTTCCCAACTACCGAAAACCCAACTCGAAATTCTTCAAGAATCCTTAAACAACGCTCTCAAAACCGAGGACTATGAAAGCGCGGCGAGAATCCGAGACCAGATCAAAAAGCTGATCGAAAATTCATAATTTACTCGAAAGAATAGAAATAGATCGATACAACCGGTGCAAACGTTCGAAAAAATCGGATTCACCTTTTGAATTCCGACGAAGAGGAGAATTAGATTGGAAAAACTACTGATGGACATTCTAAACGCGGGAATCGCGTTGTTTCAAAACGGAGAAGGAAGAATCAAACAATCCTTAGCCGAACTGGACAAGATCTACCAAGAACTTAGAGAAAAAGGGGAAGCGAACCAGAGCTTCAAAGCGAATCAAGTTCGCGAACTTCTCAACAAAACGGTTCAGGACGCGACCGATCTACTTTCCAAAGGTGGAGAAGGAAGACAAGAAGCCCTGGCAAAACTTCAGGAGAATTTCATCCGTCTTTCCGCCGAAGTCGAATCTTCCATCCCGGAACAATTCAAGGCCGCGGCAAGAACAACTCTGGACGAATTAAAACAGCTCTTAAGTAGAAAACAATAACGTTCCTTTTTTCGAAAATGTTGAGACAAGGCGGACGGCTTGGAAGAGTATTGTTTTCAGGCCGTTCTTCCTAAGCATGAATAAACTATCCTTCGTACTTTTTTTTACAGTCTTTATCGATATGATGGGATTCTCCGTAATCTTTCCCATCTTTCCCGAAACCCTTAAGATCTTCCTTGCAAAATCCGGCGATCCGGTCTTAGATAAATTCACGGATCTTACAAGAATTCTTATGGAAGCTTCCGGAGGAGATTGGTCTTTATTTGTGGCCCTCTTCGGAGGAATCGTCGCGAGCCTTTATTCCCTTTTACAATTTGCCTTTGCACCGATCTGGGGAAGAATTTCGGATCGGATCGGAAGAAAACCGATTCTTGTTTTTACAAGTCTAGGAAGTTTTTTCGGTTATGCGGTTTGGCTTTTTTCGGGAAGTTTTTCTCTATTCGTTTTTTCCAGAGTCATCACGGGGATGATGGGTGGAAATATTTCGGTCGCCTCCGCAGCTATGGCAGATATCACGAGCGAAAAAGATCGCGCCAAAGGAATGGGACTGATCGGAGCCGGAGTCGGCTTGGGCTTTATCGCAGGACCCCCGATCGGTGGACTTTTTGCAAAAGTGGATTTGAGTTTTATGGAACTCATGTTTCCGGAAATCACTCTGACTGCGTTTCCCGCTTCCGCGTTAGCGGCGACATTCGTAGCGTTCCTTAATCTTTTGATGATTCTTTTTTGGTTTCGAGAAACGTTAAAAACGGATCCACAGGCGACGATGACTCATAAAAAAACTCATCCGATTCTGGGAGTTTTTACTTCCAAAAACAGAGAAGTTGTTTTGTATTCCCTTCTTTACTTTATCTTTGTTTTTGCATTTTCGGGATTTGAATTCTCGATCAATTTTTATCTGAGTCAATTTTTGAATTACTCGCCGAGCGAAATCGGTTTTACCTTTGTTTATATAGGCTTGATCATCGTTTTGATTCAGGGTGGTGTTTTCCGAAGACTTTCCGGTAAAGTAAAAGAAACACGTCTCGTAAGAGCCGGTTCGATCTCTCTCTTGTTGGGTTTTGCACTTCTCTACTTTGTTTCCAATTCTTATCAGCTTTTTATCGCTCTCACATTTTTATCTTCGGGAAGCGCACTCCTCCACCCCTCTCTTTCCACGTTAGTTTCCTTAGTTTCCGGAAAAGAAGAACAAGGAACTAACCTCGGAATGTTTCGAAGCCTTGCCTCCTTGGGAAGAGGACTCGCTCCCTTTGCATTCTGCCTGATTTACTTTAGCAAAGGACCTGCAGTCTCTTTTCTCACTTCGGGAATCATTTGTTTTTGTTTTCTTCTTCTGATCTGGAAACTAAAACAACCAGTTCACACCCATTCTCACACGAGCGAGTAAAGTTTCTTTGGTTGTACTTGAACAAAAAGAATCGTTGTTCAAGCTTTACCTCTTCAAAACATTCAAGGATGTAACCGCTCTCTATTGAAATTCAAAATCCGCAGTAACTCTTACCGGAAACGGACTTTAAGTCCGCTATCAACATTCTTTTCCGTAAAAACCTTTGCCGGAACAAACGAATAAGATCGTCTCAAAGAATTCCGGTCCCGCTAAAATTTGCGGTAAAAATCGAAAGTAATGGTCGAAGATTTTTTTCGAGAATCGGAAAGCTTCTAAGAATTTTAGAAGCCTCAAACGACCATTTCAAAAGTGATTTTATTTTCAAAAATTCTTCAAAGAATCGTTTTCAAAGCGACGCTCAATCTTTCAAAATGGAGCGTTTCATCCAGTTTGCTTCCATTTTCCAATCTCAAAAGAAACGTATCTCGAACGGATCCCGAATCAGTAACCGCTTTGAAAGAAAGAATGTCGATTCCATAGAGAAAAAGAAGCTGAGACACTTCAAAAATAATCCCGGGGCGATCCTTCATTCTCAGATCCATCACGGTGCAATCGCTTCCGTGAGAATTGAATAAAAAAAGTTCGATCTGAGATCTTTCCTTGTTCTTTAGATATTCCGCTTTTTCGGGAAATTTTTCGAGATAATTGAGGACGGAAACACCCTGAAAAAACATCTCTTTCAAATCGGAATGAATGATCTGGAGCATCTCATCCGTCATCGGAAGATTTTCCACATTTCTGATGATAAAGATATCGCTGATATAACCATCCTGGGAAGTTTCCGCGACGGCTTCTTCAATTGTCCACCCTCTTACAAAAAGGGCCGCGGTCACGCGGTAGATGATTCCGATCTCGTTGTTGGAAATGTTTACCTTGAGGGCATACGATCCGTCCCTTGGAATACAAGAGATATGAATGGAAGATTCTGTAGTTGTTTGAATCATAACGGTTTCCTCAAGCGCATTCTGTCTATTTCTAAAGCAATTCTCCTATGAATTTGTATTATGAAAACTTCGGTTCCGATTCCTGGAATGGAATGCAAAACTAAAATTTTCTCCAAATTCTAAGAGAACCCCCCTCTTCGAAAGTGTTTTAGAAACACAAAAGAATCCATTCTTAAGAAAAATCCGGATTCTTTTTGGAAGACGGGGAAATTCTCGTCTTCCAAAATCGAGGTTCTATGGAAAAGAATGCAAAAACCGTGCCGTGGAAATTAAAGAGCGAATTTCACACCCACATTCGCAGAATAAAACTTCTCGGAAACAAGTCCTTCGACAAGAAGTTTGAAGGTGATCAGATTCAACTCCACACCCCCAATCAAATAATTGACTGTGTCTTTCGCTTTCGCCTCTCCATGAGTTCGGATGGAAAGAGTCCCCGTGGAGGATGCGGAATATCCTTTTAAGAATTCAAGAGGCAATCCTGCCGCAGCGGCGTCCAGAGTGAGAGTGATCGGTCCGGAAACGAGGAGGTTCAAATTCGAACTCCCGGTGTTCTGGCTGATTCCCGCTCCTCCGAAAATTGTAAGAAGATAAAAAAGTCGTACCCCTGTCCGAATGTCGATCGGAAGGGATTGCGATTTCGCTCTGTAATCCATGCTAAAATCCGCATCCCAACGTCCGCTCGCAGGTCCGAAGGAAACTTTCGGAATAGAAGTCGGAGAATAACCCATCGAGAGCTCTTCGGTTTTACTGTGAAATCCAAGTCCCAAACTGAGTCCGGTAAATCCGAAAAAATCCAATCGTGTATAACGTTCTCTCAAAAGTTGAAAACGAACCGTAGCGCCGAAGGAATTAAAATTTCCCGCGAGTTTGAAATCGTTCGCCGCAGAAGCATTGGCGGTTCTCAGGTCACCCTGTCCCAAACTACCCTGAAACCCGTGAACATAGATATTGATTCTATGAAGGAAACTTCTTTTTTCCTCTTCCTGATCGGAGGGGCCGTTCATCGTCAACCATCCTAAATTGACTCCCGCCATAAAGGATGGACTGATAGAAGCTCCTCCATTCGGAAGATTCGGAAGATTGATTCCCGCATACTGAATCTGAACGTCCTCGTTCTTGACTCCGGCCGCGGAAACCCCGGCTCCGACCTGAAATCGATTGATGGTCCCGGGTCCCATCATCGAAGAATTGATATTGGTTAAAAGTGCGGAATCCGCCATCGATTTCACGACTTCGTTGAGGTATTTTGTTCGAACCTCGTTTTCCAAGCCGTTGAACTGAGAAGTGATACTCACAGGAATGACGCTACAAGCCTGTCCTGTACAAGTCACTTGTGAGAAAAGAGAACCCGCCGGAACCAGTCCGGCAATGGAAAGAATTAAAATAGGAAGAATTTTTCCTAAAACTGATTTGCGGCAGGTATTCATTTTTATCCCGTTTTATTCGACGGTAACTTTTGGAAATTAATTTCAGAGACCTAGGCTTCTTCCTATGATCTCCTTCATGATTTCCGTCGTTCCCGCGTAAATTGTCTGGATTCTCGCGTCCAGATACGCTCTGGCGATCGGATACTCCATCATATAACCATAACCGCCGAAGAACTGCAAACATTCATCCGTGTGACGTTTTTGCATCTCTGTCGAATACCATTTTACCATCGAGGCTTGTGCGGTATCCGATTTTCCGGCCATAGTCTCCAAAGTAACCTTATCGGCAAAGGCTCGGCACATCTCCAGTTCGGTCGCCATCTCAGCCATCTTAAACTTGATATGCTGAAAGGAGCCGATCTTTTTACCGAACGCTTGTCTTTCTTTGATGTATTGAAGGGTCATTTTCTGAACGAGCGCAGTCGCTTCCACGGCTGCGAGTCCGAGGACCAAACGCTCCGTAGCTAACTTCTGCATCAAATATCGAAAACCTTGTCCTTGTTTGCCGATCAGATTTTCCTTCGGAACAATTACATCATTGTAGTAAAGTTCGGAAGTATCCTGAGCCTTTAAACCAATTTTTTCGAGTCTTCTTCCCCTTTCAAAGCCCTTCATTCCCTCTTCCACCATGAGGAGGGACATCGCGCCACTGTCATGTTTAACAGCCGTGATCACTAAATTTGCCAATTGTCCGTTGGAAATAAATGTTTTTTGTCCGTTTACGACGTAGTGATCGCTTTTTTCAATCGCCGTGGTTCGGATACTTTTGAGGTCGGAACCGGCCCCGGGTTCCGTCATCGCGATCGCAAGAATACTTTCTCCCGAAGCGCAACCGGGCAACCAACGGGCTTTCTGTTGTTCGTTCGCATAAGTCGAAATGTAAGGTGCAATCACGTCGTTGTGTAAGGAAATAAAAAATCCGCTATTCCCTACTTTTGCGGATTCTTCTATGATGATTACATTGTATAGAAAATCAGCGTCGGCTCCACCGTACTCAACCGGAATGTTCGGGCAGAGCAAACCGCTCGCACCTGCTTTTTTCCAAACTTCTTTCGGAACGATTCCGACTTTTTCCCAAGATTCGTGATGCGGAGCGACTTCCGTTTCAAAAAACTTTCTCGTCATTTCACGGAACGTTTCGTGTTCTTCCGTAAATTGTAGGACTCTTTCCATTCTAATCTCCCTAACGTCTACGAATAGACTGTGTTCATTCTCATATAAACGCCGGGATTCTTCTTTACGTAATCGATCAGATCATTCTGCTGAATGGAATAGAGTTCGGTATCTACTTCAGCTCGAAATGTATAATTCGAAACAAAATTTTTGGAGATATTATAAATCTCTCCAACGAAGTCCCCATCGGTAAGTTCGGCCAATAAATTGCCGTTCTGATAGACGTTTACTTTTCCATTTCGAATGATATAGGCATCACCGTAAAATTCTTTTTCTTTCACAAGTACTGAACCTGCGTTCACTTTATGCAGGGTCATAATCAATTCCAACTGCGTAATCTGGTGACTGGTTAGTCCTCGAAAGTGTCTGGATTCTGCAAGCGCTTTCCAGGAATTAGAGTCTCGAATTTTATTCAGACGCGTTAGGTTGTTCTTTAAATCCGAATTCCGGATGAACTGCAAAAACTTATTTTTTTCGATCGTCAACGCGAGAACGTCAGTTTCCGCGTACACGTCGGCGGCTCTCGGGAGATCCAACACAAGAGACGCTTCTCCAAAGTATTCGTAGGTCCCGTATCTTTTTACGGGAACTCCTTCCGAGCCGTCTTGATTGAGGCCTTCGAACTTTACGTTTCCGGACGCGATGATATAAAACTTATCTCCCGGCGTTCCTTTACGGATGATATGATCTCCGCGTTTGTATCTTTCTTCGTTGACGATGAGTAAAAATTCTTTTGCTTTTTCGATCGGGAACCCATGAAAGATATCGATCTGAGTCATCACGTCCAAAAGGTTGTAGGCTTCGATATGTTTTGGAGGTGTAATCTCCGGATAAAGTGTATTCTCGATTCCGAAACGAGCGAGTTTGAGCTTGGTGCCGGTCGGCATATCCTTTCTTGCGATATGATAGACCGTGATCTTTTCCTGAATCTCTTCCGGAAGAGAAGCGAGATAACTCACTCGAGTGTGTAATGGAGGAATACCCGCTTCGTGATAGATGATCCTTCGATCCCAAGGAAATTCTTTAAAAAACTTCCATCTCGATTCGGGAAGAATTCCTTGTGCATACATCGTATCGTGAATTTCAGGTTCGTTTAGGTGATCGGAGGTATACATAAAGGATTGATCTTGAAAGAAGAATTCAAAACCAACGGAAGGAATCGAATGAAGTGCATAATGAAAATTGAATTCTCCGCCGTTGATCATCGTCGCTTTTCCGATGATGATCGGCTGGAAGTGAAAGAGTTCCTGTAATTCCTTCTTTGGAATTTTTGTAAGTGCGGAATACTTCCGTAAAAAACTATCCATCACCGTTTCCGTCGCGTGAATGGTGATTTTATTTTCTTCTAAGATCTTTTGAAACGTGCCCGCGTCATGATCCGCGTGGCAATGAGTTAAGATGACGTGGTTGATGAGTTTCGGATTTACGTTCGACTGACGCAACCATTCGGTGGAATTCACCGGAGGATCCACCATGATCCCTTGGTGATTGAGCCAGATGATGAAACCGGATGTATTGTCTTCGGGATCAAATCCGTGAGAAGGTCCGAGACAAGTGATTCCTATGATCGGAGCTTGGAACGGTTCGGTCGGTCTTTCTCCGATATCGTATTTGATATTGAATCCGACTTCTCCAGGAACTTCGATCTTTCTGTCACCGTCTTCGATGAGAAAGTCCCCCGATTCTAACTTGATGATCGCGACATCTCCGAAATGAACCGAACTTTCCGAGTCGAATACTTTGAAGTCGACTACGTCTTCGAGTCCTTTGTAACCGCGGAAATAAGCCATCTCCGCTTTCATATCGGGAAAGCCGAAAGATTCTTCTCCGTTTAAGAATTCACTCTTTAAGTTGATGTTCTCCGGACCCATCAAAGATTCTTTGAGTACGGTAATGAGCTGTTTTCTTTGTTCTTCGGTGCAGACGATGAATGTTTTTTTTTGTCTTAGAAAAAAATTATAATAAATCGGGAATTCGAGTTCAGCCGTGCTGATTCCCTTTTCTACGTGAAAGAATTTGTTTGGAAGAATGAAGACCAATGGGGATTTTTTTTCAAACCCCATCGTATCTTTTATCGTTTCGGGCGGAGAGCCGATTTGGAGGTATCCCTCGGTCGTATCGATGAGATACCCTCCTCTAGGCAATTCCGTGTAACCTTTGTATGTTTCTTTCAGCATAAGTTGTGAAGAGGAAAAAGAATTATTTATGTCTTTCGATAAAATTCTTAATTTGCGCTTTTGGGAGAGCTCCGATCACTTTGTCCACGAGTTGTCCATCTTTGTAAAGGAGCAACGTCGGGATAGAAGAGATTCCTAAGCTCTGAGCCGTATCTTGATTATCGTCTACGTTGAGTTTTTTGATCTTCACCACACCGGACATTTCTCCTGAGAGTTCTTCCAATACGGGTCCAACCATTCTACAAGGGCCACACCACTCCGCCCAACAATCCACGAGGACGAGTCCCCCGGATGTTTCCGTCTTAAAATTTGAATCGTTGACTTCTGCCAGTGCCATCTTTGATTCAGTCTCCTTTTTTCCTATAATATATATCTGACTCGTTCGGTCTATTTTTTCTTTTTCTTTTTCTCTTTATCCGCTTCTAAGGATTCGACTTTCTCTTTTAAGGATTCGATCAATGTTTTTGTTTTTTCGAGATCCTCGGTCGTATCCCCCGTAGTTTGGAGGATCTTTCGGTTTACTTCGAGCATACCGATGGATTTTTTGAGATCCCCGACGTCCTGGGTGGAAAGATCGAACTTAGCCCGATATTCCTGAGCGGCGTAGTTACAAAGTTCCAAGACCAAATTGAAATGTTCCTGACGGATGTAATAGTTTGGATTTTCCAAATCTCGTTCTTTTTCGAAGGCGCGAAAGTCAAAAAGATTTTTACAAAGAACGGCGATTTTGAAATGAATTTCGGGAAAACTCCATTTCCATTTGCTGTTCGTCCCAAACGCTTCTATCGTTTTGTTAGTTACCTGACGAATTGCTTTTATAAAATTCAATCTCTGAACCGGCGTAAATTCAGGGATTTTGGCGAGAAGGTCTTTGTTTTCCGCGAGTCCGGATTCGTAATCCACTCCCACGATCTTTTCCATATAGGAAATCGCATTGTAGACTTCCTTTCGCCCCGTGTTTAGATAGGTGTCACTTTTGATGTCCAAGATCGCGACACTCAAGTCGTTTACCAAAAGACAGGTGTTGATGGTCTTGATCGCGTTGATCGAAAGAGCCACTTGATAGTAAGGTTCGAGTCGCGGATCCTTTCTCAACTGAGACTTGAAAAGATTACTTTCCTTTTTCAGATCGTCTAAGTAGACTTTGAAGTCCGTCAGCTTTTCCGCGAATTCCTGTTTTTGCTCTTTGGTTAATGCCATACTAAAATCAGTCTTTTTCCAAATCTGGTATATTGAAAGTATCGGTAAGTTTCAAAGAGTTCAAAGAATACAACCGTTCAGATTCGGTCCGTTTTCAGAGAATTTTGAGCGCTTTCTTTCCTAAAAAGAGCCCATTCTTCGCTCTCCAAAAAAGGATGTACGTTTAGGCTTCAACGTTTACAAAACTTCCGGTGGAGGCAATCGGATCGGAAACTAAAATTCCTTCCTGTTTTTCGGGAGCGCCTTGCTGAATCACACTCTGAGAAGAAGAAGAGTTTTGCGTCGAAGGGAACTCCGAAAGAGAAGCCCCCGATGAAGGACCGATTGAAGATAATTCCATAAAGTCAGCTTTATCAGGAATTCCCAAAAAAAGAAACCGTTTTCCGCTTCGAGTTTGAAAAGGAAGGAATGCAATTTTTTCGACTCTACTGGGACGAATTACTAACTATTTGACAGATAAGTGTCGGGCTTAAAAAGTCCAATTATCGGACTTTCCAAAGTCTAAAAAATCCGTTTTTCGGATCGATGGCTTTCCAAGGGCCAATTTTTGAGGTATTACTATGTTTGCACCACTGGCAGTCTTCGGATCACTCGGATGGACTGAAATTCTTCTGATTCTTTTTATCGCGCTCTTACTCTTCGGAGGAAAGAGACTTCCCTCTCTGGCAAAGGATCTTGGGGACGGAATTCGGTCCTTTCGTAAATCTCTAACGGGAGAATCGGACGAACCTTCTCAGCAGATCAGCCAAGAACAAGTTCCGAAAGAAGAAGTTCAGGCGAAAGCTTCCAAGTCTAAAAAATCTAAATCTGCCTGACCAGCCGCGGAATGGCCGGAACTAAAAAAAAGCCCAAACCAACTTCCCTTCCTCTGCCGGAACGTTCGACCGAGTCTCTGATACGAGATCGAGAAAAGTTTATGACTTTGGGAGATCATCTGGAAGAACTCAGGATGGTTCTCATTCGATCTCTTTTGGTCGTTGTGGCGATTATGGGAATTTCCCTTTTTTTCGGGGAAGAAATTCATAAGATCTTAGCACAACCGTACAAAAACGTCTTAGGGCCGCAGGCGACCTTTTATCAGATCAAACTGATGGCCCCGTTTATGATCTATTTGAAGAGTTCTTTTATGATCTCGATTCTTTTAGGGCTTCCGTTTGTTCTTTTTTTTCTCTGGGGTTTTGTTTCTCCCGCTCTGGATCCAAAAACCGATCGATACGGAAAATTTCTGATCTTTTTTAGCACTCTTCTTTTCTGGTTCGGAGTTTGGCTTTGTTGGACGGAGGCGTTTGAGAATCTTTTGAGAATTTTTCTCGTCAACTTTCGTCCTCCCGATATCGAATCCAAACTTCCGATCGACGAATACTACGAAATTTTTTTTAACATCCATTTGATTTTCGGTTTATCTTTTCAGCTTCCCATTGTACTCATTCTTCTTGGAAGTTTGGGAATCATCAGAGCTTCTTTTTTAATTTCCAAATGGAGAGAGGCAATCATAGGTTTAGCGGTGGCTGCGGCGGTTCTTTCCCCCGGACCGGATTTGATTTCCATGTTGTTTTTATTTGTTCCTTTGACCATTCTGTTTGCAGTTTCGATCGTGCTGATGAAGGTGATAGAGAGAGAATAAATTGTTAATTAGAATTCCTTCCAAACTCAAACTACCTGTCGCCGTCTTTGTTCTTAGTTTTTTATTCTTTTTGGTTTATACCGTAACGGACGACATCATTCTCAAATCTCCTTTGGGACAAAACAAGGCGATCTCTTTGTCAATTCGACTCGCGATCTCGCTTTCCTTTTCAACACTTCTTGCTTCTCTCGTTTTTTACTCCGTAAAGATGATCTATGCCTCTATGCACTCTCTCGTTACCCTGGTACAAGACTGGGGAAGCGACGTTTATGAAGAAAATCCGGTCGAGGAAAGAGACGACGAGATCGGAGAACTCCTTCGAGCATTTCGCCTCAAATTCTTTCAACAGAAAGAATTAGAAGCCAATCCGACTCAGGACACAATCGACGAAAGAACCAGAGATATTGCAGACTCGATTCAGAGGGCTTTTTATCGGATTCAATTACCGAAAATTCGAAACTTGGATATTTCCCTTTTCCCGAGAATGAGCGGGGACTCTAACTGTGATTATGTGAACGTCATTCCGACAGCAGACGGTTGTATCGGAGTTCTCGCCGGATTTCCAAGTCCTGGAGTTTTAGAATCGGCTTTTAAGGCGAGATTGGAAGGTATTTTTTCTTTGGCCAATGAAGGAACCGGCCTTAGAGGAGAGGAATGGATTTTTAAGATTGGAAAGATTCTTTCCAAGATGCCGATTCCATTCTTAAACCTTTCCCTCTTTTATCTGGAGACCAAAACCGGAGAGTTAGGTTACATTTCTTTTCAAGAGATGCCCGCATTTATTTATAAGAATCAAGAACTGACTCCTCTGGAAAAAACAAAGGTCCGTTATTTCGATTACAAAGCAGTTGAATTCGATCTCAAAAAAATATCCCTGAAGATGGGAGAATACTGGATTCTCACTTCGGATCGAATTTATTCCGCAATCGGAATCCCCTCTTCCGAATTTACGAAACAATTTCAGATGTCCCTCTCCGGAAAGAAATTTACGAACTCTCGAGATCTCGTCTTGGATTGTGGAAGGATCATTGAAAAACGTTACGGGAAGAATGTTCTGGAAACGTCTGCGATACTTGCAGTGACCCGAAAAGTATAATGGTTTTGTCGTAGATACGACAATTCTTGCGTAAAAATCGCGGGGCCCCGCCCAAATTTCGGGCGGTGGGGTGGGTGGCGGAAAAATTCCTGAAACTTTCCTCTATCAGAAAATTATACTATTCGCGAGCACAATTCTCAAATTCATTCTTTGTAGGAACTCCGACAGCCATATTTCTTCTTGACGAGATTCTTTATCTACCTCTCCCCGAACTCATTGATAAAAAACCCATCCCTTCGGTTTTTCCGACCACGATTAGAAAACCATATCGTTTCGCGCTTCTTTAAAAAAAAAGATTCTATCCAAGATCAAAAATACGACCCAGAAAATGAAATTCGAACACTCGAGATTTAAATTTTTCCGAACTTTTTCTCAAACACTCTTTTTTCACTCGCCTTGCCCTCTTTGATTTCTTCCTTCGTGCTATATTCAATTTTATGAATTTTATCGATCCTCTCTTGAAAAACTGGATAAAAATTGGTTAGTAGAAAATCCATTCTCAAAAAGAGTCCTTCTCTTAAGAATACCACGTCGGAATCGTATACGTTCAGCCAAGTGTCTGGTATTCCCTCTAAGATTTCCCGCCTCTTTTCAGGTTCTACTTTTCTTAAGGATTTAAGGTTCAAAACCACTTGGTAAAATGGGTGATAACGAGGTCACTCCCAAACGATCTCCAGAGGCTTCGATTGCCTGGTTACAAGACAGCTAATTCCATCAGAGAAGCGATGTCTACCAGGAATATACAAGATAGTCTCCGATCATGTTTGTGTTAACGCAATCCCTGTCAAAATTTAGAAAGATTACGTCAAAGAGAAAACGAAGTTCTTTTTGCTCTTCCGAAATTCGATTCAATTGCCCCGCGTAAGATTAGGAAAAACTTCCCAGAGACTCGGTTCCCAAATTGAGTCTCTCACTCCTTTCGATCATTTCCCGAATCTCGGTTTCTCGGACGGAATTTGCCAACTTCTTTTACACATGAATGATATAGGTTCCCGGAAAATCGAGCCCAAATTGCCTAGCCAAATTCAAACGGATCCAATCGGAAATAGGATTGATCGGCCCTTGAGCTGTCTGGGTCCATTTCGCAACCTTCTCCTGGGTCCGTTCTTAAATAAACCGGAACCTGATCGAATTACATGCAATATTTCGAATATTTTGTCGGCTTTTAAATTTACTACATTATAGCATATTTTATCCTTCACAGGAATTCCGATTCCGACTTACTTTGCTTCTTTTTAGGATACCGAAATTCAAACCTTCTCATATATGAGAACTCGCAAGAGTATTTACGTTTTCGGATTTGTTTTTCGTTTTTACGAAATTGAGACGACTTTTTAAAAGCGCTCCGTTTCTTTCTCTCGATGATTTCTTTTTTCTGTCGATTCTTTTGAAAATAAAAAAGCCCGGAACCGGTCCGGGCATTTTCTTTCCAAAAGAAAGATCCAAGATTCTTACTTTAAGAATTCCAACTCTGATACAAAAGCGGACCGAATGCAGTGACAATCAGAGTCAGAAACAAAACGATGATTGGCACGATCACTCTTTCGTATCTCGAAAAAAAACTTGCGTGATGGATTTCAGGTTCACTCTCAAGATATTCCCTCACTACGTGTTTTGTCAAAAGGTGATTCAAAGCGACCGGAGGAGTTAAATATCCTAATTCAAAGGAAACGAGCGCGGTCATCCAAAAGTTAAGTGGATGAATTCCGTTCGCCTTTGCAATCGGATAGAGGGTGACGGAAACAAGTATTACGGCTCCATAAGGATCCATTAGCATTCCTATGATCACAAGAACGATAGTAAGAATGATCATAGCCGAAAGTGGAGAACCTAATTGAGTCGGAAAAAGGTTGATCACGTTTGATCTTTCAAAAACTCCTCCCATACACGCGGAAAGCCCCATCAACATCAAAAGTGCCCCGAGATGAGAACCCGTATCATAAGAAGTTCTGGAAATCTTGATTACGTCTCTAGCACCAGAAGCAGGATGATGTTCTTTTTGGCTTTGTTTGTGATCCCAGTAGATCAGAGCCAACATCGCGATCGGCAACATATAAGGGGCCGTGTGTTCGTCGAAATGTGTATTCAATCCAAAAACAAGCACGAATACGATGACTACCGCGATTAGAATGTAAAGACTAAACGGTTTAAATACGGCCCAAGTTTTTCCAAAGGCGTTTGCTTCCGGTTGAATCTTCCAGGAACCCTTTCTCAAAAACCAGCTCACCACTAAAAAGAGAGTTGTCGAAACTCCAAAAACTCTCCAACCCCAATGAAAGAGCTCATCCGTTGTCACGTCCAAGTTCAAGGAAGCGACGATGACGACGAGCAAACAAGGAGGAAGCACAACTCCCAAACTTCCGCTCATCGCTGTAGCGGCTAACGCTCTTTCCTGCGAGGCCCCTGCCCTTCTGAGTTCCACGAATATCGTAGCGCCTAAAGCAAGTACGACGATTCCGGAAGCGCCGCTATATGCGGTCGGCAAGGCGGCCGCGATGACTACGATTACCGCGAGCAATTCCGCCGGCAATTTCCAAGGTTTTAGAAGATCGAAAAATCGTCTTCCTAAGGAAGTATCCCTTAGAAGAATACCAGTCCAAACATAAAGTCCAATCTGAATGTAAAGAGTCGCGTGCGCCGTCAATTTTTGAAGATAGATCGCCAGACCCGCCGGATGTTGTTCGATCAGAGTAAAATAAATTCCGCAAATAAGAGCCATCCAGCAATACAAAGGAATCGAGAGAAGAATTTCGGAAAGCCGACTTTTTTCCCGATCTTCCGAAAGATGGGTAAATTCAGAATTTCGAATATTATTCAAATTGAGTGCGATAAGAAAGAGCAATCCTCCGATCCAAAGGATCTGAATCTGGGCTTCAACCCCCTTGCTAAACGGAAGCATAGAGACCGCGGAAAGCGTTAGAATGAGGTTCGCGATGATTTGGCTGACCTCCGAAGCCAATTCTTCCTTTCGATTCTCCGGATTTTTTAGGGCGATATGATAACGTCTCGTAGTGGAAACGATTCCGGCCACAAGCAAAAGAATCACCATCGTCATCGGAATATAGTCGATCGCAAATATAGTAATTGTGGAAAGTTTTCTCTCAGTTCCACAATAGAGCTTTTGTCCAAGAGTCAATTCCAACGGAGTCAATACTGGCGCTGCGGGAGCGTTCTCTTTTTTTGGAGAACTCGCGGAGCTTCCGGAACCCAAATTCAATTCATCCAAAAGCGCGGAATCGGAAGCGCTCACCTCGACTTTTTCCACGGAATTGATTTCAGAGGCGATACAGCTGATTCTAATCTCCGCATAACGCGGCCAGATGGTTTCCCCTAGCTCGAGCATTCGAGCTTGAACCAATTGACCAAAACTTTGAACCAGAGGGACGAAAAGAAAGAGCAGTACTGCCCACGATACGATTTTTTTTGCCATGTTTGTTTTGTCTTATTCTAGGGAATCGGAACATTCTTCCGCATTCGAGTCGGCCTTACAACGAACACCTTTCATCAGTTTTAAGATCGATGCATGGTAGACACCTTTGTCTCTGAGTTTGATACGAACTTCCCTGAACTTTTCGAAGTAACCTTTGATTTCTTCTTTTGGAACTTCCAGCCAATACTTCGCAGGAACTTCTCTTTCAGCCTTTCTTGTGAGTTCCAACATCGTTTCAAACTGCGTAGCGGCCCACTGTCGGGATTGATTTCCGTAATCCGCCGGAAAATCAGCGGTCTTTCCGACGATCTGAAAAGTAAGTTGTCCGATTGGAAACTTTACAATTCCACCGTTAGGTGCAACACCCTTCATAAGTTCCAAAGGTTTAAAACCGACAGCCGGAGAATAACACGCGTCCGCGCGTCCGTTGTTAAAAATTCCTGCAAACGTAGCGATTTCTGCAGGAACCATAGAAGAGCCTACCACGTCCACCATCGTAGTCGCGGCTTGATCGTAAGTCAGAGTGGCGATTTTTTTTCCGGCGAGATCTTTGATGGAACGAAGTTTCTTATCTCTAAGAAGAAGGTACACGGCTCCTCCCGGAAACATCGCCATCGTTTCGTATTCTCCGGAAACATTAAGTTGTCTTGCTTTCGGATTGGACAATACGTCGATCGTCCTTTTCAGAAGATCGTAAGAAGGAAGCGCTCCGATCGCTTCTAAAGAACCCGACTGAGGAACATATCCGCGGACACGAAGGCTCGTGAGAAACGCAAGGTTACACTTACCCGCTTTGAAATCCGAATTCGCGACAACCTCGTCGGTATATGCCTTCGGCTCCAAACGGATTCCCCAGTTGAGTGCCTGCGCTTGGTAACGAAGAGCGGATTTATAAATATCTCCGTGAGTTCCGGAAGGATCAAAGACGCAGATCGTTTTGTTGATCGGATCTGCCGCAAAGACGTATGACGTTAGCGAAAAAGCTAATGCCGCGATTAAAAAGATACGGATTCTTTTCATGGATATTCTCCTATCAATTGAATTCAAAATAGAATGTCGTAAAAAATCAGAGACCTTTCAGAAGATCGTCGTCTTCTTTCATGTCCCGTTTTCCCTGTGGAAAACTTCCAAGAAGTAAAGGGCCTCTATGTCCTTTCTCCTTGATCCAAATTTTATCGGATTCGTGTCTCGAAAGTTGTTCCGCGTAAGCTTCCAGAAGTTGATATTCTTTTTGGGATTGGCCTTTCTCCAAAAGTTTAGAATGTTCTTTCACCGCATTCTTGATTGCTTCTTGATTTCCTCTTCCTGCAAGAGCTTGTATTTGAAACGCGCGGGAAAGACTCACTCCCGCTCTATCGCCTAACGCAACGGCACGATCAAGTTGCTGAAAAGGATCTTTTCCAGTCGGCGTTACCCCCGGAATCGATAACCAGATGACAGCCTCCAGCGCCAGAGGAACTCCCCACCATTCTTCCGGATTCAAACATTTGGATGCGTTAGACACCATCGAAGGGATATCCGTGGGAACGTTACCCGCTCCTTGTGCTGCGCGATCGTGAAGAATCGCGAGAAGACTCGCAGAGAGTCCGATTAGATAATAGAATTGATCGTCTTTGGAAAGAGAAGGACATTTGCCGTTCCATTCTCCGAAGTAAAGATTGAATCTTCTATATGCTTCTCCATAACGTTTTGCCGCAAGTCCGTGATTACGAATTTCGACGGCTTGATGATCCGTCGCTTCGTCACCCTTGCCTTTTCGAACGGCGGCGAGATAATGAAGTTCCGCTTCCTGCGCGTTCTTTTCTGCGCACATCCCGGCGCCGAGCATCGCCACGAGAACGGGAAGATCCGGACTCCGACTCACTCTTTCAAAAGAGGCTATGAGGGGAGCCAAACTGACCCCTGCGCTACAGACCGAATCCAAATCCCTTGACTCGAGCAGAAAAGGTATCAAATGATCTTCTGCATAAGAGGAAATCGTCCTTCCCGTGAGATTGTAAACTAAGGAACAGGAGGTTGCGTTTATTGTAACAATCGTTACAAATAAGAAAAAACCAAATTTTAACTTTTGAATTTTCATTCGGGCATGTTTATCGCTTCAGAGATTTTTATGAAACTTAATCACGGCGTCAGATCCGTCCATGATTTTTTTATAGAATGCTCGTTTTATTTTATCCAAAGAGAGACAAAATTCTAAAATCGAAAAAGAGAAGCAACTTATAAAAGTTTCATAAATTTTCTCTTCCCTCCTTGCAAGCGACTTGGTGAGAGTGGCAGGCTTTTGTAAGAGATCCTACGTTTACAGGTTTAATGTCCTCAAGCCCGCCCGGCGGATCCCAAAATTCATGCGATGCTCGAACAGCCACAACCTCGCAAGTGGAAGAAAAACAAAACCGAATTCTAAATTGTAATAGCTCCTACATGAAAAATAGGAATCGACCTAAAAAAAGAAAAAGAGAAACGGCCAAAACGGAGCCGGCATCTTAAGCGCGGCTAACGGCTCCGGAGCGAATCCTTTCAATCAAACTAAGAGTTTCCGATTCCGGATCCACACCCAATTCTTTTCGGAGGGCTTTTCTAAACTCTTCGAATTTCCTAAGAGCTTCATTCTTACGATCAAGTTGCAAAAGCGCTTCGAAGTGAAATCTCCAAGCCCGTTCATCCAAGTCATCCAGACGAATCCAACTTGCAGAATCTTCCAGGAGACCTTCCATCTCTTTCCTCTCCACGTCCTTCTCACAAAGAAAACGAAAAATCTCAATCAAACTCTTTCGGATATATTCTCTCCGAATTTCCGATTCCGGAAAATAAAGATCGAAGTCAAAAAAATCCCCTCGGTAGAAGGCTCTCGCAAAACGAAACTCCTGGATCGCAAGTCCGGTGTCTCCCTTTCGAAGTGCTTTTGCTCCACCTTCATAATGTTTTTCGAACATCTGGAAGTCGGTCAAAACAAGATCCTGTCTGAAAAAAAGCCGGTCCTCTGAAAACACAAGAGCTTCCGGATTTCCTATAATTCTCCTTAAACGAAAACAAAGAGCGTGAAGACTGTTGAGTGCATTTTTATCCGCCATTCCAGGCCAAAGAAGTTCCAAAAGTTCTTCCCTATGAATCCCTTTCTCAAAACGAATAAGAAGAATTTTCACAAGTTTGAGCATCTTCTTCTTGCTGGAGATTTCCGTCTGTGGAATCCGAATTCCCCCTTTCTCCAATTCCAAACTTCCGAGAGCACGGATAAAAATCTGTTCTTTCTCTCCTTCCGAAAAATTCCTCTCCTCTGACTCGGCGTTTTTATTTTCTATTTTTGTCTTAGAATGAGCGGCCGCTTTATCGGGCTTCAACTTAAATTCTTCCGGAGAAACCAAGGCCTGTTTCAATTCTTCTCGAATTTCCCTTCCCGATTGATTGAAAGTCAAAAAAGAATCCACGGAAAACATCAAAATCAAAAAACTAAAATGAGAAGTGTACGGAAACGGAAGCAAGTCCATTGCAACCAAAATATCTAAGAAAACGTTCGTACAAAAGATAACTAAAGCGATCAAAAGAAACAGGTTTCTAAATAGATTTTTTAAAAACTCAGTGATAACCTTAAACAAAGTCCAAAAGATCATAAGAATCCCGGAAAGATAAAAATACTGAACCAGAAGCGGCTGCGCGGTTTCATAGATGATGATCCCTAAAGCCGGAAATTTCCTTTCGTGAGTCAACCCAATTTGGTACGAATTTGGATCTACGAGAATCACCGCAGATAAAAGTACGTTGAGAAGAATGTAGAGATAAACAAAGTCTTTGCTGAAAATTCTTCGATAGCTATTTACAAAAAGAACCAAACTCATTCCAAAAATCGGAATACATGCGTTTTCAAGGCGCTCCCAGATCAGAGCGTCCTGCGCGCTCCCTGTATTGATTGTCCTTGTAAAAAAAAACAGATAAAAGCCGTAAGCAACTTGCAGAAATGCAAAGTGAAGAAGGTAAATTTGTTTTCTATTCTTATAAAAGAGGAATAAATTATGAAGCGTCCTATAGGCCAGAATGGTCGCAACCAAGTAGCATGAAATTTGATAGAGAGTTATATTCATTGATTTTCAAATCCCTTTTTGATCCTGCAACCGTTCCGTTAAATTTTGAATAAATACTGATGTCTTTTTCTCAACCAAAATTCCTTCGCCTCTATTAGAAAGCAGAGAATTCCAATTTTGGAATTCGTTTTTTATAGAAACTTACGTTTTTTTAGAAAGGACGAAACCGGAGGAAGGTTATTTTTTCCTATAGCAAAAAGTAGGACTTTTTTAAAAAAACGAGAACACGTGTTCTTACTACAATAGAGGATGCTCTTCTCAGTCCTCTTTTTTGATAGGCCCACGATGACTCTTAATTCTTTGCGGATTCAAAACCTTCCTTATTGACAAAGAATCAAGGAACCTGGTTCATTTGCTGCCGCTCCCACAAATCTCATTCCGCCTAACATTTACGGGTCGGACGTATTTTCCGGACCGAGTGTGAAAAACTCAATTGCGTCGTTTCTTGCGTTGATCGCACACGCGGTGTTGTTCGTAGGAATGTCTTAACTTTGGAAAGTTGATTTGCGGTGGAAGTAGAACTTCCTTTAGAATGCTGTTGATCAAAGGAACCACGAGAGAAGTTACTAGCGGTTCGATCACGCTGTATATTTCGTTTGGATCCAATCCGAAAGGATTGAACATCGGTCCCTCTAACACTTCTAATCCAAATTCGAAGTGGAAATAACAACATGAAGTGCATTCAAGTTTTTTAAATTAGGATCGTTGTTCGGATTGGAGAACGTAATAAACTTAAAATCCGCGTCAGCGAAAAGACCGATTGCAACCGCGCCTAACGTATAAGAGTAACCGTTGGGACGCGAATCGTTTCCGCACTCGTTTAACTCCCCCCCGTAAGCGCTGAGCAACTTGCCGGCTTTTTTGCGACGCTCTTCAATTGCATTTCCGTAAAATACAGACGTAATTTTGGTATTCCTGTCCAGGTCATCGATTTGAATTTTACGCTTGGAGCCAGAACCGGCTCCATGATCATTTCGATATCGCCATAGGGTTTTGCCGCAGGAGCCAAGGCATTCGAGCCGTTCAGACCTTGTAACTTTTCGCGGTCCTGCGCTAAGATCGTTATGATCGGAGAAGCCGTGAGCAAGGTCGTGATCAACTGAAAGAGCGGGTTACCTCCGGAATAACCGTTGATCGTATCGATAAAAGCATTGTTCATATCGATGTCCAGACCTCTTCTTTGCCAGAGATGAAACGCGGCTTGTGAAATCGTAACCGAATGGAGGGAAAGTAAAAAACCAGTATTTGCGTGGCTCTGCGTAAATTGATACGTTGAAGGAAACGGAGTCGCAGGCTTTCGAGTCAGAATCATTCCTGATTTCGCCGCTTGGGTCCTAAGTCCCCTTCGCTGCGAATCCACGGAGTCGCTGGAAAACGATAGATCCAGATTACTCACGAATCCCTCGTTGGGTCCGTCGTGTTTGATCACACTTTCCTGTCTCAGTTTCATCTTTACCGTGAGAGAAAAATTTTTAAACGGCGCGGGAAGGAGCGTCTTTCAAACGATGAATGAGAGTGTTCGTTTTGAGAAGAGATTCTCTGACACGAGCCTCCGGCTTCAAAAGTATGTCCGAAGAAACTCTTAAAAAACCTGTAATATCCCGACGAGCGGGTTTTTTCATAGAACTGTCTAGTCTAACGTTGAACGGATCCGGCTGGAGACTCTGAAACCCGGCTTTCAGAGAAGGATATTCGTTCAAAAGATTGAAAAGTTTCAATCCTCCGTCGTCCGGCTATATTGGCGTAAAAGGAAAACATATCCAATTTCTGCTTTTCCGACTTGCAGAAGAAAAATCCGCAAAGGATCAAAGAACCGTCGTGTATTTCCAAAACCGGAATCTCCGTTTCAAATCGCAGGGAAAGAATACGGAGACCGGATACAGTTTCCTTATTTCAGGCTTATATTGTGTCGATTCCCCAAAAAAATCCAAAAACTAAGCTTAAAAATAAAGACTTATTTAAATAAAACGATCGATATTTTATAACAACGGGAATGGATTTTGAAAATATTCGAGCGAAAAGAGAAAGAGAAAGAATCAGATTCCATTTTTTGAATTTAGAAAATCATCCCTTAGATGCTTTTAAAACAAAGGGCTCCCATTGGATTCTTAGAAAAAAGAAACTCTGAAATAGAATCTCCGAAAACGAAAAATCCAAAAGAATAAAATTCGATTCTTGAACGGATTCGAAAAAAGAATCCCAGAATCTCAAAGAAAAACAAAATTTCAAATTTTAATAGAAGTGAGTTTGCGCGCGGCTTTTCTTTTCAAAAAGGGAATCGAAAATCAGAGTAAACGCTCGCGTATGAGAGACATAGGAGCGATTTTAATCTCCAAATCGAAAAAAAGATTCAAATCGATTTTGATTTTTCTCCGTTCCCGACACAAAATCTGAGATTTTCTTGACATTTTTTTGACTATGACTACCGTGAGCGCGACTGGAATTTTTAGCTGCCTTTTCCCGGGTCAGTTGAGAACTTTTGAACGATGTAAGCAAACCAGGAAAGGTCATCTCACTCTCGAACCCCGCTGATTGATTGGTCTCCCCTAGTATCTGATTCAGATTTAAAAGCCAGTAATTTTTTGTAAGGACCCTTTCTCATGAACATTTACATAGGCAACCTCGCCTATCAGGCAACCGAAGACGATCTCCGTAAAGCTTTTGAATCTTTCGGAGAAGTAACCTCTGTACGCATCATCACTGATAAACTTTCCGGCAAATCCCGGGGACTGGCTTTCGTGGAAATGGCGAACAAAGACGAAGGAAACGCGGCGATTGACGGCTTAAACGGAACTCAGATCCGTGGAAGAGAAATCAAAGTCAACGAAGCGCTTCCTAAAAAACCTTTTCCCGAAAAATCTCGATCTAGATACTGATCTTTTTCAAGGGAGAGAAGCATTCGCTTTTCTCCCTTGACAGAAGTCATTCGAGCGAATAGCATTCGCTATTGTGTCCGAGTTTGGCTTCTCCTTTCTAAAGTCCGTTCACTTTCTTCCAAAAACTATTCATTCTATCTTTTATTGGATGGGAATTTTCGGAACCTCTCTCGGTTTTCTGATGTTTCTGGGACAAATCGTCCTTCCTTATAAAAATCGTCTCAACTATCTTTTGGGATTTCTTTTCTTGGGAATGTCCGTCCTCCAGGGAAGTTCTCTCTCGATTCTTTCTTCTCAAAACACTTCATTTTCTTGGTTGATTCTGTTGCATATACCGGCTCTTTACTTCGTCGGTCCGGTGTTATACGGAATCTATACGGTGAGCTCCGGAGAATCGTTTCCGTCTTCTAAGATCAAAGGCGCGCTTCACAGCGTTCTTCCCAGTTTGGGAATTTTCATCTACTTCGGAACTTTCTTTTTCCCTCAAGACATTGAGTCAATTCTCTACCGAGCTTTAGTGGAGAAAATCTTTCCAAGCCCGCTGGATTGGATTTTACTTCCCGCAGTTTGCGGAATCGGATTTTATATTTCTCTCGTTTTGAAAAGTTCTCGAGATCTCTGGAGATGGGAGATCTGGAAATCGGAACCCACCGCGAGGATTTTGAGTTTTCTCGTCGCGGCATCTCTCATTCATCTCACCTTGGGAAGTTTCTTTTTTATCACCAAAATTCCGGACTTTCTGGTTTTGACTATGGGTGGGATGGGATTTGCACTTTGCGCCGCTTATTTGATCGGTCATAGAAATCCGGAATTCTTTCAAAAGCTCAAAGAAGTCGCCAAGGCGACCAGGGAAAAATATGCGCGTTCCCTCCTTGTGGGAATCGATCGCGAAGTATTAAAGGAAAATCTAATACAACTGATGAAAAGAGATCGTTTGTATCGGGAAGAAGATCTTGGACTCGGTGATCTCGCGGACGAACTCGCACTTTCCACACATCAGGTTTCCGAATTTTTAAATCAAGAATTGGGAAAGAATTTTTCGGTTTTCGTAAACGATTTTCGAGTTTCCGAAGCATGCGACCTTCTTAAAGAAGAAAGAGATAAGAGTATCTTAGACATCGCCTACTCCGTCGGATTTCGAACCAAATCCTCTTTTAACCGAGCGTTTCAAAAGCATACAGGTCTCACCCCGAGCGAGTATCGCTTCAAGTCCTTGCAAGAAAACCGAAACTGAATTTTTAAAATCGAAAGAATTCGTTTTTATCCTAAAAATCTGAGAGAAGAAAAAATCCTTTGTAATCTGCCTAAATTCTTTCCGCAAAATAATAATTGTATCTCAAGGGCAATCTGTCGGAACTCCGACGTACTTCTGTAAAACTCGCGCGCCCCGCCCAAATTCTCGGGTGGTGGGGCGGGTGGCGGAAAAATTCCGGAAATTCTCCTCTATCACAGAATTCTAATTTTGCAAGCACAAATCCCTGTGTAGGAACTCTTACATCATTCCTTTCCTCGGGAGGATTCTCGTGTATCTCCTCTGAACTTGTGAATAAGGTTATACTGAACTTGGGTTTGGGGTGCTGGCGGAAAAATCTCGGGCCACCTCTTCTACGCCACAAAATCCTAGTTTTCGCAAGTAGAATTCCCCCTTCGATTTTTCGTAGGAACTCCTATCAAAATCAAACTTCGCGTAATTCTCATACAAAACTCAGAAAATGAACCGTCCATCTCCGAGTGAAGGCCGCTTTACGAGGAGCAATTTATCGATTCCTACTTCGTCACCCGACCAAATCGATAAAATAGGACGACGTTTTCCGGAAAAGACCCTATGATTCCCCTAACTCCAAACGAAAAAGAGGTCCGAATGAACACTCTGACACTTGCGAAAAAAGAAATTCTTCCCAAAAGAAAACCAAAAAAATGGGAAACCCTCGAATTACGCGAAAAGAATATTAAGATTATGCGTTGGATCCGATTTCGAGACAGAAATCTAAGAAAGAAATTTTCGATTCTCAAACACCAGGATTTTTTAGGTACATCGATCACTTTCGGCTCGGCTGCGATGATGATTTTCACCGCAGGACTTTACATCGCGAACGTGATTCCGGCCTGGGCCGCCATCGTCTCGAACGCGATCTTTGCTTCGTTCTTACACGAAATCGAACACGATACGATCCATAACCTCTACTTCAAAGACAACGAAAGAATGCAAAATCTGATTTTCTGGACCGTGTGGATCTTTCGCGGAAATACGGTCAGCCCCTGGTATCGAAGAATGATTCATACCTTACATCATAAGGTTTCCGGAAACAAAGACGATATCGAAGAAAGACTGATCGGCAACGGTATGGAGGCTGGTTTGTTTCGATTCTTTGCGATGATCGACGGAAACATTTCGGCGATTCTTAATTTTAGAAAGCTCGTCAAAGATGCACCCAAGTTTAAAAGAAAGGAAATCGTAAGAGAAAGCTGGCCTTGGCTCGTCGTCTATTACTCGCTCTGGTATCAATTTCTCGGACTCAATCTGCTCCATTATGGAAATCAATTCTTAGGTTTCCCGTTTTCCTTTCCGGAATTTTTAGAATCGGCTCGTTCCTTTCTCAACACTGCTGCGGTCGTGTATATGATCCCAAACTGGATCCGTCAATCGAGCATTCAGATCGTTTCTTCCAATATGCACTACTACGGAGACGTAAAAAATATCAATCAACAGACTCAAGTTTTAAACGTTTGGTTCTTAGCTCCTCTTCATCTTTTTTGTTTTAACTTCGGAAGCACTCACGGAATCCACCACTTCGTAGTCAATCAACCCTTCTATCTCCGACAGATGGTGGCTCCTTTTGTTCATCCAGCGATGAAACGTTACGGAATTCGTTTTAACGATTTTGAAAGTATGCTCCGTGCCAACCGTTACTTTCCGGTCAAATCTGAGTTCGCTTAACAAGATCGAACTTTCTCGTTTTTATCCAAAAGCGGGAAAGTCAGTTTTACAAAATTAAAACGGTTTCCCTTCTTTTTCGCTTTTCTTGGATTCTAAAAAAATCAAATTTGTTTTCCAAGAGAAACCTTTCTCGTCTTTTGGTTGAAGAAGCCAAGACATGTCCTCCGAATCCAAAACAAAAACGTTCCTCGAATTTCAATTCGCGATGCTTCTCATCAGCGGAAATATTCTCTTTGCTAAATTGATCGACGAAAGCGTCTGGATGATCACATTCGGCCGAACCGTCTTTGCGAGTGTAGGACTCTACCTTTTTTTGAAATGGAGAGACAAACCAGTCTTCTTTACAACGAAAACGGACAACATCGCTTCCCTCGGGGCCGGAGTTCTTTTGGCGGTCCACTGGATCACATTTTTTGCCTCAGCACGCCTTGCTTCTCCCGCCGTTGCGGTTCTTACCTTGTTTACACATCCAGTGATCACGGTATTTCTCGAACCGATCCACTTTGCGTCACGACCTAAAAAGACGGATCTCTTCCTCGCACTTCTGGTTCTTTTAGGAGTGGGTATTTTAATTCCGGAATTGAAACCTGGAAACGATCTCTTCTTGGGAATTCTTTCCGGGCTTTTTTCGGCGTTCACGTTTTCTTATCGGAATTTGGTCGCAAAAAAATTCCTCTCTCATCACGGAAGCGCGCAAGTGATGTTTTTACAATCACTGACGGCCGCAATCTTACTCGCGCCCGTTTGTTACTGGGATCCGATTCCTACAAACTATCGTTCTCTGGGTCTTATGATCTTACTCGGAACTTTTTTTACTGCGTTCGCTCACACATTGTATATGAAGTCGATGTTTCAGTTAAAACTTAAAACCGCGGGAATTCTTTCGAGCATCCAGCCCGTGTATTCCATTCTTCTCGCCTGGATCTTGTTAGGTGATATACCGGGATATCGTGAAATTATCGGCGGCGTTTTGATTCTTTTCGCGGGAACTTTGGAGACGATCCGTTATAAAAAGGAAGTCCCGTAAGATGAACTTAAAACTGGCTCTGATTGATTCCAGCGCTCCTTTTTTTGTAAAGGCTCCAGGAGAATCGCAGAACTGGTCCAAAGCGCCGATCGGACTCTTGGAAAAGAATCAAAAGTTTAGAAAAAAAACACATAAAAAGATACGTGAGAATTTCGATTCTTACGTAAAAAAAGTGAACGGTATGGGATACAACGCGATCACCATCGACGAACTTTCCTTTCTCGCCGACTTTGCATTTTATCCGAACGCACTTCGTTCCAAAATTCAATCCTATAAAAAATCCTACCGTAAACTTTTTAGGACGGCAAAGAAGAACGGGATGAAGGTCTTTCTTACGAGCGATTTTTTATTTTACAATTCTCATATCGAAGCTGAAACAAAAGGAGATTTTGCTCGGGTGGCTTCCCTGTTTCTCTCCGTTTTGGACCGTCTCTTCTCGGAATTTGAAACCATAGACGGAATCATTTTAAGGATCGGCGAGTCCGACGGAGTCGACGTCAAAGGCGACTTTCAAAGCAAACTTTTTTTAAAAACTCCGGAGGACGCCAATCGGCTTCTCAAAGAAATCCTACCCGTGTTCAAAAAACATTCTAAAACTTTAATATTCAGAACTTGGACGATCGGCGCGTATCCGATCGGAGATCTCATCTGGAATGTAAAAACTTATGAAAAGGTTTTTCAAAACGTTCCGGAAGAAAATCTGATCATTTCCATGAAATACGGAGAAGGAGATTTTTTTCGTTATCTAAAACTCAATCCACTCTTCTTCCAGGATAAAAAACCCAAACTTGTGGAATTCCAGGCAAGAAGGGAATACGAAGGTTTTGGAGAATTTCCTTCCTTTATAGGCTGGCAGTATGCGTCTTACAAAGAAGAACTAAAAAAAGTAAAAAATCTCGTGGGATTCAGCGTTTGGTGTCAAACGGGTGGTTGGTCCTCTTTTAAGAATATTACGTTTTTAAAGGACACTTCCTATTGGAACGAGCTCAACACATTTGTTTGCCTCGGTTTGTTTAAAAAGGATTGGAACGTAAAAAAAAGTCTTCGAAAGTTTTCCGGAAAAAAACATCTCGCCGAGCTCATCCGATTTCTAAGACTTTCCGACGAAGTGATTTTGAATCTTCTCTATGACCCTGGATTTGCGGATCGGGAATTTTATATCCACAGGGTCAGGATTCCACCTTTGCTTCATATCACCTGGGATCGGGTGACGATCAGCGATCATTTTAGAATTCTTTACGACACGTTTTGCAAAGACAAAAAAGCGTCTGTTCTAACGGGTTACGCCGCGATAGAAAGCTTAAAAGAGATGGGAAGAATCGCAAAAAGAATTTCTCTACCGTATAACTTTCGTTTTCAATACGATACGTTTCAACTCTTTGCGTTTTGTCGCGAACTTCTTTATCTTCCGGATCCGGAAAGAGAAAACTATCTTTTGGAAGAGACGATTCATCTCGCAAAGATCTACGCGGAAAATTATCCGAACGCTTATCAATTCAGAATTCATTCCCGCAGAAGAATTCCCGGATTTATGTCGAAACTTTTACTGAATTTATTCATTCGAAGAAATAAAAACATGAGAATCCCGGATCGAATCCTTTTTTCTCCTCTTATGAGACATTTTTATTTATTCTTATACAAAAAGATAAGTTCCAAACTTCCTTCGTTTATCAATCAGCAAGCGATGCCGGTCTCGGAACTCTTAAAATAGAAATCGGTTTGACAGATTTTCCCTTGCATAATAATATTTTGACTATGAACTCCGATAGAAACGTTTCGATTCAGTATTCGAAAATTATGATTCTCTTTAGCGCCTTGGAGACTCGTTTTGTCTCTTTCAAAAATTCAAAGCTCCAAACTTTCGCAAACGTGCTCGTATTTTTGATTCTTTTCACTCAGTGTTCCTCGGGAGACAGAAAAAACGTTTCTAACGAAACCGCGAACGGCGCAAGTAGATCGACCTACTCCGAAGACGAGGCGCAAAAAAACCGGGAAGAGGAAACTTCTTCCTCGAACGCATCCAGTCGTTCCACAGCCGTTGACCCCGACGCCAAACCGACAAAAGGTTGTATTCAAGGCGATTGTAATTCCGGAACAGGAACTTATGTCTATGATAACGGCGATGAATACAGAGGTTCGTTTCAAAACGACTTAAGAAACGGTCCGGGAAGAATCAAATATGCAAACGGAGACAGATTCGACGGAGAATTTAAGGACGATCTGAAAGAGGGAAAAGGAACTTATATCTTTAAAAACGGCGCCCTTTTAGAAGGAACGTTTCAAGCCGGTTCGATGATGGGTCCTGGAAAGGTTCGTTTCCCGGATACGAGCGTCTATGAAGGAGAATTTCAGGACGAAAGGAATTCTGCGGAAGGAACCATGAGTTCTTCCTTTGACGGATCCAAACAGAACTGCAGAATTCAAAACAAGATCGTTCTTTGCGGCGGCGGACGCGGAGCGGAATCCCCATACGGAAAAAATTAATTTCCAAAACTTCTCTCTAAGAATGGAAACGGGGATATTTCGATCTTTCGGAAGCGTAAAAAAAACGGACTTTTAGAGTCCGTTTTTTCGTTTTAGACGATTTCGTTTAACAAAATTTCAGTCCTCGTTCGAAGAAGAAGCCCCCGACGACGACCCCATTCTTTTCTGATAGAGTTGAACCCTTTTTTCGTCCATCCCCACGAGTGTATGAGTGATTCTTAATTCTTTTCCAAGCGCCTCTCGCCCAGTTCTGAGCTCGACGACTCGATACCAGATTTCTCCCGCAGGAACGTAAAACGCGTGGTTGATACAAAGACATTTGAACTTAAAACCTAAGGAACTTTCCGCCGGTTCCATCGAGTGAGGGGCCGCAAAAAAGTAAAAGTCTTGATCGCTGGTATTACGAACCAAAAGGACAAATTTCTTTTTGGAACCGGGTTTGAGATAAAGACCATTCCCGCCTATCGAAGAAGAAACCGGGGCATCGGAGATTTTTTTCACCGTACCAGTCGCCCAAAGATCCACCGGTCTCTGGGAAGCTCCTTCAAAGAGTTCCATCTCGAAGGGAAAATGTTTTTTCTCCCAGAGAATCGAAACTTGGATCTGACGATTGGGATCGTTTTCCTCCGGTCCCCATAATTGTGAATCGGAAGCGGAGGATTCTTTTTTACATTCTATGATAAGAATGCAAGAAAGAAGAACCGCGATCAAAACCGGAAACGACCTCACTCGAGAGCCATCTCCAAAGTTTTAAAATCTAGTTTTCGACTCGGGCTCGTGTTCTGAACATAGATATTTCCGTTTAATTTTTTGATCGTGATAAAATCCTGAAAGATAATCTCCTTCTTATCCGGATCCGTTTCTGCCATGTTACAATCTCTTCCACAACCGTTGCAGTCCATGTCTCCATAGGATTCCTCGAAAGAAGATGAGTATTTTCGCATATAACCGAATACTCTCAACTTTAAGGAATCGGCGGACGATTCTTTGACTTCGTAGTTTCCGATCGCGTAAAACTTACTCGTCTTATTCACGAAACTTGTGTCTCCGCTCGTTTGATCCTGAGTGTTTCCTTCCATAAAAAAGGAACCGTCCGAACGCATTCTCAAAGACCAATTGGATTCGATTCTGACTCCGTTTGTATCTTCCGTCGAAGCGGAAGATTCCGTTTGTGCGATTGTTTCCGTGCTCTGAATTTCTTCCGGAAGTGCGGAAACCTCCGAACCGCGAAGCCCGTGATTGAGAATCATATCCAAATCGGGTGGAGTGAATTGAAGATGATTTTGCCGCGCTATGGTCTGCGATCTCGAAATCGGATTGATAAGAATCCAGTTCTTATCCTTTCCGAATCGAATCTCACTGAGAACCAATCCTTTGTACATTTTTCCCGCGTAGATATCATCGACGGTCAAACGGAGAGAGGAGCCTTCGAAACTTTTTTCCAAAACGATCTCTTGAGGGCCGAGGATATCCTGCACTTGAATCTTCTGAACATAACCGTTGTCTCCCGTAAGAGTTGCGGTTTTCAATCTTCCGTTGGAATAACAATGTTGGTCCGATCTTTGATAACCGTTCCAGATTTTGATCGAGTTAATGGTCTGAGGTTCTTTGAATTTAAAATCCAAAGTTACGCCCTTTCCTTTTTTATCGGAAGCCCAAGCATACTCGTAACGGGAATCAAAAAGATTCATCACGTCGTAGGATAAAACAGGGCTCGCGGTTTCGGAAGCTTTGGCGGAACCTTCCACGATTTTCGGAAGTTTGAGCGAGAACGGTTTGTCTCTTTCGTCGTAAAAACGGATTTCTCCGATACAGAGATCCTTATTCTTTCGAAAGTTAATTGTCACTGATCGTGAGTAGACAGGTTTATCAAAGGAAACGATCGCCTTGGTTCCGCTTAACGTAGCCGAAGCGCTGAGTTCGTCAAAGTTGATATAAGCCGTGACCGCATCCGTAAATTCTCCCTTACAGGAATCTACTTCCACCTTCTTTAATTGAAAACCTTCGTCCGGATAAAAATGCATTTTTACAAATTCAGCGCCTTCTTCGGGTTTCCAGGAACCTCCACCTAACGCCGCAAAGGCGAGCTTGTCGCTTAAGGAAGTGGAGGTGGCCATCGACACGCTCAGTTCTTTTTTACAATTCCAAAAACCGACCGCCAAAAGAAGGATTGGGATAAGAATACTCGCTTTACGATTCATCTAAGAATTCTCCAGGAAAGAATTTTCACGAGTTTAAGAATCTTCCCAGCTCTGTCAAATGCATATCCTCGTTCACGAATTGCGAAAAAAAAACAATTCAAAATACCCCAGATTTTGTCGGAGTTCCGACACGGGGACTTTTTCTTGCAAAGCTGTGATTTTGTGATAGAGGATAGTTTCCGGAATTTTTCCCGCCACCGCTCCCCTCCACCCAAAATTTGGGTGGGGCGCGCGACTTTTACAGAAGGGCGTCGTAGCTCCGACAAATTAACTGAAAACCCAGACAACTTGTGGGTAAGGATATGAACTCAAAGGCGGTGCAACGAGAAAGCTCCTGAGACAAGGAATTTTGTAGGAATTCTTACAAGAGAATTTTCTCTTGCGAAAAGTTTGATTTTGTGATAGAGGAAAGCTTCCGGAATTCTTCCGCCACCCACCCCTCCACCCAAAATTTGGGGTGGGGCGCGCGACTTTTACAGAAGGGCGTCGTAGCTCCGACAAGGCGAATCTCTGGAGATCCCAAGTGCATTTTTGGATGGATCTTTCAAACCAAAAACAAGCCCCGATTTCTCTTTCGATCCAGAAGAATTTCTTGACGCAAGCCAACTTATCTTTTGGATGGCTAGATTGATATTGAGAATTACTCTCATTATCAAAATAAGAGGAAATTATGAAATCCAAACTACTCTCCCTCGCTAGCCTTCTCTGGATTCTGAATTGTGGCGAAAAAGCCTCCGATGCCAATGCGCTTGCATCCGTTGGTTTAGCACTGGCACATTCGAATTCTTCCTCCTCAGGTGTTTTTGAAGTCGTTTCTCCCAAGGAAGGAGAAATTGTCTCCGTATACCAACTCGAACCTTCGGTTTCCACGCAGGAAAGTGGAACTTTGGAGGTATTTCGAAACGGAGAAAGGGTCGCTTTTGTAAACACAGGCTCCATCAACTCCGAAGAAAAGAATCTTTTGACTAAGGTTCCTGCTTTCAAACCGGTCAACGGAGAGAATACACTTCAGTTTCGATGGAAAGGTCCGGACGGGGAGATCCTACAAAAAGAAATTCATATTTACTTCGGATCCAAGCTTTCCGCGGGAGCCGCTCACTCCGGCTTTTTAAAAGACGGAAACGTCTACACGGTGGGAAGAAATAATTTCGGTCAACTCGGAACCGGAACTTCCACGGGAGACGGGATCAATGATATCATCACGAAGTTGAATTCGATCGGAGAAATTTCGAGCATTCATTTTACGCAGAACAATTCAATGGCGATCCTAAAGAACGGCAAAGTTTTTACCTGGGGAACCAATGCAAACGGCCAATTGGGAATAGGAAGCAATAACACCGATCCCACAACTCCTTCCAACGCCGGACCTCGATTGCCACCTTCCGAAATTCCCGGTGTCAACGACGCGGTGATGGGCGCATACGGCTTTGATCATGGACTCATTTTGAAATCGGATGGAACAATTCTTTCCTTTGGTTTGAATAACGTAGGCCAACTAGGAAACGGAGCAACCGGGATGACCGCGACAACCATCTCCTCCACACCGGTTTCGGTTGTGGGACTTAGCGACGTCATCCAGGTCGTTGCAGGTTCTCAACATTCCGCAGCGCTTACCACAAACGGTGAAGTTTATGTCTGGGGAAGAAATCAATACGGTAATCTTGGAAACGGAGCGATCGATACGAATACAACGATTCATTCTACACCTCTAAAAGTTGCGGGTCTCAGCGGAATCAAACAGATTGCAAACGGAAGAGATCATATTCTCGCGCTCAAATCCGACGGTAAGGTCTATTCATGGGGTTTGAATGCAAGCGGGCAACTTGGAATCGGCGGAAGCGGCTCTCCGACCCCCGGCCACACTCCAGCAGAAGTTTTGAATATTCAAAATGCTGTATCCGTTTGGGCCGGCGGAACCCAAAGCTTTGCGGTCTTAAGCGACGGAAGTGTTAAGGGTTGGGGAGCCAACGGTGCCACGGCCAATCTCGGGATCGGAGAAACCGCCACTACAAAAATTTACACGCCCAGCAGCGCAGTAATCGGCATCAAAAATCTTGTCCATTTCGGATGCGGGGCTACCCACAACTTCGCCCTTCTGGCGGACGGCTCGCTTTACGGCTGGGGTTGGAATTTCAAAGGTTCTCTAGGAAGGCCTGATCTTCAGACGAACTGGGGAGCAGCGACTCCAGTTTACATAAACCTTCCTTAATATTCACTATTTAGAATGTGTACTAAAATTTCGATTTATACGTTTCGTCTTTTTCCTTCTAAGGCAGCGGCTTATTGGAGAATTCGGTTTTTCTTCGCAGGGTTTTTGGTTCTTTCGTTTGTGGGTTGTCAAATTCCGAAGAATGAAAATTGTCCCTCCGATCTCTCTTGTTTCGAACTCGCTTCCATCCTTCTCGTCCTCTCTAATCTCCCTTCGGTGAATCCCTGGGATTATGAAGTTGGAGAGGAATACCAAGGAGGAAACCGGATGACTAGTTTTCAGATCGGAGCTTCCGCTTTTCGTCAGTTTGCACCGGATTCTTCTTTGAACGTGATTTCGGAGTTTACCGTGGGACAAGCCGTTTTTGAGGTTCCTTGGATTCCGGGTTTTTCGGCGACCCTCCCGGATCGGGACGGACTTGGTCCATTCTTCCATTCCAATTCTTGCGTTAGCTGTCATATCGGAAACGGAAGAGCCCTGGAAGAAGACGGAGAGGCTCTAACTTTCAGTCTCATACGATTGAGTTCCGGTCCGAATTCCCATTCTCCGGATCCACAATACGGAGGCCAGTTTCAACCCAACTCCGTCGCGGGAGTATCCAAGGAAGGAACCGCGACTTTAACCTATCAAGAAATCGAAGGCAAATTTGCTGACGGTTCGACCTATAACCTTCGTTTTCCTATATTCAATTTTTCGAATTTAGGATATGGGGCTTTTCCCACCGACATCAAAACTTCTCTGAGGGTTCCTCAACAAGTAATCGGGCTCGGTCTATTGGAGGCGATTCCCGAAAATACGATTCTTTCCTTTGCGGATCCGGACGATCTCGACGGTGACGGAATTTCCGGTAAACCAAATTACATTCAGAATCAAACCGGTTCCGGTTCGAGCCTGGGAAGATTCGGGTGGAAAGCGAACAACCCGAATTTGATCCTTCAAAATTCAGCCGCCTTTTTGGGTGACCTGGGAATCACTTCCCCTCTCTTCCCAGACGAAAACTGCTTGATCGGCCAGACCCAATGTCAAGCCGCCGTTAACGGAGGAGCTCCTGAGATTCCACAATCCAAAATAGACGCGATCACGAATTATATGAAGCTCGTCGCAGTTCCTGCCCGGAGAAAAGCTTCCAACTCGAGCGTACTTTTCGGTAAGGAATTATTCTTCAAGGCAGGTTGCAAAAATTGTCATATTCCAAAAATCTTAACTCGCTCTGACGCGGATTTTCCCGAACTATCCAATCAGACGATTCGTCCTTACACCGACCTTTTGTTACACGACATGGGAGAAGGGCTCGCCGATCAAAGACCGGACGGGGAGGCGAACGGAAGAGAATGGAGAACTCCTCCTCTCTGGGGAATCGGACTTTTTGAAGAAGTGAACGGTCACACCCGCTATCTTCACGACGGAAGGGCGCGGAATTTGACTGAAGCGATTCTCTGGCACGGAGGAGAAGCCGAAAAAAGTAAAAACTACTTTCTAAAATTAGATATCAGAGAAAGGAGTCATCTTCTAAACTTTTTAAAATCCTTGTAACAGCGCGAAGAAAACCAAGCCAAAGTGTTCCGCGCCGGTTCGAAAAGTCTCTAAGGAGTCACATACTGATAGAGAGTTTCAAAAAGAATCCGGGACCCCAGTTTTAAGTTTTCGATACTGATGTTTTCATCCTTCCCGTGAAGTGTTTCCGTGTCCTTTGAAGTCAGCACGGCAGGATTGAGTCCGTAACAACGAATCCCGATTCTTCTAAATCGTGCGTTATCCGTTTTTCCCGAAGACATAAACGGAGCAGCGACACTTCCGGGAACATTAGAAACGGAAACGTTCGCGAGAATCTGAAAGAGTTCGTCTTCGAGAGGAGAATCATCCGGACCGATATCGTCCTCGATTTCGACTTCCACTCCGTACGGTTTGGCGAGTTCTCTGATTCTTTCGAAGTATTCTTTCGTATCAAAACCCGGAAGTACTCGAATATCCAATTTTCCTAATGTTTCTCCGGAAAGAACGTTGTATCCGCCCCCTTCCAAAGATTGAATTCCCGTAATCGCTTTCGTATTACTCGTCATCGCCGCGAGATGTTTGCTTTTTTTGAGAGTTCCGGTGAGAAAGGGTTTGATCAAGGGGTTAGACGCATTTTTCAAAAAAAAGGAAGTGGGAAAGGAAGCGACTTTTCCCAACTGATAGAAATAAGCTCTGGTCTCTTCCGTGATTCTAACCCCTACGTCGTAACTTAAAACCTCTTCGTAAAACCGAATCAAATTCAACGTCGCATAATCGGAAGTCGGCGCGCTCCCGTGGCCGCTCTGGCCTTTTGCTCTCAGTCTTAACCAGAGGTTTCCCTTTTCGGCGTATTGAATGTTAAAGATCGTCGAACCCGGAATTCCCACGTCTTTGGTGGCAACTCCGCCTTCGTTTAACATCGTATCATAATCTTCGAATATACTTTTGTGTTCCTTCGCCATATACCGGGCGCCCCAGAGACTTCCACTCTCTTCGTCAGCGAGCGACAAAAACATCACTTTTCGTTTGAGTTCTATATTGGAACGTTTTAATTCTAAAAACGCGACGAGTTGCATCACAGCAAGGCCTTTCATATCCAAAGCCCCTCTTCCGTAAATTTTTCCGTCTACGATCTGACCGGAATAAGGAGGAACGGTCCATTCGGATTCGTCGGCTTCTACAACGTCGTTATGATTACCCAAGATAATTCCTTTGAGTGAGCTTTTCTTTTTGGGTTCGAGAACCGCGACCAAGTTTGCGTGTTCTGGATGTTCTTTCGAAGCGTAGATCTTCGAAGGAATTCCTTCCTTTTGTAAAAGAGCTTGGAGATAACGAACGACTTCGATTTCGTTTTTTCGTTCCGTACGAATTCGAATCAAATCCTGAAGAATCCGAACCGCTTCCTTTGTTCGTTCTTCCCAGTTGACGGAAACCGAATTCGGTTTGAGGGGAATCGTTCGGATCGGAGAAGAATAAAAACAACCGATCAGAATAAAACACAGGAACCACGAAGATATGCGAACGAAAATCATAATCTACCTTCCATCTTTTGTCAAAGAGACAATCAAATCATCGTGCGAATTTTCATCGATCTAAATTCTTAAAAGTGTCAAAAGATCCGCGAATCCGCATTTGGAAGCTGCGTAGTGTGAAAGACGATTCATTCCTCCGAGGTCTGCGATCGAAGAAATGTTGATGATCCGCCGACTTTTGCGCGATGCGAATCGGAATGATCCTCCTAACAACGAGCCAAGCTTTTTTCAAGTTGATGTCAACCCTAGATCCCGGGAGTCTTCCGTAAGTTGTGAACAAAACGTAAGCGCGCCCCGCGTTATTAAAAGAATCTCGATTCCATCAAAAGCATCTAACGTTCCTTTGGCCGCCGTCCTTACGTCCTTTTCGTTTCGAAGATATCGCCGAAAGACTATGATTTTCGAACACAAAGTCTCCGCTTCTTCTTTGAGATTTTCCAACTCGTCCGCGTTGCCTAACGTGTATGCGGGATGCGAAAGTGGTTTTGCGACGTCGATTCCAACGACCACGGCGCTTCCTTGACCGCGGACTGCTCTGTGATAAACACGACTTGATTCTTTAATTCTAAGCTCCTGGAAGTGGTTCTTTTTTTTGAGAGATTCTCTTCCTTCTTCCCCCTCCAGAGGAACACAAGATCCGTTGTGAGCAAAAATTTTATCTTATAGGAAAGAATTTATTCTTGTAGAACGTCTGTTCCTTTCAGCCACCCGGCTCGATTCCTCAAAGAAAAAGCGAGATCTCTCAGTTTCCCGTTGACAGAAAGTGAATTCTGAATACAACGTTTGGATTCTGAATTCGTTTGGATTCATCTCTAAATTCTCCAAAGAGGTCTTATGGCATTTCGTAGAACGATCGGAGCAAGCGCCTCCGAAGACAGATTGGAAAAATTGATCCAAGATCGATTGCAACCCGGAGCCGACAAAACATTAGTCGATCAAAGAATCTGGGATCTTTTCGGAGAAGAATGGTGTGTGATGTTTACGGATCTTTCCGGTTTTTCCAGAGGAGTCGAAAGATTCGGGATCATTCACTTTTTGCAAACCATCCACGAATCAGAAAGAATTCTCATTCCGATCATCGAAGATCACGACGGAATTCTTTTAAAATCCGAAGGAGATAGTTTCCTGGTGATCTTTCGAAACGTGGGAAAAGGAATCGAATCCGCGATCAAAATGCAACAGATTCTTATAAACTACAACCAGGACAAAATCCCGGAAGAAAAAATACTTCTCTGCGTAGGGCTCGGATTCGGAAAGGTCTTGAAAATCGGAGATACGGACGTTTTCGGCTCCGAAGTCAACACCGCGAGCAAACTCGGAGAGGATACGGCGGAAGCGGGAGAAATTTTAGTCACACAATCCGTCTTCGAACAAGTCCGGGAAAAGCACCTTCGATTTGAAGAATTACCGGATGCTCCGGCAGGAACTCCAAAAGCCTATCGACTCTTCTATTGAATCTATATTCTAATTTTAGAATGTAGATTCAACTTTCCACGTTGCCATAGGGTGAAAGCCCCTATGGCATTCTCCATCGAAACGGGGAACGACTTAGATTCCTCCTTGACTCATTCCCAAAAGAAACGTATCCTCTGATGACGTTCGGACGAGGTGTTTTATCCTCCTTATGAGAAGGATCGATCCGATCTTTTGGAAATCGTCATGAATCTGATATTCGAAAATCGCTCTAGGATAAAAAATTTTCTATCTATAGTTTGTGTCTTCTTTTCAATTTCCGTTTTCGAAAATTGTAAAACGAAGTCGGATTCCCAGCTCGCCGCACTTGTGGAATATGCGACCGTTCTCGGTGAAACGAAATGTGAATGTGAAAAAATCGAAAGAGCCGAAGGACCTGAATCCGAAGAAGTTTCGATTTGTCTTCGGAAACTTGAGGACGCTCAGAAATTATACGGTGTCAACATTCGTCTTTTTCCGGACTTAGCAAATAAAGGTGAAAAATTGATCCAGGGTTCTTATTCCAAAAGATGCCCCCTCTGAGGGCCGTAAAAGGTTCCTAAAAAATTGAATATTTTTAATATTCCCCTCACACTCAAATCTCAAGCCAATGAGACGGCATAGGGCAAAAAACCCTATGCCACTTTTCTTCCCCTTTACGAATCGATAGAATCAACAAATGACTTCTACGCAGGGATCCTATCTTACCCGGTTTGAATTCCGATCAGCTTGATTTTTGAATCCGAACGGTGATTTTTTTTTCGACAAACGCGCGTTTGGCTCTCTTCGAGTGGCCGCTTTTTAAATTCTTAAAAAAACTCGGCTCGTTTTTTCGTTGCAGTCCGGAAAGGATCGAAGACATTTCATCCGCTTATGGTCCACTACGAACACAAACCAGCCCTAAAATCCTCCAAATCCTCGACCTCGGAAAAACCTCCGATTCTTTTTGTACATGGGGCTTGGCATGGCGCTTGGTGTTGGAACGAAAATTTTGTTCCCTACTTTCAAAAAGCGGGATACGAAGTTTATACTCTCGATCTTAGGGGCCACGGGAAAAGCCCGAGCATCGGTTCCTTTCGCTGGACTTCGATCTCAGACTATGTTCAAGACGTTCGAAAAGTTTTAGCTCAATTACCCGACTCCACGGTTTTGGTGGGACATTCCATGGGAGGGCTGGTCGTTCAAAAAACATTAGAAACCGCTGATATTCCAAAAGCGGTTTTGCTCGCGAGCGTTCCACCTTACGGTGTTTTTAGAATCACCCTGGAATTATTATTCAAACACCCGATTCGTTTCTTAAAAGTTCTTACAACTCTTTCGTTGTTTCCGTTCGTGGAGGATCCGAAACTGAGTCAGGAACTGTTTTTCTCCAAATTGTTAAGCGACACAAAAGCTTTCCACTACGCTTCCCGTCTCCAAGACGAATCCTTTTGGGCGTTTCTTGGAATGCTCGCCCTATCTCTTCCCAAAACTAAAAAAATAAAGACTCCTCTGCTCGTGATCGGCGGAGAAAAGGACAGATTTTTTCCACCTTGGGAGGTGACCCTTACCGCGAACGCATACGGAGTAAAACCGGAAATTTTTCCGAATATGGGGCACAATCTTATGCTCGACGAGGGATGGGAGAATGTCGCAAAAAGAATCGAGTCCTATCTTTCTCCCGATAAGAATCTTTCCCAAACAAAAATCACAGCGAAAAAAACAAAAGGGTCTGCGAAAAAAAAGATTAACCCTAAAAAAAGATCGAAATAAAGTTCTCCGTTTCCATCTTTTCAAAGTTTAATCTTCTGCGCGCGTCCGCATCGAAGAGTGAATTACTTTTGAAAATTCGGAGAATGCTTTTTGAAACGTTTCCTTGGTTTTGGCATCCACGAGTTCCTCTTGATCGTTCATTTTTTTACGAGCGAGAGTGACACAAAAGGAAGCCGGTTCCACAACGGTTACATTCATAACTTTTAACGTTTGCATCAAAGAAGCATGAGCCTTGTCGCCTCCCATATAGGACGGAGAAGCGCTCAGAGCCATCACCGGTTTGTTCACGTATTCTCCTGAACCCACCACCCAGTCTAATGAATTTTTCAAAACACCCGGAATTCCGTGCGCATATTCCGGTGTACAGATCAAAACCCCGTCCGAATTGTTTAAAGCTTCCCTATATCTTCGAACTACTTGAGGAGAATTATCTCCGTCGATGTCCGGAGAAAAATGAGGAAGTTCGCCTAACTCTTCATAGGTTGTAATTTCCATTTCAGACGGAGCCAACTTTGTGATCGCTCGTAATAAGGCGGAATTTGTGGATTGAGAACGAAGACTTCCCGAGATCGCAAGAATTTTCATAACGTAGAATTTAGATCGTTCAAATCGAAAATCGGGCTAAAAAATATTTCCAAAAAAGGATTCATTTCGGACAAAACCTAGTTTAGGAAGGTAAAAAAACACTCCTCAAGCAGTCGATTGTGATTCCGATTGTTCGATCCAGATTGCGTGTTCCGTGTCCAGATATTCCTTCGCATTCTGGATTTTACCGTTCTTGATCGTAAAAAGAAAATGATAGTGATTGTTGTAGAGTTTTCCGTTCGTATGTTTTCCCTTGGACTCCGCAGTGAGAGATACCCGATCGTCCTCGGCGGTAAAATCATGAAGGATAAAATGAAAATCGGAGAACGTTCTGTGTAAAAGTTTAAAACCGACTTGTATGGTCCTTTTGTCGTTTTTTCCGGAAACCTTGGTTTTACCGACGATCCACCAGACGAGTTCGTCGCTTAACAATTCTACGGCTTGCGAAATTTTTTTCTCATTCATAAAATTGAAATAGTCCCGGATTATCCGTTTGTTTTCTTCAAGACTCATTCTTACCTTCTAAATTCCAATTTTTTAATATATTTTTACGAAAAAATAATTCGAAAGACCGTTCCCTGATTGATGACGCTTTCCACTTCGATCTTTCCTCCCATAGACTCCACCTGATTTTTGGTGATAAACAATCCGATTCCCTTGGAATCTCGATGATTATGAAACGTTTTATACATTCCAAAAAGTTTATCCCCGTTTTTATCCAAATCGATCCCGAGACCGTTATCCTGAATACTCAAAACGAGTCGATTTTTTTGATACTCCGCGCTGAGAGTGATCTCCGGGGCCCTTTCAGGATGTCTGTATTTGACCGCGTTTGTCAAAAAATTAAGAAGAATACTCTCCAGATACGCGGTGTTACACTTAACTCGAATAGATTCCGAGACCAGATTGTGAATTTGAACGTTGTTTTGTTGTATCTCACCGCGGATCGTCTGAGACGCCTTTTCGATGGAGTGTCTGAGAGAAATTTCAGTATTTTGAATATTCTTATTTGTTTGAATGGAAACGACTTCGTTCAAATTCAAAACGGTGTCCATCAGACTGTCCGATGCCTTCCGGATATAGCCGATCATCTCCTCTTTTTCTGACTCTGTGGTCGCCTCTTCCAAAATTTTGAGGAGCATCGTGATATTTCCCGCGTGAGAGCGAAGGTTGTGAGAGACGATATGTGCGAAGTTCAAAAGTCTTTCATTCTGATCGTTGACGATATCCAAGGTTCCTTGGAGGGCGAATTCCCTTTCCTTTTGTTCCTGAATGTTTTGAAACGTGCCGGAAACACGAATGCACTTTCCGTTGAGATATTCGGGTTTTCCGATCGTCCGCGTCCAAACAAAATTTCCTTTTGCGGTGACGATCTCCACCTCGAAGTCAAAAGTATTTCCGGAAAGGATAGACTCTTCCAAAATATCCGCCGATCGTTTTCTCTCCAGTTCGCTTTTAAAAAAACGCGAGTCTTCCTCTCCGGTCGGAGTATAGTCTTCCGGCAATTCGAAGATCGCCTTCGTGACCTTACTCCAAACTCTTCTTTTGGTCTCAAGATCCAATTCCCAGGACCCGATCTGCGCGGCTTCGTTTGTTCGTGTAAGAATTTCCTCCAACCGACTTCTTTCCAATTCTTTCCGTTTGAGGGCGCTGATATCCTCCGTGTACATCAAAACCCCGCCGATTACGTTTTGTGATCGATACCAAGGGCGCACTTCCCAGATGATCCACTGGGAACTTCCGTCTTTTCTAACAAACAATTCTTCATCCCTTCTTTGAACCTTACCTTGTAAACATTCCTTATGAATCTGTTTCCATTCTTCGCCTATCTCCGGAAAAATCTCGTAGTGAGACAGCCCAGCAATTTCTTTCCCGATCAGACCGTAATCGTTAATCCATTGTTGAGAGGCTGCCATATAACACATGTTAGTATCAAACATCGCAATCGCGGAAGGAGCTTTTTCGATAAAAACCTTTGTGAGTTCGTAACTTTCCTTGAGAGCGGTTTCCGAATTCTTATGTTCCGTGATATCCCAGTTCGTTCCCACCATACGAAAGGCTTTCCCGGAAGCCGTTCTCTGAACGATCGCGATCGCTTTGATATGTCGGATCGCTCCGTCGGGCCAGATCACTCGAAACTCCATATCAAAATCTTTGAATCCTTCGACCGCGTTTTTGTGTTCGATTCTACAACGTTCCAAGTCTTCGGGATGAAGCCCCGCCTCCCAAGCCTTATACGCTCCCGAAAAAGTATCAGCCCTTACTCCGTACAATTCATACATGGCGTCGTCCCACGTTAGGCGATCTTCGATCAGATCCAAATCCCAGATTCCAACCTTCGCCGCCTTTGTAGCAAGGGCAAGACGATCCAGCGTTAAGGTCAACTCGGACTCGATTCTTTTGGACTCAGTGATATTGAAGTAAGTCCCGAGTATCAACAGAGGTTTTCCTTTGGGATCGATTTCGACAAGTTTGCAAGTGCACCGAAACCAGACGATACTTCCGTTCCGATGTCGAAAACGAATGTCGGTTTCATAAAGTTTTTGTTTGAATGTTCTGAGATATTCTCTGAATTCGTTTCGAATTTTGATCAAATCCTCGGATAGAATATGGGATTGCCAGTTTCGAATCGAGTTTTCCAGTTCATGATCTTCGTATCCAAGCATCGATTTCCATGCGGGGGAAAGATAATTGGATTTTTTTTGGAAATTTTTCTCCCAGTAGCCTGCGTGCGCTTGTTCGAGGATCGTTTGAAGGATATGAATCATCGTAAAATCAATCTTAGAATTTCGGGATCATTGAATGTTATCAGTGAAATCACTTCAAAGAAACGATGGAAACGCCGTAAATTCTCGATTCAAAGAAAAAAAAGGTCAAGCGCAAAAGTCCGGAGAATCCGTTTTCCGCTCGGCTCGTTTTCATGTGAGAAGGCTAAAGGCCCGGAAAGAATGGAAATAAAAAATTCTGTTCAACCGGGAACCGAAAAAAAGACGCAAGCGAAAACAAAATAACCAAAACCGCATACGAATCGGATCCTTCTTTTTTATTTCCAAAACGAAAATCGAGGGTTCAAATCTTACCTTTCCCGGAATCTAAGTTTCCTTTTTGGATTCATCCATAGAAGAATTAAAAAAACGCACTGGAATCAATCTTTCCAGTAAATTCATAAAACCGCAAAACCCGAAATTCGTTTCGATAAAAACTCACCCGATACAACAAGAACGCCAAAAAATGATTTTCATTTTTCGACAAGATTCTAAGCATAAAAACTCAAAGAATACAAAGCAAGAAACAACTTATTAGAGTGTAGTGATAGTATTTAATAAATAAATAATATACTATCGATATGATCATTATCTTATACATTTATTCCGCCGAATGCACGACGGTTCTTATTGACCATTTACGTCTTTTTGACGTTCCAGAACAAGAATGAACCGAATCTAAAACTTAGGAGAAATCGGTGTGACTGATACGAACTTACAACATTCTCTGGGAGACAACGCCGCAGATAAATTAGCGAACACTAACAGAATTGCTCCCCAGTACGGAGAAGCTATCACACCGCGCAGGCTGGTTCGCTTTTTAGACTGGAAACCGCTCGAATCCGTCACCCTCAGAGTCAATCGAGTCAAAGACAATACGAGCGTGGAAGTTCTGACAAAAGGACGAACAACTTCGACAAGAAGCTTTCGTAAACTACAAGGAACAACCGAGGGTATAAACTCTCAGCGCTATTTCAACCTTTTTAGACGTTCATACGAGAATCTCGGATTTATTCAGAACGCCTCAACGACCAAATCAAAAAACAACTTCGCTTAACAATCGAGAGCGTTAATGAACGGCAGGAAAATGAGCTCATTGACGATGAAGAATACGAACTTTTAAAACACACATCCAAAAATCAAAGGATCTCAACGCGCAAGGGCCCTCCTACTGATCTCGACGAGCTAATCACAAAAGTTTGAAAAGAACCTTCTTTCTTTTTAACACATCCCCTTGCAATTGCCACTTTTGGAAGAGAATTTACACGCAGAGGAGTTCCACCCACTTCGGTTTTCCTTTTTGGCGTAATTCATTCCTTGCGATAAACTATTGGTAAACAGGGGAAGTAAACCGAAATCCACGGAAGGAAAAACGAACCTCCTTCTTATCCGAGTCGGAAAAAACAAGGCGTGATCGGCCTCTTTCAACCGAGACTGTCCGGAGAACAAACTCCTGTACTATCGGTTCGATTTATGGGAATCAACCGTTCCGCGATCGGGTTCTATTTGATTTCTCTTTATTGGTCCACCGCCATTCGCATGGATGACGTGATCGCGTAAAAACCGGAATACGCAAGAATGACTTCCTTCACACTTTCAGCAGCGGGATCGCCTTAGTATGCCGCGAGCGCGTCGGGCCAAATCATCTCATACAGAGAGGAAGTTCAGCTTTGAAATTTTCAAGAACTCCGTCGATCGTAAGATGCTCCGAAACGCCCAACTGGAAAGATAAGAATAGAGCTTGCTCTTTGTCTGAAGAAAAAAACTGAAAGATTGTCTTCTACGTGAAGTGAAGTCTCGAAATATAAGATCCGAAAAATAACACGCGAAGATGATTTTAAAAAGCTCGCTGATAAAGGTGAGGTCGACTTTTCCACCGCCGTACCGATGCGGACCCTCGTTTTGTTTTTCATAGATCGATTCTACGAATTTTTTGTAACGGATCTCTTCCGGAGAAATTCCAAAATGAGAAGGACTGAATTGTTTTTCGGTCATTGGAATTGATACCCTTTTGATAAACTCTGGTTAACAGCGAATCATCCGGAGAGTCCTTTTGTGAAATCTCATTTTTTAGGAATGGAGAAGATATTCTACATTCTCAAATAATATTTCACATTTTTTGAATGTTTTTCTTTTAGAGCTTATAGTTTTCGGGAATTTACGATTTGGACCGATCCGAATTAGAGTTTATTTTTTTCTTAGCGGATTTGCTTTTACTTTTTTGATCTAAAAAAAGAAGCCTCACGTCCTTGGATTTGAGTTCTCTTCCATCTTGGGATTTGATTTCTATTTTACGAACCGGCTTCTGATAAAGTTCGTCCACGAGCACTTGGTTTATCTCTTTAGAGTCAAAAAGATATTTCTCCCCCCATTGCCTGAGAGAAACGAGAATCGGAAAAAGATCCTTTCCTTTTTGTGTCAGAACATATTCTTGATACGCACTTCCGTCGGAAGCGGGAACAATTTCCAAAATCTCTTGAGAAACCAATTTCTGAAGACGGGAAGTTAGAATATTCTTTGCAAGTCCGAGACTCCTTTCAAATTCTCCGAATCTTCTTTTACCCATAAAGGCGTCTCTGAGAATCAAAAGGGACCACCATTCTCCGATTGCGGAAAGGGACCTTGCGATAGGGCAGTCGTCTTCATCCAAATTTTTGCGCTTCACTCAAAAGCCCCCTTCCTTCATCGAGTATAATATAGGTCTGAAAGATTCTACTTACTTGGCAAGATAAATTGGAGCTCCCGCAGGCAAACCGCTAGCTCCTCCATCGACGACGATCTCTGTTCCTTGCATATAGGAAGAATCATCCGATGCGAGAAACAAAACCGCTTTTGCGATCTCTTCTGGATCTCCGATTCTTCGAAGAGGAATCGAAACTTTGATCTTCTCCAATCTTTCGTTCGCAGCCTCCGTCGTTCCCCAGATCGAAGTCATAGTCGCACCCGGAACTACTATATTAACACGAATTCCTCTCGGACTCAATTCGGAAGCGAGGACTCTCGTCATGGAACTTACACCCGCCTTACTCGCGGCATACGCGGAAGTTCCGATGGACCCGATCGTGCTAATAATGGAGCCGTTGAGAACTATGGAGGAGCCGTTTTTGAGTAAGGGAAGAGCCGCTTGGATCGTCATAAAAACTCCTGTTACATTGACTCGGAGGACTTCGTCAAAAATCTCTTCCGTTGTGTTCGCCGCCGGAGTCGGTTTCAGAATCCCTGCGTTCGCGAAAACGACGTCTAACGTCTTGAATTCTTCTTGAATCCTTTGAAAGAGAAACTCCCTTTCGTCCTTGTTTAAAACGTCCGCTCGATAAGCCCTCGCACGATCCCCCAGGTTTTTTACCGCGGCATCCAACGCGGCTCGATCCCGTCCGGTTATGATCACGTTAGCACCTTCAGCCAAAAATAATTTAGCCGCTGCAAAACCGATACCTCCGTTTCCGCCCGTAATCAAAACCACCTTGTCCTTAAATCTCATAAACAAACCCTCCTTTATACTGGTTTAATTTTGAAACTACTTATCTTGGACTCATTCTGGTTTAATTACGCAACTACTTTTTATCCTTTTTTAGGGTGCATAATAAAAAAAGAGCGAGAAAAGACTCCTTTTACTAAGATAAAGGCCGGCCTTTCACTCGCTCAAACAGATTGGATTCAGATAGAACTAATAATTTTTAATCTTTGGTAATTTCGCTTTGGCTAACTCCCGTCTTTTCGGCAAGTTTCGTTCCATATTCGGGATCACAGCGGTAGAAATGTTTTACGTTCGCGACGATCAATCCTTTCGGAAGACCTTTCATCGTAGAAGCGATCGTTGAAGTCAATCGATCCCGTTCTTCAGGTTTTAACAAACGGTAAAGATCTCCTGCTTGCGTATAATCGTCATTATCCGAGTGAGAGTCGTAACGAGCAGCGTCTCCTGAAATTTTCAAAGGAGGCTCGGCGAAAGAAGAATCTTGAAAAGGCCCTGCAAACCCGTTCGGTTCGTAGTTGTCGTAGTCTCCATCGGATTGAAACTTTACGCTCCCATCTCTGTGATAAACGTTTACCTGATTCTTAGATCGATTGACAGGAAGTTGCTGATACTGAACTCCAAGACGATATCTCTGTGCATCGGGATATGCAAAGAGCCTTCCTTGCAACATCTTGTCCGGAGAAGCACCGATACCGGGAGGCATATTTGAGGGAGAGAACGCAGCCTGTTCCACTTCTTCGAAATAGTTTTTAGGATTTTTATTCAACTCCAATATCCCGACTTCGATCAACGGATAGTCTTTATGAGACCAGACCTTTGTGAGATCGAAAGGATTGAATTTGGTTTTTTCGGCTTCTTCTTCCGGCATGATCTGAACGCAGAATCTCCATTTCGGAAATTCTTTTCTTTCTATCGCCTCGAAAAGATCTCTCGTCGCGTAATCCGGATCGGTTCCGGCTAACGCGGCCGCTTTTTCTACGCTGAGATTTTTGATTCCCTGCAAAGACTTAAAGTGAAACTTTACCCAGAAGCGTTCTCCCTTTGTGTTCCAAAGACCGAAAGTATGACTTCCGTAACCGTTCATAAAACGATAACCATCCGGAATTCCACGGTCGCCAAAAAGAATCGTCATCTGGTGTAAAGCTTCCGGCGATTTCGCCCAATAGTCCCACATTCGAAACGGATTCTTATAACCCGTAACCGGATCTCGTTTTTGAGAATGGATGAAGTCCGGAAACTTCAAAGGATCTCTTTCAAAAAACACGGGAGTGTTGTTTCCCACCAGATCCCAGATTCCTTCTTCGGTATAAAACTTGATCGCGAATCCTCTCGGATCCCTTTCCGTATCCGCGGATCCTTTTTCGCCTGCCACGGTGGAGAATCTTAGAAAAAGCGGAGTTTGGTTTCCAACTTTTGAGAATACGGAGGCTCTCGAATACTTGGAAAGATCTTGAGTGATCATAAGAGTTCCGTAGGCTCCCGCTCCTTTTGCGTGAACCACTCTTTCCGGAATTCTTTCGCGATTGAAGTGAGCCAACTTCTCGATAAGGTGAGTGTCTTGAATCAGAACGGGTCCTCTCGGACCTGCCGTGAGAGAATGTTGATTTTGAGAAACCGGATGTCCTCCGGACGTCGTTAGGATTTTCTTACTCATTGTCTGCCTCCTTTAAGCACGTTTTGAGTGAAATATTGAAACCAAGAATTGATAAACGACCCGAGCCTGGAGAATCGACTTCGTTTACTTTTGGAGAGAAGATCGCTGACATGCACTCGTCCGAACATTTCAGAAAATTGGAATGCGTTTTGACCTTTGGAGTTTTGATAATTCGGATCAGCTCCGGCATTGAGAAGAATCCGGACGACTTTCTCAAAACCTTTGAAAGCCGCACCCATGAGAATCGAATTTCCAGAATGATCTGTGGAGTTGACGTTCGCTCCTTTCGAAATGAGAAAACGAACCGTCTTTTCTCGACCGCTGTAAGCAGCTAACATGAGTAAGGTGTAACCCTTTTGGTTCTTCCGTTCGAGGTCGCCGAACGTTTGAAGACGAGAAGACAATGCGACGAGATTTCCCTTTCTCGATAGATCAAAACAAGGATCTTCCGAATTCATGCTCTTCCTAAATTCTTCCCAGGCATCAGATTTCGTTTGTGGAGAATCTAAAAAATTCTTATCCACCGTATTCTTTTGTACTGTCTCCATTTTTACCTCCGAAAGAAATCTTTATCAAAAGTCTAAAACTGCTCTGTTTTTGAATTTATGAGATTTATTTTAAATTTAGACTTAGTATAATATAGTAAATAATTAGGCCAAGTCTTTTTTTAGAATTAGTCTAAATTAATGACAAAAAAAAGGAAATCTGGGAGATTGTTCTTATGAAGAATTCTTTCGAAAGAAGCAAAAAAATTCTGGAGGATGCGGGAATCAACGTTACCGTTCAAAGGTTGCAGATGGCGAATCTTCTGCTTTCAGAACCTCAACATTTGACTGCGGATCAAGTGTTTCAATTAATAAACGAACACTTTCCGAACGCTTCCCGGGCCACCATCTTCAACAACCTGAAACTTTTTGCGGAAAAAGGCATTGTTAATCTTCTGGAACTTAAATCCGGGATCACTCTCTATGATTCGAATGTGAAAAATCACCATCATGCCCTCGACGAAGAGACCGGGGAAATTTTTGATATCGAGTTGGATTCTAAACTGCAAGAGAAAATTCTTTCTGAACTTAAAAAAGATTTCGAAGAAAAAACAGGAAGTTCCTTTGAAAATTGCAATCTCTTGATCACTCTGAAAGGCAAAAGGAGATAAGACGCGATTCGGCTCCGATGACGTAAGCCTCATTCAAAGGAATGGGAATTTTAGAAAATTCTAATGTTCTTTTTCCGATTTCGGAATCACCCCTTTAGATTTTAGAAGCCAAAAATAGAACCTTCCAAAAATCGCCTTCTGAATTTTTCCCAAAAAAAAAAGTCTGTCATAGACAGACATTCAACGAGAAAGAATCCCCAAAAAAAAATAGCAAACGAACTTACAATCCTTAAGATAAGAAATTGGTACGATTTGAATCTCCTAAGAACAAACTTTGCAGCTCCGAAAAGTCGCAAACGCCCTAACCTCTCGGCCTCCCTTCAACCATAAGTTGTCCGGCCCCGAACGGAAATCTGTCGGAACTACGACACCTTTCCGTGAAAGTCACGCCCCTCCCAAATTTTCGGGTGGAGGGGCGGGTGGTGGAAAAATTCGGGTGACTTTCCTTTATCACAAAATTCTAATTTTGCAAAAAAAAATTCCTTTGTAGAAACTCCTACAAATCTCTCTCCTCAGGGCGATTTTTGTCGCAGCTTCCTCGATTTGGCATCAGGTGATGCCCCTTTCGACTAAAAAACAGCCGTGAAACTCAATTCTTTTCCGGTTTATGTCTTCAAATTTCCTACTGAATTTTAAAAATTCGCCGATCCTAAGAAGGTAGAGGAGAAAGGACAATGCTGAGAGGAATGTACACGGGCGCGAATGGGATGATCATCCAACAGACAAGAATGGATGTGATTTCAAACAATCTGGCAAACGTTGATAAGACCGCTTTCAAAAGAGATACTACTGTGTTTAAAACATTTCCCGAACTTCTACTTCATCGTTTCGACGAAGACGGAGTCGGGAAGGTTCCGATGGGATCTTTTGACACCGCTCCGGTAGTCGGCAAACTTGGGTTAGGTGGAGAAGTCAACGAGGTTTACACACGGTTTGAACAAGGCGCCGTAAAGAAGACCGAAAATCCATTCGACATCATGCTCCAAGATAAACCCGGAAACGAACATCCCGCGTTTTTCAGCGTTATGACTAACCGAGGAGAAAGACTTTCTCGGAGCGGAGCATTCGTTATGGATACAAACGGCTATTTAGTCACACCGCAAGGATTTCCTCTTCTGGGAGAAAACGGTCCGATTCGAGTCGCAAGAGGAAACTTTTTAATCAAAGAGAATGGAGAAGTTTGGATCAACGGTGAAATTGGAAACGATCCGGTCAATGGAACCTCTCTTGAAAAGAACCGCTTTGAAACTCCCGTTCTGCTCGATAAACTTAAAATTAGAACGGTTGAGAATCCTCGTCATCTAGATAAGGAAGGCGATTCCTTTTATGCGGATACCCCTGAGTCTGGAGAGCCGGTTCCTTTCGAACTCAAAGACGAACCCTCTGTTCTTCAAGGTTATCTTGAAGCATCTAACGTGAGTGTAGTCACCGAAATGGTAGAAATGATTGAAGTAAACCGTTCTTACGAGGCCAATCAAAAGACCGTTCAAACTCAGGATAGCTTGCTCGGAAAACTCATCAATGAAGTTCTGAGATAGACATCCCTTCCTTCCGATCCCAACTGCTGGACCTAACGGCCCTCGGGGATCGGAACCAAAGGATACTCTACCCACCCCTCTTCCCTCATCAACTTCCCCAGCAAGCATCTCTCCATTCTCACAAATCACATCCAAACCAAACACATGAGCGTTCTTGAGAAACGAAAACTCATTCAAGTAACGAGTAGAGTTTTCAGGACGAATGTAACAGTAAGAAGAAAAAGCAGATTTGAGTAACCGATGATTTCCCTCTGCCACTTGTGAATGGACTCCATTCTTACTCCATCTGTTTCTTGCCCATTTGTAGCGAGCATCTTTAGAATGTGCTGAGTGATTTACACTTCGGTGATTTTTGTAGATGCCCCAAAGCCAAGGATAACCTTCATCAGTCATTAAGGGAGTTCGTAAAGGAAGATAATCCTTGATGATTGGTCCAAGTGTGTTTGCTTTTTGATTTGGGACTGAGTGAAAGAAGACAGGTCCATTCTTAATCCCAATTGTGTGAACTAAGGTTCCAACTTGTCTTCCGCCAAGTTTTTCGGAGAGATAAATAGAAGATGTAGAACCAGAGTGGCGATACCGCTTACGTCCTTGATTGGCTCTCTGACTTGCTGAATACAAAACTACTGTATCAGCACAGACGTATGGACGATTTTCCATGATTTCAGTAATATCAGTATCTTCATTAGGTGGTAAGTAGAAGTCCTTGAACTCTCTGTCGAGTGCATCAAAGGTAAGTTGTTTGTATTTAGGAAGTTGCTGTGAGGCGAAGACTTGAAATCTTTTCTTCAACATTGCAGCACCTTTGTATGAAATTCTCAGTCTTTTACTGATCTCAGTTGCAGTAACTACCTTCGGATGCTGAATCATGCTCTCGTAGAAAACGTAAGAGAACATCCACAACGGAAGTTTCATGTGATGAAGGGGGGTGTAACTCAGACGTGACGTTAGATACCTACATCCTTCACATCGGATCAATTCAGGCTGAGTAGAGATCTCTTTGGTTAGTAAAGTGTCGGGGCAATTCGGACAGTATTTTGGGTAGAAGTCATTCAGGATTTTCTTAGTTAAGTTCGTAAAGAAGTCGATGTTGATTGCTGGATTCTTACGTTTCTCTTTCAGTTGTTCTGACGTTAGTGGTTGAGGGCGTGATGGCTGAATGGGGGTGGAAACTTTTGCGGTACTAAAATTCAGATCCCGAGCGATCCTCATTTTAGTAGGTTTCTTACTCTGTGTTTCGGGGACTTGAGTAAGAAATTGAATCTGTCGGTTGGGATTGGTTCTGAGAAACAGATAGACAATTACTCAAACTTTTCCCCAACAGACCTTGATTTTCTGATATAATATCAAGACCGAGAACTCTGGCGTTTTTGAGAAACGAGAATTCGTTTAAATAGAGCGTCGAGTTCTCCGGCCTTAGATAGCAATAAGTACCGAACGAAGTTTTCAGCAGTCTCTGGTTGCCTTCCGCTACTTGTGAGTGAACTCCATTCTTGCTCCAGCGATCTTTCGCCCATCGATATCTACCCTCTTTTGATTTTGCAGAATGATTTACTGAACGATGATTCTTGTAAATCCCCCAAAGCCATTGGTATCCTTGGTCTGTAAACAGCGGAGTTCTCATTGGAAGATGGTCTTTGAGAATCGGTCCAAGTGTGTTTGCTTTTTGATTTGGAACCGAGTGAAAGAATACAGGACCACCCTTTACTGCAATCGTATGAACCAACGTTCCAACCTGCTTTCCTCCAAGTTTGTCTGAAAGATAGATCGACGCTGTGGCTCCTCCATGACGGTATCTCTTTCTTCCTTTGTTCGCTCTCTCCGATGCAGAATACAAAACGGCTGTATCCGCACAAATATACGAACGATCCTTCATTTTGCTTGTAATGTCGATATTCTCGTCTGGTGGAAGTGAGAAGTCACGAAATTCTTCTTCAAGAGCCTTGAAGGTGATCTCTTTGTATTTAGGAAGCTGTTGTGATGCGAACAGTTGAAATCTTCTTTTGAGAAGTGTTGCGCCTTTGTAAGATATGGAAAGTCGCTTAGAGATCTCTACGGTCGTGAGAACCTTCGGATGTTGAATGAGAGATTCGTAGAACACGTATCCAAACATCCACTTTGGAAGTTTGAAATGATGAAGCGGTGTATATGAGATCCTTGACGTTTGGTAATTGCAAACCGGACAGCGAACAACATCCGGTCGTGTAGAGATTCCTTTGGTAAGAATTTGATCTTCGCAATTCTCGCACGTCTTTGCGTAGAAATCATTGAGAATCTTCTTTGTGATCTGTTCGAAAAATGGAATCTGGATTCCTGCGTGTTTGTATTTTTTCGGTGGAGATTTGGAGGTTGATTTCTTACTTCGTTTGCTCGTTCGAACTCCGCTTTGTCCTTCGTTTGCATGCGGGTTTTGAACAATGGTTATACGGGATAGATAGACATCCCTTCCTTCCGATCCCAACTGCTGGACCTAACGGCCCTCGGGGATCGGAACCAAAGGATACTCTACCCACCCCTCTTCGTTGATCAACACCTTCACCATCATCCGCAACATTTTTGACAGCGCGTCCAGCATCACACTTACTTACATAATCCTGATACGCATTCTCACAAATCCCATGCACCCAAACATAGGAGCATTCTTGAGAAAGGAAAACTCATTCAAGTAACGAGCAGCGTTTTCAGGACGAATATAACAGTAAGAAGCAAAAGCCGATTTCAGGAATCTGTGATTTCCTCCAGCTCTTTGGTTGCAAGTTCGCAAACGAACAAATCCAGTGTAAGCGGAATCTCAAGGGACGGGGTTTCCCATCCCTTGAAACAACTTTGAAACATTACGACCCCTTAGAATCCTCGAGTGTCATCACAAACAGGAAAACCTAAAATTCCGGGAACAGACTCCTCAATCTTAAAACTAAACATGTCAGTAATATTTGAAGCCTTCGCCATAGAGTATTTATTATCATAGAATTCGAGCCACAGATTTTGATCTTTAAAATCCCATCCTTTCGATTTGTAAAATTCTCCCAATGTTGATAGAACCGCCTTATTCGCCATCCAAACAGAACTCAAAAGTCGCATATTCTGACTGTTGCAATACTTTTCGGCCGCCTTATAATTCATAAGCTCTTTACCGATTAAGGCACAACGCTTTCTCTTGCTAAATACGTACAAAGCTTTATCGTCACCGCAGAAATTTTCTACCTTAGGCTTTTCATTTTGCGCCGGTGGTTCGGAAGGTTTTGTTTGCGTTTCAGGCGGTGGTGGCGCATTATTAGAAGTTGTCTGTGTTTGAATCGGCACAGCAATGGCGACATCCGAAATCCCTAAAGAGTATTGGGTTGAGATCACATTAAGGTCCGCAATACACTGAGTTAAGATTTGCACCGCGCCCTTGAAATTATTATAGTGTTTAACATAATCCTCTCCTCTCTCACACTCTCTCCTTACTTGAACATATCTTCCATAAGGCGCCCCTTTTTTCTGGGTTGGCAACTCATTGATCTTTTTAAATATCAAATTCATCTTATCCTTACTTTCTAAAAGTTTGACTTCCGCCTCTTCCTTCGTCTGTCCGAATAATCCCACGCAGCAAAAGACACTGATGATCGATACAAAGATCCTAATTTTCTGATTCATTTTTTCTCCGAAAAAGCCCATTGTTTAAATATAGATTCTAATCAGTATATCACGCGAAGAGACAAAACGTGGATCGACTTACTCGTAGATTCTGCACCTTCATTCCTTACCAGCTCAATCTCATTCCAAACAAGAATCAAAGATTAGTTCTATCTCAAAACTATTAAACACAAAAGCAGATTTTCTAGACAAACCCCATTTTTAATAGAATTATAATTATTGAATATTCCTTCAAACCAATGCTTTTTCTTATATTTCAGGCCCGCTCCAAAATTCACCGATGAGACAAACCGAGGTGATATACAAAAAACCAGAATCGGGGTTAATTCAAATAAATCACTCTTGAGACCTGCTTCCAGAGAGACGTCAAACGAGATATAGAGATTCGCAAATAAAAAAAGCCGATTTCAAAATCCACAATCATTACACGTGAAACTGAAATTTCTTAAAATAGAAAAGAAGAGATTCGAATCCCATTCTAAAAGAATTACTCACTCAAGAGGACCTCTCTCTACCGAAATAGAATCTGACTCCTTGAAATACATCTTTGAAGAGAAGAAGCTCTCAAAAAGACTTCAGAGATCCCCGTCTCTTAGATCGAAGCGAATTCAAAACCACTGTTTTTTCGAATAAAAAGAATTTTGAACGTAAATCAGCAGATCCATCTCCCCTTCATTGGCTTATCAGTGAGATCGAAAAAAAAAACAGAACGGATTCAACCCATCGTGTAAGGATCCTGAATACGATCAAAGCTCTCTATTTCTTAATATACCACACTATCAATCGACAAAAATGGAAAGAGAGAAAATCCGTTCCCAAGTCAACGGCCTGGAATTCAAAGGAACATACAACGTAAATTCAGGAACAAACCGCAGAATTCGAAGGAAACAAAGAATCTCTTTTTTCAAAGCAGTTATAGAAAGAATTTATGATCGGATAACGTGTTTATTTTTATCAATTTTTTTGAAAAGCTCACAAAACAGAACGGTTACTTATTTATGAAATCAAAGTAACGAACGCTTCCAATTTGTTTATTCAATATTTTGAATAAACACAGAACCGGGATTAAAATATGACGCACAAAACTCAGAATATTATCACGATCGTTCTCATCAGTCTTTTTAGTATTTCGTTCCTTATGGGCGGGACGTATCTTATTTATAACCAGAAAACGGGAGCGAATTCAACCGCAAGCGTAACTGCCTGCACTAAAATTCGTCGCGCAGAAATCTGCAATGGATTTTGGACTTATGATAACAAAGTCCAGTTTGGAGAAGTAGAAAACGCAAACTCCGACGACCTTGGCGCAAAGGTCCAAGTGATCGTTAGTCAAGAAAGAGCGATCAAACCGACCCTCACGCTACCGATCGCGTTCTACCTGATCGCATTCGGAATTGCATTTATGGGAATCCGATGGTGGCTGACCGAAGCCTATAGAAACTAATAGCTTTATCATTCTATCTCCTCGATTTTATATGCAGCGTGGCAAGCGACACATTTCTTTGTTAGATCATCCATTCCTTAAAGAAGGATTTTGATCTCTTGTTTCTCGCGGATTTGAATCGAAATCTTGTCGAATTGTTCGTGGGTTCCAAAACCGAGACGTTTAAATTCAAGGGGAAGTTTTAACAGAATTTTCTTCTCCTCGTTTTCCAAACTTTTCACGAGTCCCATCCCCGAATTTGAAGCCGCTTGGGCCGCCCTTTCAAATTTTTTTTCGGCAAGACCTCCTAAAATTCCGTTCACCGACGTAAGGAGTCCTCTCATTTCAGACAAGACTAACATTCGTTCTTCTTCCGTTAAGCGAATCGCGGTCCTTCCGTCCTTTGAAATTTCACTATTTCCTTTTACAAAGAAAAATACCAATACCCCAGTCGTTCCCATCCAAAATAGAAACGAAATAAATCCCCACGGAATTTTTCTTAGATTCATAATTTCACCTCTATGTATTCCATTCATAGCCGAAATAAAGACCAAAACGATCACATACGTATCAAATTGAAAAGAATATAACAAAACGACGTTCGACGTAAACACGGAGTGCGACTCTAATCCGAAGAGGGCTTTCCGTTCATACGTTTTAGGAATCCGTATTCCATTGCCGGGTGAAACGCACAGTTATATTCCAATAGGATCCGATCCACCCGCTAAATGTTGTTCGTTGGTGTTCACTAAGATTGGACTTAAACCTCGTTCCAGTATCGGAAATTTACCGTAACTATAACCCATCCTAAATTTAAGAATTTGACCTCTGTCGAATTCCACTCCAAAAGCAAACGAATACCGATCTTTCGAACGAAAATTCATTTGCATTGTGTTTGTCTCAGCGCGTATCGGAGTTTAAATCAAGGTTTGTTCCAAAACAAACTTACCGGTACGGAAATAATCGGACCAAAAAATGAACTTAACGTAAAAATCAAGGATCTAGTTTTTAAGTATATAATATATTTTTAATGTATCCGGGTCCGACCAGGTCAAAAAACGAGAAACCCTTGTATCAATCGAATTTCCAAGATAGGAATCTGGCCCATTCACTTTTCCGTCTCAGTGTAGGACATTTCTTAATGTGTAAGAATAGACAATCCGTATACATTTCGTTAATTCATAATTTACCTCCGAAGGGATAACAAGGATCGCTCGGATATTGAAAACTTCCGGGTAACTCGTTATCACCGGTTTCTTCCCGGTAAATCATTTCATCTGCATAAAGGAACTTTTAGCCGTTTCGCCCCCACATATAAATTTGTATTCTAAACGAGAGTCTTAATAATTTCGATCTCTTTGGAAAGAATCAATTCTTTCAATACATTCTTTAAGAACCCGGTTTCATCCTTCGCCTTACAATGAATAATCGCGTCTTCGTCCATAAAAAAAGACCAGCGCAACACGACCGCCTCTTCGTCTTTTTTACCGTGGCTGAGTTCCGTATGAATCACCGCACTTTGTTCTAAAATTTTTACAAAAATCTTTCTCCACTTAGAAAGATCGCCGCTGCAAATAAAATTCTCAAAATTAGTTCCGATCATTTCCGAAGGACTCAATCGGAGAAGCGGCCAAGACTGAGGATTCATTTCGATGATAATCGCCTTCGAATCCAAAGCGCATTCGATCTCAAAGCGGTCCTGATTTTTTCTTTGACTCGTTCTCAATCGTTTTCTTAAACGTGCCTCCGCCTTTCCCAATTCGTTTTGTATAAAACAAGCATCGTGAGTCATATTCGCCTCCCGTTGGCCTTGTTGCAGGTCGAACAGATTTAAACTCAGTGAATCTTCATGAAAATATAACACCGAATCCATTCTTCCGCATTGATCCATATCAACGGGAAAAATCTTTCCGAATCGGCCTTTGTTGGCCCGGGTCGATGAAAATAAATTTAAAAAGTCGTAAGGCTAAAAGGAAAATAAGGACAGAACATTTCCAGAGTGTATGAAAACTTCGATTGACACAGTTTTTTATTTTCGATAATCCCCTCAATCCTCATTTATTATGAAACGATCGTGTCTCTAAATTTCATAACAGAGCTCTCGTTCCGTGGGTGTTTACCACGATTCTAAGATAAAAAAAGTAAAAGCAAAGAGGATCTCTTTTTTAAACTTAGTAAGTATAAGACCGCTCATCAGACTCTTACCATCGAAAAAAAGTCGAATGTCATTCGACGAAACAAGCATCGGTTCACAAGTTTTTTTAGGAATGAATTTTTTAATCCCAGAAGGACGTTTTCGCAGCGCAATACTTAGAAGGAGGCAGGAATACCATTCCTACACCATCGAAACGGACCTTAAATAGCGACACAATCCAAGGCGCGCCCATTTATAAACTTTCCAGAGGACTTTTTTTTAGAGCTTTGCTAACGATTCATTTAAATATTCATATATTTTAAATTTATAATCTTTCTAAAAATTTCTTTTGACAAATCTTTTGTAGGAGATCCAGAGGGGAATCAAAATCCAACCTGAAAGAAAAAACACGGAAAGAATTAGTAAGGATTGGAACCCGATCGTCTTCAACAAAAACGCTCCGGAAAAACCGAGAAGAACAGACGCCTTTGTCTGCAAAATCATAACGATTCGAACCAAATCGATAGGATTGAGTAAAATGATGATTAAAGAAGGAATTTCGACCGGATACTCTCCCAAATAAACGCTGAACATAAACACGATAGAATCGAAGAATACAAAAAAATACAACCAGATGAGAAGAGCCCCTGAAATGATCAATTCTCCCTTTTTAAAATAAGAAGCCAACAAAAACGCTAGTGAAACAAAGATAAAGATCAATGTAAGACCGAAGACGATCAGTTCGAAAAATAGAAGCAAAAAAGCAGAATCCGAATAAAAAGTAATAACTCCTGGAATTCCAACTCCCACAACGAGTCCTAAAGAAAGGGAAAGCGAAATCCCAAAATATTTCCCGAAAAAATATTCTCTTCTTGTAACCGACTTCGAGAGTAAAACCTCGGCGAACGGAAGCGAATCCAAAAAGGAAAGACCGGCAAAGGAAATCGCGAACAAAGGAACAATTAGTAAGACTATGTTCATCAGACTCGTGATCAGCCTAGTTCCGTTTTCGTCTCCGAAATAATTGAGCGCGGAAACTGACAGCGCCAAAAAACCAGTAAATACAAACAACCAGCGGCTTCGGACATTCTCTCTTACTTCGAATAAAAGGATCTCTATCATTGTGTTTTCGAAAACTCTTGGTTCCAAAATTCCATCAGAGTGGATTGCAAATTTTCTTTTTGGTTCTTTCTGATAAATTCTTTGGGAGAATCGTCGATCAACAATCGTCCTTCAGCCATCAGTAAAAAACGATCCGCAATCTCTTCGACTTCGTTTAGGATATGAGTTGAAAAAATCACCAAAGCTCCCTCTTCTTTTTTTCGCTTTAATAAATTCTTTAATAGATGCGATATATAGGGATCCAAACTAGCGGTCGGTTCGTCCACGATATAGATCGGCTTTTTTGCGGAAAAACATTGAAGTATATTCACTTTTTGTTTAGTACCTCCTGATAAAGCGCCGAACTTCTGATCCTCATATTCTTTTAAACCAAGAATTTCGTATAACGCTGGAAAATCGATCGAATCCACAGGCTCCAGTCTTTTAAAAAATTCGATCAATTCTTTCACTTTTAGATTTTTCGGGAAGAACGGAGACTGAGGCATATATCCGATCGCGGAAACGCCGGTATCCTGATTAAAAATTGCACTGTCTTTGATCTCGATTTTCCCCTCCTTCGGTTTTACAAGTCCGATTAAACTTTTTAAGAGGGAACTTTTTCCGGATCCGTTCGGGCCGATGATGGAAAGAATCGAACCGCCTTCCGCAATAAAGGAAAGATCTCGAACCGCCACGGTCGTTCCGTACACAACCTCTAAGTCATTCACCCGAATCATCGATTCGCTCTCATACTCGGCATTCGGTCTTCAAAATCGATCGGAGTTACGATCGGAAAAGCGTTTTCAATTCCCTGTAAAAAAATCACCACGGGAGACTGGTAAAGAATCATCAAAAACGGATACACAGCAACCCAGTAACCGAAAAAATGAACCGGCTTGTGCGAAACGTCTCCGTACCGATCCTGATCCAAATCATAACCTTTGTAACCATCCCAATAGTTTTCCTGAAACGTATTCGTGGTCCTCTTTGTATTCGTGCTGATATCAAAGACGTTGCTCTTAAAATCGTTTTTGACGAATTGATTCTGATCGCTGTTTCCCAAAACACGGATCCCCCATCCGTTGTTTACGATTTCATTGTAAGTAAAGTAATTTCTATTCGAGCCGTCAGCAAAGACGGCGATCGTATTGTTCTGGAAAGTATTTTTAATAAGAATACTGTCCGAAATTTCCTTCAGAAGCAATCCATAGGAACTGTCTCCCCAGTTTTCTGCAAATACGTTATCTTCTATAAGAATATTCTTACTATACATGACTGCGACTCCCGCGGAGTTTTGTTGGAATGTATTTTTTCTAAAATCATTATCCGAAGAAAACATAAAATGCATTCCGTAACGAATATTGTTTTTTGAAAAATTCTTTTCAATTTTGAGATTTGATGAAAATTCCAAATAGATTCCGTCCCGATGTCGTTCCAGATGATTCCCTACGATTCGAACGTTTTTTGAAGACCATAGATGAATTCCATTTCCGCCCGAGACTTCGTTTTCAGCGTTTCCGTTCGAACGATTGTCCAGCAGCTTACATCCGTCCACTTCTGCAAGATAGAGCGCATAAGCATTGTCTTCAAAAACGAGATTTTCAAAAATACAACCTTGCACTTTTTCGGCGTGAACTCCCGCAAATTCATTCGTATCGGAAACTTCGCTTCCTCTGATTTTTAGATTTCGAATCGTGACCCGATCGGACTGAACGTCGATTACGTGTTTGTTTTTTTTTCCATCGATTACGCTCTCCGAAGAACCTTCTATCACAAGAGACTTGTTTACGATGATCGAAGCCTCTTCGTACAATCCGGCCTCGATCCGGATTTTATCACCGGGATTCGCGGAATCGATCGCCTTCTGTATCGAATTCAATGGACAAAGAGAGCAGACTCGGATTTCTTTTGAGTCCAGATCCGCCGTAGGTCCGATCTTCCAAAAGAAACAGAACAAAAAGAATCCGTATCGAATCCTCCGGTTCGCAAAAAAATTCCGCTTTATATCTTTCATCGATCGCTTCTTTTTTGATTTGCCTCAGATGTTAGGATGGAACCTTTATGATTTTTTAGATACTCGCGCGCATTTTCCAAAGACGAAAACGCAGCCAATCCCTTTCCCATCGGAGAATGAATTTCCTCGGACTGAACGATTGCTGCTTCCTCTTCGCTTAACATTCGAGTCACATTTTCGTAATCCGTAACCCACGTACGAAACCTCTCCAATTCCAAACTTTCTTTGTAAGAATATAAACATTCTATAGAATCAAAATAATATCGTCTTCCCTTATCGGTAAGCAACTGCGAATGAAATCTCATGTCCACGATTGCCATGGAACAATGGTTACACTTCTCCTTTCCTCGTTCCGGAATCAGCGCTTCCTTGGGTCCGCAAGAAAGAGAACCTCCTAACACAAAAACCAGCATCCATAAGGAAATTCTAAACTTCATTTTCTGACCTGTTCCTCTCCCGAACTATGATCAGGATGAGAATCGAAAGCGATATCAACAAAACGATTCCTCCCCAGGAAGGAAAGCTACAAGCCGTGATGTTCAACATTTCCTTACAACCGAGCAACGGAGGCTGATACGCCATACCGGGAACGATGATCGGTGCATCCGGGTTAAGATTGTGACCGTAGTTATATTCCCAGCGCCAAAAATCCACCAGACCTACGGTGCCTAACAATACAAAATTAAAAATTCCCAATAAAACCATATAAACCCTTGGAAAAAAAGCCGTAAAAAAGGCGCCTGCTATCAAATACGCAAGAACGTAAGGCATAAACAAGAGTTCAGGAATCGAATCCGAAACGATCTCATGCATTCCAATGTAATGATTTAGTAAATTAATATTTTGTAAATCGTAAGGTGTAGCTCCGGTAACTTTATAAATCCAGATCTGCATTGCCAAACCTTCCGGATACTGCGGGGCGGCTAAAGAGATATGCCAGATAGGAATTAAGAACACCGTTAACAAAAAGACGCCGACCCCTAAGATTAGGAGTCGATGAACTTTAGTTAGCTTATTAAAGAAAAAACCTTTCATCACTCGGCCTATTTACTGACTGACCCTGATGTATTGCTGCATCTCTTGGTGAAGAGCGGAACAAAAATCAGTGCAGTAGAAAGGAAAGATGCCCGGTTTGGCCGCTTGCCATTTAAAGGTTCTTGTCTGACCTGGCATGATCAAAAGGTTCGGCATATCCGGAGCTCCTCCGATCGCAAAACCGTGAGGGATGTCAAAGTCTTGTTCCAAGTTGGTCACATGAAAATAAACGGTGTCTCCTCTTTTGACTTCGATGATATCCGGTTTGAAGTGTGACCGTATCTGAGTCATATAGACTCTCACAGTGTTTCCTTCTCTCACGACGCGGGCGTCTTTTTCATTCTTAACCGCGTAAGGATGTTTGTTATCTTCCAGAGGATAGATCTTTGCGGCCTTATCCATCAAAAGTTTAGCGGGGATCATTTGTGAATAGTGAGGTTCTCCCGCGGTCGGAAAATCGGACAAAAGTTCCGCCTTTCCTCCGGAAATATCGTAGAGTTGGGCGCTCTGAGGAAGTTCCATTCCAACGGGAAGGTATCGGTCCTTTGTGATCTTATTTAAAGCGATGAGATACTTTCCATAAGGATCTTTGGAGCTGCCTCCGACGATAGATAAGTGACCTACACTATAATAGGCGGGAAGGTGTTGAACCACATCCCATGTTCCCAATTCCCATTTGATCACTTCCGAACTCACAAAACAAGAAGTATAGGCAAAGCCTTTTCCGTCAAACTCGGTATGTAAAGGGCCTAAACACGGTTTTTTAACTTCTCCCGCTAAAGTGGATTCATATTTCAAAACTGGAATATTCGAAATTTCTCCCGATCTATGGTCCGGTTTATCCTTAACTTCCATCAGTTTAGAAAAAGAATGCACTGGAATCACGGTTGCGAGTTTACCTCCGCCCACGATATATTCTCCGCTTGGATCCACGTCGGTTCCGTGCGGACTTTTCGGCGTCGGCATATAATACATGATACCAGGACAGTCCTTCGGTTGGAGCATCTTAACTCCGCTTAACTTTTCAGAGATCGCAGGTTGGTTTTCGGGAAGAAAGTTTCTATAATATTCTCCGCCGAAGTTACTCGCCTTTCCTTGATCCAGACATTGTTTTGCACGCACCCAGTTAAACGCTAAAATATAATCCTTATCGTTTTTAGAAGCGCCGACTTCCAACATCTTGTGGGCCTGTTCGGAATTGTAACTCGTAAAAAAACACCAGTCGTGCGACTTATTTTTTCCACAATGAGAAAGATCGTAATCGAATCCGGGAACTAACACCTGTAATTCGATCGAAAGTCTTCCCGACTTCGGATCGACCTTCACCATCGTGATCGTTCCTTTGAAGGCGCCTTTCGAAAATTCTTCCACCTTAACGCTGCTTTGTGGTATCGGTATGGAGAATCGGGTGGCGGCCATCAAATATTCGGTATTCTCGGTCGCAAACGGAGAAGCGTGGTTTCCCGCCGTATTCGGAATTTCGATGATTTCTTTGGTTTCGAAAGATTTCAAATCGATCCTCGCCAAACGAGGAGTATTGTTTGCGTTCATAAACAACCAACGGCCGTCTTGTTTTCCGTCGGTCATGGACGCCTCGATGTGATGGCTATCGTCCCAAGGAACGTATCCGTAAGAAGTTTTTAACATGTTCTTGGTTTCTTCATCGTAACCGTACCCGTTTTCAGGAAAGACTGAAAAAACCGGTATGATCTTAAAGAGACGAGTCGATGGAACCCCGTAAACCGACATCTGCCCGCTAAAACCTCCGGATAAAAATGCATAGACTTCGTCCTTATCGCCGGGAGCTATGTAGACTCGTTTCGCGGCGTCGGAAGCAAGCGTAGCCGTGGAAGCCCCTCCCTTACAGCCCGTCGCCAGAGCGAAGACGATTAAGGATAGATAAAGACATCGGATGGATATCGATCTTATCTTCATAAAAATTTCTCCTATTTCTTACTGTCCATTTTTCTAAAATACTCGAGAATTTCCCGAGCCTCACTTTCCTGAACGTTCTGAAAGGTCATCTGAGTCAGGTGTTCCGCAAGGAGGCCTTGTGCGATCGGATCTTTTTGAGTCATTTCAACGGGATTCAGAATCATGTTCATGATCCATTCCGGAGTTCTCCGAAGAGTAACTCCCGATAACGCTGGCCCAACGACCTTCTCTTCGAATTTGTGACAGGCGCTGCACTTTGCTTCGAATTGTTTTTTCCCCTTGTTTGCAAGGGTTTCATCCAACGCCGCCAACGAAACCGAGGCCACAGGACCTATTCCTTTGGAATTTTCGGAGGAACTGGGTTTTTCTTCCGCTTTTCCACAATAAACTCCTAATATTACAGAAATTGCGATCATGACCGCGTTTCCCTTCCATCCACCTCCAAACTTTTGATTATAAAATCGAATACTCATCTGAATCCTCACTCTAACTTAAATCCTTCCCGCAGGTGAAAACATCCGATCCACACGTCGCAGAATTATGATCTGATTATAGTCTAAATAAAAATTTCTCAATTGATCCAAATCAAGTGGATGTAAAACATTCGATTGACAATTATCATCGTTTCCCCAATTACAAAAGAATGAGACGAAGAACAAAAAGTGAAGTGTATTTTCCGGTATAGAGAGAATCCAAAAAAGAATGATTTTATCCAATAATAGCGAGAAATACGATCATGTTACTGAATATATTTGAAGAAATAGAAGACAAAGAGATTCTTTCCATTTTCGCCAACGGAAAAGTGGAACACTATAAGAAGGGAGAATTTCTTTTTCACGAAGGAGACACGCCGAATTCTTTGGATCTCCTAACGGAAGGAACCGTGCAGATCTTTAAATACGACGGAAATTCAAACGAGATCACGATGAACTTCTTTTCTTCCAATTCTCTCATCGCCGAATTGCCAATCATCACAGGGATGCCGTATCCTGCTTCGGGAAGGTTTATCGTCGATTCTAAGATAATCCGCCTTCCACTGTCTCAGCTAAAAGATGAAATCAAAAACAATATTGCGCTCAATCACCTGCTCCTACAGTCATTATTTCAAAAAATGCAGTCTTTGAATATGACGATCAATCGCGGACTTACCATGGATTCGATGCAAAGAGTGGCTCACTTTTTATATCATCTTCCTGCCGACTGTCCTCCTCTCAATCACGGTCAAATCGCATCCATGTTGATTCTGAGGGCGGAAACGTTTTCCAGAATCCTAAGACAATTGAAAGATCTTCAGATCATCGATCCGGAAAGGGGACAGATCAAAATTCTAAACAGAGACGGACTCAAACAATTTCTCTAATTGTCTTTTGATACAAATCAATGAAAAATCGCGAGTTTATCTTAGAATGAAAGTATGAATTTAAGTTTGAATTTCAGAACTCATCTGTGGACGAATGCGTTTCGCCCTTTTTTTCTCGGAGCGTCACTTCATGCGGTGGGATCGATTCTTATCTGGATCTTGATTCTTTTTTCATTCGTAAAACCTCCGTCGTTTATAGGCTTGGTGTCGTTTCATTCCTACGAAATGGTTTTCGGCTTTGCGAGGGCGGCAATATTAGGATTTTTATTTACAGCCGCTCAAAATTGGACAAAGAGCGTATTGATCCGAGAAAGATCACTGCTTCTCCTATTCTTTCTTTGGGTTTTGGGAAGATTTTATTGGATCGAAGTCCCCCTTATCTCCTACTTCTCCTTCTTGAGTGATTTTTTCTGCGACCTAATGGCCTTGTATTTGCTCGCTCCAAAATTGATACAAAAAGGACAAGAGCACAATCGGGTCATCGTCGTCTGTTACACGTTATTCGGCCTTGCTCACGGAATTACGATCCTCTCGATATTAGAAGTGATTCCTTCCGCACTCACATTACACTGGATTCACATTTCAATCTTTTCCGTGTTGATCTTTATTATTTTGATCGCTGGAAGAATTTTACCATTTTTTACTTCGGTCGCCGTCGCCGGTTCCAATCCGAGGAGAATTCAGAAAATCGAAACTTGGAGTCATTACGGATCGTTTCTTTTTGTAGGAATCGAATCGTTGCTGTTTTGGTTTCCGACGTTCCGAACCGGGGCCGGCCTTTTTGCGTTTACATTCGCGGCATTACAAATTTATCGCTGGCATTTATGGGAGCCCTGGAAATCTCACAAAACACCGATTTTGCGAATTCTACACTTATCGTATTTTTGGCTGATCCTTGGAATCGTTTTCTACGGGTTTTCCCATTTGGGTTTGTTTCCCGTATCAGCCGCCTTTCACATCCTAACCGTGGGTGCAATCGGAGGTTTTATCTACGGAATGATCACTCGTGTGTCGCTGGGGCATACGGGAAGACAGATAGTCGCCTCCAAAACGATCAGTTTCGGATATTGGATGATTATACTTTCGTTTGTTGTGCGAGTTTTATTTCCGATTTTCGGCTTTGCGGCCATCGGATACGGGATTTCGGGGATTCTTTGGATCCTTTCCTTCGCTCTTGTAATATTCGAATATTGGAATATACTCCTCGGCCCGAGAATCGATTCGCAAAGATAAAGGAGTATTTTTTAGAAAGAAATACTTTCTCGGCCTGAATTTCGATTTTTTTTTCAAAGAGTCGAACCTCCGTTTATCAAAGTGAATTCTGACCTCTCGAAAATAAGATTCCCAAGATCGCGATGAGAATGGATAGAAAAAGATTCACGCCTCCGAGAAAAGCCGCCTTCCGGCGGTATCTTTCCCCAAGGATCGGGTTTTCGAGGATCAACTTTTGAGTCAACGGGCAAAAAAGAAGTCGTGGAAAATCAAACTGAAAACCAAAACACAAAAAGGACTATTTTACAAACGATCGTATAAAACGGATTTTGAAGTAAAAGTCCGAAATCCTTCGATCGATATCTTTCAAATAAAGAATCGAGATCCCGCTAGCAAAGAAAACGGCAAATATAGAATAGGCGATTTTTCTAAATGGAAACGCGAGTTCGTAAAACAAATCGATCCTTATGTTTCCATAAGCTGGATTTTTTAAAACTGCCCAAAATACAAATACATAGAGACCATTCCGCCGATCCAAAAAATCGCGGCGAATATATGAGAAAAAAGAAAGACTATATAAGAATAAAAGCTCACCTCACAAAATTTTTATCCGGGACCGTATTCCACAATCAGAGTTTTCAAATCGTAAGAGTTCTATCCGATGATTTTATCAAAAAAGACGCATTAGATTTCCGTAATACCAACTTCCAAATCGTCGAACCAATCCAAGAATTTTGGAACCTGTTCTTTCGAAAAGAGCGCCCCGTGCTGAGGAACCATCATATCGACTTTTAGATTTCGAATTTCCCGGATCCACTTTTTTTTAGCCTCGTTGGATCCCATCCATCTCTGATGAAACTTCTTCATATAGCCCGCGTGTTTGTCAAAATCCGTGACGAATAGATCCGTATGATCGGGAGGCAAAAGAGATGCTCCTATATCTCCGCTGAATAAAATTTTTGAGGTAGGATCGTACAAATTAAAATTTCCCGAAGAATGAAGATAATGAGCGGGAATCGCGCGTAACGTATGGTTTCCGATCACAACGTCGATCCCGGAATCGGGAATCTGAATAAACGTATCCTCCTTTCCTCCGAAGTGAGGAACAAAACTGGACCACAACCAACTCAGATAGCACTTGAGATCCGGATTGACCTCGAGCCAAAGCGAAAGGGAGGAAATGATATCCGGATCCTGATGACTTGAAAATATTTTAGTGATTTGAGTCGGATCGAATTTTTCACAGATCGCCGAAAACACTTCCGGAAAAATTTCACTACCGCCTGGATCGGTGAGTAAACCCTGACCGGAGGAAACGATAAGATACTCGTTCGTGTCGATGATATAACCCGGCTTATCGGGATCTCTCGCGATTACAGACCAACTATAATCCTGATTGGAATAAATCGTTTCCATTCTTTTCATTTTTCCATCCATCCAAAACTTTTTTAGCCAGATTTTCGATCGATTCGATTGATGCGGAGAATTTTTCAGCGACTATACCCGCTTTCGCTTTGTCCTCTCCGATATACTCGCTTTCGATTTTTGCCTGAAGACTGATCACCCTTCCATCCAGACATTGTCGGATTAAATTTTTGGTTCGAATCAACATCGAATTTTGAATCGAAAGGGTAGTTTTTTCAAAGTCGACTTCCTTAGATTCGAAGGATTGTATCATTTTTTTGAGGGCTTCGGATTTGTTTCCGTAATTCTCTATCTTTTTGGCTTTTTCAAAAGAGATTCGGTTTTTGACCTGATGACTCGCTTCTCGGCTCAAAGAATACATTACTTTTGTAAGTTCCTCGGTGATTTGAGTCGTTGCTTTGCTAAAAGAAATAATTTCTTGAGCGACAACGCCAAAACCTTTTGCGGCGCTCCCGGCATGAACCGATAGAATGATAGAATTCAAGGCTTTTACGCGTATTCCGAAGGCCAGGGACGAAATGGCCTTTACGTCCTCGTTGATGAAAGCGGTTTTTCTGAGTAATTTTTTTTCCATTCTATTTTTTGGGTATCGGATAGAATTCTACCACGCTTTTTAACGAATTCAATTTTTTAAATATTCTAAAATTCAAATTCCTGCCTTAAATCGGACGTTTCGAAATCGAAAGAACTATCTTAAAAGTTTCATATAAAAGTCGGTAAGCGCGTCCGGTAAATGCGAAGGATTCGGAAGAATTCGATACGAACCTTGTCCCAACATCGCTGGAAGATATTGTTTAGCCTGTTTGTCGATCGCAAGCGCGTAAAAACCGACTTTGTCTTTTTCACATTCTCGGATCGCCTGTTTTACGTCTTCAATTCCGTAACGACCTTCGTATCGATCGTAGTCGTTCGGTTTTCCGTCCGATAAAAGAAGAATCCAACGTTTTGCACTCCTTTCCTTTTTGATTTGTATCAGAGCATGACGAATCGCTGGACCGATTCTCGTATAACCGCTCGCCTGAACAGCTCCGATTCTATTTTTTGCCTTCGACCAAGAATCTTCGAACTTTTTGATCGAGAAGTAATCGCAGTGATTTCTAGTTCTGGAAGAAAAGGAATCGATCTGAAATCGATCTCCGAATTCCGAACAGAGTTGACCGAATAGAAGTAAAGAAGTTTTTTCCACGTCTAAGATTCTCTGATTTTCAACAAAGGAATCCGTGGAAAGGCTTGTATCCATTAGAACAAGGATCGATATATCCCTCGACGTCTTTTTTCTGGAAATATAAATTCTTTCCGAGGGACTTCGTGCGGAAAGAAGATCCGTAAAATAATCGACGATCGAATCCAAATCCAAATCTTCACCGTCTAACTGGCGTTTGACTGCGGTGCGTTCATTTACAAATCGATTAAAACGGGATCTTAAGACGTTTAAAACCGAATTGTTTTCCGAAAGCGCCTTCGCGCCAAAAGCCGGATCCTCCTCGTCCAGTGCCCGAGGAAAAACCCTACAATGACCTATTTTATATTTTTTTTTGGACGCGTCCCATTCGTCGTAAGGAATCGAATCCCGAGTCGGTTTTGAGTTCTGAATTTCAGGAAGTATCGATCCGAATAAAAAATCCGTCCGAAAGATGGAATGTGTCGGATCTTCGGATCGGACCGTATTCCTCAAATCCAATTCTTGAAGCGCGTCCTTTTGTTCCGAAAGTTCGTCCGATCCGTCGAAGTCCCTCCAATTTCCGTTGAACTCTTCGATCGTATCCACCTTTTCAAAATGATGTTGAAGTGTATAATCCGCTTGCGACTTTTTATCAATTTCGACGGATTCGATCTTTTCCCTCGCGAATCCTTCGATCTCAGTTTCGATCAAATCTTTACGTTTCGGCCCGGTTTCCAAAGGAGCCCTATCTTTCCGATCGTTCTGATCCGACGGCGCGGACATCCACAATCCGTGTAAATAGCTAAGGTCTGGTTCGAATTTAGAATCAGGAATATTCCTTTTTTGGAATGCGATTTCCGTTTCGATCACGGAAGAAACGGTGTCCCAGGAATCCGGATAAACTCTCCGGAGATTTTCCAAAACCAAAAAATGGTTTTCCCGCGCTTTTTGCAGGGACTCTTCTTTTTTTTTATCGAGCCCGTCCTTCCAGTTTAAGTTCAGGTTTTTCTGCATACTGAGATACAATATTCTGAAAATATAAAATTCTAAATTATTAATTTTGTTTGGTCCGTGGGAATAATCCTTCGGAAGAAAGAATCGATTCTTCTGATAACCGCCCACTTTTTCCGCGGTCAAAATTTCTATATTTTCGCCGGTGAGAGCCTTTGCGAGAACCGAAAGCCGGTCTTTTACCTGTGAAAGCGTTACACGAGTCTCGGTTGGATCCTCTTTTTCTCCGATCCATCGTTGTACGAATCCATAAAGATGTTTGAATGTAAATTCTTCCCAGCTCACTCGGAAATTACATCAACAAAGAGACCAAATCTTTGAGTCCATTTACGATATCTCGATCGTCCGACAAAGGTTGTACGATCGCGACTTCGCAGGACAAACGGGGCGGAAGTCCGCTTACGATCATCTTCCCAGCGTCCACGAGCAAACGTGTGGAGCAGGATTCAGTCAGCCCCAGTTCGGTTAGATTTCGAATCTTCTGACCCAGTTTTACAAGTTTACCTGCGAGCTCGGATGAAATTCCGGTCTCACCTTTTACGATCGTCTCTTCGACGTCGGACTTCGGATAATCGAATTGTAAAGAGACAAACCTTTGTCTTGTGGAAGGTTTCAATTCTTTCCAACCTTTTTGGTATCCCGGATTGTAGGACGCGACGAGCATAAAAGAATCCGGAGCTTTGATCGATTCGTTTCTTCGATCCAGATAAATTTCCCTTCTATAATCCGTAAGAGGATGAATCGCTACGATCGTATCCGGTCTTGCCTCGGCGATTTCATCGATGTAAAGAATCGCTCCCATTCTTATACTTCTTGTCAGAGGACCGTCTTGCCAGATCGTCTCCGTTCCCTGGATGAGATAACGACCCAGAAGATCCACGGCAGAAGTCTCTTCATGACAAGAAACGATCAGCAAGGGAAGTTTCATTCTCGCGGCCATGTATTCCACGAATCGAGACTTTCCCGAACCAGTGGGCCCTTTGATCAAAAGTGGAAGTTTGTTTTTATGCGCGTGTTCGAATGTGACAACCTCGTGACCAGTCTCTTTGTAAAAGGGCAATTCAACCGCTTCGAACAGTTGAATCGTGTCTTTGTTATTCGGAGAATTTTTCATTTCAACTTAAGAACGATATCCCCCGAAACGTCCTCCGCATTCAACGCCTCGTCCGTCGGTTGCCCGAAACGGATAAAATTGACGAGAAAGGCGATGATCCCAGAGGTGAACAGGGTTGCGGCTAACGTGAGTCCGAGGAAGTGGACTTGAATCTCTTTTTGAACCACCAGAAAGTCCAATCCGAATTTTCTTTCCAAATAAACCTGAGCGATCCCCGCGACTGCGAAAGCGCCCGTCATTCCCAACATACCGATATTAGAAGCCCAAAACGCATAAAGACCCATCGGGTTATTCCAGAGTTTTCTACCCGTTAGAAGAGGCATCGCGTAAGTCACAATCGCCAGCACGATCATCGCGTAAGCTCCCCAGAACGCGAGGTGTCCGTGCATCGCCGTAATCAGAGTTCCGTGGGTATATAGGTTCACTTGCGGTAAAGTATGTGCGAATCCTAAAAACCCCGCTCCTACGCAGGACATGATCGCACTTCCGATGGTCCAATAGAGAGAAATCGCATTCGGATGGTTTCGACCGCTTTTACGATACATGGAAATCGCAAACATCGCCATTGCCAAAAACGCAAGCGGTTCGAGCATGGAAAAAAAACCTCCGATCCATTTCCAGTATTCGGGAACGCCGATAAAATAGTAGTGATGTCCGGTCCCTAAGATCCCGGAAAGAAAAGTCAAGCCGACGATCACGTAGAGCCATTTTTCGATCACTTCACGATCCACTCCCGTCAATTTGATCAGAAGAAAAGAAAGAATACCTCCCATGATGAGTTCCCAAACTCCTTCCACCCAAAGATGAACGACCCACCAGCGAAAGTAAGAATCCACGGTCTGACTGTTAAACTGAATCATTCCCGGTAGATACAAAAGTGCCGCGGAGAACAAACCGAAATACAACACAAGGCCCGTTGTGGAACTTTTAGTCCCCTTCCAAACGGTCATCCCTATGTTGAAAAGAAACGTAAGAACGTTTATCACCACGAGATAATCGAGAGGTCTCGGTATTTCCAAAAACTTTCTTCCTTCCCAGATATTAAAATGAAATCCGATGATGGAAACCACTCCTACGATGATAAGCGACACGAGTTGGGCGTAGGCCAACTTTTCGGAATAGAGCTCCCTACCCGATTCTTCCGGAATGATATAATGTGCGGCCCCCATAAAACCTGTGAGAAGCCAAACTACCAGAAGATTGGTGTGAGTCGCCCTAGCCGTGTTAAAAGGAATCCATTCGTGCAATCCGTCAAAACCCATCCGCGCAAATGCCATTAGAAATCCGTAAACTAACTGTAAAGATAAAAGTAGCATACAAGTTGCAAAAAACCAGTAGGCTATTTTCTGAGATTTATATTTCATGATCGCTCCACTTATGAATCCTTTTCTTTGATTATCTTAACTGAGATAAATACTTCGTAAGGTCTTTGATTTCCAAGTCGCTCAGAGGTAACTTAGGCATCGCCGTTCCGGGTTTGATCTTCTGAGGATCCTTAAGCCAGTTTTCAAGATAAGCGACGTCGTATTTATTACCGACTGCGTCCAAGGCTGGCCCGACGTTTCCTCCCGCACCCCCGACCGCGTGGCAGGCTGTGCAGATCTGTTTGAATTTTTCGGGAGGAGTGATACTCGCGGACTGAAGATCGACGGTTTTTGTTTCCTGTTTAAAGTCGGGTTTAGGAGGAAATCCTTTCAGATCCAATTCTCCATTCCATTTTAAGAATGCGATGACGTCTTCGATCTCCGCTTCCGTAAAATTATATTTTACCATCTTTCTTTCACCGGGATACATCGCTTCCGGATCCTTTAAAAAAACTCGGATCCATTCTGCGCCCCTTCTTTCAAAAACCTTCGTAAGCTCCGGAGCGTAATAAGCGCCCTCGCCTAAAATCGTATGACATCCCATACAATTGTTCTTCTCCCAGATCTCTTTTCCTCGAATCACGGCGGGAGAAAGGTTCTGATTCGAATTGTGAGCATAAACGTATCTCATAGAATCGAAAGTGAGAAATAAGAATACGGCGGAAAACAAAGCGGTTCCGAGTAGAAAAAATAATTTTGCCTGGAACTTAGTAAGCATGTTTCATTCCTTTTTTCAAAGTATATAGATACTAGAGATTCCTTTGAAAGAAATCTGCAGGCAGGTACAATAACAGAAATTTATTTTTTGTCCTTGATCTATATCAACTTTATAGTATTTTACTATACTCACCTGGGAATTTGAGAGAGCCGATACTTAGGAACCACGATGCGAACAGCCAAACCGATCCTGAAATCCATTCGAAACAAACACTGGGCGGAGATTCAAAAAAAATTCAGAAACGAACTCGCATTGTTAGGGATTCGAAAAAAATATCAAAAAACGGATCGAGTCTACAGCGCCAAAGATCCTTATTTAGGTTTTTTTGAAGTAGTGTCCGGAATTTTTAAAGTATATTCTTTGAATTCCGAAGGAAAGGAAATGATATTAAAGATCTTTTACCCCGGAGAATTTATTGCAACACAGCTCCTCTTTCAAACCGAAGAACCCTGTTTTTATCCTTTGTTTTGCGAAGCCTTAAACGGAGGAGAATTGATCCACTTTCCAAAAGGGGAATTCAAATCCTTTTTGCTTAAGAATATAGAAGCGCTTTTTTCGTTTTCAGCGCTCGCGATCGAACACGTTAGCTACTTTCGTAGCAAGGTTTTGGAAAATCAACTTTACTCGGTGAAGGAAAGGATTCTTATTTTTCTTACGGAATCGGGCGCTGCGGAAAATTTCGTATCACTGCCCATCACCAAACAACAATTAGCTTCTTTGCTCGGAACGACTCCCGAGTCGATCAGCCGTGCTTTTCGGATTCTTTTGGAAGAATCCGTTGTGTTGGAATGTGAAAACGCTTATAAGATCGTATCCGCAGGAGTTACCCCATTGTCCACAAGTCAATCCGCTTGAAAATTTTTTAGATACCGACGATTGAATTTTCGGTAAGGAACACCCCGAAAAGCCGGAACTCGAAAACGTGGTTGTTGCGCTTGGATGGCTCTTCGGTTGAACATTTCTTTCTACAAAATCGAGCAAAGAAAAAGTGAAACAGAAGAACCGAAGAGGAAAATACTTCGATCTTCAGCGCAGAATATTCGCTCAATATGGACTGGCTGAAATACTTCGAAACGCCCCAACGCTTCTATATTCTAAAAATCTTATGAACACCTTATAGTTCTTACCGAACGAAAACGTAGACCGCGCCCGATCTTGTTCTTGTATTGTCTCCGATCGGAGGCAAAGGAGAAGGGACGATCGTTCCGCTTTTTTCTTCGGAGACACCCAATACGATCGAATTGCCTTCGATCGCAAGACTTCCATATTCTCCTGCCGGACCTCCGACCGTATTGGAAACCCGATCGCCGGGATCTGCGTTCCAGGTTTTGATAAAAGATCGATAGACCCAGGCATTATTCTCCTTTTGAAAGACATACACCGCTCCCGAATTCAAAGAGCCATTGTCCAACAAATTAGGCAACGTCCCACGATTGAGAATCGTAGTTATTGAATTCGATTCGTTGGGAGCCGCGATCGCAACCGTATCCCCCGAGACCGAAACCGCCTTTCCAAATTGATCGCTTGCCTCCGCGTTAGGCGCGGTTAAAACCGCTTCCTCCGTCCAAACGTTAGCTGTCCTTTTGAAAATATAAGAAGCTCCTCCTCCGGTTTGACCGGATGCTCCTACGATGGCGGTATCTCCGGATAGACCGACCGATACGCCGAATATCGCGTTTGCAAGCGGATTGGAAGCCTTCAAGTAAGCCTCCCTCGACCAGACGTTTCCGTTTCTTTTGAAAACATGAGCAGCTCCGGAGTTCACGGCAACGGTATCATCCTGGCTCACTCCTACGATCAGAGTATCTCCTGAAATCGCAATCTCCGAACCGAACTGATCATTTGCAGTCGGGTTATTCGACTTCAAATACGCTTCCTGAGTCCAGGTAGTTCCCGATCTTTTAAATACATAAACGGCTCCGGGATTCGTTCCACTATTATCCGCGCTGGCATTCGCGCCGAACAAAAGAGTTGGATCCATACTTTTTTCCCTCGGAGATCCGATGACGATCGTATTTCCGTCGATCGCTACAAATCTTCCGAAATTATCTCCCGCATCCAGGTTCGTCGGTTTGAGATACGCTTCTAAATTCCAAGTCGCTCCGCTTCTTCGATAAACATACGCAACTCCCGAAGCTAAGAGAGAATCATCATTGATGCCGTTTGTGGAAATAAAATTTTGATTTCCATCCTCGAGCGGCGCACCGACGACAATCGTGTCTCCCGAGATAGAAACGCTGATACCGAAAATATCGGTGTTCGTTGGAAAAGGTGGTGTAAGATAAGCCTCTTGGGTCCAAGTATTACCACTTCTTGTAAAAACATAAGCAGCACCCGTAAAAGTAGAATCGCCGAAAGCGCCAGAGACAACCGTGTTTCCGGATAAGGAAACGCTAACACCGAGAAAATGATTGGAAAGCAGATTCGAACCTTTGAGAAAAGACTGATTCCCCCAATCGAGAGCCTTGGATTCCAAAGAGATACGGATTTGCGAAGAATTCCCTGCCAAATCAAAGGCCGTAACAGAAAAGGAGGTCGACGGAAAATCCGAAGTCGGAGTTCCCGAGATTTCACCGGTCGTCGAATCGAATGACAAACCACTCGGGATCGATGGTGAGATCGAATAGAAATCTACCGGTTCAACGCTCGTGGGTCTAAAGATCGTTATGGGTTCGTTTTTTACAAACTGATAGGAAGAAGAAGGATAGCTAAAATGAATTTTGACGTCTGGATCGCCGTTGGATGTCCCGAAGTTTACATTCCCGAGAGGAATGATCCAATCGTTTCCATCCCGATTTTCGGTAAGACAACCGGTGAAGAAAAATAAAAAGAAGAGGAAGAAGGAAAAGACGAATACTGTAATTTTTCTTTTTTGCATCGGCTCTCCTCCCGTTTCTTTTCTCTTTGAGAGTTGTTTCCTTTTTCCGAGATCTCACAAGTCGTGGGAATTTTCAAAGGAAAGTCTGCAAAGAAGATACGATAAAGAAGCCTTAGATTCTTCCTTGATTATAAGAGGCGAAATGCCAGTTATAATCAATTCTTCATACCACGTTTTCTTAAAAAGGAGAAAGATTCGTTAGAACCTCTCCTCCTCTTTCGATGTTCCTTCCGGATTTCTGGAGAATCGGTTCCACTCTCAAAACCGATCCCAAAGAAGAACAGAAAAAAAGAATCCGAAGGAGTTCCCACATCAGGTCTTCCTTTGGGCTCAGTTCTGTTCTCGGAAAGATTGGTCTTTGCAAGCCTGATCCTTTTGATTGAAAAGGCGGAGGAGTTCCCACAAGTTCAGGGGGAGTGCGACGAGAATCGCCTCCGAGAAGAGGAATTTTGTAGAAGCTCCTACACGGGAATTTGTGCTCGCAAAAAATTTGATCTTATGATAGAGCAAAATCATCCGATTTTTTCCCGCCTCCACTCCCCTCCACCCGAAATTTGGGCGGGGCGCGCGACTTTCACGGTAGCGTCGTAACTACGACGAATTTGTCTTAAGATCGAAGACAACCTGTGGGTTAGGTTATGGATTGAAAAGGTCGAGGAGTTCCCACAATTTTAAGGATTTGTCAAACGCTTGAGTTCTTCTGAAAAAGGCTTTGTAGACTGCCAGTTTTAGGGAAACCAGCTCTCAACTTCAAATCCTTCTTCTCCCAATTGTAACCTTGTGCCTAAAAACCATTCTTAAGAATCGTTTGATAGCGAAGGTCCTTTAGAAAAACCGCGTTCCCTCTCAAAAAGAGAACTAAACGAATTGTTAAACGAAGGGAATTTTAGAATGGGATAAAGAATTTCCCTCTTTGCAATTTGTAGGAATGAAAAGTGTGGGAACTCCTCTAAAAAAGCCCCCACCTTTTTATCTGAAAATCACCGGGTTTTACTGAAAAATAATTTCAGTTCGCACCGGACGGCCAAAGAAAACGATCAAACGCGTAGAATCGAACCCTTTGACGATTGTTCTTGTCGGTGCAAGCGCAGTTGTTGCCGCCCACAAGAGCGCAACCTTGGCAATATCTTCTATTCGTATCGGGGGCCGGCGTTGTTACGATCCATTTTTTTCCGTTGGGATCCGTATAGAATGAAAACCCGCCCGAATGTCCAGGCTGATAGGCCATCGTATAAGTAGTCAAAGAATTATCGGGTCCTAACTTCGTCTGATTTCCTTTCCAAACTCGAATCCGATTTGGGTTAGAGGAAAATAAAATACAGGCCTTGTACCATCCTCCATTTTTATAATATACGTCGCAGTCTTGGACTCCGTCCTGGCCTGCACTGTTGATATTGTTTCCCGTGGTTACGTTGTTATAACTTCCGCAGCTTCCATCCGTATAATTACACTGTCTTTCGTAGTATTGATCGTAGGAATAATACCGGGTTTTAGCGGTAAAATTTGTGTCGTTGGGATACGGTATGCTTTGTCCTACAAAACCCACGGAATGATCAAAAAATCCCTGATTCTGAACCGTTCCGGCTCCGTTAAAACGATACAATTGGGATTTCATGTCGATCCCGTTGCTCGTAAATCCGACGTAAGCCCATCCTTTGTAGTAAAATATTCCGCTCGGATGATCGTAAGAAGAACCTGCATTGAATTTTTTTACCAGTCTTCCATACTTGTCGTGAACGAATAGATATGCAGTATCGTTTCCGTTTGTATCCATACAAGAAGTGTAAAAGAAGTTTCCATCGAACTTAATTCCTTGTGAATGACATCCGTTTTGATCCGAACCGAGCGTAGCAGTTCCCACATTCTGTAAAAAGTAGTCCACGTTCTCGACGGGATAATCCGCTCCACTGACCAAGTTCTGCAAATCCAGTCCTTGCGCGTTCGGATACGATGCGATCCAAAACAATGAGGTAATCGCCAACGTTCGAATCAGTAAATTTATGGGAAACACTCGCATTCTTTTCCATTCTCCTCTAACTTTCTATTCTCTTTCTTTTGTTAGGAACTTCGTTTTGTTCCTCTTTGGATCGATATCAATCCGCAATTTTCCGCAGAAGTATCCCTCCAAAATAATTTATTTCAATCGATTTTTATTCGAATGAATTCCAAGAAAGAACTTACTTATAATGTAGTGTCTCAAAAATTAAATCGCTTCCAGTCCGTTTATCAACTCAGGTCGTTCTCCATTTCTATACGGAGAAAAAACATTCTTTGTTTAAAGTTTCTTTTTGCGTGAGCGGTCCGGAAGGCGCGAAGCGTCCTCTCGAGAGGACGAGGGCGAACGCCCGAGCCTGGAGGGACGCGACCCTTTCCCATTCGTTTTTTCGAGTCCATTTCTCCTCATGTCTGAATTTTTAGAATGGGAAAGGGGCACGCCCGAAATCGATTTCTATTGTTTTTGCAACCATCGAAGAAGTTCGCTCAAACTTCCCTTTGCAAGCGCGATGGTCTTATCCGCCGCTCCATAGTAGAGATGAATCGTATCTCCGTCCGGCAATAGTGTAATTCCGCAGGGGAATACTACGTTATTCACATCGCCAATAAGTTCGTACGGTTCTTCGGGGCCAAAAATCCATTCTTGTCCTCTTTTCAAACACAGTTCAGGCGTGTTCAGATCGAATAACGCGAGTCCGATTCTATAAAGCGCACCTGACGCATTCTGTCGGACTCCGTGATAGATCATCAACCAACCTTCGTTTGTTTCAATCGGCGGCGGTGATAGACCGATCTTGTTTGCGTCCCACCAACCTCCCAATGTCGCTTCCATCATCATCTTGTGTTCTCCCCAATGCCTCAGATCGGAAGAATAGGATATCCATATATGAGATCCGTTTTGTCCCGCAGGTCGATGTATCAAAGCCCAGTGATCTCCGATTTTATGCGGCAACAAAGTCGCATCCTTATCTTGAGGATGCATGATCATTCCGTAACGTTCATATTCCAAGAAGTCTTCCGTGAACGCAAGCGCGACCCCCGGGCCTTCCTTGGAATACGCAGTATATACCACCGCATACTTTCCCATCTCCGGAATATACGTTATCCGTGGATCTTCGATTCCCCAAAGTTCCTCCGGAAATCGGTCCGGTTCCGAGGGCATAGTCGGATGCGCGTCAATCTTCCATCCATCGACTCCGTTCACGGATCTCGCGGCACAGAGATGTGATTTTCCGGTTCTATCCTCAACTCTGCAGAGTAAGAGCGTCGTCCCATCCTTCAACAGAGTCGCCCCCGGATTGAATACGCTATGAACCGGATACGGCCAATCTGCCGCGGTTAAGATCGGATTCGTTTTGTGCCTTCGGAATAATTCAGGATATTCTAATTTCATTTTGTTCCTATTTCTTCGTTCTCTAATTCACTTTCCGCCAACTGCAGTTCGAACAAGCTATGCAGAAAAGAAAGCGTGGATTCCGCACCTTGATTTTCGTTCACTCTGTCCGGATGAATTCCGTCTCTACATCCTCCCGTAGTCGGATCGTAAACGGATGAATTCAGATCGTTCCTTCCCAAAAACCACTCAAAAGCGCGCCTCGCCTCCTTGCGCCATCGTAGATCCTTTGTACTTCGATAGGCTTCTAAACACGCCGATACGGTCGCCTGTGCCTCGACCGGTTGTTGATCAAACCTCGCCCGTTTTCCGCCCTTCTTATAAAATCCGTTGGAGCCTATTGGCACAAAATATCCTCCGTCTGCGCGTTGTAAGTCGGAAAGCCAAACGAGAGATTCGATTCCGATTTGAGTCATTTCGGGATTCTGCATCGATCTTCCGGATAGTAACATTGCGTGCGGTAAGACAGCGTTACAATAACTCAAGCCTTCCTCAAACCAATGCCAGTTTTCGGAATCGTTCATTCGATACAAAGTCCGCAATCTCCCGGCCAATTCCTCCTTTACCTGATTTGCCATCCTATCTCCCGCAAATCTTTGAAGATATTCGTGGATTCCTATCAGAGCAAAGGCCCAGGCTCTCGGACTTGATGTCGTTAGGATCGCAGGCAATGCTTGTTCAAATAATCTCCCCGCGATAGTGGGAAGTTGCGGCGCCATAGCTCTTCCCAAAACGGTGCCCAAAGCCCATAACGCGCGGCCGTGACTATCATCGGAGCCGTTCTCTTCAAGCCAGTTTCTTTGATAGTCCATAAAGTTTCGAAATCTTCCGGTCTTCACATTGTACGCATACCATACGAACGCCAAATAACGAAACGTAAGTTCGAAAACTTCTCCGTTTCCGAGCTCTTGCATAAACGTACTCACCATCAAAGCTCTTGCGTTGTCGTCGGTCGTATACCCTTCCTCATAATTCGGTATCGTAAAAAAGGCGTGTTGAAGCATTCCCGTGTCGTCCGTCATGTGTCTAAGATGATCCAATTTTAGTGGAGGCAGATCGCTCGGCCTACGATCCAACGGTTTAATCATCAAACCCGAAGGTGTGTAGTGTCTACGCTCCGCCCTGGCACGTTCAAAACTTTGCATATACTTTCTAGCCACTTTCGACCAGATCATGGACCTTCCGTAAATATAAGCCTTCTTTCTCATAGCGTGCCGTTTCGTATCGTCCGCCAACAGTGCAAGCACCTGTTCTGCAATCGCGTTTGTATCCCGAAACGGAACGATGACTCCCCTTTCACCGGCCAGCATTTCCAGTGCATACCAATACGGAGTGGATATAACCGCCTTTCCCGCGCCGATCGTATAAGCCAACGTTCCCGACGTTATCTGCGCCGGATCAAGATAAGGAGTTATATAGATGTCGGTGGCTCCGATGAACTCGTTGAGTTCTTCCAAACTTACAAATCGATTGTAGAAGATCACGCTCCCCTCCACCTTTTTTTCGTGAGCCAACCACTGAAGAGACAACCTATAAGTTTCTCCGTCGTTTCGGATAACGTGCGGATGTGTCGCCCCCAAAACGATATAGACAACGTTCGGATATTTTTCCAACACGGCCGGTAAGGCCGAAATGACGTGTTCGATTCCTTTGTTCGGAGAAAGAAGCCCGAAAGTAAGAAGAACAGTTTTGCCTTCCACTCCGAAAAGATCTTTGTGAAAACTCGGATCAACAAACGGCACGTCCGGAATTCCATGCGGTATCAAATCAATCTTACTCGGTTGAACCCCGTAAACCTTTTCTAAAAACTTTGCTCCTCGTTCGCTCATCACGACCAATCGATCGGATAAAGCCGCTACTTGTTTTAATACCCTTCTTTGATCCGGCCCCGGGTCAGAAAGAATCGTGTGGAGTGTGGTAACAACCGGCATTCTCAGTTCATGTAAAAGCGCAAGAATATGGCTTCCCGATCTTCCGCCGAAGATGCCGTATTCAAATTGAAGACAAACCAAATCAACGTTATTTACGTTTAAAAAATCGGCTGCTCTGCGGTATGATTCGATGTCTTTTTCCGTAAGTTCAAAACGGACTCTGGACGGATAAGTGTAGCCTCCCTCAACGTCGTTTACTGGAATTGCTATATACGTTTTTTCGGGGAATGCCGCGGCGATCGACTCACAAAGATCGGTTGTAAACGTTGCGATTCCACATTGCCTCGGCAAATAGTTTCCGATAAAAGCGATTCGATTTAAGTTCGAAACCTCAAAACTCTTTTCCATACGCGCATCTCCTTGGATCACGATTCCTTCAATCAACCTTCCGATCGGGGCTCAGGTCCAAATTCTTCATAAACAATTTTTCATTTTATTATTTTATAAATTTCTAATTGAAAAATGTTTCCATAAAGAGAGACGAATCCCAAAACGAACACACGATCAAAAATAGAATCCACTGAAGCGGGAACTGGACGGCAGGAAATTTGTGATTTATGTCAAATTTGGAATCACTCGGAAAACGGTATCAGAGATAACTTCCCATAGAATCACAAATGCCGAAATTCGAAACATTGACTGATGGAAGCTCTTATTTTTTCCCAAAAAATCGACCTTGTCGATCACAATAAGAGATTCCAATATTTAAACGTAAAAACCCTCGATCCACGAGAGTTTATTATGATCATTTTAGAATTCTATGGAATGTTCTAAAGCGCGGCCGGAAACTCGATCGTTACTTGAGTCCCGTTGGAAGTATCGAATAGGATTTGACCGCAGAGTTGAGTGACCATCAGGTTTACGAGTTTCAAACCGAGAGTTTTGGCGTTCATCACATTCGGTTCTTTTTCAAATCCGATGCCGTCGTCCTTCACAATCAGAATCATATTGGAATTATCCTTTCTCAATACGACCGAAACGTTTCCCTTCTTTTGATTCGGGAACGCGTATTTGATCGAGTTGGATACGAGTTCGATAAGAATCATTCCGATCGTCGCCGCGTCCTTTGCGGTCATCATTGACTCTTCGATATTCTTATGAATGGTTACGGAATCGGACAACTGAAGCATCGAATCGATCACACGATTACAGTATTCCCGTATCTGGACCAAATTAAAAGAATCGGTTTCGTATAACAAAGAATAGAGATCCGATATCGACTGGACCCGAAGAGATAATTCTTCCAATACTATCTTGGTATCTTTATTATCCGAAGAATTTGCCCTCAGATGCATCAGACTTGTGATCATCTGAAAGCTGTTTTTGGTTCGATGCTGAAGCTCCTTTAAAAGAGCTTCCTTTTCCTGAATATCTTTTGTAAGACTTCTTTCATGTCGATTCCGATCGGTTATATCGCGAATATTACACTGAATCACTTTTTCACCGTCGACGAGATAGACGTTACTTACGAACTCGACTTGGATCAGAACACCGTCGATTGTCTCCAAAGGCAGGTTCGTGTAACGAACGTATTCTTTTTCCTGTAATTCCTTAAAAAGTTGTTTGGAGTAATCGATGTATTTAAAAGCGTTGATATCCCAGATTTTCTTTTTTAAAAACTGTTCTTTGGAATAACCTAACATCTCCACAAGAAACGGATTTACGTCCACGATCATTCCGGTTTCGGCATCCAAAATAAGAATACCATCTTTTGCCGATTCAAACAAACGACGATATCGTTTTTCCATCAACTCCAACTCTAATTTTTTAGAATCCACTTCCCGTTTTTGGAACTTTACATCCATATAAGAATCGTGAAGCCGAAACGCCATCTTGATAGAAGCGGCTAAAATCGTAATATCGTTACTTTTGACGACGTATCCGTACGAAGTGATGTTCTCCGTTTTTTGAATGATCTCGGGTTCCACATGGCTAGAAAGAAACAAAAGGGGAATATCGTGTTCTTTTAGAATTTCCGAAGCGACCTCGGTTCCGTCGATACCGCGTCCAAGATCGATGTCCATCAGAACGATATCGACCTCTGTTTGTCTATCGCCTAAAATTTCGAAAGCTTTGATTCCGCTCATGGCGTTGATCACGTTATAGCCGTGATTTCTCAGCTGCATGGCTTCGGTCATACCGATGATGGGCTCATCCTCTACGAGGAGAATTGTTTTCTTTTCGTCCGGGTCCGCATTCATAAGACTTAACTTCCTTACGACGCTTCATCCCCATTTTTATAAGGTTTTATACTTTTAAAGGAAACGATTGAAACAGAAGATCATTCGCGAATGCTGACAAAATCTCCAAGGATTCAAAGAAGGGAAAACATCGTCTTTTATCCATTCAGATGTCCTTTTGCCAACAATTGCAATAATTATTTTATTCGCTTCTGCAAGAACCGATATTCTTGGCCCCTACCCGAAATAACTGCGTTTATATTTTTATTATATTCTATTTTTTTGAATTTCTTATCGTTTTTATTCGATAAAAATCTTCTCAATCTTCCTTCTATACTCCCATTTTGATTCTGAAAGTCAAAGACCATCTCCTGATTTCCCTATATAAACGACGGAAACAGAATCTTTTTTTTCCGGTTAACAAAAAACAGATCTAAAAAACAGAATTAAATCCCGTAAGTAATTCACATTTTTTAGAATGGATCGAATACAACTTGAAAGTATTTATTTTTCCATTCTCATAGAGAAATCCGATGCGGACTTGCTGCATCAGTAAGGATAAGGATAGACTATGCCTCATTGTATTCTCTGGATCGATCAATCCGTCGCGAAGAAGTTTGTTTTGAGCAAGGACACGGTGGACGCTCAGATCATTCACCACAAAGGAAAACCGGAACATCACGATCATCACCCGGATCGTTTCAATTTGATTCAGAACGAGGATCTCAAACATTTTTTTGAGGACGTTGCGTCAAAACTTTCCCCAAACGAAGATTTGTTGATTTCAGGCCCCGGACTCGCCAAGACCCATTTCCTTACCTTCTTGGAAAAACAACATCCCGCAATCGCCAAAATGGTACTTGCAGAAATCGTTATGGACCAAAGCACCGATCCTGAAATCATCGCGGCGGCAAAAAAATACTACGAAAAACGCCACATTCAACTCTGATCCGAGCGGAACTCAAAGATCGTTTTCAACCTCAACTCAGGCTCTTTTCCCGTTTGTGGTTTTGAGAACGATCGGTTTCTATACTTCCATCCACCATGTGAATCCTTCGATCCGCCAAAGCCGCGTATTCCGGATCGTGGGTCACATACAGAACCGTTGTTCCGTTTTTTCCATTGGTATGTTTTAGAATTTCCATCGCCTTATCTCCGTTTGCCGTATCCAAGTTCCCCGTCGGTTCGTCGGCGAAGATAAAAGTGGGATTCATAATGAGGGCCCTTGCGATCGCCGCTCTCTGTTGTTCTCCTCCGGACATCTGAGAAGGATACTTATCCCTACAGTGCTCCAAATCGAATTGATTCAACAGATTTCTCGCATATTCTTTTTTGGTCCCTTCCGCTCCTGTTTTTCTCGCGGGCATAAGAATATTTTCGATCGCAGTAAGTTCCGGAAGAAGATAGTGAAACTGAAATACAAACCCGATGTGTTGATTTCGAAACGAGTGAGTCTCTTTACTCTCGAGTTCGAACAGATCCCTTCCGTCTAAAAATACTTTTCCGGAACTGGGCCGATCCAATCCGCTCAGCATATACAAAAGCGTCGATTTACCGGAACCGGATCTCCCCGTAAGGGAAACGAATTCTCCCTTTTTGAGTTGAAACGAAACTCCTCTGACCACTTGCGTCGGCGGTTCTCCAAAGGATTTTACGAGAGACTCGCAGGTCAAAGCATAAGATTCTTTCGAATTTATTTCGTCTGAAGGATTCGTTTTTAAATGTTGTTTTGAATTCACGTGCTACCTCGAATGATTTCCACCGGAGACAACTTGGAAGCGGAACGAGCCGGTATATAAGCCGCAATCCCGCTTGTTACAACGGAAAGGAGAAACGCGTTTATATAGATCGTATAATTCCAGGAGATTTTCATCACGTTGATCATCGGACCTTTTTGGTTCGCCCCACCCAAAGGATATCCGTCCAGAGAATAGCAGGCTAAGGCCCCGATCATCAATCCGAAAATCGCCCCTATCAAACCCAAGAGAAGACCTTGGATGATAAACAATCGAATCGTATCTCCTTCGTCAAAGCCCACCGATCTCAAAATCGCGATCTCCTTCTTTTTGTGGTTCACCACCATGTTTAGGACGTTGTAGATACCGAACGCGACTACCAGAATGATCGTGAACGTCGTGGTATCTCGAACTATATTCTGAGTTTTGAATACTGAAAGAATACTTTCATACGCCTGATCCCAACTCTGAACCTTGTCTCTTGTAAAAAAAGACCACTCGGTCGCGACGTCCGCGGCCTTGGAAACGTCCTTCAAACGGATCGCAATTTCGGAAACGATTCCGTTCGCCTGTGTGATCCTTTGTACGGTACGGAGCGAGGCATAGACCGAAACTTCGTCGATCATCCGGTTTCCCACTCTTACAATCCCGCCGACTTTTACGTTTGATATAGTACCGTTAGGCGAAACCACTTGAACGATATCACCCGCTTCCGCTCCGAGACGCTCTAAAAGTCCTGCTCCCGCAAAGATGATATCTCCTCCTCGGTCAAGGTCTCTCAGATTTCCCTTCTCCACGTATTTTCCGATCGTGGTCACTCTCATCTGTCTTACGGGATCGATCCCTTGCAACTTTCCGGGAAGGGTCTGTTTTCCGAATTTGAAAATCAACTGACGATTGAGCTGCGGAGCGTAGGCCTCGACTCTTTCATCCTGATCCAATTTCAAAAACCAACCCTTTACGTTCGTCAACTGTGTCGAATCGGTTTTACCGGAGGGAGGTTTGATCCAACGTACGAAGTTTCCATCGAAAAAAACTCCTCTAAAACTTTCTTCTTTTAGAACCTCGTCGCGGGGAGAAATCCGAATCTGAGCGTCGTTGTTGACGAGTTGATCCGTGATGTATTCTTGAAAACCGAGCATCATTCCGGAAAAGACTACATAACCCGCCGTTCCCAAAAGAATTCCCAAAAACGTAAGGAACGTCTGCTGCGGTCTACTGATCAGTTGTCTGATTGCTAAAAAAAACATGGGAGTGGACTAACGTCCCCCGTTTAAAAAAACGGTGTCGCTTTCCAAGACGGAATTCTCCAATACTTCGCACCATTCTCCGTCGACCGCGCCGACCTTGGCTTCCACGTAGAAAACTTTCCCGTTTCGTCTAACGCGAATCTTTCCTTTTTCAACCGCCTTCACCGGAATCAAAAGGGCATTTTCTTTTCTGGCGACTTCGACGGCTACGTCTGCGGTCATTTCCGGAAGTGTACCTTCCGGCATAGAATCCACGCTTACTCTAACGTAAAATTGTCCGTCGGACGGGTAGACCCTTTCGACTTTTCCGAAAACCTTATTCCCTCGAATCGTTTCAAAACTCAACTCGGCTCTTTGACCCGGACGAATTCTCAAAACCGAATCCTGATCCAAGGACAAAAGAATATAAGTTTTTTTTAAATCCATCATCGTAAGAACCGGAGCCCCAGGCATCACAACTTCCCCCTCTTGAAACGGAATCGAAGTTATAGTGCCGGAAAAAGGCGCGCGAAAACCGGTTCCGGAATCCGAAACCAAGAGTTCCTGTCCTTCCCGAACAACTTCTCCTTCCTTTACGAAGATCTTTCGAATCGAAGATGTAACTCCGAGTTTGAGGTGATAGACTCGATCCGATTTAACCGTTCCTAAAGAATAGACAAGTTCTACGATCGGACCTATTTGAGGGGATACCTCCGTTCTTTTTTCTCGAAATACGAGAAAGGATCCCAAACCGAGAATTATGGTCAAAACCCCGATCGAGGTCATTCTTCCCCAGCGAGAAGACCAAATCAATTTTACAAAAACCAATGCTTTGTTCATTTCAATGAATCACACACCTTTTCAAACTCGAAAACAAATCAAATCCATTCTATTCCACAAAGGATAAACCGGACACGAAAACAAACCGTTATTTCAAAATTATAAACTGACATTTGTCATGGAAGCGATTCAAAAACCTTCCCGTCGGGTTCTCGGGATGTTTTCAAAATCAAACTCAAAAAATCGAATCTTCCTTTCGCCGTTTTGTCTACACCTTCCGCACCTCCCAGGATTGTTTTGTTTTGAGTTTTTTTCATTGTAAGAATCCGTTTTCCCCTGGATTGGAGGACGTTCTTTCCAAACTCGAAGATGATTCCGGAAGCAAAAAAAGAAATGCAGAAAGGAGATCCCTCTTTGCAAAACCAAGTCCGGATCTTTTTGTCCCTCACTTTTTGTAGTCCGGTGAGATTCGTTTTGTCCGAACCTCATTCCCTTGAAAGTATTACCTTTCACCCGCATGTTGAGAGGGATTGCAAAGAGATTCGTCCTACGTGAAAGGAATTTTGCAGGAGTTCCCACATGGGGGTTTGTCCTTGCAAAATTAGAATTCTGTGATATAGCAAAGCCCACGGGGTTTTTCCCGCCACCGCTCCCCTCCACCCAAGATCAGGGTGGGGCCCGCGACTTTTACGGAGGACTGTCGGAGTTCCGACAAAAGTGTCCGAGAAGCGGAATTTTGTCGTAGTTCCTACACAGGTTTTTCTTCTTGCAAAATTAGAATTCTCTGATATAGCAAAGTCCACCGGTTTTTTTCCCGCCACCGCTCCCCTCCACCCAAGATCAGGGTGGGGCCCGCGACTTTTACGGAGGAGCGTAGGAGTTCCGACTAAATTACCCTGCTTCCTCAGAGCCTCAAAAACAATTCCGCAGGATTTAAAAAAATCGTAGATGGCTCCACACCCAAAACCAGCCAAGCGGTCAATCCCAAGACAACTGCCGAAACCGTCGGGATCAAAAGGTTATCATCGATCAGTCCGTTCCAATACGTACCACAATAGAGTTCCGTAACTGCGGAAATCAAAATTGCGGGAATTAAGAATAGAATGTTATTATAAAATACGAAACCTTCAGCTTTTAAAAAGTTTTGTTTTCCGTAAGTATCGGAAATAAACATAAAAAGGAAACCTACTATCGCGCAGGCAAAGATAAATGCCAAAATTCCTTCCACGGATTTCCCGTTGGAAAATCTTCTCCTTCCGTAAAACGTCCCGACCCAAGCCGCAGTCGGATCTCCGATAACAAGAAAAAGCATGGAAAGGATCGAAATCTCGGGAGGAAAAAGAAAAACGACAAACGCGCAAGAAAGAAAGTATGGAAGAGTCCCGTTGAGCCTTGTTTTCTCTTCTTCTTTCATCAAAACTCCCGCAACGGAGAGAAAGAATTTTTGAAAACCGGGAAAACGAAATCGGAGAAATTCGAGCAAAAGAATGATTCCCAGACAAACAACAAGAGTTACCGAAATCACCGCGCGAGTTGCGTTCAAAAGACCGAATGCTCCCTGAAATACGTCCTGATAATAACAAACAGGAACAATCAATCCGAGGAGATGCCAGAGTTTACGCGCATAGTTGAATCGAACCGAATTTGTCACTTGTTTCCTACCTATTTTTTCATCGTCATTTTTAAGGCTGATTCTTCGTCGGGAGCGATCAGAAAAAGACCGTTGAGAGCCGCCATCTTGATCGCATTCTTTACGGAATCGGTCGGATGGATCAGAACCAATTTATTCCGGGAAGTAAAACTCAACTGATTCATTTCTTTCAGAGATTGGATTCCGCGAGAAGAGATCAAACTCACCTCTTCCAAATCGAGAATCACAGGTCCGGTCCGGATCGAATTGGAAAGTTGATCTCGGAACTTTTTTTCAGTAAATGAGTTGATGGAACCTTGGAGCTTCATAACCTGAACGTTGTCGATTTTCTCCGTAGAAATGATGATTTCGTTCAGAATCATAGTGGCTCGGAAAGACAGTCTATAAGCATTTCCCCCCTACGACAAATGGTTTTTCACCTCTTAGCAATTCTATTTCTGGTTTTGAGATCTTATTCTTTCCTTTCCCCGGGCGCTTTTGTTTTGGGGCTAGCGATCCTTTTTTATCGAAAAAAAGGAATCTCGGGTGGTCCCCAGAATTTGGAATTCTCGGGGATTCTTACTCTGATCCTTCTCACAATCTCCGGCTTAGACGGATCGACACCCGGGGACATTTTGGACTTAATCTGCATTCATTGCGCAGGAATTCTCTCTCTCAAAGAAGAAAGAAGACCCAAAAGAAAGGAAGAACCCGGCAATCTCTTCCGAGAAAATGAATCGGTTCGAATTCTCAGAAAACAAATTCTTCCGTTCTCACTTCTTCTCATAGCAGGTTTTAGAATCTGGGATCAAGGAGACTTTCCATTCTGGATTCCACTCGGCTTCTTCTACGTTCTCAAAGCGGGGATTCTCGGTTTAGTCCTGAGCTTCCTCTACTTCCGTTCCGGAGAATCGGGAGGAAAGACCGTTCTATTCCTTATTTTGATTCTCACAATTTTGCTCGTTCATCCTTCGCAAGGAATCTTGAATTTTTCGTATTTTCTCGTATTTTCATTCTTGCAAACCGACGTAGAATCAAAAAAGATCAACGATGGGATTGAAGTATGAAGGTTAAGGTTGCACATCTTTTTCGTAAGATTGAAGAAGTTGACCGAGACATACTTGAATTGGGAAAAATTCAGGAGAGAATTTCCTCAGACCGAGACTATTCCGGAATTTTAAAGGACTCCATTCAAAAAGAAATGGCAAATTTAGAATCCGGAAAAAACGAGATTCTTTCTTTAAAGATAAAGGAAGAACTCGGCAAAACAGGCCTGGTAAAGAACTCCGGAAAATCACCCGCTGAAATGAAAAATTTATACAGCTCCCGAGAAAAGAACCTGACCCGGGAAATTTCCGTGGAAATCCCGGATCGACAACCCTCAACAACCCGTAAAACAATTCACAAATACTAAGATTCAAGACACAACTTCATGAAAAAAAAGACCCTATCTCTAACCATCCTTACCCTGATCGTACTCTCCGCAGCCAATTGCAGCAGGGACTCCGATGTTCTCGCCTCTTTTAAAAATGGTACCGTAACCAGAGAGGAATTGAGAGCGTATTATAAACTCCGCGGCGTCGAACCCGATGCGAATAACGCGTCGATCGCGACCCAAGCCAAAATCATAGAAGAACTCGGAATTCAGAAAATCGCCGAAATCCAAAACAACACTTCTAACGTGGTCACAAAAGACGAATACGCGAGAATTATGGGATTTGTCGAGCCTCAGATTCTTTTTAACGACTACAGAAAACAATTCTCCGAAAAACTAATGACATCCGGAATGCTCGAGTTGGCGTTTGGAAGAATTCTTTTTATCAAAGCGGCGCCCGACGCGGCGGTGAAAGCCAACTCCATTCTTCAAGAAATTTCAGCGATAAAATCCGATAAGGAGATCGCGGCATTCATCGCTAAGAATACGCACGAAGTTCAGAGAAAGGCCGTCGGAGGAAGACTCGAACCGCATTGTATCAACTGCGGAGACGATCCTTTTACCGCAATCTTGAAAGAAGCTTCCGATAAAAAGGGGACCTTTATCCTCAAAGAAGCACAAGGAAATTATTATATTCTCCGAGTGGAAAGAATTGAAAAAATCTATCCGAAAAAAATCGATAAATTCTTTCAAAACGAATTGGACAAACTCAAATCTCTCGCAACGAAGTACGTAAGCAAAGAAGGGATTACCGAAGAGGAAAAAAGAGAAGCCGCTTTCTACTCTGAATTGGCAGTGAACGAAAAAGCAAATCAAACGGCCGAACACTACGGAAACCGTTTTCTCAAAGAAGCCTGGAAAAAGGAAATGGACGGACTTCGCGTCCAGAGCGGACTTAAAATCGTGGACTTAACTCCTGAATTTATCAAAGGATTAAAGCCTGAAACGGTCCTTTTCGAAGACAAAACAGGAAATAAATTTCTTTTCAAAGATCTCCTTGTGGAATTCAATAAGATCGCGCCGATTCTTCAAAAACGAAAAACAAATCCGGAAGAAGAAAAAAACGACCAACTTTCTTTTTACACTCAGATCTACCTTCCGATTCGAATCTCAGCGGAGTCGAAAGAAGTGCAAGCCCTGAAGGATACAAAAGAATTTAAAAAAACACTTCCTTTGCTCGGAAGATCGGTGCTTTTTATGTTGATTCGCAACCGTTCCACGGATGCAAATATCGACGTGACGGAAAAGGAAATCAGAGATACCTATGAAGCTGGAAAACTCTACGCTTATTCCAAACCTTCTCCAACCAATCCGAACGAAAGGCTTCCGGAAGATTTTGGAAAGGTAAGAGATCGAATCAAACAAGAACTCGTGGAATCCAAAAAACAATCCGTCTTCCAAGACTATCTCTCCAAATTGAAATCGGAGAATGAATTCAAAATTGCCTCTGAAAGTCTAAAAGCGGGACAAATCTAAAAATAATAATTTGTATCCCGGTGTTTTCACCGGGATTTTTCCCGATTCTAAACTCTCCCTTTTGCTTCCACTCAAAAAAGAATCTTTTACAATATCGAATTCCTAAATCATAATTCCATAATCTGTTAAAACACGTTTCCAAAAGCAAGTATTGGAAATTAATTATTTCCGATATTACCACAGAATCCTGTATCTTACTCCTGAATTATAGTTAGTTACAGTAATCTTTTTGGCTTAATTAACACAGATTCACAATTCCTGTGGCAAGAGTGTTGGAAATTTTTTCTTGAATTTTTGTCTTAGAAAATTAGGTTGGTTCTTTGAGAGGGGAATTGAATGAAAAACCACATCTACATGCTTCGGAAAAAACGAGGTATAAAACAATACGATATGGCAAGAGCGCTTGGGGTTTCTCCTAGCTACCTTTCTAAAATCGAAACAGGAAGCCAGGATCCTACAGAAAAGTTTAAAATTTCCTGTGCAAAATATTTGAAAACCACTCTTGATAAATTGTTTAACGAGCAAGTCGTAGAGGATGTATATCCTGAATTTACCGAAGGGCTCACCAATCGTCTCTGGGCAAAACGCAGAGAATTGGGAATCAAACAATACGATATGGCAAAAAAACTAAAAGTTTCCACCCCTTTTCTTTCGAAAGTGGAACTCGGACTTTTGGAACCGCCTGAAGATTTTAAAAACCTTGCTTCCAAAGCTCTGAAAATGAAAAAAGAAGAACTCTTCCTGCAAAAAGTTGAATATTAAAAAAGGGTTAAATTCCTAAAGAGAAAGGGAAGCATTCGCTTCCCTTTTTTGTGTACGGATTCTTTCAGCGAACACAACGTACCCGCGCTAAGGCCGTTGTTTTATCAAAGGTATCGTAAGTTCCGTTGGCAAAAAGAACTTGATAAGCTTGAAATTTATAGCTTCCGGATGGATGAGTGGTAGAAGCCCAATAATTACTCGAGGCATTCGGGAAGAAGACCTGATTTATAAATGGAGAAGTCGCTTTAGAGTAGTCCACAAGAGAAACGAGCTCTTTTACGGAGGGCAACCTCCAGCCGGCACCTCCTCCTAAATTTAGAGAATTGCAATAAGCCAAGGCACTGATCCAATCCAAGCTGACTGCCGCTCCGATCGTACAATCCGAATAAGAATCGCCTATACTTCCCTGACCAGAAGCACATTTCTGCCAAACCAAACCGCTCTTCTGATCCAAAATTGTTCCATTTCCCACATCCGTAAACGGCCCCGTATAAGCGATCAACAAGAACGGAGTGGATAAGAAGATGGATAACAAAAATACTTTCGCTCTCATTTTTTTATTTTTCTCCTTCAGGGATTTCCATTTACACAAAATGCGTAATAGGAATATCCATCGTTCGAATTATTTTTATTGTAAGTAAAAATTCTCGCGCCGAAATTTCGAATCACATAAGCGTTCCCCGTATTCGTCCGAATCGTAGTCGCGCTCCAAAACCTTTGATTGGAAGCGTTGCTCGGAAAATTCGGAAAACTCGCCGGAGCGATAAACGTATAACCGGAAGTTGACGAGGGAAATGTAATCAAAGAATGAAAGTCGTCAAGGGTCGCAAGTCTCCAAGCCTTCAAACCGGCATAACCTAAATTTGTATTTCTTTCATTGAGTGAATTACAACTAGATAAGGCGTTGGTCCAATTGACTTCGGTCGGCGTTCCCGCACAAGTGCTCCCGTTCCATTCCATTCCTTGCACACAAGTTCTCCAGGTTAAACCGCTCGTAAAATCTATGCTAACAGGATCGTCCGTATATCCACCCAAAAAGGTAGGAGCCGAAATCGATTGTAAAGCAGGCGTCCCGCTGAAGGCGCCGTCTTGTCCCGTTCCTGTGCAAAGGACCACGCCTCCGCTTGCATCAAAACAACCCGGTTGATTCGAATCGATGATGTTTCTCAAAGAAACCATTCCACCCGTTGAATAGTTTATGTAGAAATGTCCGGTCCCGTCTCCGACAAGAGAATTCCCGGCAAGGTCTTTAAAATGAGAAGCCGACAACTTCACCTGAATCGATGTAAATTCCGGAAGAATCGAATCGAGATCGATCTTCACTACGGTTCCAGAGATCCATTGGACGATAAGACTTGAAGGAAGCGTCAACTCCGTGGTCGTAACGGTCCCGCCACTCCCGTAGGTTACGAAGAGATGCAATTCAACGGTTGTCCCGGGTTGCATAATTTCATTAAATGTAAGAAGGAGCTCCCGATTGAAAACGTCGATATCAACAGCACCGGTATTCGGAGATGTGGAAGAAAGAATTGGCGCCGAGGTATCCAAGGTAACACTGAAATTAAAACTTCCCGCCTGTCCGGAACTATCCAATAGACAAAGTTTGAAAGAATTCAACCCTTCGGAAAAACTCGCGTTAGGAACCGTCGTGTCCTGAGTTCCGGCGCTCCCCAAAACTCCCGACGTGATCGTAACCCCGGGAGTAATACTTGTGCAACCCGTAGTGGCCGTGACGATATAATAATTTCCTGATGAATCCGAAGTCCAGTTGATCGAAGTCGCACTCCCCGCATTCGTAATTCCATTCTGAATTGAATTGAGGGTTAAGGTTGGAGCCGGAGTCAGCGGAAGATTTATCGTATAAGTTGCCGAAACCGGCCCAACAAGATTACCGGCTCGATCGGACGCGAGAACTTTGACCGTGGTGGTTCCATTTCCGATTCCAAGAGAAGATGTCGGAAAAACGGAGCCAAAAAGAATCGACAATGGATCAAAATCCGAGAGAAGAGAAAGAGATGGATCTGTGCCGTCCACCGTATAAATCAAATCCTTACACCCTGAAACCGCATCCGTGCAGGTCACATTTACACTCTGAGCCGAAGTATAAGTTCCTCCCGAGATCGAAAAGCTAAGGCTTGGGGCGGAATTGTCATAGATCAAGGAAACCGATTTTTGACTCAGAATCTGCGAATCCTTGACCAGGGAGACATGCAAAGAATTCCCTCCGATATTCACCGGATATCCTTCCGGAAACGGAAGATTCAGTTCTAAGTTTGAAACCGAAGAGGACAAAGTCGTGCTGTAGAGAGGAGTTCCCACACCAAAGCACCCTGGATCATTCAGACAAACTTTCAGTTCGGACCCCGACGTCACATTTGAAAGATTGAGGATGATATTGACCCCAAAATCTCCTGAAGACATCACCGAAGCATAATAGACTCCGTTAAAAAGGCTCTTCCCTCCCCCAAAAGTAAGATTGCTGGGATTGGAGATCGGAGCACCGGCAGATCCGAAGGGATTGGAAATATTAGAAATCGAAGTGGGCAGATAAAAAAATTTAAAATTATCCTGGCTCGAATCTTTCAAACAAGAGGTAAAAAAAAGAAAAAGCAAGATCCCAAGAATTCGAAAAGGATTGAGTTTATAATTTTTCCGATCCCACTTCAAAATACAATCTCTCATGGAAGCCAGAATAAATCAGATTTATAGATAATTCTTCTTGGATTATAAAAAGGAAAAAATATCTATACAAAAAATCCCAGCAGAATTGTTATACAAAGCTTTCAATCCAATCCATTCGGAATCGCGAAAGATCCGACCGCAAAGTCCAAAAGAGGCACTTCGGATTCTATGTTTGAAAATAATTATTTCCTTTTTCAAAGACACGAATATGTCAAAAGCACTCTAACGCAAACCTCGATACTTTTGAATCAAAACCGTTAAAACGATAAAAATATTACAAGTAAGCAAATTTGCCGATCTATAGTTGTAATGATTTTATAGACTAAATTATAAATCAGCTTTTCTAGTTTATAGCAAGTTAATTGCAAAATTAGATTCCTTTACGAGTAGTTGTTTAAAATTAAAAAATAGGAATTGAGACTCAACTTACAAGAAGAGGCCATTTAATCCTTTTTTATAAAAGCAAAATTACCCTAGGATTGTTTGAAAAGACCGAATGAAATTAGAAATTTTGAAAACTTCAGGGAGTAAGCGAAATCTAAAAAGATAGCTTTTACGGAGAATTATGACTTTTGAATTTGATAAAATAATCAGCCACCTTCATCTGATCGGGATTTACCTTGGTTTTTCGATCGGCCTCTTGAGATTATATCGTTTTAAAAAAAATAGAATGAACGTATTCTATGGAATTACGTTTATCTGTATCAGTCTCTTTCTCTATATTGGCGGAGAAAGCGATTTTTATCTTCTACAGGCTCAAAGCGGGAGCCACTACGATTTATCTCTTATCTTCTTTGGTTTGATCATCTATTCCTGTTTTATGTGCCGATCTCTCATGCGAAAATCGATCGGCTTGGAAATTAGAAATAACGACGCCGGGATCAATCTTCTATTTACGTTTGCGATCAACTTCGTTCTTTCGTTTATTTTTCGGGACGAAATCACCTTTAACATCGCCGGAAATTTTGTGAGTATAACGATCACTGCCTATACTTTTGTCGAAATCACAAGTTCCATCCATACGAGAAGACTTCCAAAAATCTATTATCATCTAACCGTGATCGCCTTTTTTATGACTTTCGCTTTGATACTAGATATGATAGCCATCTTCAAAAACGATCTGCGTTTTCATTTGCTTTCCAACGTGATTCCGGGACTTTTGTTGGTTTACTTCCATTTACTTGAAATCTACGCTCCAGTTATCACGGATAAGAAGACGATGAGTTCCCTTTCGATCGAAAGAAGACTCCAGAGAAGAAAAGAAAGTGTAGCGCTGATTCAGGAAAAAACGAATCGAAAAAGGACAGATTCCTCTTCAGAAAACAAAGGATTGCTTAAGGAAAACGATTTAGCTCGTATCGAAGACCGATTGAAATCTTTTCTAGACGAAAAAAGGTTTTTAGACGAAGAGCTACGACTTCCGGATTTATCCGCTTATTTGGGAATTTCGGTGCACCAAGCGTCCTTGTATCTGAATCAGTATCGGAACACAAGCTTTACGGATTTTATCAATCAAAACCGAGTTGAAGAGGCGAAACGATTGATCTTGGAAGAGACTAATAAAAATCTCATCGATATCGGTTTGGAATGCGGTTTCAATTCGTATTCTCCATTCCATAGGGCTTGTATTCGTTTTACGGGATATTCTCCCAAGGATTTGAGAAACTTGGTTCTAAAAAAAGAAGACCCTAAGCCGACCCTCATTCCCGAAATCGGAGAAAGAAGAACGACTTAAGATCCGATTCTTTTAGATTAGATTACGCTTACCTTTGAGTCTTTGTAATCTATGCTTACCTTTTGTCCTTCGGAGAATTTTCCGTCCAGAATGTAACGGCTGAGCGCATTCCCGACTTCTCTTTGGATGAGTCTCTTCAGCGGTCTTGCGCCGTATTCGGGATCAAAGCCAGCCTTGGAGACGTAGTCCTTCAAGGCTTTTGTAAACTCGACGACAAGTCCGTTTTCTTTTGCCTTTTGTTTGAGAATTTCCAACTGGATCTCAGCGATCTTATGGATTACCGAATCGGTAATCGAATGAAACAGAATCACTTCATCGAGTCGGTTTAAGAACTCCGGTTTGAATTGTTTTTTCAATCTTTGTTCGACGAGCCTTTCTTTCTCTTCCGATGTGTATTCGGTCGAACCTAAGATATCCGATCCGATATTGGAAGTAAGAATGATGAGCGTATTTTTAAAGTCCACGTTACGCCCCTTTCCATCGGTCAACCGTCCTTCGTCCAAGATCTGTAAGAAAATATTGAAAACGTCGGGATTCGCCTTTTCGATCTCGTCAAAAAGAATCAAGGAATAAGGTCTTCTCCGAACCGCTTCCGTGAGTTGTCCGCCTTCGTCGTAACCCACGTAACCTGGAGGGGCGCCTATCAATCTGGCAACGGAATGCGCTTCCATGTATTCACTCATGTCGATACGATGCATCGCATTCGGATCGTCGAACATGAATTCGGCGAGGGCCTTCGCGGTTTCCGTTTTTCCGACTCCCGTAGGCCCGAGAAACAAAAAGGTTCCGATCGGACGATTTGGGTCCGCGATTCCGGCTCTTGACCTTTGTACCGCTTCGGAGACGAGTTTCAGCGCGTGGTCCTGCCCGATCACTTTTGACTTGAGTGCGTCCTCCATCAAAAGGAGTTTTGCCCTTTCTCCTTGTAACATCTTGGAAACGGGAATTCCGGTCCAGCGAGATACGATGTTTGCGATATCCTCTTCCGAGACTTCTTCCTTGAGAAGTCTGGAGGTCGCGGACTGTTTTTTTAATTCTTCGTTTGCGACTTCGAATTCTTTTTGAAGATCTACGAGTTTTCCGTAACGAATCTCTGCGACTCGGTTGATCTCCCCTCTTCTTTCGGCTTCGGCCTCGAGGTTTTTGTATTTTTCGATCTCTTCCTTGATCTGTTTCAAACGGGAAATTTTGGTTTTTTCCAAATCCCATCTCGCTTTCAAAGTCTGGAAGTTCTGTTCTTGTTCCGAGAGTTCCTTCTCTAAATTCTTTAGACGATCTTTGGAAGCCGTGTCCTGTTCCTTTTTCAGAGCCTCTCTTTCGATCTTGAGGGATTGAATTCGTTTACTCGCACGATCCAATTCCTCCGGCATAGAATCGATCTCGATTCTCATCTTAGAGGAGGCTTCGTCGATGAGATCGACAGCTTTGTCCGGTAGAAAACGATCCGTGATATAACGGTTGGAAAGATTTGCCGCCGCGATCAAAGCCGAATCCGTAATCCGAATTCCGTGATGAAGTTCGTAACGACCTTTGAGTCCTCTAAGAATCGTTACCGTCTCTTCCACGGAAGGTTCTTTTACCATCACGGGTTGGAATCTTCTTTCGAGGGCCGCATCCTTTTCTATGTATTTCTGATATTCCTTAAGAGTGGTCGCGCCGATACAACGAAGTTCCCCTCTTGCGAGCATCGGCTTTAACATATTAGAAGCATCTAATGCTCCTTCGGTCGCGCCGGCTCCCACGAGAGTATGAATCTCGTCTATAAAAAGAATCACTTCACCGTCACTCGCCTTGACTTCGTCGAGAAGCGCCTTTAGGCGATCCTCGAATTCTCCCCGGTATTTGGCGCCGGCGATCATCGAGCCGAGATCGAGGGTATAGATGATTTTGTTTAGAATTCCTTCCGGAACCTCTCCTTGTACGATCTTGTTTGCAAGACCTTCCACGATCGCTGTCTTACCTACGCCGGGTTCTCCGATGAGAACCGGATTGTTTTTGGTTCTTCTGGAAAGAACCTGGATGGTTCTTCTGATTTCCTCATCCCTTCCGATAACTGGATCGAGTTTTCCTTGTTTGGATAACTCATTTAGATTTTTTGCATATTTCGCAAGAGCGTCCGTTTTACTTTCCGGTGAATCGTCCATGATAGTTTTTCCTTTTCGATTTTCCAACGTGATTTTGAGTAATTTAGAATATTCTAAACCAAGACGAATAAATTCCTCTTTGAGCGGTCCGGTCCCATTCTTCATAAGCCCGAGAAGAATATGATCCGTGGATAAATATTCATCTTTGAGTTCTTTTCTTAGGTCGTCTGCGGCCTTTAAGAGCGCAACCGCAGATCTGGAAAATCCTACGTCCGCCTGGGCGCCGCCTACCTTGGGAAGCTTTTGCAGATATTCTTCCGTCTTTTTTAAAAATGAGGTCGGGTTCAGACCCAGCTTCGAAATCAAAAGTGGAGCCAAGCCGTCGGGTTGGCCGATCACTTCTCGCAGGATATGTTCTTCGCTGATTTCCGGATTTCCGGAATTTTCTGTCAAGGACTGCGCGTCCCTAAGGGCTTCGTTCAGTTTTGTCGTTAGCTTATCTAATTTCATTGAATTCTTCCTAATGGATATTCCTTTTCTACAAGTAAAGAAGTGGACTCTGCGAAAATAACCCGGAAGGATTTTTGTAGGAACTCCGACTGAAAAACTTTGCGCTGCAAAAAGTAGAATTCTGTGATAGAGGAAAGTCTCCGGAAGTTTTCCACCACCCACCCCTCCACCCAAGATCAGGGTGGGGCGCGCGACTTTTCACGGTGATTCGTCGTATTTCCGACCATTGGCTCTTAAAAGTCAGGAAACTTCCGAATAGGGTTAAAATCTGCATTGGCCTTTCTACACTTCTTTTCATTTTAGACTGAGTTCTTTTTAGAAATTTCAACTTTTTCTGCCATATTGACATTTATCAAGTTTCCTTTTCGAGAGCTTAAAATTGAGTGACTTCTTTCCTTCCTCCTTATGTCCCCTTTTTTCCCGGAATCTCCGCTTTTCTTTTGACAATGAGGGGTTTGGCGTACGTTTTGCAAGAACCAGAACATGAGCAAGGAACCCCCAAAAGAAAGCTGGAAATCCAGAACCGGACTGATTCTTACCGTAGCGAGCGGCGCGATCGGTCTCGGAAATTTCATTCGTTTTCCAGGTCAAGCGGTTGCAAACGGAGGAGGAGCTTTTATGGTTCCTTACATCATCAGTTTCATCCTTGTCGGAATCCCGGTCTGTATCACCGAATGGATTATGGGAAGAATGGGGGGCAGAACCGGTCACAGCGCACCTTTTCTTTTTAAAAGTTTTTTATCAGGTTTTCCATTAAGAATCGTAGGCGCCATCGGTGTTACGGTTCCCATTCTCATCTATGTATATTACGTTTTTATTGAGGCTTGGTGCCTCGCCTACTCTTTCGAGTTTTTAACCGGACAGATTCAATTTAACACAAACGGTCAAACTCCTCAACCGGAAATCATCAAAGCCGCCGGAAGTTATTTCCTAAATTTGACGGGCGCCAGAGAAAATGGAGACGCAATTTCCGGTAAAATTTTTTATGCGACTCTCACTTGTTTCGCTTTGAACTTCGCCCTCGTTTATCGGGGAATTTCTAAAGGAATCGAATCCTTTGCTAAGATAGCGGTCCCACTTATGTTGGCTTCCTCAGCCTTAATTTTGGTCCGCGTTCTCACGTTAGACAACATTGATTTAGGTCTCGGAAGAATGTGGAATCCGGATTGGTCCGCGCTTCTCCGATCCGAGGTTTGGATCGCGGCGGCGGGCCAGATCTTTTTTACACTTTCTGCGGGTTTTGGAATCGCTCTCGTTTTTTCAAGCTACCTCAAACGGGATAACGACGTAGTTCTCTCTTCTCTTTCCGCGGCTTCCTTGAACGAATTCGTGGAAGTCGCGATCGGCGGGATGATCACGATTCCGGTCGCCTATCTCTTCTTAGGCGGCTCGATCAGCGAGTTCGGAACGTTTGGAATGGGATTTATCGCGCTTCCGTCCGTTTTTTCGATGATGCCCGGTGGCCAGTTTTTCGGTGCGATCTGGTTCTTTGTCCTTTTTCTGGCGGCCATCACTTCTTCGGTAACGATGCTTCAACCGGGAATCATTTTTTTAGAAGAATCCTTCGGCCTACGAAGACAGGTTTCGAGTATCATCCTCTTTGTATTTACCGGAAGTCTTTGTTTTCCGATTCTCTACTTCAACCAAAACTTTCAGGCCTTGGAACTCGCAGACTTTTGGATTGGCACAGTTTTGATTTTTATTCTTGCGAGCATTCAAATTTTCTTATTCGGTTGGAAAGTCGGCGCGAAAAAAGGACTCGAAGACGGCAACGAAGGTTCTCATCTGGAACTCCCGAAATTCTTCTGGTTTGTGATTCAATACATCACCCCCGCGTTTCTCCTCGTCGTCTTTGTCGCGTTTTTGTTTCAGAATCTTCCAAGCTATTTTGAAAGAATGAGCGTGGACGCGATGGTTGCAAAGGCGATCGCAAAAGGAACGTCCGCGGAAATCGCGAGAATGGGAGCGCTGATTTCTCGTTCCGTGTTTTTCGGAATTCTGATCGTCTTTAGTTTGATCGTTCTTCTCGTTCACTACGCTTTGATCTATAAGGAAAGGAGGTTGAAAGCCGAATGATTCTTTTTGCACAAATGACCGGTCTAAATCTACAGGGAACTCTGATCATGTCCCTTTCCTTACTTTTAGTTACGGGACTTTCCCTTTTTTGTATTTATAAACTTTTTAGAACCAGAAACCATTGAACCGAACATCTGAGTATTTTGAAAAACTTTCCACGATCTGGGACGATTTCGAACCTAGATCCGGGCAGATCCAGCTCTCCCAAAGAATCGAAGAGGCCCTCTTTTCGGGAAAACATCTGATCGCGGAAGCGGGAACGGGCGTGGGAAAATCCCTCGCTTATTTGATTCCGGCTGCTTTGAATTCTATGGAAAGAGAAGAACCCGTGATCATCTCCACGGAAACAAAGTCTTTGCAACAACAGCTTTTGTTAAAGGACATTCCGATGGTTTCGAAAATTCTCGGAGTGGATTTAAGAGCCGAAGTCGCGATGGGAGCTTCGAACTACGTCTGCAAACGAAAGATGAATCACGTTATGCGCGATGGAACCTTCGGCCCGGAGATGATTCCTCATCTGGATTCTTTCAATCAATGGATTCGAAATACGGAGTCCGGAAGAAAACAGGAATTTACTGGAACCGCATCATACGATTTTTGGAATAAGGTCACAAGAGAAGCCGACAACTGTTTGGGAAGAAATTGCCCGAACTTCTCCCATTCTTATTATTTTTTAGAAAGGGAAAAGTGGAAACGTTGTAATATTCTGATCGTTAATCATCATCTCCTCGCGGCGCATATCGCGAGCGATTTTAACATTCTTCCCGAGTTCAGCAGAGTGATCTTGGACGAGGCGCATAACTTTCCGGACATTATCGGCTCGTCCTTTCGTCAGGAAATCCGTTCCCAAGAAATTCAAAAACTTTTACAACAAATCTGGCTTCCTTCCAAAAACACCGGAATCGCAGGTGAAATCGGATCGAACGAGCTGAAAAATCTAGTTTCCAAAGCCGGCGAAGCCCTTACCGTTTTTTTCAATTCCCTTTCCGGAGAAGTGCCTTTAAATTTTTACAGCCCTCAGAGGATCAAAAAATCTTTGAAACTGGATCGAGGAGCATTCGCCAATGTCCTTTCCGAGATCACCGAAATTCTTCAAAAACATCTTTCCAAGTTGTCCAAGGATTCGGAAGACATTACGGAAAAAGAAAGTTCTCTCGTTTTGGAAATGTTGTCCGGAAGAATGGAACAGATCGCGGTCGGCCTTGAATCCTTCCGTCTCTTGGACGATCCCGGACTC
>NZ_JAFFPU010000074.1 GCF_016919175.1 Leptospira ainlahdjerensis | reverse complement strand
CCGCAAACTCGATGACAGCGGTCTTAATTCTTGTATTTTTATTTAAATTTTCTCCGGCCTTGATTCTTATCAGTTTCATATCCGGATTGGAATCAACTTTTCCGGCGACCGTGATCAAGGGCCGCTTTCTCGCGATTAGTTTTTTTAGGAATAATACGAATCGATCGTTTGCATACGTGATCGTTCCAGTAAATAAAAGGACCCAATACCACGCGATCGGTAGATCATTTTTTAAGAAAAGAAACGGAAGAAGAATAACGAGGAAGACTTCTCCGCGATTGATCTTGGAGAGAATATGGCTCAGTTTAGGATTGTGCAGATTTTCACGGATCCAAGTTGAAAGTGAAAAGTCGATCTTATCTACGATTTCTATCAAAGTTGAAAGTCTTTCTTCAGAATTTCAGAGAGGCCTTTTCTCGGCAGGCTTTTCTGTTCTCCGGAAACCAGATCCTTTATCTGAACGGATTCCGATTGGATTTCCGATTCTCCGAGAAACAATACGTAGCGATAACCTTTTTTTTCCGCGACTTGAATTTGTTTTCCTATTTTTGCGGAATCTAACATGGTTTCGGTGAGAATTCCATTCTCACGTAACTCTTTAGAAAGTTTGGAAGTTTCTAAGAATAAGGACTCATCCATAATAGGCAGAAATACGGTAGTTTGTCTTCCTAACTCGGGAATCAAGTTATGACCCTCGAGAAAATTTTTGAGGGTGACATCCCCTAAACCGAATCCGATTCCGGAAAGTTGTTCTTTTGAAAAGAGGCCGATCAGGTTATCGTAACGACCTCCTCCGTAAAGAGATCTTCTGTTCTCTGGGTTTGTATCAAAAACTTCAAAGATAAATCCTGTGTAATAATCAAATCCGCGAATGATTGAAGGATCAAAGGTAAGCTGTTTTCCAACTCCCAATTCTCCTAATTCACCGAATAAATTTCGAATAAAAGAAACGGATTCAGAGTCGATGCCGGGGATTTCAGAAACATTCTCCAATGATGAAGAGAGATAGGTCTCAATCAGAGGTAATTGTTCCTGAGCATTGTTTAGAAGCGGTTTAATTTCCGCTTCAAATGCTTCCGCCGTAATTTTAGATTTTTTATCCAAAAGTTTGGATACACCGTGAATCTGATCCGCATTTAACTTCAAAGTTATCTTTAAAAAGCTATCGAGAAGTTTTCTGTGCGAAACCTTGATCTGATAACTTCCTTCCGGAGCTCCGAACTTCTTGAGGATAGAATCCGCTATGAGTAGAATTTCGAGTTCAGCGCGATAGGTATCCACGCCGAAAAGATCCACGTTTAGCTGCCAGTGTTCGCGGAGTCGCCCCTTACCGGGCTGTTCGTATCGCCACAAGTTCGGAATGGAAAACCAGCGAACCGGTCTCGGTAGGTTGCGAAGATTTCCCGCAACCATTCTCGCGAGAGTCGGGGTCATTTCAGGACGAATCGCTACCCGCCTCTCACCTTTATCTATGAAGTCATATAACTGACGTTCGACGATCTCCTCGCCGCTTTTGGCCTTGTAGAGATCGAAAGATTCTAAGATGGGGCCGTCATATTCTTGATAACCGAACGAGAGAACGGTCTCGCGCATGATGGAAAACATCCAGTTGCGGAGACGCATTTCTTCCGGGTAAAAGTCTCTAGTCCCCTTGTAAGGGGCTGTGGTTAAAAAATTCTTCTGATTTTCCAAGGCAAATTACTGAGTCTTAATGAAGTTCATATTTTTCTTCAATAGAGTCATATTTGCCTTAGCATCATTGGAGCCAACTATTTCTGCACCTACGTGGTAGATTTCTCCGACCTGAAAAATATGTCGGATATGGAATGCAAAACGTAAGGGCGCCTGCATTTTAAAAGTGATGTCCGCCGTGAAAGAAGGTTTGTGTAAAAAAGACTCGATCAATTCGGACTCGGTGACTTCCAAAAGAATGCCGCCTTCCGAGATGTTAAGAACATTCTGTCTAACATCCAGAGCCTTCGTATTGGAATCTCCCATTCTTGAATTGAAGATTTCTTCCATTTCAAGGTAAAGAGGAACTACTTTTTCGGAAACAGGCCCGTCACTGGACTCGATGACGCCCATCGCAAAGATTTGCGTCTCGCCGCCGGTTCTGAAAAGAATTGGAAAAATCAAAAGAGAGCGAACCTTACCGCTTTTGAAAAATCGTATTCTATCTTCCAAGATCAACTCTTCTTGAAGAATTTGTTTTATAGGAAGTACGTCCAAATCCTTAAGATCGTTTTCAGCGTTCGAATCCATCGTATTCGTATCACTGATATAAATCGGTCTTTTATGTTTTTTTACCAATTCTTCCTCGGGTGAAAGATCTTTGGAAGAACTGAACACCAAATGTGCGCTCGGGTAAATTTGTTTTATTTTACGATTGAGATCGTTCAGAATGATTTGTCCGGAAGTTCCCAACACTTTACTGACTTCCAATTCCTTCCGAGGAATGAGAAACTTGTGAGCTACTACCTTGCCGATCAAACCTTCTATCCGCGGAGACATTCTTTGAGTTTTGGCGATTCTTGCGAAAACCGGTTTACAGATGATCTGAGAGTCAGTCTTTTCCGTTACGTGAAATCCAATTTCAATGTGTTTGGAAAGGGTTCTATATAATACGAGTTCACCGTCCAGATTGGTCAGCGTAGTATCGATCGGAAAAATAAACGTGCCGTCTTCTTTAATCTCGATCGGTTTTAATTCTTGATGAAACGGCGATTCTTTTACCAACAATCCTTGAAAGTGAATGTACTCTTTCAGAATGTATTTTATCTTATTCAGGTCTTCGATGATTTCCCAGGATCTTGGCGCCTGCAAAAATTCTTGATACATTACGTTCATGAAAACTCCTTAGAGCTTTCGAAAGCTAACCCTTCTATTTTTTGCTCTTCCTGTTTCTGTTTCATTTTCTGATTCCGGCTGCGAATACCAATAAGCTCTTGCTTTGACTCTTTTCTCAGAAATTCCTTTTGAGATGAGATATTCATAAACGTTACGAGCCCTTTTCGCGCTCAACCTCGTGTTGTATTCCTTAGAGGCCACGTTATCCGTGTGTCCCCCAACTTCAATTTTATCGGACGCATTTTTCAACAGATACTCTACAAGGGGATTTAAGAACTTTTTATTCTCTTCTGTGATTTTTGTTTTATTAAATTCGAAATAAATGCGTAGATTATAGATCGGATCTACGTCCTTCTCAGCTTTAAGGAAAATTGTCACTGTTCCGTTTTTGGAAATATTTTTTTGACTAAGATTCACGCTTTCGGAGATGTATTTCGGAGCAATCGCAAATAATTCGAAATCGGATTCAGGTAATTTATTTACTAAAAAGGATTTTTTATCGGATTCTTGAGGGAGCGACTCTCCTTTGCGATTGATCGGTGTAAAAAGGGTTACCTTTGCCTCTTGGAGAATTTCTTTCGTTTTTTCATCGGCCACAACGACTCTCAAACCGGAAGCAACTGCGGTTTGTTGATTGTTCGTAACGCGAGTTTCTTCCGTCTTCGCCGTCTCTTCCGTTTTTCCTTCCCCAGTTTTGATCGGTAGTAAGACATAAGTCCGATAAACTTTGCGATTTTTGCCTATGTTCCCACGAAGGTCTAAAAGGTCTTCCTGAGGATGAAAACCCGGCGAGCTGATCTCGATCTTATAAACTTTACCGGTCTGAAGCGCAGTTGTAAAGTTAGACGGCCTTCCTTTGCTGAGATCTCCTCCGATCCTTTTCGAAGTGACTACCATTGCAGGTTTGCTTCCATCGTAAATTTTTAGCGTTGCATCGAGTCCGATCATCGTCTTTTCGGATCCATCCAGTACAAGACCTTTGAAATTGAGATTGTAAGAATTACGAAGCGCTTCCGGAACCTGGAATCGATAAATGTCAAACTGACCTTCTCCGCCAGTTCGGTTTGAGGAAATGTAAGCCCAGATTCCGTCACGATCAAAGCTGATTCCCTCGTTATCAAAACCTTCCCATTTTTCCGAGTTAAACGGTTTTGGTAATAGAAAAAGAGAAGACTGGTCCACTTTTGGAATGATAGATTCCGTAGCGTTTATTTCGGTTTTTTCTTCGACGTCTTCCTCGTCCTCGAGCATATTGTCTAACGCGGATTTGTATTTTAAAAAGATTCTATAAATCTTAAACTTCTTTCTTTCATCTTCCCGATTGGAGCTAAAGTAAAGTTGTTCCCCGTCTTGATGGATGAAGGGAAGAATTTCGCTCTCCGAAGAATTCAAAGGAGAGCCTAAATTTTTTGGTTGAGACCAGGTTCCATTCTTCATATTTCGCGTTGAAATCCAAAGATCAAAATCTCCGTAACCTCCGGGGCGATCCGAAGAGAAGATCAAAAAATTTCCGTCCGGCGAAATTGCCGGCATCTTATCGTTGAAGTTGGAGTTGATTTCGTTTAAGTGTTCCGGATCACTCCACCGACCTGTCTTTTTATCTTTGATCGTTCTGTAGATGTTTAGTCCTTCAAAACCGGTCCTTCCGATCGAAGGATTGAGAGTGGATGTAAAATAAATTTCCGAAGGAGCGTGATTCGGATCAAAAAGGATCGAGATTCCGCCTTCAAAAGCGTTCGAGTTAAAAAGATTCGGCTTGCGAACTCCGGCAACGGATGCGCGTTTTAATTCTTCTCGAATGTTTTGATTCATGTTTACCGGCTTTGTCCATTCCGCCGGAGCTTCCTTATCTAGATACTGAACGTTCTCCGAGATCCAGATATCCATTCCGCCTTCACCGCCGGGTCGATTTGATTGAAAGACGATATACTTTCCATCCGGACTAATCAGAGGATTGTATTCGTCGTTTTGTGTGTTTAGAGGTTGGCCGAATTGTTTTTCCGGTAAATCGGGCAGAGGTTGTGAAAGGATAGGAGAGAGAGCGCAAAAAAATAAGTATAAAAAGAATTTAGAAAAAGTACGCATGAATCGCTCCAAAAAGAAAGTCAGAGAAGGCCGTTTTTAGTTTAATTTCAGGATCTCTCTTAGAGTATCGGTCTTGAACAAGAGTTTTTAAAGATGGAAACTAGCAAGGATCCGAATTCTTCCCCACATTCTCCGGTAATCTTCGGGGTTCTAAATATCACAGAGGATTCTTTTTCCGATGGGGGGAAATACCTCGCTCTTACCGCCGCTCAAAACAAAGTAGATTCTTTGCTTTCTCAAGGTGCGGACGTCGTAGATATCGGAGCTCAGTCTTCGAACGTCAAATCCGATCTGGTCGGTCCGGAGATAGAATGGGCTCGAATGAAGGATCTTGTTCCAAAATTGATAAACAACAAGGTTCGTGTTTCCGTCGATTCGTTTCAACCGGAAGTGATCCGAAAGTCATTGGAAGCCGGTGTTGAATTTATCAATCATATCCGAGGTTTTGTAGACAAGGAATCGATCCGGGAAGCTTCCAAATTCTCCGGGACGGATCGGAAGTTCATCGTAATGTATTCTCACAATCATTCCAATCGACCGGAAACGTTTTCTCATCTCACCGAAGAAAACGTCATTCAAGAGATTCGAAATTTTTTTAGAGAAAGAAAAAAGGAAATGTTAGAATCCGGAATTTCCAACGAACAATTGATCTTTGATCCTGGAATGGGCTTTTTTTTGAGTCCCGATTTTCAGATCAGTTTTGAGGTTCTGAGAAAGATCGAAGAACTTCGAGAAGAATTCTCGCCAATGATGGTTTCCGTGACTAAAAAGTCCTTTCTGGGAAATGCGTTAGGCGGTCTTGAGGTTTCCGAAAGAGAAATCGCGACTGTGATCGCTGAACTCTATCTTTCCCTTAAAAACGTAGAATACATTCGAACTCACGAACCTAAAAATTTAAAACAAGCGCTTACGATTTGGAAGTTTTTGCAATCAAGATAAAAGTTAACGCCCGACTTTGATATCTTCTACGGTTTTTTTTCCGGAAGAATTTAGAGTAGGTAAAATTTCCTCTTCTCGAATTTGAAGTCCTCTGTTTTGTAATTTACGAACGTAAGGAACGATAGGACTAAGATCGTTGTTTGGATGGATCGACAGTAAAACTCGTTTCCAAAGTTCTATAAAAGGAAGTGTTTCCCTTTCGAGGTCGGGTGTTTTACGGATCCATTCCATAGCCTCGGAGTAATTTCTTTTTTCATAATATGCTTTTGCAATGTAGTAAGTCAGATCCGGAATTTTATCGTCGGTCGATTGAAGATTCATCGCAAACATCAGAAGATCGTCCCATTTTTCCATATCATGGGCCAGAAGAACCATAGAAGCACGGGCGTTTTTATGGTAAGGATTGATTTGAAGAATTTTTTCCAAATAAAAATACGCCTTTTCGAAATCCTGTTTTTCCAAAAAGTAAACACTCAATTCCTCCCAGGAAGCGAGCTCCAAACCCGGAATTTTGGACTGAACGTCGAGTATCAGAACGGTCTCTTCTTTTCGATTTTGAGAATTTAGAATTTTTCTAAGTTGTTGAACCTGATCCTTTTTCGCCGTTTTCAAAAAAAGGTCGATTTCTTCTTTTGCGGGATCGTATTCGTCGATCAGAAAATGCATTCGGAGCAAATTGGAAAAACAGATCGGATTTGCCGGGGAAAGTTTCAGACATTCTTTCCAAGAAAATTCTGCATCGTCTAAAAAGGAATTTTTTGCGAAAAGAATTCCTAAGTTATTCTTATCCTCTGCGCTCGTACCTTTGCCTCTAAATTTCCTCACTGCCCAAAGAGAACTCACTTTTTCCAATTCGGTTTGAGAGAATTCGACGGAGTTCAAATACAAAAAGGAAGAATCCGTTTCCAAAATTTCCGCTTCTCGGATCGGATAGATGCAAGAACTAAAAAAGGAAATGACTAAGACTATGAATAAATTCCAAAACATTTTAGTAGGCCATTTATGATGGCTCGTTTGAATTTCCAAACTTTGTTCGGGGTCAACGCGAAGGCTTTGCTGCTTTTGGCAAGCTCGCTCTCTATGGATCGCTCGCTTCCTGTGCACCAGTTTCTTCCAATTGTTTCTGAGCATAGAGCATATACTTCAGAGCCCGTTCTTTATCACCATGAAACAGATACATGAGTGAAAGATCAAGTGCATCCTGAGGACTCGGAGGTGTGAAGTCTTCCGGATTCTCCTTGCTCATTTCGAACTTTGAGCGGAATTCATCCAGTTTGTTTTTGGTAAGTTTTTCCAAGGATGCAAAGAAAGCCGCTTCTTCCGGATTCTTTTTAGATTCATCTATCGCGTCAGAAAAACGAGTAAATCCTTTTGCTTGAGAAGTCGCTTGTTTCAGAATTTCAAAAGATTGCTTAAAGTTTCCAAGCCGAGTGTGGACCTCGGAGATCAAAACCTGCATCCGTGAATCTCCCGGATACAGTTGATTTACTTTGTTCGCGATTTCTAGACATTCCTTCCAACGTTCTTTTTCAAAATGAAAAGTCGCTAAAGCGGTCAACGCCATCCTATTGTTTGGATCGATTCGAATTGCGTTCGTTAAATAGAGCTCGGTTTTTTCGTCCTTCTCCAGTTGGCGATAACAGTAGGCCAAAAGAATGTGGGATTTCAAAAAACGTTTTTCGAGTTCGAGTGATTTTTTGAGGGAACGAATCGAAGTTTCGATTTCCCCCATACGATAGAGTTCAACTCCGATGTTGTAGTAAAGTTCGGGTGTTTTACCCACGCCGAGAGCTTTTTGGTAAACCTCAATCGCCTTTCCCGAGTTCCCTTGTTTTGAATAAAGGGCTCCGAGGTTCAGATAGGATTTTTGATACTTAGGTTGTGCATTTATGATTTTTTCATAGTGCTGAATTGCCTCCGGGAGTTTGCCTTCCTTTTCCAATGAAAGCGCTTGGTTAAATACTCTGCTGATGTCGGTCCCGGTCATACAGGAATTATCGGACCGAAATCTCTCTCGGACAACTGAAAAAGTAGTAATGAAATTTTTCGATTCTTCCGATTGATTAAAGGAATCACTAGGACCCGAGGGAACCATGAAACAAATAGCAATCTTAGTTGCCCTGATTATTTTTACATCTTGTGCATCCGTTGAATCGAAACGGAGTGTAAGCGCTTCCGGAGATCCGTCGGAGATTTTCTTCGAAAAGGAAATCGCTCCAATGGATAGAGAATCCGGTTCCAATTCTTCGAGTTCGCAAAAACCGAATAGAAGATCTTTTGAAGAAGAATTGAACGTTGAAAAATTCGCAAAGGCTCAACCTCCTGAAAAATCGAATTCTTCTTCCGGAGATTTTGATGAAATTGGAATGTCTTCTTGGTATGGCGGAAAGTTCCACGGGAAACCCACTGCGAGCGGAGAGAAGTTTGATAAAACAAAACTCACCGCCGCACATCCCACTCTACCATTGGGATCCATTATCAAGGTTCAGAATTTAGATAATCAAAAAGAAGTTTTAGTTCGTGTGAACGACAGAGGCCCTTTTGTGAAGGATAGAATCATTGACCTTTCCGAAAAAGCCGCCGACACTCTTGAGTTCAAAGACACGGGGGTCGCGAAAGTCGGGATCAAAGTCATCAAACGCGGTGGGGCTGCCGGAGAAGAATCGGAAGATCTTGAAAATTCCGATGACGAAGAAGCTTTGTTAGGTGATGAAAATGGAAAACCGGAAAAATTAAATCCTCAAAAAACGGATTACCCGAATAAGCCGGTTGCTGCTGGGAAATACATCAAAGGCGCTCCAAAAGGTTATACCGTTCAGGTCGGAGTTTTTCGCGATCAAGGAAGAGCGGAAACTTACAAATCGAATCTTGGACAAGAATACGGAGAGAAGACTTTCATGTTTACGAGAGACGGATTGTTCGTGATTCAGTTGGGTGATTTTGGAAATCGTACCGCTGCGGATTCCTTTAAGTCCAAATTGAAAACCGACGGAATCGATTGTTTCGTTCCGAAAAAATAAGATTCTTATAAACGGTGCTTCCTCGGAGCCAAACCCCGTGAATTGTCACGGGGTTTTAGGTTTTAACGGTGCGCCCTACAGTTATCCTGTTTCATTCTTCCACGACAGATTTCTTTGGCGGTTTCCACAACCGCGATTCCGCAAGTGTTGAGACTCGAATCTACACACCCGGGGATAACAAGAAGAAGTGTAGGCAAACACTTATCGAATTCTTCCATATCTTTCGAACACATTTGCTCGTTTGAAACGAGCAAATTACAATCAAAAATTCCGAACGAAAAAATTAAGAATAGCACCAAGGAAAGAATTTTCTTTTTCATAGGCTTGATATGAGAATTCCGTGAATCAAAAAAATCAATTCCGAAATTTCTTTTTACTCTCGAAGGCGCGGAATCTTTTTGAAAAAGTTTTGAAAATCGGCTTAGCCGAACTTAGTTTTAGATTCCACTACCATGAATGAATTCGTCCAGGATTTCTTCTAGGTTGTCCTTTCCGTAGTTAGGACGAATTTGATTTCCACCGATCTGATTTATGGAATGGACCTCCTTTTGAAGAGTTTCTATTCTTTCGAGAAGAATGGAAAAAACTCTTGCGACCGGATCGGGAATTTCGTTGTGATCGAGCATGTGCTCGCCTTCTTCGCCGATCGGCATTTTAGAACGAACTATCTTCGCGGGAATTCCGACCACGGTCGTATCGTTCGGTACGTCCCTCATGACAACCGAGCCGGCGCCGACACGAACGTTTTTTCCGATCGTGATATTTCCTAGTATTTTGGCACCTGCCCCGACGACGACGTTTTCGAGCAATGACGGATGACGTTTCCCTGATTCTTTGCCGGTTCCACCCAAAGTCACACCTTGATAGATAAGACATCCTTTGGCGATAGTTGCTGTTTCCCCGATTACGATTCCATGTCCGTGATCGATCATAATCCCGTTCGCAATCTGCGCTCCGGGATGAATGTCTATTCCAGTGATGAATCTGGAAAAAGTATTGATCATCCTTGGGATAAGAGAGAGTCTCATCCGATAGAGAAGATGAGCCACCTTATGGAACCAGAGAGCGTGAAGACCCGGATAACAAAGTACGATTTCCAAATACGATTTAGCGGCTGGGTCATACTTCTTAATAAATTTAATATTTTCAAACAAGTGATTCTCTCCGGGCCCTGATTAGTAAGAGGCTAAAAATTCGCAATACCATGTAAAGAGGATTCTTTCCAAGAAGAATAGAATAACGATTGAACCAGTCCAGATTTTCAACGCACTTAATCCTGTTTATCCTCACTTTTTTGACTCTGACTTTTCAGAGTGAGTTCTTTGAGATTCCTTTTTTACCTGTGCACTATATAAAAGAATTATTTTATCTTAGACTTCCTTATTCCCTCTCTTTAATCACAATTCTTTTGGCGCACGAAATGGGTCATTATTTGGCCGCACGTCATTACGGTGTTAAAGCGACTTGGCCTTACTTTATTCCGATTCCGTTTGGACCAATCGGAACAATGGGCGCCGTGATCAGAATTCTGGAACCCATTCGAAACAAAAAACAACTCTTCGACATCGGCATTTGGGGACCTCTGATGAGCTTGATTCTTTCCGTTCCTTGTTACATTCTCGGAATTTATTGGTCCTCGCTGGTACCTATGGAATCGTTAAAAGGAAATCCTGGAGTTATTTCCTTCGGAGAGTCTCTTTTTACCATTTTTGTAAATCAATGGGTTCATGGACCTTTTGATTCTTCGATTCAAGACGTTTGGATTCATCCTCTTGCGCGGGCGGGTTGGGTCGGTCTGCTTGTCACCGCGATCAATCTTCTTCCCTTTGGTCAGTTGGATGGAGGGCACGTAATTTATTCCGTTTTTGGTGAAAAATATCGGAAGTGGATTTATTATCTTTTTACAGGGTTTTTACTTTTATGTTTTTGGAATTTCTCATGGTTGTTGTGGGGTTTTCTCATTTATTTCATCATAAAGGTAGAACACCCGTTTGTCCCTGACCCGGTAGTTCCTCTGGATCGATTTCGGAAAATCGGCGGTATATTGATTTTATTCTCGCTGATTCTTATTTTTGTACCGTCGCCGATTCAACTTGGAACTGATATAAATAAACCCGGTCTTGCAGAGGAGCTATGGATTTCACTCAAGTCAGTTTTTTCAGGTATTTAATTTTACTCGGATATTTCTTTTCATTTCCGATATTCGCGCAGGATCAGGAAATCAAACTTACGGACAATGCGTATGGATTTACCTACGACGGTACTAACTTTTGGTACATCGATTCTTCACAACGTTCTTTGTATCGTGTCGATCCTTCCGGAAGACAGGAATCGTTTCCGTTAAACATTCCATTTCTAACCGGAATCAATTTTGATCCGAGAGAGGGTAGGATCTACATCGCATCTAGGAAACTCATTCTCAAAGTAGAACCGAATACTGGCGGAGTAACGGAACGTATTTCGGTTCCGATCGAGAAAATCGGAGGCATCGCAAGCCAAGATTCCCTTTTATACATTCTCGATCAGGAGAATGGAAAAATTTCCATTCTAGATAAGGCAACCGGAAGGATCATCGGAGGTTTTCTTACGGATAGGGCGCAACCGAAAGATCTCGTTTTTGCGAGGGATTCACTTTGGATTTCAGATTCTTCCGATGGAAATATCTACCGGTACAATCCGAATAACGGAGCCATTACGGGTTCCGTCAAAACTCCTTCGAAAGAAATCAGAGGGATGGTTTTTTTAGGAAGCAGAATCTACGTCGTTGATCGTACGGGTAAAGAAGTGAGACGAGTTTCTTTTGTGGAAACGGATCGTTTTATCGCGTCGGGTGAAACAACCCATCAGGTAAAAGTGAAACTTACTTTTTCTTTGAACGAACTTTCGATTGCCGGAGGAATGCTCGGTCTTTTTCAACCTCCAACTACGGAACACCAAAGGGTTCGAAATCTAAAGATGGGAGAATCCGGATTCAAACAGGATTTTATCGGAAATGGAAGAGCCTTTGTAAAAAATCTCGGAGTGGACGATAAAAAAGGAACCCAGACCTTAGAATATTCTTTCGAAGTTAGAACTCAAAATATACGTTACTACGTTACGGACGACTTTCTCGAAAAGAAGGAAAGAATCGGAGACGATATCAAGCCCTTTCTAAAGGGAGAACCGCTCGAAAAGCAAAAGAATTCATACTATGTGGATAAGGTTTTCGATGCGAGGTTGTTTCGAAATTCGATTCCCGCTTTGAAAAGGAACTTAATCGATTCTGGAATTCCAGTTCGTTCCTTATATTCGGCAACCAGAGCCGAAAAGGATTCGGTTACGTTTAAAGAAACTTTAGAATTCTATATTCCCGGTTTCGGATGGGCTCCGATTCAAAACGTAAAACCCGCTTCGGATGAATCCTCCCGTGTCTTTAAAAAAGGGGAAGAAAGTTTGGATTTGTTTCGGGGAGAAAATTGGGAGGACATCGTTTCTCCGATTTTTTACAAAAGCCGAAATTCGGAAGAATGGAAATCCATTCCTTCTGAAATTCAGGTTAGTTTTGAATGATGTCTAACGTATTCGGTTCGTAATACGATTTTTTTATCGGCTTAACTCTCTCTCGGCAAAAGAATAGCGGATTCCCGCGCATTTCTAAAAACCCTTTTGGCCTGTATCGAAAGTGTAAATGCCCTTCCGATCATAAGCATGGTTAGGGCGAGCCAAAGGAGATGATTGCTTTTTGTGACTTTTCCAAAATATGCAATCGGCAAAAAGAACATGGTCGTACTGAAAAGCATGGAGTTTCTCAGAATTCTCCCTTGAGTTAAGCCGATAAAAAAACCGTCGAGAATAAAAGCTACGGTTCCGATTTCCAAAACGGGAATGAGCCAGAATTGATAATTTCGTATAATGGAAAGTATTTCCGAACTTTTTGTAATCAGTCCGAAAGTCATTTTCGGAAATTGAAAGAGAAAAATTAAGAAGCTCGTAGTAAAAAGGAAACTCACGGAAAGCGCCAAAGAGAGAAGGGATTTCAAATCCTTCCAGTTTTTTTCAGCATAAAGATTACCTGCTAAACTTTCCGTAGAAAGAGCCGCCCCATCAACCAAATAAGCGCTCACAAGAATCAATTGCAGAAGAATCGAATTGGCCGCCAATATTTCGGTTCCAGCTTCCGAACTGAAATTTCGAAACAGACTAAACGTTACGATGAGGAAGAGAGTTCTTAAAAAAATGTCTCTGTTTAGATGAAGGAGCGAAGAAAAACCGGAAACTGAAAGTAGGGCCCTTTCTCGGATCCAAGAAAGCTCGAACGAAGAGGTTTGTTTCCATTTTCGAAGAAACAGAAGTATAAAAACAGATAACATTCCAAACTGACTGATCGTTGTTGCGAGGCCTGCGCCGTAAGCTTCCCAACCTAACTCCAGAATAAAATAAGCGTCTAAAAGGATATTGATTCCATTTGCAATGACGGTTGCGATGAGGACGTAAGAACTTTTCTCCCTTCCTAAAAACCAACCGGTAAAAACGTAATTGCAAAGAACGGCGATCGAGCCGGGAATTCTTGCATCGAAATAAGTAATACCAGCTGATTTTACGGAGGATTCTCCTTCTAAAATTCTAAATCCGAATTCTTTGATCCAAGGAGAAAGAAGAAGAATTCCGATCCCAAAAAAACACGCTAAACAAATGGATCGAATGAGAATAAAGAGAGATTCTTTTTCATTCTTTTCTCCGGAGGCTTGTGCGGTTAGACCCGTGGTTCCCATTCTTAAAAATCCGAACATCCAAAAGATAAAATCGAAAAGAATTCCGGATAACGCCGCGCCGGCCATAAAGATATGTGTATCTAAATTTCCTAATATAGCGGTGTCCACCAATCCGGTTAAAGGAACGGTGATGTTCGCGAGAATGTTGTAAAAGGTGAGTTTATAAAATTTAGATTTCAATCAGGTCAATTTGTCCATCACACAGGCCGCTGTAATGTCGCCAGTGACATTGATTGTCGTTCTGCACATATCCAAAAAGCGATCCACTCCTAGGATGATTCCGATTCCTTCCGGCGGGATTCCTAACCCAGCGAGAATGGTCGCTAAAATTACGATTCCAATGCCTGGCGTACTTGGAGTTCCGATGGAAGCGCCTACTGTCGTAAACAAAAGAAAGACGAGTTGTGTCGGTCCAAGGTTAATTCCATAATACTGAGCTAAGAAGATGGATGCCACCGCTTGATATAATGCTGTTCCGTCCATGTTTACGGTGGCGCCGACCGGAATGATAAATTCCGCAATGTTCTTTTTTACTCCTAATCCTTCGGTAGCGGTCTGAATCGAGACCGGCATCACTGCGGCGGAACTTGAGGTAGAGAAAGCAAGTAATTGGAGACTTGCAATTTTTTTGAAAAAATCGATTGGGTTCCTTCTCGCGACTATAATGAGAATGATAGAATACATTGCCAGAACAGAAATCAATCCGAGCAAAACCGTACTCATATACATTCCCAGCGTAAGAAGAAGTTCCATACCGATTGAGGAAATTGCTTTTGCCATGAGACCGAAAACCGCGAAGGGCGTTAAACCCATAGCCCAGTTTACAATTTTCATACTGATTTGAAAAATCGAATTCAGAATTTCTAAAATCGGTTTTGAAAGTTCCTTTGAAACGGAAAGAATCGCGATTCCGATCAAACAAGAAAAAACGATGACGTTTAACATTTCTCCCTGAGTAATAGAAAGTACCGGGTTTTTCGGAAAAAAGGACATTAAGAGTTCTGGATATTTATCCAAACTTGGGATTGCGACCGGAGAAGGAATTTTGGAACTTTGAAGATGTTCTAGACGAATCGCCGATTTTCCGGGTTCCAACCAAGTCGCTAAAAAAATTCCGATCGCAACGGCTGCGAACGTGGTTAAAACAAAATAAATAACCGTTCTTATTCCAAGTTTTTTTACGTTCTCCAGATTTTCGGCTGAACAAATTCCGAGAATAATAGAAGAGAAGATTAAAGGAACCATGATCATCTGCAAAAGGCTGATGAACACGAGCCCGGGAATAACAAGCCAAGAAGTAGTAAGTTGAGCGACATCTCTACTGAAGAGAGATACATCGGTTCCGAGCAAAGTGCCCGCAAGAACGCCGGCCGCCATTCCGATGAGAATTTTTAGCCAAAGTTTTTCCCTTAAATGTCCGGAAATCTTGGTATTAAGGGATCTTAGCTTTTCAAAAACGGCCATTTGGGAAAACTCTTTTGAATCGTTATTTTTTCTATTGATTTTTAGTTTTGGTGTGAATTATTGAAACCGTTTTCGAGATTTTTGATTAAACCCGTGCTTTTTCGAACAAAATATAGAATTAAAAAGACGGACTGGAGATTATGGGATTAGATTTTCTGAGATCAGATTTGATTCTCTTCAACTATTATTCTTTTGGAAGTCTATTAGTAACATTTACGACTTTTTTCCTCGCAGTCTTCTTTATTAGTTTAAGAAGAAAGACCGTTGCAACCTATCATCTCGGAATCGGATTTTTTATCCTTGGATTTTTTGAGATCGGCTACTTTCTTGCGGCGTTCTATTATCACCCGTTAGCGGCGTATCATCGGTGGTTGACCGGAGGATTGATTCTGCCGGCCATTACTCATTTTACTCAATTTTTTATCCGTTATCCAAGCAATTATAATAAGAAATTAGGAACTTGGTTGTTATATTCCCAACATGTTTTTAGTTTTTTTGTGGCATGTGCTTTTATCTATTTAACGTATATTTCCGAAAAAATTTATCACTTCACCGCGCACCACTGGGATTTTAACGCGCTCGCTTCGAGCAGATATCTTGCTTTTAGTATCGCTTTTTACTCCGTAATCGCCTTTATTATTGTACCAATTTGGAGAATCATTACCGACAAGGATAAAAAACGTTTCGCAATTTTTCTTTTCGCAGTCGGCTTTATGATAGCCGCTTTTTATCCGAACATAGCCAACGTTTTGAGTAGAGACGGTGTCATGGACCGATCGACATACATGACATCGACTCTGATTTTCTTTATCGCTGCCTTTTCAGTCGTCGCAATCGTTTTTATAAATAACAGTACAGAACGCACCACTTTCATGGTTAAGATTGTGGGTATTACCCTTTTTACGATTTGTTTGATCATGCAAGCGCTCGTTTTTATCTCTAACCAAGACAAAGAATCGGAATACGATAGTCTTCACCTTGTAAATAGTGAAAGAGTTTTAGAAAGCGGTCGTACAAACGACGAAGTTCAATATATTTTGCGCTACGATGAAAAGAGCGGAGAATTGGTCACGAACGATTATGATCCAAAATATGCTTTGGATCTCTCTCTCGTAAAGGTCGACTTACAAAATACACTGATCTACGAGGAGATCGCCGGTCTCAAAGAAGATAATTTTCGAGAGAATCTCAAAAGTATTTTAGATTCTTCGCCTGAATATTTTGCCGGTTATAAAGACGCGATCTATAAATTTGTAAAAGAAAATTCTTCCTTAAAAACGAAAGAGCTGAAGGTCGGACTCTTAGCGCTCGCCGAAAAACTCAACAAGAACGCGTTCGTGAATACGAACAAACTTCAAGGGCTTCGTCATGAATCATTCTGCGAAGAGGGAAGATCCTATTTAGAAAAAAATAAAGAGTTGGAATCCTTCAAAACTGGAATTCTTAAAAACTTAAACGACTGTTCTTGGAAGGGAAAAGAAATTTCGGGCAAGGAGCTCAAAGCGGAATTTCTAAAATACTTCAGTTATTTCAAACCGGCAGAAACAAGACACTACAGAAGAAGTGTGGATGGGATGGGTCATCACGTAGCTTTTATGAAATACAATCCCGCAAAGAAGCAGGTTGTCGAACTCGGATTCTCTTATAAAAAGTATCGAGAGTTTATGCATCCGACTTCCGTAAAACAAACCATCATTCTATTGGTAGTGATCTTCGTTGTTCTGGTATTATTCCCGCTCTTTTTTAAAAGCAGTCTTGTGAATCCGTTGAATAGTTTACTTTCCGGTGTGGAAAAAGTAAATAAAGGCGACCTGGACGTCCAGGTTCCTGTAAAGGTTCGGGATGAGATCGGATTTTTAGCGGATTCGTTCAACTCGATGGTTTCTTCGATTAAACAAGCCAGAAGAGAATTGCAAGATTACGCGGAAAACCTCGAAGAAAAAGTTAAAGAAAGGACTCAAGAAGTTCAGGAGAAGATGGAGGAAGTCCAGAGGTTGAAAGTTCAGCAGGATGGGGATTACTTCCTTACATCTCTTTTGGCGAAACCTCTTTTTTACAACGCCAATAAGTCGAAACTCGTAAATACGGATTTTATACTCAAACAGAAAAAACAATTCGAATTTAGAGGAAAACATTCCGACTTAGGCGGTGATATCTGCGTTACGGGGAATCTACGTTTAGGAACTCCCGATAGTTATAAACGTTATACGATGGCGATGAACGGTGACGCTATGGGTAAATCCATGCAAGGAGCCGGTGGAGCCCTCGTGATGGGAGTTGTCATGAATTCCATCATGGCGCGATCAGCGGCAAACAATCGTATTTTAGAAAAAACTCCGACTGAATGGTTGAGCGAAGTTTATCAAGAGATTCATTCCGTTTTTAAATCTTTCAATGGAAGTATGGTAATCTCGGCGACGATTTTCTTAATCGAGGAAGAAACCGGAAAATGTTTTTATTTCAATGCGGAACATCCTTTCACAGTTCTTTATAGGGATGGGAAGGCCAGCTTTTTGGAAGAAGGTTTGCAACTTAGAAAACTCGGATTGGATTCCGAGTTCGATTTTCAAATTAGAACTTTTGAATTGAAGAAGGGGGACGTTCTGATTCTTGGATCGGACGGACGTGACGATATCGATCTGACTCCGGAAGAAACCGTAAGAACGATCAACGAGGATGAAAATCTTTTCTTACGCAATGTCGAAAAAGGAAAAGGAAACCTAGAGGATATTGAAGTCGAAATTCGAAAATACGGCGAACTGACCGATGACCTTTCGATGCTCAAAGTAGAATTTCAGCTCGAAAAGAAAAAAGACGAACTCGATGAAATGTTTACCGGCGGAGATAGAATCGAAGTCGCTCTCAATCCTGATGTAATCTATGAGGACGCAAAACAACTCTATAAGAATGGAAAAGTCGAACAAGCGCTCGAACTCTTAAAGACAGGTTATACGCACGACACTGCTAATCAGAAGATCAACAAACTTCTCGGTCTATTGAGTTTCAAAGGAAAAGATTATACGACTGCGATTGAAGTTTTGGATAATTATCTAAAAACCGATCCGGGACTACATGAATACTGGTTCTATCTTTCAATAGCAAACAAGAAAGTCGGAAAATACGATCACGCACTTCACGCTAGTTTGAAACTTAAAGAAATTCAACCGGAGAATCTTTCAAACTTGATCAATCTTTCCGATATCTATCGTCTGATGGACCAGTTCGATTTAGCCGAAGAGGTTGCGAATCAAATCATGCATCTGGATCCGGGAAATCAAAACGGTGAAAGGCTCCTAAAACTCATCGAAAGAGATCGTGCATAAATTCTTTTTTGGAATTTTAATTCTAATTTCTTTCGAGCTGTTTTCGGAAAAGAATTCCTGGATCCGAAGAATTCCACTTTCCAGAGGGGAATTGATTCTTGAGATTCGAAATTCTTCCAAGGACAAAGAATGGAACGAGTTTGCGTATCACAAAACCGTAGATCTGTTTAAGGCTTTAGAATCTTATTCAGGAATTTCATTCCACGAGGCTAGCGCTCCCGTATTTGAGGGTCGGAAATCCTCGGAAAAATTCAAGGTCCTCCTTTTTTTACAAGATCAGGTTTTTTTAAACGGAACTCGCGTTGGGGGATTCAATAATATCTCGGGTGATCTTGGACCCGTGAGGGGAATTTTTTTCGAGCCCGACCTTGCTCCACCCGGATTTCCCGCGCTTCTCTTTCATGAGTTAGGTCATTTTTATTTTGCCGATATCGCTTGGTTGAGCGAGGGGCTTGTTTCTTTTTTACCGTTCGTTCTTTATAAGGAAAAGAAAATCAATCTTTCGAAGGAAGAGCTGATCTCGATGGCGGAAGAATGGAACATGGAAGAGGATTTACAGGGAGGAAAGGATTTTCCGCTCGATCCTGATTTTCGAGCAAAGACGGCTTCGGCGACTCCGACTTTTTACAATAAAGCGCTGAAAGTTCAGTTCATTCTTTATAAGGAATTAGGACCGGCTGGATATCGGGAATTCGTGAAGAAACTCGTTTTTGAAAACTCCCCGAAGACAACGGGGGAAGTAATCTTGATTCTCAAATCGATTAGAGATAAGAATTGGTCGAGTCTACTTCGTGGTTGGGTGACCTCCGGTCCGTATGAGGTCTATTCCTGGAAGACCTTTCAAAAAGAATCCATTTTTCGGAACTTCGTTTCCATTCCCTAAATTGAACGCTTGTTTCGGAAAAACGCGCGTTCTCAAATAAAACTTCCTTCTGGGTTCCAATTCATTCCCGTTTTATCATTGAAAAGAACCTTCCTATCTTTAGAGTAACGTCTGTTTGGAAAAAAATATAAATCCGAATAGAACAACCGTTAGAGATTTTTTCTAAAAGAAAGGTTAATAGAAATTATGGGTGAAACCGAAACCATCTGGAACAACGTCCTTCTCAATTATTATTCATTCGGAAGTTTACTTTCCTTTTTGACTTCCATGTTAATTTCGGGAGTTTTTCTTTTTATCGATCAAAAGGTATCGAGTACAAAACACCTGGCTTTTGGCGCTTTTTTACTTGGAATATTCCAATTCGGTTATGTGTTTGCGGCCGTGCTCTATCATCCCTTGGCAGCTTATCATCGATGGATCACTGCGGGTTTGATATTGCCTGCGATTCTTCATATCGGTCAGTTTGTTGCAAGATATCCGGAGAACGATAATCCCAAGTTCAATCTGATCACTACGATCGTACTCTGGACGGTGGCCGTAGTTTCCGTCGGTTACTTTTGTTTTTCCACATGGAACGCTCCGGTAAAATACCACTTCACCGCACATCACTGGGACTTCAATGCGGAGAATGTAAGTAGAACGGTTGCGATTATCATTTTTACTTACGTCTTTATTAACTTTATCGCGATCCCTATTTGGAGAATTATCGTTCTCAAAGGAAAGTCGCGTTGGATTATTTTCGGATTCATGTTGTCCTTTCTTGTGGGTGGAACGGTTCCCGTGATCGCAAACCTCTTGAGCAGAGACGGTTATATCGAAAGGTCGATATATCTCACTTCGATCGTTCTCCTTTTTATGGTGGCTTTCTTTATCATTCTTATCTTATATTTGAATTTCTCCGTTGAAAAAACTTCTTTTATGCTCAAGATCGTAGGAATCACTTTCGTCACGGTTTTGATCATAATGCAAGCCCTCGTTTATATCTCGAATCAGGATAAAGAATCGGAATACGACACTTTGAGTCAGATTCACATGGAGCGAGCTTTGGAAGGTGGCGCCATCGAAGAAGGAATCTCTTATATGATCAAATGGGATCAGAATGAGAACTCCTTCGATAAGAAGAAATACGATTCTTCTATCCACCCTGACGAAGAACAACTTAGCATCGATTTTAAAAACACGCTCTTATACGAAAGAATTTTCAATCTCAAGGAAGAAAACTTTCGGGATTCTTTAATTAAACTCGTTGAAAATTCACATGAGAATTTCGGCGGGTATCGATACTCTATCGTAAACTTTCTAAAAGATCATCCGGACTTGGACGGAGCTCCTCTCAAAGCAGCTCTTAATAAAGAATTATCGAGATTGGGACTCTATGTGTTTGTCGCCTCTAACAAACTTGATAATATTTTTCCGGAAGATTTTTGCGCTAAGGGTAGAACTTATCTCGATGGAGCCAAAGAGGTAAAGATGTTTCGAATTTCTTTGGAGTATCGTTGGAATTTTTGTAAATGGGACGGTAAATCCGTGAGTCCCGCCAAACTTAAGGAGGAGGTTCTCAATTACTTTCGCCCTTTTGTTCCTTCTCTTACGAGATACTATCGTAAAAAAGACGTCGGCGATTCCAGCAATCATTACATCGGTTTTATAAAGTATGATTCCGAGACCGATAAGGTCAGCGAAGTCGGATTCTCTTATAGGGCTTATCGCGAATTTATGCATCCTACCGCGCTGAAACAAATTATAGTCTTAGGAGTGGTGATTGTAGTTATCATTCTGCTTTTCCCTCTCTTTTTTAGAGGCAGTCTTGTTTCCCCTCTTAACGATTTGTTGAGTGGAGTGGAAAAGGTAAACGAAGGAAGTTTTGAAGTCCAGGTTCCGATTCGGGTAAAGGATGAGATCGGATTCTTAGCCGATTCGTTTAATAATATGGTGACCTCGATTCGAGACGCTCGTAAAGAACTTGAAGACTATGCGGAACATCTTGCTCTCAAGGTCCGAGAAAGAACCGAAGAGCTTTCCGAAAAGATCGATGAATTCCAAAGACTTAAAATTCAACAGGATGGAGATTATTTTCTAACTTCTCTTCTTGCAAAACCGCTGAATTACAACGCTAGTAAGTCGACTAAAATTTCGACATACTTTCTGCTAAGACAAAAGAAACAGTTTGAATTTAAGGGAAAACGCGCCGACCTGGGCGGAGACATTTGTGTTACTGGAAATTTACGTTTAGGTGTTCCTGACAATTTCAAACGTTATATTTTCGCCATGAACGGCGACGCGATGGGTAAATCAATGCAGGGAGCCGGAGGTTCTCTTGTTATGGGTGTCGTGATCAACTCGATTCTTGCGCGTTCGGCGGCTAACAATCGGATCTTGGATGTTTCACCGGAACAATGGCTTACCGAAACTTATGAAGAAGTTAACGCCGTATTCAAATCGTTTAACGGAAGTATGGTGATCTCCGCGACCGTTTTTTTAATAGAGGAAGAATCGGGTAAGGCATTTTATTTCAATGCAGAACATCCTTTTACAGTACTATATCGCGATGCAAGGGCGACTTTTCTAGATACTACTTTAAACCTGCGTAAGATCGGATTGGAATCCGAATATCCATTTAAAGTTTTTACAACAAGCCTGAGAGAAGGAGATGTTTTGATTCTCGGATCGGACGGAAAAGACGATTTGGATCTTACCCCTGAAAAAGATACTCGATCTATCAACGAGGATGAAACCCTCTTTTTGAAAACGGTGGAGGCGGGAAAAGGTGATATAGACCAAATCGAACATTTGATCTATAAGAATGGGGAAATCACGGACGACCTTTCTTTGTTGAGAATTGAATACGGAATTCGAACCGAAGAAGAACCTCATAGTTTTTCTGAAGATTCCGATAAGATGGGAATGACCTCCGCGATAGATGATGTGCCGGATTGGAGCATATCGTATTCACATGCGCGGCAATTGTATAAAGACGGGAACACAAAAGAAGCGATCGACGAGCTGATGGACCTTTATTCGAAAACGCCCGAGGATTCAAAGGTGATCAAACTCTTAGGGCTCTTAAGTTTTAAAGACAAGGATTACGTTAAAGCCGTCGAAATTTTAGGGAAATATTTGGAGTTGGATCCGGAGTTGAGCGAGTACTGGTATTATCTTTCCGTGGCGAATAAAAAGTTAGGACGATTTTCCGAAGCGATCACTGCTTCCGAAAGGGTGGCATCCAAACAGCCCGACAACGCAAATAATCTGGTCAATCTTTCCGATTTGTATCGTTTACAACACAAATACGGAGAAGCAAAGGAATTTGCCGATAAGGCTTTGGAGCTGGATCCGCAAAATGAGAGTGCAAAGAAAATTTTAAAGAAGATTGAAAATCACGCCTGAAGAAAAGTGAGGAATTAGAAAATCTCTCCTTTTGATCGGAGAGATTGAATTGCAAAAAGGATCTTGAAAACGGCTTCTAAGGTTTAGAAACCGTTTTTTGTTTTTACTTCACTCTTGTCCAAGTAGATTCTTTACCGATCATCATAAATCCGACTTTATAGCCGCCTTTGAGATCTAACGTATCGGCATTTCTTAAAGTAAGTCTCCCATCGTAAGTTTTACCACCTTTTGGATCGTAAACTCTTCCACCGGACCAAACTTGTTCTCCTTCATAGGAGAATCCGGTAAGGAAAACCAGACCGAGAGTCGGGCGAGAACGAAGACTTTCATCTTTGTTGTGAATATCTAACTTTGGAGTTCCAGGAGTTCCTTCGGTGCTTCCCGCAGGATAAAGGGGCTCTTTTAGCCAAACGATTTTTCCGCAAATTTTTGCTCCGCATTTTTGCAAGTCTACTTGAGCGTCTTTTTCTTTGTTCCACCATTTTCCAAGGATTGCATCTTCTTCACCCGCAAATACAGGCGCAGAAAGAAATGCAAAGGCTAGAAAAATTGCGATCGATTTAAATCTGGTCATTCCATTCTCCAAAAAAGTGTTTTGAGGTCAAAATTCTGGAGTGATAACGGATAAAGTCAACAAAAAAGAGGGGGTTTCTATTTCTCGAAATCTTTATATAACATCGAAGGTTGAATTCCTTGGTTGGCCTGATATTTGCCCGATGAATATTCCGTTATCTGTCCTTCGACGGTATGATAGAAAATCTGACAAACTTCTACGCCCGGATAAACGATTAAAGGTTGGATCACTGAAATTTCAAGGGTCCAAAATCCTTTAAAGCCCACGTCTCCGAATCCTGCGGTAACGTGAACTAACATTCCCAGTCGACCGATGGAGGAACGACCCTCGAGCATCGGAACTAAGTTATGTGTCTCGGTAAATTCCAAGGTTCTTCCTAAATACAAAATTCCCGGTTTTAAAAGAAGACCCGTTTCGGGGATGATAATCTTCTCAGCCGGGTTCGGCTTTTTCATGTCCAGAGGGAGTTCGGTATAAACCAAAAGTTCCTCGTGAAGTCTGAGATTGTAAGAATTTGGATTGAGAAGTTTTTCAGAATAAGGAGTGATAACGATGTCTTTGCCGATTCGTTTTTGAATTTCTTGTCCTGTGAGAATCATTTATTTTCCTTTAAAAATCGGTTTTCGTTTTTCTTGAAACGCTTTCAGCGCTTCCACCCGATCTTCTGTCTTTAAGGTCTCGTTATAGTATTTACTTTCGGTTTTGAGAGCCGCTTGTATATCTTGACCATAACCTTCCGTAATTGCTTTCTTTGCAAGCTGAAGAGCGATGGGAGCAGAATGCGAAGCGATCTCCTCGGCTAACATTCTTGCGGCTGGAAGAGAAGAGTCATGCCAGATCGAATTTGCGAGTCCATAATTCAAAGCCGTTTCTGCATCGATCGTCTTTCCAGTAAAAATCATTTCTTTCGCTTTTGCGATTCCGATTCTTTGAGGAAGTCGTTGTGTTCCTCCTCCCCCGGGAATAATGCCCAATCGAGTTTCAGTCAATCCGATCCGAATATCATTTTTAAGTAGAATGAAATCGCAACACAATGCAAGCTCGAGGCCTCCTCCGAACGCATCGCCGTCCAAAGCGGCTAAGGTTGGATAAGGAAAGTTTTCAAGTTCGAGAAAGCAATTTTTTAATCCTTCTAAGAATTCGGTCACCTCTTTCGGAGACATACTAACCCTTTCCTTTAAGTCGGCTCCGGCGCAAAACGAAGGTCCAACTGCTCCTAAGACAAGAGATCGAATCGATGGATTCTCCTTTGCCTTTAAAATCGAGCTGTGAAGAGCCGATAAAAGTTCTTTGCTGATTGCGTTTCGTTTTTCCGGTCGATTGAGAAGCAGGACCGCAGTTTCATTTTCGATAGAGTAGATTACAGTGGAGGACTCGCTCATTTCAGTCACCATTTTTCGGGCAGAATAATTCTTGCCGAAACCTTTTTGTTCCGATAAACTAGGTGCCCGTCGTAAAATTTTCAAGCCAAGTAAGGTTATGCTACATAAATCGACAAAATTTTTTCTAATTACTTTCTTCTTTTTGCTCCTTCAATGTAAGGAAAGCAGCTCGAATGCCAATTTATTCGCGGATCTTGGAATAGGAAGTCCGGTGATCACCACAATCGATCCTCCTGCCGGTTCTCCGCCCCAGACTACGGATGTCTCGTATACCGGGACTCAGATTACAATTACCGGGAGAAATTTTACTCCAAATTCTACGGATACAATTGTGAAGTTTAACGACTTAGTCGCGACGATCTTTTCCATTACTACAACCGAAATTATCACGACGGTTCCTACAGGCACAAAAGCCGGTTTTTTGACGGTTTCTAAGGCGGATGGGGTCTGTGATACCGTATTTGGAACGGACGGTTACAACTGCTCTTCGCGACGATTTTATGTGGATTGTTACAAGGCCTATGACAATATTTATGGGGATGAGACCGCAGTGAACTATCCGGATTCTTCCACCGTTAAATTTACTGCGGATTTTGGAACAAAGGCGTTCCGTTCTAATTTGAGAGAAACGGGAGGTACCATCCTGGTTCTGGAATGTGATAACCTGGTAGCTGTGAAGTATTTTTCGACAAGCTGTGTGGCGACGGATAATGGAACTCTTGCTGCTCCGGTTTACAATCCGACGATCAATTTCACCGATAATTATGCAGTTCAATACTTTATCACCTCCGCAAAAGGAAGTTGCAAAATCAGCTTTCAATAAAAAATGTTTGGTTTTTTTTCGGGATCTGTTACAGTTCAGATAGGAGTTGTATCATGAAGGTAGTTTCCTCAGTTCAGCTTGGGCTTCCAGAAAAAGGGGTCAAAGATACAAGAAAAATCCCGAAAGAAGAAGGGATGGTTCGCGTCGAGCCGTATGAAAATAAGCAGGCTAACGTTTCAGATAAAAGAGCCTTTGCGGTTGAAGCAGGTCAAAACGGGGATTTCTACAAAGTTAAGGGTACTTTCATCGACAAGGTAGGCTGAATCAGGGGGAAATGGTTCTGTTCCTTAGAGAATAAAAAAGCCTCTCAAAGAGAGGCTTTTTTGTGTACAAAATTCTTTTCGAAGAATTAATCTTTATAACTGATTTCTAAAACATTTCCGGATGGATCGAGGAAATGCAGAAATTCTCCAGTACTGTTTGTTTCCGGGCCGCGAACGATGGAAATTTTATTCTCTTCTAATTCTGCTATGGCTTCGGTAAAATCATCCACATCCAAAATAAAACTGAGAACCGGGATTTTACTGTCTCCGAGAGAGTTTTTAAATCCGGAAATTTTCTGAAGTTTAATATTGATCGAATCGAGTCCCATGACAACGTATTCTCCCGATTTCTCATCTACCGATTCAAAATCGAATATATCAGAATAAAACTTCGCAGAGGCTTCCGGATTCTCCGCAGGTATTAAGAAATAGTCGATTCCTTCAACGATAATCATGGATCAATTCCTGTTTAAACTTTTTCGTCATTATGGAAGGAAAACCTGGATTGTCTATTTAAAAACGAAAACCAGATCTGAATGTGATAGAAATTCAAGGGAAAGCAAGTTTCACCTATTTTTCAGCGATTCTAAAAAAATGAAAAAGCCGCAAATTCGGTTTTCCTATCTTCCAAAGAAATGCGTCGAGGATATAATGGGTAAATTGCGGTAAAAAGAGGGCGGATACCAAAAGAGCGGTTGCAAATTCTGGGAGTTCAACGGAATAAAAACTCTCGTTTCGAAAGACTTGAAAGTGATCTTTCCAGATAAAACTGTCCCAAGTCCATTCTTCTATAAAAGAGAATAAGAATAAAACTCCTAAAAAACAAATTAGAATCCAGATCCAGGATTTGGATCTAAAAACCCCCACTTTCATTTCATTCGGATTTTGGACCACATAGTAAAAAAGTAAGAAGATATAAGGGACGCCGTGGTTGACGACGTTTGTAATCGTGAATGAAAAATCCGAATTAAAATATACGATTCCAAAAAACCAAACCGCCCAAGTGTTGATTGTGAGAAGAATTTTTCCCAAAGGAAGGGAACGATATTTGAAAAAATAAAAAACGTGAGTTAATAAATATACACAAAACCAAATCTGTTCCAACCATAGTAAACCAATCGCTACATTTGGGATTGGATAGACCCAAAAGTCTCCGTCCATAAACCAAGAGAATTCCCTCTTTTGATCCGTAAGATGCCAATAGAGAATCGGAATTACTGCCATTAAATAGATCGTAATCTTATCCAGAAGAAAGGGAATCTGAATGGAATCGCTCTTCTTTCGATATAGCGCTAAGAATCCAAATTGTTGACGAATGAAATGGAATACCGCGACGTAAGCCATGATTCTCCAAAACCAAATCAAGCCGAAAGAATAGAGAAAAACCGAAAATAGAAAACAGACTATCGGAGCCGTTATGAGAAGAGTTTTTTTTTCTCTCCATTCTTCTTCATTGAAATAAGATCGGAAAAGCGTGGAATAAACGTGCGCTACGTCAATCAAGAGGACCGCACAAAACCAAGTCCAAGGACCGATTTCAGAAGGAAGAATATTCCATTCTCTTAATATGAATAGAAGCGATACGGAGAGAATTCCGGGCAAAATGATAAACGACAAATCCAGTTTTGGATTGAAAATCCAGCCTTTTGACTTCATATCTTTTCTTCACCGAGAATTTTCATCGCAGCGTTGTTTCCTCGAATCAATGCCTCTTCAAAGATAGAAATTCCGCTTAAATCGGAATGAGCAAAATGAAGATGTGGATAAGAAATCGCAAGACGTTCGCGCTTTCCTCCCCAAATCAAACCGGGTGTGGGCCGGATCATCGCGTGTGCATAGGTCATGATGTCGATGTTCTGGATTCTTCTTTCAATATCGGGATGTGCCTTTTTGAGATCGAATAAAATCGCATTCTTCCAATCCGACCAAGAGGTCGTCATCATCTTCTTGCGTACGGAAACGGTATCCTTATCACCGAACGCCTGATAGTAGGTAAGAACGGATTCTTCTCTTCCAGCCCGCAGATCCTGATGTGTGGAAACGATATAACCAAGAGACGGACTTTGGTAGATTACGTTATCCCAACACGGGGGAATTCCTTTTCCTGTCGGGACTTGATCCACGGAGAGATTGGCGACCAACCAAGGAGAATAGGTAAGTCCTTCCGCGACGCCGTTTTTTTCTCCGAGAACATATTTGCGCGTGAAGGAGGGAAGCGCATAGACGATCGAATCGCAAGGAATGATTTTTTGTTCTTTCGTTTCGACCGAATAGATTTGAACTTCAAAACGCGAATTTTTGGAATTTGAATTTGTCACCTTTTCGACAAGGGTTCCTGTTCGAATTTTAGGAAGAATCGGAGTTCTGAGCTTCTCGACTAAAAACCCGTTTCCCTGTGGCCAAGTAAGAAGAGTGAGATCTTCGCCGTTTTCATCCACGGGACGAGAACAAAAATAATGAAGTCCAATCCAAGCAGAAACGGTATCCATTGAACCTCCAAAATCGTCTCGAACGGAATAATCCAAAAACCATAAAAGCTCCTTGGTTCGAAATCCTTGCTCCTTAATATATTCAAAAAAATTAATTTTATCTAATTTGAGAATTTCCGGATCTCTGGATGAAAGGTCGATCGGAATCGTGAAAGCTTTTCTTCCGTCGCGTCCTTTTTTAATTCTCCAAGTCTGAATCCACCGCTTGAATTTCTCTTCTTCTAAACCTGCGGGCGATCGTGTGTTTCCTCCAGGATATAAGCCTTCGTTCCACCTTCCTTGATAGTAGATTCTTTCTTCCGGATCAAAACAGAGAAAGCGTTCGTTGTAAACGGGTTTGCCTCGATTGTCCTTGCCGACGATGACTTGATTTTCTTCTAAGAATTTTCGAACAAGAACTGCTTCTTCTCCAACCTGAGGAAGGTAGTGCGCTCCCCACGGATAGGCGCCGATTGAATTTTTCCCGGATCTAGAATTTCCTCCGGCGTTGTTTTCCAATTCTAAAATTTGAAAGTCAGAAAAACCGGATTTGTGAAGATAATAACCCGAACTCAAGCCGGCGACGCCGCTACCGAGGATCAGGACTTTTACTTTTTCAGAAACGTTTCGATTTATATTGGAACTGAGTGTTGATTTTGAATTTTCTCGAATTCTATGTCCTATCTCTCGATTTGGACCGACGATCCTACCTGAAATTCTATGTCTGAATTTTAAAAAAGAAAATCCGCCGATCACTGCGGAAATACAAAGTCCAAAAATTGCAAGAAACGATCTTCGCGAAATAAAATCTTGTTTTTCAGTCATGTTCGATTGGAAGATTAAAGGGAATCTAAAATCGCGCAAGGAAAAATGAAGGAAAAGAATTGCCTTTGCAATCGGAAAGATTCTTTTGCAAGGAATGGCTCTTTTTTTAGATTTTGATAATACGCTCTTAGATTCCGTCGCTATTTACGAATTCTCGATACAAGAACTTGCAAAAAGAGCAAAGGACTACGGCCTGACCTCTACGAAAGAATTTTCTCAACTCTATGACGCCGCTCGTAAAGAAGTTAAGATTGAACTTCGGGATTCACCATCCAATCGTCTTCGTTTGATCTATTTTAAAAAGATGTGCCTTGAGAAATGGGGGACACTGAAACCAAAGTGGATTCTAAAATTGGAAAAAGATTATTTCCTTTTTTTTCAAACCGGAATTCAAACTTTCAAACAGAAATACGAGAAAGAATATAAGGAAACATTTTCCCTCTTGGAACAAATCTCTCAAAAACAAAAGATTCTTTTTTGTACAAACGAGAACTTAAGAACGCAGTTGATCAAGATGAACGTATTATTTCCTAAAAAAATGAAATATTCGATTTTGAGTTCGGAAGAGGTTGGAAAGGAAAAACCTTCGGAAAAATTTTTTACAAAGGCGAGAGAAGTTGTAAAAGGCGAAAGCCCCGTTTCTATGATCGGAGATTCTTTAAAAGACGACGTAGAAGGCGCGCTTCGTTATGGAATTCCGGCCATTCATCTAAAATCAATATTTTCTAAAAAGCAAACCAACTTAGAAGAAAGAAGAATCGTTCTCGCAGACGTTCCCAAAAAGAACGAATATTCTTATTTGGAAACGAACGATATCCGCGTAGCTCTGAAGTTATTTCTTTAAGATTGCAAATAACGTGTTATTGAGGTTCAAAGTTTTAAAACTGATAAGCCAGAATATCTTGGTAGCATAATAATAGGTTTTTTTAAAAAGGGTTCCGAGGTTTCCGCCTTGGCTTCCGGAAACCGATGCGATCGGTTTCAAAATCGTAAACTTGCAATCTTTGAAACCGGTTTGCCGGGAAAGCATCTTCATCGTTTTCTCGGTATAATCGTTGATATGATCCTTTGCTTCCAAGTAATGTCCGTCGGGTTTCATTCCTTTCAGAATTACTTTCAAACGAGCCTTAAACAACTGAACCGGAAAGTTCGGAGTTTGTAAAAAAAGAATTCCACCCGGTTTTAAAAGTGAATGCAAATATTCTAATAGACTGTGCGGTTTTGGAATATGCTCGATAACGTCCCAAAGAGTAATGATGTCCAGGGATTCTTTTGCGATTCCCGAGTTTTGAACGATTCCCGGAAAAACGTTTTTGAGTCCGTTTTTTTCTCTCGCGAATTGAACCGCTTTTTCTGAAATCTCGTATCCGATTGCTTCCCAACCCGGTTTTTGCACGCCGATTCGTTTAACAAAAAATCCGAGTCCACAACCGACGTCTAAAATTTTTCCGGACGGAGCTTTTAAGAATGCATCGATAAAGTCCTGATAAATTTCTCTGTGAGCATTGTCCCACCATCCCAAATCGTAAGAAGAATCATCATCCCAGTAGCCTTCGTAGTGTTCTTCCTGTTCGTACGTAGAGAACACGTGTCCGCAGTTGGAGCAACGGACGATATCAATTCCGTTCTCGACGAAGACGGTAGAATTTTGAGTGCTTGCGCAAAGATAGCAGGTTTGATTCAAAGAAGCCCCCAGGCGAATGGCCGGATTTTCAATGTCTCCGGTCGAAGCCGGAAAAGCCAGAAAAAAGTAGCCGGCTTTTTCTTGTTTTTGAATTTCCCCCGAAGGTGTCTAAAAAAAAGATAGAATTCAGTTTATCACCAGGAGTTTCCGTGGCCGCGCTTAAATTCACAAAAATGGAAGGAATCGGTAACGATTACGTTTATATCGATGCTACTCAAACGGATGTTCGCCTGACACCGGAACAAATTCAGAAATTATCTGATCGTAACTTTGGGATCGGAAGCGACGGTGTCATCTTTATCCGAAATTCTAAACAAGGCGATTTTATGATGGATATGTACAACTCGGACGGAAGTTCTTCCGAGATGTGCGGCAATGGAATCCGTTGTGTTGCGAAGTACATTTACGATCACGGTCTAACGAATTCTAAAAATCCAAAAATTGAAACCGGCGCCGGCGTTTTGGAAGTGGATTTAAAAATCGGATCCGGTAACAAAGTGGATCTGGTAAGCGTGGATATGGGTAAACCGATCCTGATTCCTTCAAAAATTCCGGTTCTTTGGAAGAATGAAGAAACTATTATCGATCAGACATTGGAAATCGCGGGAAAGAATTTAGAATTCACTGCGGTTAGCATGGGCAATCCACATTGTGTGATTTTTGTCGATGATTCCGATCAATTTCCGGTAAGAGAAATCGGTCCGTTGATCGAACACCATTCTATATTTCCAAAAAGGGTGAATGTCGAATTCGTTACCGTTCGTGGAAAAGATCATCTCTATCAAAGAACCTGGGAAAGAGGCGCGGGCGAAACCTTGGCTTGCGGAACGGGCGCTTGTTCCGTGATGGTCGCGGGAAACTTGACGGGAAGATCCGGAAAAGACGTAAGAATCGACCTGAGAGGCGGAACGCTTCGGATTCAATGGCAGGAGTCGGGTCACGTCTTGATGACAGGTCCTGCTCGTGAAATTTTTTCAGGAGAAGTAGAAGTTTAGAATATTCTAATCTAAGAAGACGACCGTTTTAAGCTACGTCCGCTTTTTGAAGAGTTTCCATTCTGAGGCGGACTTCTGACGAAAGCTTTTTGAGATTATCCTCCAGCTTCCCCTCCAAATACGGTCTGTGATCGATTTTAGGTCCGTAAAGAACTTTGACTTTTTTGTAAATTGATCTTCTCTTAATATCACAGACTTCTTTCGGCATTCCCATAAAAGAACGAACAAGAGATGGTATTGGAATGTCGGAATAACTTTCTTCGATGGGTACGATAACGGAAGGAAGGATATCGACTTTATTTCGGATCGAAAATGCCGCGAAACCGTCGTGAAATTTCACCATAGGTCCGGAGAAGTCATTCTTAACCATGTAGTCATGACCTTCGGGAAAAATTCCGAGAACGCCGTCTCTTTTAAAAACTTGTTGCACCATCTTGATACTCGCCATCGAAATTTTTCCGTCGATCGCCATCGGGATTCCTCCGGCGAGTTTTGCTAAATCTTTGAAGATGGGAATTCGAAACGTATAATCCGCCGCGATCCAGGAAATATAACGTGGAAATGTATAGGAAAGAATGAACGGGTCCATGTCCGATCGATGATTGCTCACAAGGATTATCTTTCCTTCTTGGACAATATTCTCCGTTCCATAAGCGTTGATGTTAACGGCGAAACCCAAGAAAGGAGCCACAAACTGCTTCAGTCTTAAATATGTCTGCGCTTCCTTTTCCATCGTCTTCTCCCTCGTTCTTATACAATGAGGGAAGTCATTTTATTCCCCCGTAAAAATAGACCACCATTTCTTTTTTTCCTCCGGAGAATTTGCATTTCTCGGATCGGAAGAGGTTTCTTGTCCGTAAGAGCGATCACCGCCTAACTCATGAGAACGCATCGAATCTCTTCTCTTTCTGGCATTCTGAGGTACGGAACGTCTTAACTCTTCCAACTCCTTTTGAGCGGAAGCGCTGGACTTGATATAATTTCTTATATCGGCCCATTCGGGATCGTGTTCGTTCCCGTAGACTGCAAAATTCATAAGATCAATCGAATCAAACTCAGGCATAAAGAGCTTCTTTCCAGGCGTATTTTTATATTATAATAGATCGGGAAATTTCCCGCAATCTCATATAGTCTCCTTAGGGGAAGGAATGTGGCAACAGTTTTCATAAAGATACTTCTAAAAAATGTGGTAAGAATTAGCCGAAAACTTTTAGATCGTCTCTTTTTCGGCTCTGAGCTCATAGGTTCTGAAAAATTCCAACCGCTTGGAGGGTTTCCCTAAAAAAAGCAGAGGAATTTGCCTTCGTGGTTTTGTTTTTTCAAGAGAGTTTCTGAAGATCCACGTTATCGAAACCGAAAGTACTATCAATGGGGAAGAAAGAGAGCGATTCGGAAAAACGACATAATCAAAAAAAAGGGGAAGTCGTGCAAGACCAAAGACGAAATGAAGCACAAAGAGGAATTATCGTTCCATTTCCGAAAAAGAGACTATGGAACGCTGAAAAAATCCGGAAACTTTGCGAAAAAATTTTTTTCTGATAAAGAGCAAAGTAAGTTTTGATTCGGCTAAGTCCTTTTTTTTTAAATGAAAGAAATGCCTTCCGACTTTTTACAAAGTTAGGATATCATCTTTTGGAAAGGATCAAGTTCCTTTAGGCAAGTTATACAAAATGGAAATGTCAAAAGAAGATTATTCCGTTGAGACGGAAAAAAATCGTGGAAGAATCAAGATATCTGGAACGTTGCGCTTGCTCAATGTGGAGGAATATGAACCGATCATTACGCTCATCGAAACGACCCTCGAAGGCGCAGGCCGAGGTAAGGCAATCATCGATATAAAAAATTTGGATTTTTTGAACAGCGCGGGAATTGCGAGTATTTCAAGATTTGTCGCCGGATACGATAAAAAGAACATCAACAACGTTGAAATCCGAGGAAACAAGGATCGTTACTGGCAGATCAAATTTTTGGAGAATCTAAAAAAGCTGCGTTCCGAAATCAAAACGAGTTTGGAATAGAAATTTAAGAACGGAGAGCATTCTTTTTGGTTCTTTCGACCTCATTCAGATCTAAATAAGCCCTCACCGTGATTTCATAAATTCCGAAAGAAACTTCGTTGATTAAAAATCCTAATCGAACTGGAAAATCCTTCGACAAAAGCAAAAGTCCGATTCCCGAATTCACTTCTTTTGAGGAAGATTCTTTCAATTTGTTCAAATAAATTTCATCGGAGTTTCGGTTGAGCAGAACGGAGATCGAATTCTCAAGTTTATTCTTAGAGATTTCATCCATTGAATTCTTAATTTCAATTTTTAGAATTTCGGAATAGTATTTCAGTTCTAAAAGAATTTCTCCCTTTCGATCTTTGGAAAATTTTGCAGCATTCTCTATGAGTTCGTTTAATACAATGGAGATTGTATTTGAGGAATCCGGATCCAACTTTTCAGGAAAGGAACAAAAATTGGAAATATAGTCTGCGGTTAAGGAACAACGTTTCCACTGAACCCGGAGATCCATCGGCCGCAGCTTGAGGGAAAACTCGCTTTCCGACGGAAGAGAATCCGGTATAAGATTATAATGTCCGTATTTGACTGGATAGCTCATAACGTTTGTTTATACGTTGAAAATCACCGGATTTCAATTTTCAAAAGTGAAACCCTGATTTCGGGATAGGAAAGTAAAAAAATCGATTTTTAACTAAAAAAATAAAAGGTGCTAAAAAAGATCTCTCAATTGTTCCAAATATTTTTCCTTTCCGGATTCGTTTTCAGCAGGAGCCCAGGATGCAAAGTCCTTATCCGTATTTGGGTTGTAAGGACCGGATTTTCCTTCAAAACAAATCGCGTTCTCCGAAAGACAAACAAGCGTATGATACACTCCTGGAGCGACATCTATGCCGTACGTCGGGCCGTCCGCGCTGAGCCGATGAGTTTCCAGAACGGAACCGTCATCGTTAAAAAGAACAAAACCAAGGCTTCCTTTTAGAACGAGAAAAGTTTCCGGTTTAGGCGGAGATTTATGCCTGTGAGCTTGAACGTAGGTGTTTTTTGTTAGAACGTTGAGAAATCTTTGGTAGACTTCGGAAAGTTCGTGAAAGTTGTGATTTGCTCTTCCGCGAAGAGAGGTGTCGGCTTTTTCCAACACCTCTTGAAAGAGAGAGTCTGTGATTAATTGTTTAGGCGGTTTGGAGGAGATCGAGTCTTGATTCACAGTACTCAATAAGATACGATTTGCACGCAGTGCAAGTATTTCCTGCATTTACTCTTTCCACAATTTCTCGATAATCAATGCCTTCCGATTTTGCGGTTTCAACGATCGTTTCGAAAGCAACTTGAGCGCAGTGACATTTTTCCATCTGGTTCCAACTCTCTATTTGGGATTCTTATACAATGTAAATGAGACTCAGTCTTAGTGTCAATTAGTACAATCCATTTTCTGCGTTTTTTTGGCAGATTGGGATCGGCGATTTCGGTAGGGAAGCTGGACCTCGAGAATTCTTTTATTTTGGAATTTCAGTTAGAATCCCAGTTCGTTCGTGTTCGGAAAGGATCAAAGACGGAGGGATTGAATCTATATCGAAATTCTTTTTGGATTCACGTTTTCTTTTTCGAAACGGAGATAGGCATATTTCTTTGGATCGCATCTTTTCTAGATAGACATTTCTTTACGACGGTATGCTCGTTCTCGCGTCGATAGTTCTCTGGTGAATTTTTTCATTCACGAACGAACGGGCCGATGTTAAAATAGGATACGTTTTGTTCATTTCCTTATCTCAAAAGATTGAGAATCCGATCGATCTCATTTGTATGTTCGGTTGAAAATAAAATTCTGACTTTTTTCAAACTTACTGTCTGAAATATTTTTGTTTTAGAATATTCTAAAATAGAGAATTACCAAATAGCTCGGTCTTCGATTTGGAATTCTAAACCTTAGGAGATTCTTTTAAAAAAATGACAAATAAATCTTTAGTTTGTATACTTATGACATACGTCTTTACGATCCACTGTTCTTCCGCATCGGATGTCGTATTAAAAATGCCCGGAGTTCAACCGGCACAGGCAACTCTGAATTCTCAGCCGCTCAATGAGAAGATCGGAAAAAAAATGGTTTTTGATGCTAAAAGCAAAGACGGGGCTCCCGGAGTTTACAGTGAAAGTGACGCAGAATCCTTCAATCGTTCTCTTCAGAAGACAATTGCCGAAAATCAGTTGTTTTTGCTTCCGGTTAAAGATGAGAAAGGAAACGTTCAGCCGGGAGTTTATCATACTCTGGATCTTATTATCCTAAATCATCTTTTAGCGTATGATGACGATACCTGCGCCGGCGTTACGGAAATCACTTATTCTCTCAGTGATCCGAATAAAAAGAATCTGTTCACAGATCGTTTTAGCGTTTATGCAAACGGCTCAAACTTGGGAAACGTTAAAAATAACCTCCATAAGGGAATTATTTTTAGAGTCTTAAAGGATTCTATCGCTACCCTCAATAAGACCCCGCTTTCAAAAGAGGCAAATTTCGAAGAGGCAGTTTACTTCCCGGACGTGAATGAATCGATCAAAAGGTTACCCTCGACCGTAAATAAAACCGAGTGTGCACAATGGAATCAAACTCAGAACGGAATGGTCTGTGTACGGAATAATAACTTTACGGAAACCAATATTGATTGGAAAAAATTCGTAGTTACCACTTTCCCGAATTTACCAGCTTGGGCGAATAAGAAGAAAAAATAATTTTCTAAATCGCAACTGAACTCTATTCTTCAGAGCCGGAAGAATAGAGTTCCTTCCTTCGCTAACAAAGCGATTCGGGATCATTCTAGAATCGATTCTATGTTTGTCACGGTTTCCGAAAGATAAAATCTAGAATTCGTTTTCAAAAATCGATTCGGTCGGAATCGACCGAATTCTTTTCTACTGATTGACTGGGGAAAAAGTGGTGCGCCCAGAAGGAGTCGAACCTCCGACCTTCTGATCCGTAGTCAGACGCTCTATCCAGCTGAGCTATGGGCGCGTGTCGTTTAATGAATATAAGATTCCAATCGAGAAAGGTGTTCCTCAGGAATCCTGAGTGCAATGTTTTTTCCACTTGTGTAATTGTATAGCAGTAATCCGGAGATTCCGAGATAAATCAAAATCCCAGAGAGATGTACCAGATGCCCGAGCCAAGGACCGACAATGGGAATCCAAGACACGGGAACGCTGATCAAAAGGAAGAAAAGGAAGTAGAGAAAATTGACAAAGGAAAGTCCTGAATACTTTCGAACCGTTTGATTTTCCCAATAGAAAGTAAATCCCACCAGCCAGGTTCCGAAAAAAGGCAAGGAGACTAAATACACGAGAAACCTTTCGGACCTGAGAAATCGATTGGTCGTCTCGGGAAGATTACGGAGAACCGGTTCGTATTTTTTTAAATATTCTTTGAATTTCATTCTCTAACTCCGGAAAAAAAGGCAGGACGAATTTTTTTTCCTGGTACGCTTTGAAAGCGCCGAGCGCACTATAACCTAAAAAAGCGATCCAGGAAACATAACTGATAAAATCGGTAACGATCGGATTCACTCGAATCAAAGATAAAAGCCAGCTTATGACCGGAAATTCTCTTAAGAACCAAACGAAAGAATAAATCGCGATGAAGGCGATATTCAATTTCATCGCTTGAACGATGTGGAAAGATGCAAAATCTTGTGCTTTCCGAAATACCCAGACGAAAAGCCAACCGAAGAATGGAACGTAAGAAAGTCCGGCGATGGAACCGGGAAATTCTTCGCTCTTTAAAATTCTCAGAGTTTCCTGAATAAATTCCTGGGTTTTAAACCGCTCAGAGGACATAGAGGCGAGGATTCCGGTTAATGGGTAGAATGAAAACAAAAATACCGGAGACGCAGGGATTCGAACCCTGGGTACAGTTACCCGTACGACAGTTTAGCAAACTGCTCCTTTCGGCCACTCAGGCACGTCTCCAAAGGATGTCGCGGAGAAGGTAGGATTCGAACCCACGGTGGGATTACCACGACGGTTTTCAAGACCGCTGCTTTAGACCACTCAGCCACTTCTCCCGACGAGAATTACTTTACCGTGAGAAAACCCCCCTGTGTCAAGGTGAATTGTTCTTTGCGCTCTCGGTTCTTTGTTTTTCCTGGAGGGAGGTGTTAGAGTAGGATGAAAACCGAATCTGAGGGGCAGAATGGGAGTCCCAAAAAAGGGGATGAGAAAAGATCCTCCGAAAAAATCTTACTCGAGCCGAGGGCTTGGGTCAACCTTGGTTACTCAATTGCTAATTCAAAAGAAGGAACCTTCTTTTTAAAAAATGCAATTCCAGGTGAAGCCGTCAGCGCGTTTCCGCTTAAAAAGTCCGGTTCCCTTTTTTGGGGAGTCGCCTCCGAAATTATCAAATATTCTCCTGAGAGAATTGTTTCGGATTGTTCCTCTTTTCCAAAATGCGGTGGTTGTTCGTATCGACACATTTCTTACGAGAAAGAATTGGAAGTAAAAAAATTTCTTCTCCAGGAAACCTTAGAACGTTCTTTTTTAAAAAATCATATTCAAATTCCTGAAATTGAAATCTTGAGTAGAGACCCAATCGGCTACAGAAACACCGCACAGATTCAGTTGGGCTTTGCGGGTTCTAAAAGAATCGCGGGTTTTTACGAAGAATTTTCACATTCCATCGTGCCTCTTCCCAGCTACGGTTGTAAAAATCTTCCGAACGAAATGAATCTTGCCTTTTTAGAATTCTTTCAAAAAGAAAAAACCGGTTCAGCTCCGATTTCAAAAGCAAAAACTCTTTCGTATCGTCTGGACGGCGAAAGAGTCGTTCCTTATAAACAAGAAACCGTGGTTTTTCGCGAGACTATAAGAATCCCGAAACCGAAAGAGATCGTTTGGGAAATTCCACGCGGCGGTTTCTCACAAATCAATCGTTTCCTCGTTCCTCTCTGGTTGGAAAAAATATATGAACTTGTTCCGGAAGGTCAGGATTCTATATTAGAATTATATTGTGGATCCGGATTGATTTCGATCGCTCTTCATGATAAAAGCAAGAATTGGATCGGATATGAACTTTCCAACGATTCCGTAAAACAAGCTAAGAAAAATCTTTCGACAAACGGTTTATCTGCTCGTGATTTCAAATCATTAAATTTAGAAACGGAATCGATTCCGATGGAAGATCTGAATTCTACTTTTTGGATTGCGAATCCACCAAGGGCCGGATTGTCTAAAAAGGTTGTTCAGTCCTTTCAAAAGAATAAACCGAGCGGATTTTTATATTCGAGTTGTAACCACACAACTTTAGCAAGGGACTTAGCCGAATTATGCGGAGATTCGTATTGGATTACAAACGTAGTTCTCTTGGATTTTTTTCCAAGAACCAAACACTTCGAAGTTATCGCTAAAATAGAAAAAAGAAACACCTCTTCCTCCTTTTCCAAAAATTAAAGTAAGAACAATCGAAAATTTATTGATTAAGCTAAGTATAAGATAAAGTATCTCTTTGAATTTATAAAACAAAAAGTTCTTAGGAGATATTATGCTGACGAAACTTATTTTTCGCCGTGTTTTGGTGATCTCGATTGCCCTAACTCTCGGTTTTTTTATCTTTACCCCTGTTTCTGCAGATAGCGCGTGTCAGGGTCTTTCTGCTTCTTCTTGCAAGTCAAACGATGATTGTACTTGGGTAAGCGGTTACACGAGACAAGACGGGGTTTCCGTTGATGATTATTGCAGAGCGAAACCCGGAAAAGGAAGCGATGATGGAGATCGTAAACCGGTTAAAAAAAGCAAAGATAAAGACGACGATGAAGATTCTTCCGTAAAAGAAAAGAAATCTAAGAAGAAAAAGGACAAAGGCGATGACGCGGGCGACGAAGACGAAAAGTCAAAACGTAAAAAGAAAAAGGATAAGGATAAGGACGAAGAGGAGTCTGATAAAGACGATGATTCTAAAAAATCCAAAAAGAAAAAGAAAGATAAAGAAGACGACGGTGATGAAGTAAAGAAAGAGAAGAAGTCCAAGAAAAAAGAAAAGGACGATGACGATAAAGAGGAAAAGAAATCTAAGAAAAAGAAAGATAAAGACGACGACAAGTCCGATAAAAAATCCAAAAAGAAGAAGAAAAAAGATAAGGACTGATCTTTTGATCGTTTCTCATTTTTCAAATCTCAAAACCGGAGAACAACTCTCCGGTTTTTTCTTAAACTTTCATCAAAAAATTTCTCTTTTTGACTTACTGAAATTGCGAAGGTAGAAAAGTTTTGGAAATTTAGAATTGTTATCTTTCCTCATCTTTCTACTTTAGAAATTTCTAATGCAATTTCTCTCCGTTTCTTTTTTCTTCTCATCCGAGGTTTTCTCTGGGTTTCACCTTTTGTTCGAATGAAAGTGGATCGGATTGACTCGATTTTTGGGCAGGACTCTCCCAGAACGCCTTCTTCTCCTCTGAAAAATAATCCCCACTCTTAAAAATTTAGGGATTTCTCGGTTTCATAAAAAATTTATATCGGTTTATAAATGTTTCGGAATAAGGCCAATCTGATTTTCCCTCAGCCATTAGATATCAAATTGAATATTTACGCGTTTTCGATGGACGGGTGCCGGAATTTTTTATATCGAACGTTATGTAAAACGATAAAAAAATTTTCCGCGTTAGTCATTATTTCTTAATTCAAGTTGACTGACTGTTCGTTACAACCTTACGATTGTTCTGGGTTAAATCCCGGGCCGGCAGAAGAACGAGAGGTGGGATTCCTTATAGGATATGTCGTTCTCCAGGGCCATAAATGAAAATGGAGAATAGTGAAAGATGAAAAAAGCTAATTGGATTGCGACTCTTCTGTTCGTGCTCGGTTTCGGCGTAGGATCTTTGTCTGCGCAGACTCAGGCTCAACTTTTTGCAAAGCCTGGGGTAATTGGGGACTCTTTGAGTCATGGTTTCTTCGGAGCGACAGTAGAGAAAAAAACTCAGGATTGGGCTTATCCGGTTCTGGTCAGCAAACAAGCCGGATCTTCCGTTTCGTATAACGTTCTGAAAGGACCGTTTATCAACTTGGAAGACGTTCTGAAAGGGGATTGTGGTGTTTTCTGCATCGCTGGTTCTATCATCGGTGGTAACGGCTCTACGGTGAGCCTTCCTACTCATGCGGGAATTACAGGAGCGGAATATACTTCCGTTTTGAGAACTTCCGGAAAATGCGAAGACGTTACCGCAACTAAGTGGGACAAAGAGTGGTATTGGGCAAAGTGGTACTGGTATACTTACCGTTGGGTACAAGTTCAAGATTGTAAAGAACCTGATAAGTTTCACCAATTTGGTCTTCGGAGTTCCGGAACTCAGATTGAAATTATGGAAAAAGTCAGACCCTCTTTCCTTTTCGGAACTGTAGCGGCGAACCACGTTCTTTGTACTGCGCTTTCTACAACAACAGCTTGTTTGGACGAGGCTCGATACAAAAGAGATATTCGTGAAGTAATGAGAAGACTGGCTGCGATGGGAAGTTTGAAGGGAGGTGTTCTCTTTACTATTCCTAACGTGACTGCGATTGCCTTTTTGGAACCATATAAGGATCCTCAAGGAAGAGCTAACTACTCCGGCCTGAAAGCATTCTTCAGAAACTCGGTATCAGATCCGAATCAAGTTTTAGACGCGAGTGAAGTCGCGACTATCACCAACTTTTTGGCGATGTTGAACAACGAAGTCAAAGCGCAAGGTGCGGCGATGGGATTTGCCGTGGCTGATCTGAAAGTTGTCTTTGATGACATCAAAGAAAACGGACGTATTGTAAAAAGCCCGTCCGGTTGGAGTCCTGGTTACGCACGTGCAAACTGGCCTTTACCGAACCAACCGGGAGTTTTTGGTTTAGACGGAGTACACCCGAACATGTTCGGACACTCGGTATTCGCGAACGAACTGATCAAAGTCATCAACGCGCGTTATGGCTTAAATCTGGCTCAAGTAAGCGAATATACCGCTTGGTACTACGACACTCTAAACAGAAATCCGATCGACTTGAAGAAATTCCTGACCGATACAATTTTCGGACAGTTCATTTCTTGGGTAATCGGAATTTTCGTTTAACAAAAATTCCTCCTCGATTTTTGAGGAAGAAGACAGCAAATTTGGAACGTCGCCTATTTAAGGCGGCGTTTTTTATTTAAAGCGAGTTTTATGGAACTTAGAAAGATATATATTTTAGCCGCATTTGTATTTGCATTCATCCTAATTTTGTTTATTATTTTTTGGCCGGAAGATCGAAAGAAGAATTCAATTTCCATTGTGGAAGAAAGTGAGGCCGTGCTAAAAACTAAATACTATTCCGAGATGGATCCTTATTTTCCCGATGCACCCCATCCTTTCAACGAGGATCCGGAATTGGAAGGCCAGGCAAAAAGGCTTTGGCCGGAAGCGTTTCGTCCTAAAAAAACTCCCGAAGAAAAAGAACAGATTCGAAAAGAATGGTCCGATTTTGTCGCGCGATATCCTAAGAATATCTACATTCCCTCCGAGTTTAAGCCCGCTTTGACGGAAGCCGAAGAGAAGGAAGCAAGAGATAGATTGGACAGTATCGGGAGCGTAGAAGCCATGAACGCAGTCTCTAGATCCCTGAGCAAATATGCGGAACCCGGTAAGGAACCGAAACCCCCTTCGGAGGCAAGCGTAAATCCCAAAGAACAGTTGGCCTATGTGAACTATAAAATTGAAGAATTGGAATCTAGAATTCAACTGATTGAATATACGATCCAGCAGGGAAAGCTGGACCCTTCCCAGGTCGGAACTGCGAACCAGGACATCGCAGTATGGAAAAAGGAACTCGCAGATTTAAAGCAAGTTCAGAGTATGATTCCTCGTTCTTAGTTCGCTATCGACCCATTGCAAAAAGTCACTTAAAACAAAGGAGAAAACATGCCGTTATTTTTGATCGTTCTTATTTTTATTCTGAGTTGCGGTGGACCGCCAAGACCGGACTTACTACCGATTGCGGATGAAAGAAAGGAAATTCCTTTAGAACAAATTTTAAGCGAACTAAAGTCTGAAAACCCTCAATTGAGAGCTCAGGCTATTTTAGAACTTTCTAATAGAAACCACAGGGCTTCCTTGAATACAATTCGTGAATTACTCAAAAAAGATTCTAATCCTGCAGTAAAAGGGACTGCGGCGATAGCACTCGGAACCTGGAAGGATAATTCTTCGCTTTCCGAAGTGATTCAACTTTTTAAACCGGAATCGGGAGTAACTCCTGATATCGTTATGGAAGCTCTGTCCAGAATGGAAAATCCCTCTTCCGCATCCGCAGTCATTCCTTTTTTGCAATCGGAGGATTCTACACTTCGTTTGATCGCGGTTGATACTTTGGTAAGAATCGGCGCGCGTTCTTCCGGAGAATCGATTCTCAGTTTGGCGAAAAAAAACAAGGACCCCGAGTTTTCCAAAACATACGCGATGGCATTAGGAAAATTGAAAGTACGGAACGCGGAACCATATCTTATAGAACTAGCGAAAACCACCGAACCGTCTCCGACTTTAGCCGCCGCTTACTTGGCATTGGGAAGAATTTCGAGTAAGAATGCGATTCCGCTTCTGATCCAAGGGTTAGCGAGCGAATTCGATAAGGGAAGCGAAAATTCGATGCTCGCTTTGATCGAAGTAAAAGATTCTTCTTCGATTAAGCCAGTAGTTCCGATTCTAAAAAATAAGAATCGTGAAATTCGTTTTCGGGCGGTTAACGTACTTTCCGAAATTCCATCTTCGGAAACAGGGCCTTTGACATTAAAAATACTCGAAGAGAACGAGCCTGAATCTTCCGCTCCGGCCTCTCTTGTCTTGGGTAGAATTCATTTTATTTCCGCGAGAGCTCTGATCGAGCAAAGGTTATCGGATTCTAAAATTCCGGATCGCGAAGTGATCGGACAATCCCTCGGTTATATGGGCGATAAAAAAAGCATTCCGGCTTTATTGAATGTTCTCAAGGAGTCAAGTGGAGAAGGTCGTTACGGCGCGGCTTGGTCTTTAGGAGTTCTACAAGCAACGGAAGCGCTCGAAGCTTTAATATCGGCATCCAACTCAACCGATCCGAAACTTTCAGCTTTGGCTGTCGAATCCTTGGGATTACTTCGTTCTCCTAAAGCGCTTCCTACCTTGATAAGTTTGGCCGAAAATAAACCGAACTCCGCTTCGATTGTGATTCCGGCGATCGCGTCTATCCCCGGAGAAGAATCCCGTAAAATCCTCGAGACATTTGCGAAAAAGGAGAACGTCGCCCTTCAACAAGTGGCAATTTCTGAATTGGGGAAAAGAAAGGAGTCCGCAAGTATTCCCGCCTTAATTCAAATATTAGAAGAAAACCAAGCAGCGAGCTCAAAACTTTTAATTGCCTCCTTGTCTTCAATTACAGGAAAGAACTTTTACTCTCGGAACGAATGGTTGAACTGGTATAAACTCAATTCAAAGTAACCAGGTTTATGTTTCATAATAAAATAATCCCGATGTTTTTATCGGGATTGCTCGTCTTTACTTCATTCTGCAAAGCTCCCCCTCCCAGAGATCCTTGGGATGTACCTCCTTTGAACGAGAAAGAAAAATTTTTTCTCGTTCCTTTGATCACCGACGATTTTGATTCTAAGGACCTTGGCGGCAGGCACTATCCGGCTTCGAACGAGCTGAGGATCGATCTTTTTAAACCGTATATTGAAAACGTAGAAGGCGGCTATCTCGGAGCGGGAACTGATCAAAACTTTACGTTTATCATTTGGGCCAAAAGCAAATATGCTTGGCTCATGGATTTTGATTACACGATTTGCATCATCAATCGAATTCATTTACTATTTTTTAAGTTGGCGTTAGATCCGGATTCTTACCGAGAGCTTTGGTCTCGGAAGAATAAAAATTCTTCCTATGAATTATTAAAAAAAGAATGGGGTAATGATCCTGAATGGAATCTCATTCGAGAGGCTTGGGAAGTCGCGCACCGAGGAAAATCGGATATTCCGCAAAGATGGAATGAACTGGATCGGACTTCTCAAAAATTCGGACTTAAGACGTTTATTCATTCCAAAGAAGAATATAACTACATCCGAAACATGGTTCTTCAAGGAAGAATCCAAATCTTAAAGGGGGACATCAACGCTGACAAAAGTATGAGATCAGTTTCAGAAAGAGCATCACGTTTGAATGTTCCGATTCGAGTTGTTTATCTTTCTAACATCGAAGATTACTTTTCTTACACTCCGGGTTTTCGAGATAATCTTTTAAGCTTACCTACGGACGACAAAGGAATCGTTTTAAGAACGATGCAAAACGGAACCAAAGAAGAATACGGATCTCCGGACGGAGAAAAAATTCCCGTGGATTATCCATTGCACTACAACGTTCAGTCTTTAAAGAATCTTCAGCAATGGATGCTTTTGCCGGGACATCTTCATAAGGGAATTCTAATGCAATTTAGAACTCAATTACAAAAAGGTTTTTCGGAAATCAAAAGTAGTCCTTCCGAAATTCTCAAATGAAAGGAACTTGGATCGTTTTTTTTCTTTTTTGTTTTTCCGTTTTTTGTGTCGGTGCCGGAGATCAGAATCGGGATTTTTCCTCTCGGACATTTTCAAAAAACTGTAAGTCGAGTTACGGCCTTTATGTTTTCTCTTATGGACGAAGTTCATATCCGAATCAATTTTTAAACGTGGAAGAGGGCGACGGGAGTCGAGAGATCGTCTTTTTGTTCTATCTGATAAGAATTCCCGGAAAGAACATCCTTGTGGATTCGGGATTTGTGAACGATTCTTACAGAAAAAAATTCGGCTTTGTTTCCTTTGAGAGCCCCGAAGATCTATTGAAAAGATGTGGTATCGATCCGAAAGATATTTCGGATATCGTTCTCACGCATTTTCATTTTGATCACGCTGGTGCAATTTCTCTTTTCCAATCGGCAAGAATTCATATTCAAAATCATGATTTTGATATTTTGGAAAAGCAGTCTTATTTTCCGAAACAATCTGCCTATCTAAGCGGATTAAAAAATCAAAACCGGCTTCATTCCTTTAACGGACCCTATTCGGTTGTTCCTGGAATGAGGCTTTTATTTACCGGCGGACATACTCCCGGTTCTCAAGCGTTAGAATGGATCGCTTCTTCCGAAAATCAGTTTTTGATAACCGGCGACGAATGTTATCTCATTCAAGAATGTAAAAATGGAATCGGACTTCCCAAAGTCGCCGCGTTTTCAATCAAAAGGAATCGGGACTTTCTCGAATACGTTCAGATCCTAAACCGCAAAGGAACGAAAATTTTGACATTGCATGATCCGGCTATTTTAGAAGAAGGGGAAGAGATTTTTTCAGGAGTTCGAATTCTATTTTCACTTTAGAAGGAGAATTAGAATTTCTCGTTTTTGTAAGACCTCCTTTGATAAGAATTTTGCGTTCGACTCGACGTTCTCGATAAAGTCGATTGCAGATCGATCGAAAGTTAGCTATATTTACAAAACATAAGGGGAGCGTGTTTTAAATACTTTTTAGTAATGGGTTTGACTTGTATAGAATTCTACCTTGATCGGCTGTCCTGACAAAAAAAGCCTGAAGCAAAGTTTTACTTCAGGCTTTTTTATAAGAAAGAGAATTTTAAAATCAGTCTTTGTCGTAGACCTTTTTGATTTCTTTGCTGTATTTTTCCGTGATCACGTGACGTTTCATTTTGAGAAGGTTGGTCAATTCGTCTCCCACTTCAAAAGGTTTTTTAGTGAGAATCACGTGTTGAACCTGCTCAAAAGATTTGAATCCGGTTTTTGTGCTGTTATAGCTACGAACTTCCTTTTTGTAGAAGTCTATAACCTTAGGATGTTTGATCAATTCTTCCACTTGGGAAACATCGATTCCATTTTCCTTGCACCATTCGGTCAACTGATCCACGTCCGGCACGATGATTGCACCAAGAACTTTCTGGTCCTGACCGATTACCATCGATTGTTTAATAAAAGGTGATTCGTCCATTTTATTCTCGATTGGAACCGGTTCCACGTTTTCTCCCCCAAGAAGAACTACGGTGTCTTTTGCTCTTCCCGTCAGCGTGAGAGTCTTCTTGTAGTTGATAAACCCGATATCTCCGGTGTTCATCCAGCCGTCTACAATGGTCTTCTTGGTAACTTCAGGATTCTTAAAATAACCTTTCATTACCTGAGGCCCTTTTACAAAGACAACTCCTTTCTGTCCTAACTTTCCGGCAAGGACTTCGTACTTGTCGTTGATGTGAGTTAGAACATGTCCATTATCATCTTTGATCATCAATTCCGATTTGGGCACCAAGAAACCAACGGATCCAATGATCGGCTTCACGAAAGGGCGAACGGAAATTACGGGAGAAGTTTCCGTCATTCCATAACCCTCGAGAACGAGCATTCCAATGTCGTTGAAGAAGTTATCCACGTGCGATTGCAGAGCGCCCCCGCCCGACATAGATCCTTTCAGTCTTCCGCCGGTAGCGGCGCGGATCTTGGAAAGGACGATCGCATCCAAAGTTTTTGCGTTAAAGATCAAACCAAGACCGGCGATCGTAAACAAGAGCCCACTTGGCACTTGAACTCCGTAGGCCGGCAGTGTCAAATACGCCAAAATTGCCATCGCACTTACGGTAAACGGACCCATCAGAAGCACGAGAATCAGGGATTTGATTCCAATCGCTAAGGATTTGAAAATATTTCTGTTTTCATAATCCACTTCTAGTCCTTTTAAGAATCTGAGAGAAGCGTTGTAATGTTTTGAAAAGAAATACGCCAACTTGAACAAGGCTCTTCTTACGGGAGGTGTTTGTTTTGGATCGTTTACTTTGTTGTAAATTCCAGTGTAAACACTTTCCCAAACACGAGGAGCGGAAGCCATAAAAGACGGTTTTGCTTTTGCTAGATCGTTTTTCAGATCCGATACTTTGGTGTAATAAGTCTGAATTCCGCTCGAAATAGCACCATATTCGTTTACTCTTTCGAATATATGCCAAATCGGTAATATAGAAAGCATACTGTCTGAAGGTTTGATATCCGTCAAAAGCATCGGAACAACATAAATCATTTGGTGAATCATGTTGGAGTGCATGAGCATCACACCTTTCGGCATTCCAGTGGTTCCGGATGTATAGATAAGGGTAAAAAGATCGTCGGGTTTAATTTCCTCGATTCTTTTTTCAGCTTTTCTTCCGCCTTTCGCTCTGAGTTCTTTTCCTTCTTCGATCAAGTCGTAAATCTTATGGATATTCTTTCCTTTTGCAGTGGAGGCTTTATCCATAATTATGATCGATTCAATTTTAGGAATTTTGGATTTAACCTTGTTAAACTTTTCGAGCATCTTATCGTTTTCGATAAAAACGATTTTTGCCTCCGAATGGTTTAGAATATATTCCAATTCAGATTCAGTAACATCAGTTCCTCTCGGTACGTTAGCTGCACCGGAAAACTGAACGGCATAATCCGCGACCATCCATTCGAGTCGGTTGTCCGCTAATACGGCAACGTGCTCTCTCGCCTTCAATCCTAAATGGATCAAAGCTTCAGCGAGTGCAATTCCCATATCATAAAGCTGTTTGTAAGAAGTAGGATGGAATTCTTTATCCTCTCCTTTGCTCCAAAATACGGGTCGATCTCCAAATTTCTCGGTGGATTGTATTAACATATCCGCGAGGTTTTTATACATTTCCAATTCCTCTTTAATGAGTTTTACCGGAATGATTTCCGGTAGGTTAAAGGCTGAATAAAGCTAAGAGAAAAAAGGAATGAGTCAACCAAATTTTCAGGTGAGAGAGGAGAGGGTGCAGTGCAAAAACGAGGAAAAGAAAGGACCGTCTACCTCGGAAGAGATAGACGGGAAGCAGTGATTATTGCTCTTCTCCTGCAGGAGTAGAAGAGGATTCAGTTGCTGGGGCAGATTCTTCTTTTTTAGTTTCTGCTTTTTCCTTCTTGGATTTTTTCTTAGATTTCTTTGCCTTTTTCGCCTTTTTGGATTTCTTAGCTTTTTTTCCTTTCTTTTCAGACTTAGTTTCTTTCGGAGTTTCAGTCTGAGTAGTCGGTGTTTCAGCGGCAGGTTCTTCTGCAACGAGTCCTGCAAATCCAGTTAGCGCCATTGAAGCGATCAAAAGTTGGGCAAGAATTTTCTTAAAAAGGGTCATTTTAAAGTTTCCTATTGAATAGAATGATTGATTCTGAGAAGTGCAACATCCTTCCGAAAAAAGTAAATACGTTTTTTTTAAAGAATGGAATGAGGAGGGGACCATTTTTTTCCCGAAGCAACGGCGGGTTCCAGTCTTCGGAGATATTCTTTTTTTGGAATTTGATACGCACCGAGTCCCAGAGTAACGATGTTTAGCTGCTGAGTATCGAAAAGAAAAAACCCATCTTTTTTGAGCGCCTCAAATAAATGATACAATCCGATTTTTCCGAAATCCGGCACGAAGGAGAACATCGACTCGCCTGCAAAAAAGTTGCCGATGGCAACTCCGTAGACTCCGCCTCCGAGTTTCCCGTTCTCATCCCAGACTTCGACTGAATGCGCGTAGCCGAGTTTGTGAAACTCGTTGTAACCTTTGATAAAAAGTTCGGTAATCCAGGTTTCTTCACCCGGTCGATAGGCGCAACAACGCATAACTTGTTCGAATGCTCTGTTGAAAGTAATCGTATATTTCTTCTGGTTGATTTTACGTTTTACACGTTTTGAAATATGCAATTGATTGAGATCAAAAATTCCGCGAGGATCCAGACAATACCAAAGGATAGGCTGATCGGACCAAGGAAAGATTCCATTCTTATAAGCATAAAGAAGTCTTTCGGGGGAAAGATCGCCACCGACCGCGACGATCTCACGGTCCCAGACGTGTGGATTTCTAAAAAAGTCGGAAAAGTCTTTCAAAGTGTTTTCCCATAATCCCTGTAAGACGGAAGAAGTGAAAAGGATTCTTCAATCGTATAAATCGGTCCGTCCGAGGACGATTTGGAGGAGTAGATATGAAATTCTAAAACAGGAAAACGCGAAGAGGAAAAGCCGGTGAATTCTTCCAAGTAAAGAGATATTCGTTCTCCGTTCGCATTTTTGAATCTCCCAATCGTAACGTGGGGATGGTATTCTTGACGTTCCGGGTTAAAACCTCGTTTTCGAAGACCGGAATCCAGAGTTTTCTGTAATTGGAGTAAGTTCGAGTTTTTTTCCACGTTTGCAAAAAGAATCGAAGGCGATTTTTGTTTTCCGAAAAAACCCACGGACTGAAGCCTCAAGTCGAAGTCCGGAAGTGAAATCCTGGAACAGAATTCCGAGATGCGATCGATATCATCGGAACCTTGTTCCCCTAAAAAAACCAAGGTAATATGAAAATTCTCTTCCCGCACCCACTTGATATCGGGCAATCCGTAACAGATTGAAGTTAGCTGTTCTTTCACTTCGTCCGGAATGGAAATCCCCAAAAAGGTTCTCATGCTCGAAAGCTTAGAACTTCCGCGGATTTTCGCAACTAGATTCTGAATGCGGATTTTTCGAAGAACTTTCGATCTTATGAACTCTCAAAATTCCCCGAAGCGAATTACAAAGAAAAACGGATTCGGCCGATTTAAGATCCTCCAGAGAAAGAGAACGTTCGTAAAAACCTTTTCGTTTCAAAAGACGATTGCGATAGATTCCAGGAAGAATTCCGGAAGAACCAAGCGGAGTAAAGTAAGAATCTCCGATTTTCAAAAAGACGTTCGTGATACTTCCTTCCGTTATCTCCCGTTTTTCGTTTAAAAATAGAACGTCCAAATAAGAAGAATTTCTAGATCGGGTTCCTTCACGATCGTAAGTATCTCTGAGGTTAGTCTTGTGTTTTCTAAACTCGGAAGAAGAATCCATTTCGATTAAACTGATTTGTAAGTTCCCTTTTTTGGGAAAGTTAGAGAGAATCGAATGTTCGAAATAAAAATTTCCGGTTGTATTCAAACAAATTTTGATACGATAAGAATTCGTTCTTTTACAAACGGAGCGAACCTTTTGCAGACAAGAATCCCATTCATCCTCGGAGAAGGGAAAATCTAGGGTTTCCGCCGAAGTTTTCATTCTCATCCGATGTTCCTTTTGAAAATAGAATATTCCATTTTTGTAAAGTATCGTTTCGAATAAGAAAAAGTTTTTTGGCGCTTCGGAAAAGAATTTCGCCTTTTCTAAAATTTCAAGCCATTCCTTTTCAGGATCCGCGTCCCATGTGATCCCGGATCCGATTCCGAGTTTTCCTTTCCCATGAGAAATTTCTAATGTACGAATCGCGATCGAAAAGACGGCGTCCGAATTCGGACGAAAAATCCCGATTGCTCCGGTGTAAATCCCCCTCGGCTTTTCCAATTCCCGAATCAATTCCATCGCTCTGAGCTTCGGCGCCCCGGTGATCGAACCTCCCGGAAATAATTCTCTGAAAATGTCGGGTGTTTCGACTCCGAATGAAAGTTCGGATCGGATCGTACTCGTCATTTGGAGAATGGTTTTGTATTTTTCCACAGAGAATAATTCCTGAACATGAACGCTTCCCTGACGACTGATTTTTCCAAGATCGTTTCGCATCAAATCCGTAATCATTAGATTCTCCGCAATTTCCTTCTCGGAGTTTTTCAAAAATTCGACGTTTTTGTCGTCCTCCGATTCGGTTTTTCCCCTGGGAGAAGTGCCTTTCATCGGTTTGGTGATCATACTCCGTCCTTGTTTTTCAAAAAAAAGTTCCGGCGAAAACGAAAGAAGGTCCCAATCCGGAATTCTTATCCAAGATCCGTATGGAACGGGTTGACGATTGAAAATTGCATTATAAAATGATAATATATCGCCCTCAAAGTCGAAAAGGATTCTATCGGTATAATTGATTTGATAGATTTCTCCTTGGAAAAGTTTTTCACGAATGAATTTTAGATTTTCAAAATATTTCTTCCGATTCGGTAAGGATGAAATATGAAATCCGAAACTTTTTGAAACGGCCTCCTCCATTTTTGGAAGAATTTCCGGTTCATGAAAAACGCCGAAGTATAAAAATGGAAAATCCGTTTCAAAATCTTTTTGATTCATTCCCGAAAGAATTTCCCCGGATTCGTAAGAAATAAATCCGGCGACGTAAAACCCTTTTTGAATATAGAGTTGGATTTCCCGAAGCGACGATTCGATTTCTTTTGAAGTAAATGCCTTTATTGTGGTGATTGGGTTACGAAAGAGAATCTTTCCGGAAGGATGGAATCCTTCGTCGAAAATCATAAAAGGCTGGTCAGAGAATAGGAGTTCTTCGATTCTCATTTTAGAGCAAACCTAATTAGGATTGATGATTTTGTCTCTTCGTTTCAAAGCAATCATAAGAATCTCAGGAACCATTTTATTCTCCGGAGCGGCCTATTATGTTCTCGCCCAAATCGGAAGAAATACGGCGATTTATCCCGGATACGCTTCTGCAATCTGGCCGGCATCCGGAGCGGCGCTTGGTTTAACTCTTATTTTTGGAAACTACACTATCGTCGGCGTTTTTATAGCGTCTTTTCTTTCCAATTCAGGCACGGATTTATTCTCGGAAATTTGGATCGATCCGAACAAAAATTTATTTCTCAGCGTTTCTATCGGCTTTTTTTCGGCGCTTCAGAGTTATGTAGGCAAAGTTGTATTAACAAAAAAAATTCCCGGTATTAAACTCTCGAATCGCACGTATTTCGTTCTTTTATTCATATCGCTTGAAGCGCTCGTTTGCACTATCAGCTCGACCGGTTCCGTGGCAACGATGTATTTCTTCGGGCAAATCGAATCATCGGGTTTGCGTCAAAGTTGGTTGACTTGGTGGGCGGGTGATACGCTCGGGGTTTATATTGGCGCTCCTTTTATTCTTTTTTGGTTTCGAGGAGAATACAAGGTTCCGAAGCTTTTCGATTTTTTAGAATCGTTAACCTTACTTTTGTTGATCGTGTTTTTTTCTCTTGTTTCTTTCGATCTGGTTACTCCGATCGTTTCCTTTAGTTATCCGTTGGGCCATATTCTAATTCCTTTGATTTTATGGTCCGCGTTTCGTCTCGGGGAAAGGGCGAGCAGTCTGGCTGTAGTCCTTTCCTCCGTAATCGCAATTTTAGGAACTATTTCAGGATCTCCTCAATTCTATGCTGAGACGATGAATGCTTCTTATATTCTACTTCAATTCTTTGTCGCCGTTCTTTCGATAACGAGTTTGCTCGTAGCAAGTATTGTAAACGAAAGAAAAGAAGCCGAAAATCAGCTGAGAATTTCCCACCAAAGTCTGGAAGGAAAGGTGAAAGAAAGAACCCGTGAACTTCTTAAAGCGAACGAAATTCTCAGAGAGGAAATACTCGATAAGAACGAAGCAAAGGCTGCTTTGGAAAAAAGTCAGACCCGATATATGGGGTTGTTCGAACATCTTCCCGTGGCAATTATCGAAGCGGATTATTCCGAACTCAAACGTGTATTGGACGGACTTCCGAAAGAATTGTATGGAGATGTTTTCACGGATTACGTGGAGAAAAATCCCGATTTTGTTCAACTCTGTTTTGATTCGATCCGGATCATCGGCGTCAATCAGGAAACGGTGAATCTACTTCGAGTGTCTTCTTTTGAAGACGTATTTAAGAACTGGAAACGTTTTTTTAGTCAGGATAATTTTAAAGTATTTCGAAGGGTTCTTCGTAAAATCCGAGAAGAATCCTATTTTTATGAAGTAGAAGTCGGATTTCGAGTTCAAGACAATACACGGTTGGATATTAAGATTCGATGGTCCGTTCCGCCGGGATTCGAAATTTCTCTTTCCAGCGTGATCGTAACTATGCTCGACTTCACGGAGATCAAATCCACGGAAAGAAAACTACAACTTTCCTTAGAAGAGAAGGAAGTGATGCTCAAGGAAATTCATCACCGGGTAAAGAATAATCTTCAGGTGATTTCATCGCTTTTGTCTATGCAATCGGACTATGTTCACGATAAGGAAAGTCTTTCGGTTTTTAAGGAAAGCCAGAATCGACTTCGAACGATGTCGATGATTCACGAAGAGTTATATCAATCTGAGAACCTGGGAAAAATTCAGTATTCCATATATATTGAAAAACTCTTAAACCAACTTTTTCAAGTCTACGGAAAAGCGGATTCGATTCGGCTGATTACCCAACTTGAATCCTTAGATATCAGCGTTAACAGAGCGATTCCAATCGGCTTGATATTAAACGAATTGGTTTCCAATTCTCTAAAGTATGCGTTTCCTTCCGAAGTTTCCGCCATCGATTTACCCGAGTTGAAAATTTCTCTCTCGAAGAAAAACGAAAACTTAGAGCTCAAAATCGAAGACAATGGAATTGGAATGCCTCTCGGATTTGATCTTGACGATTCCACTTCACTCGGTTTGAAACTCGTAAATATTCTCGTAAGACAGCTGAAAGGAAAAATCGATTTTTCCTCCGATTCTAAAAAAGGAACTCGGTTTACGATCTTAGTTCCTTTGAGCGTGGATCTCATCTAAGAATCTTCTGGTTTACAAAAAAAACTCCGGCCCAAAACATTCTTACCCAAGTATGAAAAAAGAAGAAAAAATTCAGGCTCGAAGAGAAGAAATTTTGGACGCGGCCTTGGATATCTTTTCGAAAAAAGGCTATCACTCCGCAGGAATTGCGGACATCGCGGGGAAATTGGATATCGGGCACGGAACTTGTTATCGTTATTTTAAGAATAAATTGGATATCCTACACGCACTTCTTGATCAGATTCAGAAAGGACTTTCGGAGGTGATCTCAAAACAAAGTCCCGATCAATCCAATTCTTTGGAAGAATACAGATCACAGATTGGAGAGATCGGCGTCGGTTTGTTTGAACTTTTTGGAAAAGATGTTCGAGTCGGTCAGGTTTTCTTTTTTGAAACCCAGGGCATCGACGATTCCATTTCGACGAAAATCAAAAAAACTTACGATCTTTCCGCAAAGGTCACTGAGTTTTATTTGATCAACGGCGTAAAAAAGGGTTTTTTAAGAAAGAATTTGGATACCGACGTCGCTTCCAAAGCGATCAATTCCATGATGTTTGAAGGGATTCGTCAGTCCATTTCCCACAAATCGAACCAAGAATACGCGATTCGTTGGATGAAAGCCGTTCCGGACTTGATGCTGGACGGAATGAGGGCCAGTTCGTGAAATTCTTGTATTTGAAAAAGCAGGAGTTTCTACTTTTTTTTAATTGAAAAAACTGAATGATATGTCATTCTAATTTTAAAATAACGAAACAGGAGAATTGAAAATGGTTCAAGTCGATGTTTTCTGGGCCTACGGATTGGGCGCAGGCTTTGCAATGGCGGCTTCCCGTCAGATTAAAAAAATTCAAACCTCGCCGGATTCTTCACCCGCAGAGGCTCTGACAGAGGTCGGAGGGAAGAATGAAAAAACTCCCTTTTGGAAGACTACGTATTTTCTGATCAACGTGCTTTTCCTTTCTCTCGTGTTCGGACCTTCTGGGCTTTATCTCGTTTGGCAATTTACCAATTGGGAAACCATGCAGGCCTTGGATAAATCGATGCCGGGTTGGTTGGTTACTCTTTTCGGTTTTACAAATGTTTCGCAAGGAATTCTCGCCTTCTGGATCGTTTGGAAACTTCTTGAAAAATCCAAAGTTTTCTTCGGTTTTTTACAAGTGATGTTGGGCTATTTTGGAATGTTTTTTATTCTTGTTCACGGTTGGGATGGAGAAGGTTACAAAAGATTTTTTTCAGCAACTCGTGAAGAATACCTTAACAACTGGTCTTGGAATACGGCGCTTTCTTGGTTAACTTCCGATGTCGCGATCACGTTGTATGTCATGGGTGTGATTATGATTCCAATTATGATCGTCATAATGTCCAGATGGTTGGAAGAAGGTCTTGAAATTCAAGGCGTTTCTCTCGAACAGGAAGCGAAAGAAGGAAAAGGAAGTCCGATTCAAAGAATCGTTTATTTTTTCGGTTCCGTTTTTATCGGTGCGCTCGGGCTCGCGATTCTCTCCAGTTTGATTATCCACGCACTCGGATGGATTCTCGGAAGTGTCGTCGCACTCGGAATGCTTTATATATTAGGAATTTCTAAATTTGGAATTCTTTTTGTTTTTTATAAGGGAATTTTCCATCTCAAAGGACGTTCGGCTTCTACAAGTGGGGTTCCCGCAGGGGCGAGGGCTTAGATCTCGAGAGCCTTTTTGTATTCCTGAATCAAAAGGTCCGGGTCTTCGATTCCAACGGAGATCCGGATTAGATTCGGATCCAATCCGTTTTCTTTTAAAAATTCAAGTCCTTCTTTTTTGGTCACCAATTCGTAGTGAGCCAAATAAACATAAAGCATGTTTAATGTGAATTCGGTTCCGAAACTCGGGCCCTTTAGCAACGCCAATCGATCGTAAAACGTTTCCAATGGAATCGAAAGCTCGATGGATAAAACTCCGGCTTGAATTTCCGGAATTCTTGTTATCTTTGAAAAATTTTCCGAGGACTCGGAAGAGCCGGTCCAAAAAACGTTTTTAATTCCGGGTTGTTTGGAAAAAAATTCCGCTAACTTTTTTACGTTCGAACTGATTTTTAGGACTCGTTCCTCGTATCCTTTGATTTCATACGCGAGTCTTTCGCAATCGCGAATATAAGGAATTTCCACCGATTCCTTGCAGACGGGAAGAATTTCCTGAAACCAATGAGACTTTCGATTTAAGATCAGAGCCCCCATCATCAAATCCGCGTTTCCACAAGCAAACTTTGTAAGGCTTTCTACGATCACGTCCACATAGGGAAGAACATTGATGACCGCGGAGCCTGCGATAGAAATATCCGCGATCAACGGAATTTCATACTGATCCACGATCGATTTGAGTCTAGGGTAATCAGGAACCAAAAGAAGAGGATTGGTCGGGCATTCGGTGATGATTCCCGCGACACGATCGCTGTTCTCATTCAGAAACTGTTCCAGATCTTCCAAGTCCGTCGCATTATGAATCACGTAAGAATCTTTCGTATATTTTTCCATGATGCGGATGTTATCCACATACAACCAGCCGAGACGGATCCAAATCGTTTTATTTTGTTTTGTTTGAATTTGATTAAGCGCTTCAAAGACGGTATAAACTCCGTTCATACCCGAAGAGGAAAGAAAAATTTCCGGATTTAGATTCGGATAAAAGGAGGATAACGTCGAAATGATTTTTTCTACAGGATTTTCCCTTTCCACATTCTCTCGAAAAATTTCCTGAAGAATTCCTTTTTTTAAAAGAAAGTCTTCCGCTTTTCTCGACGAAGCGAGACATCCCGTGTGCTGAATAAAAGATAGAATTTCTTTTTCTAAATCTTTGAGATTCGGAATGACTAAGGTTACGATTCCTTCGTCTTCAATGATTTCAAATTCTTGAATGGAGAATTTCTGAACGATCGCCTCTGCCGCTTTTCGGGAAGATACGATGAACTGAGGAGTGGAAATCTTTCGATTCTCCTTGTTGTAGTCCAGAATCCGAGCGATATAAGAATGTGCTACGAACCTCGGATAACCGGACTTTAATCGGGAAAGGGTTTCGGTTCTTTTTTCCTCGTAGCCTATAACGTCCGTTAGGTGAGGTAGGCTCACGGAAACCGCATGAATGTTTTCGAACGGGATTCTCTCTCCGCAGAGAGTTCTATGAGGTTCGCTGATTTCTTTTAACATTTCTCTAATTCCAGTTCGAGATCGATCCGTGATTTATCAACCTGTAAAATTCTAAGATTTAGTTCTTTAACTTGGCTGTGTTTCTGAAATTTTTCGAATTCGATCTTCTTCCGTAAGCGCGCCGATGAGTTCGTCCAAGTCGCCTTCCATGATGGCGGATAAATTGTGACTCGTAAATCCGATTCTATGGTCCGTACATCTTCCCTGAGGAAAGTTATAGGTTCGTACTCTTTCAGAACGATCTCCGCTTCCGATCATTTGTTTTTTGATCGCGTCGGAAGCTTGTTTTTTATCTTCCGCTTGTTTTTCAAGAATTCTCGCGCTCAAAATTCTCAAAGCCTTGGCCTTGTTTTTATGCTGCGATTTTTCATCTTGGCAAGCGACTACAACTCCGGTCGGAATGTGAGTGATTCTAACCGCTGAGTCGGTCGTGTTTACGTGCTGACCACCAGCCCCGGAGGAACGATAAACGTCGATTCTAAGATCGTTCTCATTGATCTCGACTTCTTCGGCGTCGGCTTCGGGGAGAACCGCAACGGTTACGGCGCTCGTATGGATTCTTCCTCCCGATTCGGTGCTCGGGATTCTTTGCACTCGATGTGTTCCGCCTTCGAATCTAAAAAGGTCGTAAGCCCGATCGTCTTCCAAAGCAAAAATAATTTCTTTCAAGCCACCGATCCCGGTTGGCGAAGAATCTATGATTTCGGTTTTGATTTTGTTCTTATCCGCAAATCGGGAATACATTCTAAAAAGATCGGCCACGAAAAGACCGGCTTCTTCCCCTCCAGTCCCGGCTCTGATTTCGATGAGGATATTTTTACCGGAATTCGGATCCGGAGGTAAAAGTAGAATTTCGAGTTCTTTTTCGAGTTGTTCGAGTTTCTCACCCGCTTGCCGAATTTCTTCCTTGAGCATCTGGTGCATTTCTTCGTCCTTTTCGGACTGAATCAATTCTTCGGCGTCTTTTTTATCTTTTGTAAGTTTGAGATATTCTTCTACCTTGAGATAGAGAGGTGTCAGACGCGATCTTTCTTTATAAAGATTCTTGAGCGAGGAGGGATCTTTCGCCAGATTTAACTCTTCACTGATCCGAAGGTATTTTTCTTGTATTTTTTCAAGTCTATCTATCATTGAATGAACTCGACCTTTCCTTTGTAAATCAACCCACTCTATGGAAAACCATATTTCCGTCGCAGAAGCTTTTTCTGAAAAATTCTTAACCTTACTGACCGACCTCAGGGGATACCGCAGTCCTTTCGGTAAAACCGTGGGCGATCCGAGCGATTTCATCCAAGAATGCGTTCAGAAGGCCGCAATTCGAGCCGGAGCCGTAAGCGCCGGTCTTTCGATTCCCAAGATGCACTTGGGATATCTTACCTTATTGCCTGAAATGATCCTGTTCTACAGAATCCAAGGTCATCTTGTAAAAGATATCGCAGCCCTTTACGGAAAAGAATCTCAAGTCTCTCCAGAGATTATGAGTTATTGTATCTTTCCGGATACGAACCACGCCTTAATTCGTTCGATCGTCCGAGACGTGGGAAGTCGAGTTCTCGTAAGACCCGCTTCTTTGGAAATTCTTCGTTCCATCGGCTTTCATCTCGGTTGGAAGTTGTTTCGTAAAAATGGAAGTTCTTCTTCGAGATATGGATGGCTTCCTTATTTGGGTGCGATCTTGAACGGAGGAATTTCGTTTTTGGATACAAAAACCACGGGAAGAAGGGCGACCGAACTTTTTCAAAAAGAATTCGAATTTACAAACAAAATCGAAGAATAGAATCCAAAGAGAAACTGAAGTATATTATGAATATTGAATCCATTTTGAAAGATAAAATCAGATTGAAAGCGTTTTTCCTTAAGAATACGATTTTGATTTTGTTTACGGTTTCTTTTTTTCATTTCTGCAAAAGCAGTCACGAAACTTTTATTGAAGAAATCCAAGAGTTGGTAGAGCAGGAAAAATACGAAAAGGCAGCTGATAAGTTAAAGGAGAAACTTCAATCCCCGAAAGACAGGGACGAGATTCTTTCTTCCGAAGCTCCCGATTCTTCAAGGGTAATCGAGTTTTCAAATGATCGATTGAAGTTGGTCTGGACGGAAGATCAAAAAATATTCTATCAGGATCTTTCTGCGGGTGAAAATAATTCGAGAAGTTTGGATCAGATTCCTTCCAACTTATCCCTTTCGCAAAACGCGAATTATGCGTTGGTCGAATATCCGATGCAAGCTTCGGGCGGTTGTCGATACGTTGCGATATCATTAAAAGATTCCAGTCTTTCTTACGAGGCAGGCGCTCAAGTTTCTTGTAAGAATCGGGGATCGATTCTTCCCGACGGATCTAAAATCTATTACTTCGTCGATGACAATCTTTATGAAGAAAAAACGGTAGAACCGAGAAAGCCGGTTTTAGTCTTGAATAAAGAAAAGATCGTTTCTCCGTTTCCGAATCTAAAAACACGTTCTCTGATGTATCCATCCGGAAATTCTTTTTTGATTTTTTCCGGAAACGCAGGCTCTTACAATCTCTACTGGTTTCATCCCACACAAAAAACCGCTGAAAAAATCGATAAGGATATTTTGAGTCCGATTCTTTATTATGGAAACGGAGAAAGCGCTTATTATATCGGCGGTGAAATCGGGAAATTACATTTGCGAAGAATTAATTTTTCCTCTAAGGGCAAACCCGCGATCACAAAACTTTTCACCGTGAGCAGAAAAGAAATCTATCCTTGGAAATTAGCAAAGAAGAACGAGTTTCTTTCCGGTTATTCGGGAAAGGTTCATCTTTGGGGCCCTTTGAAAAAAAGTCAGAATCTCCCAATCCTTTGCGAAAGAGCTTATCTTTCCGGGGACGATCGAATCGTCTGTGAAACCGAACCCGGCTTATTGATCCTGAGTAAACTCGACTTTCAGCCGGAGGATTGGAGTATTTGGAAACTCTACGAAGAAGTTCGAAGCAAATAAAGTCTATAAGAATAGGTTGAGAATCAGAGGTTCTCTGCTATTCACACCCGGAGTCGGAGCTCCGTATCTTGTCTTCACATAACTCCCGCCTTCGTATTCTTGATCGATCAAGGAACCCGAAGGAATTACTCGAATCGTAGATTCAAAATTGGATTTTGTAGCCCATTCTTTCAGAAAAGTTTCGGAAGATTCTTCTCCAATCGCGATGATCCTGGAAACGAAAGTTTTTTTAATTTTATCCTGAAATTCGGGATTTTTGAATTCTTCCAAATAAAAAATGCCGAATCTTGCAAATGGAAATTGAAAGGTAATCAGCGATCGGTCATCCTCTTCCAAAGAAGAAAAATTATTTTCCGTAAACTTGGAAAGATCTTTTTTCCAAATTTCCGAAGGATTGTGAGATAAAAATTCTTTGGCGATTTTTCCGTCCGGTTCAAAAAGAAATGCGAATTCTTTCCATTCCCCTTCCGAATTCGAAGTCAAATTTCCATCTTCCAGCCTCGCGCCGGGCAAAAGGATCGAACCCGGTAAAAGATAAATTCCATAAGTTCTGGAAAGATTTGAAAAAATTCTTTGATAGGTGGATGAAATTTTGGAATAAGGATCCGTCTTTTGTCCCGTAATCAGTCCGATCCAATTTTTAAATCGGATTTCAAGACTTAAAAGAAAAAAGGCCCTTTCTAAATTTGGCGCCGAAAAAACTTCCCGGCGCGCATTTAGAAAATACAAAAAACTTCCGGTATGAGAGGGAAGAACGACTAACGTATTTTTTTTAATCAGCCCTTTTTGTTTAGCTTGTTTGATGGGATTTTCGAAAGATTTCAAAAATCTCTCTTCGGAAGAAAAATCTTCGAGTCGCCATTCCGGTTGAATCACAAGAATATTACCGGCGTTTCTGTCGTATCCGGCGGTAAGGATCTGATATTCCTTCCGTTTGAGTGCTGCGTATTGTTCCGAGGAAATTTCTTTACCGGAAAATATGAAAGCGATTCCTAAAAAAATAGGAATCAAGATTAAGGACGCGATTGTATTTTTCCAAAATGGAGTCATATTCTTTTTCTCTAATAGACTAAAGATGCGTATTCCTTGAGATAGAGATTGACCGCATCGAGCATATATTCCGAAAACAGCGGACTGGGATCATAGGAGCGAACGTTTTCCCAAGCTATGTAGTCGTGTTCGTCGGAAAGTTGAATCTCTCCGCCTAAAAAATTCGCGTGGTAGGCGATGATGATACACGGAACGTTCCCCTCGTTGACCCGGTGTTTATGAACGAAAAGAGGTTTTGAAGAAACTCGGATTTGAACTTCGGAACCTAATTCTTCTTCGATTTCGCGCTCCATACTCAGTTTCCAATCTTGGTAGAATTCGTCTTCGTTCATTCTTCCGCCCGGTAAATCCCCAAGACCCGATTTTCTATCTCTAAGAATCAACAAGTCGTCTCCCTTTCTTAGGAATAATTTTTGAGTGATTTGAAAGAAGCCGTGTTTGCTCAAGGACGATTCATTCTCCGAGTTTCCATACAGGGGCTTATAATTTTTCATTGCTGACAATCATTTTTATCTTGGATTCCTATTTTGCGGGCGGATCCGACGAAAGAGGCAAGACGAGATTCTTAGATAATTATAGGAATCTCGTTTGTGATTGTCGGATTTGGAACTTAACGATTGGAATAGAAAAACGCTAAGATTAAAGTTAGGACGATAAATATTAAGTTTAGAATAAAACCGGAATGAAGTTGTTTTCGTTCCGTTGGTTTTAAAAAATACGCAGCAAAGATGACGGAAATAAATCCGCCTAAATGCGCCCAACGAGCGACTCCATCATCGTTAAAAACATTTGTTATATCCGAGTAAACCATGATCCACGCGACAAGAAAGACGGGAAAGGGAATATTCTTCTGATTAAAACGTAATGAGAACGGAGAAAGTAGCGCGGCCACCGCCGCAATTCCGGAGATCGCTCCGGAGGCGCCGACTACCGGAGTCGAGTCGTGTAATATAATTCCTCGAATAAAAGAATCCAAAAGTGAAGAAATCAAAGCGGCCATAAAAAAGAAAAGGAGCCATCTCCCTTTTCCGGCCTTGTGTTCTACGGCTCTTCCGAGAAAAAAAAGATAAAACATATTTCCAAAAAGATGAAAGATGTTTCCGTGATAGAATACCGCTCCGATCCAAGAAATCGGCTGGATATGTCCCGGATGATTCAGGAAATATTGACGGATTAAATGTTCCGGTAAAAAAATATTCACCAGAAAAAAAGTCGCGGTCATCAAAAAAACAAAAAAAGTAGTTAAAGGAAATTCAAAAAGAAGAATCCGAATCAAAGTATTTCTTTTCCTCCGGGAAAATATCGAGACAGATAGGATTTCAGAATGATTTTCAATTCGATAATCATTCTGCTTGAAAATTCCTTATCTTTTTGCTCGCGTATCCAACGGTTCAAAATCGCATCCGTTACTTCCACGATAATTCTTGAGATGATATTATTTTCCGCAGGATCAACTTGAAACTGAGAAAGAATTCGTGAAACGTTTTCGGAAATTTTTAGATTGTTTTCCCTATCAATTTCTATTAGCTCAGGATCCTGTTTCATGGAGGACCAAAGCGGCGCGAATCCCGGTTCGGTCAGATAAAAATTGGCAAAAGAATCAATTACGAGGTCGATCAGTTCTTCCCAATTTCTCCCCGAAAGATTGGATTGAAAAATTTCAGAAAGCATCTGATTGACTCTTTCCAGATGTCTTTGACCGACTGCATTCAAAACCGCGTGTTTATTCGGAAAGTATTGATACAAAGATCCGATTGGAATTTCCGCTTCTTGAGCAATCATATTCGTGGTGATCGCTTCAGCGCCGTTTCGTTCCAATAAAATAGCCACAACGTCTAAAATTTTCTGAACGCGATCAATCGATCGCCGCTGAGAAGGCTCTTTTCTGGGATCCAAAAGAGAGGAATTTTTCCCTGATTCGCTATTTATAACTTTCGTATTCTTTATTGTTTTCTTTGAAATCAAAGCAAATCTCCGCCGCAGAAACGGCCAGGTTCCATTTACAGATTTCATGGGAGAAATTCAAGAAAAGTATTGAGTGAAAAACGAATTGTTCTCGTTTTCAGGTTAGCAAGTTCTTTTCCATTCATTTAAGAATTGAATGAAAAAAGTAGAATTTCCTATTTCAAAGTTTTGATTCTGACCTTAAAAGGGTAAGAGTATAATCTATTCTTTTTATAAGGAGATAAATATTCTCTTGAATCAAAGAATTCGAATTTTTCTTTTTCTGACATTCATTTCAGAGACGGAATGAGAATTCCTACTTTCAAAAGATGAGTGCAATAAACCAAAAAGAAAACTAGAATTCGAATGGATTCTTTCAATTCATAGAGCGATCAAGAGATCTAAAAATTCTCAAGCAAAGATTCATTTTTTCTAAAATAAGATAAAAAATTAACCTTTAGGAAACGTTTCTTTCGATTTCCGGAACCGTATTGTGGAGAAGGAAAAAATGAGCTTGAACTCAAAAGAGAGGAAGGTGCAAATATGGGAATGGATTTGATCCATAGAATTCCACGCAAGTTAGAAGAACTTTTGGGTCCGGAAGGAACGGATCAATTTGTGGTTTTTTTGAACGACGCTTTTATGGCTTCCAAAACATCCACACTCGAGTCGTCCGCAAATCTATTGGAAACGAGCATTCTTTCCGAGAGCAGAAATGTTTTTTTAAGTATAGAAGCATTGAAAACAAGCGTTTCCGCCGAGCTCGAAAAATTGCGCTATGAACTCAACATCGAAGTTACCCATATTCAAGGTGAAATTTCAAATTTTCGCGCTGAGGTAAAGATTGAAATCGCGGAGCTTAGATCTGAACTCAAAACGGATAACGCCAACCTTAGTAAAGAAATTTCAAAACTTAGAGAAGAATTAAGAATCGAAATCGTAGAACTTCGAGCAGAATTAAAACCTGAAATTATAGAATTACGAACGGAGCTAAAGAGTGAAGTTGCGGAAGTAAGGACAGAATTGAAAGAAGAGATTTCCAGTCTTCGAACCGAAATGAAATCTGAGGTTGCGGATTTGAAAACTGAAATTGCCGGAGTAAAATCCGAATTGAAAGATGAGATTTCCATTCTTCGAACCGAATTGAAATCTGAAGTCGCGGATTTGAGAACTGAAATTGCCGGAGTAAAATCCGAATTGAAAGAAGAGATTTCCATTCTTCGAACCGAAATGAAATCTGAAGTCGCGGATTTGAAAACTGAAATTGCCGGAGTAAAATCCGAATTGAAAGATGAGATTTCCATTCTTCGAACCGAAATGAAAATAGAGATCTCGGATGTTCGAATTGAATTACAAAGGTCAATCAGTGATATTCATAAATCGATCGTTCTACAGACTCGTTGGATACTTGGTGGTATGCTGGGAGTTGCAACTCTTTCAGCGGCTATAGGAAAAATAATCAATTAATTAATTTTTGCCGAAGAAGGGACTCGCCCTCTATGCAGCCTCGCGTCGTGCTCGACTTTGCTCCGGGGCGTCTTTCTCGCGTGTTCGTCCATCCATGTACTCACATCGCATTTCTTCGCTCCCTATGGGTCGCTTGAAATGCTCTCGCTCGAAAGCTTCGAGTCCATGTTGAATTGTTAAATTAATTTTTGCCGAAGAAGGGACTCGAACCCCCACGACCTTGCGATCGCTGGCACCTGAAGCCAGTGCGTCTACCAATTCCGCCACTTCGGCGAGGTGGAATGCAGTGAGAAACTGCTCTTACAATCTCGAAAGGCTCGGGTTTTCCGTCATCCATTATTTTGGAATTCATTGACACGGAGGTCGTTCGGATTCTATGATCCAGGTAGAATGAAAGCAGAACGCAAAACCTCTGAGACTGAAATCAAATTGGAGATGAATCTCCACGGAACCGGCAAGTATCAATTTGATACGGAGATTCCTTTTTTCGAGCACATGCTTTCTCATATTTCCAAACACGGTTTGATCGATCTTGATCTCTGGTTGAGAGGAGATATTGAAATCGATTGCCATCACTCCGTGGAAGACACCGCAATTCTCATGGGCAACACCATCCACAAGCAGCTTGGTGATAAGGCGGGCATTTTTAGATACGGACACTTCACTCTTACGATGGATGAGGTGTTGACTACCGTCGCTGTGGACCTTGGAGGTCGTTATTTTTTCAAATATACCGGTCCCGAACTAACGGGAAAGTTCGGAATTTACGACGCAGAGTTATCTTTAGAATTCTTACAAAAACTCGCTCTCAACGCAAAGATGAATCTTCACGTCGTTGTTCACTACGGTGACAACAGACATCATATCCACGAGTCGATCTTCAAGGCTCTTGGAAAGGCCTTGAGAATGGCGATTGCCCAAGATTCTGCGTCGGCAGGAACAATTCCTTCCACAAAGGGAGTTCTTGAGTGATTGCAATTCTGGATTATGGAATGGGAAACATCCATTCTTGCATCAAAGCCGTCTCCCTTTATACAAAAGACTTTATATTTACCAATGATCGTGCTACGATTGAAAACTCGAAAGCGTTGATTCTTCCCGGCGACGGACATTTTGACAAAGCGATGGAGAATCTAAACGCCACTGGTCTGCGAGATACGATTGATAAACACGTCAACGCAGGAAAACCTCTTTTTGGCATTTGTATAGGTTTTCAGATTCTATTTGAATCCTCGGAAGAAATCGCGCAAGATACAAAGAAGGATCAGATCGAAGGTTTAGGTTATATCAAAGGAAAAATTCGAAAATTTCACGGTAAGGATTTTAAAGTTCCTCATATCGGTTGGAATCGTCTTCAGTTTCGTAAGAAGGATAAAAGTATTCTTTTGAAAGGAATTCCGGATCAGTCATTTTTTTATTTTATCCATTCGTATCGGCCTACGGACGCGGAAGGAAACGCGATCACAGGACTCTGCGATTATTATCAGGAAAAATTTCCGGCGGTTGTTGAAAAAAATAACATTTTCGGTACTCAGTTCCATCCCGAAAAATCGCACACTCACGGACTTAAACTTTTGGAGAATTTCATTCAATCTGTATGATCATCATCCCCGCTATCGACTTATTAGATAATTGTGCAGTTCGTTTGTTCAAAGGTAATTACGAGGAAAAGAAAATCTATTCTTCCGAACCTTGGAAACTAGCCGAAGGTTTTAGTAAGAATGGGGCGTCTTTGCTTCATTTGGTCGATCTCAACGGAGCTCGAAATCAAATCGGCATAAACGAACGTTCTATCTTAAAGATCCGAGAAACCACTTCTCTGAAAGTTCAGCTTGGCGGCGGAATCCGAGATAGGGAAAAATTAGAATACTATGATAAAATCGGAATCGATCGTTTTATCATCGGGACCGCAGCAGTGAGCGATCCGGATCTTCTCAAATTTGCGCTTGAGACTTACGGCAAGGATCGAGTCGTAGTTGCCGTGGACGCTCGAGATGGGATCGTAAAAATTGCAGGTTGGGAAAAAGATTCCGGTGTTCATTACCGGGAGCTTATGGAACGTCTTGTAAAAGCCGGAATCGAACACATTGTTTTTACGGACATAGCGCAGGATGGAACTCTAGCCGGGCCAAATTTGGAAGCATACCGCGAAATTCTGAATTCTTTTCCTTTTCAAGTCATTGCGTCTGGGGGAATTTCTTCTCTCAAGGATCTTATGGATCTTTCTTCTCTCGATACCAAAATTCCTCTCTTCGGAGTGATCACAGGGAAGGCGTTATACGAGGGAAAATTAGATCTCGCGGAAGCGATTTCTTCTCTCTAAGAATGGAAACGGAAAAATCCTTCGGATTTTTCTTTTCACTAAAAATGGAACTATACATAAAGGTAAATCGATCTTACAGGATCGGGGAAATTCATGAATCAGTTGTCTAAAAATAAAATTTCGATCATCCTCTCGGCTATAGGTTTGATCCTCTCCTTTCTTCTCATCCAAAAATACTACGGAGATCCTAGTTCCGTGGGAGAAGCCCTTTGTAACGTGATCAGCGAACCCGGTTCCTGTGATAAAGTATCAGAGAGTTCTTTTTCCGCGATTCGTAATGTTCCCGGTTTAGGAGACGTCCCGACTGCGCTTTTCGGTTTTATTTTTTACGGCTTTGTCGGATTTCTTTTCGTTCTTTCGGAAATCAAAAAAGAAACCGCAGAAGCGAACCTTCGTCTAGCGTTTTATGTTTTGCTTTTAGGTTTGGTCGCAGATGCGGGTTTGTTCCTTATTTCGGTCGGAGTGATCAAAGCGTTATGTGGTCTTTGCGCCGCTACTTATGTGGTTACGATTGCACTGATTGTAGTAAATTTTCCAGGGTTTAAATCGATCTCCGACAAATCAATTTCCGCCGTGACAAACGGTCTAAATGGAAATTTTCTAAATCTTCTGATCGTCATTTTATCTTTTTTTGTTCTCGGCCTGTATGGTGGAAGAATTTCGACCAGCGGCGGGAGGCTTGTTTCGGGTTCCGCTTCGGGTGAAAAGGCGATTCCACTTCTTCTAAAAGAATTTGAATCGACTCCTTCGGTTCAGATCGATTTAAAAGAAACTCCGATCGTAGGTGATCCGAACGCGCCGATTACAATCGTGAAATATGCCGATTTCAATTGCGGCCATTGTATGCACACGAGCAAAATTCTTAAATCCTTTCTGACCGAATACGACGGGATCATCAAAGTGGCTTACAAGAATTTTCCTTTGGATGGAAATTGCAATCGACTCGTTGGAAGAAAATCGCCTGAAGCAAGCTCTTGTGTCGCTGCGAGTGCGGCGCTTTGTGCCGATCAGCAAAACAAATTTTATCCGGTTTATACCGGGCTTTACGATGACAATGAAACCGGCGTGATGCATACGGTTGCAACGGTAAGTCGACTTGCCGAAAAGAACGGTCTCAAAATGGATCAATTCCGTTCTTGTATGAGTTCTCCGAAAATCAGAGATCAGATCAATCGAGAAGTCGACGAAGCTGAAAAATTAAAAATCAATTCCACTCCGACTTTGTTTATCAACAATAAGCCTCTTCCAAAAAGTGGAACTCCGGATGTGGATTTTTTGCGTCAATTGATCAATCAACTCATCAGCCAGAGCTGATCGATTTTCGGAAATAATGGAGACGGAGAAACGATTCTGCAGGAATTGCGGAACCCACATTTTAGCAGAGTCGATACAATGTGTTTTCTGCGGATCGTTTCAATCGAGAGAAGGGATTCCGCTCTTACGTTTTCTTTCTGAAAGTAAGTTTTTTAGAATCAAAATCCTTTATCCCGGAGTTCCGATTTTCGGATTTTTACTTTTGATTTCGACTTTCGTTTTTTGGAGAAACGTCCTTCCTCTTTCTTTGTCGATTTTATTCTTTTTTTGGTCCTTGATTTTTTCAGTTTCGGGTTGGATTGGCGAATTGATCCTGGATTTGAAATTCCGCGGAGACGTTAAGGATTTTCGAGAAGGTTTTATCGAATGGCAGAAACATCTCTATGATCGGTCTCCTTATCTTTCTTACCTAGGAATGATTTTGTTTGTCGCAACACCCTTGATTCAATGGCAGAATTCTCTTTGGTTTTCGTTGGTGTCCGCTAGCATTTGGACGGCATTGGTTTCGTTTATTTTTCTAGTCATCGTTCCCTTGATTTAGAAATTTATGAATTTCTTCCATCTCAAAAGAACCTTTAAACTTCCGGTAACTCTCAACTGGATTTTAGGAGGAGGATTTGTCTCCGTCCTATTTTCTATTTTAAAGTTTTCTAATACGGAAGGTTTGGAAAAAGTCTCCTACAGCGAATTGATTCTATTCTTAGTCGTAAATGCTGTCACCGCAATTCCCTTAAATTATCAGTTGGCAAACGGTCGTTGGAATCTTCAAAAATGGATGAAGATTTCGTTTTACGTTTGGCATATCCCGATGCTTCTTTTTAACGCCTGGCTCATGGTTCAAGTCCCTGACTTTATGGTAGTAATGCTTACGGCTCTTTATGCGAGTTATCTCGCTCCTTTTGGAATGATGGAACGGCGTTATTTTATTCTTGGTGCTTTGATTTATTCGTTTTCTTTGTTCCTCTTTTATTTTACAGGAATTGCAGGAACGTCTCCGATTCGTCTCAGCGACCGAACCCTCGTCATATTCTTTTTTATCTTCGTTTTAACGATTCTTCTCTATTTTTATTGGATGAGTATCGCATCGGGTTTCTTAAAGTCCCAAAGTTCGAAGGTTCAAAAACTTCTACGATCGTCCCGAAAAGATAAACGCAAACTTTCCGAAGAAAGAAAGACGATCGAAGAATTGATGGCACAGTTAAATAAGTCCTTCCAAATCATCAAAAAGGATCTGTTAACGGCCAAAAGAATTCAGAAGATTATGCTTCCTTCCGGTTTCGAACATTATTCCGACTTGGACATTCGCGCGGAATACATTCCTAGAGACGAGGTCGGCGGGGATTTTTACGATATCACTCGTATCAATGAAGGAGTTTATCGTCTCTTTTTGGCGGACGCAACCGGACATGGAGTTCAAGGCGCCTTGATCACGATGGCGATTAAAGTCGGATACGAATTCTTAAAAAACTCCGGAAAACGTCCCGGTGAAATATTAGAAATTTTGAATTCAGAGTTTATCGAAAAATTCAAATCTTTAAATCTTTATTATACCTGTATACTTGTTGATCTTGATCTAAACAAAGGTGTTCTGCGCTATTCTTCCGCAGGTCATCCGGAACAAGTTTTGATACAAAATTCCGAATTTCTCACACTACCGAACACTGGAAGAATGATAGGACTTTCTCCGGCATCGATCTATAAGGATAAAATTCTAAAAATTCATTCGGAGGATCGACTTTTACTTTTTTCGGACGGTCTTTTCGAAGAACCGAATCTCAACAAAGAGTTCTACGGTGAAAAACGACTTTATAATGTATTGAATAAGGAGAAGGGAAAATCCTCCCGTGAGCTCGTTGATAGCATTTTGAACGATTTGGCAACGTTTACAAACGGGAATGTTTATCAGGATGACTTGACCGTTATTTCCTTGCGAATTTCCAAGGTTCCTTCGGCGGGATAAACGATTGCATTCCGTATTGAATCCGTAATTTTACCGAAATCGATTTCATTTTCAAAAATAGAATTTTCATTCTTTAGTAGATTTTGTATTTTGTCCCACTATGGTCAGTATTACGGCGAGAAAGCGGATTCTTTTCGGTTTTTTATTTTTTGTACTTCTTTGTTTCACCCTTCTTTTACAAACCATATTCTTTAAACCGATTACGCTCGGTCTTTTTTACGAAAAAGTTTTTTGGGAATCCGTTTTAGACGATCCGGAATATCTTACATCTCTCGGTGTCCTCAATAATCTCGGAATCAACGGTTATCAAAAGAGACTTACGGATATATCGATCGAAAAGCAAAAACAGGATTTGGAAAAAGCGAAGAAAAATTTAGAAACTCTTCTTTCCTATGGAAAGGACGGATTGGCGGATCAAGAACTGCTTTCTTTCGAAATTTTAGAATGGTCCCTTCGTCTTCGGATTGCGGGTGAAAGATTTTTATTTCACGATTATCCGGCAAATCAGTTATTCGGAGTTCAAAGCCAAGTTCCGACTTTTTTAGTCACTCAACATCCGTTAAAATCATCCAATGACGTGGAGAATTACGTTTTTCGACTCGGAGCCGTTCCGAAAAAAATCGATCAGTTGATAGCAGGAATTTTACTTAGAGATCAGAATCGGATTCTTCCTCCCGATTTTATTTTAGATCGTTTGATCTCCGAGGTTTCGGATTTTATTTCCGTTCCCGCAAGAGAGAATATTCTCTATGTCGCCTTTGAAAAAAAACTTAGAAAGATAGAATCGATTCCAAAAGAGAAACAGGATTTTTATCTGATTCAAGTTCAAAATTCTATCGTCACTCAGATATATCCGGCATATTCAAAATTACTTAACTTGTTCAATGAACAGAAAAAACACTCCGATTCGAAGGCCGGCGTTTGGAAACTTCCGGACGGAGATCAATACTATTCCCACGAGTTAAAAAAACATACTACGACGGACTTGAGCCCCGAAGAGATTCATAATATCGGTCTTTCCGAAGTATCACGAATTCAGACCGAGATGAAGAGAATTTTAAAAGGACTCGGGAAAAATCAACCGATCCCTGCGGCAATGTCCGCACTTCGAAAGGATCCCCGATTCTTATTTCCGGATACTGAGGATGGAAAAATTCAGGCTTTAGAAGAATATAAGAATATTCTAAAGGATGGCGAGGAAAAGACAAAAGCTCTTTTTTTAAAAATGCCGGAAGGAAAAGTCGAAGTGGAAAGAATTCCCGTTTTTAAAGAAAAGACCGCTCCAGGCGCTTATTATGACGAACCCGCTCTGGACGGTTCCAGGCCGGGAATTTTTTACGCGAATCTCAGAGATACGAAAGAAATTCCTAAATTCGGTATGAGAACCCTTACTTATCACGAAACGATTCCCGGTCATCATTTGCAGATCGCCATTATGCAGGAACTAAAAGGCCTTCCCCGTTTTAGAAATACGATTACGTTTACTGCCTATGTCGAAGGTTGGGCCTTGTATGCCGAACGTTTGGCAAAGGATTATCATTTTTTTCAGGATCCTTATTCCGATTTAGGAAGACTACAAGCCGAACTCTTTCGAGCTGTTCGTTTAGTGGTAGATACCGGATTGCACTATAAACGCTGGACTCGAGAAGAAGCGATTTCTTACATGATGGAAAATACGGGAATGCCGCCGAAGGATGTTACCGCGGAAATCGAAAGATACATCGTTTATCCCGGTCAGGCTTGTTCATACAAACTGGGGATGTTGAAAATTTTAGAACTCAGAGAAAAGGTTCGAGAAAATAAAAAGGAACAGTTCGATATCCGCGAATTCCATTCAGTCGTTTTGAATAGCGGCTCTTTACCTCTTACCATTCTCGAGAATCTGGTGAACGAAAAATTGTTAAATGGAAAAAAATAATCCGAAATCAGATTTCAATCACCGGAGTATGATTTAGGGTTTTATCTTTTCCAGCCGTATAAGCCTGTTCGATTGCTGAGTGAAGATACTCTTTTGCCTTACGAATCGCGTCTACGAGAGAATCGCCTAACGCCAAATAAGAGGTAATCGCCGAAGAATAAGTGCATCCGGTTCCATGAGGATAGAACCCGCTTATAAATGGTTTTTCAAAGTATGAAATTTCATTTCCGTCATAGAGAATATCCAGAGCGATTTTCTCGTTTTGGATATGCCCGCCTTTTAAAAGAACTGGAACTCTAAATCTTTCGAAAATTTCTTTGGCAAGATCGGGCATTTCAGAACTACTTTTGATTTTTTTTCCGGAAAGAATTTCCGCTTCGTCCAAGTTCGGAGTGATGAGTTCGGCGATCGGAATCAACAGATTCAATAAAGCATCGATTGCGGAGTCTTGTAAAAGTTTTGCTCCGCTTGTTGCGACCATGACCGGATCGATCACCAAAGAAAACGATTCCTTCCCTTTCCGGCTCGTTAAAAGAGAATGGGTTCGTTCCATAATTGCGGTCGAAAACAACATTCCCGTTTTGATTGACCTTACCGGAAAATAATTCATTACCGCGAGAATTTGTTTTTCTAAAAAGTCCGCGTCCACTTCTAAAATTCCCGTAACTCCGGATGGATTTTGAGCGGTTAAACAAGTGATTGCGGATGTCCCAAACGTTCCGAGAGCGGTGAACGTTTTGAGATCGGCTTGGATTCCGGCGCCGCCCCCGGAGTCGGATCCGGCGATCGTAAGAGTGACTGGTTTGTTTTTGCTCATGAATGATTTCTAAGATAAGTTCGCAAAGCTTCGAAAACGGGGAAACCTTATTTTCTATTTTTACGCGGAGTCGGGTTTTGAATTAAGTTCGGCCATCCAAAAACATCGAGGTCCACGGTTTCGCTAACACTGAATTTTATACCTTCGTCCTCCAACATTTTTTTTTGAAGAATCGAACGGCCCGTATCTCCTCGAAACGAAATTTTTCCCTGACTATTGATGACTCTTTGCCAAGGCACCTTTTGTTCCTGACTTTTGGAAAGCGCGTTGAGCGCGTAGCCCACCGCACGAGACGCTCTCGGTTTCCCCAGAAGGGCGGCGATCCTTCCGTAAGAAGTGACTTTTCCTTTGGGAATTTTCTTTACCAATGTGTAAACTTCCTTAAAAAATGAAGTTTCTTGAATGTCTTTTTCTTTCTTCACGTTATGTGCTTTTGAATTCGATGGTTACAATAATTCTATCATGAGACAAGCTCCGGGTTCACGGGCAATTCTACTCGGAACGTTGTTTTTCCGGGGACTGAAGTTAAGGTTATTTTTCCTTTGTGTTTTTCTACGATTCCTTTGACGATTCCCAGGCCGAGTCCGGTTCCTTCTCCTTGATCTTTTGTGGTAAAAAACGGATCCCAAATTCGATCTTGAATCTTAGAAGGAATTCCAGGACCGTTGTCTTCGATTTGAACGACAACCGAATCACCGGTCTGAAACACTGAAATTTCGATTCTTCCGTTCCCTTTGAGGGCTTGTACGGCATTCTGAATCAGATTAGTCCAAACCTGATTCAACTCATCCGGGTTACAGACGACCATAGGAATTTCCGAAAAATTCCGAACGATTTCGATTCCGTATTTAACCTGGTTATGAAGGATGACTAACGTAGTTTCCAAACCTTCGACTATATTTGCGGGGGATAAAGTTTTGGATTGATCCAAGTGAGAATAGGACTTCAGAGCCTTTACGATCCGAACTACGTTTCGAATTGCGTACCGAATATTCTTGATGTTTCGGTTGATATGAGTCGCGTTTTTAAGCATCAAATAACCCCGGTCGTCGTCTCCCATAATCACTTTATAAATATATTTCCTTTCATCTCCGATCTGATTTTCGATGATAAAGTTGGAAAGTTCAGCGGAAATCGCCTCGCTGAAATGCATTCGTTTCATTTCTTCACGAAGCTGATTTTTTAAACGAAACTTTTCTCGGGAGTCCAATTCGGATCTTTTTTTATCTCTTAAAAGATGAAGAAGCGCCAATTCAAAATTCTTTCTCAGAATTTTATTTTCCGCCAAAAGGACGATGTCAAAAATATTCCTTACGAGATAATTCATGTTCTGGTCTAGATTGTCCGCGGCCCCGTTGATCACACCCGCGGGGGTGTTGATCTCGTGCGCGATTCCCGCGACCATAATTCCCAGCGAAGCCATTTTTTCCGACATGATCAATTGTGATTGTGCATTCTCCAACTCTCTCGTTCTGATTCGAACTTTTTCTTCTAGTGTTTCCGTCAACTCGATCAGACGTTCGTAAAAGATCGCATTGGAAAGAGACATTACCGAAACGGAACGAATCTCGTTTAGTTTTTCGATTTCCGAAGACGTGTATTTTTTTCGATTTTTTCTTTCCCCTAAAACGATCATTCCTAATAAACTTTTATTCAAGATCAAAGGAACAACAAGCTCAGCTTGCGTTGTGGTGAAAAAGATTTCAGCGGACTTTCGAATCTTGTTCAGATACGGATCGGTTTCAAATTCTTTAAAATTGTAAATTTTATCGTTTTCGGTAACCCAAAGTAAAAAAGGATCGAAGATAAAAAATTGTATTTCACCCGAGTCTGGAAACGGGGCAAATTTTCCCATTTCCTCTTTCCATAAAAAAATCGTGACCTTTTTTGTCGGAATAACCGTCTGAATGAACTTTAAAATTTTCTCACATACAAGTTCTGTGAGATTTGTTGCGATCAGATCGTTCTTGAATTGATCCAATACTGAAAGGTATTTAACGATCTCCACGTTTGAAGACTGAAGAAAAGGAAAAATTCTCCCCAAAAATTTTCCGGAAGTTCTTCTTAAAATTCGAATGGATAAGATATAGACTAAAAATCCAAGAAGCGCTCCAGGGATGAGAGTTAGGAATATTCTAAGAATTTCGAAAGAAAAGAAATGGAATGACTGCAAAATTAGGACGGAGATAAGCTGAAAACCGGCTATCAAAAGAATCAGATATACGATTGGCCCTAAGGCATTGAGGCGACGGATAGGCATAGAAAACGCGTAAGAATCATGTTAGATCAGGATAAATCAGTCAAAGAGTTTTTTATCATTTCTCGTGTTTACGGGGCTTACTATGAAATTTATTCGCCGGAACGAGGCACCGTAAGGGCTTTTCTCAGAGGAAAATTGCGTACGGTCGCCGCAGAAGAACGACATCCTTTTGTAGTAGGCGATCGAATTCTTGCCGAACCTTCTTCCGGTCAAGATTGGGTGATCTCGGAACGACTGGAAAGAAAATCTTTCCTAACAAGAAAAAGTCGGGAAGGCGACACACAGGTGCTTTGTGCAAACGCCGATCAAACAGCGGTTTTGGTTTCTCTCAAATCTCCCGAAACAAAGGACGGATTTATCGATCGTTGTCTCGCGGCGGTTTATACGTCTCGAACAAAACCTCTGGTTTTATTCACAAAATTGGATTTAGTTTCGAAAGAGGAAGCCGAAGTCCGTCTGAAAGTGTATCGAGATCTGGGATATCAGGTCCTTGGAGTTTCCTGTACGACGAGTGAGGGAATTCCCGCATTACAGGAATATCTAAAAGGAAAAACCACATTCTTAGTCGGAAATTCGGGCGTTGGCAAGTCTACTCTACTCAATTTATTGACTCAAAAACAAATCCAAAAGACGTCAGGGATCAGCGTCTCGAAGGATAAGGGAAAACATACGACCACGAATTCTCTTTTGCTCGCGTTGGAAGACGGAACAACTCTGATCGATTCTCCCGGAATCAAAGAATGGGGAATTCTTCACTTAAAAAAAGAGGAAATAATGGAGAGTTTTCCCGAACTCTTGAGTCAAAAAAAGAATTGTGAAGAATCAAATTGTTGCATACTTTCATCCAATTGCGCGATGATTAAAGCATTAGAAAGTGATCGTATTACGTTAGAAAGAAAAAAAAGTCTCGAATCTATGCTTGCAAGCCTTGATAATCCACATAGAGTCACACGGAGAGATAGAATTTCAAAATGAAAGTGACCCATTCCAGTTTAGAATTCGATTCCATCGACGATTTGATCGAATTCACAAAAGAATTTGAAACCGGATCCATGATTCGTTTTCTTTCCCCGATCGAAGACAACTCCGGAAATGTTTTAGTAAAGGAAGAGGTTCAAGTCAAAGAATCAGCGCTCACACGTCTGAGAGATATCAAAGGACAATACAACCCGAAGTTCGACGTTAAGTTAAATAAGGAGCTTTTGGAACAAATCCAGAATATTTTAGCGATTAAAGTTGTAGATCAATTGAAAACTTCTGATATGAAGTTTTTGAAATTCATGTATGAGAATTCCATCTACAATTACAAAGGAATCATTAGAAATTCGTTACATTCCAAAAAAACGGTGCTTACACTTTTAAAAGCCTACAATCAAAATGCGAATTTTTTTAAATACATCAGCGAATTGGGACTTTTATCCTTAGGAATCGTCATGATTCCCGATACGATGAAATTTCGTTTATTGAGAAGATACGCGTTTACGGCGGGAATTCTAATGGATATCCCGAGAATCAACGTGGATCGATACACAAAACTTCCCAGCGAGGACAGCGAGAAAGTTCGCGTCGCAAAGGCATGTTCCGATATATTGCAAAAACTAGATCTTCAAGATTTTATTTATCCTTCGATTGCGAATCACGTTCCTTTGGGAATGACGGATAACCCGGATAAGCCGATCTCGATCGAAAAAACTGGCCAATCTGAAAGTCCTGATGAAAGGTTTTTGGACGATATCCTTTCGAACGACGGGGAAAGCGACAGTAATCAATCGTCTAACCGCGAAGATGCGATTCCTGAGAAGGCTCATGATTTTTTTCAATCTCTGCTTACGGATACACTAAAACTCGCTCGGTATATCTCTAACGTAAGTCACAATGCGAGCGATAAGGATTATGTGATGGAAGAATTGGTTTACTACATTGCATATAACACTTCTAGAAAATACTTCGACGAATTGCTGGCAAATCCGTTGGTTTCGATTTTTAAAGAGTTCGAAACCAACGTAAAACGATTGAGAAAGATTGCAGAAGTAGAAATGAAATGTATGTATCCGCCTTCCGCGTGGGCTTATCCAAAACCGAAATCGAGTCAGGTTCTTTGTAAAAATAAGGTTTGGGATTGTCCGAATATAGTTATGGGTTGGGATATCCATGTAATAACGGCACAAGAAGCTTTTGGATGGGTGGGAACGAGCTTGCCGATCGATAATTATCCAAAATGTAAACTCGAAGAAGAATTGGACGACATTTCCGTCGATCCGGAAAAGCCTAAGAAAAAGTAGTTTTGAAGCCCGTTGTTCCCAATTTTGGTGGAAAATACTTTTATCTATGGTATAACTAAATCTGGTTTCCTGCAATTTTTTCCTTGTAAGTCTGTTAGTAAAAGTGCATCCTTTTGATGTTCGGGGGTAATATGAAACGTTCTCTATTAATAATGATTAGCTACGGCTTTTTGGCCTTGTTGATGGCTTGTAGCACAAATAAATCTTCCGGTAGTGATCAGGTAAAAACTGAATCCGAAACCGCAGTCGCAAGAATCGTATGGGTTTTGGGTGATGTAAAAATTCTTTCCGATGCCGGCGAGAAAAAGGCCGAGTTAGGAGTAACCCTGGGAGCTACGGATCGAGTCGTAACGGGAGCAAACGGCGGCGCGGAAATCATGGTGGCCGATAGCGGTATCATCAAAATGTCCAAGAATTCGGACGTGGAAATTTCCAATCTGATGAGTCCGAATGGGTCCGATACAAACGTTCAAGTGAATTACGGTAAGATCGTGACAATGGTGAAAAAGGGTCAGAAGACTACAGAATTTACCGTTTCTACACCAACGGCTCTTGCCGGTGTGCGTGGAACTTCTTTCCTAACATCCGTGGAAAGTCCTGAAGGGTCCAAAGTCAACTGTGCTAAAGAAAGTTGCACGGTACGTTTTGCGGTCATCGAAGGAAGTATCGCGGTTTCTAAAAAAGGAGAGTCTTCGGAAGTTATTCTCAGCAAGAATCGCGAACTGAGAATCGAGAAGAATCAAAAGCTCACCGACAAGCTAATTCGCTCTCTTCAAAAAGATTCTTTGACGGAAATGAAGGAACTGATCGTTCTTCATAAAAATGAAACTTTTGAATACGGAAAACTTGTGGAAGAATTGAAATCTTCCAGTGAAGAACTTAAGATATTGAGTCAATCTGGTTCGGTGGACGAAGTAAAGGCCGAATTCCAGAAACGGGAAGCCACTCGTAACAACGCAGATGAAGTAACCAAAACTGCAAAAGCCGTAAACGAGACCAAATACGTTCAACAAGATGTACAAAAGGAAAAGTTGAAGTTAAACCCGAAAGAAAGCTTCTAGGTTTTTTGACCTTACCCTGAATTCGGTGCAAAAACCGGGGAAATTTCCCCGGTTTTTTTATTTTTAGTTCATTCCCCGAAAATTACGGATGATCCTGTCCGTGAAATTTTTTATACTGGATTTCTCATTCAACTTGGTGGAAAATAATTGAATTATTATGAAATTTATTTTTAAACCTTTCAGAGTTATAACACTTTCTTTTTCTTTCTTACTGATTCTTATCGATTGTTCCTCGGTTCAAAAAATTGAAAATTTCAATTCGGTTTTGCAAGAGCCAGTGTATAGGGCCTTAAAAGAGGAAGAAATCATTCTTGGAAACAGTTCCGATACGGATTACAAAATTCGAAAAGAAGGAAATCCAACACCGATCTTCGCATTTGGTCCTATCGAAGTTCCTAAAGATATGGATTCAAAACTATCGGCTTTTTTATCGGATGAAGTCCGATTGATTTGGGCGAAAGTAAAAGGAAAACAAGTTCGTTTTTCGGATGAGATTTGGAAGAATTCAGCTCAGTTGACCGAAGAATTGAAGAAACAAAAGGTCGACGCGGTCGTTCGAACGGAAATCCGAGAGTCCGGTGGAAAATGGATTGTAAGTCAAAAAATTACGGATCCGGTGAAAGAAATCGTCTATGGAAACGTGAGCGGTTCCTTTCAACCTCCTATGGTACAAACGGAAACTCCGGTCAATCAGGTATTCTACTTAAAACACGGTTCCGGAGTTCTTGCCTTGGATCCGAAATCTTCTCTCGTACCAATTTGGGAAAAATCGCTGAGTTCGGGAGAAATCGATTCAATTCTAAAAAAATCCGTCCAAGGTTATTTGTCCTTCAGCGCGTCTTCCGCCGATACTGAGGTTTTATTCCAGGGAGAGAAGATTGGAATCGCTTCTTTCCGAAACTACCCGCTTCCGGAAGGTCTACAGCAGATTCAGATTACTCGACCAGGCCAGAAAGATATTCATAAATCCATTCAAATCCGTTCGGGTCAAACCGTTACCATTTATCAAGAATGGAAAGAAGACCGAACCTTGGGCGGTCTTCGTATATTAAGTTTTCCCGAAGCTTTGCAAGTTGCACTGGATGGATTTCGCGCAGGAGAAACTCCTTTTTATCGAAGCAATTTGAGTCCGGGCGCTCTCCAATTGGAATTGGTCCGTGATACCGAAAACGGGCCGCTTGTCTATTATGAAGGTCAGTTGGTCGTCGATGCGGATAAGATTACGGAAATCGCGCTTCCTTATAAAACCGGGAATTTAGTTTCCGAACCGGAGTTTTGGAAATTATCGGGTGAAAAAGGATTCCAAGCGATTTCGGGAAATACATTAGATTTTAAGAATGTTTCTGCTTTGCCTCCAGGTTGGTTCGGAGTTTTTTCGACTCCGTTCGTCCCGGAAAATCTTGAAATTCGCGGAATCATTCCTATCACTGCGGAAGTCGATTCGGGGATCGCTGCGATTTCTTTTCATACCGCCAAAAAAACGGTAAGTTTGGAATATGAAAAAGAAAGACTGAGTCTTTATTCTTTTCCTTCCACAGGAACGAATATCGGAACCTATAGATTCAAAAAGGAAGAAAAAGAAGAAGGGCGTCCGTTTCGAATCGTAACCGATACGAAAGAAGGAAAGATTCGTCTTTATCTTGGTTATTCCAAAGTATTGGAAGATACGATCGAATCTTCCGGAGTCTGGAGAATTTCGATTCTTACTCGAGGTGAAAAATTTTCGAAACGATCTCCGTTAAAAAATCTTCAGATAGAATACAAGGGTTATAAATGAAAGGTTTTAATTTTATGAAAAGTAATCTTATATCGATCCTCATTTTCGCATTGATTGGCGGACAATTTTTTATCAATTGTTCGAGTAAGGATTTTAGAAAGTCCCAAACTCAAGACGGAGTTTTGGAAAAGGACGCGGCGACTCGCGAAAAGCTGAAAAGGGTTTCTAAAATTCTAAACGATGGAAATTCTTTTTTCCAAAAAGGAAACTTCGAAAAGTCTTTGGAAAAGGCAAATCTTGCCATCAACACTTTTCCAACCGCTCCCGGTTACTACTTAGCTGGAATTTCCGAATACAAACTCGGTAAAAATCAGGAAGCTCTTCTTTCTTTGAAAAAAGGAACGGAAGTGGATCCTGAAAACGAACAAATTCTTCTTACGTTAGGCATCATTTATACTGCGGAAGGAAAAAATGAAAGTGCGATCGAGGTTTATGCGAAACTGGAAACACTTCCCGTAAAAGATAAATATAATTATTCGTTTAAAAAAGCGGTTCTTTTAAAGAATCAAAACAAGTTTGAAGAAGCTTATTCTACTCTGAAAAAAATTCCTGCGAAAGATTTTTCTTTTCCGGCTCAGTTGAATATGCAACTCGGAGACGCGGCTGTTCAGTTAAAAAAATACGAAGAGGCGGAAGCCTACTTTGAAGAAGCAAGAAAGAACGATCCTGAATTACTTTCTGCCAAAAAATCTGCTTCTGTCACCCGTGTTGCTTCCGCATTAGAAAGCGGAAATCAAGCGATGCGTCGCAAGAATTATAAGGAAGCGGCCGGTCATTTTCAGACAGCGGTTCAAAACGATCCCAAGAATCCGGCTCCATATATCTTCCTCGGAAATTCTAAAATTTTATTAGGAGAATTTGAATCGGCCCTCAAAGCATTTGAAACTTCTCTTTCTCTTAAATCCGATTATCCAGAAGCCATTTCCGGAATCGCGGCCGTTCATTACAAGGCTGGAAACTTTCGGAAGTCGGTCGCAGTTCTGGAGAAAGCAACGACTCTTTTTCCGAACAACGCGATCTTTCAGAACCAGATGGGTTTGAACATGAAAGGTCTGGGGGAACCCGCGAAAGCCCTTGTATATTTTACAAGAGCGCAGGAATTGGATCCCTCATTTGCGGAACCGATTACGAATTTAGTATTCCTTTTGATCGCTGAAAACCGTTATAAGGCCGCGAGAAAAGAAGCTGATTCTTTAAAGTCGGAAGCAGAGAAAAAACAGATCATTGCTTTTATCGACGTTTCCGAGCAAATTTATGAAGGTGATAGACATCTCAGAAAGGGCGATACAAAGGGAGCTAAGGTTTTTTATGAAAAAGCGAAGAAGGCTTCTTCCGAAGAACCTTCCGTCTACAACGCTTTTGGGCGTTTGTATTTTATCTCCGGAGAATCGAAGTTCTCGGAGGAAAATTTTAAAAAGGCGCTTTCGATCGATAAACAAAATATCCCCGCGATCCAAGGTTTGATCCGCCTTTATTCCTCGCAAAAAAATCAGAGTCTTGTAAATCAATATACAAAAGAACTCGAAACTCTTACCAGCAACGATCCGTCGGCGGCAATCGTTTTGGGAAGAACCTACGAGGATAAAAAAGAATACGATAAGGCCGAATCGGTTTATAAGAATCTTCAAAAAAAATTTCCGAACAACGAAGCTGTGAACTTTCGTTTGGCGATGTTGTATTACAAAATCGCCCTGGAAGAAAACGAAAAAAGCAATCATGATTCCGCCCTGAACTGGATCGGAAAAGCCGAAAAGTTATCGAAGGATATTCCTGAGATCGCAGAAACTCGCAAAACTATCCAGGAGAACCAAAAGTTTGCGACCGTAATTCCGACCATTCAAAAAGCTAACAGACTTTTCGATACTGCACATTATGAAAAGGCGATTCCTCTTTATCAGGAAGCGTTTCAAAAAACCGGAAAGTTGACTCTTTATGTTAAAATTGCCGAATGTTATCTCGGACTTGGAAACGAGGAAAAGGGAATTTCTATGCTCGAAAATCCTCCTCAAGGAACGAGAAACTTGCAAAGCCGCGAAGCGATTTATGCTTTCTTGTTGAGGAAGGGAGAAATCGACAAAGCGGAAGAAGGATTCAAAGAAATTCTCTCGAAAAAACCTGATTCCTATTATAGCCATTATCAGATGGGAATCATTCATCTTCAGAAAAAAAAATACGAAGCTTCGATCGATTCTTTTGACCGTTCGATTCTACTCAATACGGACTTCGTAGCGGCGAGGATCGGAAAAGGAATTTCAACTTACCACTCGGGAAATAAAAAACTTGCTAAGGAAGAATTTGAAGCCGCGATGCAACAGGATTCGGACAACGAGTTGGCTCCTTACAACATCGGAATCATTCTTTTTAACGATAATCTTTACAACGAAGCGGTGACGATCTTTAAGGATATCATTCAAAAGAATCCGGATTTCCCGGATGCTCATTATGAGCTTTCTTACATCTACTATAAACGCGGAGATTTTGAACCGGCTGAAAAAGAAATTCGCAGGGCTTTGGAACTGGAAAGAAGCGCGAGAAATATTTTTGCGCTCATTCGAATTCTTTCGGAACAAAAAACAAAAACGGCGATCCCCGCGATCAAAAAGGAAATTTTGGATTTAGGAAGGGAGATCGCGGAAAAATTTCCAACTTCGCCTTACGCGACTCAGGCGGAGCGATTGGTAATCGCCGACGACGACAACCCGGTAATCCTTCAATCCTATCAGAGCAGAGGAAAGTTGATCGGGGTTCCTGTTCTCATTAATAATTCCGTAATTCTAAATTACGGAACCAGTGTTGAATCCTTGGATAAGGACAGGGGAATTCGTAATTGGAGAATCCAAACTTCAACACCTTTGAAGTTTATCTTTGCCGATAAACGATTGGTCGGAATTTCAGAAAAAAAACTCGAAATACTAGATCTCAAAACGGGACTCGTTTTAAGAGAAACTAAACTTCCTTCTGGGGAAGTGAGAAAGGCCGCTATTTCCGGTGAAAATATTTTAGTCGAAATCGTTTCTGGAAAAAATTCTAAAATTTACAGCTACTCGGATCAACTCGAACAAAGCGGCTCCGTCGTTTTTGAAGGCGCATTTTGGTCCGGAATTAAATCCGGCACATTATTCGTTGTCGGCAATAAGAGTGGAATCGAAGCGCAAATCTATGATTCTTCTTTGAAGGATTTGAACGCGAAAAAAATCCAGCAAAAAGGAACCGGAGATCTTCGGTATCTCGGAGCTTACGAAACCGGAATCTTTTTTCTCTCCGGTAAAAAAATCGTTTCTCTCGATGAAAATCGCGTTTCGACGATCGATCTTCCGGCGGATTCCGCTTCTCTCTTTGTGGTCCGTTCGCCGTATCTTTGGTTCCATTCGGGAAAAACGATTTATCGAATCGAATCGGATTCTTTGAAATCGGTTTCGTTTAACGTAGAATCTTCCGATATAGAAGGGATTCTTCCGGGTAAAAAAGACGATAGCATTGTACTTTTTAGATCGGGAAAGGCGATTCGGTATGGATTGGATGGAAAGCCGCTCTGGACCTATCCTCTCAAGGACGAAGAGGGAAAGATTTATTCCTTAGTCTATCGCTGATAGAAAAGGGATTTTTATTTCTGAATTAGAATCTGATCTATGTAGTAGATTCTTTTTCCTTCTTCCCGTTTCTTTCTCTCAAAGTGAGAAACGGGAAATTCCGACCTTTCCAATCTGAGTTCGAATTGTTCCGGTCGAAACGCGTTTGAATCGCGAAAGATCCGAAGGGCTTTTCTCGCATAAGGGCCGTAATCAGTCGCGAATGAAAATTTTCCCCCTTCAGGAAGGAGCATTTTTAAAGAATGAAGAAACTTAGGATTCATCGTTCTTTTTTTATGATGTCTTTTTTTGGGCCAGGGGTCCGGAAAGTTTAATAGGATTTCGGAAAAAAGATTCTCTTCAAAAACATCTTCTAAAAACCAATTGAAGTTAACGCAGAGAATTTTTACGTTTTCGAGCCGATTTCTTTCGATGGCGCGCATCGTGTGTCGAATTCGGTCAAATTTTTTCTCCATAAGCACGAAACCCGTATTCGGTCTTTCCAGGGCCATCGCAATCGCAACTTCACCCCAGCCGGAGCCGAGCTCTAAAAAATATGTCTCAAATTCTTTTGGGAATAAATTTTCTTTTTTCAGTTTCCTTACAGGGCTAGCTTGTAAAAAATATTCAGAAGCGAATGGAATTCCTCCTGCAATTGACCAAAGTTTTTGTTCGAGATCTTGGATCATGGGTTATCGTCAGAGAATTTTACACATTTCGTTTGTCTAATCTAATACAGTGAAAGTAAAACTATACGGCGTAAGGGGTTCTCTTCCCACTCCCTTGGGCGAATCCGAATATCGGGAAAAAATTCTTAAAATTCTAAAAGCGGCTCATACTGAAATCAAACAAAAGAACGGAAGCTTCTCAGAAGAAGAATTCTTAGATTCTTTGGATCCTTCGCTTTCAAGAACCGTCGGCGGGAACACTACCTGCGTTTATATTCAGGCTCAATCCGGAGATCGTTACATAATCGATTGTGGTTCAGGGATCCGTCAGTTGGGAAACGATCTGCTTGCGGAAGGTCTTAAACCGGGAGACAAGATTCACATTTTGATCACACACACTCACTGGGATCACATTCAAGGATGGCCTTTTTTCAAACCCGCTTACTTTCCCAATGTAGAAATTCACTTTTATTCTACCATACCAAATCTCGAAGAGAGGTTCGAAAGACAGCAAAACGAGGAAAATTTTCCTCTTCCGCTTTCGGGAATGCTGTCAAAGAAGACCTTTCATCTTCTGGAAAAAAATCAATGCAAAGAAATCGGATCTGTAAAGATCACTCCGTTTCTTCTCAGACATCCCGGGAATTGCACCGGTTTTCGTTTTGAGGAGCAGGGAAAGAGCTTTCTGTTTTGCACCGATGTGGAAGTTCAAGAGCCCGATTTGGATGAGTTCCAAGATTTGAGAAAGGCCTTCGGAAAGACGGATATGCTGATTATCGACGCTCAGTACAGCACGGAAGAAGCTGAGAAGAAGGTCGGCTGGGGCCATACGTCCGGAAAAGTTGCCGTTCGGTGTGGAGAAATTTTAGAAGTAGCTCGATTGGTCCTTACACATCACGAACCTGATCATAAGGACGAGGAAATTTTGAAAATCTTTCAAAAAGAATCCGGAGCATCTCCCAAAATGAACGTCCTTTTGGGACGTGAAAACGATTTCTTTCTTCTCTGAGAACCTTTCTGCAGTCTGTTGAATACCCCTTTCGATGTAAAAATTTTTTGAAAAAGAATTTTGTGATCTTATTCTGAGCCCATTCTAAAAATTTTCTTTTCATTCAGTCAAATTGAGTTATTCTGGATGCGCTATGCAAACAGAGATGGGACAACAAAAAAAAACTGCTAGCGATCCTCTATCCGATAAGCGTTTTTATAAACGCTTTCGTAAGAATAACCTAGTGAAGATGATTCTTGGTAAGAATGAGATTCTCGGAAATTTAGAAGACATCAGTATGATCGGAGCTTCGATCAGCTCCAGGGAAGAAATACTCCTTGGTCAGCGTGTTCGATTTATGTCTCCGATACTTTCCATTGAAATTGAGGCGGATATCATTCGCAGAGATTTGGTTCAGGAAACGTATAAGTATGGTCTGGTGTTTCACGATCTTTCCGATGCTGCAATTGTTGAAATCTTGAATAAGATCGCTTCCGCCGATTGAGAAGCTTTTAGTTTTAGATTTCATATTCTTTTATCAAAGAATTGGATCGGTTTCAAATTTAGAAATATTTTATGACAAGCACTTAACTTGGGTTTGTTGCGGCCGACACTAGTATAAGAATGAGAATCGGCGGTGAACAAAGAATGCAGCTCGGAATTCCCCGAGACGAATCGTTGCATTATATCGGCCATGGACAATTGGAAAGCGCTCCTGCTTCCACTTCGATTCTTCATGTAATCTCACACGAATTGGGTCATGTCGCTGAATTTCGTTCGGAAGCCATGAGAGATCGGGCCGATATTCGTTCTCTGAACATGAAAATTCACTACGAATTTCGAAACGGCAAGCTGGTGGCCGTTTCCGGAGAAACCGAGGCGGTAACGGTAAAAAAATCCGAAGAAAAACCGAACAAAAACGAACTCGCGGAATCACAAACTCCGAAAGAAAAAGAAGCTGTTGAAAAGGAAAAAAAATCCGAGATTTCAAAATCCGAATTAGAGGATAAGGAAAAACAAATTCTTTCGGAGATTCGTAAAGTAGAATCGGAACTGAAAGCCTTTGAATCCGAAAAGGATTCTGAAAAAGAAAAAGGAATCTCTGCGACTCGGAAAGTTGAGTTGGAAGAAAGAAAGAGAAAACTTGAAATTTCTCTCAATCAAGAAAAACTAAAAGGAATCTTAGAAGAAACGTTGGATACTTTCAGTGAACTGATGGACAAACAAACTCGAATGAATTTGAAACTTTTAAACTCGGGTGTTTCCGACAATATCGGCAAGCTTATAGATACGAAGGCTTAAATTCTTTTTAAGAAATTTCCTCAATTCTTTCGGTATAAGACTCCGTCGGTGTTCCGACCATTCCAATCAAAGAATCCACAATCTTTCTCAATTCAAGAAGTCCTTTCCCGGATTTATTGGAAACAAGAACCGTTTCCAACATAGGGTATAGCTCGTGGATGTTTTTCATTTTTTTTCTCAACTTGGAAAGATCACTTTGGTTGAGTTTATCAATTTTTGTGCGAATTAAAACGGGTTTGATGTTTCTTTCAAAACAGGTTCCGATGAGTTCTAATTCTTCTTCCGGAAGATCTCTTTGCGCGTCACAAACTAAGAACAGGGATTTCAAATCCTTTGCATGATTCAGATAGTCCATAAGAAGATCCATCATGGCTTCGTGATCTTTGTGGGAGTTCGCCGAATATCCGAAACCGGGTAAATCCACCAAATAAATGGAACGATTTACAAAGAAGAAGTTGAGAAGTTTTGTTTTACCGGGAGTGGAGGAAACCTTGGCTAAGGATTTTCTTTCCAGAATTGCGTTCAGAAGGGAGGACTTACCGGCGTTCGAACGACCGGCAAATGCGATTTGTGGGATCCCTTTACAAGGGATCTTGCTTGCTTCGCCATAAGACGAGTTGAACTCCACGTCTTTGAAAAATGGCTCATCCTTTTTTTGAGGATCCTCGTTCATCTTCCGGGCTCCTGAAAGTCAGGTAATATTTCTTTTTCCTTGTCCGCTACGATATCGCTAATCTTAGGATCCCATAGGCTCAGACAGATCACATCAACTTTCCCTTCCCCATAAAGAATGGGTAGCATTTTTCTGATCGGAACCGGAATCTCTTTCTGCCTAAAGATCTCCGAAATTTCCACGCTCATCCCATTTTTTTGTATTTTGGCACCCGTTGGACAAAAATCAGGAATGAGTCCGGGTGGAATTTTTTTTTGATTTCCGTTCCACCTTAAGATCATCTCTCTCGGTTCGAACCGAAACTCTTTCAACGCGAGAGAATTTTTTGGAATCAAGTAGAGATCCGAACTCGTCGATTTCCAAAACCAGACTTCTTTGTTTTCGAGGCCGAAGGAATTCTCACGTTGAAGGCAATCGGTTAAATCTTCGAAAAAATTCCGCGTCAACGGATGTAAACGTAGAGAACGCAAATAACGATCCAAGAAGAATTTTCGTTCCCGAGGGGACAAGTCGTTTAACAACCAGACGTCGATCTTCATATAGGTGGGGATTTTTCGCGATCTGAGTTCCGGTGAAAAAATTACCGCACCCGGTCTTTCCATCCGGTGAAAGTTTTTATAAATTCGATCCGGATCGGCTCCTTCTTGGATTAACAAGGGAACTATATGATTTCGGATTCTATTTCTAAGATATTCGTCGCTTTGATTGGACTCATCCTCGAAAACAGGCCAAAACTCAGTCTGTAATATCGTTTGAATTTCAGTTTTAGAAAAAGCAAAAAGAGGGCGGAATCGATTCTTTTCAAACCAGCCTAAGGTACGGAGGGAATTCCATCCGCCGCCACGGATTAAATTCAGCAGAAGAGTTTCTAAATAATCCTTAGAATGGTGACCGGTAACGATATAACCGTCGTATTCACCCGAAATTTTTTCCAGGTCCTTATAACGAAACGCCCTTCCGGTTTCTTCGATCGTTTTTCCTAACTTACGAGATAAGAGAGGAACGTTTTTTTTTTAAACATTCTCGGAAACGGAAATGTGGTTTCGGTATAATCGAGAATTTTCTTTTCCTGATCTAGGTTGAATCGAATCGAATGATCCAGATGATAAATACAAGGAGCCGGAATCTTTTTTTCCATCCAAAGCCAAAAGTAAAAATGCAGAAGGATGGAAGAATCTTTTCCGCCGGAATAGGCGATTACGGCGGGCCGGGACAAAAGCATTTCGTGAAAAGGGTGAACTCTTTCCCAAACAGATTCGAAAATCCTTCGTGTTGTTTCGGAGATCTTATCTCTCATAAGCGATTGCAAATGCAGTTCTAACGGATCCTTCGGATTGCTGCAAGAGTAATATCGTCCATCTGTTCTTGGTTGCCCGTAAATTTGCGTATTTCGGAAACGATTCCGTCTAACATAGATTGTAACGGTTCGTTCTGGAACTGAAGAATCGATTTTTTGAATCGCTCGGATTCGAATTGAATTCCATCCTGATTGGATGCCTCCAGAACTCCATCCGTACACATGATCAGAAGATCTCCGGTTAACATTCTAAATTGATTCAAATTTTCGAATTTTGAAATATCTGGATCGATTCCTAATATGATTCCTCCGGTCGGTATCTCTTCTATTTTTTGGGATGCGTTTCTTAGGAGATAGAGTGCACCTTGGCCTGCTCCGCTATAAAAAAAATCATTTCGATTCATCTCCCACTTTATGACGGTCATCGACATAAAACGCGGAGAAGCGGATTCATTGTAGTTTTGAAAGATGTATGTGTTTACGGTATTTACGATATCCCAAGGGCTTACCTTCTTACGAACTAAAGAGTGAATGATCGTTCTTACGGTCGCCATCACAATTCCGGCGGGGACACCTTTTCCGCTGACGTCTCCGATGCAGATCACCGTTTCCGTGTTAAATGGATCCGTTATAAAATCGTAGTAATCTCCACCGACACCTCTTGCTGGGACCATCGTTCCCGCAAATTCATATCCTCCGTGTTCGGGCATCTTCCGTGGAAGTAACGATTTTTGCAGTTCTTTGGCGATTTCGATCTCCTTATCCAGTCTTTCCTTTTGAGCCCTTTGATCAAATAGGTGATAGTTCTGGATCGAAATTCCGGCTTGGATTGAAAACGCATTCAAAACTTCTAATTCTTCCGCGTTAAAATGACGGTCCTTTCGTTTTCCGAGTATGATTACGATATCCGATTTATCTGTGTGCACCACGGGAAGAATCGCAAGATTCAACCCCCACATTCCGAATTTTTCCAATTCCGGAAAATCCGAGGAGAATGCGAGTTTTGATTCAGAAAGCGCAAAAACCTCCTTTAGAAAGAATTCATATCGTTTGATCGGGATCGACATTTCTCCGGGAATCGGTTCGAGTTCTTTGCGGAGAATTCTTCTTTTGACATCTCCGACGGTTTCAGTTTCATCCTCTGTAGTTTGAATTCTCACCCTAAATGTGGATTGTCTCGCCATGTCGACATCCATTCTAATTTCAGGACTTGTAATGTTTCCGGTAAGAAAATGTCCGAAAAGAGTATGATTGTCTTTGTTCCATTCAAAAAGAGAATATAGATCGTTCTCTGAAAATTCAGTCAGAGAAAGAAGAATCACTCGAAAAATTTCAACCTTGTATTTGAAACCTAGGGATGAAAGTCGAAGCGCCGCAGAATGAAGAGATCTAAAATTTCTAGATTGGGTTTGCGAAACTTCAAATAGGATTCGATTTTTCAGAGTTACGGCAAATTGCGCTGCGAGTAGTTCTAAAAAGTACCGATCATTCTCGGCTTTTTCCGGATCGTCCCGGTTATAGTCGACGGTTATGATCCCGAGAACTTCTCCGTTGAGATGAATCGGAACTGCCAATGCGGCGACCGTTCGATTGAGCCTCGCATATTGTTTGAAATGTTTGTGTTTTTGATCCGCGAATTTATAATAAATCGATTTGCAGTGTTCGATACATTCCGTGAGAGGGCCGTTGTCTTCGCCCTTTTTAATTTCAAAATGCTGGGCGACTCTGGAAAGAGAGGTTTTTTGATTTTTCACCGACATCACGGTCATCCGATCCAGACGCGGCTCATAAATCATCACGCTCACGCCAGGGATTCCTAATTTGTAAAATGCAAGAGAAGTGAAACTCTCTAAGAGATGGCTTAGGTTCGGACTGGTATTGAAGAGCGAAAGGAACTCGAGTAGAATTTCATTGCTAAAGTTTGTATCCGTCGGAGGTTGAAGACGCGGATTTTTTCTCTTTTCCAAAATCCATTCTCTACCGCAGGATCTACAGAAAAAGCGTCCATTTCGGAATAAACCGTCCGGAGTCTTAAATTCTGAGCAAAATGCACAGGTCATAGCCGTAAAATTATAAAAAATACGGTTTGTTATGATACAAATAATTTGGAAATAAACACAAAAAAGACGCTCTTAAATTAAGCGAAATGAAAAAAATGGATTGACCTCAAAAGCATCAAATCGCAAAAATTTTAAGCATGTCAGGATATGTGAAGCCAAGTCCCTTAAGATCTATACAAGAAGTTGCGACCGCGATGAATTCTACCTTGGATCCGGACAAACTTCTGGATCTAATTTTGGAGCGTTGTATTCAGATCTGCGAAGTCGGCTCTGGATCCTTGATGCTTATCAACGAAAAAGAAAACCTTTTAGATATCGTTACTTTTCGTGGAATGAACCCGTCGATCCGGACTAAAGTAAAGTTGAAAGTCGGAGAAGGGATCACCGGAATCGTCGCAGCTTCCGGTGAAGGAATGATCGTCAGCGACGTTACCGCCAATCCACATTACATTTCTATAAAAGACGACATTATGTCCGAACTCGCGGTTCCTATGATCGTCGAAGACGTAGTGATCGGCGTTATCTCTTTGGATTCCAGCCGCAAGGGTGCGTTCAATGACGAACATCTCGAAATTATTTCCACTCTCGCAAATCAAGCCGCTCAGATTTTTAAGAATTTACAGATATTCCGACAATTGGAGCAGAAGAATAAGATTCAACAAGTGCTCATCGATATTTCTAGAACGGTCACATCCACTTTGGTTCTTCAGGAAATTTTCGAAGACATCATGGATCGTCTGGAAAAATCTTTGAATCTCGAAAGAGGGAGTATTGTCCTTTTTGAACCTGAGAAATCGATTCTTAAATTGGAAGCTGCTTCCGGTTTAACCGCGGAAGAAATGGAAAAGGGAGTTTATCTTCCCGGCGAAGGTGTGACGGGAAGGGTTTTTGAAACCGGAGAACCGATCATCGTAGAATCGATCGCAAACGACGAAAATTTTTTGAATCGTGTCGGGAACGCAGCGCATTTTAAGAACAATCCGGAGAACGTTAGTTTCCTCGCCGCGCCCATTAAATCGGATACGGATGTTTTAGGAGTTGTCAGTGTTTATTTTGTTCATAAGAAATACATCGATTTAAAGACTTATTTAGACTTTTTGCAAGTAGTTGCTTCGATCATCTATCAGGCGATTCGAATTCAAAAGTTGATCGACGAAGAGAAGCGGGAAATTTCAAGAGAGAACGTTCTTCTAAAAAGGGAATTGAAGAATAAATATAAGTTCGGTTCTCTCATCGGAAAATCGAAACCGATGGAAAAGTTGTTCGAAATGATCCACCTCGTTTCGGATTCTCGCGCTTCGGTTTTGATTACCGGTGAATCAGGAACCGGAAAAGAGATGATCGCATCTGCGATTCATTATAATTCTTCCCGTTCCGATAAACCTTTTATCAAAATCAACTGCGCCGCGATTCCCGAAAATTTATTGGAGAGCGAGCTTTTCGGTCATAAAAAAGGATCCTTTACCGGCGCGGTTGCGGATAAAAAAGGTAAGTTCGAAATGGCCGATACCGGAACGATTTTTCTGGATGAAATCGGTGAAATGGATTTGAACTTGCAATCCAAACTTTTAAGAGTTCTTCAGGAAAAAGAGATCGAAGCGGTCGGTTCCGTAAAACCAAAGAAGATCGACGTAAGGATCATTGCCGCAACGAATGCGAACTTGGAAGAATTAATTTCCGAAAAAAAATTCAGACCGGATCTTTTTTACAGACTCAACGTTGTTAATATGATAACCCCCCCTCTGAGAGAAAGAGCGGACGACATTCCTTTGTTGATCAATCACTTCATCGCAAAATACGCGGAAGAAAACGGAAAAAAAATCAACGGTGTAACGAGAGAAGCTCATAAACTTCTGATGAATTACAATTGGCCTGGAAACGTTCGAGAACTCGAAAACGTCATCGAAAGAGCGGTCGTTCTTTCCCAGTTAGAAATGCTCGATATCCAGGATTTTTCCGAAATCAACGGAAGACTTCTTTACGGGGATGAAGAATTTGATCCGGAAGTGGGTGATTCGGATTCCTCCGTGGAAATTGCGAATTCTCGATTCTCCTCTTCGCATCTGGATGCTTTGGACGGTCGGGCTATCGAAGTTGTGGTCGGAGAGGTGGAAGCCCGTTTGATCAAGTATGCCATGAAAAAATTCAAATACACAAAAACGCGAGTCGCGAAATTTTTAGGAATCAATCGAAACACTCTCGATAAGAAAATAAAAGATCTCAAAATCGATTATTGAACGGAGTTCCGTCCAACCCGACAAAATCGACTTTTGAGATCTTTTTTCTTTTGATTACTTTCAAAAACAAACCGGATGTCTATCATTGCTTGTATTGTTTTTGAAATTTCAACTCGAATCTAAACGAAAATCGGATTCTCGCGATTCGAATTCTAACGATATTTTTGCAAGATCCAAAATCGGTTTTTGGTCGAGTTTGTTTTCGAAGAAGGCTCTGGATCCGATTTTAGTCTTTTTATCAAGAGAATTTTAGTCGGAACTCAGGCGATTTCCTTTCTTCCAAAATGGCGTTGATTTTAGAAGAAGAGCTTATGTCTTAATTCTGAAATTAAATCGCGCTTTTCTAAGGCAAAAAATACGTGTAATTTTTTTGAATGTGTCTAAGAATAGGACGGTTTTCGTTCTAACCGATTGTTATGGAAAATATTAGGTCCGGATGTAAGAATCATCAGTTTTCTTAAAGTCCGATACCGCAAAATTTTCAGACGATCCGTTTCTTCGATTCAAAAATATTCAATTAGGTGAGCGAGAATGATCCAGACTGCGGATAAAACGCCAAGTGTAAATACCGAAAACTTCTACAAGTATCTTCCGTTCCTTTCTTCGTTTACCGAAATTATTGAGCCTTCTAATTATTACACTGTGCCCGATGATTGGAACTTGATCGTCACAGACGTCGTAAATTCCACCGAGGCGATTCGAAACGGTAACTATAAGGACGTGAATATCGCGGGCGGTGTGACCGCGATGGCGGTTTCCAATTTGATGGGAGATATGGATTACCCGTTTTTATTCGGCGGGGACGGGATGACTCTACTCTTACCGAATAGCGTTCTCCCGGGAGTGAAAGATATTCTATTCTCCATTCGGGAATTGGTAAAAAATAATTTTGGATTAAAGCTCAGAGCCGGAATCGTCAACGTAGGAGATTTGAAAAAATCCGGAAAAGAATTAAAACTTTGTAAACTTAAAATTTCCGAATTTTATAACCAAGCAATCCTGACAGGAAACGCTTTGGACGCTGCGGAGAATCTCGTTAAGAATGACGATTCTTCAAATCCTTATATCATTCCTTTGACTCACAGACCGAAGATCAAACCTGATTTTACAGGATTCACCTGTCGTTGGCAGGACATTCCAAGTCATCGGGGGGAGACGGTTTCCTTTATCATAAAGTTGAATCCTGTTCAGGCCTCCTCGGATCCGGCTCTGTTAAAATTGATTCTGGATCAAATCGGAATTCTTCTCGGTAACGATACACAAATCCATCCTTTGACCGAAGACGGAATCAAGGTAGATCTATCCGGAAAATATTATAACAAAGAAGCGACGGTTCACACCGGAAGTAAAAAAGGATTCCTGCACTTTCTCAGATTTCTCAAAATCAAAGTCGAAGGTTTTGCGGTAAATCTTGCGGTTAAGACGCAGTGGAAATTCGGTCCCAAGGTCAACGGAATGGAGTTACGAGAGTTGAGAAAGTCTCAGATCATCGCGTCCGACTTTCGAAAATACGACGGAACCTTAAAAATGGTAGTCGCTTGTGATACGAAGTCGAGAGAAGCGTTCATCGATTTTTTGCAAGGACTTTACAAAGAAGGAAAGTTGTATTTCGGATATCATATTTCGGATCGCGCCCTTATGACTTGCGCTCTGCACGAAGGTTCTGTTCGAGAAGTGCATTTCGTGGATTCCGCAGATGGCGGTTATGCTCTCGCGGCTCTTCAACTAAAAGAGCAAATCCGATTAGGAAACTGATCCGAGTTTAATATTCCAATTTTCGTCAAAGAGTTTATAATTACAGGTAAGTTCTTCTCCCATCCGAATCAATCTTGTGGCGCTGTCCTGGCCCATAGGATTGGTTCGATCGCTCGTGAAATCTTCCTTGGTGTTCGGATCGTCGCTGTGATTCATAAACTTGGAATTATCGGAGCAGTAGAACCATTTTCCATTAGTTTGATAAGAATAGGTACGAAACATTTCTTGAACCGTGAAAGGGAGAGAATTGAGTTCCTGATCCGTTAGAACCCAAACGGTTTTAGGATGGTATTTCCAAACCAATTCACCTTTTTGAATGTCTCTTCCTGCGAAAAGACCAAAACCTCCGATTGGGGAATCGGCTATGTAAGTGGGTACTAAAAGCATTTGGAAAATCTAAAATAGCCGTGAATAAAATTGCAAGTAAGAAACCGAGATTCTTTAAAGAACCATCGCCTGCTGTTCGGGTTCCGGAACGGAAAATCTTTCGAGTTTTCCGTTTTTAATCTGAAAGACCCTGTCCGCTTCTCGAATTGTAGAAAGTCTGTGTGTGACCGAAATAACGGTTCTTCCTTCTCTCAATAAAGAAAGTGTTTTCATGATTCTCGCTTCGGTTACGGGATCCAAAGAAGACGTGGCTTCGTCCAAAAGAAGAATTTGAGGATTTCTTAAAAAAGCGCGGGCGATTGCGATTCTTTGTCTTTCTCCACCGGAAAGTTTTGTGCCCCGATCTCCAGTGTTGGTTTCGTAACCCATCGGTAGCGAAAGAATCAGTTCGTGAATTTCCGCACGTTTTGCGGCCTCGATCACTTCTTCCAGAGACGCACTCGGTTTTCCGATTCGGATATTTTCAAAAATCGTAGTATTAAAAAGAAACGTTTCTTGGAATACGACTCCGACCAAGGATCGAACAGAACTTCTTGAGACCGAATTCAAATCGATACCGTCGAAATAAATTCTTCCTTCGTTCGGTTGTACCATGCCTAGAAGAAGTTTGATAAAGGTGCTCTTTCCGACGCCGGAGCCTCCCACGATCGCAGTGTAACTTCCTTTTGGAATCGTGAGCGAAATATCGCTTAGATTTTTAGAACGGCCTTTATACCGGAAGTGGACGTTTTCAAAACGAATCTCTTGTTTTAATTCAGGAATGGAAGATTCTTCCAAGTTCGATTCGAAAACGGGAGCTCGCAATAATTCTAATATTCTTTTTGCGGACCCGCTCGCGTGATTTAAAGCGGGAAGATATTGAGAAAGATAAAGCAAAGAATAACTTAAGTTTAAGAATGGAGGTAAGAACGCCGCGAGGGTTCCTATGCTCAACGTATTGTTATAGGCAAAAGCGGTTCCCGCCAACAGCAGAACCCCCTGTAGAAGAAGAATTCCGGAACCAGCCGAACGTTCCAAGTAAGAATTTGTAAGTCCTAACCTCAAAGAAACTTGAAAGAGTTTCTCGCAGTTGTTTTTAAATCTGCTGAAGAAATAATCGCTCAAATCATAGGCCCGTATGAGATTTTGAGCTGAGATCGATTCTTCGACCATACTCAATACCTGGGCTTCCTCTAATTTTCGGGAATAACTGATCTCGGTCGATTTTCTGGAAAGAAAACCGGGACCCAAAAATGTGATCGGCCAGATTAAGAGGGCGATCAGAGCCAATTTCCAATCCAATAAAAAAAGAAGAATTGTTCCAAAAAGGGCCTCTAACAAAGGACCAAGACCCCAAGGGATAAAGGCGAGTAACGCGTGTTCCAAAGAGGCGAGGTCGTTAAAAAAACGAGATAGAATATCGCCCAGCTTATTGTTCGAGAAAAAATCTAGACTCAACTGGTCCAAATGGTCATACATCTGTAATCGAAGATCTTGGATGATTCTGGAAGAAGCCCAGTTGTATAAATAATCGCGAAGTGTTCCCAAGATCGCGAACGTTACGGTTCCTACCGCTAAGTAAGCCCCGATCCAATAGAGAGCGTTTTGATTTCGGTTGATGAGAGCTTCATCGATGAGATATTTAAAACTAAAAGGAATGCTTGCGTAAAAGCCTATCTCGAAACAGAGGAGCGCGATGATGATAAAAATTCTTCCCTTGTATTTTTTTACAAAACGGAAAAGCCCAAAAATCAATAATCCGGGAGCGCCTTCATTTTCGGACGAGGGCTTCTCTTTTTTGAGGTAGGGAGCTTTCCATTTTTTCGAGAATCCTTTTTCCTTATCAAGAGGTAAGGGTTCCGATTTTTGGATCAGTTGCTCCGGGTTGTATTCGAGAGGTCTTTTCATACCGTTTTTGGAAAATGCAGTCCTTTTATTTTCGGCAAATATCTTCCATTTCCACTCTACTTTGACTGTTTTTCCGGGAAAGTCCGAGGCAAGAATTTTTCACCTGCTAAGAGACAGAATCCACCCGGAAAAGACTCGTTTTTTTAGAAACCGCCTATTATGCTAGTAAGTAGGCTCAATGAGATGATTAACTTTCACTACAAAGAGGAAAACGGACTTTATACTGTGACCCTCAAAACGTCCGAAACGGCTCCGGGTACTCTTCATAAGATGGTGAAAGCGATGTTCTTTATGGGTTGGGAAATTGTCTCCGGCGATATTCAAACGATCGAAGAAAAAGGACAGCTGTTCAGTTACGACGTTTTTACCTTAAAGTCTGAAGAAACGGATTCTAAAATCAAAGCGTCCAAACTGGGAATTCTTATGTCCTCGGTATTTACGGAAGATTCGGCTTTGGAAGAAATCATTCACCATTCCAGCGAAATCGATCTCAGAAATACGCACCATCTTAGCAACGATTCTAAACTCGACTTTGAAGATATCGAAGGCGGTAATAGAACAAAACTCTATCTGGAAGCACCCGATCGCAAAGGACTTCTTTATTTTGTTACCGGCGTTCTAAAAGAAAACGGAATTAACATTCATTCCGCGACAATCAGAACGGATCGGACCGGAAATCGAGCTCAAGATACTTTTGTTTTGTCCGATTCCAAAGGGACTGGTTTTGCGGGTTCTTCCCTGGAAGAAAGAGTGAGCAGAAATATTCTCGAAATCAGTTTGAATTCTTCCTGGAAGTAATCCGGAAAATATTTTTTTCGTCAGTTAAGAAAATATTCGGTGCAAACGGTGCATTCCTGCCTTTTCATGGATTCAGGACGAAGTTTCTCCAAGCGAATTTTTCCACGTTATGTAACCTTAATCACTTCTTAAATAAATTTCAATTTTACAACGATTTGCATGGACGCACAAAAAGATTTACAGAAGTTCGATTTCACTGAAGAAATCATCCAGCATTTTAAGATAAACAGCGTCATTCCTGTGGACTTTTATAACAGGAACGGTCAAATCCTAATTCATAAAAAAGAAAATGCAAACGGCGATGATATAACGAAACTTCTCAAGTTTGAAAGTCAGGGGATTTATTTTCTCAAATCCGAATTCGAAAAAATCTCCGGCGGTAAACAGGCTTCCGGTCCGAATAGTGTCAACGGTCGCGAGGTAAGTTTTTCCAAACTCGTAAACTCAGAGCTGACCGTAGACCTTGCGAAAAACGCGGCCGGTTTTTTATCGGAGCTTAAGAAATTCCCGTTAAACGGCGGTCAAGTTCGACAACTTTCTAAATCGATCGACGGAATCTTAGAAGATTTCCGATCCACTCCAGATATGGAGAACGGTTTGGTGAATATCATCGAAGTGATGAGTTCGGCGGGTGTTCCGATGGACTCGGAGATGTTGACCAAAAGAACGGTTATTTCAATGGCGATGAAAGTCAGAGCGGGAAAGGCTTTTACTAAAGTCGACATGGAACAAAAAAAACTCGATCAGATGAATTTGATGATGTCTTCCTATTTGGCGGATGTCGGTTATACACAAATGAAAATTCCCGTACAAAAAGATCTGAAAACGGAAGAATTTGAATATATCAAAAATCATCCGATCATCAGTTATCTTATGGTCGCGAATCTTCCCGATCTTGACGACAATATTAAAACTTTGGTTCTCAATCATCATCGCCCTCACAAGGGAGAGGGTATGAATAACAACTATCCTCAGCCGAAGATGCTCGTTCAAAAACTGAATCTCTACAAAGAAAAATACAAAGACGATCCGAAACGGACCGTTTTAGTCGCGGATATTCAGAAACAAATTCGAAACATTCTTACAAACAATCTTCCTATGGACGATATCGGCGTGATCTCGATTGCGGGTGAATTTGCCTCTCTCACCACGAAGCAGGAATGGAGAGACGCTTACGAACCTTTGGTTGCGATGAAATTGATTTTGAATAACAGTTTTTTTGCATATAATGAAAAAACTCTCCGAGACTTTTACGATCATATTGGGTTGTCGCTTTGTAATAACCAACCTTTTATCCGAGAAGGCGACTTTGTAATCGTTGTAACTCAGGATTCCAATCAAAAGGTCTTTTTTGAAGTTTGTATTATTCGCGAAATGTATCGAACTCTGATTCGTCCGATGCTCGAAAGAATCGGAACGATCCGTCCGAACTTCAGCAATATGGGAAAACTGAGAATTTCGGGTTTTGATCTGAATTCGTTCAAACCGGATCGAAGAAAGGCCATCTATAATTTAGAAAAAAATCAGGATCCGAGAAGAATCATCTACGTTCTCGACGCGGAAATGGACGGACGTCTTTATGAAGAATTGGTCAAACAAACCGGAGAAATTCCGAAGGAGGGCGCTTAAGTACACGAGTTCGGTCTTTTGAACCAGAACCGTTGCGACTTTTCGGGGTATCGATATCTTTTATCCTATTCCGATACTTCAGAAAGATCGTTATGCGACACCGTGTCTCCAATTTGCTTAAAGAATAAACATTCGCCTCGGAATCGAAACAACTGGAAAGGAGTTTTTCCAAAGCGAACTTTTCCCCCCAGAATCGAAATTAAAACCTTATTTCAAGTGTCATAAATAATTTTTTTCCAGTCATATATTCCAATCGTTAAGAAAGGGTTGCCTTTACCTTCTAAGGTACGCGATTCTCTCCCAAATCGACGCCTACGGGCAATTTAAAAGAAGAGTTGTAATATGAGCGTTAACTCACATTCTGTAAACAAAGAACTCCTAGAAAAATTTGAATTCACTTCGGAAGTAATTAAGAGTTTTGTAAGCCAGAACGAAATTCCCGTAGATTTTTATAATAAGAATGGTCAAATTCTAATTCACAAAAAGTCGGACGCTTCCGAAGAGGACATAACACGACTTCAAAAATTCGAAAGCCAAGGTATCTTTTTTCTTATATCAGAAAAAGATAAAATAGTTAAGAATAAAAAACCGGATTCAATTCATGGTCGCGAAGTTTCATTTACGAAACTGGTCAATACCGACCTTACGATTGCGCTCGCGAGAGAGGCTTCGGACCTCTTGGAAGAACTCAAACATTTCCCTCTCAATAACAATCATATCCGAAAAGTTCAAAAAGGAATCGATGATATCCTCGTGGACTTTAAGTCCAGTTCCGATATGGAACTCGGTCTCGTAAACGTCATCGAAGTTATGAGACAGGCCGGGGTTAAAACGGATTCAGAAATTATGACCAAGAGAACCGTGATTTCTATGGCGATGAAACTTCGTGGAATGAAAGCTTTGAATAAAGCGGAGAATGATCTTCAGAAAGCGAAACAACTGAACGTTATGCTTGCTTCCTATATGGTCGATATCGGAAAGTCCAGGATGAAACTGCCGAATCATTCAAATCTCAGACCGGAAGAATTCGAATATATTAAAAATCATCCGATTATCAGTTATCTTATGATCGGAAATCTTACCGGAATTGATTCAGAAGTTAAATCGGCGGTCCTCAACAGCCATAGAACTTTTCGCGGAGAAGGTTTGAACAACAATTATCCTTCCACGAATATGTTGATTCGAAAATTGACGGAATATCTTCAGAAATACAAAGACGATAAAACCAAACACACTCTCATCGAAGATATTCAGAGACAGATTCATCACTTGTTGAACAGTACTTATACTGACGAAGACCCAGGAATCATTTCCATCGCCGGAGAATTCGCATCTCTTAGCTCCGAACAGGATTGGCGTCCCGCGTTTAACGCGCTTACATCGATGAAGTTGATTTTGAACAATAGTTTCTTTTCTTATAACGAAAAGATAGTTCGGGACTTTTTCGATTTAATGGCGTTGAGTCTTTGTGAAAATCAAAGCGTTCTAAATCCGGGGGATTATATCATCGTAGTTTCTATGGATTCCCAGAGAAAAGTGCATTTCGAAACCTGCGTTATCAAAGAAATTTACAGACATCAAACAAGACCGCTCTTGGAAAGAATCGGAACGATTCGACCGTTGATCACGAACAAAGGTAAGATCAAGATTGAAGGATACGATCCGCATTCTTTCCGTGAAGATAAACGAAAGGCCGTTTTTAATTTGAACAACAGCATGGATCCGAGAAGGGTCATCTACATTATCGATCCTGAATTAGAGCCGAGTCTTTTTGAAAAGGTGGATCAGAATTTCAGAGGAAGCGCTCCTCGTTCCGTCGCCTGACAAAACCAAAGGATTCTCCCAGAAACGCGCTTTATCCCTGAGCTTTACCTTGTTTTCTTGGTATTATGCCTTCAAGTTGGGGAAAAATTTTTAAAGTCAGTACGTTTGGAGAATCCCACGGCGAGTCCGTGGGCGTTGTCGTGGAAGGAGTTCCGGCGGGAATTCCAATTCGTTTAGAAGAGATTCAAAAAGATTTAAACCGAAGAAGACCGGGTCAGAGCAATTTGACAACGCCTCGGGACGAAGCCGATACGGTTCGCGTCGTATCGGGCGTTTTCGAAGGGAAAACGATCGGAGCCCCGATTGCGTTGATCGTTAACAATCAAAATACGATTTCGAAAGATTACGAAAATTTAAGAACCACATTTCGACCATCTCACGCAGATTATACATACCAAGTAAAATACGGTTTCCGCGCTCACGTCGGTGGAGGTCGTTCTTCCGTCAGAGAAACGATCGGAAGAGTTGCGGCCGCCGCGATTGCAAGAATGATTCTCAAGGACGATTTAGGAATCGAGACCGTAGCTTGGGTCGATTCGATCGGACCGGTTCAATCTAAGATCGGTGAGAATTATCCGAAGTCCCGAGACGATGTGGATCAAAACGAAGTTCGTTGTCCTGAAACGTCCAGCGCTGATGCAATGCGAGACTTGATTCTTAAAATGAAAGAAGCAGGAGACAGCGTCGGAGGAACGATCAAATGTGTTTCCTACAATCTTCCACCCGGTTTGGGCGATCCGGTTTATGATAAACTGGATGGAGATCTTGCAAAAGCGATTCTTTCGATTCCCGCTTGCAAAGGATTTGAAGTGGGCTCCGGATTTTCGGGAACACTTCTTACGGGAAGCACGCATAACGATGAGTTTTATGTCGAAGAGGGAACCGGACGCGTTCGAACTAAAACCAACAACTCCGGCGGACTACAAGGCGGAATTTCCAACGGTGAAGAACTCGTAATTCGGGCGGCGTTCAAACCTACTTCTACAATTTTTAAAAAGCAGAATACGGTAAATTTAAAGGGCGAAGAAACCACTTTAGAAGCCAAGGGTCGCCACGATCCTTGTGTGCTGCCTAGGGCCGTTCCAATCATCGAGGCTGTCGTAAACTTGGTTCTTGTAGACGCCTATCTCTACCAAAGAGCGATCAATCCGCTTTGGTTTCAAAAATGGGCAAACGTTCCGGATTATTACAAAGACTTAGAACTTTAAGAATCAGTCTCAAAATGGAAGCAAAGGTTTCCGAACTTTTCAAGGAAATGGAAAGCGGAGGAGCGATGCAGGGAACTTTTAGAAACGGGTTGCCAGAATGAGAACGGTACGTTTCTATAGAATTGTTTCCCAATACCCGGGTTCAATCAAAAGGATGATTCCATGGTAAAAATCAAAATCGACGGAATCGAGTACGAGGTGGATGAGAAAAAAAATCTTATCTCTGCTGCGAAAGATGTCGGAATAGAAATTCCTTTCTTCTGCTATCACCCGAAACTTTCCATTGTAGGTATGTGCAGAATGTGCCTCATAGAAATCGAAGGGGTTCCAAGGCTCCAGGCCGCTTGCAATACTAAGGTCACCGAAGGCCTTTCCATTTTTACTAAGAACGATCGAATCAAAGAGGCCCGTGAAGGAACGATGGAATTTCTTCTCGCAAATCATCCTCTGGATTGTCCCGTATGCGACAAAGCCGGGGAATGTCAACTTCAGGATAACGCATTCAAAGAAGGAAAAGGAAACTCCAGGTTTACATTAGAAAAAAGGAATGTTCCTCAAGAAGAAATCGGATCTAATCTTATCATCAATCATAATCGTTGTATCGTTTGTTATCGTTGTGTTCGTTTCGAAGAGGAGATCGTTGGAGAATCCAATCTCGGCCTATTCGAAAGGGGATATCATTCGATCATCGGGCTCGCGAAGAATGAACCTATTCAACATAACTTTCAAGGCGCGCTTGCGGATCTTTGTCCGACCGGCGCCTTGCTCAACAATAAGACGTTATTCAAATCGAGAGTTTGGTGGTATAAAACCGCGGAATCCATCTGTCACGGTTGTAGCACGGGGTGTAATATCACAACGAACGTGAGAGACAACAAAATGTATCGTTATATGCCTCGAATTGACGAGGAGAAAGATATGTATTTTCTCTGCGATAAAGGCCGTTTCGACATCGATTGGCTGAATGAAAACCGTCTTTTCGCCTATTATCAGGAAGGAAAATCTTCCGAAAGCGGAGTCGTTCTACCTGCGATAGCCGAAAAAATCCGACAAGCGAATCAAATTGCGATCTTAGGCGGCGGATCCGAATCCAATGAGAATTTAAAATCGATTCTACAGAGTGCAGGATCCTTTGGAAAATCCGTAGTTTTAGAAGTTCGAGTGGATTCCACTCAATCAAAACAACCGGAACAAAAAGATTTCCTCATGACCACCGATTTAAGACCAAACACAAGAGGCGGAGTGGACCTGGGATTTATCTCATCACAGGGAATCGAATCGATTCGCAAATCCTTAGAATCAGGTGCCATCGATCTCGTTTTCGTAATTAAGGAAAACCTAAAGGATATGCTTCCTTCTATTTCTTCCAAAACTACCGTTGTTCTCTTGCATACGAATTTGACTTCGGATATTTCGGAAGTTGCCTACGGAGTTCCGATTCAGACTTTTGCGGAGCAAGCGGGTTCTTTTACAAATAAGAACGGTTTGAATCAGCGTTTTCAAAAAGCAATGGATCCCCCTAAGGGATTGTTGAGTTCCGGGGCGGTATTTCAAAGGCTTTCCGAATTAGTCAAAGAATTGTCTTCTTCTCCGAAGGAGGTTAGCTCAATTGGGAACCGTTAATGTAATCCGAGTTGCGAGTCGGCATAAACTCACTTGGTATGAGAAATTCTATTTTTATTCTATTGGAAAGGGACTATGGATCACCCTCAAACACTTTATAAAAGCGGCGATTTTAAGAGGCGCCGTAACGATAGAATTTCCTGAAAAAAAACGAAAATACTCTACACGTTTTCGCGGAATGCATACGATGAAACGCGACGAACAAGGCAGAGAAAGATGTACGAGTTGTTTTTGTTGTATGTGGATATGCCCTGCGGATGCGATTTATATCGAGGCCGCGGAGGTCACTCCGGAAATTCAACACCTTCATCCCGAAGATAAGTTCGCCAAAAAATTTGAAATCAATCTGTTACGTTGTATTTTTTGCGGTTTGTGTGAGGAGGCTTGTCCGAAGGGAGCTATCTATTTGGATGGTCCTGGAGAGATGGCAACTGATAACCGCGAAGATCTGATACTCACAAAGGAAAGAATGATGCAAAAAGTAGGCGGGCCTATCCTCGGAGAAAGAATTTAAAAAAAGTTCTTTCTCCGAATCCAGAGTTCAGTCGTACGCGGGATTCTTGTGGGGGATTCTAAATTCTCAACTTACTTTTTGTTTTAGGTATTCATTTTGTCTGGCGATTTCCAACTTCGCTTCCAAATACGCAACGGAAGCATCGATATCATCATTGGAGATTCCGGGATATTCGCGAAGAATTCCTTTTCTAGACATTCCCGATAAAAGCAAATCTAGTATTTCTAAAACGCGAACGCCGGTTCCCTTGATAAAGGGTTTTCCACCCAAATATCCGGGAATCATTTCAATCGAAGTAAACTCGTCGTTACTCATATACATTCAATAACAGCGGGGATCGCTGAAATTTGTAGCGGAAAAGTTTTTTTCGAAATTCATTCCATTCAATAACTTTTGTATACTGCATTTTCAAGATTCCGATTTTCCTTTTCATCTGGATTTTTTGCGGAGCTCAAGTTTTCGAGGAATCTAAAAAATTACTGGGAAGAACTGCTGGAAGAAGAGGAAGACTTCGACGGGCATTCCGGGAACAACGCGTCGCAAGAAAGTAGAAAAACGAGCCCTTGATTCCCAGCGCAAAAATTGGTTAACGGTTTGTCGGTGCTCATCGTGTTGAAGATGCAGTACGAAAGCAATCGTTCGTAGCATTCATTTCTCTTTTTATCTTTCCCGGCACAACTCGAACTTTTTGGTTCAAAATCCTGGGAGGCACAATGAAAAAGAAAAGAGATAAAAAAAAGCCACTGGAGAGGACGAAACAATCGATTCCAAAGATTTGTTCTCGGCGTAGTTGGTTTATTTACGGACTTTTGTGACATAGTTTTTAGCAACTCCGATCAACAGAGGAGCGATTTAATTTCTTTTTTGTGCTTTTAGGATCAGAATTTCTTTGAAAAACTGCAAAAAACCCCGGTTTCATTGCATTTTATAAATGGTCCATTCCGATTCTACAGATTTTTCAACACTCTACGAAGAAAACCACAGGACCGTTTACCACTTTCTTCTCAAAATCTCCGGCGACCCGGAAGTTTCCGAAGATCTAACACAGGAAGCCTTTCTAAAAGCCTTCACTTTTTTTGCAAAGTTCGACCCAAACATCGCGTCTTTCAGCACATGGGTTTGTTCCATTGCAAAAAACCTCTACTTCAAACATTATAATAAGCAGAAAAAGGAATTTGGGAATCTTAGTATCGGTGACCTGGTCATAGATATCGAAGTAAACCCGGAAATCCCTGAAAATTTAGAGAAAGCTTTTTTAGAAAAGGCAATAAAAGATTCAATTGAGAGTCTTCCCGAACCCGAAAAGAGTATAATACTCTTTAAGGAACTAGAAAGAAAAACTCTGAAAGAAACGGCGCTTGCCCTTGGGATTTCAGAACGAACAGTCAGTAGAAGATTGATTTCTGCCGTCTCTTTACTAAGAGAGAAAATGGATAAACAAGGATTACAATTCTAAACCCTAGGCTCTATGAAGTTGAAAGTGGATAACATAGAACAATTCGAAGACCTGCTGGGGAAATATCTCTTCGGCGAATTGAATATGGAAGGTAAGAAAGAATTACTGAATTTCATATTCAAAAATGAGAAAGCCCGTTCTATATATCAAGCTACGACCCAAACAAACTCGATTCTTTCTTACACTCTTTCGGATTCGGAAAACGGGAAAAATTCCGGTTCAGGGGAAAATCGATTCGGGAAACTATTAGAATTTAAGAATTCCATCTTTCCGTCGACATGGATCGTTTCCGGTTTGGCGGCCGCGATTCTTCTTGTCTCCGGGATTTCGATCTGGTTGGGTTTTCGATCCGATTCAAACACGAAATTAGAACAAGCATTTATCAATTCTTATGGAGATTGTAAGATCGACGGAATTGCCTCTCAACCCGGGGCTAATCTTTTAAATCGAAAATTGGTTTCCGGAAACTATTCCATTTGTGAATTTCAAATGGAAGGAGCCAAAAGTGTCGCTGTGCGCGTGCTTCCGGATTCGGAAGTATCGGTAACCGGTGATCGGAAAAATTCTTCCGTAACCGTGGATCGAGGATCGGTTCTCATTGATTCCGTAAAAAGTGAAACGGATTCATCCGAGGGTTTGCTTTCGATTCTTTCTCCGGATGTGCGGGCGCTTTTGGTCGGTACAAAAGTTGTTTATTCTCGAAAGGTTGGAGAATTTTATTCCGACTTGGATCTGGATGTTTTAGACGGAAAAGTTGAAATTGAAACCGGTCCTTCCGTTGCCTTTGAAAAAACCGCAAACAGTCTGACGGAAGAGGAAAGAGAATTTTTAAAACTTAATTTCCCGATTTTATTCCAAAGCAAAAAAGTCGAAATCAATCGAGGACAATCTTTATCATGGAAAGGGATTCCCGAGTCCGGTCTTAAGAAAATTCGATCTTTGGAAAAAAGTATCGAAGAAGCGAAAGCGAAAGGAATGAAAGTCGAAGGCGATTTCGTTTTTGCACTTTCGTCGGACGTTCAAAAAATAAATGGCGATCATATTTTTGCGATCGATCAAAATTTAAGTAAGAAGATTAAAAATCTCCTTCCGAGCGAAGAAGAAGATCTTACCGCAAAGTTCAATTCGATGGTTCGGTTTCCGCCAACCGATTTGCACGAGGTGGAAAAGCTCAAGTCTTTGGTTGCAAAATTGGACAATACCCCCTTGATTCAAATTTTAAAAGATAAGAATCAGCCCGATATTGAAAGAGTGATCTATTTCAAGGACGGTTCGAAAGTGAAAGGTTTTGTCTATCAACACGATAGTTTTTATATTCTTTTAAAATCGGACGGAAATCTATTGTTTCCGGTGGATGCGGTCGACTCGATCGATTTCGAATAAAAGACTCGAT
>NZ_JAFFPU010000003.1:27500-110218 GCF_016919175.1 Leptospira ainlahdjerensis | reverse complement strand
GTCTCTCGACCGGTCAAACCCTTTTTAAAAAAATTAGCCGAATTTTAGAGGTTTTTCTAAAAAAAGGATCCGGACAATGACCGCGTGGCTGAGATTTTTAAAAAGCCCCGTTTTATGGGGAATTGAGCGGTTTTTGCGGTTTGAGATGGGCCTTCTATATATAAGAAAAGTATGATTCTCTAATGGATGAATTGTCAGATAGTTGGATGGGATGTAAAGAGGATGTTTGAAAAAGAGCCGACGGCGGATTTTTTATTTTGCTTCCGCCGAAGAATTTGAATTTGATTGGAGGAATTATTCTTATGCGTTAATTCTAAAATAAATCACATCTCCATCCTGAACGATGTATTCTTTTCCTTCGATTCGAAGTTTGCCCTCTTCTTTTACCTTTGCCTGGTTTCCGGCTCGATCCAAGTCCTCGTAACTCATCACTTCCGCTCGAATAAAACCTTTTTCAAAATCGGAATGAATCACTGCGGCTGCCTTGGGCCCTGTACTGTTTACAGCTGTGGTCCAAGCCCTGACTTCCACTTCTCCGGCGGTGAAAAACGTGATTAAACCCAGAAGTTTGTATGCGGTTTTGATCATACGATCGAGGCCGCTTTCCGTCTCCCCGATTTCTTGGAGGAAATCCAATTGTTCATTCCTATCAAGACCGGAGATCTCCTCTTCAAAGCGACCACAGAGAATCACAAGTGCCGCGTTTTCTTCCTTTGCCATTTGTCGAATTTGCTGCAGGAGCGGAGTATCTTTTTTCGCGGCGTCTTTGTCGGCTATGTTTGCGACGTACATCACGGGTTTTAACGTAATCAGTTGAAACGTTTTTGCGAGTTTTTTTTCTTCTTCTTTCATTTCCGGAAGTGCGAGCCGAGCCGGTTTTCCCGCTTTTAAAAGGTCTAAGATTTTTTCCAGAACCGATGCTATTTCTTGGGCTTCTTTGTTTCCGTTCTTCGCATTTTTTGCCGCTCTTTGGTATTGTTTGTCGGCGCTGTCCAAATCCGCGAAGATCAACTCGAGATTTACAACGGCCGCGTCGTCGACTGGATTTACTCTTCCGTGAACGTGAGTTACGTTATCGTCCTCGAAAGCGCGCACAACGTGACAGATCGCGTCCACTTCTCGGATATGCGAAAGAAATTTATTTCCAAGACCTTCTCCCTGGCTTGCGCCCTTGACAAGACCAGCAATGTCTACGAATTCTATGATGGCGGGAACGATCTTCTGAGGTTTGACGATTTCGGCGAGACGATCCAGTCTGGAATCCGGAACTTCCACGATTCCTTTGTTCGGTTCGATGGTGCAGAATGGATAGTTTTCCATCTGCGCGCCCGCTTTTGTGAGGGCGTTAAAAATAGTGGATTTACCTACGTTGGGAAGGCCTACGATGCCGCAATTCAGACTCATGGAGTCCAGATTTTCCGGACAGGGCTCAACCGAAAAGTAAAATCGCGGTTATTCCAGATCCCAGGATTTTCCAGAGCCGTCGCTGTTGAGGGAAAAACTTTCCTGTTTGAAACGAATCAATCGATTTCCTCGAAAGAAAAAGTTCAATACTGAGATTCCGTTTGGAATCGAAGGAGAAGCACAACCGATGGAATAGATTCCTTCCTTGAATTTTAGGTCTTGCGATCGAGGCAATAAACGAATCCAGGTAGAATTTTCAGTCTTTCCTTCCAAAAGAGAAGCCCATTCTTCTTCGCTTTTTTCTCCCACTAAAAAAGAAACTCGATTCGATTCGAAAGAAATTCCCTGTGGGTCGGTGTTCGTAGAAAACCAAAATTTTAAAGAATCCAAACTCAGTTCCCAAGAAGCGTTTCCAAAAGAAATCGTCGTTGTTTCCTCTTTTGGTGGCTGGTCTTGCGTTTTTGATTCTGGAATCTTAGAATTCTTTACTTCCTTGGAGGTTTTGTCTTTCGGGGAGTTTGAGTTTGAAGTTTTTCCGATTCCCTTTTTTTTCTTTTGAGAATGGGAAGATTTGGAATTGTTTTTTAAAGAATTCTTCGGAGACGATTTTTTTTGTTTTTTAGGGGCCGCTACTTTTTTTTCTACGACAAAAGAAATCCAAGGCACATTTCCATTTTCCGCGCCAGGGGTGGCAGGAAGATTTTCTTTTGCTTCTTTGGAAAAAATATATAGATCATATCCGCTTTGAGTCGCGTGTGCGATTTGATCGCTCGGAGCTTCGGAGGCAAATGCGCCGTAACCGATAAAGAATGCGGTCCCATTCTCCTGAGATCGTTTTGTTTTGAGTCTTTTGAAAAATAAGGAAGTTGATTTGTAATACCGGATTTTGTCTGTTTTGAAAGAAGGTTCGCAGACGAGCGCGATACTCACGGGACGATCCTGAAGCCCTCCCGTTTCCGAAAGAATGCGGGAAACGTCAAAGACAAAAAGAAGCAGAACGGCGAGAACGACCCGTTTGAAAACCGAAATTCTCATAGATTAAGGAGTAATCCCAACGGATTTTAAAAGTGAACTTTGAAATTTCAGAAAATTCTTCTTTTCCTTTTCCTGAAAAAGCGCATAACGTGTTTCATAGTTCGGATCTTCGGAAGTTAATGCGGCTTTCATCTCCGAGAGATGCGATTCTTCTTCTTTAATGATCGCTTTGAGGCTGACCTGAATTCCGTTTTCTTCTAAGATTTGATCGTATTCTTGATAGAGAAAATCGGCTCTTTCTTCTATGAGATGGGTCACGTAGAGATAAGAAAGAAAGGATTGTTTTTTTCCTCGAATTCCCGCGGCGTTTAAGTCTTTCAGGACAAAAGCGTCCAGCCTTTGAAAATACGAAAACGCGGGAAAACCACAATGAAGATTTTCGGGTTTGTAATCCGGGCAAGAACCCGGAGAAACTCGTTCGCTCATTCGTTTGAAAAAATGTGCGTGTCTTGCTTCTTCGGAAGCGTGCCTCAGGATCATTTCTCCCATCCCGAAGTCGCTCTGGGTCGCGAGAATTTTACGAGATCCCATATGTTCCAAAAACGAAATCGTATTCAACCAACGAGAATGATTCTTCGGATTTTCTATGATTTTTTTTAAAAAAATACGAATCGACTCCGTGGAAACCGGAGCTGCGGTGATAGCTTGGGTCATAAGCGTATCCTTTTGGGAGCGGAGAAAAAATCATCGATTTTTAAACTTTCTCTTTGATTTTGTGTAGGAAAAGAATTTTGAGAATCGTTTCGATTTAAACCAAGGCAGATCCGACCCAAAGTATGAATTTTAATCTAACATCCCTGAAGCTGTATGGAAGTCTTATCAAGTTTTCTCACACCCTCTTTGCCCTACCCTTTGCCGGAATTGCATTCGTTCTTGCGTTTTTTAAAACCCGCGATAAGTCTACGATGGAATGGATTGTTCTTTCCGTTCTCATTTTGATTTCCATGGTTTTGGCGAGATCGGCGGCGATGGGGTTCAATCGGATCGTGGACGCCGACATCGACGGTAAAAATCAAAGAACGGTCGATCGGGAAATTCCTGCGGGAAAAATTTCGACTCGGTCGGCGATTCTTTTTGTCTTCTTGTCTTCGATCGGATTTTGTTTTGTGAGTTGGTGGATCAATTCGATGGCGTTTGCGCTCTCGTTTCCGACACTTTTGATTCTTCTGGGTTACTCTCTCGCAAAACGTTTTACTTGGTTCTGCCATTGGATTCTGGGTTTTTCGATTGGTTTGGCTCCACTTGCGACTTGGGTTGCGATCCGTCAGGAAATCGTCTTAGAGCCCTTGCTCTGGACCTTCGGACTTGCGTTCAACTTAGCCGGTTTTGACATTTTATACGCTCTTCAAGACCAAGAATTTGATAAAAAGGCAGGATTGTTTTCGGTTCCGGCAAAGTTCGGAAAGAAGAGTTCTCTCCGGATCGCCGCGATGAATCACATTCTTTGTATTGTTTTATTATTTGCGGCGGGAATCGTTTCCGGTCTGGGGCCGATCTTTTTGCTCTTTCTTTTGTTGACTGCGTATTTCCTTTTCCAAGAGCACAAGATTGCGAGAGGTGCGGGTGAGAATTTTTTTCCTCCGAAGTTTTATCAGATTCATTCTTACATTTCTCTGATCCTTTTCGGGGGATTGCTCGTGGACCGTTTTTTTTATCGCGTGATTTTGGGAAGTTAGGGTAAGAATCGGATTCCGATTGGACCTAAAGTCGAGTCGAAGTAAAAAAAGGGAATTCTAAGAATTCTTGATACGAATCGAGAGATTATTTTTGAAACTTGGAAGCGCTCTTTGCATTCGTCGTTCGTTCAACGACGGAATTTGTAGGAGCTCTAACGTTTTTTGCTAAAGATGACTTCTATTTTGAAAATTTGCAAAGAGCAAAATAGATTCGATTTGTATTTTTTTTTCGATAAAAATCGTAACGAAGATTTCTCAATTTTATTTAGGAGCTCCGATGAAACTTGTTTTAGGAATGGCCGGTGCGAGCGGATCCATCTACGCGGAACGTTTTATCCGCGCGCTTTCCACGATCGAAGGTTCTACCTTTTTGATTTGTAGCCCGGCTTCTCTACGAGTCTTTCGGGAAGAAATGAATTGTAAGGTTTCTTCCGCGAAAGAACTTCTGGAATTTATTTTTACCAAATACAAAATTGGAAATTCTCCCCATCAATTTTTGATTCGCAATTTTTTGGATATCGGAGCCGATATCGCGTCCGGATCCAATCCTTGGAAAGCGATGGTTGTTCTTCCTTGTTCCATGAAAACAATCGCTTCGATTAACGCAGGTTTGACGGAAAATCTGATCGAAAGGGCCGCTGACGTAACTTTGAAAGAAAGAAGAACTCTCGTCCTTGTTCCCAGAGAAGCGCCTTACAACCGGATTCATCTCAGGAATATGTTGGAACTCCACGACGCCGGAGGAACGATTCTTCCCGCTTCTCCCGGTTTTTATCAAATGCCGAAGACACTGGATGATCTAGGGGATTTTATCAGCGAAAGAATTTTCAGACTCTTGGGAATAGAATTGGATCTTTACCCAAGATGGAGCCCAAAAAACCAAGAAGAATAGTTTTTGTTAAGCGTAGTATTCTATGTCGTGAATTTTTTTCTTCAAAGTCGAAGCGTCTTCGTAGTTTTCCTTTGAGATCGCGTTGAATTTTTGAAGATAAAGACCGATCAGTTCTTCCCCAGTCTGTCCAGGTAAAGAAAGTGCTTTTTTGAAATTTTCCAAATCGAATTCTGGATGTTTGGTGGAAAAGTTTTCGACCAACTGATCCATCTTGATCAGAGATGCCTCCCTGGCGATTCCGGTTGATCTTCTGATTTTAAGAGAAAGATTGGCAAGTGCGTCCAGATATTCTCTGACTCCGCTTTCCTCTTCCGGAAAGTGAACCTGTCCACTTCCGACTTCGCGATTCTTACAGATTTCCACGTATTTGATTACGACACTATTGAACTGATCCATTCTTTCTTGGATATAATCGTTCGATGCTTCTTTGGAGGCGGGCATTTCGAAATCTCTAATCTTAATGACGTCGTATTTCTCTATGTTTTCGGATATGACTCTCTTCAACTCGTCATAACTGTCCAAAGAAACAGGGGGGAAAGTTACTACGGGGAAGTTTTCTCCGATTTTCAGAAAGCTCACCACAACGTTAGACGCGATGATCTTACCTCCGGGGCTGAGAGGGTTTTCACCAAATACGTTGCAATAAACGATTAAATTGCCCGTTGGGTTTTTATCGGATCCCTTTTCAAACTTCAAGGTTCACCTCCCTTCTCATAATGTACAACAGACTCAAATCCTTGTATTATTCCCACTTTTTTATTTCTTCATTGAGATGATCGAATATACTTTTGTAGGCTTGATAGATTGGACCGTTTTTGTCTTTTAAAATTGCAGGTTTTCCGTCTTCTCCGGCGTTCATAATCTCCATTGTCAAAGGAATGCCACCTAAGAAACGTGCGTCCGAAGATTCTGCCAATGTCTGGCCTCCACCTTTGCTAAATATGGCAGAAGCGTGTCCGCATTTTGGGCAAATGAATTCACTCATATTTTCAACAATTCCCAAGATCGGAACCTTCACTTGAGTGAACATCGCCGATGCACGGTTGGCGTCTAACAAAGCAACGGACTGCGGAGTTGTTACGATCACCGCTCCGTTCAAATCAATGAGTTGAGCCAAGGAAAGTTGGACATCTCCTGTTCCCGGAGGAAGATCGATAAAAAGATAATCCAAATCATCCCAGACGATATCGTATAAGAATTGTTCGATGGCCTTTCCGAGCATCGGTCCTCTCCAGACGACGGGTTGTTTTTCATCGATCAAAAAGGAAAAAGAGATGATCTTAAGTCCGTCTTTTTCGAGGGGATAAATCTTATCTTCTTCGGCTTTTAAGGCAACGCGGCCGTTAACTCCAAACATCTTTCCGACCGAAGGACCGTAGATATCCGCATCCAATACTCCCACTTTGTATCCTAGAGAAGCTGCCATTGCGGCCAGGTTCACTGTGACCGTTGATTTTCCGACCCCGCCTTTTCCGGATCCGACCGCGATCACATTTTTAACACCGGGAATCTTATTAGAATCATCTAATACGAGCTTCGGATCGACTTCGAACTTTATCTTTACCTTCCCTACACCTTCCAATTTCGTGAGTGATTGTCGGATTTGGGCTTCCAGTCCGATCTGAATCCTTCTATCCTGACTCGGGGTTTTGAGAAGAATATTGGTCTCTCCTTCTTGAATCTCGAGCGCCCCTACCATTCCAAGGGAAACGATGTCTTTCTTAAGTTCCGGATGTTTGATTTTAGCGAGTTCTCTTTGGATTTTTACTGCTTCTATGGCGGCCATTTTATTCCTTTTCTGAATACGAAACTAAGGGAGCTTCCGTAAATTTAGACTGTTCCTGGTTGTAAGTATATCTTTGAATTTTAAGGTTTCGATTTTGAATTTCCAAAAGATGAAATCCGCACTGATGTCTCGTATCATCCAAACGAGTGCTGGAAGCCGAGTTGATTACATAATAGGGCATAAGAGGACCGGGAAATTTTACCCAATTCGTATGAACGTGACCGTGCAAAAAAGCGAGAGGGGGTTGTTTTTTGAGAAGAACCGCTATTTCTTCCCGGTTACGCAGACGGTGATGAATCGTTTCCTGTCTTTCTTCGGGATTCCAGATCGGATGATGACAGACCAAAACATAATCTTCGATTTTTTTTTCCCGAAGAATTTTTTGAGTCGTCTCGACAACTTGCGGTTGTATCGTTCCATACGCGTTTAGGATGGAAAGAGGAAGACTGGAATCCCAGCCTACGAAGTGGAGATCCCCGATTTTTTTAATACGAATGTATTCTGCGTTATGAGAAATAGAATCGCCGGAAAGTTTCGAAAAATACTTTTCGAAAAACGGGTTCCCGCCTACTGCATGTTTTGTATAGCGATCGTGATTTCCAGGGATGTAAAAAATCTTATCCTGCGGAAGTTCGCTTAATATTTTCCCTGCAGCCTGAAATTCCAGTTCGTGAGAAACGTTCGTGATGTCTCCGGATACAACGATCGCTTCCGGGTTTAAGGTTTCGACACTCTTTAGGATGGAACTCCACACATAAGAGGGATATTTTTTTCTTCTTCGAAGCGTATAGTTGAGATAACCTACGATCATCTTTCCTCTTAGCTGAAGAAAGGGAATTCTTGTAGGAAAGTGAAGATCAGATAGGTGAAGAATTTTCATTCGGATTCAAAAAGTTCCAGAATTCCCAAAACGTCGCCCTTACGAACGATGGATCCCTGCTCTTTTATAATTTGCGTTAGCTTACCTTTCACCGGCGACTCCATCGGGAAGCAAGCCTTGTCGGTAACGAGCTCTAAAATTTCTTGACCGGGAGTTATGGAGTCACCAAGCTTCGAATTCCAGTGAACGAGTTCGATCTTGTCCGTATCGCCGAGGTCCGGAGTGATCAGTTCAAAAATGCCGGATTTTGGTTTCATGATTTAAAACAAACTTGCGTAAAAGACTTTGCGCGTCAATGATACCTAAAAAACTCGGTGGGGATATATGGCAAACCAGAAAACAGCGCTCAGAGGTAGCGAGATCCTGAAAAATATCGAGGATCTCAAAAAAAGAAAATTCTTTCACCTTGAGCTCAAAGGTCTGACAAAACCTACACGAGACATTCTTTCCGAGCTTGTAAACGGAATTTTAGAGGAAATCGGAGCAAACCCGTTAGCCGGTTTTCATCTTTTTAGCGGTTTGATGGAAGCGTTGTTAAACGCAATCAAAGCGAACATACGGCATATTATTTTCAGAGACGAACTCTTAAAAAAATTAGAACAAGGAGAAACGAGTCGTCAAGACGCGGAAGAGCTTCTTGAGATCATTATGGAGACCTCGCTTCTGCGGGATGCGATGCATCGTTATATCGTTCCTGATAAAGTAAAAAAACAAGTGCAGACGGTCCTTTCTTTGGAAGATAAGATCAGAACAAAAAAGAAGGTATTGACCGAAAGCGAGAAAGTCTTCTTATCCGATGTTCGCAGCAAAATCGAAAAATACAATATGAACATTTCCTTGAAGATTCGTATTACCAAGGAAGAATTGAGTTTTAGAATCCGGAACGATTCGCCGATCCATCATCTGGATTTTGAAAGAATCCAAGAATCCAGACAAAAACACAAAGAACTATTCGATCAAGGAAATTCTGCTGACTTCTTCCGTCCCGAATTCTTAAATGAAAAAGAAAGCGCCGGTTTCGGAATCGCTATGATCGACGAAGGCTTTTATAGCATCGGTCTCAATCCTCTCGATCTTCTTACGATCACATCCGGAGCGAGAACGACGACGGTATACATGAAATATCCGATTTCCGGATTGAAGATGGATTTCTAATTTATTTCGAGTGCATTCAAAATTTTTTTGAACACAAGAAATTCTTCTGATTTCGAAAACAAAATTTCGAAACAAATTGAAAACGCGAAAGTTTGGATCGTTTTTGATTTTTTCCGATCCAGAAAACCTTTCAAAGATCGAATTTTGATTTTTTGAATATACTCTTTAAAATTCCTCCAAAGCACAAACGAAGGATCCGTAAGAAAAAATCTTTTCACGGTTCCTTTTTCCTCCGTGTTCTTTGAAAAGTTCGGGCTTCTCAATTAAAAACTTGCATCAAACTTTTGTGAGAGTCGAAATGCGCAGACTTGTATCTTGCATTTTATGGAAATGGAATCCACAGGAAGGATTTGTTCGAACGGAATTTGAAGGCTCGTGTCCTATTCTTTTCGAGTCGTATGCCAGTAAACAATCCGTTTGAATGAAGAATGGAAAGGTTTCTCTAAGAATGAAAGTAATTCCGTTTGGAAGTTGTCTTCGAAACAAAACCTGAGGCTTGAGGAAAAAACGATCTTCCGAGGAACTACATTCAAGAAAGCAATGAATATAAAATAACTTCTCACACAAGAGTTGTACGAGAAGTTCTTTGTTCTAAAAAAATTCGTATCGATTTCTCATTTCGGATCGAGTCGATAGACTTTCCCGCTCCCAAAATCGGTAAGATATACTTTTCCGGAAGTGTCTCTTCCGAAAGATGAAATCAAAACGGGCCATTTTCCCAAGGTATAAACTTTTGTCGCGGGTTGTCCGGAGGTTTCCGGAAGATCCAAGGCCCAAATTCGTCCGGAAACAAAGTCTGCAAAAATATATTTACCGTTTAGCTGCGAGATTGCTTGATTCGAATAAACGTAACCGCCCGTAATCGATTGTCCTTCTTCCCTTCCATATTCGTAGATTGGATCGGTAAGACCTTTTCCATCGCAGTTTTGTTTTGGATCAAAGCAGTGGGTCGCCTCCTTTGTATTCCAGCCGTAGTTTTTTCCCTTTTCGATGAGATCCACTTCTTCCCAGAGATCCTGACCTACGTCCGCGAGAATCAATCTTCCTTGCGGATCAAAACTGTATCTCCATGGATTTCGAAATCCGTACGCGAATGTTTCCGGCGCACAACACGCGTCGTTTACAAAAGGATTGTCAGCGGGAATTTTATAGTTTTTTCCGTTTTCCGTTGCGTTTACGTCGACACGCAACATACTTCCTAAGAGCGTTTTCGGATTTTGTCCGTTCTCTTTTGGATCGTCTTTCCATCCCCCATCTCCCCAACCAATGTATAAGAATCCATCGGGACCGAAGGCAAGTTGACCCGCGTTGTGATTCGGATACGGTTGAACAACTTCCAAAATAATTCTTTCGGAAGTAATTTTAGAATTTGGTAAATCTTTCGGAGAAGAAGCGATCCACTCCGAGACTCGACTCGTATCCTTGCCGCCTACTTTCGAAACATAGTTAAGATAAAGTTTACCATTCTTCGAGAAATCCGGATGAAACGCCAGACCAAGAAGCCCTTGTTCCGCTTCGGACAATACATTCAAAGTCAATAATATTCCAGTTTCATTCTTTCGGACCTTGCCCCAACGAAGTGTGCCCTTTTGTTCCGTGACCAGAAACGTTTCCGATTCTCCGGGAGGAAATTGAAGATCGGTTGGTTGGGAGAATCCGGCCGAAACTTCTTTGAGCGAAATCAGGATCCTTTCTTTTTGTTCGTCCTTTCCGGAAAAGTTCGGTTGAATCAGGTTCGGATTTCCTTCGGCCTTATAGGAATCCGGCGCGCCTAATACTTCAACTAAGGTTTTTTGAATCCATTCGCAGCCGTTTGAAAAAACGAGTACGATCGCAAGGAGGGAATGGATTAGAATTTTTTGAACGGAGGTTGGAATACGAAGCATGACGCAAAGCATCCCTTTTTTTGAGAGTTCGTCAAATAGAATCTCCGATTTTACGTTCAAAAATCATTTCTTAAAAGCGGAGGATTAAAAAATTCTAATCTTGCTTAAAGGATATACTGACTGAGATCCTTATCCTGAATCACACCCTGGAGTCGATCCAGAACATACTTTCCGTCGATTTTTACGTTTCGTTTCTCTTCGGGCAGGTCCGGGCCTTCGAAACTCAATTCTTCCAATAGACGCTCTAGGATCGTATTCAATCTTCGAGCTCCGATGTTTTCGTGTTTCTCGTTCATGTCGTAGGCGATTCTTGCGATCTCTTGAATCCCTTCCGTAGTAAACTCGACTCGAATGGAATCGGTTGCCAGAAGAGCTTCGTATTGTCTCGTTAACGAAGACCGAGGCGCGGTGAGAATTTTTTCAAAGTCGTCTCTGGATAATTTTTCGAGTTCTACACGGATCGGAAATCTTCCCTGCAACTCCGGAATCAAATCCGAAGGTTTGGTCATGTGAAACGCGCCTGCCGCGATAAAAAGAATATGATCCGTCTTTACCGGGCCGATTTTTGTATTCACGGTTGCGCCTTCCACGATCGGAAGAAGGTCTCTTTGAACACCTTCTCTGGATACGTCGGCTCCGGTCTTTCCTTCCCTTCCCGCGATCTTGTCGATCTCGTCCAAAAAGATGATTCCCATTTCTTCCACTCTTCGAAGGGCTTCTCTTTGCACCTTGTCCGGATCGAGTAACTTCTCCGCCTCGAATTCTTCCAAAGCCTTGAGCGCCTCGGGAATTTTAAGTTTTCTTTTTTTATTTTTTTTGGGAAGCATGTCTCCCAAAACGTTCTGCAATTGATTGTCCAAGTCGTCTAAGTTTCCCGCCCCGAAAACCTGCAACATCGGAATCTGAGAAGCGCTCGGGTTCGGCAGATCGAGTTCCACTTCTTGTTCGTCTAACTTTCCGGTTTTTAGTTTTTTTCTCATAAACTCTCTGGTTTCGAGAAAATGCGTTTTTCTTTCCTCTTCATCGGCGATCGGAGTATTCGAAAAACCTGATATTTGCGTGGAGGTCGGTTTGGGTTCTCCCGGGAAAGGAAGTAAAATATCGAGTAAGGCCTCTTCCGCTTTTTGTTTCGCAGTTTCTTCCACTCGTGTTCTGTATTCCTGTTTTACGAGATTCATCGAAATGACGGCGAGATCTCGAATCATAGATTCCACGTCTCTTCCGACGTAACCGACTTCCGTGTATTTGGTTGCTTCCACTTTGAGAAAAGGAGCTCCGCAGAGTTTGGAAAGTCTTCTTGCGATTTCCGTTTTTCCAACTCCGGTCGGACCGATCATGATGATGTTCTTAGGATAGATTTCTTCCTGCATTTCAGGATCGAGTTTTTTACGACGGGTTCGATTTCGGAGAGCGACCGCAACCGCCTTCTTGGCGTTTTTTTGTCCGATGATATGTTCATCGAGTTTGGTTACGATCTGCCGAGGTGTGAGTTCTTCTTCGGTGGAGAATGTAAGTTCCTGATTTTTATGAGAATCTGTCATAGATTTGTTTATAGAATTTCTTCGATGGTAATATGATCGTTTGTGTAGATACAAATGTCTGCGGCGATTTTCATGGAAGATTCTACGATCTCCCTCGCGGAAAGTTCGGTGTGATCGTAAAGCGCTCGCGCGGCGGCTAACGCGTAATTTCCTCCGGATCCGATCGCGATCACACCTTCATCGGGAGAGATCACGTCGCCTGTTCCCGAAATCAAAAACGATTCGTCTTTGTCCGCGACGATCAAAAGGGCTTCGAGTCTTCGAAGCATACGGTCCATTCTCCATTCTCTCGCGAGTTCCACCGCGCTTCTCGAAAGACTGCCTCCGAATTCCTGCACTTTCTTTTCAAAAAGTTCAAAAAGCGTGAATGCGTCCGCGGCGGATCCGGCAAAACCGGAAAGGATTTTTCCGTCATAGAGTCTTCTCACTTTTTTTGCGGATTGTTTCATGACGGTGTTTCCCATAGAAACCTGACCGTCGCCTCCGATGGCGACTTTTCCGTTTTTACGAACACAAAGAATGGTGGTGGAACGAATTTTATTTTCTGGCATGGGGATGAGCTTTTCTATAAACCTCTTTGATTTTTTCCTTACTTACACTCAGATAAATCTGAGTCGTGGAAAGCGAAGAATGCCCGAGTAATTCCTGCACCGCTCGAATGTCCGCGCCCGCGTCTAAAAGATCGGTCGCAAACGTGTGTCTGAATTTGTGGGGAGTGATGGTCTTTTCCCATCCCATTTTTTTTCTTCTTTCATTCAAAATATAACGTACGCCTCGGGTCGTCAGTTTCTTTCCTTTTTGATTTAGAAAAATTTCCTCGGTCTCGGGAAAAAAATGAGTCCGGTATTCTAAATACTTTTCAAGGGAATGAATCGCTTCTTTTCCGAAGTATACAAATCTTTCTTTTTGACCTTTCCCGAGGACCTTGAGAATGGTTAGATCTTTGGAAAGAGCGGAAAGTTTCGCGTTTACCAACTCGAATACGCGAAGTCCGGAAGAATACAAAACTTCGATCATCGCCCGGTCCCGAATATCCAAGATTTCCGACGTTCGCTCCGCGGCGAAGCTTAAGATTTCTTCCGTTTCTCCGATTCGGAAGTTTTTTGGAATGTCTCTTCGAACTCTTGGAAAACTGATTTGAACTGCAGGATTGGAAGAAACGAGATCGTCCCTCAAAAGAACCTTGTAGAAAGTACGAAGGGAAGATAACTTTCTACTCTGGGATCTCCGATCCAAACCGTGATTCTTTGCAAGATAGGCAAAATAAGAACGAATGTCCACGGGTTCGATTTGTAAGATGTCCAACTGTTCCTTTTCGCAAAAATCAAAAAAGAATTTCAGATCAATGCTGTAAGCGTTGAGCGTGTTTTGAGAATAATTTTTTTCGATTCTAAGATACGTGATGAATTTTTCCGCCGCTAAGTTTTGAGAAGCGGATGAAAATTGCGGAAGTCGGAATGGATAATCGCCCAATGGAATGCTCCGTTTTAAATTGAGTTCGTTCGATTTGAATCGGATCCTCGGGGTTCTTCTTTTCCGAGAGTTCCAACTTTAAACGAACGAAAAGACGAATGATCCACTCTTTCACTTTCGATGGAAATAATTTGGACTTCGCCCGTCCTACTTAGTATCGGAGACTTTCTGAAATCCGTTTTTCCTTTCTCGGATCCAATCGGAGATTTTTTGCAAAGAAGCCTTTACGAGCTCTGGAATTTTTTCCCTTTCTTCCGGTTTAAAGTTGGAAAGAACGTAGTTGGGAACCTCCGAACTTTCCGAGGGCTTTCCCACTCCAAACCGAAGCCGGAAGAATGCATTGGAACCCAGCTTTTCCACGATATCCCGGAGTCCGTTGTGACCGGCGTGACCGCCCCCGCCTTTGAGTTTCAGTTTTCCGAACTCGAAATCGATTTCGTCGTGAATTACGAGAATATTTTCAGGAGGAATTCCATTCTTCTTTGCGATCTCCGCAACCGCCTTTCCGGAAAGATTCATAAATTCCAGGGGTTTGAGGTAGAAAAGCGTGATTCCGTCTTCGTCGGTTCGAGCGAGGGAATATTTGGAGTTTTCTTGATAACTTCCGGAAGAAGAATTCAAAAAAGAATCCAGAATCACAAAACCGATGTTATGCCTGTGGTTGGCGTATTTTTGACCGGGATTTCCGATTCCAACGAGTAACAGTTTCAGGTTTGCCATGGTTGTAGGATCTGGTTGAGCATTTTTTCCGTCGCGTGAACGGCGGCAATCGTTTGATCCGGATGAACTCCCATCGTTTTGAACGTAAGGTCTTCTTCTAAATCCTGGGATTTATTCCAGGTGATCATCGTTTCGACTAACGCATCTGTTTTTCCGCCGGGAGGAATTCTTACTTCGTAGTCGATGAGTTTTGGAATGGTGATTCCGAGTCGATTTGTGATTTTAGTAAGCGCGTTCATAAAAGCGTCGTAACCTCCGTCGCCTTCGGAAATTTCCTTGTGCACCTTCCCTTGGTATTCGATCTCGATCTGTGCGTGAGGACGAATCCCGATTCCGGAATGTATATTACAAGATTTGATAGCGATTACTTTTTCTCCGGTTCTTCCGGAAACGTCCGCAATGATAAACGGAAGGTCTTCGGGAGTTACGAGTTTGTTTTGATCTCCGAGTTCGATCACCCGTTCCAAAACTTTTTGGAGGATCACGTCGCTTAATACCATACCCAATTGTTTTACGTTTTCGGAGATACTCGCTTTTCCTGCAAGTTTGCCTAACGCGTAACTTCTCTTTCTTCCGAATCGTTCAGGTAGAATCGGATTTGCGTAGAGGTTTCCTTTTTTGTCCCCGTCGGCGTGAACTCCAGCGGTTTGTGTGAAGACATCTTCACCTACGATCGGTCTGTTTGCGGCAATTCGTTTACCGCTAAAAACTTCGACGAGTCGACTTGCCTCCGTGATCGCAAGTTCGTTGACCTGGGTTTTTGACTCTGACTTATCGTGGATCGCCGTGATCAAGGCTTCCAGCGGAGTATTCCCTGCTCTTTCTCCGAGTCCGTTGATCGATGCGTGTAGGCCTTTGGCGCCGGCGCGAATCGCTTCCAAACTGTTTGCGACGGAAAGGTCATAGTCGTTGTGACCGTGAAATTCAAAATGAAGATTCGGATATTTTTGAACGAGAGTGTCCACGCCTCGGAAGGTTTCTGCAGGAGAAAGAACACCTAACGTGTCAGGAAGAAAGATTCTTTCGATGTTTTCCTTGCTCAAATGTTCCACAAGCGATAAAACGTATTCGGGACTGTTTCGAAATCCATTGGACCAATCCTCGAGATAGACGTTGACTCGAAGACCGTTTTTTCTTGCGTATTCGATGACAAAGGAAATGTCCGTGAAAAATTCTTTCGGAGTTTTGTTTAACTGTTTTTCTAAGTGATGGAGAGAACCCTTTGTCAAAAGGTTCAACACTTTGGCCCCGCTGTCCCGGATCCAATCCACGGTTTTGTTTCCGTCCACGAATCCGAGGAGTTCGATTCGATCGGTGAGTTTTTCGGTCTCGGCCCATTCTATGATTTTTTGAACCGTCTCGAATTCTCCCTTAGAAACCCGGGCTGAGGCGATCTCGACTCGATTTACATTTAATTTTTGTAATAAGAATTTCGCGATATTCAGTTTTTCTGAAGTCGAAAAGCTGACTCCTCTGGTTTGCTCTCCGTCTCTCAACGTTACGTCCAAAATCTCCAGCGTGTTTTTTGTCATTTGAGATACCTTTTGAGAGTGTCCTTATCGGGTCCTAATACTTCGACCAGTGTGGAACCCGGATTGGAAATTCCATAGAGAGAATAGTCGACTTCTTTCAAAAAATCATGGGAGCGAATCGTATCGACCGTTAATTTTTTGAGAACCCCTTCTCCGATTCCGTGAATGATTTCCACGAACGTTTCTCCCGCTAAGAAGGCTTCTTGGATCTCCCGTTCGAGTTTTTCCTGGGCTTCTTCAAACCGCAACTTTCGGATATAGATCGTTTTTGCTCCGGAATAGCCGGATTTTACGGAATTTTTTTTCATACGATCCGGACTCACTTCTTCCGTACCAGTGTTTTTTTGATCGGGAGTACAGAAAACAAAGAATTTCATTTTTTATGCTTTCACTCTCTGAGCGATTCGGTACAATTTTCCATCCATCCCATCTATCAAATCAGAGGCGGACGCAAGAACAGTGAGCGAAGAACCAGATTCCAAAGCGGAAACGGCAAAGTTAGTCGATAAAAAAAGGATCGCGATCTGCGGGGGAACCTTAGGGCGCGAGAATCGGTATTACATTCGGGGTCAGGTTGTAGACGCTGGGATCACGGAAGAAATGAGGGACGATTCTCGCTGGGACCTTTTGACCGGTTTGTTCGAGGAGCAGGACAAAGACATCACTCCTTTTTTGGATTACGGATTGGAGCCGGTTCGAAAACCGATTTTAGTCGCGGAGATTTGGGATGAATCGGAGAATCTGGTGCACCAATCTCCCGAGATCAAAGGAGACGACGGAGGGTTTTTCTTTCACGAATTTACAAAACCTCTTCCTCCTGGAAAATATTCCTTTCGGATTCTTTTTAAAAAATTGGATTCCTACCGGCAGTTTACGAAGGACATCGCCTATCTCAACCAAAAGGGTAAAAGTGAAATTTCCGGAAGTTCACTGATCGGAAAGGGAAAGCTAAGAATTCTTCCCGAAAACTTCACCGGTTACGTGACAACTTCCGATATCGACCAGACGTATCTTGCGACGGACATCCATTCCAACAAAGGGAAACTTTCCACGTTATTCGAAACACCGCAGCAAAAATTGCCTCTTCCGGGAATGCCGACTCTCTATCGAGAAATCCGTCTTGCGACCGAAGATTCTCCGCTTTGTTTTATTTCGGCCAGTCCTCATTTTTTTAGAAGAACCCTTTTGTCCACGATCCGAAGTCATTCGATCGAGACGGAATCTTTGCATCTCAAGTATTTGGAAGGAACGATCAAAGGGATCGTCGAAAAGTTTTGGGATTCCGTTACACATCCTACAAAGTTTATCACCGACGGAATTTTGGGATCGATGGAAAGAATTCGAAAGTTTGCCGGCGCTTCCTTTCAGAGTTTGTTCGATCAGATGAGTTATAAGCTCACGATTCTTCTTCGAGATCGTTTATATCTTCCAACTCATTCCAAAGAAATTCTAATTGGAGACAATACGGAAAGCGACTATCTGATCTTTCTTTTGTATCAGTACATTCTTTCCGGAAAGATGTCCGGAAAAGAATTGGAAGACTATCTGTATCGTTTGAACTTTTTAGGAAGAGACGCGATCACAAGAGACGCCGCCAAAACCATCGCGGAACTCGGAGAGGAAAATCGTAAGATTCACGGAGATCTCAATTCCGTTGCCCTCGTTCTTATCAACAAGACGACACATGGACCCGACGAAGAGGAAATGCACTGGAACGTACAAAGCGCTCTCCCTGCAGGAATCGATCCGTTCAAACAAAAAGAAATTCATCCATACATTCTTACGGAAGGCGCACCGGGGTTCGCAGTCGTACTGCACGACAACGGAATCTTAGATACCTCTGCCGTATTTCGGGTCGTCGCCGATATGGCGGGAGAATGGATGGAAGGAAAAGTAATCGATCCACCCGCTTTGATGGAATGGATCCAGACACTAACTCTTCCTGGAGATTATCAGGATGAAAAGGATCTGATCATCGAAGGTCTGAAGAAAGCCTTGGATCGGGAAGAAATCACCTAAGAGTAATTTTACAGATGCGTTTTGGATTCCAAAAAGTAAGAAATGGGTGCATCCGAAAAGTCGCTTTCTTAAAAAGAGTTGCTCAAGAAGCATTTCATTTTATAAAATTCTAATATGTCTAGGAAGTCTAACGCGATTTTGTTCAAATTTCGTGTTGTTGTCTTTCGCTCGGAAAACGTGTAGTTCCCGCACCATTAGGTTTCGGAAATAACGTTCCTGTTTGTCGCATAACCGTACTCAAAAGTTGAGAGGAGATACAACGAGAATTGTCCGGAGACAAGGGTTTGTGTGAGTTCCTACAAGAGAATTTTTTCTTGCAAAATTAGTATTTTGTGATATAGGAATGTCCGTCGTGGTTTTTTCCGCCACCCACCCCTCCACCCAAAATTTGGGCGGGGAGCGCGACTTTCACGGTAGACTGTCGGAGTTCCAACAGATTTTCGTCCGATCCAGGCAACTTGTGAGTAAGGTTATCCCTTTCGTTAAAAGGAGGAACGCTGTTCTGAAAAAACATCTTTTTGAAAGGAATGGTTCTATGAAATTTTTCGGCGGAATGAGGACGGTGGACGTTTTTTATAAATCTGCAGGGAATTTTTTTCTTCAAAAGTCATCTTTGGATCTTCGGGTAAAAACGATCTTGGTTTAAGAATTTTGATCCGCGATTTTTTTTCGTCTTCGATACCAGAGAAACAAAATCGCGAATAGGATCATCAAACCGAGAATGATCCGGTTATAAATTTCTAAAAAACCTAAAACTGCTTCCCAGTGAGAACCGAGATAGAATCCGGAAAAGATCAACATGCCACACCAGAGAAAAACGGCCAAAGAAAAACATCCGAAAAAAACGAATGGATTCATCTTTACCATTCCTGCGACGATGGAAACAAAGAATCGGATTCCCGCCGAAAACCGACTAAACAAAACCACCGCGATCGCATTTTTATGAAACCAGGCGAGGGTTTTCTCGATGGATTCTTCGTCATAGAGAGAGTCTTTGAAAGGAAATTCTTTTTTTTTCACCCAATGAAGGAAGAGCTTTCCGAATCGATACATCACCCAGGCTCCCAGAATATTTCCAAACAAAGTGCTCGAAACGAGCGCAAACCAACCAAAGGATTCCGGATTTCTTGCGACCAAAAAACCTCCGAAGACGGTGATCGTATCTCCCGGCCAAGGCGGAAAAACGTTTTCCGCAAAGTTTGAGAACGCGAAAAAGAGCCAGAGAAATACGGGATCGGTTTCCGAAAATCGGGTGAGAATTTGAATCAGTGTTTCCTGAAAAGTCATGAAGGATGAATAAAAGAATTGTCAGTGATGGCGGATAAGGTTCAAGTAAAAAAAGTGAACCCTACTCGTTTCTATTTTTTAGTTTTTTTTCTTCTCGGTGTTTTGACGACGCCCTTGTCTCTTTTTGCGTCCGATTCCAAAACGGAATTGTATCGTTATAACAAGTTGACTCTTCAGAACAACCCGGTTCGAAATCCAAGATCGCTTCCCGTCGAGTTTGTCCCGGAAGGAGCCGCTTTGATCTATTCCACGGAATTAAAATCCGAACGCGGATATTTTGATACGAAAGAATCCTTTCTTCTTTTTACCCACGCATTTAAGAAAAAACAGATGGAAGTCTATTATGCTTCCATTTTTAAATCTCTCTACTGGAAAGTTTTGCAGGAAGAGATCACGGATCAAAAGACTGTGATTATGGCGGAAAGTCAAAATAAAAAAGTGGTTACGATTCAGATCGAAGCCGTGGATGCCGGAAGTAGAATCAAACTCTTCTATAAAAAAACAGGCGGTTAAGATATGATCGAACCTGTAGTTCCACTCAATCCCGAACCGGGAAAATATACGTTTGTGATTTTTTTCTCGATTCTTTTTATCTTTGCGATCGGCGTATTTTTTCTAGTATTCCGTCCTTATCTTTATTCTTCCTTGATGGCCTTGATTCTTTATCTCGCGACGAGAAGACAATACAAACTTCTCAAAGAATATCTCGGAGAAAGATTCCAATGGCTCGTTCCTTGGATCATGATTACTCTCGTTTCTATGTTAGTGATCATTCCTTCCTATTTTGTCATTCGTACGTTGATCCAAGAAGCCCTTTCCATTTTATTCAAATTAAGAATTTCGTTAAGCGAAGATAAAATGATCGAAACCTTGATGAACTTTGCGATGCTCACTGACTTTATTACTGACAACGAATTTTTCTGGGTAAAGGTTCCGGAAATCTATGGAGAATTCGCCGAGAACTATGTGGATATTTTGAATCTCGACAGCATCTACGGAATTTTAAGCAACGCTTCCTCTTTTATCCTGGGAAACATAGAATTGCCGACGGGAATTCTGATGAATCTTTTCTTTGCACTTTTGGTTTTATTCTTTCTTTATCAAGACGGAAAAAAGGTGGAACGTTTTATTTTGGACAACCTTCCGTTTTCCAGACAGTTGGAAGAACAAGTGGGAAGAAAAGTAACGTCGGCGGTTCAAACCGTGATTCGAGGAAATCTGATCATTTCGATTCTGCAAGGAACAGCGGTTTATATTCTTCTTTTGATCGCCGGAATTTCGAGTCCTTTTTTATATGCAAGTTTGGCCGCGTTCTTTTCGATCATTCCCGTCGTAGGAACCTCCGTTGTTTGGCTTCCGATCGGACTCTATATTTTGTTTTTAGAGAACAATCCGATGATGGCGATTTTTTTTATGGGAAGCGGCCTCTTTTTCTATTTGGCTCTGGAGAATTTTGTAAAACCGAGAATGCTCGATAAGAAGCTACAAGTCCACCCTCTTCTTATCTTTTTATCTTTGATCGGCGGAATCAAGGAATTCGGAATCATGGGACTCGTCGTCGGACCGGTAGCGGTTACGTTAGTCGTCATTCTTTGGGATTTTTGGAGATTGTATCGAAGAGAATTGATTCTGAACAAGGGGCATCGGTGATCTGATTGGAAGATTCCAAACCTCTTTCCGTTACGGAAGTCACGAGGATTCTCAAAAATCTCATCACCGGATCCAAAGATCTCAAAAACATCTGGGTCAGAGGGGAAATTTCCAATTATAGTAAGGCCAACTCGGGACATATTTATTTTTCACTAAAAGACGCGACTTCTTTGGTTCGTTGTACTTTTTTCAACTATTCCAATAAGAATTACGGCGGCAAACCTCTCAGCGACGGAAAAGAAATCCAAGTTTATGGAACGATCACGCTCTATGAAGCCGGCGGTTCTTACAATCTCAACGTAACTCGTGTGGAAGAGCTGGGACAGGGGGACATTTTACTCCAAATTGAAAGGCTCAAACAAAAACTTTCTGCGGAAGGAATTTTTGATCCGGAGAAAAAAAGAAGAATTCCCGCCTTTCCAAAAACGCTCGGAATCGCGACCTCGCCCTCTGGCGCGGCGATCGAAGACATCATCAAAGTAGCCCGTTCCCGATTTCCGGGAATCAACATTCTCATCGCGCCTTGTGTTGTTCAGGGAGAAGAGGCTCCTAATTCGATCGTGGGTGCGATCGAAGAATTGAATCGCCCGGAATGGAACGTAGACGTGATCATCGCGGGACGAGGTGGTGGAAGTTTCGAGGATCTAATGGCGTTTAACGACGAAAAGGTGGTCCGCGCCTACGCGAATTCCAGGGTTCCTATCATTTCGGCGGTAGGACATCAGACAGACGTTTTGTTAAGCGATTTTGCGGCCGACTTCGCGACCCCGACTCCTACTGCTGCGGCCGAACACGCGGTTCCAAAGGAAGAAGACATTCTTCAATTTATTTCGCAATTAGAAGGAAGGCTCAAAACCTCTCTGAACGTTAGGGTCTCCTCGAGTAAGGATCGTTTGCGGTTATTGTCCGGGAAGTTTATCTTCAAGGAGCCGATGCAACTCTTAAATGCAAGAAGTCAAAGAGTGGATGAAATCGGGATCCGATTGCAAAAGGCGGTTCAAAACAAACTGGATCTTGCAAAGGTTCGAATCGAACGTTATACGAATCTTACACCGAGGATCCAAGGTATTCTTTTTCATAAAAAACAAAGGGCGGAATTTTTGACCTCCAAGGTGGAGGATCTTTCCCCCGTTTCCACGATGAAACGAGGTTATTCCATCGTAAGAAACACAAAAGGTAAAATTATCAGTTCTCCGGAACAAACAAAACCGGAAGAAGAATTACACGTATTACTTGCCGGTGGAACGATGCAAGTGATACGAAAAGGAAAATAAAATGGCAGAATCAAAATCTAAAATTTCATTCGAAGAAGCGCTTTTAGAACTCGAGCAAATCGCGGAAAAACTGGAACGTCAGGATTTCAGCTTGGAAGAATCTCTCAAAGCCTATGAACGCGGAATGGAGCTCAAAAAAATTTGTCAGGGAATTTTGGATACTGCGGAAGGAAAAATCGAAGCGCTCACCAAAGATGAATCAAAAAAAACGAATAAAACCGGATTTCGGGGGGATACAAAAACTCCTACTGAAAGCAAAACTTCGGATCCGGAAGATCTATTCTAAGATTTATCGTTTTTTTAGTTTTGTCGTTTGGGAAAACGGTAAAACCGTTTTGATTGGAAGCCCGCAAACGATATCGAAGTCCCGATCTATATAAAATATTATAAGAATGGAATATCTTATTTAGAAACCAAAGATCTTCTCACTCCCGGCTGATTCGCTTTTTTTTGTAAAACTCAAAGATTTCCTAAGGATTTTGAAGGATTCAAATAATTTTATTCTTTGGATTGCGAAAATCTGGATTTAAAAAATCGGAAACCAAAAGCCAAAAGACAAACGAACAACATTCCGTATCCTATAAAAACGAACATCAATTTGATGGCGGTGATTCTACCTGCAAAAAGGGCTAAAGATTCCGAAACCGAAGGCCATGAATATAAAAAGTAAAACATGAGAGAGTTTTCGATCCAATCAAATACCAAAAACCCAAAAGGAAGAAGATTCAAGGATATCGGAAGTTTCCAGTACACAGCCGTTCTCGAATAAAAGGAACCGATCATCAGACCGACCGCGACGGGTAAAAACATATCCAAAACGTCTTGCCAGAAATACAAAAGACGTCCCGTTTCTCTGTAGAATTGAAAAACTTCGTTTAGATCCTTCGCCGAAGAAAATGGCCGGAAGTCCATTTTGAGAGGAAGACTTTGACCAGCAGGAACCGGAGTCATCTGTTCCAGAAACTGCATCGCTCCGGATATCAGAATGGAGGCTGCGGTAAAAAAGAATATGTGTTTCGCGGAAGAACGTTTTGCGATCCACTCGCTAAACGAGGATAAAAGTCTTATTTTCATGCTATGCCCTTTTTTTGTAAAATCATCGTATTCGAATCTATTCTAAAAGGGAAATCAATTTCCAATAGTGATTCAGATGTATATTCTAAAACTTCAAAAAAGAATATTCAAATTTTTGCATGAGATAGACGTGAAAACCGTTGGCGAATTTTATTTCGGTAATCTAATTATAGATCGGAGTTCCGGGATTCCCTAAAACTGCCGAAAACATCCAAAAGAATGCAAACTTAATTCTGATTTTGTCTTATTAACTTAGAAATCGGATTTGGTCGAAACAAGAAACGAAATTGTATTCTAAACTCCGATTGAAAATTCAAAAAGAGAGTAAACAAATTCATGTTATTGAAAATCCTGAAGTGGACCGGAGCTGTTTTTTTATCGATCCTCTTGGTTTGTGTGATCGCGACGGCGTTGCGACAAAACTTAAAATATGAGGCGCCTTATCCGGACATAAAAGCGTCGAAGGACCCCGCCGTAATCAAACGCGGCGAACGACTTGCCTATGGCGCGGCTCATTGTGTGGATTGCCACAAAACCTTAGATGTCGATTCCTCTAAAACCGATGGACGACCGAATCTCTCGGGTGGTGTTAAGTTCGAATTGCCGGTAGGAAATTTTTATTCCCCGAATATAACTCCCGATATAGAAACCGGAATCGGTAGTTTTTCGGATGCGGAAATCGCAAGGTCCCTTCGTTACGGAGTTCGTCCCGATCAAACGGTTTTATTCGATTTTATGCCGTTTCACAATACGAGCGACGAGGATCTTTCGGCGATTATTTCCTTTTTAAGAAGCCTCAGACCCGTTCAGAATCGGGTTCCAAAACACGAACTCAATCCGATCGGAAAGTTTTTAAAAGCCTTCGTTGTAAAACCGGTCGGTCCTAAAGGTGAAGTGTTAAAATCGATAAAGGCTGAGGAAAGCATTGTTTACGGAGAATATTTGGCAAACAGCGTCGCCAATTGCAGCGGCTGTCATACGAAAAGAAATCTCATCGGAGAATACATAGGAGAACCTTTTGCCGGAGGAGCTCCGATGAAAGATCCGGATCCGAGTAAAGAAACTCTGACCCCTCCGAACCTAACTCCGCACGCGGAAGGACGGATAACAAAATGGACCGAGAAGGAATTTTTGGCGCGCTTTCGTCAGGGAAGATCGATTGCTCACAGTCATATGCCCTGGGAAGCCTATGCTTCTATGTCTGACGGAGAACTCAGAGCGATTTTTAAATTTTTAAAATCCATCAAACCGGCAAAAAATGAACCGTAAGATCCTTCTGAGATCTTTGGCCCCCGTGTCCAAGCAATGATGAGTAACGTCGGATATAGCGGTTAAGATTTGATTTTCCGGGATTCGTAGATCGTAAGGTTTCATCTCGGAAAATTTTTTCGGATCCAAATCCAAGAAGATAACGAAAATTTTAGAAGCGAAATCCAGGTCGTTACCTGAGTTCCGGGATGTTGAGCAACTGACAAAAAAAATTGCAGGTCGAAAAGAAGCCTCTAGTAAGAATTCTAAAAAATACCTCCTCAAACGAAAAGCCTAACTTTGATAATTTTCAAATTCCAGATTGGGCAAACCCAAAATTCAATTTTTGGAATATACCTTTTTTGATCCTCCTCGATTTCGGCTTTCGCAAATTTGAGAACAATCTCTCGAAAGGAAAATTCGCGGATCTTCGGGGATTCTTTTTGTAAAAACACTAAACAAAAGAGAAGTTTTTTGGGACCAAAGGTTTGGAAACTTCGTCTAAGAAGAACCAAAGAAGGGAATATTGCCGGTGTAGGCTGAGGCGATAGAAAGGTGGCTCCCCCTGCTGGGCTCGAACCAGCGACCCAGTGATTAACAGTCACTTGCTCTACCGACTGAGCTAAAGGGGAGTATCCTCGGTAGTTAGGCCTATATTTTCAAAAAGGGGTAAGCACGCAACCTTAATTTGTCGCATTGGGCCGCGTTTTTACAACTTTTTGTAGGAAAAATTTTGAAACTTCGGTGAAAGGAGAGCCAAAAAAAGCTTTGGATCATTTTTCCTTTTTCTTAGAGTGACATAATCCCTTCTTACTAGTCTTACGGAGTCTGAGAGCAAATTTATGAAGCTAAACCGTCATTTTACCGTCCCCAAAGGTGAAGAATCGTCCGAAATTCGCTGGGCGAAACGCAATTCCAGGATTTCCAATCCGGATGGATCTAAAGTTTTTGAGGCAAACGACATCAAAGTTCCCGAGGGTTGGTCCCAGGTTGCGGTTGATATTCTTGCTCAGAAATACTTCCGTCGGAAAGGAATTCCGAAGTATCTCAAAAAGGTACAAGAGGAAGGAATTCCGGAATGGCTTCAAAAATCGGTTCCCGATACAGAAAAATTGGAATCCTTAAAGCCGGAAGATCGTTTTGGCGGTGAAACCAGCGCGCTCGAAGTCTTTCATAGACTCGCGGGATGTTGGACCTATTGGGGATATAAATACAAATACTTCTCCGATGAAGAAAGTGCAAAAATTTTCTACGATGAAATCGTGTATATGCTCGCTACGCAGATGGCGGCTCCCAATTCCCCTCAATGGTTCAACACAGGTTTGAACTGGGCTTATGGAATTGATGGTAAATCTCAAGGTCATTATTATGTAGATCCTTCTACCGGAAAACTCGTTAAGTCCACTTCCGCGTATGAACATCCCCAACCGCACGCTTGTTTTATTCAAAGTGTGGACGACGATCTCGTAAACGAAGGCGGGATTATGGATCTTTGGGTTCGGGAAGCTCGTCTTTTTAAATACGGCTCCGGAACAGGAACCAACTTCTCCAATCTAAGGGGTGAAAACGAACCCCTTTCCGGCGGAGGAAAGAGTTCCGGTTTGATGAGTTTCTTAAAGATCGGAGACCGTGCCGCCGGTGCGATCAAATCCGGCGGAACCACTCGTCGTGCGGCGAAGATGGTTTGTCTCGATGTAGACCATCCGGATATCGAAAGTTTTGTAGATTGGAAAGTAACCGAAGAAAAGAAAGTCGCTTCCCTTGTAACGGGTTCGATGTTGAACAACCGTCATCTCAACGCGATCATTTCCGCTTGTTACGAGATGGAAGGTAACGATCGTTTTGATCCTAAGAAGAATTCTTCTCTTAAAAAAACCATCGTAGAAGCAAAGAAGGTTTTAATTCCCGATAATTACATCAAACGTGTGATCGATCTTGCCAAACAAGGTTACAAAGAAATTCTCTTTGAAGAACTCACAACCGATTGGCAATCCGACGCTTACAATACCGTTTCCGGTCAAAATAGCAACAACTCAGTCCGTCTTACGAATGAGTTTATGACCGCAGTAGAACAAGACCAACCATGGAATCTTTATTTCAGAACGGAAAAAGAAAGAGCGAAAGCGGAAGGACGCAAGCCGAAACCTTCCGAGACTCTCAGAGCGAGAGAGCTCTGGGAAAAAATTTCCTACGCGGCTTGGGCCAGTGCGGATCCGGGAACACAATACCATACCACCATCAACGAATGGCATACTTGTCCGGAAGACGGTCCGATCAATGCATCGAACCCCTGCTCCGAATATATGTTCTTGGATAACACGGCTTGTAATCTCGCCTCGGCGAATTTACAAAAGTTCGTAGATCTGGAAACCTTGAACTTCGACGTGGAAGGATATCGTTATCTTTGTAAACTCTGGACGATCATTCTTGAAATCTCCATTACTATGGCTCAGTTTCCGTCCAAAGAAATCGCGGAACTTTCTTATAAGTTTCGAACCGTCGGTCTTGGTTATGCAAACCTCGGTTCTGTTTTGATGATTCTTGGAATTCCTTACGATTCTCAAGAAGCGATGGCGATCACCGGTGCGATTTCCTCCATCATGCACATGACTGCCTATGCAACTTCTGCGGAAATGGCGAAAGAACAAGGCCCGTTTGCAGGATATGCGAAGAATAAAAAACATATGCTTCGTGTGATTCGCAATCATAGAAGAGCGGCTTACAATGCCCCTTCCGGAGACTACGAAGGTTTGACGATCACTCCCGTTGGAATCAACCCTGCATTCTGTCCTTCCTATATGCTGAAAGCGGCTCAAGAAGATTCGGATCTCGCTTTGGCTCTCGGTGAAAAACACGGTTATAGAAACGCACAAGTTACCGTAATCGCACCGACCGGAACGATCGGTCTTGTGATGGATTGTGATACGACCGGAATTGAGCCGGACTTCGCATTGGTGAAATTCAAAAAACTCGCAGGCGGCGGTTATTTCAAAATCATCAATCAATCCGTTCCTTATGGTTTGAAAAAATTAGGCTATTCTCCTTCTGAGATCGAAGCAATCGTAAACTATTGCAAAGGATATGCGACTTTGAATGGAGCCCCGGTCGTAAACACTCAAGCTCTGAAAGAAAAAGGTTTTACGAATGAGATTCTCGAAAAAGTGGAAGCCTCACTTCCTCTCGCTTTCGATATCAACTTTGCGTTCAACAAATTCAATCTCGGTGAAGACTTCTTAACCCGCAATCTTGGAATCCCAAAAGAAATTTTTGATGTTCCCGGTTTTTCTCTTTTGGAATACCTCGGTTTTTCCAAAGACGATATCAACAAAGCAAACGATTACGTATGTGGAACGATGACGATCGAAAATGCACCTTTCTTGAAAGAGAAAGATTATCCTGTTTTTGATTGTGCAAACAAATGTGGTAAGTATGGAAAGAGATTCCTTTCGTACGAATCCCATATTCGTACGATGGCGGCGGCTCAACCCTTTATCAGCGGAGCGATTTCTAAAACGATCAACCTTCCTGAAGACGCGGTTGTAGAAGACGTCAAGAACGCCTACTTCCTTTCCTGGAAGATGATGATCAAAGCGAACGCTCTTTACAGAGACGGATCGAAACTTTCTCAACCTCTCAATTCCGTACTCGAACTCCTCAATGGAATTGAAATCGAAGAACAAGACGAAGTCAGAGAAGCGATGATCTCCAGAGATCCGGTTCAAATCGCAGAGAAAGTAATTACGAAGTATATCTCTCACAGAAGAAAACTTCCGAGCAGAAGAGCGGGTTATACTCAGAAAGCGATCGTAGGTGGTCACAAAGTTTATCTGAGGACCGGTGAATACGAAGACGGTCAGATCGGAGAGATCTTTATCGATATGCACAAGGAAGGAGCGGCGTTTAGAAGTTTGATGAACGCGTTTGCGATTTCCGTTTCTTTAGGTCTGCAACACGGGGTTCCATTGGAAGAATATGTGGATGCATTTACATTCTTCAAATTCGAACCGAACGGAATCGTTTCCGGAAATAAACACATCAAGATGAGTACGTCCGTAATTGATTATATCTTTAGAGAGTTGGCGATCACTTATCTTGGAAGATACGACCTCGGACAAGTGGCTCCGGAAGATCTGAGAGGAGACGAAATCGGTTCCAAAAGAGCGACTGCAGAATCGAACGTACGTGAAAAAGAAACGGTTACGAACACCGCAGTTGCGGAAGCTCCTCCGAAGAAAGAAGTGGAGACGATTTCTTATTCTCAGATGATTTCGAAAGAAAGAACACCGGCTCCGACGGGAATCGCTTTGCTGGAAGAAGTCAAACTTGCAAAAATCAAAGGTTATACAGGAGATTCTTGCTCCGAATGCGGTTCTTTTGAAATGGTGAGAAACGGGTCTTGTCTGAAATGTATGTCCTGTGGGTCTACCACTGGATGTTCTTGATTCCGACCTTCTAAGTCAAGGACGCAAATAAAGAATGTTCTTTCATTTGCGTTTGTAAAATTGAATCGGCCTTGGATGTGTTTTCATTCAAGGCCATTCTTTTTTAAAAGCGAAATCGAGGTTTTACTTTTTCCGCTTGCGAAATCCGAGCGAATCAATACTGAATCGGCTTTGAGAATACAATCCGACTCCACTCTTTCGAGCAGGGCCAGTCTTTTGCCAAAAGATAAAAAGACGATTTCTTTCGTGAATGTGAGTTCGGTGTAAGAAAGAAAGTTTGGGCGAATCGCTCGCAAATTCCATAGCGAAATAAGCTCGCGACCGCGCTTTTCGTTTCAATTCCTACGGAATTTCCACTACAATCGCTTTCGCATTTGGTTATCCTGAATTTAGGGTAACTTAACTGACGACATCGATATTTTGATTCAATTGGGTCTGAATTTTGGAGATATTAGGAATTGATTACGACCTTTCTATAGGTGGAAAGGTCGTTTATTCCTCGTTAAGTTCTAAAAGAATGAATCCTACAAAAATGATCAGTTGCAAGGACTAGGAGCTAAAGAATATCCTCCAATATCGATAGTGCCGTATGGAGGCGGGGCATAGATATCGATTCCTGGTTTGTAAGTAGATCCGATAGAATACGTTGGAACATCGTGATCCCACCGATTATTTGCGGCGTAAAGTCGATTTCCTGGTTCGACTAAAAGTGTTAAGTCTATCTCTAAGCTACAGGAAATAATGTTGTTACCAACGCTTCTTCTGGCACCTCCGCCTAAATCTACTTTAGCACCAGGCCGGATAACAATCCCATATCGGTTTCGATAGATCCTATTGTTTTCAACTTTATTTTCATCTGTAGTTTCTTCAAAGAAGATACCAACTGAGTCGTTATAGTCTGGTGCTTTTTGGGACCCGATGAAATTTCCGCTGACCCAATGTCCACCGGAGGGTTTGCTACTGCTATCTGTATTAAAAATTCCGATTCCTTGAGGTAACGTATTGTTTCGAATTTTAACGTTGTAGGTTCTCAAAGCAATCGGATTTGGTAAATTAAATCCAGCGATTGTCGAATTTTTACCCGGTTGGATGGCTTCCGCAAGATCATCTCCATAAAACTGAATCGTAGTGGGCTTCGGAACGGGCATATCCTCGAATTTCTCACCATAATGTATTGAAAAACCAAGGCCTCTCCCTAATTCATCTCCGATCAAAGAGACCCCATCTGGAATTCGAATCGGGAATTTTTCACCGGTGCGATCGGAGTATTCACCGGGAGCAATGTAGATGTTATTTTGGCCGTCGGCTAAAGCTAACGCCTTCGTGATGGTTCGAAGAGGCGCAGTCTGCGATCCAGGCCAACTGTCATTTCCGGTTGTTTTGCTTACATAGATGGGAGTTCGGATAAGGATTAGTTGGGAGTTATAGCTATCAGGATTAAGAATTCTTAAATCCGTTGGGTCAATGATTCCGGATAGCAGCGTTAGGTCGGATTCTCTTCCTTCTTTTTCATTGGAGCAGTCACCTAACAGTAAGATCATGCTAAGGCAGAGTAAAAAAAATCGTTTCATTGTTTTCTCCTGATTGATGAGCGATGATAAAGAATGTCTTCTTGTCGCCGCGTTGATTCAGATAACATATTTATTGTGACAATTTTCACAAAAATAAAAAAAGTTTCCTTTTTGGAATCGAATGTTTTAAAAAATTCAAATTCTAAAAGTGTTTAATATTCAAACTAAATCAATATTAGTTTTTTAACTTGAAAGGATTATCAGTTAATTTATTTTATTAGCTCTTTATACTTATATCGTATTGAATTTGAGTGAAAGATTATTTGTGTCAACTCCAAGCGTTCATTAAGAAGTGAATTAATATTTATTAATGTTTATCAAAACGTATTTAGAATCGTTTCTATTTTTTGAATATATCAAAACTGGACTATGATTTCCAATTTTTATATAAGGGATTTCTGACTTGTTTTCCTGTCAGCTTTGGAAGAGGCAATTGTAGACTGGATTATTGACTTCTCGCGGTAGAACCGTTCGTAACGATTTAAGAAAAAGTCCAAGTTTTAACAGAGAATTGTTTTGCAAGAGAGGACTCGAGGTTTTACTTTTCCCACTTGCGAAAACCGAGCGTATCGATATGAAATCGGTTTCGAGAATACAATCCGACTCCAATCTTTCGAGCAGGGCCTTCTTTTTGCCAAAGGACTAAAAGTTTTCCTTTTAAATGAACTCTGTCGATTTCCCGGTCGGGAATCATATCTAACGCGGAAAATTGAAGATGTCGACTGGATTTGGCTCCTCCGGCCTTGTTGTTGTACTCCGCTTCTCGAAAACCGGAAACGACGGTCACAGGACCGACCTGGGGAAGAATCAAATCGCGGATCACTTTCAAGGTTGGTAAAATGTTTGGCCATAAATCTCGAGGTGGAATCGCGAAAGGTTGACTTTCCGTTTGTCTCCAATCCGTGCCTTGCCTAAGAAGTTGTTCGATCGGAACCACGTTCAAAACTTTGTGCTCTCGAAGAAATTTTTCCAAAGCGAGAATTTCCTTTTGATTTCGGGGAAGTTTTCGAAATTCGTTCCACTGTTTTTTGGAAGGAGGAGTATGCGGTTGAAAATAGCAGAAAGGAAAGAACAAAAGCGGTAAAAGAATGAGACTCTTTTTAAGAACAAATTTTTGCATCAGGTCTATAAATAAGAATTCTAAAAACGAAAGACCGTCGTTTTGTGTTCTCGGATTCGTTTTGAACCGAATTGCTAACTCTTGTATGATTTCAACTCTTAAGGAGTTGCGGGTGGCCCCGATAAACCCGGAATCTTGGCTTCCGGTTTTCCGATGGTTCCCATCAAAGGGATACACTTCCCCCCGCCCTGTTTTTCTAAAAGGGTCAGCATATCTTCAATGTCCTGTCTTTCCAAAGCAAAGTTTCGATCCAATTCTAGACAAATTCTCAGATTGAGTTGAGAGAATTGAATACTTTCGGATAAACGAATGTTTCCGGTGATATCAAAACGAGCAATCGACGTATCCAGAGTAAAATCGTTAAAGATAAGATTTCCGTCCTTCAGATTTAGTTTTGTTAAAAATTTCTTAATCGTAATGTTTTTGAGTTCGCCGAGGAGAGGAATTTCCGGGAGTTCCAGAATCATACCGGAAGAGCCGCCGGGAATTTCAATATCGAAATTTCCGGCCATTCTCGCGATTCCCAAGTCTAAATTTTCAAATTTTCCCTGACCTTCGATTCTGGGAATTTTCGCAAAAGGACCGTTCTCAGTATCGATCTTCAAAGATACAATTTTGAACTTTCCGTCGAACTTACGTTTCATAAGTCCGAAGAGCGAAGTTTTTAGAACCGTTTCTTCGGATTTAATTTTCAGATTGGAAGGAGTCGTAATCTCCAAAGTATCTAAAGTCACATTCCCTAAAATGGAAATGCTCAGATCGCGGAAGTTGATGATGGTTCCGGTCTTTGCAGAGGATGTATTCAAAGAACTGCGTATGATTTCATCCAATGGAAAAAGTAGAATCGTAAAGATGAAAAAAGAAAAAACGCCGGTTCCTATCAGATAGAGTTTTTGTTTGAGAGTAAACCGAGGTGTCGCCTCTTCTTCCTCTTCTTGAAGTTCCAGAGTTAAGAATTCTTCTTCCTCGGGTGTGAGGGCTGTTTCTTCCTGAAATTCTTCTTCTTTTTTCATCGTTTGTTGCCTTCTCGACTATAGCTCGACAATTTTAGGTTCACGTCATAAACTTCTTTTCCCTGAAACGGTTTTCTAAAGTTGAGATACTCCACTCTCGCATTGATCATTTTATTTTTTTCGATATCATAGACGAATCGAAAGATATTGTCCAGCGTGACTGATCTAAAATTGATATCGATCGTAGTTCGTTTGTATTTTTTATCTTCGATCGCATACGAATCTTTCATCGTAGAAATTTTTTCTTTTAAACCGTATCTCAGGAAAATTTCGTCGAGTTTTGCATAGATGGCGCTAACGTCGGAATCACCTCCGGAAGAATCGAGCGAACGAAAGTCGTTGAATTCCTGAATGATCTTATCGAGTTTTACGGGAGCTGTTCTCGAATCCTGAACTCTTTCCGTCAGACCTTGACGAATGTTTACGATCTTCTGAACTGCCAAAAATACGATTAGAAGTAGAATCGCGCCGATTCCACCGAGTACGATCAACCTTTCTCTGGGTTCTAATTTTTCGAGCATAATGATCTAAAAAGATTCCTCCGCGCCGACGGGCTTGTTAACAACCTTCATCGTGATCGTAAAGGAAACCTTATACGCCTTTACACCTTGCATCAATCTCTTGTTTGTCACTTCGATGTCTTTGAACATCGGAGATTTTTCCAAGGATCTCTGTACAACCCCGATCTCGCTAAACTCGTTTACCCTTCCCCCGATTTTAACCAAGTCTTGGTCGTAATCGAATTGATCTAACTGAAACGGCTGCATATCCGAAGCGGGAAAGTTCATCGAAAGTTCGAAAAGAATGTCGAGGATGCTCGGTTTACTCAAATAGAGTCTGTAAATTTCGGTCTTCTTTTTTTCGTCGTTTTTTAGTTTTGTCGCGTATTCTAAAATATCCACATCTTCGGGAGCGGATCTTCCAAAACCTCTCTGAAACTTTTCGGCGAGAAGTTTCTCGCTCGCGCTTAACTTTCGTTTGTCGACCACGATACCCACGAAAAAAACGGTGATGAGGATAAAGAGCGATACGCCGGAAAAAATCAGGTGAGGAAGAAACTGATCGAAGTTAAGAATATTCTTATTGATCCGTTTGACGTGAGGAGTGTTGATAAAATCGATTTTATCTTTTTTTGCTAAACCGAAATGATAACCCATTCCGAAACAAGTTGAAAACGTATCCCCGTCCAGAGAAAGAAAATCGTATCTTCGTGTGATGAGGCCAAGGGAATCTCCGAAGACCGAATCGATCCCTCTGATTTTACTTCCTCCGCCGGAAAGATACAATACTTCAGGCCTTTCGGTTTCGTTCATGGAAACGATACTTCTATGAATTTCGGAAGAAAGCTTTTCCGCGAACTTGGAAACGCTTTGAAAGGATTTCTTAATATCCGCGACTTTGAGTTTGAATTCTTTTGCGAAAAGATTCAAGCCGTCGTCTTCTCCGGAGAACGGTTCGAACTGAAGAGAGAGTTTGATCGCTTCCGCTTTCTCAAAAGGAATTTTTAAATCCGAAGCGATCTGTTCCGTGAGAGTGTCTCCTCCCATGGAAATATATCTCGTATGGGCCACCTTTCCTTCGGAAAGAATGTTTAGGATCGTAACTCTTCCTCCGATGTCGGCTTGCGCGCAATTTTTATAATTGATTTCTTTGTTCGTATGTTCTGCGATGATCGTGGACAAACTCACAGAATCCACGAATAAACCTCGGAAAACGATATTCGTCTCCAAAAATGGGAACGTGATAAAGTCGAGCTCGGAGTGATGGGCACAGTATGCGATCACGTCGGATTTTTCCTGATCGATTCTCCAGATACTTCCCGTTACTTCTACGGTTTCCATCGGAAACGGAATTCTGTTTTCTACTTCGAAAGGAATCACTTCTCGAATCGCTTTGACGGTTGTAAGCGGGATATGCAATTCTCGAACGAAAAGCCTATCCAGAGGAAGATTGAGGACGATACTCGTTTCTCCGGGAAAGTAAGAGTTGATAAAACGGAGAATGTTGTGGCGATATTCTTCCTCTTCTCCATGAGAGATGCTCATGATCTCGGAACGGAGAATGCTCAATTTTCCGAGAACTTTTTGGAAAAGAACCCCTTTGATCGTGCTCGTTCCGTAGTCGATTGCAAGAAATTGATCGTAAATAAACATCTTACTTTTAGTCTTCCATATAATAGAGCATTGTGCTGTTGGTCAGATCGAAGATTCCTGTGATTCTTCGAATGGTCTTCCCGACTTGGCCCACCGCTACGATTCTAAAAATTTCACCTTTGGTCTTGACCCTTCCGCCGGAGACGTCAGTTCCTTCCCCCGCGAGTTCCTTATAAAGAGTGAGACCACCCGCCGTTGGAATCTGAAATTCCTGGAATTTCTCGATGTCCTTCAGTTCTTTGATAAAACCGCCCTGCTCCAATTTGAATTTGAGAATTCGCATGGCGGCTTGTTTAGTCATAAAATCGGATAAAGACATCAAAACAAAATATGGCGCCGCGTTCAAGTTGATTCTATCGTCTGAGTTTTGACCCGATGGGATATAGGCGGTGATATTGTTTGCCAAAACGAAATCGTTATCTCCGATCAGGGCCTTTTCCTCTTCGGACTGAAACGCGTTCGAATACTTTTCAGAGTAGTCCGCCGGTTTTAAGGACCCATACACGATATCCCGATTGAAGCCCTTTATTGAAACGAGTTCGGAAACTGAATACATAAATGAGTTCTTATTTTTTCTCGGAGGTTTTAAGGAAGAATAGTATCCGTCCTCGGCGCCCCCGCCGGTTTCCTGAAGATCCGTATCCATCCAATCAAAAATCGGAAAAATCTTTTCCCTTTTGATCCCGAGTTTATCGAAAAGACGAGAAAGCATTTCCACGGCGCGCAGATTTTGTTGATTGTCGTCGTGATTGAGGAGCGAGTTGAGATTGATTTTGCCGTCTTCGGAGCTGATCTTATAGTAGATCGTTCCTCCGCCCATCGGGAGCGGAGGCGGATTGAGCGCGATCCCACTTTTGTAGAGATATTCTTCCGGAATCTTTTTAAGAGCGCCTAACGCGCCTTGAAAACCCGCTTTCGCAAGCAAAAGCGCTCGGAAGCCGTCAGCGTCCGCTTGAGCGATTCTTCGTTCGCCTAAGGCTCGTTCTCCGAACTCGGTCGCCGTGTAAAAGGAAGCGGTTCCGATCGCCATCACGAGAATGACTACCATAAAACCTTCCCTGGATTTGCGCAGAGTTTTAACTTCGTTCGAAGACCGCTTGGATTTTACGATTTTAGAAGTATTTAAGAATATTCTAAATTTTTTATTTAAAAAGAATTCCAGGAAACGCGAGCGTTTCATAACGAACCTCCTTTTTTCCGGAATTTACGATCATCTCGATACGAATGAGTCTCGGCAAAACCTTTGTCAGTTTAGAATCCCATTCGTCCTCCCATTTAGCGCCCGTTCTGGAATACTTGAGTTGGAAACTTTTTACATGACTTAACAGCCTGTATTCGGTTCCACCCGATTTCGGATAACGGTCCACCATCTCGTCTTCTCTTCGAATGAGATAATTGTAATTCGGTTCTTCGGGCATCGGTTTGAGATAGAATCCGACTTCTCTGACTTCCGGCATCGAAGTTTCTTCCGAGTTGGGATGAGTCGCCGCAAAGTCCAAACGATCTTTACGATCGACTCCCCTTCCGTCGTTTTTTCCCAGGAAGATCAATCTTCTTTGTGTTTGGTGAAAGTAAGCCATTGAAATCGTACTACGAACGTTTTCCATGGCGAGCAAAATGTCTCTTTTCGAGGCCCCCCCCGGAGAAGAGGACTCTCTGGAAATTTTCAGAGCCGTGTAATAGGTAGAAAAAATTCCGGTAAAGATCACTCCCAAAATCATTACTACGATCGAAATTTCGATCAAAGTAAATCCTTTGCGAAAGAATTTTGAACGGGTATTTTTCATTTTAATACTGAGCCGATTTGAACGTTTCCGCGGTATAAGACTCGGTGCCGCTTCCGGTGGGATAATTGATCGTGACTTTGATTCGAAAGACCCGGATGATTCCGGCTGTGGAAGAGCCCTGATTCGCTTGACCGGATCTTCGCATAATCAGCTTGTTCATCTCGGAATCTCTTCCGCCCAAAAGGTCTTCCGGTTTTTTACCTTCCTTACCCGCGAGTTTGAGAAGATCCATATCCTCTTCTCCGATCTGCGTTTTAAAACTATAACCTGGATAACCGGGAATTTCTCCGGATGTATTGTCGGATTGAAGAACCGAGACTGAATCGATCTGAGCCATCTTAATTTTTGCGAGGTGAACCGCGTTTGACAACACGGCGGCGAGTCTTTGTTGTCTGATTCCGTTAGAAATAACCATATAAGTGTATGTCATCGCAATGCCGGCTAACGCGAGTGCGATGGAAACCTCGATCAAGTTGAAACCTTTACGAAAAGAATTTCGAAACCGTTTTCGGCTGGATAAGAATTTAAGGTTGTTGCTGTTCGTTTTCATCCTGTTGTTCTTTCCAATTCTTATCGTTTGCAAGATTGGAAGAAGTGTGGAATTGTTCTCCTTCCAAGACCGAAACCTTCCCTCCGTAACGATAGATGATCAAAGTCCGATAGATAGACGGGTCGTTTCCTAAGTGAACACTGTAGTCTGCGGCGATTCCTAGATAAGTAAACGGAACCTTGACGATTCCTTTTGTATAACGAAAGCCGCGAATGTCGGTGATATCTATGATTTCGGAATTGTATGGAAGTTTTTGCGGTTTGAAGACCAATACTTCTTTGATTCCGCTTTCGTCTCGGACGAGTTTTTTTACGGTGTAAGTATCGTTTTCAATGTCCAATTCCAAAACCATGGTCGTATTTGTAAGAATCGATTTGCGATAACAAAATTCAGCCGCTTGTTTAAGAGTTTGTGCCGCGTCGGTGCCGGACGGAACGATGAAATTCGCCGCGGTAGTTGCAAGAATACTAATTAGCCCCGCGAGGATCGCGATCACCACGATCAACTCGATCAGGGTAAATCCTTTCCGGATATTTCTTGTTTTCATAACCGGAAAGGCGAAGGAATTTTATTTTCTGCGGAAGTCGGAAGGATATTCGTCTTCGTTGAGAATGTTGAAGTCAGCATTTTTGCCTTCTCCGCCTTCTTTTTTATCTTTACCTAAGGTGAATAATTGAACGTCCCCGCCTGCATCCCTCTTTAGTTTGTAAGAAGTGCCCCAAGGATCGTTGATCGCGCCTTTTTTACTCAGGATCGGTTTCCAATCTTCAGGAACTTCTCCCGTAGTCGGTTTTTCCACTAAAGCTTCGAGTCCTTGTTCATCGCTCGGATAAGAGCCGTATCGTTGTGCGTATCTTTCCAAATGAGACTGTAACTCGTAGGCGTCTTTTTTAAGTTTTAATGCCGCGGTATCGTCGCTGATTTCACCCGGACGAAAGTTGGAATAAACCAAAGCGATGAGCGCTCCTAAGATGATCACGACAACAGCGAGTTCTATCAGTGTGAGACCTTTTCTGTATTTTCTTTTTAATTTGGACAGATTCAATTGAATTCTCCTTATTCTAAATTATATATTTTGAAGTTGCTGCGTCAAGTTGTACATTGGGACCATGATCGAGGCCATAATCGTTCCAATGAGAAGACCCATTACCACAATCATGAGCGGTTCCATCGATTGTGTCATCGTTTTAATCGCGGTATCCACTTCGGTATCGTAAATATCCGCGAGTTTGTTCATCATTTCGGGAACCCGATCCGAAACCTCTCCGGCGGCGATCATACCGATCACCATCTGGGGAAGAATCACGGATCCGCTAAAAGAAGCCGATAGTTTTTCTCCCTCCTTGATTCGATCCACCGCGTTTTTGATTTCTTCCCCGAAGATGGAATGATCCACGATACGTTCCACGATGGAAAGAGTTGTGATCAAAGGAACTCGATTGCTCAAAAGAATGCCGATGTTTCTTGCAAAGCTACTGACTAAAACCTTACGAGCCAAAGAGCCCAAAATCGGGACCTTCAGAATAAATTCGTCCCAGTTTCGTTTTCCTTGTGGAGTGTTTTTATAATAGATAAAGCCAACGATTCCGCCAAAACCCAACGCAAGAAGAAGCCACCAAAATCCTATGAGAATATCGGAAACACCAATTACGATTCGAGTGATCAAAGGAAGTTTTGCGTCGAACTGCAAAAACAATTCCTGAATCTGAGGAATGACCACGGTCAATAAAAAGATCGTTACGAAGATGGAAAGAGAACCCATGATAAAGGGATAAACCATTGCGACTTGGACTTTTGCCTTGAGCTCGCTCGACTTCTCTTCCAGTTCGGCGAGTCGAGTTAAGGTGGCTTCGTAATCTCCCGTTTTTTCTCCTACCGCGACGAGAGAAGGAAACTGACTCGGAAACACGTCCGGATGTTTTTTCATCGCTTCGGATAAGGAAGAACCTTCGGTGATGCTGGCTTGCATTCCGGTCAAAACTTTTCGAAAGTTCTGGTTATCGGTTTGTTCTACGATGCTCGCGAGAGATTTGTCGAGAGGAATTCCCGCGCCAAGTAAGGTCGCGAGTTGTCTAGAAAAAAGCCCGACCTCTTTTCGAGGAATTCTATAAAAATATTTTGCTAAGAATGGAAAAAGTTCCCGGTCTTTTTTTTCGGAATCTTCGGAGATATTGCGAACGTAAAGTCCCTTGTTCTTTAACTTCGAACGAGCCGCTTGAAGGGAAGCCGCGTCGATGATTCCCTTTTCTTCTTTTCCTTTTTTGTTGAATGCAACGTAAGAATAAATTGCCATTTTATTTAAGTGACTCTGAGCACTTCGTCGATCGTTGTAACGCCGTCGATAACCTTTCGAATTCCATAATCTTTTAAAGTTTTGAAATTGTGTTCTCTTGCGATCTCGTTTAATTTTCCGGCATCACTTCCATGAAGGATAGCCGTTTTGATATGAGAATCCACCAATAAAAGTTCGTAGATTCCGGTTCTTCCTTTAAAACCGGTGCCCATACAATGAGAACAACCTTTACCTCGGTGGAGAGTTCCGTTTTTCAAAGTTTTTTTCGAGATTCCGATCGATTCCAATTCGGACGCGGTTGGTTTGTATGTTTCTTTACAATGAGCGCAGATCACTCTCACGAGTCGTTGCGCCATAAAGCCGAGAACGGTCGAAGTGATTAAATACGGTTCGATTCCCATATCCACAAGCCTTGTAGCCGCACTCGCCGCATCGTTCGTGTGGAGTGTGGAAAACACCAAGTGACCCGTGAGAGAAGCTTGGATCGCGATCCTTGCCGTCTCTTCATCCCGAATCTCCCCGACCATGATGACGTCCGGATCCTGACGAAGAATGGCTCGAAGACCCGTTGCAAACGTGAGTCCGATTTTTTCCTGCATCTGCATCTGCGAAATTCCTTCGAACTGATATTCCACTGGGTCTTCGCAGGTGATGATATTTCTTTCTTCGGTGTTCAATTCGCTGAGAGCAGAATAGAGAGTTGTGGACTTACCGGAACCAGTAGGACCTGTAACAAGTATGATTCCGTGCGGCTCGATGATCAAGGATCGAATCGTCTTCACGAGTTCCGGATAAAAACCCATCGTATCCAAAGAATACTTTTGGTCGGTCTTGTTCAAAAGTCGCATCACGATTCTTTCACCGAACTGACAGGGAATCGTGGAGACGCGGATATCGATATCTTTTCCCGTCAATCTGAGTTTGATTCTACCGTCTTGAGGAAGTCTATTTTCGGCGATGTTCAAATTCGACATGATCTTGATTCTTGAGGAAATTCCCGCGTGATAGGATTTCGGCGGACTGAGTACGTTATGCAAAATACCGTCCACACGATACCGGACGATAAGGGACTTTTCATACGGTTCAATATGGATATCCGAAGCTCGTTCATTGACTGCTTGGGAAAGAATGACGTTGACCATCTTGATGATCGGCGCGTCGTCGCTTAGATCGAGAGAATCGTTTTCAAAGGCTTCTGCGAGTTCGGAAAAACTTCCTTCCATCTCATTCAGCATTTCTTTTGCAGCGGAAGAAGTTGTATCGAAATGCGAATGAATGATCCGCATGATTTCCGGTTCGGGTGCGAGAATAAATTCTACGTTGTATCCTTTGAGAAAATTACGAGCGTCGTCCATCGGATGGAGATCGGAAGGATCGGAGACCGCAATTCGAATCGTTTTTTTCGAGAGTTGAAAGGGAACGATTCTACTTCTTTGAATGAGTTTGAGAGGAATCTGCTGAAATACCTCTTCCATTCCGGAGAATTCTAATTTTTCACGAAACTCGAGCTGATAGAGTTTGGAAAGCGCGCGGAGAATATCGGATTCTCCGGCGATTCCTTTTTTTTGAATGATATGACTGAGAGGAAGGTTATTCTTTTTCTGAACCTTCAGGGAATCTTCCAGATCTTTTTCGGATATGATCCCCTCTTCGATTAGGATATCTCCGAGAGTTTTCAACTTAGTCCCCTCTTTCTTTGATTTCTTTTTCTTTGTTGAGGATTCTTTCTCTTTCGAGTTCGTATCTTTCCTGTTGCATCTTTTTCTTCACCGTCATCTTATCCGCGTTCTCTCTGCTATCGAGAATATGCGGAGTGATAAAAACCATAAGGTTGGTTTTTTTTAATTTTTCGGTGGTCCTTTTGAAAAAATGTCCCAGATATGGGATATCGCCAAGGAAAGGGATTTTGATAATTCGTTTTTGTTTGTCCGTTGAAATCAAACCCCCGATTACGATGGACTGGGTGTTTTCGATCGTTACCGAGGTTTTGATCTCTCGACGATTGAAAGTGGGGTTTCCACCGGCGAGCGCAATCTCGGCGATATTTTTGATCTCTTGAAAGAGTTCTAAAGTGATCTTGTTGTTTTTGTTCACGTGTGGCGTGAACTTGAGTTTGATCCCGGTTGGCCGGTATTCAAAGTTGTCCACCGTGACGGCATTTGCTCCTCCCGTTCCTGCGTTTCGACTCTGGGTTCTTACGGGAACGTCCTGTCCTACGCTGATCTCCGCTTCCTGATTGTCGACGGTCAAAACTTGAGGAGCGGATAAAACATTGAAGTTTTCATTCCCTTGGTTCGCGCTTAAAATACCGATGATCTGTTCCGAACCAGCTTTTAAAAAACCTAAAGAGAAACCGCTCAAGGTGTTGATGTTCGGATTCACCTGGCCGTTTGCGTTGATGATATTTCCTTCTTTCGAAAGGCCCGTGTTGAATTGTCCGTAGGCTTCGCTTTTGTATCTCCAGTCGATACCGAAGTCGTTGAGATCGCTGGAAGTCAATTCTACGATCAACACTTCCAAAAGAACCTGTTTTCTTGCGGAATCCAAAACCTTGATGATTTTTCGGATCTCCGTCCACTCCGAGTTTGTCGCCGTTACGATCACTGAATTGGATTCCTTGTGACCCACCGCTTTGATTTTTTCAACCTTTCCCGGAACCTGGCCTTGCGCTTTTTTTTCCGGGCTCAGTTCTTCCGTCTGTACAACCGGATTGTCAAGCTTGACTAACGTGGCGGCGATTTTTTCCGCTTCACTGTGTTCCAGGGTGTAGATGTGAACGTCCCCCGCCGAAGAAATAGAACCGGGTGTCGCCTCTTCCAATTTTTGATCGAGTTCGTTGACTAAAAGTAAGAGTTTGTTGATATCCGCAGCGGAACCGGAAAGAACGATCGTGTTCGTATTCTTATAAACGATCACGTCTGTATTGGGCGAAGTCAGACGTTTGAGAATCGGCTCCAATTCTTCCGGTTTTACGTTTTCCACCGGAATGATTTGAGTGATGTTTCTAAAATCACCGACTTCCGTTTCCGGAATCAATTCCTTGCCTACACGCACGATAGGGGATCTTGCGAGTGCGTCTTTGATTTTTACGATGGAGATAAGATCCGGTTCTTCCACAACTCCAAATCCCAGAGATTCCAAAACCGACTTCATAAAAACGAATGCGTTTTTGATCGGAATTTCTTTTTGAGAAATGATTGTGATTTTTTTACCTTTTAAACTTTCATCCAGAAGAATATTCTTTCTTAGGATAGCGCTCATTCCTTTTAAAAAATCGTTGAGCTCCGTATCTCTCCAATTGGCGTAAAAAGTTTTCTCCACTGGTTCTTCCGGAGAAACGGCCGACTTGGTTTTTACGGATACTTTCTTTTTATTCTGAGGGAAAACGGGGCGATCCCACACTAAAAGTACAAGCATGAGAATAGAAAGAATTCTAAAGATTGGAAATTGATTGGTTGTTCCGGGCATTTTTTTTAGTTTCTGATAATAAATTCGTAGGTGAGAATCTGGCTACCTCTTTCCACATCTACCGTAATCTTATCGGCAGTTTTTACGGCTCCCCAGATCTCCAACATTTTTTCGGTTTCCGTCAATGGCATTCCGTTGACTCGTTTGATCGTATCTCCGTTTCTTGCTCCCAGGGCATAAAAAATATGATCCGGAGAGACGCTGTAGATCTTGTATCCGGCGATCTTACCGTTGATCAAGGCAGGACCAAATCTTGCATTCTTATACAACGCGGCGGGATCCTTGAGCTTTCGGTTTACGTCTTGTCTCGAAAGAACCTTTCTTATAGTATCCGCGGATGCGGTCTGACCTGGATCTCCTTTCGGAGCCGCGTCTTGTCCCAGTTTTGCTCTGGCTTCTCCGGGGGTTTGGCCGATTTCTACTTTTAGAGAAACTCCTCCCTTTTCTAAAACGATATAGTTGAGTGCGATCGATCGAATCTTATAACCGGCAACGGTTTCTCCGGTTGCGAATTCTTGCGCGTCCGGTTTCCCCTTTTCCACAATAGTCACCCGTGCAAAAGACCAGTGTCCGCTCAGAGTTCCGGTAACTCTCATTTCCTCACCTTCTCCCGTATCAGGAGGGGCTGTGGAAAGTTCACCTTCCGTCGCGATCTCTCCCGCTCTGGAAGTGATTCCGCGAATCAGATTTCCCTGAACCATTTCTTCATAAGAAGACAAGGCTCGGTTGGTTTCCGGACCAATCTTTCGGGTAGGATTGAGATTGGTATTTGAGGACTGTACGCTCGGGTTTAAGAATGCAAGAATGACCGCGCGTAAAAGATAGGAGAGAGAATAAGAAAAGAACAGGATAACTGGAATGAGAGTATAGAATGTGTTTTTCCTGAGTTCTAAAAAAAGCGCGTTCATTGGGATCCGATCAGTAAATTTCTTTCAGAGATTTTGAATAACATCCGATCTCGAAAGGATGTTAAAGTCTGGCAAACTTACCGGGATCTAAGGGAGTCACAATCTTCAAGGTTTTTCTTAAAGCTACTTCCGGATTGATCCGATTTCCGTTTAAGAAAACTTCAAAATGCAAGTGAGGCCCCGTCGCTGATCCGGTTCTGCCAACGGCACCTATGACCGTTCCCGCGCTCACTCTCGTTCCCTGCTCGATCGTAATTTTTGCACAATGAGCATACATGGTTTTATAACCGTTTTCGTGATCGATGATGACAGTGTTTCCATACCCGCCGTTTACTCCGGCAAAAGAAACCACCCCATCCGCAGATGAAAGAATCGGAGAACCCTGGACTCCTCCGAAATCGACGCCGCTATGATAACCGCCGGAACCGGTGTGAAAAGGATCCTTTCTTCTTCCGAAACGAGAAGTCATCTTTGCGTTTACGACTGGAGAAACAAAAACTTTGCGGAATTCGACCTTTTCGCGACTTGCATTTCGAACCTGGACTGGAATCGAGATGTTTTGTCCTACTTGAAGAGTGGAATTTTTTTTGAGCCCGTTCGTGGAACTTACTTTTTGGACCGAGGTTTTCATAATTCTCGCGATCTTAGAAAGTGTGTCTTTGGGCTTTACGACGTAATTCTTATAAACGACGCCGCTGTGACTTACGATTTTAGAGGATATGATCCGATTGACGCTGATAAAACTCGGAAGTTCCAGATTGGATTTGTCTTTATGATAATTGAGGGAATATTTCTCTTCCTGCCAGTTTTCCGGTGATTGAGAGAATAGCTGTTTTATTTTACGTTCTTCTTTGTCCGTAAAAAAGGAGGAATCCTTATTGGTGTATTCGGAAATTTCCGCGTCATAATTCTTCAGTGGATCCGCTCCCAACGAAGAAGAAAGAACCAAAGAGGAGATCAGGGGAATCAAAAAAAACTTTCCGTTCACCTTTTTAGTATCGGACATCCGTGCCGCCGATCTTGAACCGCCTCTTCGGGAGGATCTATTTTTTCTTTTTGTATTCCACGAGTTCATTAGCTATCAGTTTATCCAGATCCTCTATCGTAATCTTCTTTCCGCCGTACTCATCGTTCAATTGATAGATGATCATCCTTCCGATGGCGTATTCTCTTTTGTGATCCGCGGGATAACACTTTACCTTCACCATCGAAGGAGTAGACTCTATATAGATCTTAACGAGCATCCCTTTCTTAAAGGTCTCCGTATTGGAAACCTTCTTGTCTTGGATCAGGTAATAGGTCTTGTCGACGTAGTGTTCGTTGATTTGGGCAACTGCATCTTTGCGAATCAATCGGTTTCCACAGCCTGCAAGAAAAAGAATGATCCCTGAAAGCAGGAAAACCGTGATACGAAACATTTCAGTGCAAAATTACAGGGGGGGAAGGTATTTGAAACTAGTTTTTTTAGAATCCTCTTCAATTCCTTTTAAATTTTCCAAGAATCTGCCCTTCTACCTACTTTCTTCTCCATACTTTGGATGAGTCCTGCGGAAGTCGCGATTGCCTTGTTTTCATCCGGAGGAAAAAATTCCCTTTTTTAAGAAAAAGTTTTCGGAAACGCCGTTTTCATCCACGGGAAGGAACCGTAGAAATCGGAGGATCAGAATGAAAAACACATGGATTTGTTTGACCGGAGCAAATTTGGAAGGATTAGAAGCCTTTCCGGTTTCCGTCGAGATCAATTTAAAACGAGGCTTGCCGAGATTTATGATCACGGGTCTCGCAGCGCAGTCGATTCGGGAATCCGCCGAGAGAGTTCGAATCGCCCTCGAGAACAGCGGTTACTCTTGTCCCTTTCAAAACATTCTTGTAAACCTCGCTCCGGCCGGAAGAAAAAAGGAAGGAACCCTTTTGGATCTTTCGATCGCCTGTGGAATTTTGGCTCTTACGGGTCAGATCTTTGCCTCCGGAAAATTAAAGAGAACTTTGCTTTTGGGAGAATTGGGTTTAGACGGATGCCTCAAACCCTTAAAAGGGGTTCTCCCCATTCTTTCCGGAATTTCCTCCGAAAAATACGATACAGTGATTCTTCCGTTTCAAAATAAGGAGGAAGCCGCGCTCCTAAAAAAATTCGAAGTCTACGGCATCTCTCATTTGAAAGAATTGGAGGAGGTATTGGAAAATCGAAGGAATCCGGAGATGAAATCGACGATTCAAGTAAAGATTCCACAGATCTTAAAGACCTTAGATCTCTATCAAGACCAGATGGTCGCGTTTCGTGCCATTCAGATTGCGGCCGCAGGTTGGCACCATATTCTTCTCACAGGGCCTCCAGGAACCGGAAAAAGCCTCTTGGCAAGGATGTTGGGACTTCTTCTTCCCTCACCGGGAGAAGAAGAAGCTTTGGACATTCTAAAAATTCAATCCTCTCAAATTCCTCTCCAAGAATTGTTCGTGGAAAGGCCCTATCGGGCTCCGCATCATACGGCTTCGGATATTTCTTTAGTCGGAGGATCTAAGGATTTGAGAATGGGAGAAGTCACCCTGGCCAATCGTGGAATTCTTTTTTTAGATGAACTTTCGGAGTACAAATCCGGCGTATTGCAGGCGCTTCGGGAGCCGATGGAGGAAGGTTGGATTACCGTTTCCAGAATTAGCGGAACCGTAACCTTTCCCGCACATTTTCTTTTAGTAGCGGCCACCAATCCTTGTCCGTGTGGATTCTACGGAGTGGAAAAAAGTTCTTGCGGATGTAACGCGCAGAAGATCAAAAAATACCAAACCCCCTATTCCGGCCCGTTTCGGGACCGAATCGATCTCGAAGTACAGATGTTTCCTTCCAAGGAAAAGGAGAGAAAAAGAATTCAAATCGATCTCCAAGAAACCCGAGACCGAATCTATGAGGCTTCCGAGATTCAGAATCGAAGATATAAAGATCAAGGAATCTATTTTAATGGGCAACTTCGCGGAGAATCGGTGAATCAGTTTCTTAGATTTAATTCAGTTTGCGAAGATATACTCGAAAACCAGATTCGACTTCACAGACTGAGCATTCGAAAGTTCAATCAAATCAGAAAAGTGGCCAGGACGATCGCGGATTTGGAGGCAAGTGAGACCGTGGAGGAAAGGCACCTTCTAGAGGCCCTGAATTTCCAGAACGCCGGAAATTACGGAGAAAACAGGGCCATCGCTTAATTCCCGTTAAGCGAGAAGTTCATTTGGAAAGAAAATGGGAGATTTCCATCGCGATTTTATCGATTGCAAAGTCGATATAACCCGGATCCTCCAGTTTCTTTTTGTAATCTTCAAATTTTCGCTTTTTGACCGGCATTCCCCTTTTACGGAGAATGACCGGATCCGGTCCGAAATCATCTGATTCGGCCAGATTTCCTAAAATCGGGATGCTCTTCATAGTTACTTCCTTGTAACGATTTAAGGCTCTCTTCCTTGAGAACCCGCAGACAATTAAAGAATTCGGTGGTTGTTGGAAGTACCTTAATGCACATTTCAAAAGAGCTGAGGATAATATTCACATCCCTTTTTAGAGTTTATGAAGACAAGGTCGAATGAGACAAAATGATTCTGAAAGGAAAGGTGTAAGGATAAAAAACCTTCCGCAGCCGACCTCATCCGCATTTGTTTGGCACGGTTGAGAGAAAAACGAGGATCAAAGGTTGAAAATTCTTCCCAATTCTTAACTTCGATAAAATGAAGCTCTTCTTCTTTGCTTGAGATTATGTCGATTTCGTATCGAGAAAATCGGTAATTCCGTTTGAGAATTTGATGACCAAGGGAAATCAAAAAATCACAGGCGAGAGATTCACCTTCGATTCCTTTCTGTTTTCGAAAGTTCAGCAAAGAAAAAAATCAACCGGTGATTTCCTGGAGGTCGACTGGACGGGAAATAAAAAGATTCGTATCCCTTAAAAGATCGACCAAAATGAGATTTCGAACCATCTCACCATATTCATCTTTTATAATACGAATGCAGGGACGAATCGGTTTGTCCGGGTTGGGACCCAACACAACGCCGATTCTTTTGTCGGAAAGTTCCACACAAGAACCTACAGGATAAAGAGAAAGATGGTTCAAAAGGGAACGAACCAATTTAAGATCGAATTTACCCACGTCCATGCTGATCATCGATTTGATCGCTTCGTGCGGAAGAATTTTTTTTCTATGAGGGCGATTGGTAACGAGTGCGGAGAAGTTATCAGCAATTGCATAGATTCTTGCCTGTTCTTCGATGGCGGTAGAAGCCAATTTTTGAGGATATCCGTTTCCGTCGTATCTTTCATGGTGTTGGAGAGCGACGATCGCGAGATTGTTTTTGAGTTTCATTCTTTGGGAAAGAATCTGATAACCCAAAATTGTATGTTTCATGATAGTCTTAAATTCTTCGTCGGTCAGTTGTTCGTTTTTTTCGGAAACTGCGGACGGAACCTTGCACATTCCGATATCTGCGAGCAAACAGGAAATTCCAAGATCGATCATCTTCGGTCTGGAATATTCCAGCAACTTTCCCATGATCAAAGAATAAAAAGTCGCGTTTGCTATTTGATTATAAAGATAATATCCGCTTGGGTTGTTGGAAAGAATGAGATAAGAAATATTCTGATTGGAACGAACGAAGTCCGTGAGTTTTTCCGCGATTTCCCTTACGGGTGTCACTTCGAGGGATTTTTCTTCTAAGGTTTTTTTGAAAACTTCCTGAAGAATTTGTGTGGTCTCTCTATAAAGGTTGCTAAATGTTACTTTGATTCGATTGAGATTATCATAGATGGCTTTGAGAGGTTGGAGATCCTCGTCTACAATCGTATTAACGATGATATCGTCAATACTCGTTTCCAGTCGGTTCGAATCGGTGTTCTCCGTGGCAGAATTTCCGATTTGAAGAAGTTCTCCGGCGGTCATCACTTCTTGGATTCCGAATTTATTCAACCGATCCAAGTCGCTGTCGGTAACCGGGGTATTCGAAGTGATAAATAAATTTTCCTTATCTAAGTAGACAGGTTTGGAAAACCTCATTCCCGGTTTGAGTTCAGAAACGGCAAACTTTTTCATTTTAAACTTTCCTTTTTCCCGAACTCGGGTCCAACTCCAGGATCATAGAAAAAATGGCCCCTACGGCTCTGTATAAATTTTCCGGAATTTCCTGACCGACAGGTATTTCGGAAAGAGTTTCGGCAAGAATTGGGTTTTCTACAATCGGAACCGAGTTTTTTTTTGCGATCTTATGAATGGTATCTCCCAAGAGACCGGAAGCCGACGCGGTAATTACGGGAGCGTCGTCCTTTTGAGGTATGAATTTAAGTGCCACACTGATCATTTACGCATTCCATTCCTTCTGCATGAGAGAAGGTTTATAAGCTAAATTATATCCTTGGAAACTCACAGAAGACTCGTTCAAGATTCGCTTAAATTTTTCTTTGTTTTGGCAAGCATGCAAGTACATTTTAAAATTATCAAAAGTAGCGTTGATCTGAAGGTCTTCTGCAAAGGTTTCCTTCCACAAAAATAAGACGAGAGTCTTCCCTGTTTTTTGGGTTTGAATGCGGAAGAGAAATTTTTTCAATTTTTCTTTTCCATCCAAGGTTCCTTCGGCATTTCCTTCCGGAAGTTCCCAGCGAAAATGTGGTAAATCCAGACGCCATTCTATAAATGGATAGTATGTTTTTAAAACTCGTAGGAGTGAAGTTTCTATTGAGTGATCCGACGGATTCTGCCCTATCATTTTTTCCGATAAATCACGAACGCTCATTCCAATTCCTTGGATTTTAGAAAACTCGCCTTCCTTTCCCGACCATTCTCTTTCGACGATTTTCAGTTCGATTCCTTTTTTCCCTGACTTTACGGCTAACGTAAGAATTTCTCCGACAAACAAGGGACTTGAATCCGAACTCGTTTTGATTCGTTTTCCAGCGAAAGAAATCCAAGCGCCACCGGAAAACACTTCGAGAACCAATCCTTTGACCCTTTGATCCGGAGAGAAGTTCAAGAATCCGGATTTGCCGAGTTCCATTTCCTTCCCCAGGACGATGTGTAGATTCCCCGCCGAAAAATCCGAGGAAAGTTTCATTAGAATTCGTCCTGCACTTGAATACGAAAGAACCTAATCATGATACGGAATCTTGGAAAGTTTCAGGCCTTCTTTTCTAACCTTTTAGGAAATTAATTTCCTAAAAGGAAGGGAGTTCTAAGAATTTTCCGGTAAAACTTCTTCTATGAATATCGGAAAGACCGTGGCGAACAATCAGTTCTTCGTGAAGTTTTGTTCCATATCCCTTGTGTTGTTCAAATTGATATCGAGGATATTTTTTGGAAATGGAGATCATATATCGATCCCGGTCGACTTTCGCAAGAATCGAAGCGGCGGCAATACTGACGATTCTGAGATCTCCCTTTGTGTAAAAAACGGATCTGCTCTTTAAAAAACTCCATTCCGGATATCGGTTGAAGTTGTAGTTCCCGTCGATCAAAAGTTGGAGCGGAAGTGTGGAATTGGAAACTCGAATCGCGAGTTTTGCACACTTTCGAATTCCTTCTAAAACGGCTCGGTTGATTCCGACCCGATCGATATAATGAGGGCTTAAGAAAGTTCGATAGGAGATTTGTGCGTGTTTGAGAATCTCCGGATAAAGCGCTTCTCGTTTTTTCTCCGAAAGTTTTTTGGAATCGGTCAAACCTTGGAGAATTTTACCTTCCAGGATTTGTTCCAGCGTGTTTTTGGAAAAAGAGGCAAGTGCAACAGAAAGAGGTCCCGCATAAGGACCTCTTCCGGCTTCGTCGATTCCGCAGGGAATGGACTCTGAATAGAACCGGAGTTCTTCCGGTTCAAATTTGGTTTTTGTTTCCGGCAAACCGGACTATTCTGCCGCCGGAGCCGCAACTTTCGCAGCAGCCGCCGAATCTTCTTGAATTTGTCTCTTTCTATCTTCACTCACGAGAGTTTTACCGCCCTTGAGTTCCTTGATACGAGCCGCTTTTCCGGCAAGATTTCTGAGATAATACAGTTTCGCTCTTCTAACTTTTCCTTTGCGGATCAGTTCGATCTTCGCGATTCTTGGAGAAAAGAGAGGGAAGATTCTTTCCACGCCGATATCGTAAGAAACTCTACGAACAGTGAAAGTTTTTCCGTTTGCTTCGTTCGCTACGGAAATTACTACACCTTCGTAAACCTGAACTCTTTCCTTTCCAGACTCAACAATTTTATAATGTACTTTAACAGTATCGCCTACTGCAAAGTTTTGTTTTCTTTCTGCGTCTGGAGTTAATACTTCTCTTAAAAGTTGATTCATAATTTCCTCTCTTGATCAGGGTCGATCTTCTTTCTATTTTGTTCCCTCCACGCTAAAATAGAAGCGTGGTTGCCGCTGAGCAGGACGTCAGGAACTTTCCATCCATTGTATTCCGAGGGTTTTGTAAATTGCGGATATTCTAAAATATCGGGATGGTTGTGAGACTCATCCAGCAGGCTTTCCCCTGCTCCTAAAAAACCCGGCAGAAGTCTGGACACCGCATCCGCTATACAAATGCTGGCCAAATCCCCGGCAGATAATACATAATTTCCAAGGGACATTTCCATGTCAACTAGATGTTCCGCCACACGATGATCCACGCCTTCGTAGTATCCGGAAATAAAAGTTAGAGGTCTTCCAGCTTCTTTTAACTTCGTAGCAATGCCTTGATGAAACGGAATTCCGGAAGGAGAAGTAAGAATGACCGTTCCCTTGTCTTCTCCGAGAAATTCCAGAGCCTTGTGAATCGGTTCTACCCGAAGGAGCATTCCCGGGCCACCGCCGTAGATCGTATCATCCACGCGGTTGTGTTTGTTGCCGGCGAAGTCTCGAAGACGAACGAGGTTAACGGAGAATACTCCGGCTTCGATTGCTTTTTGTTGAAGTCCTTCTGAGAAGTAAGAACGAATCTTGTCCGGAAAAAGAGTGATGAAATTAAATTTCATTCCATACCTCCGGTTGAATGAGGACGATGGTTTTCTTTTCTAAATCCACTTCCCCGACGTAGACGTGAATGAAAGGAATTAAAATTTCTTCGCCCTCAGGCCTTGTAAAAGAAAGAATCGGATGCGCCGGATTGTCTAAAACTTCTTTCAAGACCCAATTCAATTTCTTTCCGGATTCGTCCACTGCCTGAAGTCCGATCAAATCGGAGATATAGAATTCGTCTTTGGTTTTGATCTTCGGAAGGAGATGAGCCGGTAAAAGAAGGATTCCACCCGTAAGTCGTTCAGCTTCTTCCGGTGTGTTGATTCCTTCGATACGAACGATAAACTTTCCAGTATGCGCTTGCAATTCGAGAATTGTAATATCTTTCTCCGGAAAATTGGGATCCGGTTTTCGAAGTTTGAGTTGAATGGGAAGTTTGAATTCTGTGAGAACGGTTTCTCTCACATTAAAACGAAGAAACCCTTTGATTCCAAAGGGTTTTCCGAGTTGGCCGAGTGAAATCCAGCCTTCAGTCAATGATTTCGAGCGAGAAGTTTTTTCCTGCTTTTACGGAAGCCGCAGTAAGAATCGCGCGCAGGGATTTTGCAATACGACCGTTCTTACCGATTACTTTTCCCACGTCTTTTGGGGAAACGCGAAGTTCGATGATGTTCTGTTCTTCCCCTTCTATTTCCCGAATTACGATTTCTTCGGGAAATTCAACGAGAGAAGCAACGATGTACTTCAGCAATTCTTCCATTACTTCTTCAGGGTGGTTTTGTATTCAGCCCAAATTCCGGCGCTCTTAAACAGGTTCAAAACGGTTCCTGTAGGTTGAGCTCCGTTTTTCAGCCAAGTAAGAATTTTTTCCTTATGGAAGGTAGTCTGTTCTTTGATTTGTGCTGGATGATAGTGACCAACGATATCTACGAATTTTCCGTCTCTAGGCGCTCTACTGTCAGCGGCAACAATTCTATAATGAGGGTCGTGTTTGGTTCCAGTTCTTTGTAATCTAAGCTTTACCAAGGGATCGTTTTCCTTTTATCATTTTTTCCTTACAAGAATAGTACGGAAAAAGAATGCATGATTTTTACCAATATTGGACAATATGTCCCTCTGTCAAGAAATGATCCGACAAAAATGCAGGTTCAGGATTTTGCCAGGGATTTGAGATGTTTTGCGTTCTCCACCGGGTTTCCGGTTTTATAAAGTCCGGCCCCGACTACTACGATGTCCACCCCATTCTTCTTGAGCTCTTGGATATTGGTATCGTTTACACCGCCATCCACTTCGAGTTCGATCGGTCTGGAACCGATGAGTTCCTTCGCTTTGCGGATTTTTTCCATTCCGTTCACGATAAACTTTTGTCCGTAAAATCCAGGTTCCACGGTCATCAGAAGAATCAAATCGATATAAGGAAGAACGTTTTCCAAAGAAGAAACGGTTGTTCCGGGATTCAGAGAAACTCCCACCTTGGTTCCGTGGGATTTGATTTCCTGAGCCAAACGCACCGGAAAATCGGTGGTTTCGATATGAAACGTAATACAATAGGGACTCAGTTCGTAGTATTTGGAAACGTGGTTTTCCGGTTTGGAAACCATAAGATGAACATCCAATGGAATGGAAGTGAGAGCTTTTACTTCCTTGCTCAGAGCTTCTCCGAAGCTGATCTGAGGAACGAAGTTTCCGTCCATGACGTCCATGTGCATCAAGTCTATGGCGGAAGGATCGTAATCGGGAACGGTCTTTCCGAGTTCCGTGAGTTTAGTAGCTAAGATGGATGCGGAAATTTTCAAAGTTCACTCTCGTAGGATTTGGATTTTACTTTGGAATCGGTTGCGTCTAGAAGTGTTAACTTTACGCTTCCCTTTCTATAGAATATGGTCTGAAACTTTTCTCCGTCTTTGAGACTCACCGGAAGCGTGAGGACATCGGCCACGTCTTGGTTTTCCGGTTTGACGACCGCCTTGTATTCTCCGTTGTCTCCAACCTCGTAAGAGAAAAGTTCGTATCCGCTTTCGACCGCGAGCTCGGGTTCGAAGTAGAAGACTTTGAAACGAATCTCATCCCCTTCCATTCTCGCAGATTGAATGAGTCCGTTTTCAGTGCGAACTCTTGTGCTGATGATTTCTTCTACCCTACTTTTGATTCCGGAACGAGTTAAGCTTTTTTGAACGAGAGGAAAGGAAGCACCTTGAAAAGAAGTCGGAGCAAATTCTTCTTTGGTTTTGGAAGGCGCCTTGGTCACGAGTAAAAATACTTTTTCTCGAGAAGTTGTATTCTTCCCTGGTTCCGGGATTTGATCGATGACCGTGTTTGGAAGTTGGTCGGCTTGTGGTTCGATATAAGTGATCCCACCGATTTGTAATTCTACGTAAGTTTCTCCGGCGAGAACTTTTTGAAGATTGGCTCTTGCGGAATCAATGGACTGTCCCCTGACGTCGGGAACAAGAAGTCGATCCACTCCCGTGTTGACCGCGAGAACAATTTTACTTCCGGCTTCGATTTCTCTTCCCGGACGAATGGATTGATAGAGAATGATTCCGTCCGTTTTGTCTGGATACCGTTTGTTTTCCAGACGCACCTTCAACTGAAGACGATTGAGTTCGTTGTGAACTTCGGGATAAGACTTTCCGACCAGATCGGGAACGATCACTTTCGCTGTACTTTTGGTTCTAACGAATACGACTAAGAATGCGGCGCTAAAGAATAATAAAAGACCAGCCGCTAAGAATAAGATATAACCCCCGATCGGAAGGTATTTCTCTTTGATTTGTTCCTGATTCACCCGAATGTTTCCCCTTCTTGGATTCTGAAACCGTTGAGAAAATCGGATGAGGACATCCTGTTCTTGTTTTCCGGTTGCAATTCCAGAATTTCCAAAAATCTACCATCACCACACTGTGTAAGAAGGCCTTTTTTGTCCAATCGTTTCAATTTACCAGGCTCAGGCGGAAGCTCCGCCGGAAGTTCGGAAGTCCTGGACTTTAGTATATTGAGACGTTTCTCTCGGAACTGAGTCGTTGCCACGGCGTCCGGAAAGAGAGCGCGAATTCGATTGTGAAGATCGTTCGCATTCAGAGACCAATCGAGAATTCTATCTTCCGCTTTGATCTTTCCGCAATAGGTTGCTTTGGAAGAATCTTGCGGAGTCGCTGAGAAAGGTTTGCCGTCGAATTCCCGAAGTAAACGAAGAATGGTTGTGATTCCCGCTTTCGTAATCTTATCCATCAGGGTTCCGGTGTCGTCTTCCGGAGTGATTTCCACTTCTTGATAAGCGACAACGTCTCCCTCGTCCATCTTTTCGGTGATGTATTGGATCGTGATTCCGGATTTTGTATAACCTTTCCAGAGCGCGGTTTGTACGGGAGATGCGCCGCGTAGATCCGGAAGAAGGGAGCCGTGTAAGTTGATCGAACTCAGAGGAGGATTTCTAAAAACCTCGGACGGAAGAATCGAACCGAAAGCGAAGATGATATAGAGATCCGCGGGAAAGGAACCGAAGTCTTGAAGAGCTTGTTCCTTTTCTTTTTTGATGGATTCGTATTGAAACACGGGAAGTCCGTGTTCGATAGCGATCTTTTTTACGGGTCCCTGCTCGGGAGTTCTGCTTCTTCCCTTGGCACGGTCCGGATTGGTGACCACAAAAAGAACTTCGACGATCTTCGAGTCGATCAACGCTTTTAAGAGCTCTGCGGAATGTTCCGGGGTTCCAAAGTATCCGATTTTCATATTACACCAAATCTAAGGGATCAAAATCGATTTCAAGATAAACTTTTTTGGAAAGTTTCAAAGGACGAACTTCTTTTTTGATGATCTCTCTCCAATATTGAATCGAAGACGTCTTGAGAATGATATGATTTCGAAAGTTGGAATCGATTCTATAAAAAGGGCAAGGCGCCGGGCCGAGCATAACCGTATCTTTCGAAGGAAAGAATTTTTTAAGGGCATTAAAGACGAGTTCGATCGTTTCCAGAGAAACGGTTTCGTCTTTGGATCTGGATACAATTCGAATCAAACGAGAGAACGGCGGATAGAATAATTCCTTTCGAACGGGGATTTCCCATTCATAAAATTGAATATAGTCTTGGGTCATCGCCATCCGAATGACCGGGTGGTCTGGGGCGTTGGTTTCGATCAGAACCTCGCCTTTGAGCGTCGAACGCCCCGCTCTTCCCGCAACCTGGGTCAAAAGGGAAAAAACCCTTTCGTTGGCTCTAAAATCCGGAAGACCGAGTCCGATTCCGGCGTTTAAAACACCGACTAACGTTACTTGGGAGGCATCCAGACCTTTTGCGATCATCTGGGTTCCGGTAAGAATATCGATCTCACCTCCTAAAAGACGGGAGATGACTTCGTTTAACAAACTTCGATCCTGGATCGAATCCTGATCGAGACGTTCGACGCGGGTTTGTGGAAACGCTTCGAGAAGATTTTCCTCCAGCTTTTGGGTTCCGGTTCCTTTGAGCGTTAGGGTTTCGCCCATTCGTTTTTCAAGCGAGTTTAACGTTTCTGTGTGGCCGCAGAGGTGGCAGATCGCGGTCCCTTTTTTGTGATAACAAAGATTGGTCGTACAATTCGGACAAGGAACGTAGGACGAAGTCGCAGGAGAATAGATCAGAGGGCTGTAACCTCTCCGATTCAAAAGAAGAATCACCTGCTCCTTTTTATCCAAACGTTGTTTGATCGCAAAGGAAAGTTCCGAACTGAGAACGTTGGATTCTTTTTGATTCTCCACGATACGAACCGTCGGAGGCATCACACCTTCGGGGCGTTTGGTGAGGGTATGAAGATGAATTTTCCCTTCTTTGGCTAAGTGATAGATTTCTAAAGAAGGAGTCGCCGTTCCCATGACAAGAACCGCGTTGTTTGTCTTACATCTCTGCATCGCGACTTGTCTTGCGTGGTATCTCGGACTCGAATGTTCTTTAAAGGAAGAATCATGATCCTCGTCTATGATGATCAGGCCCACGTTCGAAACAGGAGCGAACACCGCGCTTCTTGTGCCCACCGCGATTCTTTTTTTGCCGGTGAGAAGTTCGTTGTAAGCCTTGAATTTTTCGGAAACCTTTAGGGCGGAATGTAATACCGCGAGTTGCCCCGGAAAGATGAGTTCCAGTTTCCGAATGATATGAAAGGTCAAACTGATTTCGGGAACGAGAAGAATAACGGATCGATCCGAACTTTCCAAAATTTTTTGGATGAGATGAATGTAGACTTCCGTTTTTCCGGAACCTGTGATTCCGAATAAAAGATGAACCGCCGTTTGACCAAAAGTCGAAACTATATTTTGATAAGCGACATCCTGTTCTTGATTGAGTTTTACGGGTTTGCCTTCCGCGTCCGAGGGAAAGGCTTCGAGTTTGACCTGTCTTCTTCCGGCGGGAATCATCTTGTAGATACATTCTCCCAAGGAAGCGATGTATTGATCCTTCATCCAATACGCCAAGTCGATCTGTTCTTGGAGAAGAATCGGAGTTTTATCGATGATCTTTTCCAAAGGCAGAACCTTGTAGTTCGGTTCGTTTTGGTGAACGGAAACAATGATGCCCTCTTCTTCTCGGTTGCGAAGTCTTGCGTGAACACGAACCCCAACTTTTGTATCGGGAGGAACCTCGTATGTAAACGTGTCTTCCTCGATCGGAAGATCAAACGCGACCTCGGCGTAATAAATCAAAGTACGTCCTTGAGTTTGGTTTGAAAGAGCGCAAGTTGGGAAAGAATACTTTCTTTTATGGAGATCTCTTCTTTTTTGATCGTCTCGAATTCGAAGGATTCTTTCGAACCTGAAAAGTTTTTTCGTTTGGTTTCGATCGCGGAGATCGCTTCCGGAGAACGTAATACTACCATTGGAATTCCGGGAAGGAAGTCTAACGTTCTTCCCATCATCTCCAAGGCTTTTTCCTTTCCGTAGACGGCGATCGCGCTCGTTCCCAAGAGAATGATTCCTCTGATCTTTTCGGATTCGATCGTTTCCTTAACTTGGGTTTCGCACTTTTCAGTTCTGAGCTTCCAGTCTTCCGCGTTGGATTTGGAATGGGCAAAGATACAAGCCGGATATTCTTGATAGTAGAATTCCTGATGACTAAAGCCGAATTGTTTTTGGATCATTCTTCCGAAAAGTTCTTCCGCGTCCTTGGTTCTAAAGATCTGATCCGGGGAAGTTTTGGAAAAGGAAGGCCTTCCCGGAGCGATTTCTCCCGTATAATGAAGTACTAATACAGGTTTTCTTCCCTTTACGAGAAAGTTTCGAACGGCACTGATTCGATCAACGCAGAGTTTGCAGGTAAAATTCCTTTCGGCTGCGCGGGCCGGTCTTCGTACTTGAATTCCTTCGGCTTCGAGTTGAAGGTCTTTTTGTTCTTCTCCCGGATTCCAGTCTTCTTTCCAAACGAGTTCCGTTGTTTCGGGAGGTTTTTCTCCGGCAAATTGTAGAATCGGAACCTGTTTTTTTTGGATCAAAAAACGTAAGTCGCCCAAAATTCTTCCTAAGCTTGTAAGAATTTGTTTATCCATCGGTGTATTGATCCGAAGAAATGTTAAGCGACTTCATCTTTCTGTATAAATGGGAACGTTCGATTCCGAGAACTCTGGACGTTCTGGTCACGTTCCCTTCGTTTGTTTGTAATGTTTTTATAATATACTGTCTTTCAAATTCTTCTTTTGCCTTTCTGAAATCTCCGAGTTCCACCATTTCGTTCGCCGTTTTGAAACCTTTGAGCGCGTCTCTTGCGTCGTTTGCCGTGATCGTAGAACCCACGGTCATAATACAAAGTCGTTCCATGATGTTTTTGAGTTCTCTTATGTTTCCTGGCCAAAAATGGTTTTGAAGAATCGAGACCGCTTCGGATTCGATTCTTTTCGAAGGAAGATTGTTTTCTTCCAAGGTCTTTGCGATATAATAATCCACGAGTAAGGGGATATCGGAGGTTCTTTCTCTCAAAGGCGGAATCGTGATCGGAATCACGTTCAGGCGATAGTAAAGGTCTTCTCGAAATTTCCCCTCTCGGATCGCTTCTTCGACCGGAATGTTGGTAGCCGCGATGATTCGAACGTCGACGGTTATCGTTTCAGTGCTTCCTAATTTTTCGAAACGTTGTTCTTGCAAGATTCGTAATACTTTCGCCTGAGTCGAAAGAGACATGTCGCAAATTTCATCTAAAAATAAGGTTCCGCCGTTCGCGGCCTCGAATTTTCCGATTCTGGAATCGGTAGCTCCGGTGAAAGCACCTTTGGTAAAACCGAAAAGTTCGGATTCGATCAATTCTTCCGGGATGGCCGCGCAGTTCATTTCGACAAAGGGTTGATCTTTCCGTTTCGAATTCTTGAATATAGTTTTGGCGACGAGTTCTTTACCGGTTCCATTCTCCCCGTAGATAAAAACCCTTGCGTTTGTCGAGGCGGCTTGTGCGATTGCAAACTTTACTTTTTGAATCGCGGGAGAGTTTCCCAGTATTTCATCATATTCTAATTTAATTTCTGTGCTCTGATATTTCTCTTCCGGTTGGATGACGTTTTCGATCGCTTGGAGCACCTTTTCGATGGAAAGAGGTTTTTCCAAAAAGTCGACCGCCCCTTTTTTTGTGGCGGAAACCGCGATTTCAATCGTTCCGTGTCCGGAGATCATTAAGATCGGAAGGGTCGGATATATTTTTTTACATTCGTCTAAGACTAAGATTCCGTCCTCTTTTCCGAGCCAGACATCGAGAAGAATGAGGGACGGTCTTTCGCCTTTGAGTTGTTTGAGGAGTGCCTTCCCGGTCGAAAACGTTTCGACTTCAAAGCCCTCGTCTTCTAAAATTTCTTTCAGAGACTTTCTAATTTCGGGTTCGTCGTCTGCGATAAAAATTTTCATTGAGTTTTAAGAAACCGGAAGTTCGATTTGGAAACGACAACCGCCCATACTGGAAGAATCTATCGAGATATGCCCGTTGTGGTCAATCACACTTTTCTGTACGATCGCAAGGCCGATCCCCGATGTGTTGTTGTTTTTTGTGGAATAATATGGTTCGAATACTTTTTGTTTTAGTTCGGGTGAAATTCCGATTCCGTTGTCCTCGATTGCGATGATCGCAACTCTTCGCATAATCTTTCTGCTAATCGAAACGGAAATCAAAATGGAACCGGTATAATCCGGAAGTTCCTCTTTTTCTCGTTTTCTCTCGATCGCTTCGATTGAATTTTTAATCAGGTTCGTTAATACTCGAAGGATAATTTTCTGATCTAAAAAAAGCTGAGGAAAGGACTTTGCAATTCTTGTTTCAATTTTGAGTTGAGGCGTGTGTTCGAAAAGTTTCACTGCCTCAAGAATGATAGGTTCCAAATTTTGGTTGATGAGTTTGGGAGCCGGCATACGCGCGAAGTCGGAGAACTCGTTTACAAGATGTTCCAAGACTCGAACTTGTTTGATGATCGTTTTGGTTCCGCTTTCCACAACTTCGTGAAACTCTTGCCAGTTTTCTGATTTCATCTTTCTACGAATTCTTTCGGCGGAAAGTTGGATCGGAGTCAGAGGATTTTTGATCTCATGAGCCATCCTCTGTGCGACTTCCTTCCAGGCGGCGATTCTTTGGCTCTGCATCAGCTCCGCGTTTTTGGATTTGAGATCCTGAACCATCTGGTTGAAAGAATCGATCAGGGCTCCGATCTCTCCGGTTTCACGGATTTCCAAACTGATGTCCGTATCCCCCATTGAAATTTTTTGTGTGGCGTTTGCGAGTTCGATGATGGGCCTCGAAATTCTTCTCGCGAAAAGAAGAGAAAAGTAGATCGCGAGTAGAAAGATAGAAACGGTGATGATACTAAATGTTAAGCGAATTCGATACGGAAGTTTTTCTTTTGCCAAATCGGCACGATCGTAGTTTCTGCGCGTTGAAATGAGCGAATAGACGATCTTCTCTTCCCCTTTGTGGATTCTGATTCCGGTTTGAAGAATTCGTTTTCCGATCGGAAACGGAACTCGGAGATAATACATACAATAATCCGGACGATAACTCGTAAATTCTGTCCAGAGAGAAGTTTTAGAAAACGGTTTAAAGTCCTTTTCAAGGGGTTTGTATTTTAAACCACGATTTTCTAATATAGATTTTTCGTTTTCGTAGATTCCTACGTAAAACTCATCGCTCTGAATGAGGTTGAGTTTGGAAGCTCCCGCGACCAGACTTTCCAAGTTGAGAGGATGGATTCTTAAAAAACTTTCCAAGAGTCTTGTTTTTTCGATCAGGATTTTTTTCTTCGGTTCTTCCTCGTTACGAATCAGAGATTCGCCGGAGGAAAGCGCTTCATCGATATCGATTCCATAGAATCTTTCGTAGATTTTTCCTGTGATATTCGAGGAAAGAAAAAGGATCGGCACCGAAGGAAGTAAGGCCACGAAAATAAACGAAAGGGTCAATCGATAACGGATCGAACTTTTGAGTCTTCCCGTTTCGAGATTTCTTTTGTTTCGATAAAAGTAAGAAATCAAAAGAGAAAGGGAGAATAATGGAATAAAAAAGAATATATAGACTACGATTCGATCTAAAAACCCGATATCGTCGGTTTGAATATTACTTCCCGAAAACTGAATCGCTTCAGCGAGAATCACGGAAAGAAGAATGATTAATCCTAAGATGAGTAAATCTCTTAGATGGTATCTGGTTTCATCATTCATGGGAAAAAAAGAAAAATTCAGACAAAATCGTTCTTTACGAGATTTGTCAAAGCCTCCAAGGCCTCTTCTTCCTTATCGCCTCGGACCTGAATTGTAAATTCGTTTCCAGGTGCGAGGGCGAGCATCATAAGTCCCATGATACTTTTTCCGTTCACTTCCACGTCGTCTTTGACCACGGTGATTTCACAGGGAAATCTGGAAGCGCAGTTTACGAATACGGAAGCCGGTCTTGCGTGCATCCCGGTCCCATTCTCATTAATTTTGAGGAGGATTTCTTTCAATTTTACCCTGCTGTAAATATTGACCTAATTTTTGATTGAATTCTTGCGCAGCATTTTTGCCCAATTTACGCAAACGCTGATTCATCGCCGCGGTCTCGACGATGATCGGAATGTTTCTTCCCGGACGAACCGGAACTCGAATCAATGGAATCTGTACTCCAAGCAATTCTTCTGTGGGATTTTCAAGACCCGTTCGATCAAAGTCCTTGTCTTCGGCCCATTCTTCTAGATGAATAATGAGTTCGATCAGTTTATGATCTCGTACCGAACCGATACCGAAGATATCCTTAATATTCAAAATTCCTAATCCACGGATTTCCATGTGGTGACGCAAAAGATCCGAACAGGTTCCGATCAAATAACTTTCGGAGAGTCTTCGGATTTCCACCATATCGTCCGCGACAAGACGATGTCCCCTTTCGATGAGTTCGAGCGCGGTCTCGCTTTTCCCCACGCCACTTTTTCCGGAAAGAAGAATTCCGATTCCAAAAACTTCAATCAACACACCGTGCCGCATCGTTCTCGGTGCGAGGCTTCGATCCAAAATTCCGGAGATGAGAGTGATGAACTTATGAGTCGAAACGTCCGAGATCATCAAAGGAATTCCGAGACGTTCGCAGTTTTCCTGAAAGATCGGAGGCGGAGGGTTTCCGTGTGTGAAGATGATACAATTGAGATGAAAGCTAAAAAAATCGGCGGCGATTTGTTTTAAATCTTCGGGAGATCGGGACGTGATATAGGCCCATTCTCCTTTTCCGAAAATCTGAATCCGATCGTGGGCGAAACTTTCGTAAAAGCCGGTGAGGGAAAGACCGGGGCGATTGATCTCGGACATGTTGATTCGATTGGTCAGCCCCTTTTCGCCCGCCAAAAGACGAAGACCCAATTCCTCGTGTTCGTTGAGAATATTCGAAACGTTGATTCCCGGCATGGACATAGAATTATCTGGACTCCAAGGACTTGACCTTTTTTCTCTGACTTGATGGAAGAATTTTGAGAATTTTTCTGTATTTGGCGACTGTTCTTCTTGCGATCTCGATTCCTTGTTTTTGAATCGCTTCCACAATTTCTTGATCGGATAAAGGATTTTCCGATGGTTCGTCTTTCACCAGATTTCGGATCAGATCGTGGATTTTTTTGGAAGATTCGATTCCACCTTCCACAGAACGAACTCCAGAGGAAAAAAACCATTTTAGTTCTAAGATGCCTCGAGAAGTCTGAACGTATTTATTGGATGTGATCCTTGAAACCGTTGATTCGTGCATATCCAGTCTTTCGGCGATGTCTTTCAACGTTAAGGGTTTGATGAACTGAATTCCTTTCCGGAAGAATTCGGTCTGCATTTCTATGATGGCGGATGTGACTTTGAACAAGGTTTGTCTTCTCTGATTGACCGATCGGATCAACCATTCGGCGGAGCCGAGTTTTGTAGTAATATATTCCTTGTCCGAGTCTTTTGCATTTTTTAGAATATTCTTATATTCTTTATTGATCTTGAGCCTGGGAATCCACTCGTCGTTGATATAGATATCGAATTCTCCGTCTACTTCCCGAACGACAACGTCGGGGATGACGTAATCGGGTTTGTTTGCCGTGTAGAGTGTGGCCGGATATGGTTCTAATTTTTTGATTTCGGATGCAAGACTTTCGACGGCTTCGAGGGAAAGTTCCATTTTTTTTGAGATCGTTTTGTAATCGAGTTTCTCCAGATCCTTGATATGATCGGCGATCAGAGTATGAAGTTTTGTATCGTCCGGTTTGAGGATCTTTGCTTGGATGAGAAGCGTTTCCTGAACGTCCTTGGCTCCGATTCCGATCGGATCGAGTCTGTGGATCTGTCCAAGAATTTTACGAACCTTTTTTTCATTCAGTTTCATTTCCGCACAAAGGTCTTTGATGGGAACGGAAATAAAACCGTGATCATCCAGCATAGAAATGAGAATTTCTCCGATTGCGACCTCGTCCGGTTTTAAGTTGGAAAGTCGAAGTTGCCAGAGAAGGTGCTCTGAGAGGGAACTTTTTTCGGGAGAAGATTCAATGTATTTCTGATTGCGATCGCTCGCATCGGTTCCACTCGAGCCGGCACGATCGATGGAAAAATTATCCTGCCAGGTGATGTCCGAATTCTTTAGGAAATCATTTTTTTCCTTTCGTTTGAGATCGTCTCTGCTGTAGAGATCGGGAGTTCGATTTCTTTCGGAGGCGTATTCTTCCTCGAGCATCGGGTTTTCGACGAGTTCGGAGCTGATTCGGTCCGAAAGTTCGAGCGTCGACAAGGGCAAAAGTTCGATGGACTGTCTTAAGTCCTGGGTCATCACCAGTTTCTGAGTCTGTTTTTGAACTAGTGAATGACTGAGGTTCACAGAGTAAAATCCTCGCCCAAATAAATTCTTCTGGTTTCAGGATCGTTGACGAGATCGTGTGTGGAACCGGAGATCAAAATTCTTCCGCTGTACATGATATAGGCGCGATCCGTGATCTTCAATGTTTCTCTTACGTTGTGGTCGGTGATGAGAATTCCGAGTCCTCTGTCTTTTAAGGATTGAATTACCGTTTGAATGTCCTTTACCGCTATCGGATCCACGCCGGCAAAGGGTTCGTCTAACAAGATAAAGTCGGGATTGGTTACAAGGGCTCTTGCGATTTCACAACGTCTTCTTTCCCCGCCCGAAAGAGTATAACCCTTTTGATTGGCGACTCGCATGATTTGCAATTCGATCAGAAGTTCGTCCCTTCTTCTAATGACTTCGGGTCGAGGAAGATTCATCGTTTCGAGGATCGCTTCCAGGTTTTCTGCGACGGTGAGTTTACGAAAGATAGACGCTTCTTGTGCGAGATAACCAACTCCCGACCTTGCACGGATATGCATCGGAGAATCAGTTACGTCTTGTCCGTCTATATAAACTTTGCCCGAGTCAGGTCTTACGAATCCTACGGACATATAGAAAGAAGTAGTTTTTCCGGCTCCATTGGGACCGAGCAATCCGACCACTTCTCCTTTTTTGATATCGAAGCTGGCACCATCCACAACCTTTCTTTTGTTGTAGACCTTGACCAGATTTTCCATTCGGAAGGTTTTACTCATAATCGTAATTTACTTTCCGGGAACGATTCCATCCGTCAAAAGGGCTCTACCTTCTCTTGGAAAGAATATGATCCTTCCTGCATGAATGTCTCGGCCGTTTTTTTTCAACGTTGGATTTCCCTCAAGATACACTTTTTCCTCTTTTTCAAAATACGTAGCATATTCTCCCGTGGCGGAAGAATCTTTACCTTCTATCAGAACGTTTCCACGAATGACGGTTTCATTCTTATCTAAAAACCGTTCAAACTCGACCGCGGTCATCGTACTCGTTACCGCGTCCGTTTTTTTGTCGAGAAAATCGATTTTTCCCGAATCGGTCAAATGAATGTACTGTTCGTTTTTGAAGTAGTCAAGGACATTCCCGGAGAGGATCAATCGGTTTTCACGATCGAACATCGTGATCTGATTTCTGGCTTCTACTTTTGTGGAATTTTTTCCGTAGCTGATTAACTTTTCAGCGTTCATTTTCATGGTATGACGATAGATGGTGGCGTTTCCATAAAGACCGACTCTGTTTTCTCCGGTTTCGTCTTTATCACTGATTAAACGATCCCCTTTAAAAATCGCGATTCGCCTAACTTCTTTTTTTGTTTTTTCTTCGGTCGGTTGTTGTTTCTCTTTTGAATCCTTATTTTCAACCTTTTCGGTATCCATATAATTCTGAAAAAGAATACTTTCTCCCGTAAGCTCGACTCGATTTTCATTCGTATAAAACGTGAGTTGATTTCCGGTGAGATAACGATCCTTTGCGATTAAGATCGGATTGGGGTCCGTCGTGATCTTGTCTTCATCTTCTTCGAAGACGGCTTCTTTACAAAGGATCGTAATTTGCGGATGAGCGATGACGACGTTTTCTTTTAAGAGAGTGGTTTTTTTGGCGAGGTTTCTTTCGATAAAGGTCGCGGAGATGACGGTCTTGGTTCCACTTTTGTCCGTGTGGAAGAGTCTGGGACGATCTTTGATATAGATCTTTTCTTCGAGCTTATCGTATTCTCCCGTACCCGCGCGTAAGGTGACTCCGTTGTCTCCGTCTTGTATAAAAACTCCGCCCTTTAAAAATCCTTTGAACGCGTCCTTTCCATAGACTTCGATTTGATTCGCGGAGAGTTTGACTTTCTTGTGTTGGATCCAAGCCCCACCTTCTAAAATGAATGCTGTGATCTTGAGACCGGATATGACCTTGTCTTCTTGGGTCAACGCCGAACCGCCCCAGAGGGTGGGAAAACTTGGAGCCGTGTTTTTCTTTTCCACGTTTTCGGGAATGCTCACAAACTTTCTGTCTGCGGTTTCACTGCCGACGAGAAGAGGAGGTTTTACGTTTCCATGATTTTGCACAAACGCAAAACAAAATAGAATCAAAAGCAAAACCTTTCGAATCACTTGGAACCGGCCGCTTTCAGTGGGTTTGTTCCGCCCTGAGTAATCGCAGAAGGTCTTAAGATCGTAAATTTGTTTAAGTCCTTATCAGCGCGTAATCCGATTCCATGAATCGTAGTTCCGTCGGAGCTTACGGTCACTTCCGAATTGGATTCCAACTTCTTCGTGTCCATATTGTATTCGATTTGTTTTGCGGTAAGAATTTTGTTGTCGTCCGTTCTCAGAAAAATTTTGCCTTCCAGTTTCATCAATCGGGTCTTGTGATTGATTTCCCCTTTTTCACCCAAGAGTTTGGATTTGAATTTTCCGTTTTCGAATTGGTCGAAATCGATATTGTAAAAAATCGTTTTGTTCTCGTTTACGTAGACGTAGGATTCTTCCGCTTTGAGTTCCCACTGAAGTTTTCCGTCTTGGTCGTAGGCTTCTCGTTTGAAGTTTCGAATGGAAATGGAAGCACCACTTTCTCTTTCCTTTTCCACTCTTTCGTAATTTGTTTTTTTACAATTTTCAAAAGAGTTCGCAAAGAATCCAAAGAGAATCAGAAAGAATAGCGATCGATTCCCACGTAGATCTTTGCGTTTCATAAGAAGTCCGATTACGAATGCAATGCAGAAGATAGAATTTCTTTCTTAACGTAACGATCCAACGCGATCATTTCCTTCAAAAGATGTTTGATCTGGGAAAGAGGATATTGAGTCGTTGCGTCCGAAAGAGCCTTGTCCGGATCCGGATGTACTTCCATAAAGATTCCTTCGATTCCTAAGGAAACAGCGGAACGAAGAATGCTCGGAATAAATTCTCTCTGACCGCCGGTGCTATTTCCCGCCGCACCCGGAAGTTGTGCGGAATGAGTTGCGTCAAAAATTACGGGGATATCGAATCCGTGAATGATAGGAACGGCTCTTCCGTCGAAGACAAGATTTCCGTAACCAAAGCTAGTTCCTCTTTCCGTCACGAGAACTTTATCGTTTCCGGATTCTTTCATCTTCACCGCGATATGACGCGTGTCGGCGGGAGCTAAGAATTGTCCTTTTTTGACGTTTACCCATTTGCCGGTTTTCGCCGATTCCGCGATGAGATCGGTTTGCCTACAGAGAAACGCGGGAATTTGGTAGATGTCTAAGACGTCTTTGAGCGGTCCGATTTGGTGCGTTTCGTGGATGTCGGTAAGGACCGGAACGTTGTATTTATTTTTAATATATTCTAAATTCTTAATGCCTTCCGAAAGTCCAGGACCTCTGTAAGAATTTACGGAAGAACGGTTTGCCTTGTCAAAACTGCTTTTGAAAACATAAGGAATCTTTAATTCTCCGCAGATTTCGATCATCTCCGCGCAGACCCGATCGAGAAGATCGCGGTTTTCCATCACACAAGGGCCCGAGATCAGAAAGAAAGGCTGGTCTCCACCGATCTTGGCTCCGTTTAAGAATTCTCTTTGCGTGCAGGTATTGTCTTTCATGATTATCCTTTCTTTGAGTATTTCACGGCGGCGCCGATAAATCCAGCGAATAAAGGATGAGGCGCCGTCGGTTTAGACTGGAATTCCGGATGGAACTGAACTCCGATAAACCATTTGTGTTTCGGAATTTCCACGATCTCCACGAGATTTTCGTCCGGTGAAGAGCCGGAAAGAACCATTCCGTTTTCCTCATATTGTTGTTTGTAGCGGTTGGTAAATTCAAACCTGTGTCTATGACGTTCGTGTATGAGTTCCGACTTGTATTCCGCGAAAGCAAGGGTTCCTTTTTTAATTTTGCAAGGATAAGAACCGAGTCTCATCGTTCCGCCCATCTGTTCGATGTCGTTTTGTTCTTCTAAGAGTGAGATCACGGGATTTTCGGTGTCCGGTCTGATTTCGGTAGAATTCGCATCCTTCAGACCGAGGACGTTTCTTCCAAACTCTACGACCGCGCATTGCATTCCCAGACAGATTCCAAAGAATGGAATTCCCTGTGTTCTTGCGTATTGGATCGCGAGAATTTTTCCTTCGATTCCGCGATCTCCAAAGCCGCCGGGAACCAAAATTCCGTGTACGTTTTTGAGGGCTTCGATTACATTTTCTTTATCCAGATTTTCGGGATCGATTTTGACAAATTCCACTTTTGTTTCGTGGGCGATTCCGCCGTGAGAAAGGCTTTCGTAGATGGAACGATACGCGTCTTGTAAGGAAATGTATTTTCCGACTACGGCCACTTGGACGGTTTGTTTCGTGGTGAGAAGACCTTTCACCATCGTATCCCATCCTTCGAATTTGGAAGTTCCCAGCTCAAGACCCATCGTTTTTAAAACGACTTCGTCTAACTTTTCCTCCTTATACATTTTAGGAATTTCATATATAGAAGTGGAGATATCGCTCGCCGAAATTACGTTCTCTTCCTTTACGTTGCAAAAAAGAGAAAGTTTATTTTTCATCTCTTTTGTCATCGGTTGTGATACGCGACAAACCAAAATGTCCGGTTGAATTCCGAGACCGAGTAATTCTTTGACGGAGTGTTGTGTCGGTTTTGTCTTCGCCTCTCCGGCGGCAGTGATCGTTGGAACTAATGTGAGGTGAACAAAAAGGACGTTGGAACTTCCGTGTTCGTATCGCATCTGACGGATGGCTTCTAAGAATGGAATGGATTCGATGTCTCCGACGGTGCCGCCGATTTCTACGATGATAAAATCCGGATTCTCTTCCCGAGCGACGATATACATTCGGTTTCGGATTTCGTTTGTGATATGAGGAACTACCTGAACGGTCCGACCGAGGTAGTCTCCTTTTCTTTCTCTTTGAATTACAGTATTATAAATCTGTCCGGTAGAAACCGAATTCTTTCGTGTGAGTTTGGAATGGGTAAAACGTTCGTAGTAACCAAGATCCAAATCGGTCTCGGCTCCGTCCGCGGTAACGTAAACTTCCCCGTGCTGATAGGGACTCATAGTTCCCGGATCGATGTTGATATATGGATCCATCTTTTGGAGGGAAACCGTATATCCTCTACTTTCCAAAAGACATCCGAGAGCCGCTACGGTGACCCCTTTTCCAAGTGAGGAACTCACCCCTCCGGTTACAAAGATAAACTTAGTTCTCGACAACTTCCATTCCCGCCTTTCAGAACAGAGTTTTGGGAGTTTCCAGAAATTCAAACAGGAATTTCTCGGAATTCTGTCTCCAAAAAAATGAGAAGACGAAGTTTTAGAGTTTCAGGATTTTCTCTATCAAAAGTGAAGTGGATTTTCCGGGCACAAAAGGCAAGATCTTGACTTCACCTCCGAATTCTCGAACCACAGGGGTTTCAGGTAAATCTTCGATTTTGTAATCTCCACCCTTTACGTGAATCGCAGGTCGGACCAAACGTAGGAGCTCTAACGGTGTGTCTTGGTTGAAAATTGTGACGGCGTCCACAAATCGGAGGTTTCCAAGAAGAATGGCTCGATCTTCTTCGGAAACGACGGGGCGGTGATCCCCTTTGAGCCTTTTTACAGACGAGTCCCCGTTCAGTCCGATCCAGAGAAAATCGCCCAGTTCTCTCGCTTGAGAAAGATAGGTGAGATGTCCTCGATGAACGAGATCAAAACATCCATTTGTAAAAACGATTTTTTTTGAATTTCGAATCTGATCGGAAAAGGAAGCAACTTCTTCCCAAGGAACGATATGATTTTTCAAATCCATATTCTAACTCTGAAAGGTTCCCATTGCTTGAAGAGAAGTTTTTAATTCTTCCGGAGTTACGGTTTCGGCACCGAGTTTTCCGACGACGACTCCCGCGGCGGCATTGGAGACGACACTTGCGTCTAACTCGCTGAGTCCCGCCGCGTGATAGGCGGTGTAAGCGCTGATCACGGTGTCCCCCGCTCCTGTGACGTCGAAGACTTCTCTTGCGACCGTAGGAATATGAAAGATTTCTTTTTTAGAAGTCAGATACAGACTCATTCCCTTTTCTCCCCTTGTGATCATAAGAGAAGGAGAAGAAAGTTTTTCGGTGATTTCTTGCGCGGCTTGAAGAATTTCGGAATCCGTCTCGAGTTTTTTTCCGATCGCCTTTCCCGCTTCGTGATGATTCGGAGTGAGAATGCTCACGCCCTTGTAGAGAAAAAAATGACTCACCTGCGGATCGACCGTAACGATCTTTTTTTTATCCAAGCAGATTTTGGAAATTTCTTGAATGAGTCTCGGAGTCAAGGTTCCCTTATCGTAATCGGAAAGGATGACCGCGTCGGAAGAATCGATTCTATCTAAGAATACTTCGATGAGAAGATCTTCTTCTTTTTTTGTGATCGGCTTTAATTCTTCTTTATCGATTCTGCAAACTTGTTGGTGCCCCGCTATCACTCTTGTTTTGAGAATCGTCGGAACCTCTTCGGATTGAAGAAGAAAGTTTTTTTCTCGGTCCGTGTTTTCATTCGTAAGAAGTTCTAAAAGACTTTTCGCTTTTTCGTCTTTTCCAGCTCTTCCGAGGACGACGGATTTCACTCCCAAACTCGATAAATTTTTGACTACGTTTCCTGCCCCCCCTAAAGTAATCTTTTCCTTTCTCACCCAGACAACGGGAACGGGGGCTTCCGGAGAAATCCGATTTACTTCACCAATCAGATATTCATCCAAAATAAAATCACCGATTACGATGATTCTTAAGTCTTTTAGTTTTTCAGTGGAAGTTTGAAAACGATTTCGATCCAGATAATACAAATTCTGCCAAGCCTTTGGATTTTGATTTACGGTTTCTCTCTAAGCCGCTATAGTATCCTTCCCGTGTCAACTACTACTGTCCCTATCTTTCCTTTGCCGGAAATCATTCTATTCCCTGGGACTTACCTACCTCTCCATATCTTTGAACCCCGTTACAGATTGATGTTGGATTATTGTATGGAATCCGGAGAAGAATTGGCCGTCGCTCCCATTCTTCCCGCGAAATCCAGAGCCCCTTCGAAACATCCGGAAATCGAAACCGTTTTTGGTTGGGGAAAGATCATTCGAAGAGATCCACTTCCCGATGGAAGATCCAATATTCTCTTAGAAGGCAAAGGAATCGCAAAACTCATAGACTATGAAACCGTAGAACCTTTTCGGGTAGCGAGGATCGAAAAGATCGAACCCGATTTTGAATATTTAAAAGACGAAGGCTTTAAGAAAAGTTTTGAAAAGCTTCTTTTTATGACGAAAAGAATTCTTCTTTCCGAAGGCGCGGGAGAGGATCTTATTTTAAGAATGAACGAACTCATGACTCATCCGTTTCCAATCGACTTCATTGCCTCCATTCTCAATTTTGAATTCTCCAAAAAGCAGGAAATTTTAGTCGATCCGAATCCGATGGAAAAAACTAAAATTCTTTTAGAGATCGTCGAAGAACTCAATTTAAAAGAATAAGTGCCTGTCCTAATACCTCGAAGAAAATCGTTGAAGTGAGGCTTGAAAAAACTCACAATCAAAACGCGGGGTTAGGAGTTCTCACAATTTTTTTCCCTTATTCCCTGAAAAAACGGTCCTTGAACATTCTTAAAACAGATCCTGATTGTTCTATTGGAGCACCGAGGTTCGAATTTTGGAATAATCTCTCCATTTTCTTTTTGTAAGATCGATCCTTCGGGATGCTCTGGCGCTTGTTTCTTATGGAATCAATTCTTACGATTGTGCTTTGCGGATTCCGATTCTTTTGTTTTATATGATTTCTTTTTTATAAGGAAAATTTTTTCGAAAAAATTTAGATTTTCAGAGGTAGTCGATACATTTTGAAGTTTTTTTTTAGGCGTTTGTTTTTTTTGAAAAATTAAGTTCCGAAGGTTTCTTTACAGGAACCGTTTGATGTATGGCCACATTACTTTTAAATTCCGAGAAAGAGATTCGTTCCATTCTCAATGAAAACAAAACGGAAGTCGTGACTTTGCTCATACCGAATTCCACTTTGTCTCGTTATGAGGAAAGAGAAAGAAGAATGCTTCCGAAGAGAATTCCCATTCTTCTGAGAAGGTATGGGAAATACCTGACTTCCATTCAACATTTGGGGAAGAAGGCCGGGAAGACGTTGTATCAACCCAGTTTGGGAAGAACGGAAATGAGACGAATGAATGTTCGAGTAGGAACAGCCACCTGGTCTTTTCTCGGAGTTTTGGCGCAAGCGCATGGTGTGTCTCGTTGCTATCTTTTCAATTACCTTCTTTGGTTGGATGAGATTGGAGTCGGAAGTTCTATCGTACGAACTATGAATGAGGGAGCTCCCACATTTCATAGAAACTACAGATACATCCTCCACCTCGATTTCCCCGAAAATCGAATCAGTCGAAAATTAGAATGCGATCCATCTCATCTTTTCTCTGTCTTAGATTACCGCGACTGGTATGATTCTTAAAAAACAAATAAGTTTCTCCTAAAAACTAAACCTCTATTTCTCTAAAAATAAAAGACAGCTCTTTATAAAGAAGTATTTGCTTTGTAAAAAAAGCACGAAAACCTTTTGATTAAAAGGGAAACAGAAAGATGAGTCTTTCTCTCGAATTAAGTAATTCAAACATATCTCCACTTTTCGATTTTTTATTTCAAACCAAAGGTTGACTCAATGTATTTAAGGACTTACCTTCTTAAAAACTCTCCTTGAAGTTACGTAACGATCGATCCACCATTTCATAGAAATTTTATCAATCACCACACCTCTTGTGGAAGACGCATGAGAAAATTCTTTTTCCGAAATCACGAGTCCAACATGCGTAATTTTACTCTGGTTTGGAGAGGCCGAAAAGAAAATGAGATCCCCGACTCGAAGGTCTTTATGTGCAACAGGACTTCCCGACTTTGCCTGATCCCTCCCTAAACGTGGGACGATTTTTGCTGGAACCCCGACCCGAAAATCCGTGAGAGAACTAAATGTAAACCCGGAACAATCGACTCCTTTTTTGGAAGTTCCGCCCCAATAATAAGGAGTTCCCTGCCACTCTTTAATCACGGAAAGTAAATTCGAAGAACGTAATACTTCCCAATCGGACTTTCCTGGAGCTACAGGCGTATCGGGTTCTACTTCCGGGACTAGTGGTGGCTCCGGGATATTCTCTTCAAAACCGAATTTCGGCCTATCACCGATCACAATTTCTCCGGCCGAATTCAGTCCGTTATCCAATGCGCGTGCGGTCGCGATCGATGCAGTCCACGAATCCAGAGATTTACTCTTTGTTCCCGAATGTAAAACTTTCAGTTGGGCAAGAAGATCAGATGCAAGAGTGTAACGGTCATTTGTCGGATTAAAAAATATAGCTTGTCGAAACGCGGAGTCCGTTTTTTCAAACGGAGAAGAACCTCCTTTCGAAGGAAACATACCTAAGATCCGAGAAGCCAATCTGTTTTCAGGAATTCCCACATTCTTTCCCGCGATCAAAGCCCTTCCCCCAGCCAAAACGGAAAAACCGTCCCAACGAGATTTGAGAGCCGTCGATAAAAATACGTTTCTAATCTCTTCTCGAATTCCAGCTTGATCCGTCTCTTTTACGAACAGAGAGACAAATACAAAGTCCTTTTCGGAGAGTTTTTGTTTTGCAAGTGCAGGAATGGCGTCTTCCGATTCCGTAAAACGTAATCCCGCGAGTGAAACGTAGTATTGGTTAACAATTAATTCTGCTACCGCTTCCGGAGCCAAACCTTCCATGATCGCCCAAGGAATCGTATTTTTCGTAATTTCGATCACCTTTGGGTCTTTTGATTTTCCACCCAGTTTTTGAAAAACTGAATTTTTGATCAGAAGAGTCTGACCGGTTTCAAAATCGTCCTTAAGAAGATCGGAAAAAGGATCCGCAGAAATTTCGTTCTGAAATAAAAAAAGAATCCAAATCGTAGTAAATAGAATTTTAAACATAAGAACCTCCTAATGTTTTTTCAAGAACAGGGAAGGGTCGACATCTAAAGATCGCCGCCATGCATCCAAGCCTGAAACCTTTTTCTTGCCAAATAAAGAATGAAACTTCCCGCAAGCGCTAGCCCTGCAAACATTCCAAAAAAGGCGGGAAAACTCTCCGTACTCATAAGCCCGCCCAACTTTCCTGTAAGAATTCCTCCAAAAAAACTGGAGATAAACCAAACACCCATCAAGAAACCGCCGAGGTGATTCGGTGCTAACTTGGTAACGAGAGATAAACCAACGGGGGAAGTAAACAATTCTCCGATCGTAATCAGAGTGACCATTAGAAGAAGCCAAAGCGGCGAAATTTTACTTCCAAGCTTGAAGTCATAAGTGGCTCCGATTAAGGTGATATAACCGAAACTTAATATAACAAAGCCGTAAGCAAATCTCGTGGAAGTATCCGGTTTTAAATTTCTCTTTGAAAGAAAGGTCCAAAACGAAGCGACTAACGGCGCGAACAAAAGAATTAAAAGCGGATTTAAGGATTGAAACAAAGGAGTTGGAATTTCATATCCGAAAAGGTTTCGATCCACATGGCGATCGATAAAAAGATTCATCGAAGACCCGATCTGCTCGAAGACTCCCCAGAAGATAATCATAAAGGTTGCAAAGATAAAAATCACCGCAACTCTTTCCCTTTCTTCTTTAGTCAGAGGGGGTGGTGTTTTGGATTGATTCAAATGATTCTTTTTGCCGGGTTCGAACACACTTTTTGGAAAAATTTTCTGTCCAAAAAGAAAAATGAGAATTCCAAAAAAGACTCCGAAGGCCGCGACTCCAAAACCGTATCCCCAACCGAAGGTAGCGCTAAAGTATCCGCAAAAAATCGGACCTAAAAAACCTCCGAGATTGATTCCCATATAGAAAATCGTAAAACCCGAATCTTTCATGTGATTCTTGTTTTCTTCTTCGTAGATTCTTCCCATGACCGTCGATATATTCGGTTTAAAAAAACCGACTCCGATAATGAGTAACGCGAGTCCTAAAAAGAAAAACGGTTTTGTTTCAAAGGCGAGGCTCAGATGTCCGAACATCATAAGGGTTGTCCCGAGATAGATCGATACCTTAAAGCCGAGATATCGATCCGCGAGATAACCTCCGATCAAAGGAGTAAGATACACAAGTCCGATATAATAGCCGTAGATACTTTGAGCTGTCGAATCGGAATAATGAAATACCTTCGTTAAAAATAAAACAAGCAGTGCTCGCATTCCGTAAAAACTAAAGCGCTCCCACGTTTCCGTTAGAAAAAGAATCGAAAGGGATTTCGGATGAGAACTTAAACTTTTGCTCTGGAGGTCCATGTCGGTTCCTGAATGTTTTCCTCTAAGTTCGCATAACGTGCGGCGACAAAAAAATAATCGGAGAGACGATTCATAAAAATCATCGGAGGAGAAAGAATTTCCAGTCCCTCTTCCTTATAACGAACCATTTCTCTTTCCAGTCTTCTCGAAACCGTTCTTGAAATATGTAAGAAGGAAGAAGCCTTAGTTCCACCCGGTAGAATAAACTTTTTTAGCGGAGTTAATTTTTCCTGCATCTGATCGATCTGCTTTTCGAGGAACAAAATGTCCTCTTCTAAAATACAGGATTCTTCTTTGGGACGAAAGCCGGCCAGTTCCGATCCGAGCTCGAAAAGCAAGTTCTGAATCGTTTCCAAGGGAGAATGGAGAGCGCTTCCATCGGACAAAAAAGATTTTACGACCCCAATTGTAGAATTGAGTTCATCGGCTGTTCCATACAATTCCACTCTTCGATCGGATTTGGTAACCTTTGCTCCCGTCGCCAGGGACGTCTGACCGAAGTCCCCTTTCTTTGTATAAATTTTCATTATTCTTAAACTCGTTTCCGAAATCCTCAATTCGAGGATGAGACAAAATACGATCAAAACATTCGGAAAAGGCAATGGAAAGGAAAGGATTTTTTTAGATGAGGGAGGAAAAGAGTTGCTTTCAAGAAGTGGTGCGGATAGTATTTTGGCAAAACTTCTCTAAACTTAAGTTCGGCTCCCTCCGAATAAGACTTTAGGAAAAAAATAAAAAAACTTTCACCTCCGTTCCAAACAGAGTGGAAGTTCGCAGTGGATCAACAAAGGCAATTTTTGCCCCAAAACTTCGGCCCGGACGGATCCGGGCAACACGATACAGGGAGGTTGTGACAATGATCATCAATCACAACATAAGTGCGCTCCGTACAAACAATGTACTCAAGAGCGTGAATAAAGAATTGGATAAGACCATGGAGAAACTCTCCACCGGGCAACGAATCAATCGTGCCGGAGACGACGCCTTGGGCTTTGCCATGTCAGAAAAGATGCGGACTCAGATCCGCGGCCTCGCGCAAGCGGAACGAAACGTGATGGACGGGGTTTCCTTTATTCAGGTTACGGAAGGAACTCTGGAACAAGTGAACAACATTCTACAGAGGCTTAGAGAACTTTCCATCCAAACTTCAAATGGAATCTATTCCAACGAAGACCGTAAATTGGTTCAACTGGAAGTCGATCAATTGATCGAGGAAGTCGATCGAATCGGAAAATCCGCCGAGTTCAATCGAATCAAACCTCTTTCTGGCGACCATTCGAAACAATCGAATAAGCCGATTCAACTTCAGGTTGGTCCTAACCAGAATGAAAAACTGGACATCTTTATCGATTCGATGAACGCTACCGGTTTGCAATTGATGACGAATGGAAAAAAACAGGCCCTTTCCTCTCCATCCAGTGCGAATGCGATGATCGGAATTTTGGACACGGCGATTTCCAAAGTAAATCAACAAAGAGCCGATCTGGGTGCCTACTACAATCGTCTGGAAATCACTTCTCAAGGATTACAATCCAGTTATGTGAATATGGTCGCTGCTGAAAGCCGTGTAAGGGACGCGGATATGGCGGAGCAGATCGTAGATTATACAAGAAACCAAATTCTTACCAAGAGTGGTTCTGCTATGTTGGCTCAGGCGAACATGAGACCAGATCAGGTAGTAAAATTGTTAAGCGACAGATTCGGCTAAACGATTTTGATTTGAATTTACGTTTCAAAGCCGCCCTTCGGGCGGCTTTTTTATTTTCAAAACTTCTTTTTAAGAAACCTTCTGCTTTCGCAGGTCGCTTTCTACTTCTTTCCTTTCGATTCTTTCATCTTAGAATGATCGTGTTCCTTTCCGGAATGTTTCTCTTTTCCTTTCCCGGATTCCTTGTGTTTGGAATGATCCCCGTCTTTTCCGTGTTCATGGTGTTTATCCATGGAATCTTTGTGGTCCTTGTGATCGCCTTCGTGCTCGTGTGCAGACAATGCAGCCGCGGACAAGAATCCGATTAGGATAAGAATTTGAATTGTCTTTTGAATCATGGTTTTTCCTTCTTTGTATGTTTTTTCTTTCGATTTTTATTTTCGCTTACAAGATTTTCAGTTTTCGAATCCGAGGTCTCTTCCTCATTCTGAATAAACTTTTCCGTCTCCGGGAAGTATGATTCCGTTCGGAGTCCGCTTTGTTCCATCGGATTTCCGAATTTAAGAAGAGAGGAAAGTGTTCCTTGTTTCCAGAGCAGATAGATTGGAGGATAGACCAGCAATTCTAAGATAAAACTCGTCACAAGACCGCCGACCATCGGAGCCGCGATTCGTTTCATCACATCCGAACCAGTACTCTGGGACCAAAGGATCGGCATCAAACCCATCATGGCGGCGAGCACCGTCATGATCTTAGGACGTACCCGATGGACGGCTCCGTGTAATACTGCGTCTATCCATTCTTCTTGGTTGCGCAGCCTTCCCTTTTTCTTTGCGTCTTCATAAGAAAGATCCAAATAAAGGAGCATAAAAACTCCCGTTTCCGCATCCAATCCCATGAGTGCGATCATCCCCACCCAAACCGCTACCGAGATGTGATAGTCAAGAATATACAAGAGACCGATCGCCCCGATCAAAGAAAATGGAACCGCAAGAAGAATGATCAATGTTTTTGCATACGACTTTGTATTTGCATACAATAAAAGGAATATAATAAAAATCGTAAGTGGGAGGACGTATTTCATTCTTTCCCGAACTCGGATCATGTTCTCATACTGACCGCTCCATTCTATGGAATAACCGCTCGGAAGCCGAACTTTTTCCGATACTATTATTTTGGCTCGATCCACGTATCCTCCGATATCCGTCGTGGATGGATCCACATAGACGTAGCCGGCGAGAAATCCGTTTTCATCTCGGATCATGGACGGCCCCGTTTTTACTCGAATGTCAGCAATTTCATTGAGAGGTATATGACCAAAGGTCGCAGTTGGGACGAGTATCGATTTCATTTTCTCAACGGAATCCCTGAGTTCTCTCGGATAACGCAGGTTCACCGAAAATCTTTCCCTGCCTTCTACGGTTTGAGTGATCGATTCTCCTCCGATGGCGGATACTACGATCTGTTGGGCCGCGTCCACGGATATATTATATCTTGCTAAACTAGTTCGTTTTAATTCGACGTCGAGATAATAACCTCCCGCGGTTCTTTCGGCAAACACGCTCCTCGTTTCGGGAATCGTTTTGAGAATCGATTCGATGTTGACTCCGATCTTTTCGATCTCCTCCAATGAAGAGCCTAAAACTTTGATTCCGATCGGAGTCCGCATCCCCGTACTGAGCATGTCGATTCTGGCTTTGATGGGCATGGTCCAAGCGTTGGTGGCTCCGGGAAATTGCATCTCTTGGTTGAGAATTTTTACCAACTCTTCTTTGGTGATTCTTTCCGATGTGAACGGAAGAAAAGGCCATTGAAAAATCCGAGGCCAGGAAGAGTAGAAACGATCTGCCTTTCTCCATTCTTCTTTTGGATGTAGAAGAATTACGGTTTCCATCATGGAAAACGGAGCGGAATCGGTCGCGGTTTCCGATCTACCCGATTTTCCGAAAACCGATTTTACTTCGGGAATTGATTTTAGTTTTTGATCCATCGCGGTCATCAGTTTCTGGGCTTCCGCAACTCCGATTCCGGGTAACGTAGTCGGCATATACAAAAGGGATTCTTCATCCAGAGGAGGCATGAACTCTGATCCTAAACTCAGATATACAGGTATCGTTAGGACCACCAAGATAAGTCCGGTGAAGATCGTTTTTTTGGGATTGTGCAAAACCCAGCGGCAGGCCGGTCCGTAAAAGTGAAACAGAATTTTACTGACAGGATGTTTTTCTTCCGGATAGTATTTTCCGACCAACAGACTCGTCGCCATCTTAGAAATAAATGCATTCTTAAAAACAAAAGGATCCATCCTAGTAAAAAGCATTCGAAAGGCTGGATCCAAAGTGATGGCAAGCAAGGCCGCGACCGCCATCGCAATGTTTTTTGAATATGCCAAAGGTTTAAATAACCTTCCCTCTTGATCCACAAGGGCGAAAACGGGAAAGAACGCTACCGCGATGACGAGTAAGGAAAAGAAAACGGACGGACCGACTTCTAAGAGAGCTTCCAGACGGACTTGGTGATAGTCGCCGATTCTTCCTGAAGTTTCCCATTCTTCCAATTTTTTATACGCATTTTCGACTTCCACAATAGCTCCGTCTACAAGAACGCCGATTGAAATCGCCATTCCGGAAAGAGACATGAGGTTTGCGTTTATATCCAATAGATACATCGGAATAAACGTGATTAAAACGCTGATCGGGATCGTAAGAATCGGAATGATCGCCGAAGGAAAATGCCAGAGAAACAAAAGGATCACGGCGGAAACGATCAGCATCTCTTCGATCAATTTCCATCGAAGTGTCGAAATTGCGTTTTGAATCAACTCCGAACGATCGTATGCGGCCATCAATTCAGTTCCGACGGGTAGATTTTTTTGAATCGATTCTATTTTTGTTTTGAGTCGTTCGATGACGTTTAACGCGTTTTCCCCATGCCGCATAACAATCGTTCCACCGACCACGTCTCCTTCTCCGTTCCAGTCGGCGATTCCTCGTCTTATATCCGGGCCGAAAGTGACGGCGGCTACGTTTTTTAAAAGGATCGGTGTTCCGTTCAGGTCAGTTCCTAGGGAAATATTTTCGATGTCTTCCAAAGAAGAAAGATAACCCCTTCCCCGGACCATAAATTCAGCACCTGAAAGTTCGACGAGCCTACCTCCGGTTTCCTGGTTGCTTTCCCGGATTTTCCGTACCAACGTTTCGAAATCTATATTATAGGAACGTAAAGCATTCGGTTGGACGGTGATCTGGTATTGTTTTTTAAATCCCCCGATGGATGCGACTTCGGAAATCCCCGAAACCGAGTTGAGTAAATATTTGAGCTTAAAGTCCTGAAAGGTTCTTAGATCGGAAAGGGAAGAATTTCCGGTCGTGTCCGTCAGAACATACTGATAAACCCAGCCTACCGAACTTGCGTCTGGACCCAATTCAACCTTCACTCCCTCCGGGAGATTGGATTGAATTCGAGTGAGATATTCGAGCACACGGGATCTGGCCCAGTAGATATCGGTTCCATCCTGAAAGATGACGTAGACATACGAATAACCGAAATCCGAAAAGCCGCGAACTGCTTTGATCTTAGGAGCTCCTAAAAGTGAGGTGATGATCGGATACGTGACTTGATCTTCTAAGATGTCAGGGCTTCGATCCCAACGAGAATAAACGATCACCTGCGTATCCGAAAGATCCGGAATCGCATCCAAAGGAATGTTTTTTAAGGATACGACCGATCCTAAAAGTAAGCCGATCGTCACTAAAAGAATTAGGAATTTATGATTTACTGAAAAACGAATGATGTTCTGAATCATGACGACCTCAATGATTGTGTAACGTGGAGCCGAAGCGGATTCTTGCTTCGGAATCGATTAGGAAAGTGGATTCCGAGACAACCCTTTCCCCTTCCTTCAATCCTTCTTTGATTTCAGTCCAAGCTCCGATACTCAATCCGGTCTTCACCTGAGTCGCCAAAAAACGATCCGGTCCCGTTTGAACATAAACGACTTTATCAGTTCCCGTATCTAAAATCGCAGAAGTCGGCACGCTCAGTGTTTGTTTTAGAGGAATCTGAATTTCCAGATCTCCAAACATTTGCGGTTTGAGTTTTTGTTGTCTATCTTCCACTTCGCTTCGAAGGCGAAGGGTTCTACTGTTCTTATCCAGGATCGTATCGATACTACGAATCGTTCCGCGGAAAGTTGTCTCAGGATAAACGTTTGTTTTGAACAAAATTTTTAAACCGACATGAGCTGAAGAAAAATCGGATTCATAAATTTGCGAATAGATATGAGCTCTTCCGGACTTTCCTCCCAAGATGAGTTCTGAAGGATCTCTTTTTCCTGAAGTCCAAAGACGAATTTGATCCGTGGAAAGTCCTAATTGTCTCAAACGGATCTGAAGATTCTGACCGCTCAGAGACGATCCCGTATCGGGAAAAAATTCCCGGGATCGAAGCATTTCTTTGTATTCCGTCAGCGCTGTATACAACTCGGGATCATAGGCTACAGTAGAATAAGCGGAGATTTTTTTTGTCAGATCCCTTCGTAGGACAAGCTCCGTTTTGATTCCGATTGACTGTTGTTTTTCCGAGGAAAGAAAGAGTTCTCGGTTGGAGAAAGAATCTTCTAAAACATTCTTTACTTCCGGGGAATTGGGTTTTTGCGATGCAGAAGATACTTTTGCTGAATCCGGAAAATCCGTCGTATTCGATCCTGGAGTGGAACTTGAATTGTGTTCTTCGTGGTCTCCGTGATCCTTTTTTACTAGATCCATGTTGCAGATCGGACAGGTCCCGGGACGATCGGAAGTATACGTCGGGTGCATCGGGCAATAATAAATTTCCTTTTGTTTGGTACAGTTCCAAACTAAAACCAAAATCAGAAGGACTGACATTGTTAAACGAAATGAGAATTTCATAGACGAGCTCCTTCTTTTTCATGACCGGAATGGGTTCCATCGTTTGGTTCGGAATAAATTTGACTTAGGATTCGAAGCACGTTTAAGATCGATTCGTTTTTTCTTTCGATCAAATCCTCTTTACGGATCTGTGCGTTGATCACTTCCACCTGAGTTATAAGAATATCCTGTGGGCTCGCTTTTCCCGGAACATAGAGGGAAGCATTGGCTCGTACCACCCTCTCCAATTCCGGAATCAATTTTTTTTGAAGAATTTCAATTTGTTTCTCGTAACCGCGGATGAGTTCTACGTTCCGATGCAACTCCGAGATCACCTGCATCTTGACCTTTTCAGCGGATTCTTTTCCGGCATCCGCTTCTCTTTCATACTGGCCTGTGATACTTTCCCATTTGAGCGCGGACCAAACGGGAATCCTTACGTTGACTCCGAAACTAAAAAGATCTCCTCTGTATTCGGTGGTATCCGTCACGCGGTAGTCCAGAGGACCACGATCGATCGCGAAATTTTGATTTCTTCGATTCATATAGGAAACAAAAACTTCGGTCTCAGGGAGGAGAGAAAGTTTGCTTAACTTTGCAGATTCTTTGAGTCTTTTTTCACTCGTAAGAAAAGATTTGTATTCCGGATTTTCCGTTGCAAAGGATTCTAAAGAACCCTTCAAACCAAGAATTCTAAATTCGTTTTCCAGAAAGTATTTTTCGATATTCAGAGAGGACAGATCGGAAAAGGAAAGTTTCTCTTCGATTTGGAAGTAGCTCAACTGAGAAGAAAGGTCTTTTAGATTTGTATCATATTCAATTTCTTTTTCAAAG
>NZ_JAFFPU010000003.1:0-25000 GCF_016919175.1 Leptospira ainlahdjerensis | reverse complement strand
TTTGCCCACTGGCGGTTTCGAAGAATGGTAATCGAACGGAGAAATCATGTTAGAAAAGATCTATTTAGCCAACCCCAGAGGATTTTGCGCCGGTGTGAAGTATGCGATCTCTTATGTGGAACAGGTTCAGGCAAACGCGGCGGAGCAAATCTACGTTCGTAAAGAGATCGTCCACAACCGAAGAGTTGTGGAGGACATGAAAAAAAGAGGAATTTTATTTATCAACGACCTCGAAGAAGCCCCGGACGGAGCCACGGTCGTATTCTCCGCCCACGGCGTCGCGCCTTCCGTTGTCGAAGCCGCTAAAAATCGCGGAATGAAGATTGGAGACGCGACTTGTCCGCTCGTGACTCGGGTACATCGTAAGGCAAGAAGAATCAAAGACACACACCAGATCATCTACATCGGACACGAGGGACACGACGAAGCGATCGGAACGATGGGAGAAGCGGAAATGTTTCTTGTAGAATCTGCCGAAGACGTAATTCAACTCAAAGAAAAAATCGATCCGAAAAAACCGCTCACTTATTTAATGCAAACGACTTTGTCAGTCGCCGACACAAGAAACGTGGTCGAACAGATCTCGAAAACGTTTCCTTTTGTAGAACATCCTGCTAAGGATGATATTTGTTACGCGACCACAGAAAGACAGGAAGCAGTTTCCGAAATGATGGAAAAGATCGACGCGATGCTCGTAATCGGCGCCGATAACAGTTCCAACTCTTTAAGGCTTTTACAACTGGCTCAAAAGTCCAAACCGCATTCTTTCAAAGTGACAGGGGCTGATGATCTTTCCAAAGAGTATATTCAGAATAACGAAATTAAAATATTGGGGTTGACCGCCGGAGCGTCCACGCCCCAGGTCCTCGTCGACGAAATAATTTCTAAATTAAAAACATTCTACCCGGACGCAGTCGTAGATTTATTCCCTGGATCCAGAGAAGATTCGATGAATTTCAAACTACCGACCAATCTGCTCGCCTAAAGAAGTCGCTTTTGGGTGACATAGAAAATCGATGGTTTTCTGGTCTGGCAGATTGAAACACTCCTCAAGCAGTGTTTTTTATTATAAAAAATGATTATTTTGATTTTTTTCGCATTCAGAAAACCATTCCCTTAAGATGAGAAAAGAAAAGTATTGATCTTTTTATAACTTTAGAGATGTTTGCGGGCCGTGGAACGCGACCTGAAAAACTTTGAGCTTTCGCAAGAACTTTATGAAATTCTGGTAAATCAGATTTCAGATTCGATCTTAGTTACCGATGCTCTTTTAGATTCCCCCGGTCCGAGGATTGTTTTTGCAAATCCTGCATTCTGTAAAATGACAGGTTATCGATTGCAGGAGCTGATCGGTCAAACCCCTCGTATTCTCCAAGGCCCGCTCACAAACCGTAAGATGATGGTGAACCTCAAAAAGGCTCTCCAATCCGGAAATGATTTTTCCGGAGAAACCATCAACTACAGAAAAGATGGGAATTCTTACAACGTAGAATGGCATATATCCGCGATACGGGACGGAGAAGGTAACATTCTCTATTACATATCCATCCAAAGAGACATCACAGAAAAAGTTAAAAAAGGAGAATTCGCCACAAGACGTCTTCGTTTGGAGATGGGAATCACAGCGGCCACACAAATTCTACTCTCAACATCGACCGAAATCAAAATTCTAAAATATGCTATGGAGCAATTTTTGGTTTTTGTGGATTCGGAGAGACTTTATCTTTTTAAAAATACAGAAAGCCAAGACGAAGCGGAGCTCTTTTTGGAGGTCGTGGATCCTTCGATCGAAGCGACTAAAACCCCTCTCACCAAACTGATCTCTTATACTAAAAATCACTCTCGTTGGAAAAAAATTTTTTCCTCGGGGGGTTATCTGCAAGGCGCCATTCGAGAATTTTCAGAGTCGGAAAGAATTTTTTTTGACGATAGACAGATTCAATCGATTACTTTGATACCACTTTTTGTATCCAATGAATGGTTCGGATTTGCTGGATTCGAGAATTTTAAGACCACACAAGTGGTAAAAGAGGAAATATTCACGATAAGAACCTTTATCGACCTGATCAGCGTTTTTTTGGAAAGAAAAAATATATTAGAAGAATTGAAAATTCACAGGGAAAAGTTAGAAGTTCTCGTCCAAGAAAGAACCGAAGAATTGATTTTGCAAAAGGAAAAAGCTGAAAAAGCAAGTAAAACCAAGTCTGAATTTTTAGCGAACATGAGTCACGAATTGAGAACCCCCCTAAATTCAATAATCGGCTTTTCAAGACTGATGCATTTGCCCGATGAAATGGAAAAAGAGAACAAATACAAGGATTTGATTTTTCATTCCGGGGTTCACCTGCTCAATATAATCAATGATATCTTGGACGTTTCACGGATTGAGGCAGAAAAACTGGTTCTAAACCGGACAGAGTTCGATCTTAAAAATCTAATTTCTACTTCGATTGAAATCATTCTGGGCGAAGCGATTACCAAAAGAATTCAAATTTCTTTTGAAGTTCATCCGGAATCGGATGAATACGAAATGAACGGTGACCCAAAACGGATCCGACAAGTCCTTTTGAACCTCTTAGGAAATTCCATCAAATTTACTCGACCTCCGGGGGAAGTTTTTGTAAGCCTCAGAAAAATCGACGACCAATATCAGATTATTGTAAAAGATACGGGAATCGGAATTCACGAATCGGAACTGTCCAAAATTTTTGATACCTTTTATCAAATCAAAGGCGAAAATCAAGGTGAGTTCGAAGGAAGCGGACTCGGTCTTCCCATTGTAAAGAAAATCATCGACGCACACGGAGGATCCATCCAGGTTGAGAGCGAGATCGGAAGCGGAACTACCTTCTCGTTGCTTCTTCCTCGCATTCCCGTCGAGCGCCCCCTTGTTTCCGAAACATCTCCGTCCAATCCTGGGAGCAAAAATCAAAGTCCCGAAGTCGAATATCCGGAAGGATTAAAATCTTCTTTGATCTTAATCGCGATTCGAGATCGGATTTTTGATTCTGCGATCGAACGTTACTTCACGATTCATTCCCAAAGGTTCATCGCACTCCGTTCCCCGGAAGATTTTTCAACAATTTCGCAAAAAAGCCTCGATTCTCACAAAATTTTACTATATGATACACATCTCCTCTTGGAGGACATAGGGATCGTCAAAGTTTTACGGACGTGGCTGATGGAAGAATCCAATAACAGGGCTCTTGTTCTTTTGGACACCGCGGATATTCCGGTTCCGTTTCGGGAAGAATTACTTCCGTTCTTTCCGGATTATACGATCCAAAATCCATTCTCCCTTGATAAATTGAAGTCTATCTTAGTTGAAATTCAGAAGGAGCGAACATTTGGAAACAGAATTGAAAAAGAAGACCTCACTTCATAGCATTCCGAACGATCCCGTTCTGATCATTGAAGATAAACAGGAAAACAGCATTCTCCTGGAAAGTCTTTGCGACGAAATCGGCGTCAAACACGAGTTAGCCGTAAATGGAGCGGAAGCTCTGAAGATGATCGAAAATCAAAAGTATTCTCTTTTTATTTTGGATCTAATGATGCCCGTAATGGACGGAGCTTCTTTTTTAATCAAACTAAAGGAATCACATCCGAATGCGGTCGTTCTTGTTCAAACTGCAATCGATCGTTCCGAAAAAATCATCGAGATTATGAAACTCGGCGTTTTCGATTATATCCTCAAGCCGATCTATCCGGATGTTTTTATCAAAACTCTACAAAAGGCGCTGAACTATTGTCATTTGAAAAGAATGGAAGAGAATTTGGCCGATATCGAAAGTCAAAAACTTCGCAGTCAATTGGAGTGGCTTACCTACAAAGAAACAATTCGTAAATCCGACAGCGAATCCTTTGAAAAAACATCTATCTACAGTCTAAAAACTTCCCTTTCCCAAGGAAGCGGAATCGGCGCCATGACAAGTCTGCTCGATATGGTAGACTCGGTAAAGGTTCTCGATGGAAATCATTACGAAGTGGATAAAGAGATTCTGGATCTTCTTCTGACAAATAATCGAATCACGAAGAATATGCTCTTGGGTTTGGAAAAACTCCTCAATCTTATAGACAAGGAATTGGATCCGCTTGTTCTTTCAACGAATGAGATCTTGGATCAGATCCGATTCCTTCCCGAAGAATTAAAAACTTTTCTGCTCTCGAAAAAGATCACGGTCAATCTCCCTCTTTTGAAAAGAGAATACAAAGTCAAGGTCAACCTATCGATCCTGACTTTGGCATTGGAGGAACTTTTTCTGAATGCGTACAAATATTCCTCGGTGAACGCACCTATCGATATCTTTGCCAATATCAATCAGGGATATTTTTGTATCACGTTCAAAAATCGGGTGGATGCAAGACCTTACGGTGGAATTCCCGAAAAATTCGAACAACTTGTGATTCAGCCCTTTTTTAGAATCTATCCTCCTGTGGAAAACGTTTCTCACTTGGAAAAATTCGGACTTGGATTGGGGTTAACGGCCGTGGATCACATCGTTCGAAAACACAGTGGGCTTTTTTTTATCCACAACGCAAACGATCACACTTCCGAAGACATCAGTCTTTGTGTACTCGCTGAAATTTTTTTACCGTTAATTTAATAAGGAGATTGGAATGAAACGAATTCTCATCGTCGACGATTCCGCCGTTTTTAGGAAGATTTTAAATCTTCATCTTAGCAATTCCGAGTTTCAAATCGTGGAGGCGGTGGATGGAAAAGACGGATTGGATAAATTACAAAATGATAAAGTAGATCTGATCGTCAGCGATATGAATATGCCGAATATGGATGGAATTACATTTGTAAAAGAGCTCAAAAAAGATCCGAATAACAAATTCACTCCGATCATCATGTTAACCACTGAATCCCAAGAAGACGTGAAAACGGCCGGTCTTGCCGCGGGAGCCAGGGCTTGGCTTACAAAACCGTTTTCACCCGAAGAGCTGGTGCAAACGATCCACAAACTTCTACCCTAAACGATATGGCATTCGAATTTAAAAAAGAATCCGTAATTTTTCGGTCCGATAACTCTCAAGTTTCAGGTTTAAAAATTTGGATCGAGGGAGAATTGACGATTTACGACGCCCTTTCTTTGAAAGAAACGTTGGATCCGATTTTGAAGGATACGAATTCGATTTTGGAAATAGACCTTTCCCGAGTTTCAAAATTGGATACCTCCTGTTTACAAATTCTTTTGGCGCTAAAAAAGGAAGCTCGGAAAAAAGAATTCACGATTCGTTTTGTCAATCACAGTCACGCCGTTTTAAAACTCATCGATCTCTACGGTTTAACAGGTTTTTTAAGGGATAAGATCAAACTTCAAAAAGAAGATCTAAAAGAATTCTCCTTTCAATACGGAATGGGCAAGGATTGAAAATGGACCTATCCGAAGTAAGAGACACGTTTGTTTCCGAATCCTTAGAACTCCTTTCTTCTATGGAATCGAACCTTCTGGTTTTAGAGAAAGATCCTAAAAATTCTGAGTGTATTCATTCCGTCTTTCGTGCGATTCATACGATCAAAGGAACCTCCGGCATGTTCGGTTACGAGCCGATCGAAAAGTTCACTCACGAAGTGGAAACACTACTGGATCGTATCCGATCGGGAAAACAGGTTCTGACCAAAGAGGGAATCGAATTTCTTTTTTTAGCGTGCGATCACATTAAGAATATGGTGGAGAACGTAACGGACACCTTGGTTTTAGATTCGAAGGCATCGCGAAAACAAGCCGAGTTGACCGTTCTTGCAAAAAAATTACTCTCGGAAACTCTCGCTGCTTCCCTTTCGGAAACAAATCTAGAATCGAAGAACGATACAAAGAATTCTTCGACAGAACCCAAGTTGGGGGTTGTTTCGAGTTCGGCGCATTGGCAGATCACCCTCATTCCGAACCTTCATCTTTTTGAATCCGGAATGGATACTTACACGTTTCTGAAATATCTTTCCCAGTCCGGTAAAATCAAACACCTCTACATCTATCCGGAATCGATTCCGAATTGGGCCGAGTTCAATCCCGAACATTCTTATCTTGGTTTTGAAATTTCCTATGAATCCGCTTCCGATGGAGAAGAAATTCATTCCACGCTTGAATTCTTAAAACAGGGAAGTTATATTAAAATCCTCCCTCCTTTCTGCGATCTCGAACTTTTTGATGAAAACTGTAAAGATTTTCCTTTGGGAAAAGAAGCCTATCTTAGTGCTCTTGAAATTCAGAAAGCTCTTAAAGCCGAAGAAATTCAAAATCTTAGGACCGGTTTGTCGACTTCTCGGATAGCTCCGGGACTTTCCGAAGAACTTCCCGAGTTCAAGGAAACGACGCAAGAATCCGAAACACTTCGGATGCAGACGAAAACCTTACGTGTCGATTCCGCCAAAATAGACGCCCTGATCAGCCTCGTGGGAGAATTGATCACGCAGGAAGCAAACTTAAGTAGAAAGATCATCGATTCCGAAGATACCCAGTTGATCGAAAGTTCGGAATCCCTTTACAGACTCGTGAGCGAGATCCGAGAATATGCTCTGAGCTTGCGTATGGTTCCGATTTCGGATCTTTTTGAAAAATACAAACGAGTGGTTCGAGATCTTTCCAAGGAATTGAACAAACAAGTTGAGTTGGAAATTTTTGGTGGCGAAACAGAACTCGATCGATCCGTGATCGAAAAAATCGCGGATCCGATGGTGCATATTCTTCGCAACGCACTCGATCATGGAATCGAAACTTCGGAAGAACGGATTCGAAAAGGAAAACCGCCTGCGGGAAAACTTCAGATCCAAGCAAGTCACGGAACCGGAAGTATTCTCATTTCGATTACCGACGACGGTAAAGGTTTGGACGCCGAGAAAATTGTAAGTAAGGCAACCGCCAAAGGTCTGATTGGTAAAGACCAGATTCTTACGGAATCCGAAATTTATTCCCTCATCTTTCAACCAGGCTTCTCTACGGTGGAAAAGGTTACAAATCTTTCTGGCCGCGGGGTCGGAATGGACGTCGTTCTTAGAAACATAGAATCGTTGCGAGGTTCGGTTCAGATCCAATCTACGAAAGACAAGGGAAGTTCTTTTTTGATTCGTTTGCCCCTCACTCTTGCGATCATAGACGGTTTTTTGGTCAAAGCCTCCGGTTCCAACTTTATAGTTCCGATGCAATTGGTGAGAGAAACTGTAGAATCCAGAGCCGATCTCGACGATTCGGCTTCCGGAACCATGAATCTCAGAAACGAACTTGTGCCTGTCCTTCACCTTTCCCGTTTTTTATCGATTCAAAGAAATAGTTTAGATAAAGAGAATATTGTAATTTTAGAATATGAGGACAGAACTTTCGGGATTGTGGTAAACGAACTTCACGGAGAGGTCCAATCCGTAATCCGTCCAATGGCGGAGATTTTTAAAAACGTGAAGTGTTTTAGTGGAACTTCCATTTTAGGAAGCGGCGAGATCGCTTTTATTTTGGATGTTCCAGGGTTGTATGGCCTGGTCAGAGATCAGGAGATTTTGAGAAGCAAGGAAGCTTCTATTCGTTAGAGATTATTTTAGACTTTTTGAATTTGGAGAAATCAAATGTTTCGAAAAAGCTTAGGAATTTTCATTGGTCTGGCAATTGCGCTGAACGGTTTTTTATTCTTATCCGTCCAAAATTTCAAACTGCCGACTTCCGATACGAAGACTGAGAGTGATGGTATTTTGGGAATTCTTCCCGCTGTAAACGAGTCCTTACTCGGGATGGAAGAAGCGGTCGCCGAATTTACGTTTCATTTTTCAATCGGAAAAAGCAGGGAGACGCTTGCCTCCGATTTGGAAGCGGTGGAATCCAGTTTGAAAAAGATAAAGAATCTTTTGTCAGCTTCCAAACAGGCGGAGGATCCCGAGGTTCGTAAGTTTGAAAAAAGCATTTCTCTTCTTTTTTCGACCACAATCGAACTCAAAGAAAAGATATCCGCATCCTCCGACCTCAAAAACGACTTCCCGGATCTGTCCAAGGTCGATTTTTATTCCGAGATTTCACAATTTAGAAAGGCAAGAAATGGATTCTTAGCCCATACCTTAAAGGAATCCGAGCTTGCCTCTTTGGCGGGAGGAGATGGCAATAACTTTTTAACTATGATCTTGGGATATTCTTCGATTTCGATTTTTCTTCTCGGGCTTCTTTTTTGGTTTAGTCGATTCGGCCAAGGAACGATGCAAAAATTCGAACAGGAATATTTAAGAATGAGAACGGCTCTCGAAAACGTCACTACCAATATTATGATGGCGGATTCCAACTTGAACGTCGTCTTTATGAATAAAGCGATTCGTTCCATGTTCAGTCAAGCGGAGATGGATATCAAAAAACAATTGGGAAATTTTAATCTTTCCAATTTGATGGGAACAAACATCGATTCTTTTCACAAAAATCCTGCTCATCAAAGAGGCTTGTTGGGACGTATGACGGAGACCTTTCGGTCTTCTATCGAAATCGGTGGAAGACAATTCGATCTCATCGCAAATCCGATCATCGACGAAAAAGGAAACCGTCTCGGTTCCGTAGTGGAATGGGCGGATGTAACGGAACAAAATAAAATTCTTTCGCAAAGAAAAATTGAAAACGAGGAACTCACTCGTGTCAAAGTTGCTCTGGATAACGTTACGACCAACATTATGATGGCGGATGCGAACCTAAATATCGTTTATATGAACAAAGCGATTCGTTCCATGTTCAGCCGAGCGGAGACTGATATCAAAAAACAATTGGGAAATTTTAATCTTTCCAATTTGATGGGAACAAACATCGATTCTTTTCATAAAAATCCGGCTCATCAAAGAGGACTACTCGGCAAACTGACCGACGTATTTCGTTCATCAATCGAAATTGGTGGAAGACAATTCGATCTCATCGCAAATCCGATCATCGACGAAACCGGAAACCGACTCGGTTCCGTAGTGGAATGGGCGGACGTAACCGAACAAAGAAAAGTCGCCGCACAAAGAGAGATTGAAAATGAAGAACTTACGCGAGTCAAAGTCGCTTTGGATAGTACAACGACGAATATTATGATCGCTGATAACGATTTTAACATCCGTTATATGAACAAAGCCGTAATCGACATGTTTCAAAATGGAGAGAGTGACATTAAAAAACAGTTTTCTCAATTCAATTTGAAAAGTTTGATCGGCTCTAGTATCGATTCATTTCATAAAAATCCGGCCCATCAAAGGGGACTTTTGAGCAACTTTACCAGTGTCCATCGTGCTTCGATCAAAATCGGGGTCAGATCCTTCAACTTGATCGCAAATCCGATTATAGACGGAAGCGGAAAACGTTTGGGTTCGGTTGTGGAATGGTCAGATGTAACCAATGAACTCGTCGTACAAGAGGAAGTGGAAAGAATCGTATCGGGCGCAGCTCAGGGTGATTTTGGAACACGTATCTCTTTGGATTCCAAAACCGGTTTTTTTCTCAATCTCAGTCAGTCGATCAATCAGCTCTTGGAAGTGAGTAACGTAGGACTCAACGAAGTTGTCGACGCTTTGGAAAGAATTTCCGCAGGTAACTTGACTCAAAAAATCACAAACGAGTATCACGGAACTTTCGGAAAACTAAAAGAATATTCCAATACCACGATGGATAAACTCAATGAGATCATCGGAGATATCATTGTTCGTTCTTCGAGTTTGGTGACTTCCGCAACCGAAGTTTCTTCTACCGCGAATTCTCTGAGCCAGGGCGCTTCGGAACAAGCGGCGAGTGTGGAAGAAACCACCTCTTCTCTCGAACAGATGACCGCTTCGATCGATCAGAACGCCCAGAATTCCCGTCAAACGGAACAGATTTCTTCCAAATCGTCCAAAGATGCGGAAGAAGGCGGAACCTCGGTTGTGGAAACGGTAAAGGCGATGAAACAGATCGCGGAAAAGATCAGTATCATCGAAGATATCGCATATCAAACGAATCTTTTAGCGTTGAACGCTGCGATTGAGGCGGCCAGGGCAGGAGATCACGGAAAGGGATTTGCGGTGGTGGCTTCCGAAGTTCGCAAACTTGCGGAACGAAGCCAGAAATCAGCGAATGAAATCAGCAGTCTTGCGGGCAATAGTGTGGCGATCGCCGAAAGAGCCGGAGAACTGATTTCTCAGATTGTTCCTTCCATCCGAAAAACCGCCGATTTGGTACAGGAAATTACGGCTGCCAGCGACGAGCAAGCGGCGGGAGTTTCGGAGATCAATAAAGCGATGGGACAACTCGATCAGGTTTCTCAGCAGAACGCCTCCGCTTCGGAAGAGTTGGCCGCGATTTCGGAAGAAATGAATTCTCAAGCGGAACAGCTTCGAGAGTCCGTTCTTTTCTTTAAGATCGTGGACGGAGAGAACAAAAGGTCGTCTAACGGAGGCTTGACAACTCCTCGAACTTCCACTACTCCGTCGATCGCTGCCCGTAAGACTGCCTTACCCGCGAGAAAGGACGGATTGGCAAAACCGAAATCGGACAACACGGGAATGTCTCCCGCCGATAAATTCGAGAAATACTGAACCGGAGTGAAAGTATGAGCGCAATGGAGGACAATCAGTTTCTCACGTTTTATTTGGGGGAGGAATGTTATGGAATTGGAATATTACATATCAAAGAGATCATTGAATATTCCGGTTTAACAAATGTCCCTTTGATGCCGGAATTCATTCCGGGTGTAATCAACTTGCGCGGGAATGTGGTCCCCGTCGTGGATTTGAAACACAAGTTTTTCAAACAGAAAATTGAACCTGACCGTAAAACTTGTGTGATCATTGTGGAACTTCATTCTTCCAATGCTGGGGATAAAAAGAAGGAGAGGACCGATTTGGGAATTCTTGTGGAATCCGTAAACGAAGTGGTTTCCATTGCCGGTTCCGAAATCGAGCCTGCCCCAACTTTCGGCTCGCGTATCAAAGTGGATTTTATTCTCGGGATGGCACGGCAGGAGGAAGGTTTTATCATCATTCTCAACACGGAAAAAATTCTGAACTTGGACGAATTGACGTCGATGGAAGAGAATCAGAATATCGAGGCGCTCGTAGAAAGCACATGACGGAACCGGATATCGTTCGGGATTTATTTTTGCAACCTGGCGGGTTTTGTTGGGGGCAAAAAAATTTAAGAATTAGGACCTTGCTTGGTTCCTGCGTTTCAATTTGTTTTTGGAATCCGATTCATCTTTCCGGAGGAATGGCCCACGTGATGCTTCCCAATCGTCCTCCCGGAGAATCCGCACTTGAATTGAATGCAAAATACGCCGACGACGCGATTCAATTATTTTTTGATAAGATTCAGAATAACGGCGGTAGATACGGTCAATACCAGATCAAACTTTTTGGAGGAGCTTCCATGTTTTCCACGGAAGAGGAAAAACTTTTAGAAATTAAATCCGTTCGGGACATCGGAATGAAAAACATTCATTCAGTGAAAGAAATTCTCGCAAAGAATCATCTGCCGATCGCCTCGGAAGACTTAGGAGGATTTTCTCATCGGAGAGTGTTTTTTTCCTTGTGGGACGGAGAAATTTATATCGAAAGGCCCAACTCAAAATGATTCAGGTTTTTATTGTCGACGATTCTGCTGTTGTTCGTCAGGTTTTGACTCAGATTCTTACTAAGGATCCCGAGATCGAGATCGTAGGCTTCGCATCCGATCCGATCTTTGCGGCAGAAAAACTTTCTTCGATCTGGCCGGATGTTTTTATTCTAGACGTGGAAATGCCGAGGATGGATGGGATTTCTTTTCTAAAGAAGATCATGTCCGAGAGGCCCACTCCCGTTATCATTTGTTCCTCGTTAGCCGAAAAAGAATCGGAGACGGCGATGCTCGCGATGAAACTTGGCGCGATCGATATCATCGAAAAACCGAAGTTAGGCGTAAAAAGTTTTATCGAAGAATCCGAAATTCTTTTTACGGATGCAATCAAAGCGGCGGCCAAAGCGAGAATTAAATTTCCTTCTTCAAAGGATTCTCTTTCCACGCTTCCGGACTCCAAACCGATCAAAGCAGATTTTTCCAAAATCAGCACCACCGATAAGTTGATCGCGATTGGAACTTCTACTGGGGGAACACAGGCGCTCGAATTCATTCTAACAAAATTAAACGTTCATTGTCCCGGAATTGTGATCGTTCAGCACATGCCTGAAAAATTTACGGAAGCGTTCGCCAATCGTTTGGACTCGATTTGCGAGATTCAGGTCAAAGAGGCGAAGGACGGAGATCCGGTAAAAGAAGGATCGGCATACATTGCTCCCGGAAATCGTCACATGGAAATCTATTTGAGCGGCGCTCAATTTCGAATTCGTATCGTGGACGGCCCTCTTTTTAATCGACACAGACCTTCCGTGGATATCCTCTTCAACTCGGTGGCGCAAGTCGCCGGAAGAAACGCTAAGGGTATCATTCTAACGGGAATGGGGAGCGACGGAGCAAACGGACTTTTAAAAATGAAACAACACGGAGCATCGACGATCGCACAAGACGAAGCGACCTGTGTAGTTTTTGGAATGCCAAAAGAAGCAATTCTTAGAGGCGCCGTCGACACGATTCTCCCACTTTCAAAGATCGTGGGAGAAGTTCAGCGTTTTTGAATATAGGACGCGGCGGATTTCCGCGTCCTGTAAAGGAAGGTTTAGATCAGACTTAAGGTGATTTTTTTCTTTCTGTCTGCAATCTCTTGATCGGTTTCGATATGAATCACTTCGTCAGGAACGATCTTAAAAATCGTTTGCCCTTTCGAAATGATCTTTCCATCGCTGTCGTTTAACAAAATCTCTTTTACGGTTCCGCTGAAAGGAGCCGAAATCTTATTAAACATCTTCATAACTTCCACGATAAACAGAGGTTGTCCTGCTTTGAAATGATCCCCCACTTGAATCATAGGAGGAAGATCCGGAGCTTCTTTCGAATAGAACATTCCTCCCATCGGAGCTACGATCTCATCGGAACTTGCCTTCGGAGCCGGAGCCAAAAATTTGATAAAAGCATCCCTTGTGTCCGCTTTTTTAAATTCTTCCGGAAGAACTGCTTCGAGTTTTTCATCCACACCCAGATTGTAAAAACCAGAATTCAGACCCGCAGAAGGCAGAAGTTTGATCAACTCCATTCCGATCTGGAATCCATTGTGTGATTGAATCACTTGCGGAAGGATTGAAGCATCCACACCTTTGAGAGTCTTTCCGCCATTTAGGTTCGTAACGAGTTCGATCGAATCCGCAGCAATCCCGGTTTTTTTAGACAATTCTTGATAGAAAGAAATAGCCTTCTGAAGAATTTCATTGTCATGATCCCAAATCTGTTCGGAAGGAGGCTGCGTCGGATCCGCTTCCATATTCAGATAGTGATAAAGATCCGCCAAAATAAAGATCGGGTTCCGGAGCCACTCGATCTTGGGTCCTGAAATCTTCCAAGAGTAACCGAGATGAAAACCGATAAAACCGGCAACCAAATGGGCGTCCTTCGCGATCGCATCGATCGGTCTTGTGATGAGCGTTAGTTTACGACTGAGAACTTTTTTGGCTTCGACCGGAGCCTCAGAAATCGTCTTTTTCCAAGCGATTTCAAGATCTACGTCCTTCATCAGTCTTTCCAGAGCCCCAACTCCCGCGAGATACGAAATCATAAAAGCCGTGGAGGGTTTGAACATCGCATCTTTTCCAAGAATCCAATTGATCAAACCGTAATGAACCAAGAGGTTTGTTTGCAAGTCGTGACCTCGGAGTTCGGTTCTTCTGAGAATATTGCTCAGACGTTTTAAATTGTCTTCTCTAGTTTCTCCGTGAGTGATCAAGAGCGCTATATTGGAATCGTAAGCTCCGGCTACTTTATAATGTACGAATAGACCCATATCCGGGTTTCGGATGCTGATTCCTTGATCGTCTCGGATTTCCTCCGGAAGCGGTTTGGACCAGCCCATGATTACGCCGCCCGCGTGCGGTTGAATCGCTTTGTTGGTGGCGTTGATTCGAACTTCGGCTCCGGACGGATATCTCAAAATCCTATCAGGTTTTTGAAGTCTTTTTCCGTGCAAGGAAAGAAGCGCCATCGCCTCGATCAGACTGTCTACGATAAAAAACTCGTTCGTATTTTCCGGATTTTTAAACTTTAAAGAATATACCATTTCGGTAACTCTGTGTTCGACCTGAATCCGGGTGTTTACTTCCATAAAGAAATGGTTGGTTCCGTCTACGATGGACTCGAATGTGGAAACGCTGTTGAGTTTTACTGCCGCGCCAAAACGTTCGGATTGTTCTTCCATCTCGCGAAGAACTTTCAAATCACCTTTTAGGACTTCGGCTTTTTTGGGATTCGTAGAAGACGAAACAGCGATTTCTTTTTCCAGAAGTTCCTGAGTCAGAGAAATCTCCAAAAGTTTCTGCTCGTGCATCTGCACGGAACAATCTCTTCCACCCAAAGCAAGACACCATTCTCCGTTTCCGATCAACTGGATTTCGTTGTGCCTTGTGTTTTCTATGTTTAATTCTATAAGAAAGTTTTTATTGGTTCCGGGTGCGGTTACCTTGGATTCGGAAAGAATTTCCTGAACCGCTCCTTTTACCTCTTCGATCTTGGAAACGACCCTTTGCCCCTTTCCGCCGCCGCCGCCGATGTATTTAAAACGAATCCGATTTTTGGAAAATTTTTCCCAAATTTTCTTACATTCTTTTTCGGCTTCGACTTGAAGGTCGGCGATACTCACGAGTTCTACGATTTTAGCATATCCGAGATCCAATAAATTTTCGGCGTTTGTTTCGAGAGAAACGGAAGAATCAAAAATAAAACTAAGACCTTTGTCCTTTGCGAGTTTTTCAAGGGCTTTCGCGTCCGGAGCCTTTGTAAGTAAAGCAAGAGAAGAAATATTATCCACTCCGGGAGTTACGGAAACTTCCAACTTTCTTGCGATCTTTTTGGCGGCATCTTTGGAACCGGCTTGATCGGCAACGTAGGAAGCCGGACCCATGAAGATGATCCCACTTTGTTCGATCGCGGCGATAAACTCCGAATCTTCCGCCATAAATCCGTAACCGGCAAAGATATGAGTGTATTTGTTTTCCTTCGCGATCGAAATGATCTGTTTGATTCTTTCTACTTTTTCCTCTTTTCCGGATCCCATGTAATCGGGAACTCTGTGAATGTTATGGGGAAAACGAAATCCTCTGAGTTCGGGTGCGAGCGCCATCGGATACACGACGGAATCCTTTTCGGAAAGAAGAATTCCGTATTCCCGGATTCCGATAAGATCGAAAATTTCCATGGCTTCTTTACGAACCGGTCCTCTGCAGACGATCAGACATTTGATCGATTCTAACGAAAAAGATCGGATCCAAGGTGAATTGGATTGGTGAAATGGAATACGATTGTTTTGAAAGTCGATCATACGATTACTCAAACTCCCTTTGAGGTCCGGATAATGGAGCCGGTTTGTAATGTCGGATTAAATAATCCAGGTTTTGAAAAAGAATGTTTCTGGTGGTTCCGGGAAGAACGATTCTGGAAACCGAACCGAGTGAAAGAGCTTCTTTCGGATTCATCAGTTCCCTTTCATACTGTGTGGAAAGTGTTTGAAGTTTTTTGTCTCGAACGACGATAGCTTCTTTTTCCGACATTCCCTTCTTTACGTTTTCCTGATATTCTCTGTGAATCGCGGAAACATCGTCCTTATAAACGTAGTCTTTTCCAGCGGGGCCCATTACTGCGATTCTTGCGGTTGGAAGCGCGAAAACCATGTCCGCGCCGACGTGATAAGAGTTAAAACAAGCGTAGGCGCCGCCGAATGCGTTTCGAATAATCAACGTCAGACGTGGTGTTCGGATATCGATAATGGAATCCAAAAGTTTTCTTCCTTCCAATACGATACCGTTTTGTTCCTGATCTTTTCCTGGTAAGAATCCGGTGGTATCTTCCAAAAAGACGATCGGGATATTGTAAAGGTTGCAAAAACGGATAAAACGAGTTCCCTTTCTAGCCGCGTTGATGTCGATTTGTCCCGAAGAAACCGCGGAGTTGTTTGCGACAAAGGCAACGACGTGACCTCCGATTCTTCCGAAAGCGGTAACGAGGTTTCTGGATCTCTGAGGTTGGATTTCGAAATACTGACCGTGATCGCAGATGTTTTGCAGATACAGAGTGATATCAAAAGGAGTGTTCATCCCCGTTGGAGAGTTGAAAGTTTTCTTAAAAAGAATCTCTTCTTCGTAGATAAAACGATCCGTAGGATCCGAGGTCGGATGAAATGGAGCGAAAGAATGATTGTTGTCCGGAAGATACGATAACAAACGAAGCGCGGTTCTAAGTGATCCGAGTTCGTCTCCGGTTACGATGTCTACGACTCCGCTCTGACCGTGAACCTTAGGTCCGCCGAGATCATCCGCAGAAATATCCTCTCCGAGAACGGACTTCACTACACCCGGTCCCGTCAAACCGAAGAACGTATTTTCGCACTGGATCATAAACGATCCCTGACGAGGAAGATACGCACCACCTCCCGCGTTGAATCCGAACATGAGCATCAGACTCGGAACCACACCGCTGATTTTTCGAAGTGCGGTAAAAGCCTCGCTATAACCGTCGAGTCCGCCAACTCCGGCAGGAACGTACGCTCCGGCGGAATCGTTCATACCGATCAGAGGGATTCCGTGTTCTCCTGCCATGTAGATGAGCCGTGCGAGTTTACTTCCATTGGTCGCATCCATCGATCCCGCACGAAGAGTGAAGTCGTGTCCGTAGACGGCAACGTCTCTTCCGTTGATATTGAGAATTCCAGTAACGAGAGAGGCTCCATCGAGACTCTTTCCCCAGTTTTGATAGAGAATATTGGGCTCTTGTTCGGTGAGAACTTTGATTCTTTCCCAAACGGTCATTCTTTCTTTAGAATGTTGAACGAGGATTCTGTCGACTCCGCCGCCCGCAAGGGGTTTACCGAGGAGTTCTTTTCCTAATTCGTTAGCCTCTTCATAAAGACCACGCGCCTTGGGAACGTCAGGTTCAGTCGTGGATTGGAATGGATTTTCCAGTGAGTATTTTGCTTCGGACATGCGGGAACCTTTAAATGGAATGAAATATATCCAGTTTTTAAGAAAAGGATTCTCGGGAAAGTTAAATTCGAAATCGCGCCGAAGAACTTGGTTATTTTATGGCGGACTCGAGAGTTTCGAAAATGCTGAACATCGAATTCATATCGATGATATCAAAAACCTTTTTTACGGCGGGTTTGATTCCTGCAAGTCTGAGCTCCACGTCTTTTTCCTTACATTCTCTGAGAGCGGCGACGATGATACGAAGACCAGCGGAGGAAATGAATTCGACGGAAGAAAGATCTAATATGAGAACGGGAGAATTACCGGTCTTGATCTGATCCATGAACACGGATTCAATTTTATGAGTGTTATGGACGTCCAGGTTTCCGATCAAGTGGATGATTTTAGAATGATTTTTTATTTCAGATGTGATTTCCATTCGAAACCTTGTGTTGAAAATTCTTTTTAAGAACCAAAACGTTCCTTCCGCCTTCGCTGGAATATTCGACGGAATCCATGAGTTTTTCGATCAGATAGACCCCGAATCCACCCTTTCGTTTACCGCTCAGATTGTCCTCGATCGAAGGTTCCTGAACTTTCTTTCTCTGAAAGACTTTCCCGGAATCAATTAATACAATGGTGATCCAATCCCCTGTAAAGCGTATTTTACATTCAAACTTTGGATTTTTTAAACTGGTGTTTTCATAACCGTGCATTACGATATTGGTTCCGGCTTCGTCACAAGCAAGAAGAATGTCGTCTCTCAAAGCTTCGTCGAGATCGCGCACCTTGATCGTTTCATATACGAATTCTCGAAACAACGGAATTGCCGAAGTACTCGCTTCAAATTCTCGCGAGAATTGATAGTCGTCGTTGAACTTTAAGATCATCACTGTGAAGTCGTCGTAGAGTTCCGGTGTGCCGGAAAATTCCCGAACCAAACCGAAAAGTTCATCGATGATTTGTGTGGAAGGAAGATCTCTTCTTGCGATGATTTCCTGGATCATTCTTTCCAAACCGAACTCCTCGTCTTTTGAGTTCTTTTCTTCGATCGCTCCGTCCGTATAAAGAATCACCATATCACCGGGTTCTACGATCAAACTTCCCCCCTTGTAACTCGCGGAAGTGACTACGCCGAGCGGAGGCCCCGAACCTTTGATCAGTTCCCAGGTTCCGTTTTTTCGGATGAGAATCTGATCGTTGTGACCCGCCGAAGCATAGTCCAGAGTAAAGATCGCAGGGTTGTAATGAATGAAGAAGGTGGTTACAAACATTCCGTTGTGGGAATCTTCGTAGATGAGCGCGTTTCCTTGTTTTAAGATCTCTTCCGGATTGAGATCGTGATTCCGAGCCAAGGTTCGGATGATGGAAGAACTCATCGCCATAAAAATCGCGGCGGGCAGACTTTTACCGGAAACGTCGGAAACCAAAAAAGAATACTGCCCGTCCTGATATTGATAGTAGTCGTAAAAATCCCCGGAAACTTCCTTTGCGGGAACCGACTTCACTCCGAGATCGAAGTTGGAATTGAAACTTTTGGGTTCGGGAAGAATGTTTTTTTGGATTTCACGGGTGATTTCGATTTCCCTTTCCAAAGAACGTTGTAACGCCTTTCTCGAAATCATTTCGTTTTGAAGTTTAAGGGTTTCGTGACCTCTCGCAATCAGAGAAGCAAAGGTCTGCAAAAGTCTCAGGTGAGAATGATTGTAAGAAAGCTTGTCCACTCGATCCGAAACCGTGATCGCACCGAAAGCGCTTCTTCCCTGGTGAGTGAGAGGAAGGACGATATAAGAACCTTTGAGATATTCCAAATCGAGTTCGTGATCGAATGCAAAATTTTGAATGTCTTCTTTGACTGTGGTTTTTTCCTCTTCGATGGAACGATGAATAAAACTTCCTTGATAGCTAGTGGTTCTAAAAATCTCTACGGTTTTTTCGGAAGTAAAGGAAATCGAAGTAAGAATCCCCAACTTCCGATTGATTAAAAAAATTCCGGTTTTACCTGCGTCCATTTCTCCGTGAATCACGGGTATGGATTGTTTCATCAGGTCCGCTTGATTTTTGGCCGAGGAAACCACTTGAGAAAGTTCAAAGAGACTTTCCAATTCGGAGACTTTTTTCCGAAGATCCTTGTTGGCTGCTTCCAGGTTTTGAAGAAGTCCCGTCTTTTGGATCGCAAGTGCGGAAGTTCCGGAAAAACTCAGGAAGAGTTCTAAATCTTCTTCGGTAAAAAAACTACGGTCGATCGTGTTGATAGCCTCGATCACACCAATGACCTGCCCTTCCACCAAAAGAGGAGCAGCCATAATATTTCTCGTTACAAAATGAGAAACCTTATCCACTTCCCGATAAACGCGAGGATCGTTCATCGCGTCGTTGATGATCATCGGTTCCTTATCTTGTACCACCATCCCGGCGACGCCCTTTCCAACCGGAACTCTTACCTTTGTGACTTCGTCTTTTTTTTCACCTAAAACTGTGTGGAAGTAGAGATACTCTCTCGAATCGTCCAAAAGCAAAACACTACAGGCTTCGGTGCGAAAGACGGATTTGGAAGAAAGCATGATTGCTTCCAGGAGTTGAGAAAGATCCAAAGACTTATTGATCAGACCGGAAACTCGAATGATTTCCGTTAAAAGAAAATCGAAACGATCGGTTTGTTTGCGGATCTGAACCGATTCTAAGGCGACGCGAGAGGTCGTCATCAGAGATAAAACGACCAGAGAAGATTCTCCGGAGACAAAGGATTCTTCTAAAAGGTCGGAGATAATTCGTGTGGTGGCCCGGAGGTGGTCAAAGTCGGATTCTCTAAATTCTCCACCCTCACCGTCCGGTCTTCCCAGGAAAATGGTGCCGAATATCTTCTTTTGGTTTTCGGAAGAGGAAACTCCCAATTCTCCTACGTGAAGAACACAACAGACCGCGTTGTATTTGAGAGGAGGAATCAACCTGCTCGGGCTCTTTCCTTTTTTGACATTCACGTCTTGTCCGGTTTTGAAGCAGAAATCCGAAATGAGTCCGGCTTCTTCGATCGCGTTCGGAGGCGGATTTCCTAAGATCGAACGCGGGCTTCCGTCTTCTAAACGAAAATTGAATATGCCGAATTTTGCGGAAGTGAGTTGGATGATTTCCGTAAGAAGAGATTCAAAAACAATCGTTAGACCTGGATTGTCTTCCAGGTAAAGTTTTCCATCAGAGGTTTGTCTGAGGAGAGAATCTTGTTTTTTACTCGAGATCAAAGCAGAGGTTCAGCCGGCCTGAAACTTTAAGGATTCTTCCCTGAGTTTCTTATTCGCATTTTCTAATTCTCGGATTCGGGTAAGAGCTCCCATTAATTCTTCGCGAGATAGATTGGTAACAACGTTAGTCGCATCAAAAGCTTCCTTTGCGTCTTTGAGTTCCGAACCGGAATACTGAATGATACCTTCGTACATACGAATGATTTCATCGGCGTTTTCCAATTCTTGCTCGTTGAGTCTAAGAACCTTCTCGTAACCTTTGATGATATCGTTCTGAATCTTTAATTTTTTTTGTAAATCCTCGATAGATTCACCCATCCTAACACTCCTGTATTTGTATTGACTTTAAGGAATTTGGTAAAAACCTGATTCCAAAGCGGGGACGTAGCTCAGTTGGGAGAGCGTTTGAATGGCATTCAAAAGGTCGGGGGTTCGATTCCCCTCGTCTCCAAATACGACTTCCGCCACTTGAGTTTTTAAACTTTCTAACCTCTGTCAAACTCTTTTACAACTTCTTGCCAACCGGTTTTTGCCGGTAAGAAACTAAAAAACGTTTCGTGTTTGAAAACAAAACGGAAGTTCCATTCCGCTGAGACGTAGATTCGAACTCTCCTCCATTCTTCCTTTTTTTATGGCTATTTTCCGTAGTAAATAAAAAGCTCGGTAAAGCGATCGGGAAAGGTCGTTCAAAAACGCGACGATGTCAAATCGAATCATTATCCAACGACTGGGCGTTTCAACACAGACGCCCCTTTTTCTTTTTCCGGATTTTGAATTTCCCGGAAGACAGATTTCGGTCGAAACTTTTACCCGAGACTTTTCAGTTCGAGTTTTCGAAACATCGACTCCATCCTTCCAAACGAGTTTTCCGAAGTATGAAGAATGGATCGAAACGGTTTCCTCCGAAATCCTGAATACGAAAGGAAAAATCAGACTTTTGGGAGAAGGTTATTTTGCGGGAATCGTTTTCGAATTGATCCAAAAATTTTCGGGAAGAATTGAATCGGCTTGTATCGTAAATCCTCCCATTGCAAAGAATCGGGATCCTTTTCCCTGGTTTCCTAAAAACGTAGAATGGATTTTGGAAAGATTTCCGTGGAACCCTTGGTTTCTTCTTTCGCAAGAACTGAATCTCTTTTTGGAAAGGTTGGAAAAAAGTTTTCGGAATGGAATCGAAAATTCCAGTCTGCGTCCCGTCGTTTTGTTCACGGGAATGCCGGGAACGATCACGGAACAAATGAAGGCTTCCGGAAAAGAACTTCAGGCCTTTCGAGTTTTTAGAATCGAGTCTGCGGATCGGAATTCGATCCAAATTCTTTTGAAAGAATCGATCGTGAAAATTCTTGCCGAGATGCCGATTTCTTCTGTCCAAAAAAAGTCGAACTTTAAGATAGAACCTGGTTTTTAATATGTCAGTAAGAAAAATTTTAAGAATGGGTGATCCGCTTCTCCGCCAAGTATCCGAACCAGTTACTGAAGACGAGATTCAGACAAAAGAATTTAAAAAATTGCTCAAAGATATGTTCGATACGATGCGTCATGCTGAAGGGGTTGGTCTTGCGGCGCCCCAGATCGGGATCCTAAAACAGATCGTCGTGGTGGGATCAGAGGATAACGAGCGTTATCCGGGAACTCCCGACGTTCCGGATCGGGTGATCCTCAATCCGATCATCACTCCTCTTACCGCCGAAAGTTCGGGGTTTTGGGAAGGATGTCTTTCCGTTCCAGGAATGCGGGGATACGTTGAAAGACCGAATCAAATCCGGATGCAGTGGATGGACGAGAAGGGTAACAAATTCGACGAGACGATCGACGGCTACAAGGCCGTAGTTTATCAGCACGAATGCGATCACCTTCGGGGAATTCTTTACGTTGACCGTCTAAAAGACACAAAACTATTTGGATTCAATGACACCTTGGATTCCGGCGGAAAAATTCTAGATTAGAAAATTATAAAATAAAAATATATGAAATCCCTTGTTGAGTATTTCCTTTCTAAAAGTATCTTCGTAAACCTACTTACATTTCTGATCATTCTAATCGGCGGTTTTACCGCCGTAAAAATGAATCGGGAAGCATTTCCAAACATCAACTTTGACATCGTAAGCGTTGTCACGGTCTTCCCGGGAGCTTCCCCTTCCGAAATCGAAAAGCTGGTCACAAAACCTCTGGAAGAAGCGATTAAGGAAGTGGATGGAATCAAAGAATTTCGCTCCGCTTCGATTGAAAACCGTTCCGGAATTGTGATTACCTTAGATCCGGACGCAAAGGATACGCAGAAGGTAGTGGACGATATCAAATCCTCCATCGATCGGGTCGAAGATCTCCCCGAAGAAGCTGAGGATCCTCTCGTAACGGAGATCACGACCTCCAGACAACCCGTGATCGAGATCGATATCAGTTTGAAGTCGGAGGACGCGAGCGTCGAAGCCGAAAAGCGGCTCAAAGCCCAGGCAAAGGTCGTGGAACAAGCTCTGGAAGATATTCCGGGCGTTGCGAGAATTTCCAAACGGGGTTGGAGAGAAACTGAAATGCAGGTTGATATCAACCCCGCAGCGATGTTTTCCCACTATCTCACAAGTCAGGACGTAATCTTTGCATTAAAAAACCGTAATATTAATTTCCCGGGTGGAAATATCGCAGGCAACCAAAAGGAAGTTATCTTAAGAACGATCGGAGAATTCGATACTCCGAAAGAAATCTCGGGAGTACATATCCGTTCCAATGAAATCGGAAATTCGATTCGTATCGACAACGTCGCCTCCGTTACCGAAGGACTGAAAGAGGCCGAATATCTCGATAAGGTAAACGGAAGAAAAACCATCGCGATGACCGTCATCAAACGGGAAAAGGCGGACGCAATTCTCGTTGTGGACGAAGCCAAAAAAGTCATCGAGGAATTTAGAAAAACTTCCAACGGAGAATTTGAATACGCGTTTGTGAATGACCTTTCGAAGTATATCCGAAGAAGACTGGGTGTCCTTCTTTCAAATGCCGCGGGCGGTTTGATTTTAGTGACCGCTTCCCTCTTTCTATTCTTAGGTTGGAGAGTGGCTTTGATGACCGCTCTTGGGATTCCGGTTTCTTTCGGAGCCACCTTTGTCATCATGAATTATCTCGGTTTGACGTTGAATCTGATTTCGATGTTCGGCTTGATCATCGTCGTGGGAATCCTCGTGGATGATGCGATCATCATTTGCGAAAACGTATATCGTTACATGGAAGAAGGAATGCCGGCGTATGAAGCCGCCCTCAAAGGTACAGCGGAAGTCATCGATCCCGTTACCGCCACGGTAACGACCACGGTGGCGGCTTTTGCGCCTATGTTATTTATGACTGGTATCTTCGGAAAGTTTATCTACAGCATTCCTTTGGTCGTGATTATCGCGTTACTCGCATCTCTTTCGGAGGCATTCTTCATACTTCCTTCGCACTTGTATGATATCAATAAAAACAAGTTTCATTCTGGTCAGATCAAAGAAGAAAGCGGCTGGTTTTATAAACTTAAGGTCAATTATTACCTTCCGCTCTTAAAGTTTGCGCTTAAACACCGACTTCAAGTTTTTGTTTATCTTTTCGCCATGTTGATCGGTAGTTTTGCGTTATTCGCCGTTGCCGGAAAATTCAAACTTTTCCCCGGTTCCGTAGATGTATTTCAGATCAAACTCACTGGTCAAACGGGACTTTCTCTTCAAGAAACGGAACGATTTGCAAACGTCTTAGAAAAGGAGCTTGCAAAAGTCTCTAAAGAAGAAGTTGAGAATTTTGTCACAAGAATCGGGATCATTCAAAAAGATCCGAACGATCCGTTTACAAAAAGAGGAAAACACTATGGACAGATTCTTGTCTATTTGACTCCTGAAGAAAATAGAAAAAGAAGTACGGATGAAATCATCTCGGAAGTAAGGGAAAAGACGATCTGGCTTCTCAATCAAAAATCCATTCAGATCCTGGAAGAAACCCGTAAAAAAGAGGCGGAGAAAAAGAAACAGGAATACAAACCTTTCAATCTCGGTGTTTTCCCTGCTGAATTTTCAAGGTTCAAAGGACAACTTCTCGCATTGGACTTTGAAAAAATTTCCGGAGGTCCACCCGTTGGAAAACCGGTTGCCATAGAAATTCGAGGAGACGATTATGAGACGCTGATACGGGTCGGAGAAGAATATAAGGGTGTGATGGCTAAAGTACCCGGAGTTACCGATATCGGTGATGATTTTAACGAGGGCAAGGACGAGGTAAGGATCAAAGTCAGCGAATCCCTTGCCTCCACCGCTGGGGTTTCCGTCTTCAAGGTCGCTCAGGCGATTAACACCGCGTTTCAAGGAACGGTTGCGACAAAGATCAAAAGAGCGGATGAGGAAGTGGAAGTCAAGGTTCGTTTTCCGGAGGAGGTCCGAAAGTCGATCGGTTCCCTAAATAATATTTTCGTGAGCAATCAAATCGGAAAGTTGATCCCGGTCTCTAAACTAATCACTTATGTCAGAGAGCCGGGTTTTGCAAATATCAATCACCTGGACGGGAAAAGGCTTCTCACGGTGACGGCTAACTTGGATGAGTCCAAAACCGATACGAGAAGAGCCAACGCGGAGATCGCTAAACTCGCAAAAGGAATCATCGAAAAATACCCCGGTTATCGGATGCGTTTCGGGGGAGAAAATAAGGACACGGAAGAATCTTTAGCGAGTTTAGGAAGGGCCTTTCTCGTAGCCTTTATCATCATCTTTATGATTTTGGCCTCGCTCTTTCGATCCTTGAT
>NZ_JAFFPU010000030.1 GCF_016919175.1 Leptospira ainlahdjerensis | reverse complement strand
TACGGCGGTCCTCCGATTCCTCTCGGAGATCTGGTCCGTGCCATCAAGGACATCAGTGAATCTTTAGGCGACACGATGGAGGAGGAATGTTCCCCGGAGGAAGTGCGGGTCCAGGGCTGAAAATATGATAAGAGACCGGACCTGAAGATCCATTCCCCGGAAGGTTCGAGGGACCGGGAATGGCCCCCGGATCCAAAGGTGAAAGAGGAAGGGAAATTGGATTTCCAAAACCCTTGGAGATCGTGTCGCCTAAAGATTCACTGATGTCCTTGATGGCACGGACCAGATCTCCGAGAGGAATCGGAGGACCGCCGTAATTGTCCGGGCGATAGACTTCCTCTTCGTCGGTCTCCAGGTGATTTTCGATCTGATCGATATTCTCCTGAATCTTCCCTTGAATCTCTTCGTCAGGAACACGACCTTTGGTTCTTTTATAAATTTCTAATGCGCCGTTGTAACTTTCCTTATCAACGAGGGCTTCGGCATGGATGAGAGGACGTCTGTGATTTGCAAATTTAGAATTATTGCGGATGATATCGTCGACTTTATTCTTTAGGTCTAATTTAGGTTTTTTGCGAAGACCGGGAAACTGCTCTTTGTGCTTTTTTGCCTCTTCCGAACCGAGACCGGAACCGGGAGGAGAAGGAGTTCCCACACCTGAACTCGAAGGAGGTATTCCGGGAGAAGCCGGAAGAGTCGGAACTCCGGGTTGAGAAACGGGAATTTCCTTTCCTCGATCTTCTCGAACGTTAGTTCCACCGCCTGCCCCTGGACCACCGGGAGAAGATTTTCCGGAACCCGAATCCCCCTCTTTAGAAGGAGGTTTTTCTCGAAAGAGAGTGTACGCGCCTGCCCCCGCAGATAAAAGGCCTAACATGAATAAGAGGAGTGTTGTCATTGGGAGAAGCTACTGTTCTTAAAATCGACAGAACCGGGTACCGATCTTGAACCCATTCGGCCATCTTTTTGTAATTGACGTCATGGATGTATAGTATATTTCTGACTTATGAAAGCTTCGGTTCGGGCAAACTTAAGTTTTGGATCCAGTCCAGACAATCCGGACGGACTTCAATTGAAAATCACCTTTGATGAAGATACGCAATCCGCTTATGGTGACTTCACTTGTCCGGAAAAGTTTCAAGGTCAGCCTGATGTAATCCATCCAGGAATTATATCAACGATCTTAGACGAAATCATGGTGAAAATTAACGAAGCCATGAATTTCAAAACAACCACTGGCGAACTCACGATTCGTTTTCTACAGCCGGCGTTTGTCAATCAACCACTCCATCTTCGCGGATGGTTTGTAAAAAAGAACAAGAAAGTGATTGAGAACAGAGCTGAAATCGAAAACGAAATCGGAAAGATCGTCGCTCGTGGAAAAGGCAAATACATCGAAGTAGACGACTGATCTTTCTTTGCAATCAAACCGCCGATGTGGTGAAACTGGTAGACGCAGTGGATTCAAAATCCACCGGGGGCAACTCTGTGTCGGTTCGAGTCCGACCATCGGCAAATTTTAGAATCACACTTTTCCTTTCAAAATCCAAAGCAACGTCGACTGGGCGGTTCCTGAAGTTCCAGCGTAAAAAATAGATAGGCTGATTTTGCAGGACCGGGCTCTCAGCTCCGGTCAAGAAATTGAGAATTTTATCGAAGATCGAAGTTTTAGGGAAAGATCAATTTCTTGACCCCGCTTCGATCCCTACCGCGAGCCAAAGTGAGTCTTGTCGTGGAGAAGAAAAGTAGGAACTCACACTTTTTCCTTTCCGGAAGAGTTCCTACTTCCAAAAGCAAACCGGCAGTTTCATACGTTCCTTTTTACGACGAAGTTTCGTGGGAACTCCTCAAAGAAATCTTCCATAAGTCACAAAAAGGTAAATCGCATCTTTAGATTTGAAAAGTAGGAACTCACACTTTTCAAAAAGACATTCCAACGATCCAGGTTGAAGAATTTAAAAAATCTCTTTCTAAATCCTAAATTTCAATCCTGACCGGCGAAAATTTTTGTGAAAATCGGATTACGTTCCTTACTCGCGTAAATTTCCGCAAGGCTACAAGCGAGAACGATCGTAGCTAAAACAAACGAAACGCCGGCGCTGTCTTGAAAACCCAACACGGAAATATGAGAACCAATCGCTCCGATCATAATCACGGAACCGATCATCGCACCGAGCCAACTCGTTTGTGGAATGAGTAGAAGCAACACAACCGCCAATTCCGCAAAACCTACCGCATAACGTCCGAAAGGTTCCGCGTCTAAAGCGGAGAAGGTTGCAATCGACCGATCCGCACCCGAAAGCTTAAAGTAAAAGGCGGGAATTAAAATCACGACGGCAACGATTCTTACCGTCCAATCCAATATCTTTTTCATAAACAATTTCCCCCTATATCGTCCACATTCTAACCTCTTTGAAAACAACCCGCAAGGCATTTTCGGAAAAGAAAAAAACAGAGAGCAATAAATCCTCTCAAAACGAACGAAAACTGAACCTACGTCCGCAAGGATTAAAAAGAAGAATCCGGATTTCAGAACGTCTCAAAAAACGAGACAAATCGATAAAGAAGTTTTACGAAGTTAGACAAGACTTGAAGTCGATTCTAAATCCTTCTTAAAAAGACCCAAGTCGAAAAAGAAGATATATTCTATTTTTATAAAATTCTGTTTTAAGCCGCTAAAACTTTTCTTTGGCTTCCAACTTCCCGTTTCTTCGAAGAGCGTCTTCAAAAAAGTCGGTTTCAATGGTTTCAATTGCCTTTAAGATCATCTTCATTTCTTCGTCCGAAAGGCTCAAAAAAAGTTCCTCCCCTTTTTCCAAAATAGAAAGGCCGAGACGAATTCCTTCCACTTCTTCCTTTGTGTAAGTTTTCGTTTTGTGCTCCATCTTGGAAACGATCGCCTTCATCATGGTAACGATCTTTTGCAAAAGTTCCCTGTTGGAAAGGGTCGCAAACAATCTTACGATATCGTCTCGAAATTGATCGGCTTCTTTTTTAGGAACTTGCGCGATGATTTTATCAAAAACAGCAGGATCTTCCGGATCGTTTCCCTTTTTTAATTCTTCTTTTGTGAACTCGAACATCAGGGTTTCAAAATGTCTTGCGGTAAGATAAGAATTCAAAGCCGCAAAACCCGTCTTAAACGCAGCCCCAAGATGTCTTCCGAAATGAAACGCGGCGGCGCCTAAAGAACCGATAAGACCGAAAACTTTTGAAGGGCTCTGAACAAAACCGGAAAGAGAATGAAACGCTCCGTCAAGCAAAACCCTTCCTTCAAATTCAGGATAGAGCAATTGCAGAAAGTATTGGAGCAAAGTATCGATGACGGGTCTTGGAATTTTTACGAGGTCGGAATAACGTTCAAGGTTGGACGGAGAATATCTTTGAATAAGAGAAGCGCGATAAGCGCGGATCAAAATCGGGAAGTCCGGATCCTGAAGAAGATTTTTCATACTTCCGGAAGAATCCGATTCTACCCTTTACAGTAAACTAGAAAACGTTTTAAGATTTGAAGCCGGCGAGATATTGAATGGCAGCATCGGGAGGCATAGGTTTGCTGTAAAAATATCCCTGACCTTTGTCACAACCTTCCTTCTTCATCAACTCGCCCACCTCGGCGGTTTCGATCCCTTCAGCAACCACGGTCATACCGAGTTTATGCCCTAGATCGATCGCGGCCTGACAGATAAAAAGGGCTTCCTTATCATAAGGAGCTACGCTCACAAAGGAACGATCTATTTTGAGTTCCGTAAAAGGATAACGATGAATCTGTTTCAAAGAGGAATAACCGATTCCAAAATCATCCACCGAAAGACCGATCCCCCGGATTCTGATTCTCGTGAGAATGTCGAGAGTGGAAGTGATATTTTCCAAAAGTTGAGTTTCCGTGACTTCCACGATGAGCTGATTGTTTTTTAAACCGAAACTTTCGATCATCTTCGAAATCGTTTCAGGAAGAATCAGTTTATTCAAACTAACAGGAGAGATGTTTACAGCGACCGCGATCCCCGGAAAATCCCGATTCCAAATCGCACATTGACCCAGAGCCTGGACGATCAGCTTTTCAGTCATCGCGTCCATCAGACTCGGAAAGGATTCCAAGGTTGGAATAAAAGAATCCGGAAAAATCAAACCTCGAACCGGATGATACCAACGAACCAAGGATTCAAAACCCGCGATCTTTCCCGTTTTAAAATCGATCTTAGGCTGATAAAAAAGAATAAATTGCTCCTCGCGAATTCCTTCTTCGATCTCTTCTGCGGAAATCGCCGACGAAGGTTCGGCCGCGATCCTTTTACCTGAAATGGAAAGTTGGGAAGTTTCATTCTTCTTATCCGAAATCAAACCCGTTAGAACTCTTTGATATTCTTGAATACGAATCGGTTTTTCTAAAACTCCGGATATCTTTAATCCGTATTGAATCGCAAGAGCTTCCGCGCTCTGCAAAACGCGTCTATCCGCGCCGCTGATTAAGATCACGGAAACCGCTAATTTTTTTCCGGAAAGCATACGCAGAACGTCGACCCCGTCGACTCCCGGAATCATCAGATCTAAGATGATATATTGAGTATGATCGTTCAGCTTATCGAAAAAATGACCCGCTTCGTGAGTGATCGTGACTTCGAAGCCGCATTGTTTCGCTAAATCGCCGAGGATCCCTGCAATTTCCTCCTCGTCGTCGAGAATCAGTAGATTGGGTTGAGAGAGCTGATTCATGAATGTCTAATTTACAATTTGGCGAAATGATTCTCAAGAGATTTTCGGGTAATCGGCCAGCGGAATTGGAAAGAATTTTCAAAGTTATTCGGCCAATCTTGTGATGAAAAATAATAAATTTCTATCTGAGAACGGTCTCTCTTTGCGGTTATGGCAAACTCAAACCATTGTGCAAAGCCAGGTTTCCATGTTTCGGAAATTAAACACGAGTCCTTTTTCAAAAATTCGGGGTTCGTTCCCAAATCTTTAAGATCGGGAACCTTATGAACAGCGTAACCCAAACTTCTGAGAAAATAAATAATCCAATCCGCAAACGGGCCTTCCGTATGGAAATAAAATATTTCACGAGATTGTTTTTTGGCATTTCCCGGGATCAAGCGATCGGATTTTAATTCTAAGATCGGAAAATAGAGATAGAATTCGGTTCCGATACCGGGATTGGATTGAAAAAAAATGTGTCCCTTACTTCGTTTTACAAAACCGTAGACCATAGAAAGCCCAAGACCGGAACTCTTCCCTTTCGGTTTTGTGGAGTAAAAGGGATCGAAGATCTTCTCCCAATTCTCCGCCTGGATTCCGATTCCGGTATCCGTGATCTTCAGTAAAAAAAAATTTCCATCCTCCAAACCGGGAATCCCCTTTTGAAAATTGGAAACGACCCGAATCGTTTCCACCAAAATTTCACCTTCCTTATCCTCGTTGGCTTCGATCGCGTTCTGAAAAAGTTGAGTAAGGCTGCTCGCAAATTCTGAAGAATCGATCAAACAACGATCTCCGCGCTCTTCGGGATCGAACGTAACTCGTATCCTTGTCGGAAACAATTCCTGAGATTTTTTTAAAAATTCCCGAATCAATTCGTTAGGGTCCGTAAGTTCCTGACGAAGAGATTGTTTCCTCGAGAAGTTTAGAAGTTTCTTATTTACGTCCGCGGCCCTCATCACGGCGTTTTGCGCGGATCGAATCCGATTGATAATCTCCGGCTGTTCCTTACACTGTATCTCCAAAAGATCCAAATTAGCGATGATGATATTTAGAATATTATTAAAATCGTGTGCGATACCTCCGCCGAATTGAGCGATCGTTTCCATTCTTGCCACACGAGCATTTTCTTCCGAAACTTTTCTTTCAGGAGAAATGTCCTTTCTTTGAGTTCGGAATAGAATATTTAAGAATTCTTCGGAAAGAGAACCCGCGGCAAGATTTCGTTTTTCAAGATAACCCGCAAATCCGGATTTTTTTGCCAAGATTTCGAGCTCCTCTTTGGAAAGTCCCGAAACCAAAATCGCGGAGACGGGTCCGTCGATAACGGAACGAATGTCGTTTAACAAATCGATTCCATTCTGAGAGCCCAAAAAATGATCCAAAACATAGATTTGATTTTTTACCGGTCCGGAGGATCGAAGTGCGTCGAGTGCGCTCGGTCCGTCCTTGTAACGTTGTAATACGAACTTCGGAAAGGGAATCTCGCTAAGATATTCCCTAAAAAGAATTGCGTCTTCTTCGTCGTCTTCGACGAGAAAAATCGAAATCTCTTCGGGGATACGATCAACTGACAATGGGAAGCTCCACGATTTCCAACCAGTATTCTCCGAGAGTTCGGATCGTTTCCATAAAAGCGTTGAAGTCCACGGGTTTTCGTATAAACGAATTGGCTCCGAGATCGTATGTCTGCAACATATCCTCTTCTTCCCTGGAAGTCGTGAGAACGATTACCGGAATTTTTTTAAACTCCGGCATCGCCTTTATCGCTCTCAGCACTTCTCTTCCGTCCATTTTAGGCATATTGAGATCGAGAAGAATAAATCCTGGACGAGGATACTTTCGAATATCAGAATATTCTCCTTGATTCTTTAAAAAATCGAAAAGTTCCTCTCCGTCCTTCACAAAGTGAAGCGGATTAGCCAGGTTGTTCTCGCGAAATCCTTCGGTCATCAAAAGCCGATCATCCGGATCGTCTTCGGCGACAAGAATGTGAATGGAACTTTTATTTTTTGTTTCCGGTTTCATACGATCTATTCCAAATTCAGAGAACCCGGAAGATCCACATAAAAGGTGGAACCTTCTCCCAGTCTGCTCTGAGCGTGAATTCTTCCTCCGTGAAGTTCGATGATCTTCTTACAAACCGCGAGTCCGATCCCGTTCCCGTCAAAATCTTCGCGTGCGTGAAGCCTCTGAAAGAGCGTAAAGATCTTCTCTTCGTGTTTTTTGTCAAAGCCGATTCCGTTGTCGAAAAAAGTAATTTGAATCCAATTGTGCTCCGTCGGATGCGGAATACTTTGAATGATCACTTCCGGGATCTGATTCCTATTAAACTTCAACCCGTTTTTAACCAAGTTTTGAAAAACGGTTCCGATCTGCGCGGGATCGCACCAAGCAAACCCGATTTTGGAATTCACTACTTTGGCGTTTTTCTCTTTGATAAAAATTTCCAAATCGCCGATTGTCTCTTTTAAGATCATCGTCAGATCGCAGTATTGAAACGGCTTTGCCCTGGATTTAATTCTGGAATAGGAAAGAAGTCCTTCTATCAGATTGGAAAGCCTATGTGCGGAAGAAGCCATTCTCTGAAGATAGTCGATGGACTCAGAATCCAGATTCGTATTCTTCTTTAAAAGACGATCGCCGAAAGCCATGATCTTTCGAAGAGGTTCTTGAAGATCATGCGAGGCTATAAATGCGAAGTCCTCCAGATCTGCATTGGAACGTTTTAGTTCCTTCGTGAGAGTTTCAAGTTGAACCTGGGTCTTTTGCATTTCCGTTATGTCTTTTCCGGTTGTATAGATCAGTCCGTGTTCAGGAGAGAACGTCACCCTCCAGAGAATACTTTTTACCTGACCGTTTTTCGTAACGTATCGAATCGATTCTGAAATATTTTGTTTATCCCTGTAAAAATCCTCCCGAATCTTGAGCATTCTTTTCCGATCGTCCGGATAGACCAACTCCGACATATCGTTGGATTCCAATTCTTCCCGCGTGTAACCGAGAACTTCCGTCCAAGCCTGATTTCGTTCGATCACCTTTCCCTCGAGATTGGAAATCTGAAACATGTCTCCGGAAAGTTTAAAAAATTGATCCTTATCTTCTTCCGCTTCCTTATTACGGAACAAAACCTCTATCTGATCGGAAATCAATTCAAACATTTGAATATAAGAATCTCCTGAATCGATTTCTATATGTGTGCAGAATTCAAGAACGTAACTTTCGTGTCCCGTTTTTAGAGGCACCGCGATCCAGGACCGAATCCCGGATTGAACCGCCTGTTTTGTCCTTTTAAAGTCGGTTTCTTTTTGAATGTCTTCCGAAAAAAAGATCCGATCCGTTAAAAACACTTTTCCGATCAGAGCCTCTCCGGGCTTAAATTTGGTATCAAAGGAAAGGATTCTATATCTCAAAAAAGCGGGATCGGTGGAATGCCAGGAGGCGTTTTCCTCCAAGATCAATTCTCCACCTATGTATTTCCAAGTCTGAGCAAACTTCCAGGAAGTTTCTCTGCAGATCACTTCGAAAAGAATCTCAAAGGATTCCTTTACGTTGATCGCCTTCGGAATTCTCAAAGAGATTTCTTTGAGAATATTCTGCTCGGTTTCTCTTCTTCGTTTCTCCGTAATGTCCTGAAAAAAAACGGAAAGACCTTCCTCAAACGGAAAGACCCGAAATTCTATCACGTTACCCGTAAGCTCGTTTTTAAATTCGAAAAAAACCGGCTTTCGAGAATAAACCGCGAGTTCGTATTTTTCCCGAAAGAATCGAGCGGACTCCTCCGGATAAATATCCCAGATGTATTTACCAATCAATTCTTCTTTGGTTTTTCCCAACGTAACGATCGAGTGTTTGTTCGCAGAAATAAATCTCCAGTCCCTGGAAAGAGAAAAGTAACGATCGGACATACTTTCGATGATCGATTGTTTTTCGTCTCTGTTTTGTTTGAGGGCGTAGTTTGTCTCAACGACGTCGGACACGTTCGAAAGGACCGCTAAAACTGCAACGGACTCACCGTAGGAAATTCGATTCGCGGAAATTTTCATATAGAGGATTTTTTTATCCTTTCTCCAGTGTCTCCAGATTCCCCTGGATTGAATTCCGTCCTCTTTAGCGAAATTTTTGATGACTACATCCAGCTCGGCCCGATCCTCTTCGGGACGAATATCCAGAAGATTCAAGGATTCGAATTCTTTTCTGGAATAGCCGTAGAGAAAAACCGTCGCGTCGTTGACGGAAAGAATTTTCAGGGTTGAAGGATCGAATAAGATCGCAGGTTGAGGAAGCTTATAAAATATACTTTCGGCACCCTTGTCTTTTTCGATTTCTCCAAGTTCCCCTTCCTTTGCCAGAATTTCGAAAGTATAAAGTCGAAATCGAAGGGATTCGTCTTTGATCGGATTTTCCCAAAAAAACCGCAGGATCCAATCCTCAGAAATTAAAGTTTCAAAATATTCCGATTCTTGAATGTTTTTAATAAGAATGTTTTCGGTGAACTCCGCGTAATTGCGGATTTTTCCGTGAAGCCGAAACAAAAAGGCCGCAAAAGTATCCGGAACCGTCTCGGATCCTTGTAGCCCCCAGAATCGAAGGGATTCCTTTGAGAAGACGATTCTTCCGCTCGAACGTTCCTCGAGAATACAAATCTGTTCCTGAAAAAAAGGAACCTCGTTTATAAATTCTTCCAGAGTATGAATACTTGAAGGTCGCATGTCCGCTTCTAAAGAAGGACAATTCTAACTTCTCCACTCGGGAAATTTCAATTAAAAAATCGTAATTAAGAATTTTGTTTCTTTTTAATCTCGTTTTTCCAGAGATGGACCTTCTTTCTTCCGGTTTCATAGCCGATATCGAATAACTTCTGAAACTGATCCCAATCAAAGGTGGAGTAACCTCCGACCGGGAGTTCTATGTAAAGATCCGATTTATCTCTCGTACGATTGAGAGTATTCTTACTCGAAAGCATCAGTGACCGCATCATAATCTCCCCGAGACCCGGATATTTACTTTTCAAACTTTGTCTCGTAAGATGATGCAGAAAAATTCTCAAAAAAGAAGGAGCTTCGCCCAAATACTGAGGACTCAAAAGATCCTGATAGGCAAAATCCTTATCGATCTGCCCTCCGCCTCCGAGATCCACCGAGATAAGAAGACCCGCGCCCTTATCTTTCAGAATGGAGCCAGGAAGATTGTCGAGCAATCCTCCGTCCACAAACAGTTCTCCGTTATCGGAAAACGGGGGAAATATTCCGGGAATCGATGTGCTGGATCGAACCGCCTTCCAGAGCGGCCCTTTGTCAAAAACTTTTCTCTCAGCTCTCGTGAGATTACAAGCGATCGCATAAAACGGAATCGGAAGAGTTTCGATGCTTCGATCCTTAAAAAATTCGTGAATCGCATTCGAATAACGTTTTCCTCTTACGAGAGAAACAAAAGGAAACGTAAAGTCTCCGAGTATATTTCTATCCAACCAAAAATCTCGGATGAGGGGAAGAATGTCCGAAGAACTAAGACCCATCGCAAAAAGCCCGCCCATGATCGCGCCGGCACTCGTACCCGATATCATATCTACAGGAATATCGTTTTCCTCAAAACACTTCAGAAGACCAAGATGAGCAAATCCCTTTGCCCCGCCTCCGGCAAGAGCGACACCGATGCTATTTCCAGTAAGTTTTCGTGAAAGCCTTCCGAAGTCAGCGGGAACGTCGCGACGAACGATCGAATGGGAAATTCCAGGAAAATCCTGGAGAATCGATTCTATCCTTTTCCATTTTTCAAATTTAGAATCGATCAGAAAGACGATCTCTTTTTGAATTTCTTCCGGCAACATCTTCTGTGTTGTAGCAAAATCAAGACTCGGGCTTCGATCCGGATCGATTAGGATCAGAATCCGGTCCGATTGACGAAAACAAGTTTCCCTCCAACCCGGATGATGGAGATCCGTTTTGAATATTAATTTTTCATAATATTTTTCCAATTCGTAAAACCAATGAACCAAATCGGAAATCCGATACGTCTTCGAATTCTTGGAGGTTTTTGAAGAAGACTTGTTTCCGGATTTATGAAAGGTCTGCATATCCACGAGCAGGGTTTTCCCGAATGATTTGAGTCCGTTTTGAAGCGATCGATAAAAATTTTCACAGGATTCTTTGTCCGCGCCCAATGGAAAAACGGAAAGCGTTCGAACTGAATTGGCTTTTTGAAAGGCTTTGTGTCTTTCCGCTCCGAGACGATGTGCGATCGTTCCGGTGATCTGAAAGAGTGCGTCCGGTGAATTCGCAAAACTTTTACGGAAGTCCTCTCTTGAAATTCTTACAACCTGACTCGTTCTTGAAGAGATCACGGTCGCAGATCGTTTGTCTCCGCTCAAGAGAGACATTTCACCGATAATATCCCCTTTTCCAAGTTCTCCTTCCGCGAGGATGTCCCGATTTTTAGAATGCACCGTCCAAGAAAGCCGGCCGGAAACGAGGATATACATCGAGTCCCCCGTCTCCCCTTGTTTGAGCAGGATTTCTCCTCCGGGAATTACGAGCCATTCCATCCGGGATTCTAAGTTGGACAATGTCGTTTTATCAAGGTGAAACAATAATTCGACAGAGGATAAAAAATCCAAAAGTTCCTTTCGGGACGGCCTGAGTTTGGAGACGTGAAAGAGATGATTTTCCCGATTAAGTTCTGCGATCCACTTTTTCCAAGGTGAAAGTTTGGATTCGAGTTTCGACAAATCATCCGGAGTTATATAAAGAATTTCTGATATACCCGAATAGACCACCTTATCGGGTTGAAATAGAAAGTAGTCTCCGGGAAACAGATCTCGAAGGATCAGGTTGTGTTCTTCCGTGTTTAATAGTGTTTCTTCGAGTTTTCCGGTGAGAACGAGACAAAGCGAACCTTCAGGAACGATTCCAAGCGAGGCGGTTTCGGTGATCCAACGGATCGATCGAAGTCGTTTTCCGATCGTTTCCTCTTCCCGCGCGTCCTTCCAGGCGGGAAAGTGGGATGAGGTTTTAGAGCGAAATTCTTGGAATAATTTGAGAAGTTTTTTGATTTCAGAAACGTTAATATTGGATCGAGTCACCGATTACCTTCATTTTAGAATTTAAGTTCCCTGGATTTTGATCCTTTCTAAAGTCCAGTCCGCTTCGTCGATCCTTGAAGGATGGTGATTCCTTTGATCGCAAGCGGAACCTTGAGATTCAGCGGTTTAAAGAAATCAGAACGGCGTTACAGGCAAAGGAACGCGAGGGCAAAGATTCTTCGACTTCAAACATGGCAACAATATGGACTGTTACTTACGGACTCCGGTAACGTAGGTCTAATCGAGCTTGTTATAGTTCTCCAAGAAATCCACTTTTTTTTGAAAAGATTTCTATAAAATAGCTTTCGAGTTTATAAAATCAATGGTTTGGAGTCTTGGATTCAACTAAAATGCAGTGATTCAAAAAAGAATTTTAGTAGGTTGGTTCATGTCTTACGATCTTTACTTTGCTTGTTCGATCCAATACATCGCATTGGGTTCGATTTATTTTTTCAAAAGAAGGAGGTCCTTCCATCAAAAACAGGCGTTGATCCTTATCTTGATCGGTTTTAACTTACTCATCTTTTCTACTCAGAATTATCTTCTCGATAAAACCATCCGTCTGATCGGAGATTTTCTGTATTCTTTCTTTATGATCGCCGGAACAATCATCATCTACACGATTTGTAAAGAATCCTTCGATCTAGGTGAAAAGAATAGAACTTCGAACCAGAAAAAAATCTCCTTCACAAAGGAATTATTAGGTATCGGTTCGATCGCTCTTTTCGCGAGTATTCTAATTTTATCTTTTTGGAATCATCCTGAAAATCAAAACCTCCCCAATCTTTTTGTATCGGTTAGCGAGGCCTCCATTTCCATACTTATCCTTTATTGCATCTATGTTCATTTTTTTATAAAGAGCTTTTACGCAAAAAGGGGACTGAGGCTTATCTATTTTCTAATAACCCTCATGCTCGTGGAAAAGATGAACCGATTTTTGCCCGGAAACTTTCAAGGACCCGCAATGAAAATCGGAGGTATCGTCTATATCGTTTCTCCGATTTTTCTTTTTAACAGCCTGATCCAGTTTCCGTTTCAAAAGATGGAATCCAAAAAGCTACCTTCGATTTCGATCTCCTCCGGCCCGCCTACTTCACAGTCCACAGGAAATTATTATCTAACGAATATGGATACCGAGAAAATCGAAAAGAAACTCTACGAACTTCTCGATATTGAAAAGATATTCTTAGACGAAGACCTCCGGCTTCCCTCGGTCGCCGAAGAAATGGGATTGTCCACACACCAGCTTTCCGCGTTTCTCAATGGTCATCTTCAGACGAACTTCAACACACTCGTCAACGTTTACCGTGTAAAGGAAGCGATGAAACTACTTATGGAAGAACCTTCCAGATCGGTGATATCGATCGGGATGGCCGTCGGATTCAATTCAGTTTCAACGTTTCAAAGGGCTTTTTTGAATCTAGTTAAGATGAGTCCGAGCAGATACAGAGAGAGTATACTTCTCGGGAAAGAGATCCAGTTATCTTTTCAGTCTACGGAAGAGGCGGAGAAATCATCCGCAATTTCTTGTTAGTATAGTTTTCGATAGAACTTTTTTTATACAATCCCCTCGGTAAGAGGGTTTAAACTCAAGGGGTAACATCCTTTAGAAAAAAGAAAAGAGTATTATCCCTCGTCAAAAATTAATTTCCGTAGAGAGTAATTTTTGTCGAATCTTAGTTTTAAGTTTTTGTGAGATAGATTTCTTTTTTGGAGTCAAAAAGCTGAGAACATATTCATTTCCCGTTTCTTGATTTCCAAATGAATGAGCTTATAGGTTTTATATTCAATCAATGTGTCGGTTTCGGCGGAATCCTGTCGCTCTTCTTCGCGTTGGTTCAGATTTTAAAAGGAAGAAGCCTAAAAAACTTCATCCTATTTTTGATTTTTGTTTCTATGGGCTTTTTCTTGACCAAGGGATTGCTTCTTTTAAACGGATTTGGACTCGCCTATTCTCATTATTTTTCTTTCGAGATTTTTTTTATCTTTTTGATCGGGCCTTCCCTTTTTATCTATTTTAACCTACTACTTTTGAACGAAAAAGTCAATCTGCGGATTCTGCTTCCGCACTATATCCCGGCGGTTTCGTTTTTGATCGGTTATACCATCGATACGGTTTTTCTTATTTTGCGAAACGTTCCTTTGAACGATCTGAACGAAAAATTCGAAAGCAGATACGACCTCCTCTACGGGATCTCGACCATAATCACCTTTGTTTACATGCTCGTGATTCTGGTAAAATTTGTTCAATTGTTCAAAGGTAATATCTCCGATTACCCCTGGTCGAAACATATTATCCTGATTCTAAGCGTGGGGCTCGCCGGCGTTATCACCAATCTTTCGATCGACTTTCGGTCCTTACTATCGTTAAACGCAGTATTTGTTCAGCTCTATTTTTCTGCTCTGGGCATTCTCACTCTTACCGTTCTTTATGCGTTTGTGATCAGTCAAATCTACCCGATTACGTTCAATGCCATCTCGGAAACTTTCCAAAAGATGAGCTACCAAAAAAGCACACTTCAAAACATAAACCCAAAGGATCTTGTTGTACGTCTTGAAACGTTGATGTATCAAGACAAGGTCTATCTCGAAGTTGGAATCACCCTCAATCAACTCGCCAAAAAACTCGATATCAAGTCGCATCAACTATCGGAACTTTTAAACAATCACCTCAATAAGAGTTTTTTCACATACATCAATCAATTTAGAATTCAAGAAGCAAAAGATCGCCTCCTCTCCGAAAAAGAAAGTTCGGTGATCAAGATCGCATTCGACAGCGGGTTCAATTCGCTTTCGGTCTTCAACACGGTCTTTAAGAAGGAGGTCGGTATGACCCCTTCTCAATTTAGAAAGAAGAATTCTTAACTTTCACTTCCTATCGGATCGTTTCTAATTTCGATAAAAAACCTAAAGAGTAATTCTTCGCCGTTCGTTTTTGCTTATAAAATTCGGAAGCCCGAGGCGTTTTATAGAATTGAGAGATATTTGATTTGAAAGCTGTTATCTTCAAAACAATCGATTCTTTACGGGTGGGGAGTTATGAAGAAACATCGTTTCTATTTAAAGTTTCAAATTCTATTTTTCGGGAAGATTGGATTTCTTCCGTTGATTCTTCTCTTGATTCTATCAAATTGTCTTACAGAAAAGGAAAACAAAAATCGTTCCTTTTTCTTTTTTCCATCGGGAATCAGCAACGATCCTTCCGTTGTAAACAACTCCGATGGAACTCCCATCCCGGTTTCTTTTGTTCCTTCGACCACGGGAAACCTAACCTACTCTTCTTCGAATCCGATTTATGTGAGCGGTCAAACGGGCGCGATCGAATTTGTCGACGTTCAATGGAACAGCTCGATGGCGGCCGCCTATGAAATTCGATACGGCTCCACCAACTGCTCGGACGGTAACGCCGACAGCTCAGGCTCCGTTCTCGCTTCGACTTCCACCACTTCCCGTATCCACGCGATTGCCGGCGTAAGCGCACTGAGTTTAGGTAACAACACGATTCGTATTTGTCTTTTTAATCCCGCCGACTCCACTCTCTGGGATTCCTATTCTTTAAATGTAGTGAGAGACGACGTCGCTCCAACGGTAAGTTTCACTCCCTCCGCTGGAACCTACGGCTCCTCCGCGCCGAACGTTTCCATCTCCTGCACGGATACCGGAAACTCCGGTTGTTATAAAACCGCTTATCGAACGGACGGAACTTCGGCATCCATCTCCAACGCGGGAGCCGCAGGCACGGGAAGTTCCCTCTTTTCTTCGGCCATCACACTTCCCAACAACACGACCACAAACTTCAGCGCCCTTGCGGTAGACAAAGCCGGAAATATTGGTTCGACTAACAGCGCTTCATACGTTGTCGCTTTTGGAAATCCTACGATCACGATGGTCTCTCTGAGTAAAAATAGCATCCAGGGAACCGGCAGCTCCACTCTTCGTTGGAAATCCGACATCGCCGGAAACTATTCAGTTCGTGCTGGAGGAAGCGATTGTTCAACGGGATCCTCTCTGAGCACCGGAACGGCCGCAGCGAATACGAACGTAGATTCCGTCATCGCCGGTTCGGATCTAAGCGCAGGTGCGAATTCGATTCGGGTTTGTTTGACTACCGCAGGTTCGAACGTTGGCACGAGTACGGCTTCTATCGCCAGGGACGATGTTTCTCCTCAGATCATTTCCGTTTCTCCCCCGTTGACACCGAATTCTTCGGCTTATGCGTTAAGCGTTTCCCAAAAGACTTTTAGTCTTACTTTTAACGAGGATATGGATACGTCTTTGACCCCTAACCCTCAACACAGAGACCAGACTACGGCGGGAGATCCTGAAATCAAATGGCCTGGCGTGGTCGGCTCTTGGAGCGCGGATAAGAGAACCTATACATTGGACATTTTGAGTAACTTACCGGAATGGCATAAGTTTTATCTCCTTTACAACGGAACATCGTTCAAAGACATCGCGGGCAACGTCGTAACATCCAGTCCTACGGTTTCAGTCGTCTCCGGAAATATCATACTAAACTATGGAACCGTCAACGACGTCCGCAATTTGATTGCGTCCGACACGAGACAAACGGTTTGTTCGGACGCGAGCGGGAACGTAGTCTCTTGTGCCGGTACAGGACAAGACGGAGAATTTACGGCGCTTTCTCCCGGTCTTTTAGCGCCCGGAACGTTAGGCGCTTATACGAACGACTATGTGACGGTGGATACAAAAAATCTACGCATTTGGAAAAGTTGTTTATTCGATTATGAATGGAACGGTACGACCTGCGTTAAAACTTGTGCGGCCGATCAAATGTGGAATGGAACCGCCTGCGTCGCGGATCTTGGAAATCCTTATAAGACTTTCAATCGTTCCATTGAGGATTGTTCTAAACTGAATTTAAGAAACTCTGGCAACGGTTATGCGGGCAAAAAAAGTTGGAGGGTTCCCACATTAGAAGAATATTATACGATTCTTGAATACGGAGGAAGTGTAGGAAACGAGGTCATTCCTGAAACCTATTTTCCGGGAATACTTCGGGACAACTACCAAAGATATTGGACGAGCACGAACGCGATCACAATCAGCTCTTCCAATCGTGCATCACTTTCTCCGGCCATCGATCCCTTGTCCAACGGCCCGATCAATTATTCTTCGATTTCCACACTCCAGTCTTGGGGAGCATGGTCGGTTTCCGTCTTTGGTGGAGTCACACAACCCAATAACAAACTAAAAGACACATCCTGGAGTTGGCCCACGTACAATTTTACTTCTCTTTGTGTAGCGGAATAAAAGGAGTTCGAAATGAAATTACTGCTTAGACAATCTTTTCTTCAGGGTTTTATCGGTTTGGGAATTCTACTCGGATCCTTTTTGCCGATCGATTCGATCGGAGGTCCGTTTACGGATAACTTGGATGGAACGATCACGGGTGCGGGGGGACTCGTCTGGCAAAAATGTTCCAAAGGACAAGGAAGTACGGTGTGCAGCACTCCGGCCGCAAGCGCTTCCGATTGGGCGAACGCTTTGAGCTACTGCAATTCACTTTCTCTGGCGGGTCGTACGTGGAGACTTCCGAATGTGAAGGAATTGTCAAACCTCGTCGATTACGGAAAAACATCCTCCCCGACTATCAATGGAATTTTTTTTCCGAACACTTCAGCGAGTTATTATTGGACTTCGACTTCCGGTATTTCGACCGGAACTAGTCCGAACACCGCGAGCGATAACGATCCCGTTTCATACATAGCGACCACCGATAACGACAATGCGTATAGAATTCCAAGAAACACAAAGTACCGAGCGATGGCTTACGTCGTTGATTTTAGAATGGGAGGAGTGATCGAATTTCCAAAGAATAACTCGACAACTTCGTATGTCCGTTGTGTCAGCGGACCGTAAACGATGTCGAATTTTTAAACCCTGAAATTACTCTCAAGGGCCCTTGGTATCATCTCCCTTCTTTTGCCAAGGGCTCGTTTTTTACAGAAGCGCGAAACTCTTTCCGGCCACAACGAGAACCTTTTAAAAATATCCTAAATTTTCCAGACAGATCGACAGCCTTCGTTGGGGAAAGGAGTAGAGAACGTTTTCGATTTCTTTTTATCAAATTGAATAAAGCGACTTCGAAGTATAAAATAAACTTTCTATAAAAATGTAATCTTGGAAAGGAATGAAAATAATTTTTTACAACCCATAAATGACGGATTCTTGAGAGTGGAAAAAAGACAGATCTTTACCGAAGCAAAAAGTTTTTAATTTATCATTAGCCAATTCCGTTAAAGAACGAGAGTTGTTTAATGGGTGCAAATTATAGAACAAGGATCATCCTGCGCAAAAGTGTGGTATAAAACACTAGGCGTCAAAGAGAATGAATTTATTAAAAAGCGAAAGAGAACCGGCTGCGAATATTTCCGGAAAAATACGATGCGGATTTAGAGGAGGATGTATCGAGTTAGATCCCGTCATTCAGAGAGAACTCCAGACTTCACCCGATTTAAAAATTAAACTCTGCAATCTTGTGGAGTCGATCTCCCAATTTTCAAAACAAAATCAGAACAACTCGAAAACCTTCGAACTCTTTATGGAGATCGTGAGCGAGAGCGAACAAACCTATCATCTTTATGCTCTCGTCTATCAGCAGAAGGAGGAAATCACTTTCGAACTCACGAAAATTCCTGCAATACCGGATTCAAAGGTGAGACTGATCACTAACAAACAAAGGATCAACGCTCATAAAGCGGAACTAAAAGCTTTCTTGAGTAAGTCCCGATTGGCCTTTTTCTTAATCGAGGTTCAATTCGTTTCCACAAAAGGACTTCCGGAACCGGGAACCGAATATATCGAACAAGTATTTATGGACATATCCACTGAAATTTTTACGCTTACAAACGGAAAAACAAAGATCGTAAGATATTCTCAAAATAAGATATTAGTAATGATCCCGGTCGAAAACAAGCCGTTCAATCTTTCCGTACTTTCAAAACAAATCATTTCGATTATGGATTACCCGCTTTCGTATTATGAAACCGAGTTATTCTTTAAGATATCGATAGGCGCTTATCTCATGAAGGATCAAAAAGAATCCTTTAAAAAAATCAGATCTACACTCACGGAATCCTTAAGAAAAGCCGCAAAGTATCCATTCAGTCATTATATCCTCGGAGAACAAGAAGAAGAGATCGAAAGACAAAAAGCGATTCAACTCTACTCGTCTCTAAAAAACTCGATTTTTAACGAAGAATTGATACTCAAATATCAACCGATCTTGAATTCGAAATCCAAAAAGATCGAATTTGTGGAAACACTAACGAGATGGGTCCACTCCGTGAACGGAAATATCAGTCCGGATATATTCATTCCCATTGCTGAAACCTCCGGTCTGATTCTAACGATCGGAGAATGGGTGATGAAAAACGCGATCAGTGAAATTTCAATCTTAAAAAAAGTCTCAGGAATCGATCCCGATTGTAAGCTAACGATCAATGTTTCACCGGTACAATTGAATCATAAAGAGATCACCGAAAAACTCTTGGAATTTGCAAGAAGATACGAGATCGCACCGGATCGGATTCTGATAGAGATAACTGAAACCTCGATCGAAGGAGAGGATAATTACGCTCTCGATCGACTTAGGGAACAAGCCGAAATTCTCCACTTAGAAGGTTTTCAAATCGCGATCGATGATTTTGGAAAAGGGCATTCTAACTTTTCAAGGTTGGAACAGATCCCTTCCGACATCGTAAAAATCGATAAGAACTTGGTCTTCGGTGCGTTACGCGATCCATCCAAGATTAAAATTTTAACTTCCATCGTTGGAATCATACATACGATGGATAAAAAAGTAATCTTAGAAGGAATTGAAAATCAAGAATATGAGAAAATTGCGATGGATACCGGCGCGGATTATCTACAGGGATATCACTATTTTTATCCGATGAACATCCGAGGCTTATCGCAGGTTTTCGAAAAAAGTCCGAAAGTCAATTCTATCCTATACGAATCGAAACGTTAGACGAAACCGAATTAGCCGGCGAGATCCGTTCTTTCAAGGGATCTTGCGTCTTCCATTTTTCTGATCCGAGACGCGTCTCTGGATGGAGGAGCTCCGAAAAAACGGGAGTATTCTCGGTTGAACTGCGAAGCGCTTTCGTAACCGACCTGATACGCCGCTTCCGAGACCGGGTAACCGCCGAAAGCCAAAAGTTTTCTCGCCTCCATCAATCTCAATTGTTTCTGAAACTGAATCGGACTCAAACCGGTGATCTCCTTAAACTTACGATGAAACGTGGTCACACCCAATCCCGACTTATCGGCGAGTCGTTTGATATCGATTGGATTCGTATAATTTTCGCGAAACCAACGAATCGCCTGGTGCATTCCAAAAGCCTTACCTACCGACCAAGAGAGTTTTCGTAAACGCCAGCCTTGAGGCCCAAGAAGAGTCCGATATAAAATCTCACGTTCGTAAACCGGAGCTAACGCTCGGATATGTTCTGGTGTCTCCAAGAGTCTAAGCATCTTAACCCATACCTCGATAAAATCATCGGTTGCAGGACAGACCTCGAACTCACCCGAATATCCCGTATCCCCCTGATCCACTCCGATGTCCTCCAATAAATCCAGCAGAGAGTTTTGATTCAAACGAAGTCCGACGGAAAGATACGGAGTTCCGTTTTTTCCCGGATGAACTTTAGCCGTCGCCGGAATTTCCGCAGTGATCACGAAATAAGAAGGAGCTTTTAAGCTGAGAATCCGTTCTCCGATCGAAATCGTTTTTCTGCCTTGAACGACAAATCCGATCATAGGTTCGTAAACCGCGGCAAGTTGATGCTCCGGAACTTCCCCTTGAATGATCCATACACCGGGCAACTCAGTTTTCGTTGGTTGACTTGTCGCATGAGCCGCCAAACGGGAAATTTCACTTAACGGATCCTTCATACTCCCAGAGTATAAATGAAGACAGTTTTAGGCATTCCAAAAAAGGAGAATAAAGAAAAATATAGAAAGAACCCTACCATATTTCAATTCATCGGTAGGATTAGGCAACAAAGCGGCACGATTGGATCTTGTTCTTTTTTAGAAAATTCTTTAATATAAGAAATATCAATAAAACCGAATATAAGAGGATCCAAATGAAAGTAGCAATCGTCACAGGTGGAAGCAACGGAATCGGGAAGAGCGTCGCGTTGGAACTTGGAAAAAAAGGGATCGGAGTGATTCTAACCTATCATTCCGATCAGAGAGGCGCGGACGATATTGTCCGGGAAATCGAAAAAAAACATCCGGGAGGCGCCGTTGCGCTCAAACTCGATTTGAGCAAAAGGGAAACGTTCGAGGAATTCGTTCAGCTTGTAAAAAAGAATCTCGATGAGAGATGGGGTCGAAAAACCTTCGACTATCTGGTCAATAACGGAGGAATCGGAGGCGGAATGCCGTTCGTCGAAATGACGGAGGAATACTTTTTCAAAATATTGAATACGAACTTCACGGGGCCTTTTTTTCTCACCCAAAGTTTGATCCGATTTATGGAAGAAGAGGGAAAAATCATAAACACTTCGAGCACTTCCAGTCGCGGATCCTTCCCGGGATATTCGGCTTACGGCCCATCCAAGGCTGCTCTCACTTCTTGGACCCGTTACTTGGCAAAGGAACTTTCTCCGAGAAAAATTCGAGTAAATTCGATATCACCCGGCCCGGTTCACACAAATCTTGGAGACGGGGTATTTGACAAACATCCGGAGTTCATCCAACCCCTTGCGGATCAAACGGCTCTCGGCAAAATCGGTTCGCCGATAGACGTTGCAAACGTCATCGTTTCTTTTCTTTCCGATGAATTCGGTTGGGTCACCGCTCAGGATCTCGAAGTATCCGGCGGATTTTTACTCTAAATATTTTTTAGAATAGAAAAGGATAGGGAGAGAAGAATTAAAATCGTATTTAGAAAACGAGAAATTGACTACTTTCAAAAAAATATGAGGAATGTATAATCATCAAAACTATAATTCTTCTCTCCTCGCGCCCTATTTTTTTTATCAATACGATTTCAATCTTTTAAAGAAATAGGAGCCATCCTAACGCTTCGAAGGATCTTTTTTAAAATTTGAAATACGAAATTGAATGGAATTTAGAGAATCTTCAAACTCCTTGTTACAATTCGACTTGAAGAGTGGCGAAAAAAAACTCACTTTGAGGGAAAGAATTCGTATTTTCTTATATGAACCCTTCGCTTCTAAAATTTTTCACTGCTGAACGAACGGAATTTACTTTTCAGAATTTCCCTAAAACTCATTCCATAATTCAGGATAGAAAGAAAGTTCTTCCGTTATCGAAATCCGTGTTTAATAAAGTAAGAAGGACAAAAACTTGTAGTATGACGAGTAGAATGGGTAAAAAAATCAACAATCGGATAAAAGGCTGATCCAACCAATACAGCTTGCAGTTTTTCTAATGACCGACGGTTATTTTTACGAATTTGCTGGAATTGCCGAAAATGGTCGTGTCTATTCGATTTTACAACTTTTAAAGAATCGTCCTGATCTTCACGGATTTCGAAATTTATTTCCCGTGGGACAAAGGGAAATCGTCGAAAAAATTCTATACTACTCTTTCGGGGTTCAAGACCGAACTTCCAATCTCAAACACGCGCGCATCTGGAATTCATGCGAACCGTCTCTTCAAATTTATACAAACGACGGTAGGAAGGCGCGGTTTGCGGGTGAAATTCCAACACAACTCAAGCTCGCTCGAACGGGAAACGGGCTTTATAAAATTTTTATAGAAAGCACAAATTCCAAAGAGTTCCCGGACAAAAACGGAACCTCGGAAAGATTTTTTTGGAAAAATCCCTCTGCGGACCGAATTCCTATTTACTACGACAGCCCAAATCCAGAACAGAAAAAATTACTGCAAAGAGTTGGAACGGAAAATATTCAAGGATCGCAGTTAGTAAAATATAAGAAATTCTTAAAGTTAGCCGACATAAAGGGCCTGGGACTCATTCCGGAAGTCCATAAGGCTGGGCCGGGGCTATGTTTACTCTTAGAACCGGGTTACAACGAGTCTCAAGAATTGGGAATGCAAGGAAGAATCGAACTTGTTTACGCAAAATATAAAAGAGATTTATCCCCTCTTCCAAAAAAAGGAAATTCCGAAAACCCAATGCCATCGGTCAGCCGTCTTTATATGAATTCAATGTTGCCTCGGCTTGGACTTACGCAAATTGGAAAACCGTATATGCGGATCATTCGAGCGGAGTTGTGATCAAAAGAGTGATTCGAAAAGAAAAGGCTCTTCTATCGGTTGATCTGCCGATCAAATACTCCCCTATATCTGGAGAATTTAAAACCCCACAAAAAAAAGTGTCCAATTTTTTTACGGACATTCTTCCGGAAGTTCTTAAGAATCACGTAATACTCCGTCTCCATCCGGATCTGGAAGGACTTCGAAAACCAAAAATGGTCGACTTTCAAATCAAATTATCCTCCGGAATCGATTGGTTCGGCGGAGGAGTGCGGATCAAAGGACCGGATTCTTTCGAAAGCGCCGCCGCGTACGCCGCTTGGAAGGCCGTTTAAAATTCGTCCGTTTACAAAAATCGGGTTGGATCGATTTGAAAAATCCAGGACATGAATCCTTAAACATGGGATTGGACAGCGCCGGAATCCAATTGGACGGAAACGCAATCGGTTTTAACAAAGGCCAAGCGATCGCATTGGAATCCATTTCCGATTTCAGAGAAATTAAGACTCTGCAAAGAATTCGACAGACTCTTTCGGAATCCCGGAAAACTAATCCAGTTTTGGAAAAGTTCGTAGCCGGTCCGGCTTTTAAAGGCAACCTAAGAGATTACCAAAAGAAGGGGGCTCATTTTCTTTTGCAACTTTATACCCTTAAAATCGGAGGGATATTAGCGGACGAAATGGGATTAGGAAAAACGATCCAATGCCTCGCTTTCTTTTCCCGAGTTTTCGATTACTTTCCCAAGTCAAAGTCTCGTACTAGGCCCGTTAGCCGCTATTGGGGTTTGGGAAGAAGAATGTAAGATTCTGCCCGAAATTCCTTTACAAGTTTGGCACGGCTCAGCTTGAAAAGAAATCAAACTTACTGCTTCCGGAATCATTTTGACTACCTACCAAATCTTTAACCAGAGACATTGAGATCTTTCAAAAATTAAATTACAATGTCGCGATCTTAGATGAAGCTCAAAATGTAAAAAACGCCTCAACTGACGCCGCGAAAGCGGCACGCAAATTAAAAGTGAGCTCCTTATTTTGCCTAACAGGAAAACCGATGGAAAATCATTGGAACGAGTTCTGGGCTCTATTCGATCTATCGTTTCCGGAACTTTTAGGCAATTTACGTTCATTTCAAAGGAATTTTTCTTCGGAAGTTCCCGAAGACATAGAGGGAACTGCAAAGGAGAACCGGAAAAATTTTGCTAAGGAGAAGAAAATCGGAAGTTTTACAAGACCTCCCTCCAAAAACAGAGATTCGTATTCCGGCGCCGATGGAAAAACGACAAGAAAAACTATATGAAAAGGCGAGAAAAGAGGCTATCGAAATTCTCGATAAGGCCGGATCGAATTATATTTTCGAAATACTTCCGCAACGGATGAAACTACGGAGATTGGACAATCATCCTGATCTTGGAATGGAAAAGATTGATCCGTTTCAATCTGGAAAAATCCAACGTTTTCTTCTCATGATCCGAGAAGAACTTCCGGATACGTCATCCGCTCTTGTATTCAGCCAGTTCACGGATACTCTGTCGATCGTTAGATCGGCTCTGGACAAATGGAAGATGCCATATTTCTATCTGGACGGAAAAACTCCTCAAGCCAAACGAGCGTCCTTTGTAAAACGATATCAAAATGGAGAGAGGCGGTTTTTCCTGATTAGCCAGCAAGCTGGCGGAGTGGCTCTGACTCTTACCAAAGCAGACACCGTCTTTCATCTGGACCCTTGGTGGAACCCTGCCGTGGAAGACCAAGTCTGCGATAGAGCTTATCGCTTCGGACAAAAACAACCAGTCTTTATTTACAAACTTTATTCGGAAAACAGCGTGGAGGAAAGGGTGCTCGAACTACAGGAAAAAAAACGAAAGCTATTTGCCGCACTTTTGGACTCCGGAAATAAAAAGAAACAAACTCCAATTAGCCGAGAAGAATTGAGTGAATTGATCGGATGATGTGCCCTGAATATAAGGGGATCAAAAGCATGAACAAAGTATAATTTTCTCGGTATAGCGAATCTATATGCTATTTACTTTATATAGTCTCGAACTTCAAAAAATCGCATCCTCAACGACGTTGTGAAAATGAAAACCTTACATCCAAAAAAAAGGTGAAGATCAAAAGATAAAAACTTACTTCAATCACGGAATTCTCTTCGGGGATCGTTTCGTAAAAAGAGCGATCAAAAGACCGACACTTGCAAAGAGGAAAAGCAAGAAAGATGTCAGCCAAAACAATGGATCCGGATTTATTTTTGCATGGTATGGCCCCGAACGAGACTCAAGAGCTGCGTTCAAATCGTTTGCGATCCGATCGACGATCGAGTTTCCGATCGGAGAACGCAGAACCGATTCTTCACCTGACGGCGTCAAAAGAATCAGCTGATACGTTACGTTCGTTCCTTTTCTACTTTTCTGGAAATTTTTTAAAGAACGTGCGCCTCTTGCCATGTAAACAACGCTACGAGAAGTGAATGCAAATCTTTCCGATATCGTACATTCCAGAGTATGGGCGGATTTTTTTGGAACGCAGTCGACGGAAATCCATCCTTCCAAGGTGGACAAAAACCAAGCGGGCAATGCGGCAAAAAATAGGGTGAGAAAAAGAATCGAGGTCATTCGCTCCAGCATATCACTCAACTTTAAAATCCAGAAGGCAACTTCAACAAAAATAACGTTTCAAGCGGGCGAAACAATGTAAGAGATTATAAAGCAACAAAATTCGCCTAACAGAAAGAATCGGTAGCGCATTCTTTCCAAAAGGGAAAAGAAACTTCCGGCAAAAAAGACTAAGACAAAAAGGAAACGACTCTAATCGCCACAAGTAAGGAAGGAAAGGAAAAACACGAATCTTAGGAGGTGCAAGAAGTCTCTCCGACGGATTGACATTAACAGGACTGATTTTGGAAAAGTAGTCCCCGGTTTCACCCAGGGACCAAAACCAAACCAGGCTCACAATTTAGCCTAATTTACTTTTCGGGAGAATCGAAAATTCTCCTCATCATTTTTTACGGACTCTTATTTTTTCTCCGATTTTTTTAACGTGGCTCGCATCAGAATCACCTTTCCTGTGATCTTCTCTCTTTGTGATTTGAGAAAGAACTTCCCTTCCGGAGTCGCCACTTTATAAGAAGGGTATTCTTTTACCGTTTCAAACTGAACGTCTTTGCCAAAGAATTCATCCATCTTACTCAACCACTTGTCCTGAACGATCAGATAACGTTGTCCGTCCTTTTGGATCGCCTCGACCAAAATCGCAGGATCAAAAAGGGTTCTCGAAATCCTTTGCGAATAATAAGCATAAGATCTTTTGGAAGCGGGAACTCCGAAGAGAAAAAGTTTTTCCTTTCCAGGTTCATTCTCTCGAATAAAAGTTCCGATCTCTTTCGAAGGTTGATACGAAGTCAACATCGGATAGAGATACAAACTCACGACGGAAAAAAACAAAGACACAGGAAAGATCCAAGACGCAAGAAGAAGCCCTTCCCTACCCGATTGAAAATAAACCCAGATAAAAACGGCTACATAAATCAAAGGAAGGATCAGATAACTCCAGCCAACTTGAATGCTTAAGACGGGAAGAATCAAGATCGTGACCAAAAAAGCTCCGGCGGTGATCAAAAGAAGAACGACTCCGATTCGCAAAAAGAAATCTCCTTTTTCGGAATCTTTCAAAGAAAGAAGAATCGATTCTAAAACTCCCGCACCGATTACCGCCGCGGCGGGAAGACACCAATAGATATACTGCGGAAGTTGATATCTTGAAAAGCTGATCAAAAACAAGAACAGAAAAAGCCAAAATCCGGGAACAAAATCCAAATTCTTATATTCATTTTTTAGAATATTCTGAAACACTCCCTTTGATTTTCCTTCTTTGAAAAACTTACTCACCCGATCGATCACAAAACCGGCAAAGGGAAGAATAAAAATTCCGAACGCCCAGGAAAAGTTGGAATAGAAAAAGAGAGGATTGAATTTTTGGTTGTACATCTTCACATAGAATCTTCCAAAGGATTGAATCCACAAAAAGAAATAAGGGCCGTAGGTCTGAAACTCAAGATAAAGAGGAATCGACCAGAGAACCGGAGGAAGGATCGCAAGAAACGCGCCCGGAAACAACTTCATCTCCAGAAGACGCTTCCAGTCCCTTCTAAAAAGAATATCTCCTCCGATCGACAAGGCGGGAATCACCATCGCGATCGGGCCCTTCGTGATAAAACCGAGGCCCATCGCAAAATACATAAGATAATAATAATTTCGATTCTTCTTAAATCCCAAATAATAGAATGCATGGACCAAAATCAGATACGGAGTCAGGTAGACGTCGATCTTCGGATCCACGACCATCGAATAGAGGCCGGGCGAAAGAGAATATAAGAATACGGCGATCCAAGCGCGAAGGCGACTTCCGGAATACAATTCCGTGAGTTTAAAAATCCCCCAGAAGGAAAGAAACGTAAAAAGAAGGGCCGGAAGGCGAAACGCGAAATTTTGATAACCGAAGACAAGAAAGGAAAGGGAAATTTTCCAAAACGTGAGAATCGGTTTATCCAGATATCTTCTTCCGTTGTCTCGAATAAAAAACGGATTTCCTCCCTCGACCATTTCTCTCGAAATCTCAGCGTATTGGGAAGAATCGATATCGATCACATCGAGAGGAAGCGTGAGAAACAAAGGAAGAATCGAAATCAAAAGAAAAACAAAAAGGACTTTGATGGAAATCAGAGGTTTATCGGAAGTGATTGAATTCATTTTCTATTCCTTTATTAATCCATAAATCCGGATTCGAGGACACAGGTATTAAAACCTTTGCATGTAGTTTCGGATTCGAAACAGGGAAGAACAAAACTCTGTTCTCGGATACAACCGCTCTCGCAGTCGATCATCGCCTGATTTTTTTCCAGCTCGGTCACCTTCACGTCCTTAAACGTGGTCACGGCGCACTGGACGAAGAACTTACAGGCAGAGCTGCATTTTTGCTGAACGTATTCCTGACAGGAAACGAATGGTAAGATCGTTAATAAGAGGAAAAGAAGAATTCTTCTCGGATTCATTCCCCCATTTTTCAAAAAGGAAAGCTGAGGTCAACTTTTTGAGGCGAGCATTCCACAGGCCCCGAAAATATCTTTTCCGGGAGATCTTCGGTTGAGGATCGGAACGCCGGCCGGTTCCAAGAGCGCAATGAATTCTTCTACCTCGCTTCTCGTGGGTCTTCTCCAACCGAAGAACTCCGTATTGAGAGGAATGACGTTGATCTTACAATCCATGGATCTCGCGATCTTCACGAGCTTGTTCGCGTTCTCTTGTCCCATGTTGACGCCGGGAATCATAACGTATTCGAATGTGATTCTTCGATTCAATTCTCTCGTAAAATCCTTCGCGGCTTGTATGAGTTCGGGAAGTGCGAATTTTTCCTCGATATCCATGATTTCCTTTCTTCCGTTCGGATCCGGATGATTGAGGGAGATCGCAAAGTTATAAGGTTCTTTATTTTCAATAAAACGTCTGATTCCGTTGACGACCCCGGAAGTGGAGATCGTGATTTTTTTAGCGCCCAGATTGAGAGCGTCCGGATCGTGAAGGATGGAAGCCGCGCGAATGACGTTGAAATAGTTGTGAAACGGTTCTCCCATTCCCATAAAAACAACGTTAGTCGCTCTATCGCCGACGATTCTTTCCACTTGGAGAATCTGATCTACGATCTCGTGAGCTTTGAGATTTCCTTGAAATTCCAATTTTGCTGTCGCGCAGAATTTACAGTTAAGAGTACAACCCACTTGGGAAGAAATACAGATCGTCTTTCTTCCACCGTCGCCGGAGGGAATCCAAACGGCTTCGAATTCTTTTCCGTTGTTAGGCTCGGAACTGAAGGTAAACTTTTGAGTTCCATCTACGGACTTGAGATGTTTGGCAACGTGAAGACGAGTGAGGGAGCAGAGTTCTTCTAACTTTTCTTTAAGAGCTTTGGAGAATGTAGTGAACTGTTCCCAGGATTCGTAACGATTTACATAGAGACCATGATAGATCTGCTTGGCACGAAAAGGTTTTTCACCAAGAGAAGACATGATATCCGAAAGTTCTTTTAAGGTTCTTCCTTTTAAAGGAATCTTTCCGGTTTGAACGTCGCCTATCGTATCCTGAGTCATGGAAATCATCCTACAAGTCGATGTTTTTCTCTGTGCTCGTAGAGAAAACTCTTTTCAATCTCGATTTTTCAGCGAAATAAAAAAAGGAGTCCTCTATCGCAGACAAATTCAAAGAATCGAGAAACATTTATTTTGATTCTTTTCAAAATCGCGTCTTTCTTTTTATAAGAATTCTTATGTCATTTCTTCCTTCCGTGGCACCAAGGTTCCCTTGAGTGAATCTTGGTGGAATGTTAGGTCTAGCTTGGCTTTGTCCTAAACTGGCTCGCGCTTAGGCGAACTTCGGATAAGTGCGGATCAACAGAGAAGCCCTATTCTCTCAGTCGGTGTTACGATAATCACAAAGCGAACTTTACTGCACCGCGCGTTTAGGCGAACTTCGGATAAGTGCACAAAATCCGATTGTTAAGATCGAGCCTTCGGTCGTAGTAACGATAACCACAACGCAAATGTTACTGCATCGCGCGTTTAGACGAACTTCGGATAAGCCCAGCGTCAATCGGTGAAAGCAAAATTCTCCCGTCGGAGCTACGACAACATAAAGCAGCTTTACTGCACCGCGCGTTTAGGCGAACTTCGGATAAACCCGTGAAGGAAGACCGATTCTCCTACCTGAGTCTTTTTTCTTTTAAGAACGATTCAGAATTTTAAAAAAGAAATAAGGAGAAACCGCGATCCAGAGCAAGATCAAAACCCAAAGTTCACCTATGAAAATATCGTGGGCTCGATAGAAATCGGAGAGCGGCTTTTGGGACCAAAAGACGATCATCGTAAATTCAAAGACCTCAGTAAAAATCAACCAAAGAACGCCGACCAAGATCGACTGTCTCGAATTTGTAAATGGATAATGTTTCGCGATCCAAGCGATTGGAATACTTAGAAGAAAAATTCCGGAAAAAACCGAAATCTGGTGCGATAAAAATTCCCCGAAATAATTTTTATAAGTAAGTTCTCGAATCATCGCATTTAAAAACGCAAAAACGAGAAGAAACAACCAAAAAAAGGAATATTGAATCATAACTTTCCCCACTCTTCTCAAATCAACTCTGAGATTTTAAGAACTTTCATTCTAAAATTCGCGCTTTTCTATTGATAAATGTCTACAGAAAAAGTTCCTTAGAGGACGATCCTTTGCCGAGAAACGGAAATCCCGAAATTCAAAAAGCATTTTGGAAATTTGAAGAAACGAGAAACCTCTCTGAAAGTCTAGGCCCTCTTCCAAAACCGAAAAAAATGTAGGAACTCCAATAAAAGCTAACAGAATTCAGTTCCTTAGAATCTTCTTGAACCGGCTAAGAAAAGGAACCTGTGGGAACTCCCTCGCTTTGGTTCATATCCTTACCCACAAGTTGTCTGAATCTTCAGATAAATTGTAGGCACTCCGACAATTCTTCCGTAAAAGTTGCGCGCCCCGCCCAAATTTCGGGTGGAGGGGAGCGGTGGCGGGAAAAATTCCGGAGACTTCTCTATATCACAGAATTCTAATTTTGCAAGGAAAAATCCCCATGTAGGAACTCCTGCAAAACCCTTGTCTCGGGAAGATTCATGTTGTATCTACTCTTAACTTGTGGGTAAGATTATGCTTTCGTTCGGAGTGTATCAAGTTTTATGCGCAACTTTGCGGAAGGCTTTACAAAGCCCTTAATGAAAAACCGCGCTAAATCCGGTGTGCCTTTTCCGGAAAAATTAAAGAATATGAGAATATTCTAAAATAGATCGAGCCAAGCCTTGTGAATATCGGACTTTTCCATAAAGTAGGTTCCGATCAGGGCGGCGTCCACGAGCTTTCGAAAATTATCTAGGTCCGAACGATTTTTCACCCCCGACTCTCCCACCTTAACTATATTAGGTGGTAAAAATGAAGAAACCTCTTCCACAAGGTTCTGATGAATCTGAAACGTATCCAAATCTCTTGTGTTGATTCCTATAATTTCAGCCCCACAGCCCAAAGCCAACTTCGCCTCTTCCGAAGTATGGACTTCCACAAGACAATCCATTCCCAAAGAGGAAGCGGATTTTAAAAACGTTTTGATTTTCTCTGGACTCAAAATTCTTACGATAAGAAGGATCGCGGACGCACCATATTCCCTCGCTTCCCGGATCTGAACTTCGTCCAAAATAAAATCCTTTCTCAAAACCGGAATTCTTACTTTCGAGGAAACGTTTCTCAAGTCATCCAAAGAACCTCCGAAATAATCTCGATCGGTCAAAACGGAAATCGCAGACGCGCCACACTCTTCGTAAACGCTAGCGATCTTTACCGGATCATATTCGGAACGAATTTCACCGGCGGAAGGACTTTTCCTTTTACATTCTGCAATGATCGAGAACTTACGACTTCTGAGGGATTCTCGAAGTCCGAGTCCTTGATATGGTGCAGGATCAAAACTCGGAGTATTTTGGATTTCGTTCTGCTTGGTGGCGATAATTTCCCGGAGAACCCGGTGCAATTGAGTAGAAGACATCAGAGGCTTAGAAAGATTTCAAAGCCTCGTCTTCAGTTTCGCGGATATCAAAAAGAGAGGTGAGTTCGATTACATCAAAAATGCGTTTCACCGCAGGTTTGATATTACTGATTTTTAATGCACCCTCTTTCGAATTGAGTTTTCTGAGGGTTGAAATACAAGCTCTAAATCCGGAAGAAGACATATAATCGACTTCCTGCATATTCAGAATTACTTTTTTATGACCTTGATTGTCGATCAGATCATTCAGATTTTCCTCTACTTCATTGGCGATGGAAACATCCAAACGTCCTTTGAGATAAACAATCAAAACACCGTCGCGTACTTTGTGATCGAGCAAGGGAATATCCTTAAGTTTTTGCTACTGACAACTATCGGGGGTGAAAATAACCTGTCAATCACAGTTCCAAGGTCAAAAAATGAAATTTCCCGAGTCCCTAAAAGGCCAGAAGACTCTTGTTCTTGGCGGAGGAATCTCCGGAAATTCCGCGTTGAATCTTTTGATCACCTTAGACGCGGATCCGATTCTTTGTGATCGTAATCCTCCGCTTTCCAACTCAATCCCTTATCTTTCGGATTCCATTGAACCGAACACTCTTCCTCAAATCTCTCTTGTCATCAAGTCCCCTGGAATCTTACCGAATCATCCGATTCTTCTTTATGCAAAAGAAAAAGGAGTTCCTGTGTTTTCGGAAATCGATCTCGGAAGACATTTTTTTTCAGGAAGAATCATAGGCATCACGGGGACGGACGGAAAGTCGACAACAACCGCGCTCACAGCTCATCTTTTAAAAAAAGATTTTTCGGATCTGAAAGAAGGTGGAAACCTCGGGATTCCTTTTACTTCTTTTTGCAAAGAGCCGATCTCGTTAGCGGTTCTCGAACTTTCCAGCTATCAATTGGATGATTCTTCTCCGCTTCAATTGAACACATCCGTATTTTTAAATCTCGCTCCCGATCATTTAGAAAGACACAAAACAATGGAAAATTATTTCCTTGCAAAACTCAAGATTGCCGATCTTCAAAATCGAAATCATTCACTGATCGTTTCTCAAAAGATTAAAGATCGAATTTTAAACTCCGTAAAATTTCAATGTAAACTTTTGAGTTTTGGAAGAATCCCGGAAGCTGATGCGTTTTTAGATGAGAATTCTCTGAAGATTCGGACCACAAAGTTCGAATACGATATTTCAGGGTTTCATCTTCCCGGGAGCCACAATCAAGAAAATCTCGCAGCGTCCATTCTTGCCGCCGAAACGATCGGAGGAAAACCGGAATCGATTCAATATCAGATCCCTCTTTTTAAGGGTCTTTCCCATCGGTTCCAAATCGCGGGAGAAAAAAAAGGGTTTTCGTTTATCAATGATTCTAAATCGACAAATCTTCATAGTATGCTTGCTGGAATGTCAACTTGGAAAAATAGGGGGGGAACCTGCCTTATCCTCGGAGGAAGACCGAAACAGGAAGACCCTGAACCGCTTTATAATTTTCTAATGCAGGGAATCGGGGCCGTAATCCTCATCGGAGAAGCTCGGCAAGTCTGGGAAGAAGGAATCGGAAAAATTATCGGAGAAAAACTTTTTGTCGTCGAATCCTTAAACGAAGCCTTTACAATATTAGAGAAAGGAAAAAGAAAACTTTCCGCGGATTCTTCTATGGATACGTTTCGAATTTATCTGAAGAATGAAGCCCGAATTTCTTCCGTAGTCTTTTCTCCGGCCTGTGCAAGTTTTGATCAGTATAAGAATTTTGAAGAGAGGGGAAATCACTTTCTTTCTCTCGTTGAATCTTTTCTAAATAATATTCAATAATTAGAATATTTTTTACGCCTCCTCTTTACGTCCCATATTCCAGTATTAAATCGGAATTTCGGAAATAGGCACAAAAAACCTCCGCCGTTTGAATCGATTTAATTATCCTTCGTTTCGATATCTTCTACTCATAGTTTGGTTGAGACTTATGTTTTTAGAGGATAATACAAGGTTCACCACTTTTGAGTTCCTATCAGTGAATAGTCGAAGTTAGGACAGCAGGAAACTAAGACCGATGGTCGTGTGTTTAGGCGAACTTCGGTTATGTGAATCAACGGAAATTCTTGCCGTCGGAGCTACGACAACATTAAGTGAATCTGTTAAAGACTACGCGTTTAGACGAACTTCGGATAAACCCGGCCCCAACCGATGAACGTAAAATTCTCGCCGTCGGAGCACTACAACACTAAGCGAATTTGTTTAAAACTATGCGTTTAGACGAACTTCTTATAAGTGCGGATCGGCCAGTGAAAACTGATTCACACTCGTAATTAAGACAATACAAAGCAAACTTTTTAGCACCGTGTGTTTAGACGAACTTCGTATAAACCCGGCCCCAACCGATGAAAGCAAAACTCTAACCGTCGGAGGTACAAAAACTCAAAGCGAGTCTGTTAAAGACTTTGCGTTTAGACGAACTTCTTATAAGTTCGGATCGGCCAGTGAAAACTGATTCTCACTCGTAATTAAGACAACTCAAAGCGAACTAACTTCATTGCACAGTGCGTTTAGACGAACTTTGCATAAACCCGGCCCCAACCTTAAGGCCTTGTACGAACCGAATGTTACCTTGAGTTTTGAAACAGGAAAAGATAAACAATTTAAACTGTGGAAATAAAAACTTGATCTTCTGTTAACGTAGATATCCGGAATTAGAAAGTTTTTCATAGACCTTACCTTCGATAAAAATCTTAAGAAGATCCTGGTCCACATGATTTTCGCGGGCTTCCATCTGAAGAATGTCCAAAGCTCGTTCCAAAGGGACGGCCCTCTTATAGGGTCGATCCTTATCAGTAAGGGCGTCGAAAATATCGGAGATCGTCATAATTTTTGATTGAATCGGAATCGAATCACCGGCTAAACCTCTTGGATAACCGGTCCCATCCAACCTCTCGTGATGCGCGTGGGCGATAGACGGAACCATCTTCAAATCGCCCGTCCATGGAATTTTACTTAAAAATTGGAACGTATGCTCCACGTGCGATTCAATTTCTTTTCTTTCTGCAAAGTCTAAAGAACCTTTTTTGATCGTAAGAAAACCGAATTCATAAGGAGAAATGAGATTTAGATTTTCACCGGCGGTTGTGGAGTAGTTCACCTTCGCAATTTCTTCTAACATTTGAAAATTAGATTCTTCTAAAATAGAAGGTTCGTTAGAATCAATTACGATCTGAAACATTTGATCAAGCTTCTGATATTCAACCTGAAGTTCGAATTCGAGAGATGTTTCATAATCCGGAAAACCTGCACTACCATGTTTTTTAAGATAATCAGTTTTCTTTTGTAGAATCCGAGATTCGATATCCTTTTTGATATATTGAAATCTCCAACGAATCAACTCCAGTTCATAGTCTTCCAATTTTTTGGATTTTACCAGAACCTTTTCCCGAACCCCTACTTTCCCAAAATCGTGCAACAAAGACGCATAACGTATTTCTTTGATCTGTTCTTTGGAAAATTTGACATCCTTATATTTTCCGTCCCCGACCAGATCTACAGTCTCCGCAAGACCGACCGTAAGAAGAGCGACTCGAAACGAATGTCCGCTAGTGGTCGGATCGCGAGATTCGATCGCGTTTACGGAGGCCGTCACAAATCCTTCAAAAAGTGTTTCTATTTCCTGTAAAAGATTATTATTCTGAATCGCGACCGCGGCCTGCCCAGCCACGCTCATCACAAGCTGCGCGGAATAGTCGTCAAAGGGAAGAATATCCTTCCCCTTCATCTGGTCTACGGTTAACTTCTGATTGAAGTTTCTTTTTTTATTGATAAGTTGAATAACCCCTACCACTTCGTTTCTATGATTTTTCATAGGAACTACCAGCATGGATTTCGTATGGTAATTGGATAAAACGTCGAAATTACTGTTAAACGTATATTCCGCGTCCTCGGGTAAATCGTAGACATCCGGAATATTTAAAATTTTACCCGTAGCCGCTACATAACCCGCGATACTCGACTTATTAATCGGAAGTAAAAATTCTTCTGTATCGATATCCATGGAAGAAATCTTAAATCTCAAATTTTTTATAAAGCCAAGATCATCCTTTTCAACGAGATAGAGAGAACCCGAGTCGGCCACCGCAATCTCTCTCGCGCTAAAAATAATTTCTCTTAAAAGTTTATGAAAATCTTTCTCATCGGCAAGACTGATTCCGATCCGAGTCAATTTTGAAATTTCGTATTTTGTCGTATTTACTTTGTGCTGGAGATCGAACTGATCAGTAATCATCTGAATCTGAGTAAAAGCGTTCAGAACCGTTTTGTTAAGAATCACATCCGAAGAAGTTTCAGGTAGAATTGTAAAAATCAAATCGTCTTCGATTTTCAAATCCTGCGATTCCGTATAATCCAGACTATCGTTCAGAATAAAACGACTGAGAATCAAGGGATTCCCCTGAAACTGTTTATGAATCTGTCTTTGAAATTCTTTTAAGGTGGGAACGGTAAGATAAAAAATTACGTTCAAGAAGCCGACGGAATCACGAATGGCCTCAGATTCAAAGAATTCTTTCAATTCTAAAAACTGGACTTCTAAACGTGAAGTAACCGGATTGAGTCTTTTGGCGATTGAACGGGAGTCCGTGACTATGTATTTAGGGAACTTCTGACTCATCCTTTCTAGGAACCAATGAAACCGTACTGGAAATATAGTGGAAAGAGAATTTTTCCCGAAACCTGTCAAAAAAAATTAACTGTTATTTAAGAAATGAAAACTTCTTAAAATTCAGTCTTTTAGGATAATATTGAAGGGAAACGGCAATCTGAGAAAAAAATGAACAATGTTTTGGAAATTCTCCAAAGAAAGGAGAATTTCTTCTTAGACAGACTAAAGTTGCCTAAGAAGAAATAGTTAAAGAATTCTTAACGTTTGAGCCCCAAGACTTCTTGAATCATCTGATCCGATGTCGTAATGGTTCTTGAATTCGCCTGAAATCCTCTCTGGGTCACGATCATATCCGTAAACTGATCGGAAAGATCCACGTTAGACATCTCAAGAAGCCCTGCGTTGATTTTGCCTCTTCCCTGAACGCCCGCCTCACCGATGTTAGGTTCTCCAGAGTTCATGGAATAAGCGAACATCGTATCTCCCGCTTTGTCCAAACCGGCCGGGTTGTTAAAAACGGCGGTCGCGATTCTCGCAAGCGGTTGACGGACTCCGTTGGAGAAAACCCCTGTTACGGTTCCCGAATTATCGATCGAAAAAGATTCCAGATATCCCATCGTATATCCGTCTTGTTTAACGGCTTTCGTCGTAAAATCGGAAGAGAACTGAGTGATTCCGTCGACCATTCCTGCTTCGCCTAAATTTAGGTCGAAGTTTTGAATCGCAGGATTACCCGGAATTCTAAAAGAAACTTTCGCGTTCAACTTACCGGTGTTCATCGAATCGGTTCCGTCCGAAACGTAGACGAGTTTTCCATCCGGAGTAAAACCGAGTTCGATCTCGGTGTTACCCGGAAGTTGCGTGTTCTGACCTCCGGTCCCTGCCACATCCACTGAAATCTGAGTCGCATCGGTTAGACTCAGACGAGCTTTCCAAGTATTATCACGAACCTTGTAGAGTTCCATTTTGAATTCTCTCTGGATTCCTTGATCGTCAAAGGTTTTAATAGTGGTAACGTGTCCCCTTCTCATCTTCGGATCCGGATCGTTGATCATTGCGGTAATCTCTTCTTGGGTTGCATCCGGAGGAACTGCAGGAACCGAAGAATTCAAATTGGATTTAAAATCGATCTGAGAAGTGGCTCTCGCCGGTTCTTTCGAATAAACTGGAATTACGATGTCTTCGATCGATGCTGAAGAATTAATAAATTTATTTCCTTTGTCGTCCAATCTTGCATTCCAACCCTGCACCTTAAGACCGTTAGCCGGGTTTACATAGTAACCGTTCTTATCCAAATTGAACGCACCGGCTCTTGTATAAAATTGTTTATCCCCGTCCTTAACGATAAAAAAGCCTTCTCCGGACATCGCAACGTCAGTGTTCTTTCCTGTAGTTTGAAGAGAACCTTGAGTCATAATTTTATCGATTGCGGCAATCAAAGAGCCCAAACCAACTTGTTGAGGGTTTACACCTCCGATATTCTCTTTCGGTTCGGAAGCTCCTCTGAGCTCCTGAGAAATCATATCTTGAAACGTAACCCTTTCGGTTTTGAAACCGTGAGTGTTGACGTTAGATATGTTATTTCCAATGACATCCATTCGGACCTGGTGGTTTTTAAGTCCGGATACACCGGAATAGAGTGACCTCATCATAAAGCTGTTACCTCGATTATCCTTTGTTTATTCGTATGAATTGCTTTTGTCTTTACCCGGAAACTTCCAGTCGGATGGTTTTTCTTCCGCGGCTGTTTTATCTTTGAGTTCCGGAGGTTGCACCGTTGAAGGATCGGAAGACATTTCTTTGTTATCCGAGTTCGCGGGCGTTGCGTTAGGCGCCGTTTTCGGCGCCGGAGCCATAGTCTGAGCTTGAGCTTGGTTATAAGCCGCTTCTTGTTCTTTGAGAACGGTAGGGTCGCTGATTAGGGAGATCTGTTCGACATCGATAGATCTACCGTTCACTCGAACGAATGTCTTTCCTTCTCCGTCGAAAAAAAGCGCTCCAGCAATACCTGCGATTTGTTCGCCGTTCACAAAATCGGGACCGGAGACAAGTTTTCCAACGAGAGAAAAACTTTGACGGTTTCCCATCTTCTGAATCCCGGTGGAAATATTGTTCATCTGTTCGAGAGAGGAGAATTGCGCCATCTGTGCGATAAAATCCTGATCCTTCACCGGATTGGTAGGATCCTGAGAGGAAAGCTGAGTTATGAGAAGTTTGAGAAAATCATCCTTACCGAGAGACTTTACCGTGGAACGAATTTCGATTCCTTTGAGACCGTTCTTTTCTTCCTTCTCCAAATTCTCCATGTGGTTCCGGATTTTAAAACTTCTGTCTCCTTCGAGGTAATTATCTCTCGTCGCTTGTTGGCTTACGCCGGCTGTTTCTGGCATGATGATTTCCTCCGAGGCCTATACTTTCAGATCGAGCAGTTTCTCTGTTTTCCCTTCGGTTTTTTCGGAAAAACCATGAGACTCGGAAGAATTTTCTTCCAAAGAAAGTTCGTCCTCTTCCCAGGAAGAATTTTTGAAATCGGAGTTCCATTCCTCGCCGAAAGCGGTTTGAAAAGAATGGGAATCTTGCTTTTGTTTTTCGGCGTCGCCGTTGAATGCGAAAGTTTCTTCTTTTTCTTTCACTTCGATCACGAGAGATTCGAGTTCGAGACCGTTCGCCTTGAGTTCTTGTTTTAGATTCGCGAGTTCCGCGGTTAACTGTTGTTTGACGAAATCGGATTCTACCAAAAGTTTTCCTCGGACTACGTCCTTATCGGTGGAAAGGGAAAGCGACATCTGACCGAGATCCTTCGGATTCATGCGAATGTTTGCTTCCATCTTCCCGTTGTCGAGAATTTGAACCCTCGCGGAACGGATTAGGTTTTGAAAGTTTTGCTGAATGTCTTTTTTAGAAAGGACCTGCTGATCTTTGGATATCGAAAATTCCTTACCGGATCCCGACATTTCCCTGCCGACAACGTTAGGTGCCGTTGAGCCCTTGACTAAGGAAGAGTAAGAATCCCCGGATCCTCCTCGAGAAAATTGCTCCTGTCCCGATTTTCCGGAGGAGTTTTCCGAAAATTGATTGAGGACCGCCGTTTTGATCTCTTCTCTTCCAGAAGTTTTCAATTGAAGATAAGAATCCGTCTTCTTGTCCCTGCTGATTTTCCATTTTTCCGAATCGACCGCTAATTCTTTCGCAACTTCGGTTTTATTTTCTTCGGCGATTTTAGAAAAATTTTCCTTTTGAGAGAAATTTTTCAGATTCTCCTTTGAATCCTTCGGCGTCGATTCGAGAGAGCGCGATTCGGCTTGTAAGAATTTTGATTCGTTCTCAACGGAAACGTCTTCCCTTTGTTCGGATCGGATTTTATTTTCCCGGATCGTTTTGACCGGAGCCTCTTGGATTTGCTCCTGGACGGGAATGGCAACTTCCAATTCTTCTTCCATAACCACTTCGCTTAACAATTCGGAGGATTCTTCCTTGGAAAAAAGGGTTTGAACGAGGTCTGTTGTGGTAAGCGGTTTCGGTTCGGGTTCGGAAAGAGCAACTTCTTCGGAGAGGATTTCCGTTTCGAGTTCGTTTAATATTTCGTTTTCAATTTTTGGATCTACGGCTTCGTCTGATTTTGCATCGGCAACGAGAAACCAAGGAAGAACGGAAATATCGGACGATTCTTCCAAGGTTTCGACTTCGTCCTCTTCTTGCGCCGTTTCTTCCTTCTTTGCGGTTTCGGATATTTCAGTAGAGGATGATGTCTCTTTAGATTCTAATTCTTCTTTGGGAACTTCTTTTGCTTCCTCTTTTTTTTCAGGAATTTCTATTTTGGAAAAAACGTTCTGAATTCCGGTAAGTGTCTCATCCAATCCTTTCTGCGCGGATCCCTGAAGCGATTTCATAAGATCCATAAAGGAATTCTTTCCGACCAAACCGGAAAAAGAGGACACACTCAAGGGTTCCGTTACTCGCTTTTGGGGTTTATATTCTGATATGGAAAGATCGCCTGAAATATTCATACTGAGCTCCGCAGTATTAAAATCGATCTTTCGTGGAATTCCTTGATGGTTTTTTAAATTATCTTCTTCCCTTTTGCGATTATGTCGCACAATTCCGCTGAGACGAGGTCTCTATGTGTTGAGAACGGGTTTGGGGGTTCGCAACTTTTCCGAGGAACGGGATTTTTTTAGAACGTAGGAACTCCCCATCCCTTTCAGGTCGGAGAATTCCCGGATCGATGGGAAAATTTCGGACTACTTACAAGCTTTTTGACGTTTGATCATCTCGTTCAACTTGCTTTCTTCCTCTTTCGTTATGTTATGACGTTTTAAAACCGATTCAGCCAAAGGAAGAACCGAGGGATCCTTGTTGATACACTGACTAAAAAACTCGATCGCTTCCGCTCTTGTGTTTTGATTTTCTTTGCTCAAACGGATTCGATGAAGCTCGAGACGTTTTTCCCGAGTGGAAACGTCGACGATCAAATAATCGGCGTAACATTCTTTGATGAGATGATCGGGGAGATCGGTGATCGGACAACTTTGTTTGGAAGAATTCTTCTTTTCGGGTTCGTTTACGATTCTTTCCACGATCTTTTGTGTTTCGGTTTCCGTCCTCGTGGGATTCGGGATGATCGGGACGTTCTTGCTCTCCACTTTTTTTGGTTCTTCCGTCTTTTCCGGAATTACCATCTTACTTTCCGCAACCGGTTCTTTTTTAAGAAGTCGATTGTAAAAGTAGTCTATCATAAAAATTGAATACTTTTGTATTTTGTCTTCGTCGTGAAAATTGAGGACCGATTTTTTCGCCGACTTTGAGGAATTTAGGATTTCCGCCTTACTCGCCTTAGACGTTTCCAATTCTTTTACTGTTGAAGCAAGACTTTGATGAAATTTTTTTCTATAGGATTGATTCCAATTCAAAGCCGATTCTTTCAGCAGATCCTGAAAGGATGAAAAACTCCGATCCCTTTCTTTCAATTTTTTCTGAACCATCTCTCGATAGAGTTTTTTCAAATCGTCGTCTTGAGCGGGTTTCGGTTGAACCTTAACGGGAGGCGGCGGGGATTCCTTCTTCTCCGAATCGAACCAACTGTAAACCGAGGTCAAAACGCCGTCGACTACCGACTGAAAGAGATCTCCGATCAGGGAACTCGGTTTCGCTGTATGATTCTTATCCGCTACTAATTTTCTGTAGATGAGCTCATATTCCAAGTTTCTGCTTTTTTGAAGTTCGGAATACTTCTCAGTAAGATTCTTTTTTAAAACCCTCCAATCCTGATAGAGTTCTCCGCTTTTTCTCAGATAAGGAATAAGTCCGGAAGTGGGGACGTTTTCCAAAACGTTTTCATTTTTTCGAAATTCCAAACGGAAATGCTCCAAGGTTTTGGCTTCGATTTCTCGATAGTGCTCCGTTAAAAATTCAGCATCTTGAAAAGACTCTGCGGCGGCTGGCGTATGATCGGGTGTTATTGCGGGCAAGAGATTATTCCTTCCATTTGATAGAGCAACCCATCGAGGGCAATTGATTGATGGGAGGCGGATTTCCTTTTACGAGTTGGTGAACGGCGTATTCGAGTTCCTTCCTGGAAATCTGTTTTTCATTCTTCCAATTGTCGTCCATTCTTCCATGATAGAACAACTTTCGATCGCCGTCGTAAAGATAAATATCAGGCGTGCACATGGCCTTCAGATTTCGCGCAACGTTCTGAGTTTCATCCACGAGATAAGGAAAGGAAATTCCCCACTCTTGGATCTTGGTTCGCATAACCTCCGGAGAATCTTCCGGGTAATCCGGGCGAATATTCGGATTGATCGCAACCGTCTTAACCCCCAAAGATAAAATCTCTCCTGCAAACCGGATCAAACGAGGCCAGATCGCCTTTGCATAAGGACAGTGATTGCAGGTTATAACCAGCAAAAGACCGGTAGAACCCGAAAGTGAATCGGAGGAATAAACCTTGCCGACCGGATCTGGCAACTGAAAGGAGGGTAATAAACTTCCCAACGGTATTTTTTCGGATTCAAGGAGAGACATCGGTTTGGACTTAGACTGAAAGCCTATTTATTTCATGAAATTAATTTTTTATCGAAAGTCGTAAGAAATTTCGGAAAGATCCTAAAATTCTTTGTCATATTCCGGTTTTCCTGTTATTCTTGCCCCTATGAAAAATAGACCCTTTTCCACGTCTCGTGCAACTTCGACCTCGCCGAAAATTTCAGCGACTAACCGCAATCAGTCGGAATTCCCCCGGGAGCGAATCGGAAAGTTTCTTCCGGTTTTAAATTCCCAAAAAAACGGGAAATTTCTTTTGCTCGCGATCATCCTCCTTTTCTTTTTTCAATGCAACGGAACTAGACCCGCGACCTTGGGTGTGCAGAACGGTAGATTAGGACTTTGCCCTCAAACCCCGAACTGCGTGAGTAGCGTCGTCCCGGAAACGGATTCGGAACACAACATTCAGCCCTTAAGCTACAAAGGAACCTTAGAGGAAGGAAAAACAAAGCTAAAAGCTGCGATAGGCGAAATCTCGAGAACACAAATCGTAAAGGAAGAATCGGATTATATCTACGTGGAATTTACGAGTCTGATCTGGAGATTTGTGGACGACGTCGAATTCTTATTCGATCCAAAATCTTCAACGATTCACGTCCGTTCAGCCTCTCGTCTGGGAAAATCGGACCTCGGAGTCAACCGAAAGAGAATCGAGACAATCCGGGAAAAGCTGAATTCCATCTAATAGCGGAACTAAAAAAAGTCGGTTCGAAACTTTACCTTGAGAATGCGGTTCGATTCGAATTAGATACAACTCCCAATAAAATCGAATCGTATCCGTTTCCCAATTTAGGATTTACACTCCTTCACTCGCTGAGAATTTTTGGAAGTCAAATCTATGATCTGGATCGGATTCTCATCGGCTCTTTCATTGTTGCTTTCGTTCAGCGAATTCTTAGGTCGAAAACGAAACCAAAACAATTCCCTTCTTTCAGGAATTTTTCTTTGTATCTCGATTATCCTTTCTTACGGTTGGGCTTATTCTACAAATTGGATTTCGGAATATCCGCTCCTCCTGTTCTACCATATCCCGGCCCTGATTCTGATCGGTCCTATGTATCATCGGTGGGTATCGAACCTTACGAGAAGCGGCGATTCCTTCCGTAGCTTTTCTAAAGTTGAATTTTTAGTTTTAGTTTTTTTGATCCTTTCGATCGCTCCATTTTATTTTTTTCCACCCGATTTGAAATTACAAATCGTGACTTCATACGCTTGGGACAAGGCGGGTCTGATTCAAAGATTTCTTTTCGGAATCGGGCTGATCACCTTTTCCACATATCTAATCCTATCGATTCACAATTTTTTTTCCACGTTCCGTTTTAAAGACATACTGGAAAATTCTTCGGTTCGTTTTTCATTTTGTCTGATCCTCACCGCTTCGGTTTTTGACTTTTTTTCCTGGATCAATTGTATCTGGCCCGGACGTATCACATTCCTTTTGGTGATATCCTCTCTCTCGCTTTTTATCCCTGTTCTTTTTTTGATCGGGAGATTACATCCGAACTTGCTCTTTGAAATGCAAGAAGCCGCCAAGTCGGTGCGATATGAATCTTCCAAACTCAAAGGTTTCGATCTCGACCAACTCAACATAAGAATCGAATCCGCACTGAATCGAAACAAAGGATACTTAAACGAAAACTTTTCGCTGACAGATCTTGCAAACGAGTTGGAAATCACGACTCATCAATTATCTGAATTTGTGAATGTTTATAAAAACGTAAACTTCGCGGGTTTTATAAACGAATATCGAATTCGAGAAGCCTGCGAGCGTCTGCTTCGGGAACCTAAGAAAAACGTCCTTACAATCGCCTATGAAGTTGGATTCGGCGCAAAGTCTTCGTTCAATCTTGCTTTTTTAAGACATACGGGAAAAACCCCGAGCGCCTATCGAAAACTTCATCTCGGAAATTCCGACTTGTAAGACAAAAGTTTTCGGTTCTTTTTTGGTCCAATTCTATACTTCCGGTCGAATTCGTCCCCGTTTTGTATTAACTTGAATCCAACGGCTCGGATTCGATCCCAACTCCGAACCTGCAAAAAAACGAATGTGGAGTTTGAAATGCAGATTTATTTTTATAAAAGGAAACGAAACTTCTTAATCCTGGCGGGCGTTTTCTTTCTTTCGATTTTGATCTTTTTTTACGCGGATCTAAAAAGATTATACGAAGTTATTTTTTTGTTCAATAGGAACCGGATCGTTCACAACTTTCGCAACATGAACTCCATGTTTGAAAGCAGGACGATAAGAAGAGGAGATTCCGTCTTCGAACTCCAAAAATCGGAATCGGCCCTTCCTCGTTCTTTTTTGTGGAATGGAGAGGAAAAAGATATTCAAAATTTCTTAAATGAGACATGGACTACTGGATTTATCATTCTTAAAGACGACCGAATTCTACACGAAAGTTATTACAGAGGAAACGACGCTTCTACTCGGTCGATCGTCTGGTCGGTTACAAAATCGATCCTATCCGCGCTACTCGGAATCGCCTTTCATGAGAATCAGATCACCGACCTTCATACTCCGATCACAAAATTCTTACCCGAACTAAAAAACACAGGATACGATGATGTACCGATCGAAGACCTTCTTCACATGACCTCCGGAATTCGCTTTAACGAAGACTACGGCGATTTTAATTCGGATATCAATCGTATGGGAAGAACCCTCGCTTTCAGGACTCCGATGAAGGACTTTATCATGACCCTCCGATCCGAAAGACCTCCGGGCACATATAGGCACTACGTTAGCATGGATACTCAAGTTCTGGGAATGCTACTCGAAAATATCACGAAAGAAAATTTATCCCGGTTTCTCGAGGAAAAGATCTGGCGTCCTGCCGGAATGGAATCGGACGCCTATTGGCTCATCGACGGCTCCGGAAAAGAATTAGGATTTGCGATGTTAAACGTAACTTTGAGAGACATGGCGAGATTCGGACTTTTGTATCTCAACGAAGGAAACGTTAAAGGAAAACAAATCGTTCCCAAATCCTGGGTTCGTGCTTCCGTCTCTACGGACGCTCCCATCTTAAAACCGGGAAAAAATCCCCAAGCGGATATTAGTCTCGGATACGGATATCAATGGTGGATTCCCGAAAAACCGGAAGGCGATTATTTTGCTTCCGGAGTTTACAATCAATTTATCTACGTTAACCCCAAAAGAAGGATCGTGATCGCAAAAACTTCTGCGTATCCGGACTATACAAAGGACGGATTTTTAAAAGAACAACAAACCCATGCATTGTTTCAGGAATTGGCTCGAAAACTCGGACGCTGAAGAGTATTCTTATTGTTTCGAAGAAGTTTAATTTTTCTTAAATTAGGATTTTTTTATATATACAATGCAAAATTAAAAATTCTCCGGCCCCAGTTTCCGAGTAAGGATGCTGCTGCGGACCGGGAAGGTAAAAAGGATTCTAAAAAAAGTTCGCTTGAGAAAGGATCTAAAATGGATTCCGATCCTCCAGAAAAATGAAACCGAATCGAAAAGAATCCGTTTTGCAGAACTCAATTTTCCAAAGTTGCCTTTTTTCTTTCCGCAAAGGATTTCCAATAACCCTGAGGATAGGCTTTGATTATATTTTCGTAAAATAGCTTTTCGGCGTTTTTTTCGTTCACAACTCCGCCGTAGAAATATTTTCGAAGGAAATCGGAATCCATATTTTTGATATATTCTTCTCCCGGCTCCAAATGAATGGCCACTTTGTTGCCTGAAAAAATTTCGGTTAATTTTGGAGTATCATCGGAAATTCCGTAAGGATCGTCCGGAGTCGTTGGAACCACCTTCGCCATTAGAATTCCGCCGAAAGTGATTTCTCCCGCCTTGGTTTTGATCGGAAACGCGCGAAAGGATTTGGAAGGATCGAGCGTAAAATTTCGAAACACGAATCTTCGACAGTTCTGTCCGCAACTGACTTGATAGAGGTAATTGATTCCGGTGATCGTATATTCTTTCGAAGGATCGAAAGAAAGCAGAAGATAAAAAGGAGACAAATAACCGGTCTTCCCTTCGTAGTATTGTGTGGACTCGACGGTTTCAGCCTTCACAGGATCTTCGTTCGGATAGCGCCTAACGTCCTTCGGATTATTTTTGGAGTCTTTGAGAAGAATTTCGGAAAATCGAACACCTTCGGTTCCCAGCTCGTGAAAAACAGTTCCGGAATCCTTGCTGAATAAGTTTAACAAATCCTGATGTCTTGGATTGTACGCGTAAAGACCGAAACCGATCACACCAAAGGAACGTTTCTCCTGATCGGATACCGGATTTTGCACTCTTACGATTTCCTTTGTGCAATTCACGACGAGCGCAAAAAATAGAAATAAAAGGAAATGACTTCGAATGTTTGATTTAAGATTTCTCATAGAAGCACAAAATAAATTCTTTTCATTCTCTGCCAACATTCTTTCTACAATGGAATTCGTTTGTACGTTGACGTTCGTTCCCGAAATGTTGATCGACAATTCGACAAGGATTCTTTCTTACTTCGACAAAGTTCCGTCGATTCGATGAGGATTTTTAAACCAAGAAAATTAAGAACGGTTTCGGACTCCGAATCTCTAAGAATAAATTCTTTCCTCTAAGATAGAAAGCCGGATCAATACTTCCGTTCATTTTGGAAGTGAAAATAGAATCGAACTTTTTCGGCGACGGGGAACGACGAATTCAAAACCGATACGAATGGAAAAGGTGGGCTCGCAATTTACGAAACAAAAAGTGGCAATTACTACGAGCGGCTCCGCAAATTGCCAAGTTGTGATCGAAAACCGTCCAATGCGAACAGATTCGATCACACGTTTTTACCGCTCTTCTGAGATGTTAATACCGCACCCGATCCAAATCAAGACTTCGTCAGAAAATCTTAGGCATCGCGTGGATTTCTTGAAGAGAATGGATCGTAAATCCCTTATTCTTCATTTCCACCATACCTTTGATGAGCGCCTTAGCCGCGTTAGACGTTGTCAGACAAGGAACCTTAAAGCGAATCGCCGCCTGACGAATGGTAAAGCTGTCGTCCCTCGTCACTCTGGAAAGCGGAGTGTTGATGATCAGATGGATTTTATTCTCCCTAATATAATCCAACGCAGTTGGAAATACTCCGTCATACACCTTGTTGATCTTGGAGGAAAGAATTCCGTTGTCCGATAGGAACTTATGGGTTCCGGAAGTCGCGATCAGATTGAAGCCGAGTTCGGAAAGATCTTTGATATAGGAAAGAAGTTCCAACTTCGTCTTATCATTGATACTCACAAATACGGTTCCCTGAGATGGGAGTTCGTCCCCGGCCATATACTGCGATTTCAAAAAAGCTTCCCCGGCGGTTGAAGCGATTCCCATCACTTCACCGGTGGAACGCATCTCCGGACCAAGAATCGTGTCCACACCCGGAAATTTATTAAACGGAAGAACGACTTCTTTCACGCTCACTTGAGAAAAAGCCATCTCTTTTGGAAGGGGTAGGTTTCTCAGTGATTCTCCCATCATAATCCGGGTCGCATATTTTACGATCGGATGACCGAGCGCTTTCGATACAAAAGGCACTGTTCTGGAAGCTCGAGGATTGACCTCGATGATATAAAGGACTTCGTTTTTGACGGCGTATTGGATATTGATCAGACCCTTAACTTGGAGTTCGATCGCGAGGGCCACGGTCGCGGAACGGATTTCATCCATTATCTTTTTGGAAAGTGTTTGAGGGGGAAGCACACATGCTGAATCGCCGCTATGAACCCCGGCTTCCTCGATATGTTCCATGATCCCGGTGACAAAAACTTCCTTCCCGTCGCAGAGCGCATCCACGTCCACTTCGATCGCGTCTTCAAGAAAAGAATCTATCAAAAGCGGTTTGTCTTTGGAGATTTCTTCCGCTTTCTCCATATATCGATCCAACTCTTTCTCTTCATTGATGATGAGCATCGCTCGTCCGCCAAGGACGTAACTTGGACGAACCAAAACCGGATATGTGATCTTCTGTGCGATCACCCTAGCTTCTTCCATCGAGGTCGCGATCCCGCTCTCAGGAGAATTTAGTTTCAATTTTTCTAATACTTCAACGAAACGTTTTCGATCTTCCGCGCGGTCGATGGAATCCGGACTCGTCCCGAGAATTTTCACTCCCTTTCTTTCCAGATCCTTTGCGAGTTTCAGAGGAGTCTGTCCCCCGAATTGGATGATCACACCTTCCGGTTTTTCATTTTGATAAATTCTAAAAACGTCTTCCAGCGTAAGAGGTTCGAAATAGAGACGGTCCGAAGTGTCGTAATCCGTCGATACGGTTTCGGGATTCGAGTTGACCATGATCGACTCGATCTTCAGATCCTGAAGTGCATAGGAAGCCTGGCAACAGCAGTAGTCGAATTCGATCCCTTGTCCAATTCGGTTCGGACCTCCACCCAAGATCATCACCGACTTCGCGGGGGTCACGGCCGATTCGTCCTCTTCGTCGTAAGAAGAATAAAAATACGGAGTATAGGCTTCGAATTCTCCTGCACAAGTATCAATCCGTTTATAAACCGGAAGGACCTTTTTAGAATCGAGCTCCGCTTCAATTTCCTCTTCCGTTTTTCTGAGAAGATTCTGAATTTCGGTCTTCTTGAGATCCACACGAAGACCGCCGTCCAAAAGTTCCAGAATCTCCTTTTTACTTTTCAAAAACGCGAGTTGTCGATTGGAAAAGCCGGCCTGTTTCATCTTCCGAAGAATCGGGTTCCCTTTTTCGGAGAATTCTTTTTCGAGTTTGAGAAGATCTTCCATCTGCCAGAGAAACCAGCGATCCACTTTGCAGAGATCATGAATCTGATCCACGGAGTAACCTTCGTCCAAGGCGAGTTTTATATAAAAGATACGTTTGTCGTTGGGACGTTTCAGAAAGGAATCGATCCATTCTTTTCTCTGCCCCGGATTTAAACTTCTAGAATATAATAATTCCTGAAAGTATCCATCTGAACCGAAACCGTAACGGTCAGTTTCAAGAGATCTAAGGGCCTTTTGAAAACTTTCCTTAAAGGTTCTTCCGATCGCCATCGCTTCACCGACGGCTTTCATCTGAACTCCTAGGGTATCGTCGGTTCCGGGAAACTTTTCGAAAGCAAAGCGGGGAATTTTGGTGACGACATAATCGATCGAAGGTTCGAACGAAGCCGGCGTCACACGGGTGATGTCATTCTTAATTTCGTCTAACGTGTATCCGATAGAAAGAAGCGCTGCGATTTTTGCGATCGGGAATCCTGTCGCCTTGGAAGCCAACGCAGAGGATCTGGAAACCCTCGGATTCATCTCGATCACGATCACGTCTCCGTTTTCAGGATTCACGGCGAACTGGATATTGGATCCGCCGGTTTCCACTCCGATCTCACGGATGATGGCGATGGACATATCTCTAAGATTTTGATATTCCTTATCGGATAAGGTTTGTTGCGGAGCCACGGTGATCGAATCTCCCGTATGAACTCCCATTGGATCGATGTTTTCGATGGAACAAATGATGACCACGTTATCCGCGAGATCCCGCATCACTTCGAGTTCGAATTCTTTCCAACCGAGAACGGATTCTTCCAAAAGAACCTGACTGATCGGAGAAGCTTTGAGTCCTTTAGAAACGACCTCTTCAAAGGTTTCTTCGGTGAAGGCGATTCCTCCTCCGGTTCCGCCGAGAGTAAAAGCGGGGCGAACGATCAGAGGAAGTCCGAGTCTTTTTTTGATTTCACTCGCGTCTTTAAGATTATGGGCAAGACCGGAGTCAGGAACTCTCACTCCAATCTTCTGCATCGCCTTCTTGAAAAGATCCCTGTCCTCAGCCTTTTTGATCGCCTCCACTTTGGCGCCGATCAACTCCACATTGTATTTTTCTAAAAGTCCGGCGTTGTTGCAGGCAAGAGCGAGATTGAGAGCGGTTTGACCGCCGACTGTAGGTAGGATTGCGTCCGGTTTTTCCTTCTCAAGAATTTTCTGAACCACTTGAACCGTCATCGGTTCCACATACGTGGCGTCCGCGAGATCCGGGTCCGTCATGATGGTTGCAGGGTTTGAGTTAAGAAGAATTACACGAATTCCTTTTTCTTTGAGGGCTTTTGCGGCTTGAGTTCCCGAGTAATCGAATTCACATGCTTGACCGATTACGATCGGACCAGAACCCAGGATGAGTACAGAGCGGATATCTTCTCTTCTAGGCATACTGAAAATACAGCTTTTTAGTTCAGCGCTATCCTTCAAGCATCAATTTGACGATGGCAACAAATACTCCCCGGCTTTCTTAAATTTTCCGGAAGAAAGCAAAAAGGAATAAAGAGACTCCTTAAGAGAGGAACATTGTGAAATCGGAAGGGAATTCGTATTCCAAGGATCTCGAATTCTATCGTAACAAGCCCAGAGAACGCCGTCTTCGGAAGGTATATATATGAGTTTGCGCTTTGCGCTCTGAAACATTCGATGTTTGGAAACTATGATACTTTCCTTTGCATAAGAATCTCCGATGGAGATAAACGGAAGATCCCCCGTTTCGATCGAATGGAGCTGAAGAATGTTCGGATAAAAAATTCTTTGCTTTTGAAAAAAATGATCTCCTCGGTCGCTGAACCAAATCCCGGTTTCTCCATAGACCGACCGATCGTCCTTCCAGGAAGAAGATTGAAACGCAAAGGAAAGATCTCTACCGGGACGATTTTGGATCTCGCTTCGGATCGTATTTTTTTCGGGAGAATCTCCGATTCTTTCTAAAACGAATTGCAGAAGAGTCGGGAACAAATCCAAGGAACTGCTGATTCCCGAAAACGTTTTTCCGCCTCCGGCGTTGGAAGGAAACTTTATCAAAAGAGGAATATGGGTCACTCCCTCCCCCCTTAGGTGTTCTCCGTGTCCGTGGCTATGATCCGCTTCAAACAGGGATTCACCGTGATCGCTTGTAAGAACGATCAGAGTGGAATCGTAGATCCCTTCCTCTTTTAACTTCGCTACGATCTCTCCGACCGATCCGTCAAAGGAAGCGATCGCAGCCTGAAAAAGCCCGTTGATCTGTTCCCTATCCTCGCGACTCGGAGCGGAGGAATCGCTCGGATCCACAAACTTAAAGTATTTAAACTTTCCATAATATTCAGGATTTGTGAATTTTTGATAATACGGAAACGGAGGACTAAACGGAAAGTGGGTGACCGAGGAAAAGAATACGGTAAAAAAGGGAACTTCCCTTTTTTTCAAACCGGGTAAAAGATCCGGAAGAATTTTAGAATCATCTCCCAAGCTCGGAAGACCTTTGAGAGAAGAAAAATATTCTCCAGCGCCCGGGATCGAACCCGTCAAAATTGGAAGGAGAAAAATTTGAGATTCCAAAATCCTCTGAGCCGTAAGAGTTCCTGCGTGAAAGATCGGAGCCTTAACAGATTGAAAACCCCAATCAGCCCTGGGAAAAATATCTCCCGCAAAGGAAGAGACGACGTTTGTCTCGTATCCGAGTTCGCTCAAAATCCGAGGAAGGGTTCTCGAAGAAATCCGGGTCATTCCAGAGCGGTCCTTTGCATCGGGGAACATATCCTGAATCCCATGTACAAAACTCGGCTGTCCCGTGAGGAGGTCGGCCCAGGCGGGAAAGGTTCTCGGGATCGTCGTATGATGATCCTGAAATAGAATCGAGTCCTTTGCCAGCAAATCGATGTTTGGTGTAAAATTTTCTTTCTTCTGAGAAAATCCCATCTTATCATAGCGTAGACTGTCCGCGCTGAGAATGAGAATATTCGGAAGACTTTTGGAAACGTAGGTTTTGGTTTTTATTTTAGAATCCTTTCCGCTCCAAGAAATTCCCAGAGTTACGAGAAGCACTCCCAACCAGACGAACTTAGATCCCTTGGAATTCTGAAAGACCGCACTCAAAAGGTAAACCGAGGAGACAATCCAAATCCCCAGGACACTTCCTAAAAGATGAAAACAAAATAAGAACAGACAAAATAGGGTAAAAAAGCTCAAGAGCCTCCATTCTTTTTTTATCGCAAAAGAGAAGATTCTCCATCCTACAAATCCGACTAACAAAACAAAGGCGGCCACCTGCGGAACCAAAGGAGAAAGACGATCCGTGAGAAAAAACAAAAACGGACGCAAAAACGAAAAACGATCAAAGAAAAATTCTCCGTAGAGCTGAGGATATAAAATAACGGAATGAATCCAGAGTAAAAAAACGAAAACGGAAAAGACGATGATTTCTTTTTTGGGAGAAATCAGATTTTGATCCTCGGGCCCTCCGGCGCCAAAAAGAACCAGCGCGATTGCTGAAAAAAGAACACCGCTCGCAACCAAGGTTCCGGCGTAGTCTTTTAAGAACAAAGGAAGAAAAGACAAAAACAAAGATTGAAACTCGGAAAGATCGACTCCCATGATCTGAAAAGAAGAATTAAGAATCAAAGTAAGCAATGAGACTCCCATTCCGATCGTAAAAAAGCGGAAGTAACGCCGAAGAGAAGCGTCTTTCAGGATAATTTGAATTTGTTCCAAGTTCATTTTTTCTTTTCTTTTTTCGAAAGATCGTTTCGATTTTACGTCAGACGGAACCTTCTCGCTTCTGCAAGTTGATTCATAAGTTGCTTTTTTAATTTTCTCAGCATCGTTGTTTTTTTTAAATATCCATAATATTCTATTATTATAATATGACTTTTCTTTGTAATTCCCTCTCGATTCTCGAGAGAATAATTTCAAGACGGACCCTCACTTGCCATATTGAATAAAGCCGCCCGTTCCCTTCTTTTACGAAAGTAAACAGAACCTTGAAAAGAATCTGTCGTAGGTACAACGTTCTACTGTGAAAAGTCGCGCGCCCCGCCCTGATCTTTGGGTGGAGGGGCGGGTGGTGGAAAAATCCCGGAAACTCTCCTCTATCACAATATTCCACTATTCGCAAGTAAAATTCTCCTTGTAGGAGTTCCTACGAAACCCTTTCTCGCAATACGATCCTTGTTGCAGTTTCTCTCAACGTGTGGGTAAACTGATAAGATCTCGGGTGTTGGAAAACTCCGGGTGACTTTTCTCTATCCTAAAATCATAATTTTGCCCGTTAAAAGTCCTAAATGTAGGAACTCCTAAAAAAAAAATCCCTCTTGAATCTTGTTGACTCTAAATCGATTTCCAAGTTGTGGATTCGGTTACGCGGTTTTTCCCGAAAGAACACAAACACTTCGTAACGAAAGACGGATCCATCCTTCAATTCCTAACCTTCCCGACCCGGAACTTCATCTCCATCCGATTCGGATCCCTCCACGTTCGTATCTTCTGCTTCTTTCGTTTCCGATTCGAAATCTTCCATTCCTCTTACTCGGTAAGTCAAAAAATTCTTTCCAAACTTGCGGGTGACAAAATCTGACCAACCGGGCGAAACCGGTGATTGGACAAACACTATAACTGTGGATTCTTCCTTCAAAAGCGCCTCGGCGAGACTCTTCAGCTTTTCATTCTTCTTATCCCAAAAAGAATACGGCGGATCCAAAAAATAAACCTTCGATTTTTCGGGGATATCGAGCTTATCATAAAAACGGAATACGTCTTTTCGAAAGATCTCCTTGGCTCCCCCGATTTTATCGAATAACTTTCGAAGACTGTCCGATCTTTCCCAAGCCAGTTCGTATAAAACGACTCTCCCAAATCCTCTGCTGACCGCTTCGAGAGCCATCTGCCCGGAACCCGCAAAAAAATCGATAAAGGCAGAATCTTCAGGAATCAATCTGCCTTTCAAGACCAAGGAACCTAACACGTCAAAGACGGATTTTTTGATCACCGCGGGAGTGAAGTTCATATTCCCGGCGATCGCCGGAGGCGTTTCGATCGACTTACCCTTCAGCGTCCCCGTTTGCACTCTGAGTAGTTTCATGTCTGTGCCTCCATTTTTTTATCGATGCTCAATTCTAAGATCCGGATTTTTTTATTCAACTTTTCGGTCGATTTCCATTCTTTCAATTTGGAAAGAACCTGTTTCGCCTCCGAATACTTCCCGGCTTCAAACAGGATACAAGCGTATGTGTAGAGACCTTCCGCATAACGCACTGAAGCCGCCCCGTGTTCTTGAAAAATTTTTCCCCAGTGGATTCCGGATGATTCCTCCTCCAATACCAGACAACGTTCCAAAAATAAAAATACGGAGTTATAGAATATTCCGGGATGAGACGACTTTTTTTCGTAGATACTTCGGAGAGTTTTATCGATCTCTTCCGGATCCTTCTCCGCGGCCGTGTACAAAAGAAGAATGCGATAGTCCACTTCTTCTTTTCGAAGTGCGGAACGCGACACCTTCACTAGGGTATCATAGTTTCCCTTTTTATAAAAATCATAAACGTCGCTAAAATCGGTGGAAGAAACTGATTTTTGAGGGGAGAGAAAAAAAAATACAATTACAAACCCGAGGAACCGGGAGGCAAAATTCTCTTGGAACTGCCTGACCGGCCGGGCAACTTTCAAAGTTCGATCACTGCCGCCGAACCGCACATGGGACAAATTGCCCCTTCCGGACCGTAATCCTCCGCTTCAAAGGCTTCTTCTTCCCAACGGTGGTCACAGTCCTCGCATGCAAACGTTACAACGTCCTCATCCGTAGCATCTTCATCGTCTCCGGTTTCCAGTTCAAACTCTTCGTCAAAATCGTAATCGTAGGGCATAAATCCAACGGAATCAAAGGTGTCTTCAGTGTCAAGTTTTAGGGCTTGAAGCAAATTCAAAAAATACGTGAACCCTGGATAGGCGGGTAAAAACTAGGACGCATTATGCTGTATCAGTCCGGCCTGAAGAGTTACAAAAAGAAGACCAGTTATAAACCGTATATTCTTACGATTCTCTTGATTACCTTAGGAGGGGTCGGATTTTTTTTCCGGCAGGATATCAAAAATCTCTTCGCCGGGGATCGGAAAATTCTTCTTGAAAAGGAAAGAAAGAACGTTCAGCAACAGATTCTTTCAGGAAATCTGGAGGAAAGTTCTGTCAAAAATTTTCAGAGCGCGGCTAAGGACTACGTTGCGGCAAATCCTACGGACGAAGTGGGTTATTTTTACACTGCATTAGGAAATTATTATTCTTTTTTGTTAAACGGTTTTTCTTTCGATTCGGGCACGTTAGTCAAGCTTTCCTATTCGGGTTTTAACGACTTTCTCAAAGAGGACGCGTCTTATCTTCCGATCTTGGAGGAAATGTATCGGAACGGGCTCCGCGCGAAGTCCATCGATCCGGCGATGCGCGAAAATCCCGATAACGAAGTGATGATCGCATTCGGTGAAACGATCAAACAACATCTTTCCCGAAAATCACTCACGAGTCTTTTGAACTCGATTCCTTATGATAAGATCAGTCCGGAGTTTAAGACGGGTTATACTTGGATCTCCCTTTTAGGAGCTTCTCTCTCGGGAGATACGGAATTCTTAAAGAAGAATCTGGCAAGCCCCGAATCCACGGCTTCCATTCTACTCACGGAAAGAGAGGCCCACTTTTTGACGGGACTTTCCGAGTTTCGTGCCGGCCAATATGTTTCTTCTTTGAATTTTATTCGAAAGGTGAGAAACGAAAATGAAGACTTTATCACAACCGGGTCTTGGATCTTAGAAGCTAAAATTTTCAGACTTCAGAATCTTCACGCAAAATCCATTACGATCCTGGAAGAACTTTTTCCGAAAGCGGAAGAAAGAAAGGATGAGATCATAAAACTCGCCAGAGAAATCATAGAGGAAAAACCGCTTCTCAAAACAAAACTCAATCTGGAACTCGAAACGGATCAATAGAATTCTCGAGCCAGAAAAATGATAAACGAAATGAAATTTAAAAAGACATTCTCTGCTTTTCAAAAAATGTTCGGTTTTAAATTCGTTCTTTCCGTTACGTTTTTAACGATCACCTGCGGTTTAAAGCCGGTCCCACCGCCCGAAGGAAAGTTTTGCGACACTTGGCACAAACCTGTGGATTGTGTAGAACTCGATTTTAGAAAAGGGGTCGCCAATCTCGGACGAGGTGCGATTCCCTTGCGGATGAAAAGTGTCGTCAACTACCAAATCGCATCCGATCACAATCAAACGATCCTCGTAGAAGTCCTTCACGAGCATCGGGTAAGAATCTCGTATCCCGGCGCTGAACCCAGGCTTTATCTAAAGATCAAAGACAAAGACGATCGTAAAAGAAGATGGGAAAAAGCAAAAGAAGAATGGAACGAGTTTTTTAAATAACCCAACACCTCGCTGTTCAGGGCTACCTTTGGATCTGGAAGATATAAATCGTGAGAAGGAGCTGGCCTAGTAAATCACACCGGCAATCGCACAAAGACGAAGGGAAAAATTTAATTTACCGATCGAAGGCAATCCGAAGAATCAGGTCGATGCTCAAACGCGAAGATTCCCAAGAGACCCATTCTGTTTCGATCATAGAAGACAATCTTCATACCGCCCTCAATCTTCAAGAACTACTCTCCAAATCAAGCGATCTCAAATTCTTAAAACACTATTCGAACGCGCAAGAAGCCATTTCTAAATTACCGGACGAAGCTCCCGACATCGTCATTTTGGACATAGGACTTCCAAGAAAAAGCGGCTTGGAATGCCTGCGGGAACTCAAGGACAAAACGCCTAACACAAAATATGTGGTCTTTACGGTTTTTGAAGACGAGGAAAAAATTGTGGAGGCGATTCGGGGAGGTGCATCCGGATATCTTTTAAAAGACACTTCTCCTGAATTATTTCTCGCCGAACTCAGAGTAATCGTATTAGGCGGGGCACCGCTTACGCCTCGGATCGCGGACAAGATCATACGGGAGTTTACGAAAAAAGAGGAAACAAAAAATCCTCCGATCGTAAACACTCTGGGTTTGACCGAAAGGGAATTGCAGATTTTGAATTTTGTCGCGCTGGGAATGACTTTCCCCGACATCGCCGACGAATTGGATATTTCCAGTCATACGGTGAGCCGACATATTGAAAAGATCTATAAAAAGATGGAAGTTCATTCCAGGTCCGAAGCGATCATTCGGGGCAGAAGAATGGGGATCATACGAGACGTTCCCGGTTATCCTTAGAGGCCGTCTATGAAACGGATCGTATATTCAATTTTTATTATTCTATTTTTTTCGATCATGAACCTTTGTTCGCCCTCGACTTCATCCAAGGAACGTCCGACCGCACAAAAGGGCGTGATCGATCTAAGAAATTTCAATCTCAACGAACAAAATACGACCCTAAACGGCGATTGGGAATTTTACTGGAATGAATTGGCTCAAGGAAATCAACCCGTATCAAAAAGTGTTTTGTATAAACCGGTTCCCGGGATTTGGAGGGATTACGATTCTTCCTATACACTAAAAGGTTATGCGACCTATCGTTTACGCGTGTTATGCGACTGGAACCGCCCGAATCTAAAGATTAGAATTCCGAGACTTCCCGGAGTTTACGACGTTTATTTTGACGATCACAAAGTTTATTCCAACGGGCTTGCCGGAACGGACGAGATCGACACGGTATTTTTGGCACATCCTTTGATCACGAGTGTCTTCGTTCCGTCCGGGGATTTTCGGATCACCGTCGTCGTTTCCAATTTTAAAGGAAATCATCTCAAAGGGGGGATTCGAAATTCTTTTAGAATCGGAAATGGAAATTCGATCGATCTGGAGGAAAGAAGATCAGAATGGTTGGAAATCATTCTGATTACAGTGATCTTCTCATTCGGAATCTATCATATCGTATTCTTTTTTGCTTATAGAAAGGATCCGGTTCCGCTGAACTTCGCGGCGTTTTGTTTTTTGGTGTCCCTTTATACTTTTATCACTTCCGGGATTCAATACATGGCGATTCCGAGCCTTTCTCTCGATCTTAGAATCCGAATCGAATTCTTTTGCGAGGTTGCCTTTTTTCCCACGACCTATCTGATCCTTAGAAAAATGTTTCCCGTTCAATTCGGGAAAAGGTGGATTCGGATCGCGATCGCGAGCACGGTAGTATTCGTAATCGGAATACTACTCTTGGATGAATACAATCTGGTTCGATTGTATTCCCTATTTCTCTATATTCCTCCGATATACGCGATTCCGATCATAGTCCCTTCATTTTGGGCGTATCGAAAACGGGAAGCGAGAGCGAGAACGATTCTTCTTACCGGTCTTGTTTTAGCCTTAACGATGTTAAACGACGTGGTATACGGTCTGTTTGAAGTTTACGTTCTGTTTCCTTACAGTTTCCCGTTGGGATTAGTCGTCTTCGTCGCGCTCAATTCTTATATCATTTCCTCTCGATTTACGGAAGATTTGGAAAAGGCAAAAGAATTTGCACAACTTCAAATCAAATATAACGAACAACTCAGACTTCAATCGGAGGAAAGAACCAGAATCGCATCCGACATTCACGATACGATCGGTTCCGAACTGACCGCGATCCTTTTCGAATTGGAATCCAAAAACAAGGAGGATTCCACTCTCAAAAAGCTAAAAGCTGAAGTTACACATCTGATCTCGAACGTAAGAGACATCGTATTCTTAATGCAACATTCGGGAACTCATAAGGAACTCGTGGAAGACGTGATGATCCGATACGCCGAAAGAATCCAAAACACCGGGTCGATCCAAGTGAAAACGGACATCAGAGAAGTTTCCGACGTATTACGTCTGGATCAGTGCCTACATATACAGAAAATATTTTTAGAGTTAATGTCCAATCTACTCAGACATTCCGAAGCGAAGAACATTCAAATTTTATGGAATAAGGAAGGGAAAACACTAACATTAAAAATCATCGACGACGGAATCAAGTTCGAAACCAACAAACCTATTTTTTCCGGAATCGGGTTGAACAATATCCGGATGCGTGCGGAAAAGCTGAAAGCAAGCTATGATTTTAATTCGAAAGACGACAAAAACCTATTTGAAATAAACATTCCGATTTTATAATATTTCTTAATCGTTACTTTGATTACTGAGAGAATCCACGTAGATCGGCCCTGAAACTTTTTCAATCGACACCGACCGGATCGAAGATTCAAACCGATTCAATCGATCCAATTTTCTAAAAAGGTCCCTCACCAAAAGTAAGGCAATCCTCGAGTTCCCGCTCCCGGTCAGGACCAGATTTTTTCCACGGCTCCAAGATTTTCTCGGATCGGTTCCGGTATCCGCATAAGGAGCGTAAAAACGTTTTTTGGAAATAATACAAAAAGAATCAATGATGGCTTCGATGGCTTCCTGGTTGTGATCCGCTTCGATTCTCAATTTAAGTTCGAACCACTGATAATATTCTAATTTTTTATTCTCATAAAACGGTTCAAAGCCGTAAACAGAGAAGGAGAGTTTGGAAAGAATTCTTCGAAAACCGATCCATCGAAACCATTCGATCGCAAGAACGATCGGGAAAAAAAAGAAAATCGTCGCCATCGTAGGACTTTCCAGCATTTCCGGTATCACAAGACAGGGAAGATAAAAACTGGGGAGGCCCATTCCTAAAAGCCAAAGAATCGGTGATTGATTTAGAATCCAGAGATCGGCCATGACAAAACGTGAGAATTTTTGAATATACAAAAACGGTTTTGTACGTCCCAAACAACGAAAGAACAAGAGAATATTTTTTTTAAGTTTGCGAAGCCTGGTTTTTCGGATAACGGAACGTTCAAGATCTGAAATTTCGGCCTCTTTCAACTTTTCGCGTTCTTGAAAGGCTTTTCGAATCGGATCCAAGGGAATTCTTTAACGACTCCTCATCTCAGGAAAGATAAAGTTGATACCGAAGATCATTCCCTGCGCTTTTACCTCTTCGGGGACTTTTCCGAAATTCTGGCCCCGGATAGAATCCACACAAGCCTGACCTACGATATCCTGTCCTTGGGTTGAGATCAGCCTCGTATCCAAAACCTGACCGCTGTCGCTTAACAAAAATTGAACCTTGACCTGTCCCGGAGAAATACCCGCACGGATCACGGTTCCCGCCATATCTCGATACGCAAAGTTCCCACCGCCCGGAGGAGCAAAACTTCCTTCGATCTGTCTCAGCATTCGTTTAAAATATTCGTAACCCGCGAGTTTTTTTCTGGGAATCGAAAGCGCCTGACTTCCGTCCCAGCGAAAGAGGAAGTCTTGTTCGAAACGGTAGTTAAAAGGAATTTTGGTCATCCTTCCGTAAGTCTGAGTGCTTTGTTTCGTATTATCCGTGTTAGACGTTTGCACCGGATCGATTTTATAAATTCCTACTTCGAAGGCCTTTTCATCGTTTTTTTCCAAGGACTGTTGTTTTTGCGCTTCCGAATTTCTTCTTGCAACGCTTCCCATCACGAATTCACGAAACGGACTCGCGGAGTGAAAGCCTTCTTTTTTTGTAATTCCGCCGGCGCCGGCCGCGTCCACGTTGGAAAGGGCTTTGTACTCGTCTTTGATATGTTTGTCTACGAAGTCTTGTTCCAAAAGAACTTCGTAGATTTTTTCTTTTTCCTCGTTGCTCTCCATTTTGACCAAAGGTTCGCTTCCGAGAATTTTCCAGAGCATGTTGCGTGTGAGAAGATGAGCGGTAAAAAAAGACGCGAGCGCGAGAACCACAAAGGAAGCGTAGATCAACCTCTTGTCGTCCTCCGGCATTCCGGAATATTCAGAATAAAGTCGGGTCTTGTCCATTGTTTCCGGGAAAGTCTCCCATTCGCTTCAGTTGATGATACGCCTTTTCGGTAGCCACTCTTCCGGCGGGAGTTCGATTGATGAGTCCGATTCTCACCATAAAAGATTCGTACGTGTCTTCGATGGTTTTTTCCTCTTCTCCGACCACGACGGCGATCGCTTTCAATCCGACGGGACCGCCCTTATAACGATCGATCATACAACCGAGGATCTGTCTATCCATAGCATCCAGTCCCAGGTCGTCAATCCCCATCTTATCAAAAGCTTTGATACAAAGATCCTTTTTGACGGAAGAATGACCGTCGACTTCGCTGAAGTCTCGGATTCGTTTGACGAGATGATTTGCGATTCGAGGAGTTTTTCGAGAACGTTTTCCGATTTCAAGAGCCGCGTCCTCTTCGATTGCAACGTTCAAAATTTTAGAAGAACGCAAAACGATTTCCTTCATCTCCTCGTCGCTGTAGTAATCCAAACGAAGTTGAATTCCAAAACGACTCTTGAGAGGTTCGCTGATAAGACCGCTTCGGGTTGTAGCTCCGACCAAGGTAAAAGGTTTGAGAGGAATTTGGACCATCTGTGCGGTCACACCTTCTCCGATCACAAGGTCGATCATATAATTCTCCATCGCGGGATAAAGAATCTCTTCGAGTTTCTTGTGAAGCGTATGAATCTCGTCTATAAAAAGAATCTCATTCTCACCCATGCTCGTGAGAAGACGCGCGAGATCGGCCCCCTTCGTGATCACGGGAGCGGAGGTGATCGTAAGTCTGGTTCCCAGTTCGTTGGAGATAATTCCGGCGAGAGTTGTTTTTCCGAGTCCGGGCGGACCGGAGATGAGAACGTGGTCCAGAGCTTTTTTTCGATTCTTCGCAGCTTGGACGTAAACTCCGAGATTGTTTAGAACTTCTTTTTGGCCTATAAATTCGTTTAGAAGAGACGGGCGTAAACCCGACTCTTCTTCAAATTCTTCTTCAGGATTGAGGGTGTGGGATTTGGACAATCAGTTTGGTCTTTCCTTAAGCTGAATCGAAAGTCTCGAAACGTTTCCTTGACGGAGGATCGTAACGTTGATTCTATCTCCCACCTTATTCTTCTTCACCGTATTGACTACGTCTTCGGGGGAATTGATCTTGGTTCCGTTGATCTCGGTAATCACATCCATCAATTGAATTCCCGCACGATCCGCCGGAGAATCATTCTGGATCTGAACCACAACCGCTCCACCGGAAATTTTTAACTGTTTCGCATCCTCTTCATGAAGATAATCCACTCCGACTCCGAGCCAGGCTTGTGCGGGACGTTTCACCTTTCCTGTGGTTTTCAATTCTTCCATGATCGCCTTAGCTTCGTTGATCGGAATGGCAAAGCCGATTCCCACAGAACCTCCGCTTTGAGAAGCGATCATACGATTGATTCCGATCACACGACCGTTGATGTCGAGAAGCGGACCGCCCGAATTTCCTTGGTTGATCGCGGCGTCCGTTTGAAGATAATGAACTCCGCTATTATCGATTCCCGCACGGCCCACCGCGCTCACGATTCCCGCGGTGAGAGATTGTTCGTAACCGAGAGGAGCTCCGATCGCAATCGCCCAGTCGCCCACTTTTACGGCGGAAGAATCTCCGAGTTCGATCGGTGTGATTTCGGAATCCGGTTTGATTTTTAAAAGAGCCAAGTCGATGGTCGCATCGGAACCGACGAGTTCCGCGTTGTAAGTTTTCCCCGTCTTGAGACGAACCGTAAGCTTATCCATAGAACGAACCACGTGTTCGTTGGTAAGAATATAACCTTGCGTGTTGAGAATGATTCCGGAGCCCAGACCGGTTTGTTTTTGTTTCATCACTCTTCCGCCGCCCTGCCCTTTTCCGAAGAATTGATCAAAGAAAGGATCTCCGAACGGATGAACGGGAACGTTTTGAGTTCTTTCGGTTGCGATGGATACGACGCTCGGAGAAGCGGTTTGATATACTTCTTCAAAAGCCTGTTGAATGGTAATAGCCTGGCGAGCCGCCGGAGTCGGTTCCCTGTCTCCCTTAGCGCTTAGGAAAAGAGGACTGTTCTGATTGGATCCGCAGAACATCACAGGAGATAAGAATGCTCCGAGAAGAAGTGAGATGCTGACGATCGCAAAATACTTCAGTTTTTCCAAGTTTTTCATTGAATTCTATCCCTCTGAAAATGAATTTCCGATAGGTACTGAAAGGATCGGCTCGCTCCTCCGACTGTCAAGTTGGATTTGGAAGCAAGTCTCTTACGGAACCATATCGGATACAAGTTGGATTTGGACAGGAGGAGAATTCCACACTGCCTTGTTTGATTAGACCTCGAACCGAAGAAAGAGTTTCCCGGAATTTGAGAGAGAAGGGAAAAACGGATCAGCGCCGCAAGTGAACCGGAATTTTCTTTTTCAGCGCATTCTCCCGCATTTTTTTGAGAGCCTCTTTTGAGTTCGTATATTTCAAGATCGCTCTTTCCACAATCTGAAGAGAATAAGAATCCAAAACTTCCACGGGAACGATTTCCGAATCCGCTTCCACTCTCAAAATCGCTAGGTCCAGTCTTTTATCCAAACCGATGATCTGCGCCTCATAGAGTTTTCCGGACTTCAGTTTTACATTCAACTTATCATAAGCGCGAATAACGTGTTCATTGGTGAGAATATAACCTAACTGATTGATGACGATACCGCTTCCGAGGACCGCCTCCGTTTTTTTTGTTTTGGAGGTTCCCTTAAAAGAAGCGTTTTGAGAATTTTCATTTTTTTCGGAGGTGATTTGGACGGCACTTTGGGAAGAATCCGGATAGACCTCTTCGTAGATCGTATGGATTTGAATAGGGCCTTTCGAAGAGGAAGGAATGGAATTGAGCGTATCGTTTCTATTTGTGGAATTTTCTTTTCCGGAATAAAAAGTGCAGAACTGAAAGAAGAGAAAAATGAACAGAACGAAAAAACCCGCACGAAAGAAGGGAAAATTATTTTTCATCTGGGAATTTTTACTGGATTCTTCCTTTTGAAACAAATCCATGTATCTAAAGAAGAACGGTTTTGAATCGATCCGTCCCTGTCAAGGTTGAATTGGAAAAGGTAAAAATGAAAAAAGAATCTCCGCTCTTCGTGGTATTTGAAGGCATCGACGGAAGTGGAAAGTCCACTCTTTGCAGATCGGTGACTGAACTTCTTCTCAAAGAAGAAATTCCCGCGGTCTCGTTCACAGAGCCAACCCATTTAGAAACCGGAAAGTTTTTGAGAAAGTTTTTAAGAGGAGAGATCGAACTCAAAACGGAAGAACAGATCGAAGCCTTTCTTGCCGACAGAGAAGAATCCTTAAAACAAAATATTCTTCCCGCGCTGAAATCCGGAAAGAATGTTCTTTTAGATCGATATATGTATTCCACGGCTGCGTATCAGAGCGGACCCGATCTTTCTCCGGAAACGATTCTCCAAAAAAACCTGGATCAAAAGTTTAGAATTCCGGACGTTCTTTTTTATCTGAATCTAAAACCGAAAATCGCTCTGGAAAGATTGAGCCGAAGAAAGGAAGAAAAGGAAAGATTCGAAACTCTTTCGCAACTGGAAAAGATTCATTCCGCTTATGAGAGAATTCTTCCAAAGGAAACGATTCGGATCGACGCCGAAAAAGGACCGGACCAGATCGCGGAGGAATGTCTGAAAATTTTATTAGATAGAATCCGGATAAAAAAGAAGAATTAGGGCGCGGGAAGACTTTTCTCTAAAAACTCGGAAACGGTCCGAAGAAAGGGGCCTTTCTAAATTCTTAGAACCAATTCAATCACATTCTATTTTTTGAATCAATGACTTTCGATCGGCAACTGTTTGAGCGCCGTTTCGTGACGATCTGCCTGTCTATCTAAAGAATCCGCCATTCTATGAAGTTTTTCTTTTCGAGCTTGTGCATGGAGAAATTTTTCTCCTCTGGAAAGTTTCGCGAGTTCTCGAAGTTCGTTGGCTCTGTTTCTTTTTGCAACCGCAGTCGCTCTGAGATAATTGGCGACGGCTTGTTTTTGTCCGGGTGTTACCGCGCTTTCAACGAGCGCCTTTTCGAGAAGTCTTTCCTCTTCTTCTTCGCTTACGGAAAAAACAGGTGAAAGAATCCCCAAAACCACAAGGAGGAATAAAAAGTACAATCCCTTTCCAAAGAAAATTCTATTCCAATCCATCCGAAACGAAACCTGCATCTCTACCTCTATCTTTTAGGAAAAGGATTTCATACCGATTCCCTTTTTCAAGGACTTTCCGTCCTTAACGACCCTTTCCGGATTTGCATTTGACAACGGTGGCCTCTCCAAAAGACTCATTTGTGAGCGTACCTATAGCTCAACGGATAGAGTACAGGCCTCCGGAGCCTGGGGTCCGGGTTCGAGTCCCGGTAGGTACATTGCGCCCCATAGGAAGCAATGGAGTCAAAAGCCAGCGGAGCGTTGGCGTTGACTCTTTGCGAAGCAAAGAAATCAAACTGCACCTTCTCCCCAAGAAGCATCAACACCTTCAAACTTTTCCATAACAATGTCAGGACTCGAAGCGAGAACTTGAAAGCGTTCATAGCGATCCATAGAGAGCGTCATGAACGCGACCGAACCACAGATAGGTTCCGACCCGTAGGGAGAAACCTGCTGAGTTTTTTGTGGTGAGGAAAGTTCGAGACGCCGTGGAGCTAAATTCGTCACGATGACGAATTGCGTAACGGCGAGTCCCTATTAACTCAATGTAACGCTTCCTATGGGTCGCGTTACAGGTACATTGCGCCCCATAGGAAGCAATGGAGTCAAAAGCCAGCGGAGCGTTGGCGTTGACTCTTTGCGAAGCAAAGAAATCAAACTGCACCTTCTCCCCAAGAAGCATCAACACCTTCAAACTTTCCCATAACAATGTCGGGACTCGAAGCGAGAACTTGAAAGCGTTCATAGCGATCCATAGAGAGCGTCATGAACGCGACCGAACTACAGATAGGTTCCGGCCCGTAGGGAGAAACCTGCTGAGTTTTTTGTGGTGAGGAAAGTTCGAGATGCCGTGATAGATTCTGACCCGTAGGGAAGAATCTGCTGAGTTTATGCTGCACGACGCGAAATTGCGTAACGGCGAGTCCCGGTCGAACTCAGTGTAACACCCTCATCCGGCTTCGCACAAATCCTTCAGCGCCTTTAATGCCTTGGGCCACATATCTTCGAACATAGCCTTGTATTCTTGTACGGTTTGCATCTCTATGATCAATTCCGTTTTACCGGAGTCTTGTTCTTGGAACGTATAATTCTCGAAAGCGGGAGTCCACTTTTTCACCTCTTCGCTTTCGGTATCGACGACTCCGTTGTTGATCATTCCTAAATGTTCGATCGAAATAAATCGATACATGATGTTTTCTTTGACCCGACTGTACATACCTCCGATGCCGCCGTTTTCGTCCGGTCCCAAAAAGCGGATGATGCTTCCTTTTTCCCAGCTTCCTTCATAGTAAGAACCCGCGTGAAACGCTTCCGTCCAAATTCGATAACTCTGATCGTCGAGCATCTTGTGCCAAACGGTCTTTACGTCGGCGTGAATTAAAATCTTAAAACTTAAAGTTTCCATTTGCAATTCTCTCTTTCTCTAATTTGCTTTTTTCAGGAAAAGACCTCGGCAAAAATCGGATCCGTTTTTGTTTTTTTCTTTGCGGGAACGTATTGAATCAAATACGAATTTATTATTAGGATAGATTTTAAAAATCAAAAAATCTCCAATTCCCTCGCTTCTTCCACATTCCCTTTTTCTAATGCGATCGCATAAGGGGTTTGCTCTTCTTCGCTTCGACTGGTTTTGTCGGCTCCTTTTTTCAAAAGGATATGAATGATTGCGATACTCCCTGGACGGCTTGCGGCGAGATGCAAAGGTGTAATTTTTCCGGGTTCTTGGATCGCGTTCGCATCCGCGCCTTTTTCCAAAAGGAGTTCTACAATCTCCTTCCTTCCGGTTGCAATCGCAGAATGCAGCGCCGTATTTCCGTAAGACATCTTACTCTTCGACGTGAGGTTCAGGTCGGCTCCGGCTTCGATCAAGAATCTTACAATCTCTAAGTGACCGAAATAAGAAGCGAGGTGCAACGCGGACCATCCGTCTTTGGAAAGAACGTTGATCTCTTTCGGAAATTCCAAGATCAGTCTTTTTGTTTCTTCGAGATTTCCGAGCGCCGCGGCCTCGAAAAGATTTCGATTCGGACTCAGTTCGAAGATCTCTTTGGAGAGATCCAGTTTTCCGTAGTAGATAGAAAATAAAACCGGAGTGATTCCTTCTTCCGTAACACTTTCGAATAGACTGGGATCCCGTTTTAAAAGACCAATCACTTTGGATCTGAGCCCGCTCGCTATCGCCTGAAAGAGTTCCTGCATATTCTCACCGTCGCTTTTTGTGCATAACTTTACCCACACGTTGTTGGGGTAGGACGAAAATCTGTCGGAACTACGACAATCTTTCAGTGAACGTCGCGCGCCCCTCCCAAATTTTGGGTGGAGGGGCGGGTGGTGGAAAAATTCCGGAGACTTTCCTCTATCATAAAATCAAACTTTTCGAAAGTAAAAAATTTCATGTAGGAATTCCTACAAAATACCTTTTCCGAGGACGATTCTCATTATATCCCTCTCAACTTGTGTGTAAGGTTATGCTTTTTGTGAGAGGATTGAATCTCTTTTTAAAAAAAAATCAAGAGATTTCAAAAGAATTCTCACCTCTTCTTGAAAATCAGAATTCTTTTTTAAGAATCGAATCCGACAAAAACGTTTTCTACGTTTGAAGAAAGCGGGACCCGATTCCAACTCCGAAGTTATGACTATTTTAATTCGATAATATCATAGGGTTGTAAGTCAACGGAGATCGGAGTTGGAGTAAGAAGCGAGTTCCCCCTTTCCGTATCGAACATCGTAACACCAGGCTGTTGAAACTGAGTGTTGCCCACGTATAGAATTTTATCGGAAGCGAGTAGAATACTTGAGAGACTTGCATCGAAACTGGAAGGAATGCGTAAGAGTGTGGCAACTTTTTCTCCGTTGCTCGGATTAAAAACCGTTAGAGTTTTCGTAAAACTCGAATCCAACACGGAAGCATAACCGACCGTATCGGATTTAATCTGAACGTTCACGATATCTCCTCCCGCATTCGATTCCGAAAACAAAAACCTTGGGAGAAAAGAACGGGTTCCAAGTCGAAAGGCGCTCACACCTCCGTCTATCTGACTTAAAAAACCCATTCTTGAAGGAGTTGCAAAAATAAGATGCGGTTCACCGAAAAGATCCAAGAGTTGCGGCTTATTCAAAGGATTGGATGCGGGAAAAGTATAATTTCCGATTACCGTATCCGTTGGAACGTGGATTTCAAGTAAGATCGAAGTTGTATTCGGAGGGAAGTAACCGGAAGGATCGTTTCGATCCAATCTCTGAAGACAAACAAAAAGAGAATCTCCGACGATCTTCATTCCGCTCATTTCAGGGATTCCGTCCGGAGATCCCCCGGAAGAAAAGGTTTCAGAATAACTCCCCAAATCGATCGAACCCGTAATCGTCATCGAGGTCGGATCCAAAATCAGAAGCCGACTGGAACCGTAAAGGGTAACGTAAGCTTTGGAAGGCCCCGCAAATTCCATATCCGCAGGGTTAACCTTGGATCCGAGAGCAAGTTCGGAAACCGTAACGAAGCCGAGATTGGGATCTAAAACTTGAATACTATCTCGATTGAGAAGATTTAAAATATAAACTCTACCCAAACCGAATCTTGCAAGAGCATCCGAATGAATCGGAGTCAAACCGGGATAACTGTAAAGAAGGGAAGGATTGACAACCTTAAATCTTCCTCCCCCGCTGAAATCGGAGGTAACAACTCCGATATTCCCGGAAAGATTCTGAGCCAAAAGAAGACTCAAAAAAGAAGGTTTTTGAATATCCTGGCAGGAAACATTCAATAGATAGAATATAATGAATAACAAATATTTCAATCTCATATCAGAACCTCATACTCAGAGTCGCATACCAACTTCTACCGGGAAGCGGATAACCGATCAGATCGGAGACTCTCTTATCTGTAAAATTCTTAACCTCGAACGTTAGTAGAAATTCTTTAGAAGGTGCTCCTTCCTTAACGTTACCCAAAGAATCTTTAGTGGAATCTCCTGGTTCTAAATAAAAAACCCAGGTAAAAAAACAATTCCAGATCTGTCTCGCGGGAATGTAGTTGATGTATTCGTTTGTTCGATCCCGAAACACAGCCCCGATATATAACAATTCCAATCCGGTCTCGAGCCGTTTTCCCTTCCAGGAAACGGTACTCGAAAATTCATGCCTTGGTCTCAGAGGAAGCGTCTTTCCGTTGAGAAAGGGAGAGGAGGAATTGTTGATCGCGCTCTGATAGGTATAATTGAGGAGAAACTTAAATCCGTATTTCCAATCCTCCCTATGGGAGAACTCCACACCTCGGATCTTCGCCGAATCGACGTTCTCCGGTCTCAAGGTAAATTGGGAATTCGGAAGAAAAAGGATCATGTCTTGGATATCTTTCGAGAAGTAAGAAATGCTGGTTTTAGTTTTCAAAAAAGAATGATCCGTTTTCAGAACAAAACCGCCGTCTCCGTTTTCGCTTCGTTCCGGTTTGAGATTCGAATTGGCAAGGATGCTTCCCTGCTCTCCGAACATCTCCAAAAAGGAAGGAATCCGAAACTGCCTGGAAACGTTTGCAAGAAATTGAACGTCCCAGGTTTCCTTTTCGAAGATTTTCCAGACAAAACCGAATTTAGGATTTGTGAATGTGTTTTTCTTCTGATCTCCGGAAAGAGGATCGTCCTTTCGATACCAAGGTTCCTCCGAAGGAAAACGATCTTTATAATGATCCCAAGTCACCGATGGAATCAAAAGTATCTTCGCGTCAAAAAGACGAACCTCGTCTTCAAGACGATGAGAAGAATAGGTTCTTTCCTTGCGAGGTTCGATTCTCGAGACGTAATTGGAAGAAGTCAACCTCTCCCGATCGAAAGACTCTTTTTCTAAGGAAACAAAACCTCGTACAATTTGATAATACTCGGTGAGATAGAGAGTGGGCATCAATTGGACTCCCGCTTGTCGAATCTCAGCTCTCGAGTTGGGAGCTCCTTTAGAAAACTCCGAACTCGGATCCAAAAGATCGTCCTTAGCCGCGGTATAAAAACTCCTCGTCTCAAGCCGGAACCAATCGGCAAAAAGTCCTTTTGTGTCGGTTGCAAACGAACCGGTATAACGATCATATCTTCTATGAACTCGGTTAGTTTGATTGGAGCCCGGCCCTGGAAGACCGTGAATCCTATGATTAAAATCGTTTAGGAATTTAAGTTCGGTCTTTCCAATCTGATATTTCAGGGTTCCAAAAAGAGCCGCTCTTTCAAAGGCGGCGTTTTTCCTGCGGTCAACTGTGTCGTCTAATGTGTTTAAAACCACCGTACCGTGATCGTTTTTAAACGAAAAGTTTTGATCCGATTTTTCACCCAGCGCTAAAAAACTTGCGCCCACTCCGTTGTAAGTTCCGGTATGAGAAACACTCGCCTTTCCGGTGTTAAATGAACCGCCTCCGATGTTGATTCTTGTTTTTGGCTTCCCGGAATCTTTTCTTGTCACAAGGTTCACCGATCCGCCGATTGCGGAACCGGAAAAACCGATAGGATTGCCGGACCGATAGACTTCCACACTTTCCAGACTGTCAAAAGGAAGATCCGCGAGATTGACTTCTCCACCCTGCGAATTGTTCAGAGGAATTCCGTCCAAATAAATCCGAGACTGATTCGGATTCGTTCCACGAATCGAAAGGGTGGAATAGGAACCGAGACCTCCGAAAGAACGGACTCGAAGTCCCGCTTCCCTTTCTAAAACCTCGGGCAAAGACGTATAACGCGCCGAAATATCGTCGAGTTTGATCGCTGATTGAAAGCCGCTCGGATTCGAGCGGAAATTTAGGGAGCCGAAGTCCTGCGCCTTACCGAGAACCTGAACCGTTTCCGCCTTTTTAGTCTTTGGAGAATCCGGATTCTCCTGAGCGAAAAGACCTGCTGCCGAAACAAAAAACAGTATTATTTTAGAATATTCTAAATATCGAATGTATTTTCTTGATCCCATTTTTCACACGGTACGGAGTAATGGGAAAGAAAAATTGGAGCTATTTTTCAAACCCGACTTTAGCTCCCGAAAGTCCTATTTGTTTGTTATGGCTTGTTAGGTCTTCTGGCTTTCACCGGCTTTGTCGCCTTCCCGTGTTAGCACAGTGGCATTCTTGACAAAACCTCTTTGGAGGTGATTACAGCTGCGGGTTCAGCTCCGGAATCGAACCGGATTCCCTTCCTCTTTTACGAGGACGAACAAGCTACGATTCCAGAATTCAGGGTGCGGACTCAGGGAGCAAGAGAAAAGATTTTATACCTTTCGACGAAATCGTACGGAAAGGTATAAATTTAAGAATAAAAATGGGAATGAAATCCGATAATTCTGGATGATTCCGTAAAATCTGTTTCGAAAAAGGACTTTTTACGCTCCGGGTAGAATCGTTCCGTCTTCGGAAATTTTAGGACCCTTGGAAGGGAAATCTTCCCTGGTTAGCTTTCTCAAAAGATCGATCGTTTTCTTTTCAGGATCGTATTCCGGAATCGAAGCGGAATCCAATTGAAGAGGAATGATTTTTCCTTTTACAAACTTCCCTTGAGAATCCACTTCAGCCTCCAAGACCAGAGAATAACCGACGATCCCCCGTGAAGAAAGCGCTCTATAACCCATAAAGTTACCGAGAGAATACGCGATCAACCGGCCCTTATACAATTCCATAGCGCGTACAAGATGAGGACCGTGTCCAATGACAAGATCCGCTCCCGCATCGATTAAAGAATGACTGAATTCAACGAGATTTCCTCTATATTCTCCGTAAAAACGTTCCATCTGATTTTTAACGTGAAGAGCGGGACCACCTTCCGCTCCCCCGTGAAAGGAAATAAAAACGAGTTGGGCCTTTTTCTTTGCTTCTTTAACGAGAGCAACACCTTCTTCGATTTCATTCACATTGTTATGCGACTTCAGATGCGAGAATCCGATCCATGCTACGGAAACGTTCTTTACGTTCATATAAGTGATCATTCCCTTTTTGCCGGTATACCGAATTCCCGCATCGGAAAGATTTTTCTGAGTATCTTCAAAACCCTGTTGATGAAAGTCTAAAGAATGATTATTAGCAATGCTTAAAATATCAAAGCCGACTTCCTTCAAGACCTTCGCGTAAGAAGGAGGAGTTCGAAACGCAAAGATCATTTTCCTGGAAGTGTCTTTCGAAGTATTCGGATATGTGGTAAGAGTGCTTTCAAAATTTCCGAAAAGTATATCCGCACCTTTTAGATGATTCTCTACCTTTCCAAAAAGAAAGGTTCTCGGATCTTGAATATTGAGCGATTCCGGATAATTCGTACCGGGCACCATGTCTCCGACCGCCTTGATCTTGATGGTTGTGTTTGCTTGCTGATCGGCAAGAAGAACGGAGGAAGTCAAAATTAAAAAGGAAAAAATGGAATGAACTACTACCTGTTTCATGTCCTTTCATGAGTTTCACGGAGAAGATCCCCGTAAAGCAGAATTTCTATCAAAGTATTTGAAGCTTAACCCGATAGGAATAATAGAATGGAACGTATCCCCTGCAATACCTGCGGCTCCTCGAAGTTCAAACCGCTATTTTCAAAATCCAATCATAAAAACGAAATTTTTCAGATTGTTCAATGCGAACGTTGCGCTCTCGTCCAAGTAAGTCCTCAACCTTCACCCGAAGAGGTTGCCTCTTATTATTCTGAGGAATATTTTTTAAAACGAAGCGACAGAGGTTATGACAATTATTTCTCGGACGGAGTCAGAAATGAGATTTCTCGCGTTTTCGGTCTCAACTTAAAAGATTTGGAATTCGAGGCTTGGGAAAAAAAACTACCCTCCGCGAAACGTTGTCTGGACGTCGGATGCGCCGCCGGCTATTTCGTGGACTACATGCAACAAAGAGGATGGGATTCCTACGGTACGGATATCGCGGAGGCTCCCGTAAAATTTGCACAAGAAAAACTCGGGCTCAAAGTAGAACAAAAAGATTTTTTAGAATGGAAGGAAGATGAATCGGAGAAGTTCGACCTCATCACGTTATGGGCCTCCATCGAACATTTGCACAAACCGAAAGAAACATTAGAAAAAATTCATACACTTCTCAAACCCGGAGGAAGGATTATTCTTTCCACCTGTAGATGGGGGATCCTTTCAAAAGTCCAAGGACCATCTTGGAGATATCTCAATGTTCCGGAACATCTCTACTACTATTCGCTTTCCGGCATCATTCGACTTTGCGAGTCATTAGGATTTCAAAAGAAAAAACACGTTTCCTACGGGAGCGGATTGACCGCAAAAAAAAACGCGGGAGTACTTTATAAAATCCTGAAATACTTAGCCGATCCGACGGTAAAACTTTTCGATCAGGGAGATATGATGGCTCTCTGTTTCGAAAAATTAAATTCCGAATCCGTAGACGATTGGAATCCTCGACCATAGGCTCGGCATTTCGAGACATAAGGATAGGAGGTTTTTCTTCGAACAGAATCTTACGAGATCCATCGATTGATTTCAAAACCTCGAGCTTTCGTCCTTTTCCTCTCGATTTTATAAGAATCGAATATTCCTTTTTTAAATACGCAACACACGACGATCTCGGTTTTTTAGAAAGAAGATTATCGAGGTATTTTGACAAAAGCCAGCACAAAGATGGAAAGAGAAAATAAATTCTTGCCTTTCGCATCATTAGTATACTATAATACTGAATAGAAAGTGATAATTTTTAAGTTTTTCTTGCTATTTTAAATACATTCAAGTAAAAAAGTTATCTCGATTTTCGTTCTCCAAACGGTGTTTTCTTATTCGTTTCTATTCGGAGACGGCCTTGGTTTAGTTTGTTTCCATTCTTTCTATAAGGTTTAGGGATTTCTTGAAGAGTACGATTGAAAAGAACGTCATCCTCGGAATTATAGTCATCATTCTTCTGAATGCGGTAATTGCAGGATCCGCATTCTACGCAATCAATCAATCATCCGATCTAAGAAAATGGGAATCCCATACTCAGGAAGTTCTCACAAATCTGGAAGAGAGCCTTTCCGCCTTTAACGAAATGCACGCGTCTCTTAGGAGTTATATTCTTTATAAAGACTCGAACCTATTGGAAGCATATCATAATAACAAAACGATCCTCCTCGCCGCGATGGAAAATTTAAGATCGTTAACGATCGACAACACACTACAACAAAGTAGAATCTCCGTATTAAAACCACTGATCGATGAAAAGATCGATTTTATGGAATTCACCGTAGTAAAGCAAAACTTAAAACCTCCTGGAAGTTACGCGGCGCCGTTTCATTCTTCCAAAGGAAACACTCTGAGTGAAAGAATTCGAACCCTTCTAAAAGAAATGAAAAAAGAAGAAATTCGTCTTTTTCAACAAAGAAGGGAAAGATCGGAATCCAATCTAAAATTCGCGGTAGGCCTTATCTTTGTCGCGATAGTTCTGAATCTTTCCTTTATTTCGTTTCAGTATATTCTAATATACAAAGAGAATAAAAGACGTCTTGAAGCCGAGATTCTAATCGAAACTTCGAATTCTAACCTGAAAAACTATTCTTCTAAACTCGAAAGATCCAACAGAGATTTGGAATCTTTCTCCTATTCCGTTTCGCACGACCTCCGTGCCCCAATCCGAGGTATATCAGGATTTTCTAAAATTCTTATGGAAGATCATGGAAACGTTTTATCGGAAGAAGGAATAAGAATCCTTGAGATTATAATGAAAAACGCGGAAAACATGGGTCAACTCATAGACGATCTCTTGGAATACTCCCGTCTTGGAAGAAAAGAAATTCAATTTACAACCATCAACATAAAGGATATGGCGCAAAAGGTTCTGGAAGAAGTTGCCAATTCTTTTCCGAACTCAAAAGTTAAGGCTACGGTCGGAGAACTTCCCACAGCAAAAGCGGATTCCGGACTCCTAAAACAACTTCTTTTTAATTTAGTTTCCAATTCCTTCAAATACTCGAGCGGAAAAGAAAATCCGAAAGTTGAAATCGGATCTTTCGAAAGGGATGGAGAGAACGTCTTTTTTGTAAAAGATAACGGAGCGGGTTTTGAAATGAAATACGTGCACAAGTTGTTCAATATTTTCCAGAGGCTTCACCATTCGGATGAATTTGAAGGAACCGGCGTTGGCCTCGCGATCGTAAAAAGGGTCATCGAAAAACACGATGGAAGAGTTTGGGCTGAAAGCAAACTGGACAACGGCGCTTGTTTTTATTTCACATTGGGAGTTCACGACAACGATGCAAAACATAGAGGATAACTCGATTTCGATTCTTTACGCGGAGGATAACGCGCAGGATTCCGAACTTGCTTTGAGAAGTTTAAAAAAGCATAATCTTACCAATCAGCTAAAACTCGTGAAAGACGGAGAGGAGGCTTTAGAATATCTTTTTGCAACGGGGAGATACGAAAACAGGGACAAAATGCAGCTTCCTTCCTTGATTTTACTCGATTTAAAAATGCCGAAGGTCGACGGGATCGAAGTTTTAAGAAAGGTAAGAAGTGAAGAACTCACAAAACTCATTCCAGTTGTCATTCTTACCTCTTCCGCTGAAGAAAAGGATATTGTGGAAAGCTATCGTCTAGGCGTAAACAGCTATGTTGTAAAGCCGCTCGAATTTAATAAATTCAGCGACGTGGCGTCGGAAATCGGATTTTATTGGATTCTAATGAACAAACGCGCTTTATGATGATTCAGAGAAAAATCTACATCGTCTGTATAGAAGACAATCCGAACGACCTTGGTTTAATGATCCGCCAGATCAGTGCGAGCGGTTTAGACTTTTCTTATAAACAAATCCAGACAAAGGAAGAACTCATTCAAGAAGTGCAGGCGAGCGAACCGGACTTGGTTCTCTCCGATTTTTCTTTACCCTCCTTTGACGGAATGGAAGCGCTGGAGATAGTGAGAAAGTATCATCCTTACGTACCTTTTCTTTTTGTTTCCGGCTGGTTAGGAGAGGACGCGGCGATTGAAGCCTTAAAACAAGGTGCTACCGATTATATCTCAAAGAACAAGATCACAAAACTTAATTATTCCATAGAAAGAGCTCTCAAAGAATCGGAAGAGAGAACACTTTTGGAAGAAGCAGAAAAACAGAATGAAACACTGAAGTCTCAGTTGATCCAAGCCCAAAAACTGGAAGCGATTAGTCTTCTCGCAACTGGAGTCGCTCACGAAATAAACAATCCTCTTACGATTATCATCAACTACGCGCAATTGATTCTGGGTCAAAGTCAAGATGACTCCATTCTTAAATACGCAAGCAATATACTTGATGAAGGAGAAAGAATTTCGAAAATCACTAAGGATCTCTTGAGATTAGCTAGGCAAGAAAAACACGTTTTCTCCAGAGTGAATTTTCAGGAAGTGATCCAAAAGACGGTTTCTCTCTGCCAGCAACTTTTCAAAAAAGATACAATCCACATAGAAATGCAATTTCAAGATTCTCTGCCCGACGTTTTCTGCGTACCTCAACAAATTCAGCAAGTAGTTCTCAATCTTTTGAACAATGCAAGAGATGCTCTCAATCAAAAATATCCGAAATACGATTCCAATAAGATCATCGTAATTAAGGCTAAAAAATTCGAAAAGGACACCAACCTTTGGATTCAGATGAGCATCGAGGATCGTGGGATCGGAATTCCGAAAGAAGAAGCAAAAAAAGTATTCAGTCCTTTTTTTACAACGAAAAAAGTGGACAAAGGAACCGGACTCGGCCTTTCCGTAAGCACAGGAATTATCAAAGATCACGGCGGGGAAATATATTACGAAAGTAAGGAAAACGAATATACTCGTTTTTATATCAATCTACCCGTACGCCCCGAAATAAACGAAGACCCCATTCCCCATTCGCAAAAGAATTTTGCTTAACGCGAATCTTAGAAAAAACCAAAAGAAATAACTTTGAGTTCCTTCCCGTCAAAGTTTGGAATCAGATTCAATCTCTGAAAATGTCACGGTTTCTAAAAATAATTCTTTAAGAGAATATGTATCATTTTGTATATTCTATTTGCTAAATATGATTCTGAAAACCAAAAACTTTAAGACCCTCCTATGGCTGTTCTTAGAATTCACATTCTTAGAATGCAATCTTATCGTCGATGCGCATAAGATGTCCGACGGAAGGGCCGATGACTACAAACAAAGAAAATGTTTTGTGGAATGTATGGAAAAAAAGGTCCTTCTGTATCCCGATCCGGATCCGAATCAATACTTCAAGCTCTGTTTGCTCGCTTATACTTTCGGATGTCCAAATTGAAAATTCGAATTTACGTTTTGATTTTACTCCTTCCGGTATGGATTCTTTGCCGAGTCAACGACAACTTGGAAACAAGAAGGGAAGTAAGGCCCGAACTTCCGACCAAACTTATGTCGAGAGAAGAAATCGAAACGATCAAAGCCTGCAACATCAAACTCGACTTTTGTCTCAAAGAATGCGACAAAGTATACCCAGATACGAATGCCAAAGACCAACGGAGAGGAAACTGTCGAGACGTATGTGTACGTCGATTGCAAGGAGAAGAAGGTTGTCTGATTCATTATAATTCCATCCGTCCCAATCGATATCGATCTTCGGTTGCACCCTATCGAGATTAGCGGAAAGAAAGCTGCTCAAGAAAAACTCGATTTGCGGTTTCGAACGTCCAAGAGGAAGGATTCGAAAAAACCGAAACTCAAAACGCAAACGAATTTTTATTCAAAAGTCGATCAGTCTCCGAACCCACAATCGGAAACTCACAACTCCTCTTCTGAGAAAATTTCTACCTTTCAGGGACCTTTTTTTTCGAAATAGAAACGTTCGGATTCCAGCTAAGACTTCAAAGACAAAGATTGAGCGTAAGAATAAAAAAAACGAAAGCTCATTTTAATCTTTCCAGCAATCCTTTTCGCTTAACGATATTCTTGTAATCCCATTGGATCTTCTTGGATTTAACAAGCCAACGCCTTAAATCTTTTTTGTGAATCTGATCGGCATTGGTATAACGAACCTCCGCGGCTTGAAAACTACCTTCCGGCTTTAAACCCTCTTCTTCAAAAGATCGCCCACTCCAAAAAAGAAGTCTGATTCCACCTTTCAGTTTACTGTAGCCGACGATAGGATTTCCATCCAAGAACCACACAGGATGGGCGTGCCAGATTTTATTTTCGGCTTTGGGAAGCTTGAGTTGAATTTCTTGAAAGAGGATTTCACAAATGAGTCTTTCCTCTTTGGATTCTAAACTGCTGTTGTATTTCAGGACGTCTTGGTTCATAGCCTTCCAAAAGATTGAATTTTAAAAATGACTCACTGCGACATAGGAAACAAAGTAAGAAACGAATTTCTATCTTATTTTGAATTTCGTATCACAAATCCGAATTCGAACGTTTCCATTTTCGGCATAGAATTTCCACGCCGACCCGAATTTACGAATTTTATAATGATTGAAAGTAGCGCATCGGATCCCTAGAAAAAGCGCTTCTTCCAAAAAAAAGATTTTCTCCGGAAATCCAAGATACTTGTGATCCCTTCCAAAAATAAGTCCATTCTAAGAATAGAAACTTTTCTCCAACCTTCTAAGAACAAAACGTTCAAAATAAAGAATCATATCCTCGTTCTCGGAAATCAAATCCCGGCCTGAATCCTTTCACTTAGACACAAAATCGAATGAAAATGCGTAAGCCTTTCCAAGACAAGAGGTAATTTTATGAAGCTCACCATCTCAAAAACGATCATCGTATCGATAACGATCTTCTTATCGATTCAATGTAATTCGAATAAAAAAGGACCGGCAGATCCCTCAACGGAGGATCTAATCTTGGGGTTTTTATTATTGAATCCGAATTTCAGCATTTCCGGCGGTTTGAGCGAAACGGGAAAGATTGCTTCGGATCATAGTCAGGCATCCGCAAGTCAAATCCAAGTGACAACGTCGGATCTTGGGGCAGGATCTCTTTCCATATCCGACCTAGATGTATTGGCAAGTGTGATGGATCCAAGAATAGGCTCGATTCTAAAAAGTCCCGTAAAACGATCCGCACCGAATCGAAGTTTTTTTACGATCGAAGGCGGTAACGGAGGAACAGATGGAAACGGTACGTTCGAAATAGCGGGCGACATCAATGGAGAATCGATTTCCTTTTTTATGATGGATCAAACCGTACGACCGTTTTTAACCTGCCCCATTCAGCAAACGCTCGTCAGTTCCATTAGCAGTCCTCAGGGTTTTGTCACGGTCGCAGACGGAGGACAGCTTGTCATCAACGGATCTCGCAAGCCGTTTTTGTCGTCCGGATCGCAATTTATAGGAACGACTCAAATTTCCGGCGCCTTTACGTTTACAGATTACGGAAAGTTAACAGCCGATGATGCGGCCTTCGTTCGGGTTTTAACTCCGGAAGGAAAAGCCGAAATTTTGGCTCCTTACAACGATCCGAACTTAACCCCTTGTGAACAAGCACAACAAGCGTTCCAGAACGGCGCCAGAATCCTTTCCCGTTATATCATTGTTAAAGCGGGAACGGCAGTGATCACGACAAAAACGAGCAGCGTCGAAAACAAAGACGGTTCCACAACTCACGAGAAGATTACGGATATTCATGCGCCGGAAGGGTTACTGATCGAACGCAGAAATTATCCGGAAAATATAAGCGAAGTGTTAGAATCCAAATTGGTTCGTTTTGATAACGTTCGTTTTACGAGTAAAGAAACCTCGGACTATTCTTCGATTTTTTCATTGAGGATTGATCGCAAAGTTACTGTCGACGGAGTCATCGACGGAAAAACGGTTCACGAGGATCTGCAGGCCAAGATCGGAAGATAAGGAAAAGAATTGGGATTCGTTTTGAATGCGGATCCCGATTCTACCGTTCCTTGGATCCGAAAAAAGTAAAAATCAAAATAACCTCCAAAAACAAATTCTCTTTTAGATCGATTCCGTTTCCCGAGAGAGTTTCAACATCGAAACAAAAATGCAAAACCTTGAGAACACGATCCAAAAGGATTCTCCATCGCATCCGGAATAGATTTTGAAAATTTAGAAAAACGGAATATTCTTTAGAACATTCCTATTCGTGCAGAAAGTGATAGATTCTCTCCCATACCTTCGGGTCGCTTAACAAAGAAGAATGTTCAGCATCGGAAAGAAAACTTTTGTGAACGATTTCGTCGGGGGGAATCGAACTTGAAAGCCCTTTTACCCAAATCAAGTGAAACCGATAAGTTTTTCCAAAGTAAATTCATTGCTCTTTAAAAAGATTCTGCGTTTCCTCGAAAATTATTGCGACATCCAATATTTCGTTCCTGAAAAACGCGATTCCGCCCATTCTCTTTAGCTTGATACAAAGCCCTATCGGCCTTGGTGCAAGCCTCCTCGAATGTTCCGCCGATCTTTCCTTCTGCAACTCCTATACTCAGTGTTACGGGAGAACCATCTTTCAAAAAGATTCTTTGCTCGACCTCTTTACGCAGAAATTCAGCGAGTTGAAAAGACGTTTCGGGATCTACATTGCATAAGAGTATTGCAAATTCTTCTCCTCCCCATCGAGAAACGAAATTAGGCTTTAGAACAATGGAATCTATCAACCGCGCAACTTGAACCAAAACCAAGTCCCCCATGTCGTGACCGAACCGATCGTTGACATTCTTAAAAAAATCAATATCAACCATTAAGACCGCCCAGGGCTCCCCTTTACGATTCAGCGTAAGATAATTCTGAACAGAAGACAAAAAATATCTACGGTTCGATATACCCGTTAGATAATCAGAATTAGAAAGGTGAGAGACTGTTTTCAGAGACTTTTTTAGTTTTGAATTCAAAATCATAAGTGTGGACAAAGTTAAGATTAATGCCCAATATGGGATTAAATTTTTTAAAGACAGATAAATGAACTCAAGGATCGATATCTTATGTATCAGAACCATCTTTCCTTCGATTACCTTATACGCAGTCCAAAAGTATTTTCCGGTCATATTTAACTTTTGATAAGAATCGGGTGTGATCCGAACAGAAAAATCCGATAAATCACAGGATTCTCCTTTGCCTATACAATGATCACGCGAATCTAAAAGATAGCTCTCACCTTTGCTGACGCCGGAATTCAAAATCAAATGAGCTTTTTCCAAACTTACATCGACTGAGACGGCCCCTATAACTTTCCCCTTCCAGAAAACCGGTTCAGAAAAGCTGACTATCAAATTTTTGACGGACGGGTCATTATAAAAACCCGAAATCTGTAGAGAATGTCCAAATCTTGAACAATCTGACACATTTAGCAAAAATATGTAGCTACATAAGTCTTTTATAATATAAGGATCTCTCCAACTTCCTTTAGGAAAGGAATAGAAAAAATTTTGTCGAGAAGTATAATAGGATCTTACGATTTCTCTGTTTTCCTTCGTTAATACTTGCATCTGTCCATCCAAACTAAATACCCCCAGCATTTCCTTGCTTAGCGAAGAATTTAAGGTATCAGCAAACAATCCGTTTTCAATAAAAAGCTCCCCAACAAACGGAATTTTCTTCCGGGCATAGGCTATACTTTGAATCGAACGCAAATTCTTTCCAATCTGTTTATCAAACCTCACGTCAAGTGTCGGATGTTCCCCCATCCTAGAATTTTTATTCAAATTGTCGGAGAACGTCACTGCAAAAGCTTGAACTTGAACTTCAAATTTCTTGAAATAGTCGCGCATAAGATTGGTGCGTAAAGAAATCACCTGTTGAGTATTAAAAAGTGTTCTATGAATTTCATAGGACAATGTCGCCAACATCAAGAGAATCACAAATACAAATGCCGCCCAGATTCTTTTTCGTTCCATCCTATCTCCCGTCAATCTCAAGAATTCAACTTAAAAGTTTAGGCCTTCATCTCATAGTAACATATACTAAAATCAAACCTTTTTCAAAAGGCAAACGTCAACAAAATAATGTCGCATTAATTTTTATAATATCGTTCCTTTATATATTCTTTTATACATTACATTTTATTCATTCATTACACCCATCATGTTTCGATAATTCAAAGTCCATATTTTTAAATAAAAACTATACTGAATTTATAAACTCAGTAGCATGGCGGAATAAATAAGATTAAAATAAATAGAAAACTTAGGAGTTAATTACTTTTCCAATGTCTCACGATTTCTATTTTGCAAGCTCATTAGAGTATCTTGCTTTGGGCCTAATCTACCTTTTCAACAGAAGGGAATATTTCCATAGAAGACAAGCCTTGGCTTTAATCTTTATCGGATTTAGTTTGCTTTTATTCTCTATTCAAAATTACTTCGATCAAAGAGCCGTCCGCATTGTCAGCGATTTCTTTTATCTATTATTGATAATTGCGGGAACAATTCTCGTTTTTTTGATTTCCAATAAATTACTAAAGAATAAATCTAATAAATATCTATCGGTTTTCAGAAAGGAACTTTTCTTTCTTTCCATTCTGTTGCTCAGCGCAAGCACGATCATGCTTCTATTCTTGAACAGATCGGAAAACAGATTCCTGCCAAATGTATTTTCATTAGTAAGCGAATTATCTATTTTTATCTTAATTCTATATTGTTTTGCATACCGATATTTAGCGAAAAAGATTTACCTAAAAAAAGGAATGAAGTTGGTTTATCTAATAATCATTCTAATGATCGCGGAAAAAATTATTCCTTTCTTCCAGATTGAAACAAACGGCTTTATCTGGAACCTGAGCGAAATTATTTATATCGTCTCGCCCATATTCCTGTTCAACAATCTGATTTTTTTTCAAAATGAAAGACATAAAACAGATAACACAACGACACAATCCGAAGAACAAAAATTAATGAAGTCGAACTATTATATCACTAACGTAGTTTTAAAAGGAATAGATATCGAAGCAATTAACAATAAATTATACAACCTTCTTGAAAAAGAAAAGATATTCTTTGATGAAGACATAAGACTCCCAAGCGTCGCGGAGGAAATGGGAATTTCAACGCATGTTCTTTCCGCTTTTATCAATCACCACCTCAACACAAACTTCAATACTTTGATAAATTACTATAGAATCAAAGAAGCCATATCCTTACTCAAAGAGGAACCAGGTAGAACCGCAATGTCGGTGGGATTAGCGGTCGGTTTTAATTCAAACTCGACTTTTCAAAGATCTTTTTTGCATTTTACCAAAATGAGCCCGAGCAAATATCGGGAACAAATCCGAAATGGCTACGACTTTGAAATAGACCCAACTTTACGGCTTGATTATAACGATCCCCTCCACGCACCCAATTCGCTCGAACCGGCGTAAATCTTTCGACTTCCATTCAACAAATTCCTACAAATGAATAAAGCTCTCTGTCTAAATAAAAAATGAGGGCTGTCTCTTAAATTGAAGTCGGCTCTTACCTGGTTCAGGTTTTAATTTTTGAATTTATTAGAAGCAAGGTTTGACGGTATCCTAAATGAAAGAAATTTTATTCTTTATATTCCATCACTTAGTCGGGTTTGGAGGAGTTCTTTCAATTATCTTTGCCTTTATTCATATCTCAAAAGGAAAAGCCCTGAAAAATGTAATTTTATTCTCTATTTTCATTTCAATGGGTTTCTTTCTCATCAAAGGTTTGATGCTCTTAATTGGATTCGGGATACAGTATTCGCATTTCTTTTCGATAGAGGTCTTTTTTATTTTTTTAATTGGACCTTCTCTTTTTATATATTTTAATATGCTTCTATTAAATGAAGATATAAGAAAACGAGACATTTTAGTACATTACACACCGTCCTTTATTTTTTTGATCGGATTTTCTTTCGATACTTCCATTTTGATTTTCAAAGGGATCGATTTTCCGGATCTCAATGAAAAATTTCAAGGCAGATACGATATTTTTTACGGTATATCAACCTTGATAACCTTTGTCTACTTAGTAATCATTTTAATCCGAGTATTACGATTGATCAAAGGAACAAACATCGATTCCGTGTGGCCGAAACATATGATCGTAATTTTGTGCATTGGGTTGATGGGGGTGTTAGTAAACCTAATAATTGACTTTAGATTTTTATTCTCTCTCTATGATTATTTCATCGAATTGTATATATTAAGTCTATCGATTCTCACAGCTCTAATCCTTTACGCCTTCGTAATCAGCCAAATTCATCCAATTACATTCAACATCGTATCGGAAACCTTTCGGAAAATGAGCTATCAAAGAAGCACACTTCAAAACATTGACTCAGATTTTGTTTCCAATCAACTAAACAAGTTAATGAATGAAGAAAAAGTATTTCTAGAAAGCGATCTAACGCTTCAAAAGTTAGCAAACAAACTAAATATAAAATCTCACCAACTGTCAGAACTTTTAAACAATAATCTAAATAAAAGTTTCTTCGCCTATGTAAATCAATTTAGAATTAACGAATCGAAAAAGTTACTCTTAACCGAAAAGGATACTACAATCATAAAGATCGCTTTTAACTGCGGATTTAGCTCATTATCAGTATTTAATGCGACATTCAAAAAGGAAGTCGGAATCGCTCCTTCGCAATTTAGAAAAAAAAATCTTTAGAGTAATTTTCGAATTTCACTTTTCTCAGAATCCCGAGATTTTTTTTCAAGATTACTACTTACGCCATCTTCAGATATATCTTTGTAATTATTTCAATGCGATCAAAATAATATGAGTTAATCGCTTTATAGATTCAGCTGATTCTTCAATGAGATATTGTTACTCTTAATCTATCCTAATCAAATACAAATTTGGGAGAGGTTATGAGTATTAAAAATAGATTGTTGCTGGATAGAGTTTATCTTTCCTTTACCTGGCATATTATCCTTGTACTTCAGTTTCTTTTTTTGAATTGTTTGCCGGCCAAAAACGGAAACAAAGGGTTCACAATTTTCCCGCTGAATATCGGGCAGTTTTTTTCCGCGAATGATAGTTCAACTACCAATGCGAACCTTCCTGCGGCAACCGGAACATTGACCTATTCTTCCCAAAACACAGTCTATGTGAGCGGACAAACCGGCGCTTTCGAATACGTAGACGTCCGTTGGAGCAGTTCGCAATCGGCCGATTATGAAATCCGCTATTCTTCAACAAACTGTAGTGATGGGACAGTGGATTCGCAAGGTTCCGTGAGCGCAGAGACTTCAACGATTTCCAGAATTCATGCAATCGCCGGAACAATTCCGTTGAATATCGGAAGCAATTCCGTTCGGATCTGCCTATACAATGTAGGCAAAACTTCGCTCTGGGATTCATACGGTCTAACGGTTCTAAGAGATGACACAGCCCCGATCGTGAGTTTTACGCCGGCTGGCGGAGTTTACGGTACTTCCGCTCCGAACGTTACGATTTCTTGCGCCGACGTAGGAAACTCAAACTGTAACCGAATCTCCTATCGCACAGACGGTAATTCCGCCTCGATCGGAAACGATGGAAGTGCACCGAGCGGAAATGTTCTCTTTTCTTCAGCAATAGCTTTAGCGAACAATACTGTAACGAACTTTAGCGCCATAGCAGTGGACAACGCTGGTAATATAGGAGTTGCAAACACCGCCTCTTATACTGTAGCGTTCGGAAATCCTACCATTACAATCGTGTCTCTCAGTAAGTCCGTAATTAGAAGCGTCGATAATTCTACTCTAACTTGGAAATCCGACATTGCCGGCAATTACTCCATACAAAGTAACGGCACAAATTGTACGGACGGAACCGTTTTGCTTACCGGATCTGCAACGGCAAATACCAACGTTAGTAGTGCTATTTCAGGCTCGACTCTAAACGCCGGCTCAAATACAATTCGAGTTTGCTTTACTACCCCAGGTTCCAATCAAGGCACGACCTCGACATCAGTCAGTAGAGACGATATCGCTCCGAAGATCATAACAGCCTCACCGGCCTTAACTCCGAATGCCGCCGCTTTCGGATTGAGCGTGAATCAGAAAACATTTAGCCTAACGTTCGATGAAGATATGGACACGTCCATATCGCCAATTCCCACACATTGGGACCAGACTCAAGGTGACAAAGAAATCAAATGGCCCGGAGCTATCGGTTCATGGAGTGCAGATAAAAGAACGTATACCTTAAACGTTCAGAGCAATTTACCAGAGTGGCATAAATTCTACTGGCGTTATTCGGATACTTCATTTAAGGATATAGCCGGAAATGTCGTCGTTTCGAGCCCAACAGTAACAATCTCAGCAGGGAATATCAATCTAAACTATGGAACGATTCAGGATACAGCTTATTTCTTTCCGTTAGATACGGAACAAAGTTTTTGCGCTGATCAGAATGGAAATACGATTCCTTGCAATGGCACCGGACAAGATGGCGAAGTTGGCGGTGTAATACCGGTATTGAGTCCTAATACTTTTTTCTCTTTCCCAATGAACATCAATGGTTTTGCAAACGATTTTGTTACAATAGATACCAAAAACAATCGCTTTTGGAGGACTTGTGAGCCCGATTACGAAATGGTTATAGGTTTGAATCTATGTGTAAAAATATGTCCTGGACAAAACAAATGGAATGGTTCTTCGTGCGTAGCCGAATTCGAAAATCCGATGAAAACATTCAATCAAGCGGTGGAAAGTTGTTCCGAACTGAATGGAAGAAATAACGGCACCGGCTACGCGGGTAGAAAAGGTTGGAGAGTACCCACTCTAGCGGAGTATAACACAATTCTTGAATATGATTCGGGCGGATTCGGAAATGAAGCCATTCCGGAGCGTTTCTTTCCAGGACTTTCGCGTAGCAACTACCATAGATTTTGGACCAGTTCGAACTCTATAACAATCAATACGACGAATATTTATACACTAACACCGAATATCGATCTATTGTCAAACGGCCCAATCAATTACTCTGCGATTTCCTCCTTACAATCCTGGGGAGCATGGTCCATTTCGGTTTTTGACGGTATATCGATACCTTACAATAAACTAAAAAACGACGGATGGGATTCAGGGTCTTATTACTACACCACACTTTGTATTTCGGATTAATTAGGAGTTTATATGAAATCACTTTTTATCAATATCATTCGATGTCTGTTTACTTTTATCATAAGCGGCGCCATATTCATAAATCCAATCTATCCATTGGACGGGCCCTTTACGGACAATTTGGACGGGACTATCAAAGCGGGAAGCTTACGTATATGGCAAAAATGCTCTAAGGGTCAAGGCACAATAGTCTGTAACGGATTTCCTGCAGCGACAGCGGACTGGACTTCGGCTCTCGCCTATTGTAATTCGTTAGTTTTAGCTGGTCGTGTTTGGCGATTACCTACTGTGAAAGAACTGCAAAGTCTTGTGGATTTCGGCAGAACCGCATTCCCCATTATCAACACTTCATCCTTTCCGGATACGGTTGGAGGCTATTATTGGACTTCTACTACTGCGATGTCGGCCGGAATCAGCCCAAACACTACCACTGGCTCCGATCCCAAAGCATACAACGAGACGGTCGGAAACAAAAGCGCATACCGAATACCGAACAATACACCTTATAGGAGTATGGCATACATCGTCGATTTCAAAATGGGAGGAGTCATCGAATTTCCAAAAGCGAACAACACAAACGTCTATGTTCGCTGTGTAAGCGGGCCTTAAAATCGGATCCTAACTAATCTCCAACTTCGAGTATGTGGCACACAACTCCAACTCCTCTTTCCCTCTCGCCACATACTCATTTTTTTAAAATTTCAGTCTTTGCATTAATCAAGATTTCAAAAAAGAAACTCTTTGCCCTAACGTGAGGAAATGTCTTCCTTAAATTATCTTTGCCCATGTTGATTTATGCTAAGATTCATAGATGAACATTCACAACAAAAAGGATGAGAAAATTTTTAAGAATCCGTTCCAAACAAAATATTTATTTTCTAAATATCGATCTTTTTCACTCAAGCAAAAGAAATAAAGAATAAATACGTTATGCGGTTATGAATGCGGACTTTCATATTAATAAAGCCAGATGCAATTTATAAATTTCAGCCCATCCTCCAAGGAATTACCGTATTATGAATCTTAGTCAAAATCAGAATCAAAGAAGAACAGGGACAACATGGAAAAGACAATCAATCTAATTAATATATCCCCTAATCAAGGAATTCAATGCAATTGTCGAAAGCAGTGCAATTGCCCTCGTATCATAAATCGTACTCTGAGCGACCCGAGCAACGAATCTCTATCAGACAAAGAAATCGAAGAATGTATCTTGGAATTAAAAAACAGCGCAGAAAAACCCTTCATCGCGGCATATTTGACTGAGGTCCAATTTATCTTTCAGGATGTGACTGAAGAGCCCAATATTTCTTTGTATCAAGAAGCTCTAGATTGTATCTTAGAGTCCGTTCATTTCCTTACTAAAACAAAAATACAAATGTTTCAATTATCCAAAAACAGAATCTTATTATTAATGCCGGTCGAGGAAAAGTTTGACATAGTCACTCTTCCTAGGCAAGTAATCTCTATCATGAACCATCCGATTCGTAGCAATGAAACGGACTTTTTCTTTAAAATTTCTATGGGAGCTTATTTTAGCAAGAAACCCTATGAGCCATATACTGATATCAAGAATAAGCTCACGGACTCCTTTATCAAAGCAAGCCGATATCCACATAGCCACTTCATAGTAGGCGATCTGGAAAAAGAGATTCAAATGATATTCGCACTCAAGGTTGCAAATTTCAATAAGGAATTTTTTCTAAAATATCAGCCTATTTTAGATTCAAAAACAAAAAAAATAGAATATATCGAAACCCTGACAAGATGGAAACATCCGATCACTGGAAATATAAGTCCGGAATTATTCGTTCCCCTGGCCGAAAAGTCCCTCCTCATTTTAAAGTTAGGGGAATGGGTAATTCGAAATGCGGTTAGAGAATTTGCGAATCTTCGAAAATTCGCGGTTATCCAAGAAAGTTGTAAACTGACAATTAATATCTCTCCAATTCAGCTGATTCATAAAAATATTAGCGAAACATTATTAACCGTAACCGATCAATTCGGAATACGACCTGATCAAATATTAATAGAGATTACAGAAACTTCGGTAAATGTGAATAACAATGAATTTTTTAGATTCTGCGAAGAAGCCCAAAGTCTTCACTTTCACGGATTTCAAATTGCGATCGATGATTTTGGAAAAGGACATTCAAATTTTTCAAGATTAGATCAATTTCAATCTGATATTATTAAAATCGATAAAAATCTATTAAGTGGAGCTTTGCAAAATTCTTCAAAGAGAAAGTTGCTCGGTTCAGTGATCGAGATTATGCATACTATGAATAAGAAAGTCATCATTGAAGGAGTGGAAAACCAGGAATATGAAAAAATAGCGACCGAAGCCGGTGCGGACTTTCTTCAAGGCTATCATTATTACTCCCCCATGGATCTTGAGGGATTATCTCAAATCTTCGGAATCAATTTTCAAATCTCAGTTTGAGTATTGTCTTCGAAAAAATAACTTTCTGATATCGAAAGATATTAAGAAAAAAGGAGTAAAGGATGTCTGCAATTCTCTCTTGGAAAGAAAGACTCATAAAACAAATCATTTTTATTATACAATTTACAATGATTTTACAGACTGTGAGTTTCGGATTATCCTGTAAAGGTGGGGCACGTAACAATGATTTGTTGATACCTTTAATAGGTCCTTTAGAGGAACAAGCTAATTCTGAGCTGAAACCGGAACCAGAGTCACCCAATGGTCATCCTCTTTTAAACGATTTAACTGTACAGACTACATACAGAACTGGAACCCCCGACGATCAAAAAATCGAAGTCCGTTTTTCGTTTCAGAAAACGCCTGCTTCTCCCTGGCCATCCATAAAAGCATATCTCGGAAGACCCAACGTCATGACTCTCAATCCGAACGACCTAAGCGTTAATAATTTCATCTTAGAAGAAGCAACCCCTAACCCATTCTTTCCAGATCGTTTCATATTCTTTTCCCCCGAAACTTCCCAGCCCTATAAGATCATAGTTGTCGTATCCAATCCTTTTGGTAAATCCTTTAAAGAAATCAATTCCGTTCCTCCTACGCCTCCTCAGGGACCTTGTTACGGTGCAATCTCGGCTCCAGTTGCCGTGGGAAACTGTGATCAACACTGCATTCAAGTTACTGCAAACGGAAATTTGATAGAATTCGTTGCAAAAGATACAACAGCTTCTATTCAGAATTATTTCTATTTAGATTTAACCACAACCACTCCTGCTGGCGGCGCTACACCGATCCCATATACTTACATCGAGTTTGGTCTTGACGACGCCCAAATTCCGATTGCCTCCTATTCAACTGCCAAGAAAATTTTGGATACGCAAACTTACAATGATGCCTGCGTCAATGTAAGTTCGTATCGAGCTATAGATGGCAACAGCGGCTTTTTCGATAATTTTATCGAACAGAAGATCATTGTCCCTTAAATTCAACTCAAACCTCTTTGGATTGTTTTGTCCAAGAGGTAAACAGCCTATCGGACATAGGTTACGGAGTCTGAAATGTGATTACGATCCAGGATCCGATCGTGGAAGCCAAACCGGATTTATAAAATCCGGTCCTTTGAAAAGTTCGTGCGGATCGATTTTCATCCTAAGAACTTCTCTCCCCACAGAAAAATCCAAAAGGATTCTCCATCGCATCCGGAATAGATTTTGAAAATTTAGAAAAACGGAATATTCTTTAGAACATTCCTATTCGTGCAGAAAGTGATAGATTCTCTCCCATACCTTCGGGTCGCTTAACAAAGAAGAATGTTCAGCATCGGAAAGAAAACTTTTGTGAACGATTTCATCGGGGGGAATCGAACTTGAAAAAGTAACCCTTCCATCTCCCGGCGCAGTCTCCGCATTCTTAAAATCCCAAAACCAATGATCCGGATTTTTTTCGGGTTTTAAAACCCGCATCGTAGGTCGATTCCGAGCGTGGACTACAAGAACGGGCGGATACTGAGTTCCTTTTTTCGGATCGAGAGAATTTCGAAACGCAAGAGCTAAATCCAATCTCGACTGAAACTCTTTCAAAGAAGGCGGCGGCTCACAATGAGCTTCGTGAGAATACGGTCCCAACTCATACTTCTCCCAATCGGAAGCATTAAAAAAACGGAATGGAATATTCTTATCAGCCGAGTCCTTGAGAGGATCCTTCGTATCAAAACTTCCTTCTCTCGGAAAAAAAGTATAAACCGAAATAAAACTGGAAACAACACAAGCGCTCGTAATTTCAGGATTGAGCCCGGTGGAAACTCCCGAAATCAGATCTTCCATAAATCCGATTCCTCCACGAAAAGGAACTCCTACAAAAATCACCTTCGAAGCCGAACTCGGCTTACGATTGATTACGGAAAGAATAAGATTTCCTCCGTTGCTATGACCTACAAGAACGGGCGCGACTCCCGCGTTTTCTTTTTGAACTTTTTCTAAAAAAACTTCCAGAGCTAAAGAAGTTTCTCCGTTATCCTTTCTCCAATCGTAAGGAAAAACATAAGGTCTGATTCTCGCAGAAGTGGAAAGCCACTCCAACCAAGGTTGATAGACTTTCACGTCGATCAATAACGGAATCAGAGTCACGGAAGATAAAACTCCGCCGACTTGAACGTTATCGTTCTTTTTCAAAGTCAGATCGGGTGCGGTAAAATTCAAAGCCTGCCAAGGTGTAAGCCAAATCCGATCCAATGAACCCGATTCGGTTTTTTGAAAAAGTTCGGAACCCTTATAACCGGGAACAAAAACGAGAGGAATCTGCATCGCAACCGTGGAACGACTTCCCCCGGATCCTTGCCCCTTCCATAAGCCCGGACCGTAACTCTGTTCTTTATTACCGGAACAGAATAAAAACGAAAGCAGAATCAAACCCTTTGTTGTAAAGATCGGTAATTTCACGATACAAAGTTTGCGGAACGAAGAAAGTCTGTCTATGGCAAAAACGATTTCTTCTTCGAAATGGATCTTATCTTTTGGAAACGAGATGGATTTCCCTTTTTGACTTGTCAGCCGGAGGCTCGCTGCTTCTGATTGAGGGATGAATTCGTATTGTAAGATTCTTTTAAGAATTTGGATTCTTCTTGGATCTTTTATCGTTCTCGATTGTGCGACATACTCAAGAACCAACTATTCCCAATTCGAACAGGAAAAGTTAGTCAACATAAGCGGAGTTTCTTCGAACAGACTCAGCCTTCTTACTACCCGTTATCTCAAAAGCAACGATCTTGACGAAAAGTTCGAAGATTCTCCCTTGGTCGTCATCTACGACTTGGACAATCGACTTCTCGCTTATAAGTCCAGAGAACTCGCATACTATCTTTCCGAACTCTGTTATCTCACTGGGAATTCCTTGGATACGGATGATCCGCAGTTTGCAAAGATGTATGCTTCCGCATTAGTATATTCTTATACGTATCTTTTTGACTCGAAAGCGACCCCGGCGCCCGATCCCTTCTCGGCCGAGTTTCGTTTCGCCCTCCTCACATACAACCGCTCCTTAGCGCAGTTGGTGCGTTATGCGAAGAAGAATCGAAAATTAGCGAACGTTACCGATCTAAATCTTCCACTCATCCGCGGAAGTCTTGTGATGGACGGCGCCGAAGTTGAAACTTCCTGGACGCCTCAAAATTTTCTACAGATCGAAGTCGCATACGATTATAGAACCAAAGGATTTTCAAACCATATCAGCAAATATGGAATCGGAACCCCCTTAATTCTGATCCGAAAATTTCCGGAGAACGAACCTCAAAAAAGAATCCAGTATGAATTTATCAACGGAGTCGGACAGGCTTATCCCGGAACCGCTTTCGTAAGTCTGAAAGAATCGTATCTCGGAAATCGAGATTTGATGAATCTAAAAGCGAAGATCCACGTCTTTGATCCCGTCTTTCGGGATAGAATCGAATTTGAAGGAATGAGTCTGCCGATGGAAAGCGATACGACCACTCCGCTCGCGTATATGCTAACGATCGCGCAAAAGCGGGACAGTTTGCTTGCGATCTTTGACGGGGAGACAAGTATTTCCAGAAAGGGACTTTATCTTGTCTATCCATACCGCAAAGACAAAATACCGGTCGTGTTCCTGCACGGACTCGCTTCCTCTCCGTTTATATGGTTTCCGATGATCAACGAACTTCTCGCGGATCCTTCCATCAAGGAGAAATATCAGTTTTGGGTATATTGGTATCCGACCGTAAATCCGATGCTGCTTTCGGCGGCAGACTTTAGAGATACGTTATATGATTTACGAAAAGTCTACGATCCCGATCGGGAACATAAAAGTTTCGACCAGATGGTGTTAGTCGGTCATAGTATGGGAGGACTGATCGCGAAGCTGGCAGTAACCAAGGGGAAAAAAGAAGAATGGATGACCGCGGCCAATGTTCCCTACTCCGCTTACCAATCCATGAGCGAAGAATACAAAAAAGAGATCAAAAGGGTCTTCGATTTTGAACCGGTGCCGTTTGTAAAAAGGGCGATCTTCATCGCGACTCCGCACAGGGGCTCCAGTTTGGCGGAAGGAATTTTAGGAACGATCGCAAGATTTCTTTTTATTCTTCCGAAGGAAGTCGCCAAAAAATTCGAAGAGGGTTATAAGTTTCTGATCGTAAACCACAAGGACGGAGATTTGGTCCCTGGAGTTTACGGAGTCGACGGACTCGCACCAAAAAGCCTTTTTATGAAAGTCACGGGAGAATATAAACCTCTCGTAAAATTCCATTCTATCATAGGGAATTCTAAACTTGCGGATCTGGATTGGATCAGCGATTCCGTCGTCCCTTACGAAAGTTCGCATCTCGAACATCCGGAGTCCGAATTACTCATCCAATCCGAACACTCGGTGCAAAATCATCTGCCCACATTTTTGGAGGTAAAAAGAATTTTAAACGAACACGTAAAAGCGGGAACTCCTTAGAATTCGCATTAGAATATTATTTTTTTCTCAACTCTTCAGCTTTATCGATACATCGCTGACGGTTTTCCAACATCGCCTTTTCCACCATAACGCGCGCTTCCTCAAAACCTTTTTCATCCAATTGTCTCGGAATCAAAATTGGTTCTCCGTAGGAAACCACGAACGTCGTAAACGGTTTCGGAATTCTATGTTTATCCCAGGATCTTTCTGCGATCCATTGACGAGTACATTCGTAGTGAAACGGAACGATGGGAACCTGCGAAACTTGACCACAAGCGATCAAACCCGGCTGAACTACGAGTGCGGGCCCCCGAGGCCCGTCCGGCGTGATTGCGGCGGGAAGATTTTTTTTGAGATGAACGATGAGGGCCTTCAGCGCTTTGGATCCGCCCTTGGAAGAACTGCCTCGAATGCTGTAGTTGTCGAAACGATGTACGACCTCGTTGATAAAATCCCCGTCCTTGGATTCGGAGATCAAAACGGCGGCGCCGGCCTTACGATTTAAGTAAGGAGAATACAAAACGTTGGTATGCCAGATCGAAAGGATATAAGGTTTTTTTTCTTTGCGGAGTTTGTCCAAACTTCCGTCACCGATATTGACTCTTCGTGAAGTAAAGCCGATCAGCCTTTGCAGATTGACTACAAGAAAAGGAATCAACCAAACCAGAAATTTTCTTTTGAACGATTGTTTTTCGTCTACTTTAGAATTCTCATCCATGTAACACGAGATTTTTTTGAAATCGAAAATCCATCACCTCTTTTTTAGAATCCGATCCGGCGCAAATCAAGGATAGATTTCCCGAGAATCGTAAAGAGAAATAAACTCCTTATCCCTTGGAAAAAGAATCAGAATTCCCAAAAAGAAAATTCCCATACCGATCCAATGAATCGAATCCGCGAAGATAAAATAAAAAACTCCGTGGATCGTATAACCGAAATCCAAAAAGATAACCGCTCCAATCCTTGGGAAGATTTCCGGACGGATTCGCCGAAAGAACAAATACAATTCCGAAAAGAATTAGGGAACAAACAAAAGCGAGGTAAATGATTTTTAAGTTTTTCATTACTTTTCCCTTTTACGAAGAACAAAAAATCTAATTCCGAAAAATACTTTGTCAAGATATTACAAAAGAAGAACGTTCGATTCTTCTTTGAATCTTAGATTTAGTTCGGACTTTTTGTAATTTGGAGATCGGTGGTCGTCCCAAGGTAAGAACCTTTACCGAGACCCCAAATTCTTATAAGATTTCGCTCAATCGTTCGATAAAAAAGAAATCGGAAATCCCAAACGAATGTAAAATTCGGAAGAATCAAAAATTCAGTCGACTGGAGATGAAAGTTTTTATACAGAGTTTGAAACAAAAAATAGGTTTATATTATGGAATCCAATTTACTAACAGCCGTGTTTCTTCCGCTCGCGTTAGGAATCATCATGCTCGGGATGGGAATGTCTCTCACGATCGACGACTTCAAAAGAATTTTTATTCTTCCCAAGGCGGTGTTGACCGGTCTCACCTTACAGTTGTTACTCCTACCGATCGCGGGTTGGCTCATCGCCGACTTTTCCGGGCTTCCTGGAGAATTGGCGGTGGGTTTGATGTTACTCGCGATCTGCCCGGGTGGAGCCACCTCCAATCTGATCACCCACCTCGCAAAAGGAGACGTAGCTCTTTCCATCACGTTAACCGCAATCACTAGTTGTGTAACCGTCGTTTCTATCCCTATTCTGCTCAACTTTTCAATGCATCATTTTTTGGGAAGCGGTCAGATGATCGAACTCAACGTTCCACAAACGATCTTGCAGATTTTTTTAATAACGGTGCTTCCGGTTTCGATCGGTATGATCCTTAACTCCAAAAAACCGGACCTTTCTAAAAAGTTTGAAAAAGCGGTAAAAATTCTCTCCGGAGTTTTTTTAGTTTTGATCATCGCAGGAGCGATCGTAAGAGAAAGACAGAATATCATTCCGTTTTTTATTCAGGTCGGACCTGCGGCGCTGGCGCTCAATTTGGTGACGATGGTTCTCGGATTTTTAGGAGCCACTTTGATGAGGGTAACAAAAGCGCAGAGGACTTCCATTACGATCGAAGTGGGAATTCAGAACGGAACCCTGGGGATTGCAATCGCCTCTTCAATTCTGAATAACGCGGCAATGGCGATTCCTTCCGCGATTTATAGTTTGATCATGTTTGCAACCGGAGCGATCTTTTCAGTTTGGATGCATAGAATTCCGGACGAAGTATAAAAAACTTTGTAAAAAAGATCGACCGTGGTTTTGATCTCGATCGTTTTGTCTTCGGTGAAAAAAAAAACTTCAACCCCCGAAGACAAAACGGTTTCCTTCCCATTTTAGAAATTGCTTTCCCGACCTTTCCGGCGCCGATCAAAGAACACTGAGTTTTCTACGACGTAGGAACTCCAATTCGAGTGAAACAAGGATCGGTCTTTTCGAAAGTGATCAGTCATTCTAGGAAAATGTGGGAACTCCCCCTTTTTATCGTAGCCGTCCCGGAGCATTCGTATTCTTAGCGATTCCCGTTCAAGTTGTGCAACCACCTTGGAAAATACACGATACATAAGGATTGATCGAAAGTGGACGTCCCACTCGAATCGGAAAAAAACGAAGCAGGTCCCCGCTAATAAAAAAATCTATTCTTTTTGATTCTAAAATAATTGTTCCGACAAAGGATATATTCGTAAAAAATGCTGGAAATCGAATCTCGAATCTGCGACTTCGAAAATTTTTCTCTTTCCATTTTTTGAAATCCAAGAGATTCTCTTTTTTTGTTGGAAATTTTTCCCCAACGAACATAAAAGCAAAGTGTTCACTACTCCTAACTCCGAAAACGGAAAAAAAAATTTGCAAAGACCCGCCGAAATAATTCTCCTTATACTTTGTATTTTTACTCTTTCCTGTACGACAGTCGGCTTTCATAGAACTTCGATTCGGGAAAAGATCGATTTTGGAAAAGAAGAAACACTCAAACTCTGCGTATGGAAGGACAAAAAAATCACTAAGGACGAACTGGAAGGACTGATCGGTGTTTGGAACGAAGAATTAAAACTTTATAAAATCACGATTTTGTTAAGCGAAGTACAAGAATGGGAACGTCCCGGTTGGACCGGGTCCGCAATCATGGATCAAATATTCACTGCAGACCTTCCTTCTTCTTGCGACCGGCTTCTCGCGGTTGCCGGTGGAAAGTTAAGCGACACCGCGTTCGAAATCGTCGGTTTGTTCTTTGCTTTTTTCGGAATTCCGAGTTTTCAAATCCTGGGCGCGGTCGAAACCAAAACCGGAACCAGAGGATATATACTCGGACAAACCAGAACCCTTTCTCACTGGTTGTCCGGAGGAGCCGAAGGAACCCTGATCCACGAAGGATATCATCTTTTGGGATGCGGACATTCTTTTTTTCTAAACAAGTGTTATCTGCAGATCCAAAAAGTGAAAGAGCTCAAACGTAAGAATGCGGAACAAGGGGAGACTTTCTTTCCTTCGGTGGACGAAGAAGGGCAGATTTTTCTTAAAAATCCTTGGCATTCTTAGAATTTGTTTTGTTTCATTACATCCGGTCCTTTCGAGGATGGGTTTATGGAAGTGTCCGAATCCAAATGGAAGCCTTTTTTAGGAGCCTCTCTCGTATTGGCCGGAGCGGTTTTTTTTTCGGCCAAAGCGATCTTTGTAAAACTGATCTATAGATACGATATAGATTCCATTACGGCCCTCACTCTGAGAATGTTGTTTGCGATTCCGGTCTTTGCCTGGATCGCGTTTCGATCCAAGAAAAAGGAGAATTCGGTAAAACTTTCCAACAAAGACTGGTCGCTGATAGTGGCTCTCGCTTTTTTAGGGTATTATCTCGCAAGTCTTTTCGATTTTATCGGTTTGGAATATATTTCCGCAGGTTTGGAGAGACTTACTCTTTTCGTCTATCCGACGATCGTGCTTGTGATCAGTTCCCTCCTTTACAAAAGAAAAATCAAAAGAATCGAGATCTTTGCGATTTTACTCACCTATTCCGGAATTGCAGTCGCGTTTTTCGGAGACATTCAAACGGAGGGCCCGGAAGCCGTCAAGGGTGTGCTTTTTGTATTCGCATCTGCGGTCGCTTATTCTTTGTATCTGGTCGGAAGTGAATCCCTGATTCCAAAAATAGGATCGGTAAAGTTTACTTCGTATCTGATGCTTCTTTCCGGTTTGATCGTCGTCGTTCATTTTTTGATTACAAAGGATCCATCCCTTTTAGTTCAATCACAACCGGTTTATCTTTACGGATTGGCTTTGGGAATTTTGACGACGGTGATACCTGCCTACTTTACGTCGGAGGGGATTCGTATGATTGGATCTGGCCGGGCCGCGATCGTTGGTTCCGTAGGTCCGATTTCCACCATTCTTCTTGCATGGATTTTTTTAGGAGAGGCGATCACTTCAACGGGAATTGCCGGAACGTTTCTCGTTTTAGCAGGGGTTCTTTCGATCGGAAAAAAGAAATCCGATTCTAAGATCGGAAGCTCAGAGTAGAATTTGAATATTCCAATGATTGAATGTTCTGAAAAAATCGTATTTTCACTAAGAGTTGATCCAAAACTTCAAAAGAATCCGTTTTCAAAACCTGCTCAAGTTCGCAATCAGGATGCTGGAAATCCCCCCAGATTCCGTCGCTTTTGCGATTTCTAAACTTTCCAAGGCAATTTTTTCGTTACTTTTCGACTGGAGCTCCCACATTCCGCGAAACTCAGCGTTTTGTTTTTTGAAAAAGTCGAAAGGTTTTGAGGAAAACCCTAAAGATAAAACTTATATCAAGGTCCGTCTTTTACACATCTTACTGAGAGCGAATAAATCGCGTCGGTCTTTGATACAAATGCATAAGAAGCGTCGAAACTAAACACACCGATATTTCCGGCCAACTGACTGACGTTGCTCGTCCAATAACTTCCGTTGCTGATATTCTCAGGAAATACGCTTAGATCGATACTATCCGTTCCCGAGAGCAAATCGAATCTTGCTATGGAAAGATATTCTCGAATGTTCGGAATTCTCCAGCGGCTTCCGGTCGTCGGCAATCCGTTGCACTGCGTAAGTGCGTTCTGCCAATCATAGGAAGTGGTCGCCGAAATTTGACAAGAGGATCCTGACTGACCGACGGAACATTTTTGCCAGAGAAGATTCGTATTCTTATCCAAAACGGTTCCATCTCCAAGATCCGTAAATTTTTGGGACGGATAACTTCCACCCGTAACACAACGAACCGGAAGTGTGTTGGTTTCATCGGAGATTTGGTTGTAACCGTTGGTATAATTGAAAGTCCAACGTCTTGGAGTCATAGAAGCGGGATCAGCCTGAGAACGGGACCAGAAGGTTTCATTCCCTCCGGGGAATACTGTCGTGTTGATGTAGGGAGCCGGGCTATCGTAGGAAGCAAGAGTGAACTGTTCTTGCAGATCCGGGAGTCTCCAATTTTTCAAACCGGCGTATCCGTTTACGTTGAGATTAGAACAAGCAGTTCCCGCATCCGAATAAGTGAAAAGTGTAGGAGCGGCTAACGCTGAACAGTCGATCGGGTTGGTTCCTTCCTTACAAGTTTTCCAGATCAACCCTGTGATTTTATCGACGACGACCGGATGTGAAGAATCGTCTGTTGGAGTCACTCTTTCTAGGAGAGACGCAACTGCGACGTGATCAGCGTCTTGTCCGGGGTAGGCTCCTTGTCCGCAAGCGATCACCGAAGCCGTATTATCAAAACACTCTGTTTGTCCCGCGTCTGTGATCGGAGTAAGAACGTTCACCGTAACAGTGTAAATTTCTTTTTGACCGTTTTCGGCCAGGACCTCATAAGTCAATGGAGAAGAAAAGTTGTTGGAAGTCACACCGCTTATCTGTTCTACTTCGTCGATTAGGATCTTAGAACCCGGAGAGGATTCAAAAGCGGCTTTTAGACGAGAGACCGCTCCGAAAGGGATTCCGGAAACGAGGATCTGATTCCCGGATATGGTCGCAGAATAATCTTTCAAAAGATAATTCTCTCCTGCGCGAAATTGAAAAGAAGTGATCTGTTTTCCGGTGGCTGCGTTTCTGAAAAAATTGAAACCCGCGTTGAAGAGAAGCCCCGCACTCGAAGAAGCATCAAAGCTCACCCGATCTGCTTGTGCGCAATGAAAAAATAAAAAAGCAAAAGGAAGGAGAAGAATGTGGAACTGGATCTTCATCTTAAGTCTTCTTTTACCAAAAAAAGAATCATCTGATAAACGTTTAAATAGTTTTTTATAATCAGCAATATTTTTTAAAAGCGTTAGGATGTCTTTTCTTGGAAATTTTCGTGAGATTTTGTAGAGGCAATGGATTTTGCAAATTTGGCCCAAACGTGTAGGAAAAAAGATCTCCTTTCGGATAAATTTTCGGTTTTCACAGATTCAAAGACCAGAGCCGAAAAGATCTCTCCGACCGCGCTTGTGTGGGAACTCCCCACAAGCTGACTGGATCTTAAAAATGCCTGTCGGAACTACGACGGCTCCTCCGTGAAAGTCGCGCGCCCCACCCAAATTTCGGGTGGAGGGGTGGGAGGCGGGAAAAACTCCAGAAACTTTCCCCTATCACAAAATCAAACTTTTCGCAAGAAAAAATTCTCATGTAGGAACTCCTACCAAACCCTTTCTTGTAAGACGACGATTCCCGTTTCCTTTGCCTCTGCAGGAATACGGCCAAACATCGGATTTTGTGGGAACTCCTCGGTTTCCAAGCAAGGACAAGAATTGGTTCGACAACCGGAACGAAAATTTGTAATAGTTCCTACAAAGCCATATATTTGGGCTTCTTTCGACTTTCAAGAGACGGGCTCCCTCGATTGAAAAAGGAGGAGTTCCCACACAATTACCGATTTCGGAACAGGCTCCAAATACAAAAGTTCTGAATGGGGACAAGACGATCGATTCAAGAATCTCTTTTACCTGAACGAGAGTCCATTTTCCTCTTTAGAATCGTAAAAAAAAACTTCCTAAATCAATAGATATCCATCACCAGAAGAGCGATATCGTCCCCAAAGTTGCCGGCTGAATACGCAAAGATATCCGAAACGATCAATTCGATGTATTCTTCTATAGATTCGGCATCGAGATATTCTCCAAGAATCGAGATCAAACCGGGAAGATCTAAAATGTCACCTTCGGCGTTGAAAATCTCATACATCCCATCGGAAAAAAACACAACCCGATCCCCATGCAAAAGATCGATCGATTGATCGTAGTATTGGGCGCCGTCAAAGGCCAGAAGCGGGAGATTCATTCCGTCGAGCTCGATTTGTTTTCCGTCTCGAAAAAGAAGAATCGGAGGATGACCCGCATAAGCATAGATCAGTTTTTTTGTTTCAGGAATGTATTTTACACGAACCGCGGAAATGTGATGATCCACTACAAGAGATCTCAGGTCTTCTACGATTCTTATCAAACCCTCCGCCGGAGAAAGACCGATCCTCGAAGAATTCTTAAACGAAATCACAACCATCCCGGAGACCATCGCGGAAGAAATCCCGTGCCCCGAAACGTCCGCAAAAAGAATGTCAATACTTCCGTCTTCATTCTGAATCGTGCTTATGACGTCCCCGCCCACTTTTTCAAAAGGACGAAAGTAGGTTTCCATTCGGAAATACGGAGAATTAGGAAAGGTCCGATCCACAAGAGAACGTTGAGTCAATCTTCCCAACTCGAGATCGTAGTGCATTCTATCATAAAAGGCGTTTAACGTGCCTTCTTTGATTTTCCGATCGAACGCAAGCAGAATCAAATCCCCGATCAAACCGAGAATGTTGATCTCCTCCTCGGTCCAAGTCCGGTCCTTTTGTGTCATATCCAAACCGAAAAAGCCGATTTCCTTTCCTTCGTAAGTAAGCCCGATCATCAAAAGAGAACGAATCCCCTTTGGGAGCAGAAGATTTCTTAGAAACGGATTTTCATTTTGAATTTCTTCCACGGAGTTGAGAGCGAAATACCCGAACTTGCGGACTCTTTCGAATCTTTCCTTAGGGATTTGTTCCACCGGAATATTTTGAAAAAAATCCTTTTGAGACGAAATTCCTTCCTTACACCATTCGTATGTGTTCGAAAGGTGTTTATTGGAACTTGAGTATTCTATAATATACGAACGATCGGCTTCGCAGATTCTTCCGGCCCTCTCCAAAGAATTTCGAATCGCCTGATCCAATTCTCTCGGCGGAACCGTGATAAAACTTTTGGAAATATCCGTCAGATTGCTCTGAAGAAGAAGAGAGTATTTCAGTTTGTCTTCGCTCTTTTTGAGAGGAGTAATATCCCTCTGCGAGCCCCAGATTTGAGAAAGTTTTCCGTCCTTTACGACGCCTACGACGCTGTTGAGAAAGTATTTCGAATTTCCAAAACGATCCAATTCCCTGGATTCCACGTCCTTCATGTTGTAACCGGATCGGACAAAGGTAAAAAAATGTCCTAGATCCTCCGGAGAATCGGACGGAATCAACTGAGAAAGGGAGAGCCCCATGAGCTCGGAAGCCGCTCCGTATCCGTACATTCTCGCCATAGAATCGTTACAGAGCGTTAGGCGGGCATTCGACAGAAGAAGGGATACTTGTTCCGCTTCCGCCAAACGGGCGTCAATCGGAGCACTCAGATCGAAACACCAAATTCCCTCGGCGCTCTTGAGAAAAAAATCTCGATAACGCTCTAACTCCGTCGCTTCCGCTTTGATCCGCATAGATTTCAATTCCAAGACTACGGCCTTTATTGTTTCCGTCAGCAACAAAGGTCAAAGGTTTTTATTTCGGAAATCGCGAAAACGATCGCACCATTCCCCAAAAAAAAATTCCGATTTCATTCGAAAGTCCCCTCCTCGCGACTTTTTTGTCCCGGGGTTCCTGTATTCTGAATTTCAGATCAAGGAGCAAACGACATGCAAACAAACGACTCGGAATGGATGGACGAAAGAATCGAGGCAATCGCGGAAATCCTCGCGGATAAACTCATAGAAGAGATCCGGAAAAGGGCCCTCGCAAAAGACGCGCTTCGCAATTCGGAAGCCGCCTAACTCGAACACTGCGGGAACAGTAGAAATTCGAACATCCCGAGGATTTCAAAAAAAATCCGAGGACAAAAAAGCCAAAGCCAAAAGGAGGAAAAGAACATGGCAGAATACGCTCTCAAAGAAAAAAAAGGAAGTCTCTTTAGCAACGCGACCAAAGAAAGGGAAACACAACCGGATTATACCGGAAAGGTTTTGCTGGAAGGCAAAACATATCGTCTCGCCGGCTGGATTCGAAAGTCGGCAACCGGAAGAAACTATCTATCCTTAAGTATCTCCGAGCCCAATCCTGAAAAAAAATCGGGAGGAAACCAAGCCGAAGAGACGGACGGGAACGATTTTACGGACATAGAAGAAGATTTTCCGTTTTGAAGAAAGAAAAATCTGTTTACGATCGGAGTCTAAGTGTAAAAGAATCAAACCCCTACAGGAGAAAAGAATTTCTTGAAAACGAAGATTCTATCCAAAGTGTTTTTGGCTTCCATGCTGGTCCTTGCGGTCTTGTCTTCTTCCAACTGCGGTTACAACACGATCCAGGAAGAAGACGAGGCCGTCACCGCTTCTTGGGCTGAAGTTTTAAACCAATATCAGAGAAGAGCCGATCTCATTCCCAACTTAGTCAACACGGTAAAGGGTTATGCGGCTCAGGAAGAAAAAGTGTTAACCGAAGTGACCAGAGCGCGGGCCGGAGTTGGATCGATCCAAGCCGACGAAAAAACCCTGAACAACCCGGAACTATTTAAGAAATACGCGCAGGCACAATCACAGATGACTTCCGCACTTTCCAGACTTCTGGTAGTTGTGGAAAAATATCCCGATCTAAAATCCAACGAAAATTTTCGGGACCTTCAGGCTCAATTGGAAGGAACTGAAAATAGAATCACCGTCGCAAGAAATCGGTACATCCAATCCGTACAAAAATACAACGTAACGATCCGTCAATTTCCGAGCAATCTAACCGCAAAGGTCTTCGGATTTCAGACTAAACCTTCCTTCACGGTAGAAAACGAAAAAGAAATCTCCAAACCACCGGAAGTTAAATTTTAAGAATTTTGAATCTACTTCGAATGAACAGAAACCTATTCTTCTTTATAAGTTTTCTATTGTTGACCGCGGGTTGGAACGTAAGAACCGAAAATTCTTTTTGGATTCTTCAAAACGAAGAATGGAGAGCGGAAGATCCTGAAATTCCTACACTTAGAACTCAGATCACCGATATGACTTCGACTCTGACCGATTCTCAAAAATCGGTTCTCACAGGACGTCTTGTTCAGTTTGAAAAGAGAAAAGGAAGCCAGATCGCTGTCTTAGTCATCGGTTCCACAAAGGATTGGAGTATAGAAGAATACGCGGTCAAGGCATTTGAAAAATGGAAACTCGGACGCAAAGGTGTGAGCGATGGCGCCTTGGTCGTGGTCGCGATCCAAGACCACAAAACCAGAATCGAAGTAGGATACGGATTGGAAGGTGCGATTCCGGACGCGATCGCCAAACGGATCATCAGCGACTTTATGATTCCTCAATTTAAGAATGGGAACTACTACCAAGGAATCTCCGACGCGATCGACCAGCTCATTGCCGTGGTCAACGGAGAGGAACTTCCGGAAGGAACCGGCCGTGTAGCGGGTTCGGATTCGGAAACCGGAGGCGAGGATCTGCCCGAACTTCCGAACAAACTCATCACCGCCTTTATCCTATTAGTCGTTCTCGGTAAAATATTCGGATTTTTATTCGGAAACGGATTGTCCGGAGGAATCAGCGGAATCATCTTTATCGTGTTAGGTTTGTTCTGGTCGATCACACTTTGGATGTTGATTCCGGGCGCGCTTCTGCTTTGGTTTTTCGTCCTCGCGAACGGCGGAGGAATGGGCGGTTCCGGCTCGTCCTGGGGATCGTCCTCCTCCGGGGGTGGAGGATCTTGGAGCGGCGGAGGCGGAAGTTCCGGAGGCGGAGGAGCTTCCGGAAGTTGGTAAAGAGGATGCGAAGATGACTTTAAAAAATCAAATCAAAGAAAAATCCAAATTCCTCAGAATCGGAAATCATCTTATAGAATCCTTTTTTTCGGCGTTCTCGTTTTCTCCGGATAAATCCAAATCTTTTCTTTTCAAAAAATTCTTCAGTAAAGAAGACTTAAAGAAAATTGAATCTTCGGTTTCCCAATCTGAAAAGTTTCATACCGGAGAAATCAAGGTAATCCTGGAAGGAAATTTTCCCCTTTGGAGAATACTAAGAGGATTGAACGCCAAAAGAAGGGCCGAAGAACTTTTTTCCGAAAGAAGAATCTGGGACACGGAAGAAAACACGGGAATTCTGATCTACGTCCAGTTGGTGGATAAAAAGATAGAACTACTAGCGGACCGCGGGATCTACAAAAAAATCGGACAAGATACGTTAGACGAAATTTGTGACAAAATGGAAAAAGGATTTCGTTCCGGAGAATATCTAAAAAGCATCCTCGATGCCGTAGAAGAGTTTACAAAACTTCTCAGAAAACATTTCCCTGCGGGAAAACAAAATGCGAACGAACTCTCGGACCGTCCTGAATTGATATAAGAGATGATTAGAATTGTAGCTAACGATCCCAGATTCGAGCCAATTCGAAAATTCGCACTTTCTTTACCTTTCGCGACGGAAGACATCAAATGGGAAAAGGACCTTGTCTTTTCAGTTCACAAAAAAATGTTCTGCGTTCTTATGACGGAAGAACCGTTTACTGTCAGTTTCAAATGTAATCCGGAAGACGCGGAAATTCTTTCCCGAAAAAAAGGAGTCGCCCCCGCTCCGTATCTTGCGAGATACGACTGGGTCCAGTGCGAATCCTTGAGTACATTGACATTGAAAGAATTGGAAACGAGAATTAATAATTCTTATCAGTTGATCTGGGACAAACTACCCTTAAAACTTCGAAAAAAGAGTTAAATCAAAAATGAATATTCCGTTCTTTGTATATTTTTAGTTTGGTCGAAATTTCCGATTTTCTTCCAACTCGTAAATTCCGGATTCTAAAACAATAGAAACAACTTACTCCCGTCCGGAATACTATCGAACCACTTATCCACAACTTCGTTGATGAGTTTTTCATCCAAAATTTCATTCTCGGCAAAAACCTCGCCGATGGCAAGAATCCGACCGTCCTTCACGGAAACCAATTTTCCGGTTAGAGTCACTTCATAATTCTTAACATAAGCTCCTCGAACTTTAACTTCGATCTTACTGAGCATAATTAGATCAGCCGTTGCGAGTTTTCCGATCTGAATATTCTTTTCATTATCAAAAAGACCCGTTTGATAAAGAGAGGATTCTTTAAGTAATTTTACGATTTCGGATCTCTCTAAAGGAACCAATTTTTTGGATATAAGAAGCGCATTCATCCGATTGATAATCTTGTTTTCCAATCGCGACAAGATCTCTTTCGTCTTTAACTCGGTATTTTTTACGGCGTGTTCGTAACGATCGGATCTTCGCAGGATTCCTTTTTCTCTTTCGGCGTCGGTAAGTTCATTCGTAGTCTCCAATTGTCTCCTGATATGTTCCATGAGCGAGTCGCCCGCTAACGCATTCGCATCGAATTCAACGGAAAGAACCGCAACTTTATTTTGCATCTTGTAATCATCGTGACTGGTAGAATGCACTTTTGAATAATTTTTACTACACCCGATCGCGAAGATCAGGAGGATTAGCGATTTCATTTTACGAATGTCCTTTGTCCAAAAATTCCTTAAAAAACTTATAGAGAAGTGAGACCTATTTAGGTAGAAATAGGTTCCTCCACAAATCATAAACAAAGACAAAGAATCTTCGGCTTGAATCAAATCAATGAATTCAGTTTTTCCCAACTTTCAAAATCGAAAAAATCTTAAACAAACCCCTCAAAAATCCCTCTTTCGATCGAAATCCCCAAACGTTTGAGCATCGCTGGCATATCAAAACCCTTTCGTTCGTATTCGGCGAGGACGTTTTTTTTGGCGTTTTCTAAAGCGGCCTCGTCTTTCCAAACCGCAAACGTAACAAAAAAAAGAAGACCTCCTTCTTCCCTATAATATGCAGAATCTTGAATAAACCCGGGAATCGTTTTGATAAAGTCACGATTGATCTTGACTCTTTGAAAAAATTCTTCTCGTCCCGGTTCAGGAACGATAAAACGATCGATTAAAATTTTTTGCATTCTTCTTCTCCTTGTAAGAATCAGAATACGATAGGATTAAAAATTAAAATTGTATAAATTCAGGAATTTACCAAAGAGGAGGAGTTTTAAAAAAATCCTTCGGAGTTTGACCGGAAAAGGATCGAAAATCTCTGATAAAGTGAGCTTGATCAAAATAGCCCGCCTCAAGAGCCGCATCCGTAAGTGATCCAATGGGAGAATATCGTTCGATGAGGTTTGTAATTCTTATTAAATTCGCGAACTGTTTCGGGGAAGTTCCAATCGTTTGTCTGAATCGTTTTTCATAAGAATCCCGGCTGATCGGCATTCCTTTCAGAAGATCTTGAATCCGAAGATTCCCTTTTGAATTCCGAATCTTTTGGATCGAGTCCATCACAAGGAGGTCCTCGTTGGATTCCCGAAAAATGGAAAGTAAGAATTTTTCTACGATTCGGATTTTTTCTTCGTCCGATTTTGTTTCCGAGAGTTTTTCTTCCAGCTCGGAAGTTTTGGATTTGGGAAGGAGTTGATCCAGGGATAAATTCACTCCGAAAATTTCGTTCATCGGAATTTTGAAAAATCTTGCAGCGCCTCCTTCTTGAAAATTTACGAGAAGCATGGACGCTTTTTCGGAATAACGGATGAGACGCGCACTTTTTCGAAGACCCGCAATTCCTAAAACCGGGATTCCGTTCTCCTTCGAACGCTCCTCAATACGAACGTCTCCGCGAATTCTAAAAGTGAGAACAATCGAAGAATTTGGTAAGATTCGATTCTCCCTTTGCGTTTCACTTTCCAAGATCCTATATTCTTTGATATAAGATTTTAAAAAACGGTTTGGAGTAAAGGTTTTGATGTTCATCGATTCTAAGCTTGAAATTCGTGAAACAAAGTCAAAGCTGACATCCTTCAAAAATAAAAGAACCCTCTTCAAAAGTGGTTGGAATCTCAAGACAGATCGTCGTCAGATAGACTCTTTCCGTGGAAGGTTCGCGACCCGACTGAGAGCGGAGATCCTTGCCCAAAAGCCGTCTGGATCTTCAGAGAATCCGTCGGAACTCCGACAATCCTCCGTAAAAAGTCGCGCCCCGCCCAAATTTCGGGTGGTGGGGAGCGGTGGCGGGAAAACCTCGGGTCTCTTTTCTATATCACGAAATCCTAATTTTGCAACAAAAAAGCACGCGTCGGAACTCCGACAATTCCCTCTTCTCGAGACGATTCTCATTGCAGTTCCTCTCCATTTGTAGGTAGGTCTCTGAGATCGATCAGTCGGAGTTGGCGCTGAGTTTTTTGAGAGGGTGGCGAAAAAATCAGGGGACTTTTTCGTTCTCTAAAAATAGTTTTTTTGCAAGCACAAAGTCTCCTCACCCTTTTGCGGGAATTCTAACAAAATGCCATCGATCTCTTTCTCGCAGAACCCGTTTTCAAATTCCTTCTAAGGATCTGCAAAAGAGAACCGAGTATTCAACTATTTCTAAGAATGTTTACCATGGAATAAAGACCGTTTCGTCTAGACATCGAAAGATGTTTGTCGAGTCCGATCTCTTTTAAAAATTCGAGGGAGGCGTTCTTGATCTCTTCTCGGGTTCTTCCGGAAAAAACCCGAATCAGAAGAGCGATCATACCTCTTGTGATCGCGGAATCGCTGTCCGCTTGAAAAAGAACTTTTCCATCAGTTTCTTCCGAAACGATCCAGACGCGAGATTGACAACCCGGAACAAGACGTTCTTGAGTTTTTAACGAATCCGGAATAGAACCGAGTTCGTCCCCCATTTCGATAAGAAGTTGATAACGTTCCTGCCAATCCGTACATTCTGAAAATTCCGAAACAATCTCTCTCTGAATTTCTTCAATACCGGCCATAACTTCTCCTTCCAGCTTTTCCGAAAGATGCGGGCAAGCAATCAGAAAAAGGAAATCCTGGATCGGACTGAAACATCCGTTTCTTAGACGATTCTTAACTTCGATCGAACTCCTATTTCTGTTTCCGACGGATCTAGAAGAATTTGAACCGAAACATACCGATGTAAAAGTAAAAAATGAGTTTTCCTGCAAGGTATTTCTCAGAAAACATTCCCAGAGATCCGGGAGAAAATCGTCTTTATGAAAGTATATGAAATCCAAAATCAATTCGGACTTGAGAATTTAAGAATCGCGGAACGCCCGGATCCAACTCCGGCACACGGAGAAGTTTTAGTAAGAATGCGTTCGGCTTCTCTGAACTACAGAGATTATCTGATGGCGATCGGAAAATACAATCCGAAACAGAAACTCCCTTTAGTCCCCCTCTCCGATGGAGCGGGAGAAATCGTTCAGGTTGGTTCGGGAGTCACCAAGTGGAAAGTGGGAGACAAGGTCTGCGCCAACTTCGCTCAGACTTGGTTGGACGGAGCTCCGGACATAGATATGCTCAGAAACACTCTCGGAGGTCCGTTAGACGGAACACTCTGCGAATTCAGAATTTTCGGAGAACAAGGTTTGGTTCCGATGCCGGAGAATATTTCTTTCGCCGAAGCTTCCACTTTACCTTGTGCGGCTCTTACCGCTTACACCGCGATTGTGACACACGGAAATATTCAACCCGGAGCGACAGTAGTCATACAAGGGACGGGAGGGGTTTCCATCTTTGCATTACAATTTGCTAAAATGATGGGAGCCAGGGTGATCGCCACTTCCTCCAGCGACGATAAATTAAAAAAGGTAAAGGCTCTCGGTGCGGACGAGATTATCAACTATAACGAAAAAACGAACTGGGATCGGGAAATAAGGAAGATGACGAACATGAAAGGCGCCGATCTCGTCATCGAAGTCGGAGGCGCCGGAACTTTGCAGAAATCCATTTCCAGTACGAAACCTTGGGGAACCATCGCGCTGATCGGCGTACTCGCGGGCGGCGAAAGCAACAACCTATCCCTTTTTCCGATTTTGATGCAAGGAATCCGAGTGCAAGGAATCATCGTGGGGAGCAGAAGAAATTTCGAAGACATGAACAGAGCGATCAGTATAAACGGAATCAAACCCGTAGTCGATGAAATCTATCCTTTCGAAAAAACGCCGAAAGCGTATGAAGCTCTCAAAGCGGGAAAACATTTCGGAAAAGTTTGCATCGAGATCTGAGAATTTATGAAGTAAACATATTCTTTTTATTGAATTTACTTTTATTCGAAGAGGTTGCGGAATTTTAAAAATCGCCTCTCGAACTTTTCTCCAAGAAATATAAGAATCAGGTCGATGCAAAATTCAATTTCGGTCCACGACCGAAGCGATCCTTGCCGATGACAGGATCACGATTCGTGTGAAAACGCTTTCTCGTTTCTAAATCGACCGAGAAGAATAAACTCAATCCACCAAGCCCGACGAACAAGATTTCAGAAACCGGTTTTTCGGATGAAAAAGAATCATTCATCTCATCCGAACCGTCTCCGGAACAAAATCGAAGTCGGAACTCCGCCGACCAGAAAACGACCAAAACGCCCCGAGCTTTCAAAAATCCATCCCTTGGTGAATAGAATTTTTTCGGATTTGCCTTCCTGGAAACAATTCAATGAGATCCCTGTGATTTCCGTTTTAACGAACGTATTTTATTCAAGAATCTCGTCGCAGAGGATTTGAGTTCTAAAAATGATCTTGTGCAGAATGTAAAATATTCTATTCATTTTCAAAGTGAAAAGAATTTCGAAAGAACCGTCTAATCCTTAGCAAAAACTCCTCTTTTTAGAATCAAGTGTCAGCCCCTGCCCCTTTCGACTGATTCGTTTTATTAAATTTTATTCTGCTATACTAAATTTTTCTTGTGCTCCGGGAAAACCACATTCTTATCGTATTTAAAAAATACCTTTTCCAAATAAATCATTGAGTAGGATCTGGAAATCTTTTCGAGGGACGTTATACATCATGGCGACAAAAACTCTTACTAAACCGAAGTCAAAAGGAAAGACTCAGTCTAAACCGAAACCGAAGTCGGTTGCTCCTAAAAAGGCGGGTGCAAAGTCCGCCCCTTCCTTACAAAAAGGTTTTCTGGATTCTACAAACCCTCTTCCAGTCGTCTATCGGCCGAGTTCACCCGATCAAGCCGCTAAATCTTCTTTGATCCAGTGGATCAAATCCAACAAACGCGCGTTAAATGAAGATCTGAAAGAATACGGCGCTATCCTTTTCAGAGGTTTCGACGTAGTATCTCCTCAAGACTTTGAGGACGTAATCTTAAACGTGGATCCGAATCTAAAGAATAATTATCTTGGGACTTCTCCCCGCAATCAGGTGACGAAGTATGCCTTCACCGCGACCGAACTGCCTCCCGCTTATCCGATCATGCAACATGCGGAGATGAGTTTTTTGGATTCTCCTCCTCGGAAACTCTTTTTCTTTTGTGGTCAAGCTCCCGGTCAATTCGGGGAAACTCCGATTACCGATCTTAGAAAGGTCCTACAAGAAGTCCCTCGATCGATTCGTGATAAATTTGAAAAGGAAAAAATTCAGTATTCCAGAGTTTACAACGGGCCCACCAATCAATCCCGCTTTCAGTTTTGGAAAACAAAACGTTGGGATGAAATGTTTCAGACCAAAAATCGGGAAGAAGTCGAAAAGGTTTCTAAAAAACAGAACTTTAATGTGGAATGGTTCGGAGAAGATAATCTTCGACTGATCAATACCACACTTGCAGTCCGTAAACATCCTGACTTCAAAACGCTTGCCTGGCACAATCATTCGCAAGTCTTTCATATCGATGCAGCGAGAAAAGAATACTGGCATATCTTTGCTCGTCAGAAAACGATTCGCGGTTTTTTTATCGGAATCGCTCTCGAAGTTTTAACTCTTCTCAAAAAACTCACGACGAAAAAAGAATATCTGGATACACATTGCAGCTACGGCAACGGAGATGAAATTACCTCAGAAGAACTCGTTCAAATCCAAAAGGTATTCTGGAAAAACATCTCTCTTTTTTCCTGGCAAAACGGAGACGTGCTAGTGATCGACAACTACTCGGTCTCGCACGGAAGACATCCTTTTACTGGACCAAGACAAATTTACGTGGCTTGGGCGGATTAAATCGATGCAGGAATTGGACGCAGTTCGGATTAATTTTAACGAAAGCGGATTATTGTTTTTAAATCTTTTATTGGGGCTGATCATGTTCGGGATCGCCTTGGAGCTTAAATTAGAAGATTTTAAACTTCTTTTTAAAAAACCGAAAGCGTCCATTACAGGAATCGTTTCGCAATTTGTATTGTTCCCGTTTGCCACTTATCTCCTGCTCTGGATTCTAAATCCTCCGCCTGGAGTCGCGTTAGGAATGCTTCTCGTCGCGGCCTGCCCCGGAGGCAACATTTCCAATTTTATCACATCACTTGCAAAAGGAAACACGGCTCTGTCAATTTCACTGACCGCGTTTTCATCTACGTTAGCCATCCTTGCAACTCCGTTTAATTTCTTTTTTTGGGGAAATCTTTATCCTCCTGTACACAACGCGTTGAAAGAAATCACCCTGGATCCTTGGGATGTTTTCAAAGCGATCCTGATGATCCTGCTGATTCCGATCACTCTTGGAATTCTGACGAATCGTTTTCTACCCGCGGTTTCCGCCAAAGTAGAAAAACCCCTGAAACTTCTTTCAGCCTTAATCTTTGCGGCTTTTCTGATTGTGGCTCTCGCGGCGAACTTTCAGGTATTCTTACAAGTCATTCACAAGGTCTTTCTTTACGTTTTTCTAATGAACTCGGTCGGGTTCCTTTTGGGTTACTACTTTGCTAAACTGATGAAACTGGACGAAAGGGACTCGCGATGTATTTCGATAGAAACCGGAATTCAAAATTCAGGACTTGGCCTAGTTCTCATCTTCGCCTTTTTCGGAGGGCAAGGAAGTATGGCGATCATCGCCGCCGTCTGGGGAATTTGGCACGCAATCGCAGGAGTGATTCTCGCTTGGTTTTGGTCCAAACGAGTGAAATTTCTAAACGTCTAAACCGTTTCGAAAGGATTTTGAGTTTTATAAAGTTCGGAAATTTTTGGGCGAATTCTCGATTTCGTAAAAAATCGATTATCGTTTAATTTGCCCTTGCGTATTTCCTTTTGTTTTTCCTTCGGCAAATGAAGAACCGTTTTGCATTCTTCCGTACAACAACCTTCGAATTTTTCGGAGCAGTTCTCGCATTGAATAAAAAGAATATGACATCCGGGGTTTGCACAGTTAACGTGACGATCGCTTTTCTGAGCGCATTGATGACAGGTAGAAATGATTTCAGTTCCGATTTTTTCCTGCAAACGTCCGTCAAAAACGAAATTTTTGCCTTTGAATTTGGACTCCAATCCTTTTTCGGCGACTTCGTGAGCGTAAGAAATAATACCGCCGTGAAGTTGATTTACGTCTTTGTAACCGTGGTGTTTTAACCAAGCGCTCGCTTTTTCACAACGTATGCCTCCGGTACAATACATTAGAATTTTCTCATCTTCTTTTCCGTTGAGCAATTCGAGAAGCATTTGAAGTTCTTCGCGGAACGTATCCGACTGAGGAAGAATGGCCCTTTCAAAATGACCGATCTCGCTCTCATAATGATTTCGTACGTCCACTACGATCGTCTTTTCCGATTCTAAATGTTTATTGAATTCTTCCGCGGAAAGATGAGTTCCTACGTTAGTCACATCGAATGAGTCGTCGTCCAGTCCGTCGGCGACGATTTTTTTTCTGATCTTTAAATCCAATTTTAGAAAAGACTCACGATCGTCTTCGACCGCGATCTTAAACGGCATATCTTTGAATTCTTCTCTCGAATCCAAATTCTCCCTAAATTTTTCGAAGTTGTGGGTAGGAACCGAAAGTTGCGCGTTAATTCCCTCTCTCGCGATATAAATTCGTCCAAGAACTCCGAGAGCCTCCCATTCCGAATAAAGTTTATCTCTCAGATTTTCTGCGTTTTCTAAAATGACATAACGATAAAAAGATAGGGTAGTTCGAGGGAATTTTTCAGACTCAAGACGTTTTCTAAGAATTTCCTTTCCATAAATATTATGAAGAGGACGTTTTTTCGTCTTCGTGCTTTTTTTCGTTTCTTCCCGATTTGCCATACTTTCTTAACTCTGGAATTCAAACGGTTTCTGACAAGCCTTTCTTCTAACGAATGGCCGACTTCTCCAGGCTTTCCTTGTTCTCTAAGGAACAAAGAAGCTAAAAAAAGGCTCTGATTTTTTGTTTAGAAGCGAACACAATTCGCCCTCGAACAATCCTTTTTTCAACGGTCTGCATTGTAGGAGCTTTCCGTTTTTAACTTTACGAAACCTGGTAGACTCGTTTCGAGTCCAGCCTATGTCCGAAAAAAGCGATCAAAGAATAAAGAACAAGTGCCTGAATTGCAAACTGGTAGATATTATCCGGCACGGGAGCAAATGGATTGATGAGGATCAGGAGTAAAAAGATCAAACCTAAAATCGGCATCCCCCACCGCCCCGAAAAACCTTCTCCACTTTTGCTTCCTCTCAAATAATAAACGAAGGAGGAAACAGTCAACGCGGCCTCGATTCCGACGGTTAGCCAGAGATTGTTCCAAAGACCGAAACCCAACTTGGTTCCGGAATCGCCGAAAATCGGAAGATCCGGAGTGTGCACCGGTAAATCTAAAAAATAGTGCGAAAGAACTGAAAGAAAAACCGCAAACGGCGCCTTCCATCGATAAGAATCGATCTCCGATTTGAAATAAAAGTAAAATCCTAAAAACGCAAAGATCGCCCAGAAGATTCCCGCGATAAGACTGTGAGTATAAGGCATATAATAAAGATCGAATGGATTGCTTGCCGTAAAACCTGGAATCAATCTCATGTGTTCGATTCCAAACACGACAAAAATCATAAATAAAAAGTCGACAAGCTGTACTCCGACAAGAAGGGACCAGAGCGGAGTTTTTGGGACGGTCTTTTTTAAAACGAAGGCCACGCTGTAATGCCCGATAAACATGGAATTCTCCTTTTCGGAAAGGTATAAAATCGGACTGAATTGGATACGTTTGTTAAAACGAAGTCAATCTTTTACTACATTCTCGGATTTAAAAATAGTATTGCCTGGAAGGTTAGACTCGATACCAAAGAACGATGAAAGATTCCCTAATCGTCTCGAAGGCCGAAAATGTTCGAAAAACCTTGCAAGAGTTAGGCGATCCAATCAAAGCACGATTTCTTTCCCGCTTTTTTAAAACCGCCCCGGGCGAATACGCGGAAGGCGACATCTTCCTCGGAGTTACGGTTCCCAATCAAAGAAAAATCGCCAAACAACACAAAACACTTCCCCTCAAAGAAATCGAAATTCTTTTACAATCCGAAATTCACGAAGAAAGACTCACCTCTCTTTTTATTCTCTGCGAACAATTTGAAAAAGGGGATGAAAAAAATCGAAAAACTCTCCATCAATTTTATCTAAAACACTTAAAAAAGGTTAACAACTGGGACTTAGTCGACTTGAGCGCGAGGGTTTTGATCGGGGAATTTCTTTTGGACAAGGATCGCAAAATTTTGTACCAGCTTGCCAAATCGAAAAATCTTTGGGAAAAAAGGATTTCCGTCCTTTCCACTTACGCATTCATCCGTAAAGGCGACTTTAAAGATATTATCAATCTTTCCGAACTCCTTTTGAACGATAAAGAGGATCTCATCCACAAAGCGGTCGGCTGGATGCTCCGTGAGGTCGGCAATCGAGATAAAAAAAATGAAATCGCTTTTTTAGATCGTTTCGCGGACAAAATGCCCAGAACAATGCTGCGTTATTCGATCGAAAAATTTCCGGATTCCTTGAAAAAAAAGTATATGGCTTCTGGGAAATCTTCGAAGCCAAATCCGAAGCGAATTGACTCTTTCGAAAAGTCGAAACTTCCGTAAAACAAAAAGAAAGCCTGAGGAAAAAGATACTTTACCCTTGATAATGAATAATACATTCTAACTTTCGGAACTCCTATGAAAATAAAAATTCACTATATTCTTATTTTATTATATACTTTTTTGTTTATTAACTGCATCGGTAATCTTAAAGGAAAACCCACTCCTTCCGATCCGAATCTGAGCGGCCTTTATCTTTCCTCCGAAACCGACGCATGGAGCAAGGATGGAAAATTAAAGATCGAAATCCTCAGCATCTTTCCAAAAGCAAACGGCGATCTCGCGTTTGAACGAAAAACGATCGTCCGACTTTCTTTTTTCGCAAGCGACAACAGAGAGGAATGGAGAATTCGATCCGGCGGAGTTGTGACAAGTCAGAATGAAATTCTACTGCAGGAATTTTTATATCAGGAATACCACGTTCTTCACATGGGTGCAAGGGAATCCGATCCTAAAAAATGGAAACTCAACGAAATGGGCGCCCCGGCAAAAGTGCGAGAAGTCGGCAATGTAACTTCGAGCGGCAATCTTTTAGGTGAAATTTCACCGGACGGAAGAGAACTGAAATTCTCCAAAGCGATCTACCGAAAAATCGGCAACGCGTTTTTAGGTAGAATAACGACTAACGTAAATCAGAAAAAAATCACTTTGGACAACGAAATCGCGGGAGTCGTCTTTTACAAAGGCGGAGAAAACGTCGAAGATAGAATCGTTGGAATATTTTCGAAGACGGATTTTATCAGACCCGGAATGGTCTTCTTTGTGGGAAAGGAAAAAGCGCCTTGTAAAGTAATCGAAGTCTTTCAACAATCGGCGACGTTGGAGCCCATTTCTAAAAAAAATCTCTCCGTCTTTATCGGCGATCCGATTCTTTTAGAAGGAACCGTCGACATAAAGGCGTTTAACAAAAGAGCGACGGCCGACGAACTCATTCACAAATTAAAATCGGATCCGAACGTAAGCAAGGAAGAACTGATCCGGGAAATCGAAAAATTAAAAAATGAAAAGTAGAATTTTAGAATATTCTAATTTAATCCATTTTACTTCGAGGTGATTTTGATACGCAGTTTTTGAAACGGATATTCGATCAGAACATAGAGCGGGAGCGCCAAGAGAAGGACAAAAAGGAATACTAACGAAAATTGAGCGAAAAATATTAGGTCCGATTCCGGCGCGGATTTGACACCCAGGATCGAAATAGAGACTCCGATCAAAACCAAATGCCAGAGATAAATTGTAAAACTCATCCTTGCAACAGGAACGAATATCCTAAGACTAAAAAATCTATGTAAAAAACCCCCAAAACGAATCACGGAAAGGAATAAAATTCCCGCAAAACCGATGTTCAGAAAGTTGTATCGAATCGTATGGGCAAAAACGGTATTTTTTTCCTCTTGGATCCAGTGTGCGGCAAACAAAAGAAAAACAAAAAAAAGCAAAAAGGAGTAATAGACGAGTCCGTCTTTCCGGAATCTTGAAACGATACGTTTGTGATTTACATAAAGGTCCATCGTGATCACACCCATTAAGATGGAATCGAATCGAGTGTGAAAAGGAAAATAAATCTCCTGAAAGTATTCGGGAGTGGCGGGATAGCTCGTAGTTTGAAAGATCCAAAAACGGGTTAAAGTTGGAATCAAAAGAAGGAACCACAGTGAAAACTGCCTGACTCTGGGGTTTCTTTTAAACAAAACCCAGCCGCAAAAAAAGGGAAAAACCAGATAGAACTGTTCTTCCATAGAAAGAGACCAGGTATGAATGTTAAATCCTTGGACATAGTTACCGAGAAAAACGAAATCTCCCCAGGAATTCATCAGGGAAAGACTCAGCCGATTTGTTTGTTGCAACATCTCTTTCTCTTGAGCGAACTTCAGAGCAAATGTCAAAAACGCAAAGCTTATCGCCAGAAATAGGAAGTAAGAAGGAAAAATACGAAGAGTCCTTTTTAAAAAAAAGGTTTTGTAATTGATTTTTCCGTTTTTTTCCCAGTCCTTCCACAAACCCATCGAAATCAAAAAACCGCTCAGAACGAAGGAAAGGTCCACTCCCGACCAGAAAAAAGTTTCGGAATGGAACGTCCCCAACTCTTCCCATACAAGGGCGTAATGATTCAAGATTACTAATATAATTGCGAAAGCGCGAAGTCCGTTGAGAGATCGAATCTCCGATTCTCTATGAAACCAAATATCTTTTATAAAAGCTTTCATGCTTTCTCCAATTTTATTATCAGGACTTTTAGCAAGCCGCCTCCTGTCAAATTCAAATCAAAATAAACTTCATTTTGCATTTAGACTCAGATTGATTTTCACTCTTCCCATATTTTTTATACGGATTTAGAAGTAAAGAAGGCCAAAAAAAAATAAAATTGAATTGGAAATATATTTCTGATTTGATTGGAAGCGTTTCTAAGATTTTAGAAACCGAATGTTTTAAACCCGGTTCCATTCTTCTTGATTAATTTTTCCGAATATATAGAGTAATATATTCAATGATAAATCCGCACTCTTTAGAAATTCCGGAAGTAAGATTCAATTTATAATATTATTTTCAAAAAGAAAACAATGCACTACTTACAAAGAATGTATGGATTCGTATAACTCTTTGGGATTGAAAGAAAGTAGGAACTCCTCCGAGAGATGAATTCGGGCGCGCCCCTTATCTTTCTCAGAGATTGTGAGACGGATCCTTCCATCGGGTCAGGCTACTCCGGGCTCCGCTACGCTCCGCTCCGGTCTTTCAGACCAAGCCCTCCGTATCCTTCGCGCGGAGATCGTAAGAGTTCCTACAAGACCTTATCGATCCAGGATGTTTTGCGGGAGTTCCCGCAAAACAGGAAAAGCTACGGTGAAAAAGCGGAGGAGTTTCTACTTTCGAAGAATCTCCAATCAAGAACGGAAATCCTTTGAGCTTAAGTGTGAGTTCCTACAAAAGAAGCCTTTTCTGGAAAGTTTAGACTCCCGGAAGAAAGTCCGGTTCTAAAATTCTAGGACAGTATTGAAAGATCACGCTGAGATAATGCCTCCCAATCGAATGAAAGAGCCATTCTTTCGGTTGAAAAGAACTGAAGTTCGATGGAAAGATTTTTTTAGAAAGTCTTCAAAGGAAGAGCAAATAATTCAAAAGAGAAAAAGAAAGAACCGCAGGTCCTTGTTGGGGGAGCTTGCGGTTCTATTTTTTTTATTTGTTACGCTTACGCATATTTGCGTCGAGGTATTTCTTACGAAGTCGTAAACTCTGAGGAGTTACTTCCAGAAGTTCATCGTCGTCTAAGAATTCAATATTTTGTTCCAGAGAAAATTTCCGAGGAGGAATCAAACGAATCGCCTCATCCGCTCCGGAGGAACGAACGTTACTCAGCTTTTTCTCTTTCACGGGATTCACTTCGAGGTCATTCTCGCGAGAATGGATTCCGATGATCATTCCGGGATACACCGCCGTGTTTGGTCCGATGACCAATTCTCCTCTTTCCTGAATCTTCCAAAGTGCGTACGCGGTCGATTCTCCCGAGTCCATAGAAATGAGAGCGCCGTTCTTACGACCCGGGATTTCTCCTTTGTAGATATCAAAACGGAGAAAACGGGAAGACATCACACCTTCACCGCGGGTTTCAGAGATAAAGTAACCTCTGAAACCGATGATTCCTCGTGTCGGAATTACGAATTCAACGCGAGTCATTCCGGAGGGATGCGCGTCCATCAATTGAAGTTCACCCTTTCTTCGGTTGAGTTCTGAAATGATTTGTCCTGTAAATTGGTCGGGAATGTCCATCACCAAATACTCGTAAGGTTCTAATTTCTGACCTTGTTCATTGGACTTTAAGATTACTTCCGGACGAGAGACTTGAATCTCAAATCCTTCTCTTCTCATCGTTTCGATAAGAACCGATAAATGAAGTTCTCCTCGTCCAAGAACCTTAAAACGATCCTTGTCTTCGGTTTCTTCCAATCTCATCGCTACGTTGGTTTCCAATTCTCGATCCAGACGTTCCCGGATGTTACGAGTGGTTACGAACTTTCCTTCTTTTCCGGCAAATGGAGAATTGTTCACCATAAAATACATCGAAACGGTCGGTTCTTCGACTTCAATCGCCGGTCTTGGAGCCGGTTTTCCAGGCTCACAAATCGTATCTCCGATAAAGACGTCGGGAAGTCCCGCGATCGCGATGATATCACCCGCTTCCGCTGTGTTGACTTCGTTTCTTCTCAGGCCTTCGAAGTTGTATAATTTTGTAATACGAAAGAGAGTTGTGTCCGCAGGCGCCGCAGTGTCCGATTTTTTTGCGGCTAATTGAATCACATTCATTCCAAGGGCCATCTTCCCGGCATAGATCTTTCCGACTGCGATTCTTCCCACATAGTCGTTATAATCCAGAGAAGTCACTTGGAATTGAAGAGGAGCTTCGTTGTCTGCTTGAACCGGAGGGACGTGGCTAAGGACCGTATCCAAAAGTGGGTCCAGATTCGTGCCCGGAGATTCGCTGAGGTTGTTCACCGCCCAGCCTTGTTTTGCAGAAGCATAGACAATCGGAAAATCCAACTGCTCATCGGTCGCGCCTAAGTCGGAGAAAAGGTCAAAAACCATATCCACAACGGCTTCCGGTCTTGCTCCGGGACGATCGATCTTATTGATGACGAGAATGGGTTTGTGTCCGAGTTGAAGGGATTTGCCGAGAACAAAACGTGTCTGAGGCATAGGTCCATCAAACGCATCCACGAGAAGAAGACAAGAATCCGCTGTGGAAAGAACGCGTTCCACTTCCCCGCCGAAATCCGCGTGGCCTGGGGTGTCTACGACGTTGATTCTGGTTCCCTTGTAAACGACGGCAGTGTTCTTTGCTTTGATCGTGATTCCTTTTTCCTTTTCGAGGTCATTGGAGTCCATGATCCGATCTGTGTCTTCTTTGGCAGTGACTGCTCCGGTCTGACGGAGGATTCCGTCTAAGAGGGTGGTTTTCCCATGGTCGACGTGGGCGATAATAGCGATATTGCGGATTTCCATTCTAAGACCAAAAATTTCGGAAGCCTCCTGGTGTAAACCCGGTTTTTTGTCAATTTTTTAAGGACGCGCTTTTCGGAAGAATTGGAACTATAAAAGAAAGTAGGAACTCCTCCGAGAGATGAATTCGGGCGCGCCCCTTATCTTTCTCAGAGATTGTGAGACGAAGCCTTCCATCGGGTCAGGCTACTCCGGGCTCCGCTACGCTCCGGTCTTTCAGACCAAGCCCTCCGTATCCTTCGCGCGGGGATCGTAAGAGTTCCTACAAGACCTTATCGATCCAGGATGTTTTGCGGGAGTTCCCGCAAAACAGGGAAAGCTACGGTGAAAAAGCGGAGGAGTTCCTACTTTCGAAGAATCTCCAATCAAGAACGGAAATCCTTTGAGCTTAAGTGTGAGTTCCTACAAAAGAAGCCTTTTCTGGAAAGTTTAGACTCCCGGAAGAAAGTCCGGTTCTAAAATTCTAGGACAGTATTGAAAGATCACGCTGAGATAATGCCTCCCAATCGAATGAAAGAGCCATTCTCCGGCATTCTTCAGAGAGTCTTTGAATTCAGGAACGGGATAACCCTTTCTTCGAAAGAGGGAATCCAGATCCCAGTCTTCTTCTCCGGGAATCACTTGGATTTTGAGCATCGCATAGAATGAATGATTTTCCGGATCGTATCGAAAGACGAGCGAACGCGAGGCCAGTGGATTTCGAATCGTAAAAGTGGCCCAACTTCCCTTGGGACCGAATTCACCTCCGCTCAAAGAATAGAGTTCATATCCGTGTTCTTTTTCTTCTCCGAAGAATTCTTTGAATTCCGAGTAAAACGCTTCCGCGAAATCTTTTTGTAATTTGAGAATAGGATCGGATTCCTCGGACATATTTGGAAAGTTTTTTGTCCCTTTTGTTCTTGGGAAGCCTTTTGAAAAAGAGGGAGTTCCTACTTCGGGAGAATTTCGGAAAAAACAGAACGGGCCTGGATAAAAGTGTGAGTTCCTACTTTTTCCCTTTTAAAAACGCCTTCCACTTTGGATCCGCTTAAGGAGTTCCCGCATTCTAAAATTGGGAAAAGCATAGAGCTTTTTAGATCTTCGCGTGAGTTCCTACTTTTCGAAGTTTTTTAAAAACGTTTCCTTTTTTTCAAAGATTTTCTTCACCGGCTTTCTCCGTAATTCCAACATTTTTTCTGAATCAGCGGAAGGTCTTCTTTTTTCCATCCGCAAGGGACAGGGAGGGCTTGGTCTGGTAAAAAGACGGGCGCCCCAATTTTTAGAGCGCTCTCCTACCAGACCGAGCGGGAATCCGCGAGCCCGGACTCGGCCCGGTCCGCCCTCTTTACAAACGCCCTTCCGTTTTCTCCGTGTTTGGCGGATGCGGCCAAAACTTATTTCTTTGCATCCTCCAAGAAATCGGATAAAATTCTTGCTGATTCTGAAAGATCGGATTCCATCGACCGGTCTTTGAGAGGAAATTCATGAGCCAACAAACCCACTTTCGTTCCTGCACTCTCTGTGAAGCCATGTGCGGTCTTCGTATCGAAGTCGAAGACGGTAAAATCTCCGCCATCCGCGGCGATAAGGACGATCCTTTCAGTCGAGGTCATCTCTGCGCGAAAGGCCCCGAACTCAAAAATCTCTACGAAGATCCGGATCGCCTTAAATTTCCTGTTAAGCGAACTCCCGAAGGTTGGGTGCAAGTTTCTTGGGTGGAGGCTTTGTCCGAAACGGCCAAGGCGCTTTTTGAAATTCAAAACAAATACGGGAACGATTCCGTCGCAGTTTACAACGGAAATCCGAACGTCCACAACTACGGCTCGATGCTCTTCGGTCAGAGATTCTCCAATCGCCTCAAAACAAAGAATCATTACTCCGCGACTTCGGTGGATCAACTTCCTCATCAGCTTCTTTCTTTTCTCATGTTCGGTCATCAACTCCTCATTCCGATCCCGGACATCGATCATACGAAATACTTTCTCATCTTAGGAGGAAATCCTTTCGCTTCCAACGGAAGTCTTATGACGGTCCCCGACGTAAAGAAGAGATTGAAAGAACTCCAAGAAAGAGGCGGTAAGTTTATCGTCGTCGATCCGAGAAAAACAGAAACGGCGACTCACGCGGACGAACACGTCTTCATTCGTCCCGGCGCGGACGCGTTCTTTCTATTAGCAATCTTGCATGTTTTCTTCGAGAAGAATCTGGTGAAACCTTCTTCTCTTTTTGATTCCAAGGATCTTTCCTTTATTCAAAATCTTGCATCCGAATATTCTCCCTCCAAAGTGGAAAAGGTGACCGGTGTTCCCGCTTCTACGATCGAAAGAATCGCTCTGGAATTTTCTTCTTCCGAAAATGCGGTCTGTTATGGGAGAATCGGAGTTTCCACGCAGGCCTTCGGAGCCCTCTCTCAGTGGCTCATCAATCTCGTAAACATTCTCACAGGGAATCTGGATAAGAAGGGAGGAGCGATGTTCACTCTTCCAGCAGTCGATCCGGTCGATCCCAAAGGGGCTCTCAAGAGTTCTCCCGGAACCTTCAACACGTTTCAGACCCGTGTGAGAAAACTTCCCGAGTTCAGCGATGAACTTCCGGTCGCAGCTCTCTCCGAAGAAATGCTCACTCCGGGCGAAGGTCAGATCAAAGCCTTTGTAACCTCTGCCGGGAATCCGGTTCTTTCCACTCCGAACGGCGCAAAATTAGAAGAAGGTCTAAAGAATTTAGAGTTTATGGTCTCCGTCGATTTTTATATCAACGAGACGACCCAACACGCAAACTACATTCTTCCTCCAACTTCTACTTTGGAACACGATCACTACGATATCATCTTCAACGTCTTTGCGGTTCGAAATACCACGAAATACGCACAACCGATCTTCGATCCGGAACCGGGAATGCTCCACGACTGGGAAATTTTTACCGATCTTACAAAGAGATTAGAATTGTTGAGAGCCGGGAAACCCCTTCCCGATCAATTGATCACTTCTAAATTAGGACCTTCTTCGATCATTGACTTCGCACTTCGAACCGGACCTTATGGCGAAAAAGGGAAACACAATCGAATGCTCAACATTCAATTGTTAAAAGACAATCCTCATGGAATCGATCTCGGTCCTCTTATGAGTTGTTTTCCCGAGAGGCTTCTTACGGAAGATAAAAAGATTCATCTTCTCCCCAAACCCGTGTTAGACGATCTTCCGAGACTGAAGAAAAAATTCGAAGAATGGTCCGAACCGAAAAAAGAAGTAAACTTTCTCCTCATAGGAAGAAGACATCTTCGGAACAACAATTCCTGGATGCACAACATGCCAAAGCTCATGACCGGAAAGAATCGCTGCACTCTTTTGATTCATCCCGACGACGCGAAGAATTTGGGAATCTCCGAAGAGGAAGAAGTTCAAGTGGAATCTAGAGTCGGAAAGATTTTGATTCCTACAGAAATTTCTGACGAGATTATGCCCGGGGTCGTCAGTATTCCGCACGGTTTCGGTCACTCGAAGAACGGTGTCCGTCTGAGTGTCGCGAAACAATTCGCGGGAGTGAGCATTAACGACCTTACGGACGAAGAATCTCTGGACGAACTTTCGGGAAACGCCGCTCTTTCGGGAATTCTTGTGAGCATTCAAAAGCGATAAAATCGCTTTTTTAGTTCTTCTTTTGAGAGAAAGAAGGGAGTTCCTACTTTTAAAACAGGGGCTCTTCCGAAAATGTGAGAGTTCCCACATCCCTTTGGTCTAACGATCATTCCTGGGGATCGAAATTCTTTTCTCAGAGAAAGGAACAATGAGAGTTCCTACTTTTAAAACAGGGGCTCTTCCGAAAATGTGAGAGTTCCCACATCCCTTTGGTCCCCAAAAAAAACTCCTCAACCGGGTAAAGGAATCCGATCCACTTCTCCTGGAACGGAAGGGAAACGTTCTTCCTTCCATTCCAATTTGGCTCTTTCAATTCTTTCCAGAGAAGTGGAGACGAAGTTCCACCAGAGGTAACGTCTTTCCGGAAGAGGAACTCCGCCAAGGAGAATGGCCCGAACGCCTTCTCTGGAAGAAAAAGAAATTTTTTCTCCAAGATCAAAAACAGCCATTTGACCGACTTCGACTTTATTACCAAGAACCTCCAAACTTCCCCGAGCGACATAGAGAGCGGATTCCTGATCGAGAGGAATATTCCATTCTCCTTTTGCTCCTCCTTTTGCTTCCAAGTCGCCGTAAAAAAGAGGAGAATAAACTTTCACCGGAGACTGTTTCCCGGAAAATTCTCCGGCCGCAAGTCGGAACTCCCAGAGATCTCCCGAAAGAACCGGAATTTGTTCCCGATCCAGATGAAAGAATTCCGGATCTACTTCTTCCGACTCTTTGGGAAGAGCAACCCAGGTTTGAATTCCTTCCAGGAAAGAAAACTGAGGATCCAATTGAGAACGTTCACTGTGAGCGATTCCGGAACCCGCGGTCATCCAATTGATTTCGAAAGGACGAATGGGCATCTCGGTTCCTAAGCTATCCCGATGAAGAATCACCCCGTCGTAGAGATAAGTGATCGTCGCAAGCCCGATATGGGGATGAGAGCGAACCAGGAGTTCCTTTCCGGAATCAATCGGAACGGGGCCCATGTGATCCACAAAGACGAAGGGTCCGACATGACGCGCATCGAAGGAGGGAAGAATTCTTCGAACTCGGAAATTATCACCGAGATCTTTGAGAACGGAAGAGATGATTTTCATAAGATTAAAACTTAGACTCTTCTCCAAAGCGCTTCCGGTAAAGAAGGAATTTCGAAAAAAAGAAGAAAGAAATTTCTTTCCTAAGAGGCTCAAAAATGGATCGAAGAAGAGAAGGTTCGTTTTTCAAAAAAAAATGGCGGCTTCCTTCCGAAGAAAAAACAGAAAGAGGAAAGATGAATCCGAAAAGCGGAAGGAACCGGGCTCTCCGCTTCAATCAGCGAAGCGCCATCGGAAAAAAAAGTTCTCCAAAAAAGAATTTTCCGTAAACACGACGGCGCATCGCCGGATTTCCGCTTCGATCCCTTCCGCAGGGCATTTCGAAAAAAGAGGGAGTTCCTACTTTTAAAAAAGATCTCCCCGCGACAGGGATCGAACGGGGGCAACGGCAAAAGGAAAAAACGATCTCTAAAGGAGCTCAAGACCTCGCCGTTGACCGGAGTGAGAGCCCGGTCCTGCGCGGTTCTTCTCAAAGATTCCCGATTCTTCCGGTTTCTCCCGCGCAGGAGTCGCCCGAAAGATTCTGGCTTCCGAAATGAGTTCCTACTTTTTTCAAAGAGGAACTCTCTCCGAAAAATGTGAGAGTTCCCACACAAGTTTGGTCCGCCGATTTTTCCCGAGATTTCAAGACTCGATCTCTGTCTCGGAGAAACGGAAGAAAGGAGTTCCTACTTTTTATCCTCGAACTTAGGAATGATGTTTCCTCAAAGATCCCACGGCGATCCAAAGACTGAGCGCCGTCAACCCAGTCCCCATCCAAAGCGGAGCCTCCGGAGAATAAACGGGCGCGCCCTTTGCGGTAAAATAGGCAAACAACCCCGTCATCAAGATGGGGCCGATGATCGCAGTCACACTCATCAAACTGGTAAGAGCCCCTTGCAATTCTCCCTGTTCATTGGCCGGAACCTGAGAAGACATGATTCCCTGGAGAGGAGGCATCGCGATTCCTCCAAAACAATAAGGAACCAAAAAAACGAACATCATCCAACTTTCCGTGGCAAGCGCAAATAACGCGTAACCAAGAGCGCTCAAAGCCAAACCGAGGTAAATACTACGATTCTGACCCAAGACCGGAAGTATCAATCGAATCAGTCCACCCTGCGTGATCGCATAGACAAATCCCACAACTCCGAGAGAATATCCGACCATGGCTTCGTCCCACTGAAACTTCTCCATAGTATAATAGTTCCAAGTGCCTTGAACCGCATGTGCGGCGGTATTAATTAAGAAAAAGGTTACGACCAATCCTAAGATCATCGGATAACGTTTGAGACTCAGCAAAGAACCGATCGGGTTTGCTTTGGACCATTCAAACTCTCTCCGATTCTCCTTGGATAAGGATTCGGGCAGGATAAAAAATCCGAAAAGCCAGTTGATGAGGGTTAACGCGGCCGCCGCTAAAAAAGGAGCCCTCGATCCAAACTGCCCCAAGGAACCTCCGAGGACGGGCCCGATGATAAATCCGAGACCGAAGGCGGCTCCTAAAATCCCAAAATTCGCCGCCCGTTTTTCGGGAGGACTGATGTCCGCGATGTATGCGTAAGCGGTCGTAAAACTCGCTCCCATAACACCGGCGATCACACGACCGACAAACAACCAAAAGATGGAAGGAGCAAAGGCTAAGAATAAGTAATCAAGGGTAAACCCGAACAAGGAAGCAAGAAGAACCGGTCTTCTCCCAAATCGATCACTCAGACTTCCCACAAAAGGGGCGCAGACAAACTGAACAAAGGAATAAGCGAACATCAGAAAACCGCCGTACAAAGCGGCGTCGCTCAAAGTCCCCCGGGTCAATTCTTGAATCAACTTCGGAAGAACGGGAATGATGATTCCGAATCCGATCACATCGATAAGAACGGTAATAAAGATAAAACCCAAAGCGGCGGGACGTCTAACATTCATAAGGAACACTAAACAAACGGTAAGCAGGCGATCAAGAAAAAAATAAAAAAAGATAGTTCTCGATCTTGGAATCGTGTCCCCACGCACTACTGAACTATTATAAACGCAGATAAAACAAGACTAAAAAGTATAAAAAAATATCTAAAAACGA
>NZ_JAFFPU010000006.1 GCF_016919175.1 Leptospira ainlahdjerensis | reverse complement strand
AGCTACACAGAGCTTGGCTTTTTTCATTTCAAGCCTGAACTGAAATTAAAATGATTTTATAGATATGAAAACAAAGTAGAGGCGAACTAAGTATATCTTTGTCGTACAGGACTCACGAAGGCCAGGACATTGAAGTCTGGATTTTTTATGCCAGGTGGATCGAGTTAGACGTATTTGAAGTGTTGAGAAGCGAATCGGTTACATAGCTTTCTTTTATTCTAGTTTGATAGAATTAAAAAATTTGGCATAATGAATCTTTAATATGAGGTGTATGAGATGCATTGCAGACATCGTTTATCGCGTTGGGCTTTCTGTTTGAAAGACTAATGTTATGTATTATAAGAAAAGGCTGGTGCATTGGCGTAACTGTTCGGTCAGCTCAAAATAAGGTATGAAATTCAAGGCCGGGTTAAAAAAAGATTCTAAGATTAGGGTTTGTGCGGAATACGAAGTAAAGAACCACCGGGATAAATTGCCTTAAAAAATTGATATTGCATGAATCGGTTTTACTAAAAGATCGTTGTGATCTAGTTATTTTAAATAGAAAAACTGGCAAAAGTATTCGATTATTTAAAAATAAAATAAGTTAAGCGATTTGTTTTGCTATACGAAGTTTATCAAGTATTTTGGAACGAATAGGGGCATCTTTTTTTTGTATCTTTGGAAATTCATCGAATGTTTTTCCAAGAAGAGTTCTTCCGGTAGTATTTTTCCTGACCCCGCCCCATTGTTTAAAAAAGAAGGGAACTTGTTTTTTTTTACATTGGTCTTTAATGGAAATTACCCAGCTTTCTTCAATTGGTCTACTTCGCGGACCACTTTCTCCGCCAACAATTACCCAATCAATATTATTCAGGTCGAATATACCTAAGTCTTCAAGTAATGGTTCGATAGATAAAAAGCGAGTTGAAATATTCGTTTTCTGTAAGATTTCAATTCTAGGGAGACCATATTTTCGATCTTCAACGCTTACTCCGCACCAAATATGTTTGAATTTCGAAAACTCCCTTAAAACCGAATCGAAAAGTTCTTTCATCCGCTCCGGTCTTTTTGTAAGGATTTGGTAAATATGCCAATCCGCATGTTTCATAACGGAAAATACTTTATATATATACGAATCCGGAATATCTTTATGAAAAAGATCGCTCATAGAGTTAACGAAGATTTTTTTTGGAGTTTGCCATTTTATAGGTTCATAAAGCTTTTCTGGAACCATCCGTAGGTCGAATCCAAATTCAAATGGATGTCCGGAAACTCCTCGAAATCTTTCTGCTAAAGTTTCCGCGTAGCAGTTTTTACAGCCAGGGCTAATTTTAGAACACCCTCGGGTCGGGTTCCAGGTTGCATCTGTCCATTCTATATTAGTGTGACTGCTCATAAATCCTCTCTTCTAAATTATTTATCGGAGGGATATGGCAAGATCAGTAATTGAATTCAGATGAGTTCCCAGGTTTTTCGCTCCTTTCGTTTATATGCGTCGTAGCTAATGGGCATGTTTCCGGAAAATCGAATCGTTCCATCTGCCTTCAAAGAATTGATAACATCTCTCGCATGATTCGGTAAATGTCCTGAATAGATCGTAAATTCGAAGAGTTCAAGACTGTTGTTAATTGAACCACTTTTGATTTTGTTTACCAGTTGATCTTTGAATAACTCGATTTTAGTTTTCAATTTTAATTCTTGGAAAAGTTCGTTCGATGCCTGTTTCTCGAAATCAGAATCTATGTCAAAATTTGCATCTCCATTGATCGGATTTACTTTCCAAGCTATCTCGAGAAATTTACAAAACGCGGCTATGTGCGAAGCACCGAATATTAGGCCGTGAATATTCGGACCTTTTTTAAGTGAAAATGGAAATATTTTAAACTTGGAATTTGCTGGTATCAATTTTCTAAAATGATCAACTACAGTTCTATGAAAGGTTCTGTAAGGAGAATTTTCTAAATCTTCCTGAGATATATTCAAATGTTTGAGAAATGAATCATGCTCGCTGAAGCGATATAAATGCGCTGAAGAAATAAAGAAAAGAAAATCAGTCCTTTCAAAGCGAATGATTTCCTGAAATCGAGACTCAGAAACGAATTTAATACCATTTTGATCTAGGAAAAGCAGAGAGGGAAAGCCATTCTCAAACTGATCGCGAACTTTTATATAAGAATTTTCAAAATCCTCGCTAGAAAATTTCACGGTCAGATACGGATCCAATTCTTTATGATTTTTTAAAAATTCGGATACATTCTTTTTTAAAGAATCGAATTTTGAATTCTTGTATTCATTTAAATAGAGAATGGTATGAGTTGGTTTTTGATCCAACTCGTTTTTAAATCGTAGAATCGTTTCTAAGGTTAGAATAGGACTTCCGGGTCGCTGTGAAGTATCGAAGCCCGGACCCGCAAAAAAATCGAAGATTTGAATGGTTCGAAATTGATCCTGCATGATGAATGTAGGTAACCATACTTCTAAATAATTTCGATATAGAATTAACTTTGTGAGTGTGGAATCTCCAAAAGGATTCTTGTGTAAATCCTTAATCGTCATCTCCTATCCCAACTTTCTCCATTCCTCTAAAACGCCTTCCTTGATTTCTTCCTCCACCAGCGGAAACGTAGAAAGGATATGTTTCAACTCCGCTTCTTCCAAATCGTAAATTTTCGCGACCATCGCATCGATTTGGTTTTTGAGAATTTGTCTTTGCACCGGATCCGTGACACCGTGAGTTTTGTAGTTCGCTTGAGGTCCGAAAACTTCTTGGAGGAGTTCGTCGAAAGCAGGAGTAGTACAGATAAGCTGGGCAGTAGATTGGATTAATTTATTTTGGAATGCTAAGTAATGTTGTGAGGCTTGTATGCGATTTCCTTTGCGAATTATTGAGTCTTCAATTAGAAATCGCGGAGTGGGAAGATCAAAAATAACTGCTTGGTTATAATGATTACCTGGAATTCGCAATCTCACATAAAAATCCAGAGAAAAACTATTAATAAACGCAGTTAGCAACAAGTTAATTTGCGGGTGATCACAATCGATAATTGAAAGTGAATTTCCAGAAGACTGGTTTCTTTTTACAATTGTAGCTAATCCGGTTCTTTTATTGGAAGAGGCCGTGACATCGCATATGTAAATCTTATATCCGATTTTACCCTTTTCCTGCGGAACAATCCAATAATGTGGATTTATTATATCCAATTTAGGGTAATCGCAATAATTCCAAACTGCGGATCGTTGCGATCCACTTACATAACTTGCGGCTCGATGGTCATACTGAGTCACCATGCGCCCTTCATACAAAGGCCACCATTCTTCCTTTCCCTTTTTCCAGATCATCGTTTCCGGATCGTATTGGGCACCTTGCTTTTTCAAATCCTCTTGTGTAAAAAAGAGATGAGAGTCATTTGTCATATCAAACTCTCTGGATAATTTCACATTCCAGGTTCCTTCCAATTCTTCTGCGAGACGCGGATACCTCGCCATTTTTTCTACGATGCCGATATCCGTATCCGATTTGAATTCCATTAGACTCCAGGAATCCGGACTCAAGCGGGTGATCAATTCGATCGGAAGATTTAAAAAGCGCTGGTCCAAAGACGGATCGGAAGCGAGTCCATTCGAAAGGTTCTGTTGCCTTTTCTGGTTGGTCTCGTGAACCGATAAAAGGTCCGATTCCGTATGGAGCATAAACGTCGCCGGCACAAACAGCCCGGGAGAATCGGTCTGTTTGTTCGCCGAAAGAAGGAGAAATTTAAAACTTCGATGAACGTTGTCGAATAACGCTTTTGAATTCTCAAACCCATAGAGGAATTGAATTTTCCCTTCCTGGAAGAGCATCTTTCGTAAGTCCTTGGAACCCAGATCAGAATACAATCCCGCTGGGATTACAATTCCCAAAGAGCCTCCTTCTTTGAGAAGATTCCAACCACGCTCCAAAAAGAGCTTGTAGAGGTTGACATCTCCGCTTCCGCGATGGGGAAAAAATTCGGAGTTGCGAAAAAATTCCGCTGTGGAAGTCAATTGAGCGCAGTAGCGGAGCCATTCTTCTTTGATCTTAGGTTTTTGTTGAAACAGACTGGAGACGGCTTTACGCGCCTCGTTTTTATCCAATGCACGAAATTGCGGGATCAATTCTTCGAAGAATTCCTGTGAATTCGGTTTCCAAACCTCCCAAGGGGGGTTCATCAATACGATATCAAATCCGGGCAGGTTCGGTTTGGATGGATGGAGAATGGTCGAGAATTCCATGCCGTAGTGAAATGGTTTTGTATCCTCGGATTTCAGAACAAATCGATTGAGAATTTCCTTTGCTTTGAGATCTTTTTTTTCATCGATAAAATCGATTTTCTTTTTCGGTCGAACCTTCCATTCCGACATCTTTTGTTCCAGTCGTTGATTGAGTATATTCTGTAATTCTAAATCGATTTCTCGGATTTCTTTTCGGAGTTGCAGTGCTTTTTCCGGATTCGGTTCGTTCGTATAACGGCTGACGAGTTTATCTTTTTTGAGCATCTTGCTCTCCGCGTCTCCGAAATCCAAAATTCCTTCAAAAGCGGAATCTTTTTTTCGTTTGGCGCCGGATTGGGTCTCGGAAAGCGCCTTGAAAAAATCTTCCGGTAAAAAAAGAAAACCGGTGAGGGAGTTTCCACTCCGAATGTGAAAGTCGATATTGGGGAGTGGTTCCAGGGAATCCGAACTGTTCCCGATTCCTTCCACCATTGCCAAGAAGAGTCGCAGCTTTGTGATTTCCGCGGCTTCGGGTAGAATGTCCACGCCGTATAAATTTTTTGCCGCGATATGACGACGGATTCCATAGATCGGATTCTTTTCGAGGGAATAATCTCTTTGTATAAATTCTTTGAGTTCTTCCCAATCCTCCTTCCGAATCCTCTCTGCCAATTGGGAGTGATAAGATGAGAGAGAATGTAAGGCTTGTACTAAAAATTGCCCCGATCCGCAGGCTGGGTCGCAGACTGTAATCGTACTTAAGGCTTGATAAAAGAATAATAATTCCTTCTCGGTTGCCTTTTCGATAAATTCTTTTGTGTTTTTATAAGGTCCCGAAGTGGATTTTCGATTTATCTCCTGGAACAAATGACCTTCGATTGTTTCGTCGGATAGAAATTGCGAGAGGGAGGCTGGAGTATAATAGACCCCGCCTGATTTGTTGTCGACTAACGTATTTTCGAAAATATAACCGAGGATATAAGGATCGATGGAATCTTCATCCGTTTCCGATCTTTCATTTACGTTCCAATTCCAGGATTCAAAGAATTGAAAGATTTCGGCAAAGGATTCGTTCGCGACTTGAATCTTAGGATATCGTTCCTCCAACTCATGTTTAAGAAACAAACCTCCATTCAGATAAGGGATCGTTTGTCCGACAACCTCCAGCGTTGAGTGATCTCGTTCTTTTCGACAGAGGGCATTGAAGAATAATTCCTTTAGGAATGTTTCGTAAAATGCGTTTTTCTTTTTCGAATATTCGCGATATTTTTCCGCAAAGTATCTCGGATTTTCGTTTAGAAGATTTTTAGATTGTAGAAAGAACAAAAAGATCAATCGATCTAAAAGTATTTGTGCATAGAGTTTTTTGTCTTCCGGGTTCGTAATTCCGTGAATCGAATTACCCAAAGCGATTTTCTGACGGTTGAACTCTTGGTAGAATTTTTTGGAAATATCCTTTCTATCGAACAAGTCCTCGAATTTGGACGGATCCCCAAAAGTAAGTTTCGAAATTCTTTGTAAAGCGACCGGATTCGAAGTTTCTAGGATGGATGAGCGTTTGACCTTATAACGTTGGATTCGGATCTTATCTTCCATTCCTTTTCTTAAGAAGATCCATTCCTCAAAGTCAGATGAAATCGCTAATATTCCGATTCTCTGATATATATGTTGCGCGGTTAGTTTTTCAATTTCGGTCCGATTCGAAAAAATACAGACTTCGAGAAAGCCGTTCTCGTCCATTTCTACAATGAGAGAATTTTCTTCTTTTTGAACTGGAAATTTGAGCTCTTGAAAAAGAGTAAGTACGCTATCTAATGAATTCGCCTTTTGAAAGATTTCTTTCAGCCTATCTATTTTACTCATGTTCTCCTAAAGAAAGATTGTAAGAATTCTTTTTCCTATAATCTCGTCTCGTTTATAGATTGTACCTCTGAGCGTTGGCTCGGAGATGATATGATTGTCATAAAAATCCGCTAATACTTGTGCGAAATCCTTGTATTGAACCGATGAAACTGACATGTCCGGATTGATTCCCATTTTTTTAAATTGGTTTCGCAGATACGTTAGTTGCGCGTTAGAAAAGGGATGTCTTCCAAAAATGTCTCGTATCTCTTGAACGATCTCGAGTCCGTTTCCCTTTAATCGGTCCATTTCCGAAATAAAAGTTTCATCTTGTTCTTGAAATGTCAGACTCTGTTGCCCATTTTTTTTCAAAATAGAATCAATGATCGCTATTACGAGGCTTTGTATTTTCGCTTTGATCTGTCTAAGGTTCCTTCCGGCGGCGCCCGGTTTGAATCTGTTCTTTCTTTCTTCTAAAATCCGATTGAATTCTTGATCTGCCTTGTTTTCCAATTCGTTGAGTTGAATCGTTCTTGAACCTTGCATCGACGAGTTCGATGAAATTGTCGCATCAATAAATGGATATGGGAACTCTTCTTTTAGCTCGTCCTGCGAAGAGAGAATCCAATGTCTGGAAAGAAGGTCTTTATGGTTTCCTCTTCGTCCAAAAATTTCGTATAATACGTATGCCGCGTTCGGTTTTTCGCTAAAAACCGTATAGTAAGAGCGAGTCTGATTGGTTTCGGGTATTATATCAAAGTCTTCTGGTCGGATCCGATTTTTTACTGCGGAAAATTGCAATCGAGAGCGGAAATGATCTTCCTCAGTCTCTCCTTCGATTCCGTTAAAGACACTTGTCTTGTGTGATAGGTCTTCCAATTCATCTACGGAACCTGCGTTGCGAATGGTTTGGATTTCTTCGCCAATTTCACGAACGTCGATATGTTCGTCTTCACTAGAAAGGATCGCCATTTCTTTTCCGAGAAGGATTGCAACTTGTTCCACTTTGGATGATAGTATATCCAAGAGTTTTAAAAAACCGTTTAAGACTTCGTCATCGGGGGTCATATTCAAAACGGTGACTCGATTTTCCGATCCGATACGATTGACTCGGCCGACTCGCTGAACGATTCTCATAGGATTCCAAGGGAGATCAAAGTTAACCAATAAATCAGCGTCTTGCAGATTTACACCTTCTGCAAGTACGTCCGTAGCGATTAGAACGTCCAATTCGTCCTCGGGAGAGATCTCAGCTCTTTGTCCACGCGGCGCAAACCTTGACAATTTTTGTTTGAGCTCTGGGTCGCCCGAAGTAACCATTTCGATTCTAAAATTACCTGGACCGGATTCCGTATTTTTTAAATGATATTCAAGGTATTTTGCCGTATCTTTATATTCAGTAAACGTCATGCACTTTCGAAAACGAGCGGACTTAAGTGTTTGGACAAAAGTTCCTAATTTCGGGTCCACTAAACTAATCGGTTTTTCGGGATCTTTTTGAAGCGGTTTCAGATGACGTTCGATGAAGCTACTAATTTCTAAGATGTCATTTTCTATCCAAGATCGTACTTCTACTGCAGTAAATTCCAGCGTAGAATTTTTCTCATTTTCTTCCTCATCGGATTCGGACGGGTCTTCAAAAAGGGGAGACGATTCGTCGGACTCGATGATCTCGGATTGTAATCGGTATCGATTGTATTTTCGAAGTAGGTCTTCAATCGAATCGCCTGATTCTAATTCTTTAAGGAGCTCTTTTTCCTTCTGAATAATATTGAGCAAAGAAGTATAAAACGAATATAAACTGGATTCTATTCGTTTATATAGAAGCAGAACATATAAATAGGAGAGGGTTTTTCCGGCCTTCGGGTTGGAAAGGATGATATGAGGAAGATGAAGCTTTTCCAAAAAACTCCCGAGTTCTTTAAAAATATCGTGATGATTGCTTAAATAAGAATAGTTTAATCTTTTTACCTCAGGGTCTTGAAATTCTAATGCTTTTCCTGCAACTGTAAGATTCTTATAATTCTTTTTGATTGAAGAACGCATTCTCAATAGCATAATTCCATTTAATAAATTTCTGATTTCTTGAATGGATTTTTGAAATTCAGCATCGGAACTTAAACTGGAAATATTTTTCTCGGACTTTAGGGATTTAATTTTTTCGTGAAATTTATCAAATGCGTTCGGACTAAAACCTGCCGCGTATAGTTTCGCATCGGTCGTGCATAAATTGACAAGGTTTTGTAAGTCTCGAATCGAATTGTTAAACGGAGTTGCTGTCAATAATAAGATCGCGGATCTCTGCGACAAATTTTGAGGCTGTAGTTTCCGTAAATTTTGATACAACAAAGTATCGCGGTTTCTTGCACGATGGGCTTCATCTATTACTATGAGACCGAATTCTTTCCCTGCTTTAAAAGTCTGAAAATCGTCCTCCCTTTCTTGGCTTAATTTTCCTTGGGAAAGAAATTGAACTGAATCCGATTCTGGAATATTAAAATATGTTTCTAAGGTTTCTTTCCATTGGGGAATCAGCGTAGGTGGCGCGACGATCAGAACTCGATTTTCCTTTTCGCGGAAGCGTCGAATCACTTCTCCTGCAGTAAATGTTTTACCTAAACCCACAGAATCGGAAACGATTGCCCCTCCTAAAATTTCAAGCTTTCCTAATACGTTTTCAGCACCAACTTGCTGAAATTCCGCTAATAAATCCGTTTTTTCTAATCTATCCTTGGTAAGTTGGCCTAAGTAATGTTGAATTAGAAATAGATAGAGCTCAAAAGGGGAAAGTGCGATGGAAGATGGGCGATCATTTGCTCGTCCTCTGCGCTCCGCATCAACGATTTGTATTAAAGACTCATTTAAGTCTACGGTCGAAGAATCCCAAATTTTCTCAAACCAGTTGAGAAGATGATCATAATGAAGTTTGTCGGAATTCGTCAGGTTGAGTTCTCGATTATCCGTAAAGCCTGATTCGCTAAAATTAGAAGAACCTACGATAGAATGGTAATGTGTTCCGTTCTGAAGACTCAATTCCGCTAAGTATGCCTTTGCGTGGAAAAAATCCTCAGTATACAATTTTATGTTTAAAATTTTGCGTTTTAATAATTCTAAAAAAAATGTTACGTTTGTTAAATCTCGGCCTGCAATATCTGATTCAATTTGTCCTATAATATCTCGAACCTGATCATCGGCACTCAGCTGATAGCCTGCGTTCAGTAATTTTGCCGTATATTTATCTGTCCTAGGACTCATAATGATTCGGATTGAGTTTTCCAAGATCGAATCTAAGTTTTGAAATCTCGGATTCTGTAAAAGACCGGGAGCAATCAAATCAAAACCGCTAAAATAAAAGTATCCGACTGCCGCGTTAATATTTTTTGCGTATGGCAGGAGGAAACGATTTAGGACCGTTGCAAGTTGTGAGTCTTCGTTGTTATTATCAATGATTGCCGGAAATTCCATAAGTTAAAACGTAGAATTTCCTTTTAAGTTAAAGATACAAATCATGATTCATCGTTTGTAGAAATTTTATCAAATCGTCTTCCGGCCCTCTCTTACGACTCAATCTGGCTTCGCAATCCGGATGGAGCCACAATATCAAATCTATATCTTATATGTCAAATAATAGAAAGTGAGTGGCATGCAATTATAGGACTCAGTTTTTTTGTGTCACGAATGAGTTTGTGAATTTTAGTCTGACAGTTCACAAAGCAAATCAACTCACGTTCTCCCTTGAAACTCTTCCAAGGATTCCTCTCCACGGGTCATAAAATAAATTTGAACGTTTGAAATGCGCTTAGTAGGATAGATTTTCGTAATATAGCCAAGTCCATCGGCTGATCGAAACGAGAATTCTAATTGAAATCAGCGCTCAAATTTCTTATGGAAAATGGAGGCCGATTTCAAAAGGAGATATTTTATCTTTTACTCATTCTCGTCTAAAAACGGGACGCAGTCGTGATACTTTTGTTTGCATTCGTCTGCGGCGATCGGATCTTGCGGAAAGTTTTTTTCGCAAGCGGCTTCCAAAACGATTCCGCTCAAAAACGCTCCGGCTTTTTTCTGAAAATGGTGGAACTTGCGAAAATTTTTCTCGCAGTATGACTTCAATTTCCGATTCTTTTCCAACAGAAGTTTAGAAAGTAAATTCTCAACTTTCGGGTCAGTCTCCGCTAATTTAGAAATGGAAAAAACTCCGGATAAAACCTTTTCTTGACCACGAATTACGTCATACACGATTGATCCGTCTTGTCCTATCTCATCAAAAAAGGTTCTCAGAGAAATCGAATTCTTCCCCTTATCCACCAAGTCCAAAACGGTTTTTTCCTCTTCGTTGTTTGAAGTATAAATCTCAAGGAAGAAACCTTTGGAAGGAATACTTCTGATTTTTTCACCTTCCGATGATTCTATTTTTTCATAAGATTTTTCATTGTTGTCGCTCATGAGACGAAATGGAAGGGTAGGCAATTCTAAAAGCATAAAGGGAAACCAAAGAGGTGACGTTAAGAGAAACCACTTAACTCCTTCGCTTCCCTTACCAAAAACTTTAAATTTATCGATAGTCTGTAATCTTGTTCCGTACGGATGGAATCCACGAGATTCATTTTGCGGACGTTTTTTCTTTCGATCCAGGATCGAACCGAGAACGTAAGTTTTTCTCCGTTGAGCTTCATCTCTAATGAATTGGCTTCCGATTCTTCTGCTGTTGTTTTGTCTTCCAAAACTTTGGTCGCAACTACTTTCTCTCCTTTTGGGAACACAGTAAAGCAGGATTGAAAAAGAAAAGCGCGGTTGAAACAATAAGAATTCTGATTTTAGTTTGAGTGAACATTGCCTTGACAAGGTTTAATAAATTAGAATGAAGGCAACGACTTTTTAGAATCTGTTTCTTTGGAAAACGTTAGGCGCAGTCCGGCTCATTCTATTTTACTAATAAACAAAGAGATATTCTTGTATACGAATAAAAAAGAATCGGGTTTTTTCTCCGTTCTTTACTCCTCCAACTCACACCCTTCCATAAAACTTCCCCAACATCAACAAGCTCTCCTGAAACTCTTTCAGATATTCTTCTCTCCCCGTCATAAAATAAACTTGGATCGAACCTTCATAAAGAATTACAATTCTTCTAACGAAGGATTGAATCTCCGTTTCGGATAACGTATCTTTTTTTCCGGTGGTGGAGTTTCGAAGATAGGAAGAGAAAATTTCCTCCCAATCGCAAACGACCTCGCGGATCTGGCGATTTGCATCGGCGAATTGTTTTTCTTCGAGAGAAAGAGGGGAAGAGAATGTCTGATTCGCAAACATCGCAAAAGGACAACCTTTGAGACGATCGGCCTTTGCTTCTTTGCGTAACAAAACAACCCAAGCTTTGACCAACTGACTGAAGTCGGAATAACGACTCGTCAAAGCACGAAAGAGTTCCGCATTTCTTTCCCTTCGAAGGCGAAGGTATTCCAAACCCACGTCTCCTTTTTCTCGAAAGTATTTGTAAAAACTTCCTTTGTGAACTCCCGATCTTTCCAGGAGATCGTTCACGCCCGTGTTTGCAAAACCCCGTTCGTAAAAAAGTTCGTCTGCGGCTTGGATGATTTTTTCCCGAGTTTTCATGAAATTCCCCGATTTTGACCGATTTCTCGTTCATCTTCTAAATTCTCCCTAAAAGGGCATTAAAAAATAGACGCATTTGTCTATTTTTTAGTAGACGAATTCGTCTACTTCTGAAATCTAAAAGTAGACTTAAGCGTCTATTTTTGAGGGTGGAATATGAAACGAATCTTGGTTCTGGGAGCTACGGGAAGTTTAGGAAAATTCGTGATCGAAGAATTGCGGAGACAGGGGTATTGGATTCGAGTTCTCTCACGATCTCCTTCTAAACTGAAAAGTTTGAACGCGCCTTTCGACGAATCGGTATTAGGTGATCTTTTCGATCCTCAGAGTCTGAATTCCGCTGTTTCAGGAATGGACGCGGTCATTTCCTGTGCCGGGGCGAGTCTCGATCTTAAGAATTTTCAAGATAAACATACCTTCGAAGAGATCAATTTTACCGGAAATCGAAACGTTCTTGATGCGGCAGTTCGGGAACGTGTCTCCAAGTTTATTTACGTCTCTTTTTTGCGCGTGGAAGGAATTCAAAAAACGGAATACATTCAGAGTCACGAGAAAATTTCGGAAGCGATCCGAAATTCGGGGCTTCGTTTTACGATCGTTCGACCTACGGCGTTCTTTTCCATTCTTCTTAGCTTTTTGACGTTTGCAAAAAAGGGAATCGGAGTCGTCCTCGGGGAAGGAAAGGTAAGAATCAATCCCATTCACGAGCAGGACGTAGCAAGAGCGGTGGTGGAGGCTCTGAAAATCGATTTAGAAGAAATGAATATCGGTGGTCCGGATATTTTCTCGAGAGACGAGATCACGGAACTCGCTCTTCGAGTCGCAGGAAAGGATCAAAAGCTTTTTCATATACCGATCTTTTTGAACCGAATCTTGATTCGATTTTTGCAACCTTTCAATCGGAGAATTTTCCAGTTTCTCCGTTTTGGGAACGTCGTTCACACATTAGACATTATAGGGCCGAAATACGGAATCAAAAGATTGGAAGATTATTTTCGGGAAAATTTTGAGTTGGTTTAGAATATTAGATAAAACTAAATCCATTTCCGTTTCTTCGTTTGAGAGCTTTGACTCTAATACGAGACGACGGACTTTGGAGAGGGAGGATTGTATGGGTCAGGAAAGAAGATGGTTTTTGGAAGGGGATTATTTCGAGCACTGTAGTTGTGAAAGTTTTTGCCCTTGTCTCTTGAGCGGTTTCAAAGCGGAGCCTACGTACGGTCATTGTCAGAGTGTGCTAGCGTTTCATATTAAAGAAGGTGAATGTTACGGAGTTCAGTTAAAGGATCTGAACGTCGCGATGCTCGTTCTTACTCCGGGGCCGATGGCGGACGTATCTTGGACTACGGGCCTTTATATAGACGAACGTGCAAACGAAGAACAGTTCGATTCTCTCTTTCGCATTTTTTCGGGAGAGATGGGCGGGGCTCCGGAGTATATGAAATCCCTTACTACAAAATTCTTAGGCGCGAAAAGAGTTCCGATTCAATACGAACTCAAAGGGGATAAGACGAGAGAACTGAAGATTCCGAATCTCGTGGACGTTCGACTCGAGTCGATCCGCGGACATCGAGGGAGAACCGTCTGGATCGACAACGTCGCTCACGTAGCGCAAAAGATTGCACCTGGAATCACAGCAAAAGCGACGGTGAAAGATTATGAATTCGATTGGGAAAATTCCGGTAAGAACGGATTCTTGGGACCCTTCCAATGGAAGGGTTAAGAAAATGAAAGCCTTTGGTAGAGTATTTCAGTATCGTTTGAATTTGGAGCAGATTGTTCTTTTGGGGCTGATGCTCGTGCTTCTCTTTGTTGCTTGGATGGCGATGTATGATATGTCCTGGATGCACTGGGGAGGAAACTATCACTGCGGAAAACATTCTAACACTTTCTCATTTATCTCGGGGATTCTCAATTTTTGCATGTGGGTTCTAATGATGGTTGCGATGATGCTTCCTTCCTTTTTGAAATCGGTCCTTTTGTTTACGAAGATGGATCAAAGTAAAAACCGGAGGATTTCTTTTTTCGGAATCGGAAATGGAATTTATATCGTCCTGGGTTATCTTTCTGCTTGGGCGGGATATAGCCTTTTGGGAACGTCGCTTCAGTTTCTTCTTTTGAGGTTGAACTTACTTTCTTCCAATCTTTCTTTTTACTCGATGGAATGGAGCGGGGGACTTCTCATTACGACGGGAATTTTTCAGTTTAGCGGTCTCAAAGACAAATGTCTTTCTCAGTGTAAATCTCCTCTTGGTTTTTTTCTCACCTCTTGGAAGGAAGGTGCGTTAGGCGCATTTCAGATGGGTTGGTCTCAAGGGGTTTACTGCGTGGGATGTTGTCTCCTTTTGATGGCTCTTATGTTCGTCGGAGGGGTGATGAGTCTTTCCTGGATGATCGGTCTTACCGTTTTGGTCTTGGCGGAAAAGTGGATCGACGGTAAATTTTCGATTCGAAAAACGACTGGAATCGCCTTGATCGGTTGGGGTTTGTTCTTATGGATATCCAAGTGATTCTGCAAGGAACACTTGGGATATTCGGAAAGAATCGAGCGTTCCTTAGTATTCGCGGCCTTCTTTTATCCTTATTGCCGTTTTAAATTCTAAACTCGGTATCGACTTTCATTCCTTGTGAGATATGTTTAATTCCGAATATTCTAAAAATTGAATTTATCTGATTTGTGTATAAATTGTTTGGATATTGAACTAAATTCAGGTCGTTTCCATTTTTGTTACGTTTGTTCCCTATATGGTTTTCATTTCGAAAAGCAATCAACGAAAAGAAATTGGGAAGATAGTCTGCCAAAATACTTAAGTAGAGGATACTACTTTGAGTTTTCACGTAACCAATATTGAATTAGAATTTAAGGACAGATGATTATGACATTTGATCAAACGAAATTAGAGCAAATCGTTGGAAAAATTTTCGGCGAAATTTCCGCCGGATATAGCGGTGCGCTTGTGCTCATGGGAGAGAAGTTAGGTTATTATAGAGCTCTTGCAAAAGGTCCTCTAACCTCGTCTGAATTGGCTCAGGCTACCAATACAAACGAACGTTATGCGCGCGAGTGGTTGTCTGCTCAGGCTGCCGCGGAATATCTTCAGTATGATCCGGCGGAGAAAAAATTTTCCATCTCACCGGAGCAAGCCATGATCTTTAATAATGAGGACAGTCCCGCTTATTTGATGGGAGGATTTTACGGTATCTCCGCGATGTATGCCGCCGTTCCCAAGTTGGCGGAAGCATTTCGAACCGGAGAGGGTGTTCCTTGGGGTGATCAGCACGAACATATTTTCTGTGCAACCGCTAAGTTTTTTAGACCTACCTATCTTTCTCAGCTCATTCAAGTATGGCTTCCCTCTCTTGAAAATGGTATGGTGGATAAGTTGAAGAAGGGTGCAAAAGCCGCGGATGTTGGCTGTGGTTTCGGTACTTCCACGATCATTTTGGCTCAAGAATTTCCGAATTCTCATTTTTACGGTTTCGACGCTCACGCTCCTTCCATTGAAAAGGCGCGCGAAGCAGCGCGTAACGCGGGTATTCAGAATGTAACCTTCGAAGTTGCGACCGCTAAGGATTATCCGGTTGGAGGGTATGATTTAGTTGCGATGTTTGATTGTCTTCACGATATGGGAGATCCGGTTGGGGCTGTCACACACGCGCGGAAATCCTTGAACAAAGACGGTTCCGTCATTATCGTAGAGCCTTTTGCACACGATCAACTCGAACAAAATTTGAATCCTATCGGAAGAGTCTACTATGCGGCATCGACTATGTTTTGTACACCTAGCTCCTTAAGTCAAGAAGTGGCTTTAGGTCTGGGTGCGCAGGCCGGTGAAGCTCGTCTACGAGAAGTTGTTACCAAGGGTGGTTTTAGCCGATTCCGTAGAGCCTCTGAATCTCCTTTTAACATCGTCTACGAAGCCCGTAATTAGAAGGATTGATTAGCCTAGCCATCCGGAACGTTAGTCGAAATTTGCCGGCTTGGCTCAGGTTTCTCTTTAGACAACTAAGAGCGAAGTCATCTCCTCTTTCGAATCTTCCGCATTTGAACGATAAGCGTCGTTGGATGAGGGCATAACCTTACTCACAAGTTGAGAGGGGATATAGCGAGAATCGTCCCGAGGAAAAGAATTTGTCGGAGTTCCTACACAGGGATTTGTGCTTGCAAGATTAAAATTTTGTGATATAGGAAAGTCCGCCGTGGTTTTTTCCACCACCCGCCCCTCCACCCGAAAATCGGGCGGGGCGCGCGACTTTCATGGGGGACGTCGTAGTTCCGACAGATTTTCTTCCGATCCAGATAACTTCTTGGTAAGGTTATGGATGGAGTGGAAGGGCCTTTTTTTTATTCGGATTTTAGCATCTCGATTTTATTTCAACGCGAGTTTTGTAAGAATCGATCCTCGAGGCTCCGGTCTTATCTTGAGCCGCTTCGAGGATCGAATAAACTCCGTCCGATATATTTTCTATTTTCGATCTCTTGATCGATGCGGCGAATCTGAAAAATTCTTTCGATTCAATCTTTAGGCTCCATTATTAAGGTTTGTTTCTGTATCAGGCGGCACTGATTCCAAAAGGATTTTAAATGTGAAAAAGTTGTGTCTTTATTCTTGAATCGAATTCGATTTGGTCTCTAAAAAATACAAAACGATTTTTGAATATAATAAAAACAAGTAATGTTCGTTCTATAAAATAACGGACTGCGCGAGTAATGATGAAAAACATCGTAAGGATAAATCTATGAATGTAGATCGAAAAAAGAAGTATTTAGCCGTGCTGATCGCGTTATCAGTTTTGGTCGGTTGCGAATCGAGAGCCTCCGGAGAATTGGGCCGGGAAGGAAATTCTATCCTTGCCTTGGTTTTAGAACCTTCCAAAGAAACGCCCAAGGAGTCTGTCGCTAAAGAAAACAAGCTGAGCGGAGCCGAAAAGAAAACGGTCGATAACAACCGCACAAAGCTAAACGTTCTTTCTGAAGAGCCTTCTCCACAAGCGGATTGTGTTACTAGTTGTGTCGTGTTCCGGCCAATGTTGTGTGATGCAGGTTATCAGCCTTTGATATGCGAGGTAACTTATTTTCCGGATAATGGTCCCCCGGTAAAAAAATATCCTCCGGCCGATTGTTTTAGGGGTAATAATCTTATCGAAGCATCAAAGAGCGCAAAATCGTATTATGCGTATGTTTTCTGTCGTGGTGACGGAGGAAAGGTTCCGTAAGATATTTTTTTGAGGTTGTGGCGGATTCATAGATTCTCTCTGGATCCGCTCCGACGTTTTCTTGGTTTCCGGGTTACGAGGTTTTTAGAAATTTTCCATCGGAATGTATTTATCGATAAGTCTGTAAAATATATTTCCTTTTTTAGCTTAACATACGATCCTTCCTCAATCGGAGATTTTATGAAAAAAATTCTTTTGTTTGCGATGGCTGTTTTTTACGTTTTTGCGGGCCTCAATCATTTTCTCAATCCGCCTTTTTATTTGAGAATGATTCCGCCCTATCTTCCTTACCATTCTCTTTTGAACTACGTGAGTGGAATTGCCGAGATCGTATTGGGCTTGGCACTCTTCTTACAACCGCTTCGAAGATTGGCAAGTTTTGGAATCATCGCGCTTTTGATCGCGGTCCTTCCGGCAAACGTCTACATGCTCCAAGCCGCGCTTTCGGGAACCGACTTTGGAGTTCCCGTCTGGGCTCTTTACGCACGTCTTCCATTTCAACTTGTTTTTATCTTTTGGGCTTGGAGCGTCAAAGACGTAGAATGATCCATTGCTCGGATGTTTGTCTTTACGGAAGAAAGGTTAAACGACGCTATGGCCGTCCCTTTTCGATTTGTTGAAACTTTTTTTGGGAAGTCATAGATGGTCTCTTTCCGCGATTCTTCCCGGTTTATTTAACCTTTCTCTCTTTCTTCCCCCGCGTTAGGGATTCGGAAGGCGCGTTAGCGGCCCGTGAAGGGCCGGAGCGAAGCGGAGCCTGGAGAAAGCCCGACCCACACGAATCGAAAATGTGGCGCCTTTTCTTTTTCGGACCGATTCTTTTATCATTAGAATTCGTGTGGGGAACGCCCAAACCTTATAAGGATAAAGGATTGCATTATAATATTAGAATATTTAAATCTTTATGAATCCCTTGAACGGCATTTTTGAGAACGAAATTATCTCCACGTAAGGAGAAAGCCGGAGATGTTAAGATTTTTATAGCGACTCAAATGTAAAAATTTTCCGCTTCTTTTTGTTATCTTCTCGCTTCCGTCAAACTCGTAGATCTTTTGTATATCATCGAAAGATAGCAAGGCTCTCGATGCGATCAATCTGTCATCCTGATCATTTTTATTTATCGTATTGTATTTTTGTTTGTTTTCCATTCTGAAAATCCTTTCCTTTTTTTCGAGTTCCGCAATCAAGTATTCATTTTCCTTTCTTTGAAAAGGGGGAAAGGGACTATTTTTGAGTGAAATACAGGGCTTCTCTATAAATTTGGCTAGAAAGGGCCTTCTCGGTAGGTTTCTTTTTTGTTTTTTCTTTCTCTTTGTTTTTCTTCGATCTTGTTTTCAGAAACTCGATCGGACGCGGTAAATTTTTTTGTTTCTTTGCGAGTATTCTTAAGATGATTAAAATTACAGGCCTGAATAAGGCGTTTACTTCGAAAGTTCTCTTTGACGATCTCAGTCTCACGATCAATCGCGGAGAAAGGGTCGGCCTGGTCGGCCGCAACGGTCACGGAAAATCGACTCTCTTTCAGATGATTCTTGGGACTGTGGAGGCCGATTCCGGTACGATTTCCGTTCCCAAAGGTTATAAGATCGGGCATCTCCAGCAGCATCTTCATTTTACAAAACCGACCGTTTTGGAAGAATGTGCCCTCGGTCTTCCGGAAGGGGAAGAATACGAAACCTGGCAGGTGGAGAAAATTCTTTCCGGTCTTGGTTTTTCCGAAGCGGATATGGAACGGAATCCCTCCGAGTTTTCGGGAGGTTATCAGATTCGGATGAATCTCGCAAAACTTCTCGTCTCAGCTCCCGATATGCTCATGCTCGACGAGCCGAACAACTATCTCGATATCGTTACGATTCGTTGGCTGGAAGAATTCCTTAGAGAATGGGAAGGCGAAATCATATTAGTAACTCATGATAGAAGTTTTATGGACGCAGTCGTAACTCACACCGTTGCGATTCACAGAACAAAGGCGATCAAAGTTCAGGGTGATACGGAAAAACTCTACAGCCAGATCAATCAGTCCGAAGAAATCTACGAGAAAACTCGTCTGAATGAGGCTAAAAAAAGGAAGCAGGAAGAAATTTTTATCGCGAAGTTCAAAGCAAAAGCAAGCTTTGCGAGCCGCGCTCAGTCTCGTGTGAAGAAGTTGGAAAAACAAGGAGAGATGAAGGCCCTTGAACAGATCCAGGATATGGAATTGTATTTCAACAGCGCCCCCTTTGCCGCGAGTCAGATGCTTTCCGCAGAGGATCTTTCTTTTTCTTACGACGGCAAAGAACCTTTTTTGATCGAGAATTTTTCGATCAGCGTTGGAAATCGGGATCGTATTTGTATCATCGGTAAGAATGGAAAAGGTAAATCTACGCTTCTAAAGATGTTCGCGGGTGAAAACGTTCCCTCTTCTGGAACGGTCAAAAAACATCCTATCTTAAAAGAAGGATATTTCGGACAGACGAACAAACTCAATCTAAACGAGAATGCGACCGTCGTGGAAGAGATTATGAGTTCGGATAAGTCCTGCACGGAATGGCAAGCGAGAAATATCGCTGGCGGTCTTATGTTTTCCGAAGATCAAGCCCTCAAAAAGATTAAGGTTTTATCCGGTGGTGAAAAAAGTCGAGTTCTTCTGGGTAAAATTCTTGTAACTCCTTGTCATCTCCTCTATCTGGATGAACCTACCAACCACTTGGACATGCAATCTTGCGATTCTCTCATCGAAGCCATAGACGAGTTTGAAGGTTCCGTGATCATGGTGACTCACAACGAGATGCACCTCCGCGCCGTTGCGACGAAACTGATTGTTTTCGATAACGATACGATTCGGATCTTCGACGGTTCTTATGAGGATTTTTTAAACAACGTAGGCTGGTCCGACGAAGACTATTGATGAGGAGTTCCCACTTTCGTTCGGTTCTGCAACGATGTCTTTGTTTTAAAAAAGAGGGAGTTCCCACAAACCGGAAAATCCAATTTTTATGAGTCGTCTTTGCAGACGGAGAATTATTTCTAACGTCGGCAAAGTCTTCTTATCACATTCTAAAAAACAAAAGTTCTCACATAAAAAAACTTCAGTTTGCGTGCATTCTCGTGGCGATCGCGAGTCGATTCCAAGAGTTGATCGTGTTGATCACAAGGATGAGCGCTACGAATTCTTTTTCTCCGAAATGTTTTCTCACTCTCTCATAGGTTTCATCCGGAACTCCGACCTCCGAAATTTTCGTAATCTTTTCGGTTAATTCGAGAGCGGCCTTTTCTTTTTCGGAATAGAAAGTTGCTTCTCTCCATGCATCCAAAAGGTAGATCCTTTTTTCGGCTTCCCCCATGGCTCTCAGATCTTTGGTATGCATATCGATACAATAAGCGCAACCGTTGATCTGAGAAGAACGGATCTTAATCAATTCATAAAGAACGGGCTCGATTCCACCTTGTTTTGCAAAGTTTTCCATCTTCAACATAGCCTGTAACGACTCAGGATAAACCTTCGCGTAATTCAATCTGGTTTCCATAATATCTCCTTTTCTAAAAAAGAAGACGGGTCTCTTTCGGTTCTGTGACAAAAAAGAAGAATGTTTTGAAAATCGCAAAAACACTCAGATCAAAACGGAATCATAGAATAAGAATTTCGAAACAAGCGATGACGCTACTTCGACCAATTATGAAAATAAGAGATCACGGCGTTTGCGGCTTGGGCCCTCATCATCTTTGAAATTTTATTCTCTTGATAATAACCCCTTTTCATACACGCAAAAGCGATTTCCACTCCGAGCGTCGCAACGTCCGGCTTCTTGGGAAGAATCAAGGGAGAATCCAGATTTGCCAGTTGAACGCGAACTCCCTCACCGATATGGTCGATCGTAATCTCCTGAGCGAGATAGGCGTTTCTGCTAAAAGGACCGCCTAACACAAGCATGCTGGCGACCGGCGTAGAATCGTAATAATCCGAGGCCGCGTTTACCAAAACGCCGACCAATTTCTCCCATTGAACTTTCGGATTTTTCGCGCCCTTGGTCGCGAGAATCTCTCCGACTTTTGCGAGATGTCTTTCGGCGAGATATGTAAAAAGCGCATACTTGTCCGGAAAAAATTGATATATGCTCGCCCTTGGAATTCCGGAAACCTTTGCAATTTCCGGGATCGAAGTCTCTTCGGGGCCAATCTTTTCTAAAATTCTCTCTGCGGTTTCTAAAACGATCGCAACCCTTTGTTGGGAACGCTCCTGCAGAGGAACTCTCGACTTTGTCTGAGATTTTAGATTCTTAGAATTCGGATGTTTTTTTGTTTTTGATTTAAGGTCTAACATCTGTTATTTATAGTTTCTTTCCAAGGTTCAAAAAATTCTTGCGCTCAAATGAGAATTCACTAAGGTCTTTCGAAAATGTAACATTTGTTGGATTTGAGAATTCGTCAACGAATGTTCTCGGGAAAGTAAAGGAGAATTGGATGAAGCCGAATATCAAAGTTTGCGTAGTGGGAGCGGGTCCGAGCGGAATCGCCGCCGCAAAGAATTGCGTTCAATACGGATTGGAAGTGGTCGTTTTCGAAAAGAACGATAAGGTCGGCGGAAACTGGGTATTCAATTCTAAAACCGGACATTCCAGCGTTTATGAAAACACACATATCATCAGCTCCAAAGCTTGGTCCGAATACGAAGACTATCCGATGCCCGAAGACTATCCCGAATATCCGAATCATAAACAACTCCAAGCTTATTTCGAATCGTATTCGAAACATTTCGGAGTGTATAAAAAAATTCGATTCAATCATACGATCCAAAAGATTACAAGAATGGAGGATGGAAAGTGGAAGGTCGATTATTTGGACGCTTCCAAAAAGAAGAAGGTTGAGATCTTTGACGTTCTTATGGTCGCGAACGGACATCACTGGAATCCGAAATATCCGGAGTATCCGGGAAAGTTTACCGGAAAATTTATACATTCTCACGATTTCAAAGGAGTTACAAACGAGTGGAAGGGAAAAGACGTTTTAGTCATAGGTGCGGGGAATTCCGCGTGCGACGTCGCCGTAGAATCCGCGCGTGTCGCCAATACAGTAAAGTTATCGATGAGAAGTCCACAGTGGTTCTTTCCAAAGTTTCTCTTCGGAATGCCTTCCGATGTTTTTGCCGCGTTGACTCCGAGCTGGATTCCGTCCAAGATAAAACAATTCGCTCTGACCAAGCTTCTTCATATTCTCCAAGGACCTTATAAGAATTACGGTCTTCCGGAAAACACAACTTTGGCTTTGAGCCATCACCCGACCTTAAACTCAGATCTTTTGGATTTTATACGTCATGGAAGAATCAAACCGCGACCTGCGATCAAAGCTCTTCACGGAAAGGAAGTCGAGTTTGTAAACGGAGATAGAGAACACTTTGATATCATCTGCGCTTGTACCGGGTTTTGGACCACGTTTCCTTTTTTTGATAAGTCTTTCATCGATTTTCAACATGTGGAAAAAATTCCGCTTTTTAGAAAAATGATGCACAACGATTATAAGAATCTTTATTTTATCGGACTCTTTCAGCCCGTCGGTTGTATTTGGCCGATGGCGGATTATCAGGCCAAACTTGCTTGTATGGAAATATTAGGAAAGTATGAAAGACCAAAAGATCTAAAAGCCGCGATTCAAAACGAGATCGAACATCCGCATTTTTCATTCGGAGGAGGGCAACGTCACGCGGTGGAGGTCGACTACCACGCGTTTCGAAAGGAATTGAAAACCGAACTTTTGAAAGCCGGGATCGATATAGGCAAACCGCCCGGAGGAAATAAATCGCTCTACAAGGTTTATTCCAAGGTGGTTTCCCGGGAACCGGCTGCTTCTAAATAGGTTTTAAAAAACTCGTCTTCCACTTTTGAGGACGAGTTTTGTTCTAAATTTTCGGCTTTTTAGATTGTGTGAGCCGTTCAAATACCGAATTGACGGTTGCGATTCGATTTTCCACTTTAGTAGCCGCCGCCTCGAGAGTAAAACCCTCGTCCAAAAGTTCCTTAATCAATAATATTTTCTTTATATTCAAATAATCGTATCTTCTATTTTTTCCCTCTTCTTCCGTGACGGAACTGATAATTCCTTTTTCTTCCCAGTAGCGAATCTTTCGAATCGGGATTTGAGTGATTTCCGAAACTTCTCCGATCCCGACCACAAGTTTCCCGAGGATTTCTAAATCGATGTCCAAATCCTTCCGATCGGAATTGTTTTTATCTTTCAAATTGGAACTCTTTTTCATCCTTATCTACCTTCCGTCTCTGAATCGAGGTTTCTTTAGTCATCGGATCGCACTTTCCAGGTTTTTTAAAGAACAAAAAATTGAAGATTTAATGAAATAATTGTAGATTATCTGCAATTATTTAAACGGAAATAGTCTATATAATTGTAGATAATCTACAATTAAGGAGAATTAAATACAATGGAAAACACAAAAAAAAGCGCCGAGGTTGTGAAGAGCTTTTTCAACGCATTCGGAAAGGGGGATTTTGAGGGAATTTTAAGCCTTTTTCACGACGACGTTTCTGTCGTCGCGGTAAGAAATGATCCGGCCAGATCTGGTTTACACGGCTCCTACAACGGGAAAGAAGGACTTCAAAAATTTCTTACCAACTTAGGAACGTTTTTTGAAACAAAGGCGTTTTCGGTCGATTCGGTAATAGGAGAAGGAGACGTCGCATTCGCGAGCGGAAGTTTCGTCCACAAGTTGAAGACAACCGGAAATTTATTCAGCAGTGATTGGGCTTTGAAATGTATTATCAGAGACAACCGTATTTTGGGTTATCACTTTTACGAAGATTCCGCGGCTTTCGAAAAGGCTAACTTCTCTGAATCGAGGATGACTGAAGTTTGAATTTATTTTCGGTTCTTCCCAAAGGAAACGGACTCGTTGATCGATTGAGATCCGAATAAAAACATCCTTTTCTAATATTCAATCTTTCCAGAGAAGGGAAGGGCGGCAGGTTCGTTTTGAGACTTTATATGCATTGAACGAACCGTAGAAACGGAATTGAAGAAAAACGAGTGAGTTCGTTCCCTTGGTCGCACATTGGAAGGGATCCGATCAGTGGTCCCTTTTTTTGGGCAACGGAAATGTTCCGAACAAATTTAGGAGACAAAATCCATTTCAATTTTACGAGAACGATAATAGATTTTAAAAATAGAATCTATTATCTATTGCAAGTCGTCCGCCTTTCTACGATCCAATCTTTTTTGAGCCGATTTCAATTCTCCATCCGCAAGAAGTAGGGTCCATTCCGGAAAATGTCTCACTAGAAAATACTGAAGCCAAGAATCCCAAGTGGCGTAACCGATAAAACGTTTTTTGGGAAACCAGGAGAGGAACGCTTTGGAAACCTTCTCTACGGAATGTGTGGCGTTGAGAGCTGAACCCATTTCGATTTCTTTTACGAGGTCGGGTTTATCCCGGTTTTCCTTTACGAGCCCCGGCGTTTCAGTAGTAGGAGGAAGAAAAATTTTCACTCGAACGTTGTGAAGCATCATTTCTTGACGCAAAGACTGCGCGAATCCGGTAATCGCAAATTTGCTCGCGGAATAGGCTCCGTACCCGTAGATCGAAAATGTGGCGAGCATGGAAGAAATCAAAACGATATCTCCGGAATTTTGTTTTATAAAGTGATCCTGAAACGCTCGGATCACGTTTACGTGACCGAAAAAATTAATATCCATCAGATTTCGAAAATCGGACTCTTCGAGATCGTTTACCTTTCCCACCTTCGCATAACCGCTGTTACAAACCAACAGATCCAAACCGTTCAGAGTTCGGAGTGTTTTTTGGGCGGCCATGTTTACTTGCGAAATATCGGAGACGTCCGCCACTGCAAAATCGTAGATCGCGTCTTGAGGTCCGACCGTTCTAAGTTCCTTCACGGTTTCTTCGAGAGTTTTTTTACTTCTTGCCAAAATTACGATGCTGGCCCCATTCTTTGCGAACTCAAGGGCAAGACCTTTCCCTATTCCGGTCGAACCGCCGGAAATGAATATCTTTTTGCCCGAGAACGAAGTTTGATTTGCTTTCATAACGGCCACTTTTGAATTTAAACTTGGAAGCAAAAGCGACGAGATCGATCCCGCTCACTTTTGAGGACGTAGGAAAGCGAGAATTATAAAATCGATCAAGGCTTTTATTACATTCCCAGAAAAAAAAGAGAACGTAATAAAAATTGAATATTCTAAGATTATTTTTTGATCTTATAACCGGTTTTGAAAATCCACCAAACCAAAAGCAGACAAACGCTTAAAAAGATGGAGACCATTCCTAAACTTACGCCGACGCTCACGTCCGCAATTTCATAAAAACTCCAACGAAAGCCGCTCACAAGATAAAGCACCGGATTGAAAAGTGTAACCTTTTGCCAAAAAGGAGGGAGCATGCTAGCTGAATAAAAACTTCCACCGAGAAATACGAGCGGGGTAATAATCAACATCGGGATGATCTGAAGTTTTTCGAAACTGTCGGCCCAGATCCCGATGATAAAACCGAAAAGACTAAAAGAAATCGAAGTAAGAAGAAGAAAAAGAATCATCACAAAAGGATGTGCGATTCTCACGGGAACAAACAAGGATGCGGTCGCGAGCATAATCGTACCTAGAATTACGGATTTCGTAGCCGCGGCGCCGACAAAGCCTATCACAATTTCAATCATAGAAATCGGAGCTGCGAGAATCTCATAGATCGTTCCGGTGAATTTTGGAAAATAAATTCCGAAGGAAGAATTCGAAATACTTTCAGTCAATAAGGATAACATGATCAGACCAGGAACTATGAAAGATCCGTAATCGACTCCGTCCACTTTTTGGATTCGAGAGCCGATCGCGGAACCGAAGACGATAAAATACAAGGAAGTCGAAAGGACGGGAGAAGCGATACTCTGGAACAGGGTTCTCCAGGTTCTGGACATTTCAAAGATATAAATGGATTTGATTGCGTGCAGATTCATTCTGACTCCTTTACCAATTGGACAAAAATTTCTTCCAGAGAACTCTGAGTCGTATTCAGATCCTGAAACTCTATCTTAGCTTTTTTTAATTCTTGAAGAAGGGCGGAGATTCCGGTTTGTTTCGCGTGAGAATCGTAAGTATAAACGAGTTGTTTTCCGTTTTTAGAAAGCTCCAACCCTTTTGTCTTTAGAGTGGAAGGTAATTTTTTTAAACTCTGGCTGAGGTCGAGGATGATCTGTTTTTTTCCCAGTTTTTGCATTAGAATTTTCTTATCTTCCACTAAGATCAATTCTCCTTTGTTCATCACGCCGATTCTGTCCGCGATCTCTTCAGCTTCCTCGATATAATGCGTGGTTAGAATGATCGTAACTCCGTTTTCCCGCAGATTACGGACGATGTTCCACATATCTTTTCGAAGTTCGACGTCGACGCCGGCCGTGGGCTCGTCCAAAAAAAGAACGGCGGGTTCGTGCGAGAGGGCTTTTGCGATCAGAACTCTTCGTTTCATTCCGCCTGAAAGTGTAATGATCGTACTGTCTTTTTTATCCCAAAGAGAAAGCGATTTTAGAAGTTTTTCGATATAACTCGGGTTAGGCGCTTTTCCGTACAGACCGCGCGTAAAACTTACCGTCGCCCAAACGGATTCAAACGCGTGAACGCTCAGTTCCTGAGGAACCAGTCCGATCTTCGAGCGCGTAAATCGAAAATCAGTCAGAATATCCTTTCCGGCCACGTGAACAAAACCGTCGCTCGGATTTACGATTCCGCAGATGATTGAGATGAGCGTCGTCTTTCCGGCGCCGTTGGGTCCAAGTAAGGCTATAATTTCGCCTTCCTGAATTTCCAAAGAAACATTTTTCAACGCTTGGAAACCGTTCGAATACGACTTCGAAAGATTATTGATGGAAACAATGGAGGATTGCCGTTTCATACTTTTAATTCTTCTCTGACCTTGTTTAATACAATGGATAGAATGCCAAAAATAGCGGAACCTATTTTTCAGCCCAGCAGGATTTCGAAAAACTCATTAAGAAAGAAATTGCATTCATTCCCCTAACGTGATCGCAAGGAGAGTAAGATCGTCCGTTAATTCTCGAGATTCCCTAAAATGATAAAGACTTTTCAAATGAGAATCCAGAATTTCGGAGATCGGAGTCCGCGAGTTCTCGTGTAGATAAGAATGAAATCGTTCTTCTCCATAGAGCTGCATTAGATTCTTATCAAATACTTCGAAGGCTCCGTCCGAAAAAAGAAAAAGCCGAAATGGAGAATCGAATCGATACGATCGAGTCTGAAACTTCGCCGAAGACTTCAGGCCTAGGATTGGACCCGTTTTCGGCAATACAACCTTTGTGTTATCGGCAAGAATGATTTGTTCCGGATGTCCTCCGGAAGCGTAATGAATTCTTCCCGAATCCGGATCCCAGTCAAGAATAAAGGCGGTAAAAAGAGAATTCAGATTATGAAACATAGGATGGATCTTTTGATTCAATTGTTCTAATATAATTCCGGGTTGAGAATCCGTTTCCTCGACCGTATCGTAGTCTGCCTTGATCGCCATCGTCAAAAGGGCCGCTTGCGTTCCGTGTCCGGTTGCATCCGCTATAAAAAATCTCCAAGAGCCGTTCTTGGTTTTTCGAATGTCGTAGAGATCGCCTCCGATTGGTCCCATAGGAAGATATAAAACCGACCAAACAAACGGCCAATCCTGTGTATGAGGACTGGGAAACATGGACTTCTGCAATTTTTCAGCGGTATGAAGATCCGATTGAAGAAGGTTGAGAGCCCTGTCTCTCTGAGATTCCAGATTCTTTCTCTGAGTTACGTCTCGGATGATCAGTCCGATATACCGTTCTTTTTCGAGGATCCAGTGTGTGAGCGAAAGTTCTAAGGAAAATTCAGTATTATCTTTTTTTAAACCGATCAATTCTATCGTTTGGGAAGGATTGTTTTTTCTTCCGGATGCAAAAAATCTTCGAAATGCTTTCTTATGTTTATTCCGAATCCTCTCGGGAAGAATTCTTTCCAACGGAGAATCGAGTATTTCCTCTCCTTCCCATCCGAAAATTTTCACGGCTCCTTCGTTCCAAAAAAGAATTTTTCCGGATACGTCCGATACGAGTATCGCCTCCTGGATCGAAGCGGAAATTGCTCTGAATTTAACTTGAAGTTCTCGATTAAGAGAATCGGTAAACTTTAAAAGACTTCGATAGCGAATCGAAATCAAAACCGATTGGAACGCGATAAATAATAAGAAGGTGTAAGGTACGATGTAGGGAGTGGGGATCAATCCCAAACGAGAGAGGGTATCGTTCAAAGCTCCGATTAAAAGAAGAAGACAGGATATTAAGAACACGACGGAGCCGGTTCTTCTACGCAATGCCGCTTGTATCATTACAACAAAAACGACTAGGATAAGAAGGAACATAAAGATCAGATACGCTTCAAAAAGAGTTTCCAATGGTTTTCCCTGGAACATCCAAAAAATTCCGAGCATGAAAAAATTAGGAATAACGAATATACGATACGGTAAAGTTTTAAATTCTTTAGGAAATAATGAATGGATATAACTTAAAAAAACGGCCGCGAGAAAAAATAGACTTCCTTGATCGATTCTGAATTCGAGCAAGGGGGGGAAATCCGGGAAAGCTTCGAAGATATAATGTTCTTCGGTAAAAAAGATCCTTAAACCCAAGGTCGCGCAAACAAGGGAAAGATAAATGGAGGACGATTCCTCCTTTGTCAAAAGATAGAAAAAAAAACTCGAAAATCCGAAAAAAAGCAAGGCTCCAAACGTAAGAAAGTCCAGTTTTCTTTTTGTTTTATCAGTGTTCAGGATGGTTTCAAAATTTCCGAGCTCCGGGGTTCTTCGAATCCCGCCGACCGCCTCAAACCAATTCGAAATTTGTAATATGATTTCAAGAGGAGCGTTTTGGTTTTCAACGCGAAAGTGAACGATCGGTTTTCCTATTCTTCTTACTTCCGTTTCCGGATTTTGGGAAGGTCTTCCGAATTCCAGAAGCAATTTTCCGTTGATAAAAACCCGATACGCGTTGTGGATCTCATGAAACTTGATCGCGTATTCTCCAGGATCGAGGCCGACAACTTTGAGTTTGTAAGTCGCCGTACCGAACGCCTTGTTTTTGAAAGCAGGAAATCCGCTATTTCCCCAAAAACCGGGAACCGATATATAACCTGCGGCTTCCTTTTTTTCAAAACCTTCCTGAAATTCCCATTCTCCTTCCAGCGGAACGACCGTATTTTTTGCCAGCAGATCTTTTGAAAGAATCAAAACTCCTTCTTTCGCGGTCGGGCCCGATTCCTGGATCGGCTTGCAGTGGACCTGCCCAAGAATCCATCCGGAAATGGAAATCCAAAAAAAGAAATGTGGAATCTTTCCACTTATGAGCCGATTCATGACGGTCCTTCATAATATAAAAAGAGGGAATTCGCAATCTTTTTATAAATGAAATCTATTTTCTTGTAATCGGATGTTTCGTAAAAAAGCGCTTATCGATTCTGATTCCAACGAAACCCCGTGTTTCTCTTTTGGACGTTTTCGATTCCGAGTTCCCATGTCTTCGGGTTTCCAGCAAGGATAACTTGATTTTTTGCACGAGTGATTCCGGTATAAAGGATTTGCCGGTTGAGTAATTTTTGAGAATTGGACTCGGCGGACTCCGCTCTATCCGGAAGGTAAATTAGAATTGTGTCATATTCGGATCCTTGACTTTTGTGAATGCTCATCACGAAAGCCGGTTCGTGTTCCGGAAGTGTATCCAAGGCAAAAGAATAAAGTCGATTTTCGATCGGAAAGACGGCCCTTAATTCTCCGGTGTCACCTATTCTGAGAACGAGTCCGATATCTCCGTTAAATAGTTTTCTGCTTTTGTCGTTTTGTGTGATCAAGACAGGGAGTCCTACAAAGTAGAGTCGTTTTGCGAGCCTTTTCGGAAATAAATTTTGAGAAGGGGAAGACGTAATTCTTCCATAAAGATCCTGCGCCGCAAGATTTATGATCTTGGATTGAATCGATTCCACTCCCCAATATCCGTTTCGAAAAACGGTGAGACAGCGAAATCTTCCGAGTTCTCTTTGGAATGTTCGGATAAAATCAAAGTCGGTAAACTCGGTTCCATCCTTGACTTTCCAAAGTCCAATCCGTGAAATTTGCGGTAAAAAAATTTTTTCCCAAAGTAGTTCTACAACCTCGTCCCTTGTTAAAACATCCTGATCGGGGGCCGAGGTCTTTTGCAGCCACACGACCTGGCTTTCGTAGACGACTTCTTCTCCGATGCTTTTCGTCTTTGGAAACGTATCGTTTATTTTTGTCCCAAGATTCAAATTTTCAGGGGCATACTTTAAAATTTCCTCCGCTAAGGTGACGATCTGTGAAACTTCCCCTTGGGCGTTTTTCTTTTGACGGTTACTTTCTTCGAGTTTGGAGATATAAGTCCCTTTTTCGGATTCTAAGATAGATAGGAAGTCGCTTAACACGGCGCCTTTTTCAACCGAAGGAAGTTGATTCGGATCTCCTATGAGAATCAGGCGGAACGATGAATTTTTCGGTAAGGCCTGAAACAAGGAAAGCATTAGATTCAAATCCACCATGGAAACTTCGTCTACGATAATCAGTCGATGGGGAAGGTATCGTTCTTGATTGTAGTAAAAGCCGCCTAACGAATGTTTGTAGGAAAGAAGTCCATGAATGGTTTGTCCTCTCAGAAGTGAATTCTCTTCCGTGTTCGAAATTTTTTTGAGATTTTCCTGAATGGACTCCGTCAATCTTTGAGCGGCTCTGCCCGTCGGCGCCACGAGGGCAATCTCGTCCGGCGGCGGGAGTTCGCCCAGTTCATTCAAAATTTGTAATAAGAATGCGACTACGGTCGTTTTTCCGGTTCCTGGCCCGCCGCTTATGATTTGAAACGAGGAGGAAAGACAGGAGCAGATCGATCGAACCTGGCCTTTTTTGAGAGGAAAACTTTTGGATTCCAGGGTTTTGAGAATTCGGTCGGCCTTTTCTAAATCGGTTTCGAGTCGGACGGTTTCGCTAATGATTTCGTGAAGGCGAGTTTCAAGTTCAGTTTTGGTGCGGAACGTCTTTTCAAAAAAAATCCATTCGGTATTTCCGATCTTTTCGACGATCAAAGCCGGAGGTTTTGTTCTGAGAAAATTTTTCCATTCTTTCCGGACAGGAATACACAAATTTCCGTCTTCACCGGCTTTCCAGAGTTCATTCAGAATTTCTAATAAACTATCCGGAGTCTCCTCGGAAAATTTCGAATTAGTTTTCTTTTTGGATTCGAGCTCGGTAAGCGCAAGGATGTCTTCTTTTAACTTCGTAGTCCAGGACGGGAACAATTCTTCCATCATAGAAAATTCTCCCAATTCTGACTTGTCAAAAGACGTAAGTCGTCCTTGATTTCGTTTAATCTTTCCAAGGACCAATCGAAGTCGGAATAAATTCCTTTGTCTTCTCCGGGTTTCATTCCTCGGAGATAGAAGTAAAAAACTCCTCCGAGTTTTTGAAACGCCTCCTTTTCCCCGAAAATATTCTTTAGATATTGGAAAAGGATCATCGCGTAGATATCCCTTTGAAGATTGTATCTGCTTTCCGGACTTTCGATACTTTTTTTCAACGAGGATAGGGAATAGTCCTGAAGAAGATTGGATTTATAATCTGCGAGATAAAATTTATTCTCAAATTCGAAGACGAGATCGATGGAACCTTTTAGATAATTGCCGGGGCCGTTTCTTTCCGGATCCAAGTCCAAGTGAAAATCCATCTCTGAAACTCTTTTCGTTTTTGGAATGTCCAAAAGACGAAACGAGGTTTGATTCAAAGCCGGGACTTTTGCATTCAAAGAGTTCCAGAGAATTTCGCAGGCTCTTCTTTTGTAGACATCCTTTTCCGGTTCGGTATCTTTCTGTTTCGTTTTAGAAAGTTGAAAATAGTCGAGATGAAAGTTCATCCTAGAAACGATAAGTTCGTTGTTGAGAAGTTCTTTCGAAGTTTTTGTTCCAAAAAGCGAGAAGTCTAATTCCTCCAAAAGGAGATGTAAAAAAGAACCCGTCGCAGCGGACGACGGAAGTTCGTCTTCCATTTCCAAATGAGAATCTTCGATTTCGTCCGACTTTAAAAAACTTCCTCCTTCCAAAACGGAAAGAGCCTCATCGTTTAAAGCGACATTCGCCTTGGATTTTAAGGAAGAATAACTGTGGATCCATACCGTCTTTGGAGAATTCGATTCCTGCAGGATCAACGGAGTAAAACGAACTTCCGTCGGCACGGTTCGTTTATGAATGATTTGTTCGCTTCGTTCCAAATTCCGCGGAGTCCAAGATACGAGTTGAAAAAACTCCGGATTCGGTTCGTTCTCCAGAATCGCCTGGAGTCTCGGATAAAGAATCTTGAAATAGGCGGAGTCTCTCGTCTTCCAGTTGTTAAGCGGAGTGAAAAAAGGAAGATACAATCTAATCTTGGGACGTGTAATACCCACATAGAGAAGTCGCTTGTTTTCGTTGAGATTTTGATAAGAATATTCTTCTTTACTAATTTTCAATTCTTCTTCGGTATCCCAAAGACTCAACTTCCAAGTCCTACCGTTTTCAGGCTCCGCAAAAGGATAGTCGTAGACCTCTGGCGTGAAATTTCCGGAAAGATTGAATAAGAATACGACAGGCCATTCCAAACCCTTGGATGCGTGTAAGGTAAGAATTTGAACGGCGTCTTTTTCGGTTTCCCTTTCGAATAGGGGAAGTTCCTCTTCGTTTCTTTTTTCAGACTGAAGTTGTTTCAATTCTTCTAATACTTCTTCGAGCCCGGCTTGGTTTGCTATTTGAAACTGAAGAAGTTTTCGAAAGATCTGTCTGTAGTTGGTTCTTTTTCTTTCCCATGCTATGTCGGCTTCTTCTTCGGTCAGAAAGATTCTGCTGTCCTCTTCGATGGATCGAAAAAGTTCCGCGAACTTACGATCCATCGCCAATACTTTCCAGCGGTCAAGTATGGATTTTTCATAGGAATCGATGGAGTGTTCGTCGAAAAATGGAAGGTTATTCGGATGAACTTGAAACAAATCTCCAAAAAGAAGTTTGCGATACGAAGAGGGTTTGTTCGGATCGAGAAGGCATTCTAAAATATTTAAGATCTGAATCGATTCGGGCGATTGATAGATTCCTTCTTGTTTGTAAAAGGAACAAGGAATCGCTCGAAGCTTTAACGCCTGTTCGACGAGTTTTCCTTCGGCCTTGCTTTTGACCAGAATTGCGATCTCTTTGAAGTTGAGTCTTCTTTCCTGAAAAGTTTTGGAACGTTCGTCGTAGGTTTCATAAGAGAAAGAATTTTCGGGAGAGGCTAATTTGAGGATCTCCTCCGCGATAAATTGTCCCCAGGCGATTCTCGCATCGTCAGTCTTCCAGGTTTCTCTTCCCTGAAAACGAACGATCTGAATCGGACCTTCCTTGTGTCGACGGCTCAGGCGGATCTTCCCTTCGTTTGCGGGATGTTTTACGTCTGTGTAAAGAATCGGTTGTGTTTCGAATCCTTTTTCTATAATTGGGAAAAAACTTTTTTCTCCGGTTTTGCCTCCGAAGATTTCGTTATAACCTTTTATCAGTTCGGGAACGGATCGGTAGTTTATATCGAGCGGAATTTCTTCGGCGTGAATTTTTTCGAGGTCTTTTTTTGCGCTCAAATAAGTCCCGATGTCGGCGCCGCGGAAACCGTAGATCGATTGTTTCGGATCTCCTATGAGATACAAAGCTCTTTGGGATTCTTGCGGATTGGAATCTAAGAATAACTGTGAAAAAATCTCATACTGCGCGGCGTCCGTATCCTGAAACTCGTCTAAGATCCCGATTTGATATCTGTTTTGAAGCGCCGTTTTTAGAAACGGATTTTTCAGAGAGTCTTTCGTTTTCAGAATCATCTGATCGTAACTCATCCATTCCCCGTCTTTGAATTCTTCTTCCACCATTTCCTTTGCGATCAGTGCCGTTTTTTGTAGAAAATTCTCTCGGGATATTGTCGCAAAATCGTTGTTATATGAATAATTTTTTCCGCTCAAAATTTTTGCCCCCGCTGAAAGGATCCGATCCCGGTTCTCCAAATAATTGGATTCGGAAAGTAAGGACTCCAATTCGTTAGGATCCACCCGGTTTTTCCATTCTTCGTGTTGAAGGCGATAGAGTGCGATTCTCAGTCTTTCTTTAGCATCCGTCAAGATCCAGTTGGAGGGTGTTTCGGTTTCCACGGGATATTCTTGGAGAATCATATTACAAAATCCGTGTATAGTTGAAATCGTAACCTGATCGAGCTCTCTGGCCTCCTTGGTAAGATCCGATTGGAGTAATTTTTTTCGAAGTCGTTCTTTGAGTTCGCCGGCGGCTTTTTCGGTATATGTTAGAATCAGGATGTTTGTAAGTGGAATTTTATATTCTTGAACCAGATCCCCTACGATCTCCATGATCGTATATGTTTTGCCGGTTCCCGCGGATGCTTCTATAAAGCTGGATTTTAATTTATAAGGACGAGTCAGTCCGCTCATAGATCCTTTCTCCAGTCCAAGAAAGGTTTGTAGAAGTCTTTAGCCCAACGAATCTCCGAGCTCAAAATCAATTCGGACGTTTGACGATAAAGTTTTACGAGGGGAGAAAGATCTTCTTGGATCGAATCCAATTCTTCCTTGAGATAGTTTTTCCACGCGATTTCGTCGTCGAACTTGGCTACGTTATCCGGCGTCGCCTTTTTTCCCGCGGCCCCCTGGATATTTTTTACATAGTAACCGAGAAACGCTTTTCTCGGAAAAAAAACGGGTTCTTCTCGGAGATAAAACTCCATAATCTTCCGAAAGTATTCCCGTCCTTGCGAAGATTCTTCCGGTATATATTGTATCGGGAGAAAATTTTTCTTTTTTGTATCTTCGGAAGGCCGGGCCTTAAAGGAATAGATTTTAAAATTTTCACCTAATGCGGAAAAGGCGACTCCCGTAAGGAACGGAAAACTCATCACCTTCCAATAGTCTTTGTAGCCGTAATAATTCTCGGAAGGTTTGTCTTCGAGGCTCTTGGGAAAAAGCCAATAAAGAACGCCTTCTTTTTCCACGACGTGTTCCCATTCTCCTTTTATTTTTAATGTTTTGCCGGATTTCGACAACACTTCTAGTTCGGGGAATTTTTTACAAAGTTCTTCGGGCAATCCGGTGTCTCCCAAACTCAGATAAGAATAATATTCTCCGCCTTGGAAGAGGGTTTTCCAGCTCGATAGAAGTTCACTCGTAAGACGAAGATATCCTAGAAGTTCGGCTTCCTGAATTTTTCCGAAAACCGACTGAGGAAATCGAGCCGATCTTTTTTCCAATTCTAATATAGGAGTCAACGCATCGGATATCGTTTTTTCGTCCCATGCCCAGGGGTCCTTTGAGACTATATTCGGCATCATGAGTGCATGCATTTTTTTTAATATATTGGTTTCTGCGATCGCGTCCAGATCGAAGGGCTCTTCCTTCGTTTCGGCGGATTCTTCCTCGTCCAAATACATGCCCAGCTTCTTTTTTAGATACGCATCCAGAGGATCGCTTAAAAATTGCGAAATTTCACGGAGGTCGATTTCGTTGACGGAAAGGGTAGTCTGGCTCTTTTTTAAATCCTCCGGCTTTTGAAAACGGCCTAAAATATTTGGATCGTTTCTGTCTCCGTTGATCCATACTCTTGAAAAATCGAAGCTCACCAGTCCTTGTGCAAGTTCTTCCGGGGTATGTTCGTATTTTATACTATACGAATGCAGTGGAAGTTGAATCGCTTCGCTGGTTTCGAACGATTCCATGATTTCGAAAAGATGCGAGCAGGGTTCGAAGGTTTTGTCTTCCTGAAGATTTTTTCCGACGTAACTCAAGGTAAGGGATTCCTTTGCGGAATGAATCGTCTCCCATAAAAGTGATTCTTGAATCTCCTTTCGGGAGATATCCCATTCTTCTTTGAAATCCTTTCTGAGATTGAGTTGTGAACGATCGTTGTTTCCAGGGAATTTTCCTTCTCCCAATCCCAGGATATAAATGTGTTTAAATGGAATCGGCCGCATCGGTTGTAGGAGAGAGATGGTTACTCCGCCGGTTAGATACGCTCCTTTTCGATACGGAATTTGATCGAAGGTCTGTTCGGTGATGAACTTGAGGAGCGCGACCCCTTCCTTTTCGTTTTCAAGCCGGATTCCTTCCCATCCGCCGAGGGATTCCAGCCAGCTAATAAAAAGTTTTCCTTCCTGTTCGTATTCTTCCGAAAAATCAAAAAGTTCTTCTAAAGAACTTCTTAATATTCTAAAGTATTCCTGGGTCCATTGGTTATTTTTTTCCTTGTAAACTGAAAGAATGTTTCTTTTAGTCTTGAGTATGATTTCCCAGAAAGTGGAAAGATAAAAAGAGTTTTCGTCCGATTCGAGATCGATTGGAGGAATTTTGTATTTTGTCCACGCGGTCTCTTTTGAAAGAATCGACGACAATCGGATTCTTCTCATAACGTTCGAGATCTGAAAAGAATCGGATTCACGTCCTTCTTCTTCGTAGATCATTCCGGTGGAATCAATCATGTTCTCCAGATCGAGAATTGTCTGTGATTGGATCCGAAGTTTTTTCTTTAAAAGGGGATTTCTGAGCAGACGAAGCAGGTTATTTTTTTCTATCGTCGCGCCGGAACAAATTTCCCAGATGCAGATCAGAGCCCTATACAATAACGAAGCGTCGTTTGCCTTGATGTCGGTGAGGGAATACGGGATTTTTTTTCGTATCGGGAGCGGATCGACGGTCTTTCCGTCTTGCGAACTTTGCAAAAGAATTCCACCGTCAAACACCCATTCAACGGCGGGGCGATAGACTTTCATATCCGTTACAAGAATCGCAAAATCCAAATACGTTAGTCGTGGATTTCGATTCATCTTATAGAGGATATCGTTTGTGGCGGCTTCCATTTCGCGATAAACGGAAGGCGCGTTCCAAAAGCGCACCGATGAATCCGATAGGATTCCGATTTCTTGTTTCGGTTTTCCGTCCAGCAAGGCTCTGAGAGAGTTTAGTTTCGGAGGAAAGGGATCGGAAGTTTCGATATTTTTGGATGCGCCTTGCTCTAAGTTTTCCATTCTCGCGGCAAGATGAACTTGCGGACCTGACCAATTTCGAGGACCGTAAGAATCGCGCTGAATTTTTTTTGCGCCTGTATGAAATTGATAGAGATAGATCGGGAGTTGATCCCGTTTGGAAAGAGATTCTAAAATTCCAAGGTAAGTGTCCGAAAGATTGGACAAACAAAAAAGATGAAGCGAAGGAAATTCCTTCGGAGAAACTTTTGGATTTTTTTGCGACTCTTTCAGTAGAAATTGAACCAAAGTGGCCGCTTCTTTCGAACTAAGAAAAACTTTTTGATAGAGTTCCTTTTGGAAAATATAATATTCGTCCTCTTTCGGAAAGGGAGATGGACGGTGTGAAATCGAAGGGAGTTCCAGTCCTTTCTCTTTCGCCCAGGAGGAAATCCAGCTCGATCGGTTCAACTCGTAATCTTTGATAAGCGAAGTCAGTTTTACGCTGAGTGAAAACGCACGGGGAATACTTAGTAGATAAGAACGTAGGAATCGAAGTTCCTTTTGATCTTTATTTTCCATCAGATACGCAAGAATTTTTCTTTGATTGGCTTCTTGACTTGGAAACTTTCTCTGGAAAGGATCAAAATCGAATCCGGCCCTTCTCAGATAAAATTCTTCAAGGGCTTTTTCTAAATATAAAAAACGGAGATTGGCAGTTAACCCGTCGATACGGGAAAGATTGAGGTTTAACCAGAGTTTCATATTCGTGCTGGGAATCACGATCACGGGAGCGCGCAAGGGAGAATCTTTCCTTTCAGCGAGGATGTTCTTTGAAAGTTCGACCGCGATATTTTCGAGCGATAGACTTGTGATATGAGTAACTGGCAAACGTTTCCTCTTTTGGTCCCGGAATTACGAGCATTCTAAGAATTCGGAGAGATGGCAAGTAATTACATTTTCTCTTGCTCTCAAACATCAATCGAAGAATGTATTCTGAATGCCCTCCGTCGCCGAACTCAAAACTTTTTTCGGAATTTCTTCTTTTAGAACTTCGCAGGAAAAGATTATCTCCGACGTTCTTTCCGGAAAGAACTGCCTCGTCATCATGCCGACTGGAATGGGTAAATCGATCTGTTATCAGTTACCCGCTCTGGCGATGGAAGGATTGACCATCGTTATTTCTCCCTTGATCGCGCTGATGCAGGATCAGGTTTTCAAATTAAGAGCCCTGGGAATCGATGCGGCTTTTATCAATTCTTCCCTTTCAAAAGAAGATCGAATTCGGAGTTACGAAGATCTAAAACGAGGTAAGTATAAGATTTTGTATGTTTCTCCGGAAAGATTTCGCAAACGTGCATTTTTGGAGGCACTTCAAAGGAGAAAAGTTTCTCTTCTCGCCGTCGACGAGGCTCATTGTATCAGTCAGTGGGGTCATGACTTTCGGCCGGATTATACTAAAATTTCCGAATTCAGGGAGATTCTTCGCAAACCCGTTACGATCGCGTTAACCGCAACCGCAACGAAAGAAATTCAGAAAGACATTGTTCGTCAGATAGGATTGGAAGAATCGGAAATCGAAGTCTATAATGAAGGAATCTGCAGACCAAATTTGTTTTTGGACGTCCGCACCTTTGTGGACGAACCTTCCAAAACGGAAGCGATCGTGGATCTTTTAAAAACTCAAAAAGAAAGTACGATCGTATATTTTAATCTGATCAAGAATATCGAAAAGTTTAGCGAGAAACTCGACATTCAGAAAATTCCTCATAGAATCTATCACGGTCAGCTGGCTCCCGATCAGAGAAAACGTGTTCAAAATCAATTTCTGAAATCGGAAGATACGATTCTTCTTGCGACCAATGCGTTCGGTATGGGCGTGGATAAGCCGAATATAAGGACGATCATTCATGCGGAACTGCCTTCTTCCTTGGAAAGTTATTATCAAGAAATCGGTCGCGCGGGAAGGGACGGAGATCCTTCCGATTGTCACGTATTTTATATCCAAGACGATCTTTCCGTATTGATGGAATTTATAGAATGGCAAAACCCGGACGAAGTTTTTATCGGAAGGGTTTTTCAGGCGATGCAACATCTCGGAGACAAATTGTCTTCCCTGACTTACGAAGAGCTGCAAGCCAAGGTGGTTCATAAGAATCGGGGCGATCATCGTCTTCAAACTGTTCTTAATCTTTTTGAAAGACACGGAGTCACTTCGGGAGAATTGGAAAGAAATTCCTTGAGACTGAGAGCGCCTTTGCCGGACGCGCTTGTTTCGCAGGAGTTATTGGATTTAAAAAAGAAAACAAGTCTCAAACGTTTGTATCAGATGCTTCTTTATCTCAAGTCCGAAAAGTGCAGAAGGGAATTTGTATACGGATATTTTGATACGATCTTTCCCGGTTGCGGAAATTGCGACGTTTGTCTTTTGGGGCGCTGAACGATTCTTTAATAATCTCTTTCGTCGTTTTCTGACTGTGATTTCGAATCGTATGATTTTTCGGAAAGAGCTAATTTCCCGAAACGATCGAAGTTCTATTCCGAAACAGCCGGTGTACGGCCATTCGATTCTTTCTTTTTAACGTTTGGAAATAAATTTCGAAATCTCTTTTTTAAAGGGAATTTTGTCTGTCTTAAAAGCGGGCACGATACCAATTAGAAACAGAGGTAATTATGAGTATTCGGATCGTTTGGATTCTTCTTTCGTTTGTAGTTTTGAATTGTGCGAGTTGGGAGCGTCTTATCTCTTCTCAACGAGAGGAATGGATCGGAACTTCCCGTTACAAACAGACGCAGATCTTCGTTATCGATCTAAAAAAAGATTCCGAGATCGAAGCCGACGAAGGAACAAAGATTCAATTCCCAGCCGGGAGTCTTGTGGATACCGATGGAAATCCTATTTCGACTTCCGTTCGTATTGAAGTTTCCGAATATTATAAAAGTGAAGATATTCTTTTATCGGGTTTGACCACCGCCTCCCTCGGACGACCGATTCAGACAAAGGGGATGATTCTTCTAAATGCGTTTGTGGAATCCGGAATTCAGGCGAATGTGAATCCCCAAAAACCTCCTAAGGTTTCCTTTAACGGAACGATCGAACCCGGTTTTAAAATTTTTTACGGTAACAAAACCAAAGAAGGAATCGTGGATTGGTCTACGGAAGTATCAAAGGCGACTAACGTGTCAAAGGTGAATTTTGAATCTAATCAACCTTCGTTGTCCAAGAATCAGACCGCGACACAACCGAACGATCGCTTAGAAATGCGTCTTACGGAAGAGGTTTTAATCGTATCGGGAAAGACAAAGCCGGTTTTTTTTCCGATCTTGACGCTCGGTTGGATTAACTGTGATCGATTTCTTTCTATGGGGACTCGTCTGGTTTCTCTGAACGTAGAAGCGAATTATCCCTCTTTGGAAGAAGAAACCGCTTATCAATTGATCATACCTTCGATTCGTTCGGTGATGCCTGCGTATAGGGATTCGTCCAATCATATCGTTTTTCCCAATCTTCCTCCCGGAGAAAAAGCGATTCTCTACGCACTGAGACGATCCGGCGCTACACGCTGGCAGATCTGGACTCAAGAAGCAGTTGTCGGACAGGAAGAAAAACTCGTCCCTCGTTGGGAGCTGGTGAAACCCAAGGAATTGGTGAGAAGAATCCGCTCGTTGAATTTCTGAATCGAAGGACCGCTTCTTTGGGAATCGTCCTTCTTACGCTTCCCAAAAAACTTCGTTGTTATCAAAAAACGAAACACATCGGATCGGGAAATTCCCGCCAATCTTGAAACGTCTGACGTTCTAACCTTGTGATCGTCTAAGCTCGTTCCGACTTCTGCGACCGCCTCTGAAATGTCGGTTCGTCTTGCTTCCGCATTGGACGATTCGTTTTGGAAGAATCGCCTTTTTAGAATCGATCGATCACGAAGCGTAAACCGCATTCGATTTTGCCCACTGATTTTTTCATTTACAATCGATTGGTTGTCGGATTGGATTGGGCAAAACGGAGAATGGAATATGAAGATTTTATTATACATCGCCGGCGGATTGGTTGCGCTCGTCGTTGTCCTTGCCTTGATTGCGCCGAAAGATTTTCAAATAGAAAGGGAAATAACAATCAACAAACCGAAAAAAACGGTCTTTGATCAGATCCAATATTTAAAAAATCACGAACAATGGAACGCTTGGTCGAAAAAAGATCCCAACATGAAAAAGAGTTTCAAAGGAGTGGATGGAACCGTCGGTTTTACGAGTTCGTGGGAAAGCGAAAATCCGGAAGTTGGAACGGCGGACGAGGAAATCGTCAAGATTGTGGACGGAGAAAGATTGGAAACTCGACTTCGTTTTAAAAAACCTTTCGAAGCGAGTTTTACTTCTTATATTACGACCCAAACCGTTGGAGAAAACCAGACTAAGGTTTCTTTGGGAATGTTCGACCGTATGTCGTTTCCTATGACCGTGATCAGCTTTGTCGTCAATGTTTGTTTGAATCAGCAAAAGGAAATCATCGATAATATGGATGAAAGTCTTAAGAACTTAAAGACGAATCTGGAAAAATAAGAATTCTTTGTATCTTTTTCGTATCCGGGCGGAGATCGTTTTCTTTTTTGAAACGATTTCCACCCATTTTTGAAAAGGAGTTCCTTCTTTAAAATTTATCTTTTAGATTCAGAGAGAACGTATCGATCCAAGGAGAATTTTCCGCTCCCCAAAACGAACACAACAATCGAGACCAAAAGATAAGTGAAGGACAAACTTTTTATTTGAAACGGATCGTTCGCGTGCGCTATAAAAAACGCGACGAACATGGTTATAAAAATTGGAATCACCGTTAAACGAGTCACGAAACCGAGGGTTACGAAAATTCCGCAAAAGAATTCCGCGAAGACCACGAGAATCAGCGAAGTTTTGGATCCTATCCCGATTAGATCCGGAAACAAGGGTAACATCTGATCAAAACCGATCAGTTTTGTGTAGCCGAAGTGGATAAAAAGTCCTCCGAAAATCAGCCTGAGTAAAAGCGCGGCAAAATCCGTGCTTATGGGCTTAAGTCCTAAAATTTTTTCTTTCATTTTAAATCCTTAGAATTTCCATTCGTTTAAAATAAAAGCGATTGTATCATAGAAATGTAATCTTCTTTCATTTCTTTTCGGGAGTTTTTCACGAGTTGGTTTTCGTTTTTTACAAAAGCCGGATGAAACAAAAGTTTTCCCGTCTCCTTTTTTTGAAAGGAGGTCTTTTCCGAAAGAATCTTCGAAGTCTGCATGTCTATTTCCGCTTTCATTTTTTCCTTAGACCGTTCTTGCGAAGGATTTTGAATTCGAGTCTTTCTTTTTTAGAACTCTCATTTGGCTTTTTATTCTCCTCTTAGATTCTTTCGAACGTTTGCTCGAAGGCTTCGTATGAAGGATTTTTTATAAAGAATTTTATCGAAAAAAGTTTCCTTAATCGAAAAGCTGAATCCCTCGGAAGATCGTGTAATGTAAGAATCGGATCCTTCCGCAGATAGGTCGGTTTTGCGGTTCGGGTTCGTGAGATGTTTCTCGATAATCACAAGTATGACCGGCCCCGGTGTTTCCGGACGGGAAAGGCTCGATTCTTAGGAGTATCGAAAATCCGCGCAAGAACTGGAGTTTTTTCCGGAACTTCCGAAAGAACCGGATTCTTAGGATTCATACTTCTTCTCCTTTCCCCAAACTTTTGCGTAAGACGATCACCGTGATCGCTAAGACAAAGGCGATGGCCGCACAAAGGATGGAAACCAACTGAAACGATTCGGTAAACGCTTGTTTGGCGGGAATGAGAAGAGCGTTGCCTAAATGTTCCGGCAATTCTTTCGCGATCGCAACCGCTGCGCCTAACGTGCCTTGGGCCGCCTCTACGGATTGCGGAGAGATCCCTTCCGGTAGAATGCCTTTCATCTGATTTTTGTAAACTGCGGTCCCGATACTTCCCAGAACCGCGATTCCGAGTACACCTCCGAACTCGGCTCCGGTTTCGGAGATGGACGCGGCCGCGCCGGCTTTTTCAGGCGGTGCGGAGCCGACGATGATATCGGTTCCGATGATGACTACTGAACAAATTCCTAATGAAAGAATTACCGATCCGACGACGATGTAAACCAAACCGCTCTCTTCGTTGACCAGAGAGTAGAGGGACATTCCGATCACGGTTAGAATCAAACCTCCCGCTACGACGAAGACGGGACGTATTTTTCTTACGAGCATCGGCACGGTCATCGAACCCGCCACATTTCCCGCCGCGGACGGTAGAGTCCAAAGTCCCGCTTCCATCGGAGATAAGCCGAGTACGAGTTGAAGATATTGAGCTAAGAATAGAAAACTTCCCAACCCGACAAAAATCGTAAGACTGTTTGCGATGAGCGCCGCACTGAAAGCCGGAACCTTGAACAGCTCGAGGTCGATCATCGGATCCTTCAATCGTTTTTGTCTGCGGATAAAAACCGTTCCAACAAACAATCCTAAGGTGATGGAAAGAAGAGATAGGATTCCCCATCCGTATTCCGCGACTTGTTTTAATCCGAAGATGATCGATAGAACCGATACCAAAGAAAGAACCGCGCTTAGAACATCCAAACTTCCGGCGTTCGGATCCTTAAATTCAGGTAAAAGTTTAGGGCCGACGATCAAAAGAAGAATCATAACCGGGACGCTCAGAAGGAACACGGATCCCCACCAGAAATGTTCGAGTAACAATCCTCCGATCAAGGGTCCGATGGCGCCCCCGATGGAAAAACTTGTTCCCCAGATTCCAATCGCAACCGTCCTCTGATTCGCGTCCAAAAACATATTACGAATCAATGATAGAGTGGAGGGCGCTAAAGTCGCGGCGGTGATTCCGAGTAAGGCGCGGGTTGCGATCAGCATTTCCGCGGTTTTTGAAAACGCGGCGAGAACGGAAGCTACGCCGAATGCGAATGCCCCGATCATAAGAAGTTTTCTTCTTCCGATTCGATCCCCTAAGGTTCCCATCGTTACTAAAAAACCGGCCACTAAAAAGCCGTAGATGTCAACGATCCAAAGAAGCTGGGAGCCGGACGGTTTTAAGTCTTCCGTCAAATGTGGAACTGCAAGATAAAGAACTGTGAGATCCATTGCATAAAGGAGACAGGGTAGAGCGATCACCGCTAAGCCGATCCATTCTTTTTTTCCGGCGAGGTTTGAGTTGATGTTTGTCTGATTCATTTTTTTTCTTAAATCGGCCGATAACTTAGAAATACATTACCGGATTTGAATATTTTTGTTTGTTCTAATTTTAGCTTCTGAGCTTCAGGTAACCCCTGAAACAAAGATTTTCCTTTTCCTAAAAGGATTGGGTTGATAAGAATTCTGAATTCATCGATCAATCCGGCTCGTATCAGAGGAAGTGTGAGATCGGAACTTCCGAAGATCGCGATATTTTTTCCCGTTTGTTGTTTGATCTTTCGGATCTCTTTTTCGAGATCCCCTTGAATCAGTTTGGAATTCTTCCATTTCGGATTTTTGAGCGTGCGGGAGACCACAACTTTTTCAACGTCGTTCATCCTTTGGGCGACTTGCGGATCGTTCTCGATCGCTTCTTCCGAAGTCCAATAATTCTCCATAAGTTCGTAGGTGATTCTTCCGAACAAAAGAGTGTCGATTTGATTTAGAAAATCGAATGCGTATTCGTTGAATTCATCGTCGACGAGATGCCAGTCGATTTCTTTGTTCGGTCCCTCGAAGTATCCGTCTACGGAAACCATCATTTGAAAAATAATTCTTCTCACTTCTTTCTTCCAAATCGCATTTTATTCAAGAATTAAAATGTATTCCAGTAACGGCCTAGGTTTCAAGGAAACTGATTTTTGGAGAACGGATCAACCCATCATTCTCGCGAGCACTTCTTCCAATCTGTCGAAGTTTTGTTCGTTCCCTACGGCGATATATTCTTTGATTCTATCGAATTCCTCCGAAGTATCGAAAACCATTTTAAAATCTACACGAGTTCGGTTTTCGACTTCTTCAAAAAGAATCGTGGCTATGTAGTGATGTTGTGATACGTGTTCGAATAGAATTCGTTCCGGTTTAAGAATCTCGACAAAGACGCTGTGGTTTTCATAGTCTTTGCCGTCCGGTCCGTGCATCACAAATTTCCAGTTGCCTCCCGGTCTTGGATCGAATTCGTGAAACGTGTTCGTGAATCCTTTGGGCCCCCACCAAAGTTTTAAATGATCGGCTTCGGTCCATGCCTTAAAAACGAGTTCTCTCGGCGCATCCAATATACGTCTGCTTACGATTCCCTTTTCCAAGATCGTGCAGGAAAGCGGTTCGTTTTTTTTCATAGTTTGATTCTCCTGACGCGGGCTTCCTTGAAAAAGTATTTGAACGACCCACATTCCGTTTCTCTAATTTACTGTTTCGCAAGATACGTTTCGAGTTGATCCAGAGTTCCCGTGAAACCTTGATCCATCGACGGAAAGTTATCCCCAAAAATCTTGATTTCTTCCGGTGAAGCGTTTATCGGCGATCCTTTCAGGAGCAGAGTAGTTTTCCCTTTTTCTTCAGTGAAAACTACGGTATTGAGAATCTCCAGGGGCCATCCTTCCGCCATCGGATGACGGACCATTCCGGCGTTCTCATCGGAAAAGGATACGACGAACATAAGTTTTTCGGGAGGGGTGATTTCTTTGTAAATGAATCTTCCCCACATCACTTCACCGGTCGGAGTTTTCATGCTATAATGAAACAAACCGCCCGGTCTCAGATCCAGATGAGCCACCCCCATCGTAAGTCCTTTCGGTCCCCACCATTCGGCGAGTCTCGCCGGTTCAGTCCAGGCTTTCCAGACGAGTTCACGCGGAGCGTTGAAGGTCCTTAAAAGAGTAAATTCAGGAATTGTAATGTTATTTTCGTTCATTTATTTTCTTTCGCCTATCGTTTTTAGATTATTCAAACCGGTTTCGAATTGTTTGCCGATCATTTCGTCCATATTTAAGAATATGCTCATAATCTTGGAAATGAGCTGATTCTTTCCAAACATGACCCATGTGACCTGAGTGGAATCGCCCTTTTTTTCCAAGGTGAATTCCGCGGTGTTGTGTGCTTCGAAGGGAGCCATAAAATCCAGTTGAATCGTAATTTTAGAAGAAGGGATCGAGTTCGTAATTTCCATTCGGCCTTTCCCGATGTTTTTATCACCGTCCCATTCGTAGATCGTACCAACTCCGTTTACGGGACCGCCGTATGTTCTTTTCATGGAAGGATCCACTTTTTCCCAAGGAGACCATTGCGCCCACGTATGAAAGTCGTTGATCAAAGGAAAAATTTTTTCAGGCGACGCTTGGATAGAAATCGATCTTTGATAGCGAAAATCGTCCGGCTTCATGCTTGCGATCAAAAGTAGAATCGCGATTACGACGATCAAAAGACCGGCGATGGAAAGTAGAATGAGTTTTAACATAGACATACAATTCTCCGTTTATTAATTTGCTATCTTCGTTAGATAGTTTCTGAGTCTGTCGAGAGTTTGATTCATACCTTCGATTGCTCCATACTTTTCTACGACTTCGTCGCGAGCGGCCGCAGTCTGGAATAGGGAAAGCATCGTTAGTCTTGTTTTACCGTTTTCTTCTTCGAAGGTTACGGTTACGTGAAAATCGCCGGGGTGATCTTCCAAGTCCGAGCCGTGTTTGTAAACGAGACGTTCCGGCTTTACTACTTCGATATAAACGATTCGATTCGGATAATCCGTTCCGTCCGGTCCGTGCATGATGAGTTTCCAGATGCCGCCCGGTTTTACTTCCATCGTTTCGATCGTATTCGTAAAGCCGTTCGGTCCCCACCATTTGCCGATGTGATTCGGGTCGGTCCAGACCTTCCAGACCAGCTCTCTCGGGGCGTCAAACACGCGTGAGGCGGTAATCTCACGATCCTTCGTGTTTGATTTGTTATGGTTCGATAGGTTCATCGTTAACTCCGCTTAGGTTTTGGATCCGATCAAAAGGCAGCCAAAGATTATTGTAAACTTTCATCAAGTTTATCGACCATCTCGTTCCAGCTAGCCTTGGTCATTTCGCTGATCTCGCCTTTAGGAAGTCCGATATGTCTCAAAGTAAGTTTTGTCTTATCACCGACAGTTTCGAAAGTCAGAGAGACGGTTGTTTCTTCCGGAAATTCTCCAGTGAATCCGTAATGAGACGCCGGGACCTGATTTCCTTTTTCGTCAGCGAATGAATCCGTATAAACGAGTTTTTCAGGAATTACGATTTCACGAAAGATTCCGGTGCTCCAGAATTCCTGGCCTTCGGGAGAACGCATTCCGAAGACGTATTTCCCTCCGACTCGAAGGTCGAGTCGGCACGCTGGAGAGGTGAAATTTTTCGGCCCCCACCAGCGTATCAGATGTTCCGGATCCGTCCAGGCCTTGAAAACGAGTTCTCTCGGTGCGTCGAAAATTCTTGTGATAACAACTTCGTTTATCGTCTGATCCTTGTTAGCCATTTTGATTGATCCTTTTGGAATTCTAAATTTGATTTTTTCCCGAGGGTTTCGAATAGATTCGAATTTTCTTATAAACTCCAGACTCCGGAGAGTCTTCTGCTTTCGGGACGGAGTGCCCAGGAAACCGCGACTAACAAGAGACCGACGAGAGGCATCACGATGTGAACTGTTTCAAAACCGGAAATGCCGTTGGAAATGGAAGCGGATGTGAGATTGATAAACATACCTGCATAGGCCCATTCTTTAAGAAGGGGAAATTTAGGGACGCTGATTGCGATCGCACCGAGGAGTTTCCAAACTCCGAGAAGGGTCACAAAGTAAAGAGGATAACCAAGTTTGGTCATACCTTCCACGACTTCCGGACCTTGCACCGTATATGCGTATGCGGCGAAAGTGTAGTTTGCCGCGACAAGGGTTGTCGTCACCCAATAGATAATAGTTTTAATTTTTTCCTTGTTCATTGTCGAATTTCCTTGGATTTGTTTGTTCGTTTTTCTCGTTTCGCTGGAGTTCCCGCAAATAATCATCCAGTCGATCGAGTCTGGCTTCCCAGATTTGTCTGTATTCGTCGATCCAATCGGCCACTTCTTTTAATGGCCCTGTTTCTAAACGAGAAGGTCTCCATTGTGCCTCTTTGCCCCGGGAAATGAGTCCCGCCTTTTCCAGAACTTTCAAATGTTTGGTAATTGCGGGAAGACTCATCGCAAAGGGTTCCGCAAGTTGTTTCACAGTAACATCTCCATACCGGAGTGTAGCCAAGATCTTTCGCCGAGTCGGGTCCGCGAGGGCGGCAAATGTGAGGCTGAGATGATCTTCAGTAACTTCTTGTTGAACCATACGGTTAATTAACCTTTTGGTTAAATTATCCCTTAAGGCAAGGTTTGTCAACCTCTTTGTCAAAAAAAAGCCGGAAAAAAGGATCGGGAAATGAGAAGAATATTGAATATACTTTAGGAGGGGATCTGTCCACCGGATTCTAAGGTTTTAAGAACAAATTAATAATTTTATATCCAATTAATATTCTCATGGAAACAGAAACTGTTCATTCTGCTTTATGAGTACAGGATTATAAATGGAGTAGTTTATGAATTTGATTTCGAGAGAGTTTCAATCTGAGATCCGGGTGCTTTGGAGTCAATGTGATCCGAATGGACATCTCAATGTCGGGAATTTTCAGGTTTTTTTACATGAAGGAAGAATGGTGGCTCTGGAAGAAGCCGGGCTGAGTTATTCTAAGATGAAAGAAGAAAATATTGGCCCGATGATTCTTCGATCTGAAACGGATTATAAAGCGGAAATTCGATATCCGGAATCCATTCTCGTGACTACGAGTTTTGGAGAATTTCAGGGTTCACGTTGTAAGATCTTTCAAAAGCTTATTCGGAAATCCGACGGGAAGGTTGCCTGCGATTCTCTTTCTATTTGTATTCTTTTTGATTTTGCCAAAAAAAGACCTTGGAAGTATCCAGAGGAGTTGCTAAAGGTTTTGGAGTTGCATCCGAGTTCTTCCGAATAAAAAGAGAATTTTGGGAGTTCCTACTTTCGGTGGGATACAAAATAAAATCCACCTTGTAGAGAAGAGGCTATATCCTTACCTACAATTTGTCTGGATCTTAAGAAGAATCTGTCGTAACTCCTACAATCCTCCGTGAAAGTCGCGCGCCCCGCCCTGATCTCGGGTGGAGGGGAGAGGTGGCGGGAAAAATCTTGGGAGACTTTCCTCTATCAGAAAATCATACTTTTTGCAAGCGCAAATCCCCGTGTCGGAACTCCGACAAAGTAGTTTTGCTTCAAAAAGCTTGACTTCGGATCACCGGTCATAACTGGGAAAAATTTAAGAAGATTTTTTTTAAAAAAGCCGTCCGCCTGCCGAATCTCGAAATTTCTCTCCGCCGGATTCATTTTTTTTGTTCATTCTGAAACTGGAGAATGGAAGTTTATCTCTGAAGATTCGAATTCTTATCCGGAGAGGAAAGAGCAAAAAAACCGTTTTTGTAAACGTTCGCTTTCAAAGTCCGTTCCATTTTGGAAATAAATTATAGGCAGATATTGATCGTTGCGTCATATTGTTGTTAGCTCCTTGTCATCTCGGATTCCGGTTAATCGGAGGAAGAATTTAAGATTTTGCTGGCAATATTTTGCGACTCTTACAAAGAATAGGAATCATGTCCAATCCTCTTTCAACCGTTCCACCTTGGTCCTTAGTCGCGGAAGGATACACGAAGTCCACCAAACAATTCTTAGAAGCATATTCTCTTAAGGCGATGGATTTGCTCGGGCTAAAATCGGAGTGCGTCGTTTTAGACATAGCCGCGGGGCCCGGAACGCTCGCGATCCCTCTTTCGAAGTCAGTAAAGGAAATTTACGCGATCGATTTTTCGGATGCGATGATCGAACAGCTCAAGAAAGGAATGAAGGAAGCTAACGTTCAGAATATCGTTCCTCTCGTGATGGATGGCCAGAAACTGGAGTTCCCTGAAAATCGATTCGACGGAGCGTTTTCGATGTTCGGTTTGATGTTTTTTCCGGATAAACTCCAAGGCCTCAAGGAGATGTATCGAGTTCTTAAACCGGGAAAGAAGGCGGCGGTATCCGGTTGGGCGCCCGTTGCAAATTCTTCTCTGATGCAATTTTTATTCTCTGCACTTCGTCAGGCTAATCCTGAAATCCCGGAACCTCAGACCAATGTTTCCAGTTTTGAGAATCCGGAATTCTTTCTTGAGCAATTGGAGGCTGCAGGTTTTCGAGAGATCGAGATTCATCCGTTTTCAAATTCGCTCGAAGTGAAAGGAGCGGAAGAATTTTTAGATTCCATGATAGAAGGCGGTGCGCCGCTTCAATGGATGAAAAGCAAAATGGAAGAAACGATCTGGAACGAAAAAAGAAGAATCATGTTGGAGCACATTCAAGCGCAACTCACACAACTTCCGATTTCTCTTTCTTCCGAAGCTTACATTGCGGTCGCAAAAAAGCCGAACTGATTGATTTTAATCTTTTCGGTTTTCCATTGATAGAGATTTCATTGTGAACTTTTCACTCGCCAAAATCCATTTTTGAAACGTGTCTTAGAACCCGCTTCGGAAAGAAAACGCACCGTTCACAAACTTGGAATTTTGATTTTTTTAAACTGCGATACTCAAAGAAAAGAGTGTATATCGTAAAATATATGATACTCAGAAGACCGTTTCTCGATTCTTTTTAAGGATAAGAATTTAAGAATCCTTTCATTGAATTGTCTGATTCCCCGCGAGAATCGAGTCTGAAATGTCGAGCGAATATCTTTGGATCATAGGATGAAATTCAGGAAAATATGACTAAGTTTTTTCTTCAGTTGAAAAAAACTTTGAAAAGCGAAATCACTTTTTCTCTTCTTCAAGGAGCTTTCGGGGTTGTCGTCTTTTGGATCGTATTACGTTTTTATCTCCGCGATTCCGTCACACCCGAACCTCAGTGGGTTGTTCTCAATTTCTTATATACCGTCGCCGTAACCCTTTACAGTAATTTTAGAATGATCACGGGACGCTGGTCGGCGCTTCTTTGGGCTAATCGATCGCTTCTTCTTTCTTTACCGTTACCTGCATTCTACGGATACTTTACGTTTCTCGCACCTGAATACTTCCCGGTGATGTTTATTTTTGTGATCAGTATTCAACTTCCGGTGCTGGGGCTCGCACGAAGCGTCTATCTCACTTTGTGGTTCGTAACATACTACTTTGTCTTTTTCGGATTACTCCTCGCATATAATCCGGAATATTTACAGCTTCATATCAAATCGATTTTTGTTTTCTGGATCGTATTCTTTTTTATGCATATTTGGCTTTTGCGCGCGTCAGAAAACGTGCGAAATATGGGAAATCAACTCACCCGCCACCTCGTCGAAACCAAAAAACACAAACGGAACATCCAAAGACTGAATCGTGTTCAAACGCTTGATCTGACGCTGGCAAGAAGATTACAACAGGACACACTTCCGGATTTAACAAGGATTAAACGACCGGATCTGACTCTCTCGGCGAAATATTTTTCCTTAGAAAAAATCGGAGGGGACTTTTACGACGTGGTGGATTTGGGAGACGATCAGATCGGTTTTTTTATTTCCGACGTTTCCGGGCACGGGGTCGCTTCGGCCCTAGTGACGATGATGACCAAAGCGGCCTTTCGAAATCACTGCCAAGAAGTAAAGGAGCCGGATTTGCTTCTGAGTTTGGTCAATCGATCCTTGTGCGGAATATTAGAAAAACAGGATCTTTTTGTGACCGCTTTCTATTGTATCTTGAATAAAAGCGGAATGTTGAAATATGCAAGTGCGGGACATCAACCCGCTCTGGTAGTTCGAGGAAATTATACCGAGATCCACGAATTGAAAAGCGAGAATACGTTTATCTTAGGGATCGAACCGGATTGGAAGTATTATTCCTCCGAATATCAATTAAAAAAGAATGATAAACTAATACTCTTTACCGACGGATTGATAGAAGCGAAGAATAAGATGGGACGGGATTATGGAGAATCTTGTTTTGAGGAATTTCTTTTGGCGAACGCAAAACAACCTGCAGAAACTTTTTTGGATCTTTTGTTCTTTGATTTGGAAGAGTTTATGAAAGGGAAAAATCCGGACGACGACATCGCGATTCTCTGTATCGACTATCGTCCTAACGATTCTTCTTTTATTGAATTAGATCCGCGGTAAAACCTCTTCTCATCGTATTCTCGGTGATCGTTACCGGTTCCAAAAAACTTTTGATATAATCGGGGCCTCCCGCTTTTGCGCCGACTCCGGAAAGTTTGAAGCCGCCAAAAGGTTGTCTTTCCACAACCGCGCCTGTGATCGCTCGATTGATATAAAAGTTACCGGCTTCGATTTTCAGTTTTGCTTCTTCTATATGCTCCGGGTTGCGGGAATAAAGTCCAGCCGTGAGAGCGTAGTCGGAATCGTTTGCTTTTTGGATCGCTTCTGAAAACGTTTTTGTTCGGAAGATCGCAACGAGAGGACCGAAAAATTCCTTTTTAGCAAGATCGCCGTTCCAGTCTTCTTCTTCAAAGATCGTCGCCGGCACGTATTGGCCTTTTGTCTTTAATTCTTCGGATATATTAGTTTGAAAGAGAATTTTTGCCTTATGTTCGGAAATGATTTTTTCCAATCTCAGCCTTGATTCTTCGCCGATGACGGGCCCGATTTTTGCGGAAAGAATTTCCGGAGGGCCGACCTTCAATGACGAAACCGCTTCGATAAATCTGGCTTTGAAAGTTTCATAACAAGAATCTAATACGATCAATCTTGAAAGAGCGCTGCACTTTTGTCCTTGAAAACCGAAGGCGGAAATAAGCGCTCCTTCTACCGCAAGGTCCAAATCGGCGTCTCCGTCGACGATGATCGGATTTTTCCCTCCCATTTCGCATAACGCACGCTTGATTCTTTTTGCAGCCGGTTTTATGTTTCCGCATTCTTTGAGAATGGAAACTCCCACTTCTCTGGATCCGGTAAAGTTGATCAGTGCGACGTCTGGATGTCTTACGATTTCGGCCCCGATCTCTTCGCCTTTTCCCGGTAAAAAATGAAAGACCTCGTTCGGGATTCCCGCTTTTAAGAAAAGACGAAAAAGATAAAACGCGGTCGCAGAAGATTGTTCCGCAGGTTTTAAGAGAACCGCGTTTCCGCAAACAAGGGGACCGGCGCACATCCCCGTCAAAATTGCCGCAGGAAAGTTCCAAGGGGCGATCACACCTACAATCCCTTTCGGTTTATAAGAATAGAAATTTTCTTCGCCGGGAATATCGACTCTTTGTCCTTGGAAAATTTTTTCGTATTCGCTCGCGTAATATCTGCAAAAATCGATAGCTTCTATGATATCCGCTTCCGCTTCGGGAATATTTTTTCCAGTCTCCAAAAGAATAAGCGCACAGAGTTCGTCCTTGTTTTCACCGATCAAGTCGCCGACTTTCCGAAGAATCGAAATTCTTTCCTTAGGATTGCGGACGCTCCAATCGAAAGAATGTTTTTTTGAAATCAGGATCGAGTTTTCCAGAGTAGAACGATCGCTGAGCGAATATTCGGTCGTAATCTCTTTTTTGTTCGCGGGGTTTGTATGTTTTTCTTTTGAAAGATTTTTGATTTCCTTTCCGGAAATGATCGTCGGTACAAAAATCGGAAAATTACTTCGGACTTTTTGAATCGAATCGGAAATCCATTTTCTATTTTCCCCTTTGGAAAAATCTCGGATAGGTTCGTTACGAAAGTTTTGCATGGATCGATTCCTCGGGATTTTTTAGAAGACGTGAGTAATCCATTCTCCCCGTGATGAAATTTTGGAGAAAACCCTGATTGGAGGTGTTCTCCAAAAGTCTCCGTACGAGATAAGCCATTCCTGGGAGAAACTCGCCTAACGGCGTATATTCGCGGATTCGATAACCCATTCTTTTAAAGACAAACTTATATGAATTACCCATTCCGTATAACATCTGAATTTCAAAATCTCTTTTGGGAATTTCTTTGATTTCCGCGTAGGCGAGAATGGCGGAAAGACTTCGGATGTTATGGGACGCAAAAGCTGAAAGAATCCGAGGATATGAATCTAGGAGCATTTTCGCGCACGTTTCATAGTTGAAATCCGTTTCCTCTTTATTTTCGAAAACGGGGGTTTCCCAGCCTTTTTCTCTGGATCGAATCACTTCGTATTCCCAATACGCGCCTTTGACTAAACGGACCGTAATAGGAGTATTTCTATTTTTAGAATATTCTAAAATTCGAATGAGATCTTTTTGGGAATTTTTTAAGTAGGTTTGGATTACGATTCCGAAATGCGGATAAGCGGCGAACTCCGGTTCGGAAAAAATTTCTTCCGCAAGGGAAAGTAGAATTTCTTTGTAGTCAAATTGTTCAGCGTCTAAATTTATGAAATAGTTTTTTTCCTTCGCAAGTCGTAGAATCGGTCTTAGTCTTTCCTTAAGAGCGGATACTGATTCTTCCGTCGCCAAAGATGAAATCTGAGAATACAAACTCGAACATTTGACGGAAACGTTTACGAAAGGACAGGTTCCGTAGCGGGTGGATTCCGATCCCGCAAACGAATCCAGACTTTTTAGAATGTCGAGATATTGTTTTTGATAAGCGACCGCTTCTTTTTCGGAAAGGGCGGCTTCACCTAAAACGTCGAGAGTAAAAACGGATTCTTCTTTTCGTAGGTTTTGTAATCGCGTTTTCGCATCTTCGAAATTTATTCCGGCGATAAAGTTTCCGGAGGTTCTAAGAACCGCTGCTCGTATCATCATTCCAAAAAAGTAAGAGATGGGAAAAGCTGAGAGAACGTTTCGAAGAAACGGTCGGACCCAATTCGAAATTTCAGTATCTTTGTTGATAAGATAGAGAACAAAATGTTCAGTAATTTCTTTTTTTGTCCGCAAGGAAGGGAGAACATCCACAAAGCGGAACATTTCCACTTTGAGTTTAGGATAACGAAGCGAAAGTTTTAGAAACGTTTTGCTCCAGAAATGTTCGGAAAAAAATCGGGAGGAATGACTTTCGTCTTCTTTTAAGATCCGCATACCCAAGGTTTGAGTCTTGAGTTCGATATTTTCTTCGGATGAACCTGCTATCATCTATCCTTATGATCCCAAAAATTTTAGAATTTGAAACCATAAAAATAGGATTTATATGAATTCTTAGTAACAAGTTTCTTCCAATTGGAAGACGATTTCTTAACGGGAGGTTATTCTTTCCAAGCTTCTGCCAAATGGATTCTTTCCAGAGTGGTCGGGTGAGAATGGTAAAAGAAGACTTCCGCCGGATGCGGATTCAGCCTTCCTTGATTGTCTTTGGCCAACTTGATTTCGGTATTGATAAACGACTTCTTATCATTTGTCAGCACTAACGCTTCGATATCGGCTTCTATCTCCTGCGTTCTGCTCAAAGCACTCCAGACCGGCCTTGTCAAAGAGCCAAAAAGGGAAAGAAGTAAGAATAAAAATGGAAGTGTAGAGGGAGAATAAAATTCCCGCAATGATATGGATCCTTCAGTTTTGAACTTTTGAAAAAGATAACTCAATATAAAGCATAAAACCAGGGTTTCCATCGTACCGATTACTATATCTTTGACCTGATGATTGTGAGTCCAGTGTCCGATTTCGTGCCCGAGGACGCTGATGATTTCCTCTTCGGTATGATTTTGAATGAGAGTATCGTAAAGAAAGATCTTTCTGTTTTCTCCCCAGCCGGTAAAATACGCGTTTGTATGTCCAGAATATTTACTTTCGTTGATCACATAGACGTTTTCGATTTGGATTTCCGCTTTTTCACAAAGTGCGACGATTTTGGTTTTGAGATTTCCTTCCTCGATCGGTTTGTATTCGTAAAAAAGAGGTGTGATTACGATCGGAAATAAAATGGAAAATAAAAGGCCGAAGACTAAAGAAATCATCGGAAGTAAATATTTCCATGACCTCCGAAATTTTTTGAGTAAGAATGCGATCCCGACGACTGCGATGCTTCCGCCTAACGCGGCTATTCCCAAGGATTTGCCCGTATAAACGACCCAATCCGGAAAGGTCATTTTAGAAAAACCGAATTGGTGCTCAAGCACGAATCCGAAATAATATTGAAACGGAATCGAAATCAAAAATTGAACCGCGCTAAAAATCAAAAAGAAAAATAATACTGTGAGATAAAAACGATTCCCCGTTTTTTTTTCCAAATAAGATTCCAACTTCATGGAAAGAGGTGAGAAAACAAAAAGCCCGGCGACCACAAAATCCAAAAGATCGGATAGGACGGACGCGAAAAATCCGCTTCTTGCGTATTCGATTCCTTTTTGAATATCGACTTCGGTGAAGTATTTTAGAATTTGCTCATGCAGTTGCGACGAATTGTCGCCTTGATACGATAAATATTTCATCGCGAGCGTAAATAGAATTTGAATTACGAAAAGGAACAGAAGGATTGTTTTGAGTTGCATCGTGAATCTCGGATTTTGAAGGCTGAGTGATTTTCTAATTCATCTTCTTCGAGTCAAGTAATTTCCGGTTTTGGAAAACGCATTAGGGATACGGAAAGCGCGCAGCGTCTCGAACCTCATCGGGTCGATTTGTGATTGGGGCAATCCCGTTCGAGATGAGTCGCTTTGCGACGAACTTGGAGTAGCCCGACCCGCTTGCTTTTTCTTTCGTTCTTCCCTATGTCGAAAATTTTGCAAGCGGGGAATGCCCAAATCTTTAGCGTTTGTCCGGAAGGGGTGGGAGCGCATCTCTACATTTCGCGCTTAGCTCCGTTTCGTGCGATTTGAGGCAACGGATCGGTCCTCCGTTTTCGCGGGAGGATTCTTTGCAGAATTTTTGTTCGTCATTCGCACAAGCTTCTTTTGCAGCCTTGTGTCTTGTTTCCATTTCTGCGAGATGCGCTTTGCATGAGTCGGAGAGTTTGGATTCGTTTTCTTTGAGACAACGGTGTATTTCCGGTCCTGGTCTTGAGTCTTTACAGTAGGTTTCTCTTTCCGTTTTGCAGTTGTCTTTCGGGGCTCCGCTTTGTGCGTAGTCGCTTAACAAAAAAAGGAAATAGATTCCTATGACGATCGTATTCCTGAAAAGATTCATCCGTTACTCCTTTGATTGGGTCGATATGAAATTTATTTTCATATACAAAGATTTGGACCCGATGTCTTCGAAGTTCGTTTCTTTTTGTTCTTTGCGGAAGTAATTCCTAAAGAAGTGCTTCACTCCGATTTTTAGTAAGACCGATTCAGTCTTGTTTTCCGGCCTCCGACTCACTGGCGCGCTCCTCGAAAAGACGGTTTCTCTTTGAAAAAGAAACCGAAAACGATTATAGACCGTTAAATTCTTTACAGATTCGTTTCCGGTGTTATGAGTTGTGGAAGAAAGAATCAATGTCAACCACTTCGATGATAGAAAGAATATGGCCCTCTCGCGAGATCGTGGAAGATCTTTCCGAGCTCAGAAAGAAAACTCCCCTAACGCATGTTATAACGAATATCGTGGTCACCAATTGGACCGCTAACGTCCTCCTTGCAATCGGAGCTTCGCCTGCGATGGTGATAGCCGAGGAAGAAGTCGGGGATTTTGCAGCGATCGCGAACGGTGTTTTGATCAACGTCGGAACCGTAACAAACGCCGATGCAAAGGTGATGAGGATCGCGGCGACTGCGGCTAACGAGGCGGGAACTCCCTGGGTTCTGGATCCTGTGGCCGCTGGGGCTTTGCGTTTTAGAACCGAGGTTGTAAAAGAATTAATGAATCAAAAACCGACCGTCATTCGAGGGAATGCTTCCGAAATTCTTGCGTTAGCCGGAACAGGTGAAAGCGGGAAAGGTGTGGATTCCACGGCTCGATCCTTTGAGGCCTTGCCCTTTGCAAAAGAACTTTCTAAAAAAACCGGTGCAATCGTTGCGGTCAGCGGCGAAATCGATTATATTACGAACGGAAACGATACGATCGCCGTTCCGGGCGGGCATCCGATCATGACAAAGGTGACTGGAGTCGGTTGTTCCTTGGGGGCTTTGATCGCCTCGTTCTTGGGTGTTCAAAAAGATCCGTTACGTGCGGCAGTTTCGGCTTCTGCAGTCTTTGCGATCGCCGGCTCAAAGGCGGCACAAGAATCCAAAGGAACCGGAAGTTTTGCCGTCGCCTTTCTGGATCAATTGACTCATCTTTAACTCGAATCCTTAAAACGTCTTTTTGTTTCTGCGATCGATTTCGTCTTAATTTGCTCGCTTTCTAAACGGAAGTCGTATTTTCTCCTTTCGTTGTACGTTTTGAAAGAGAAAAGACATCGAATTCTAACTAAAGAGTATAAGGAAATTGTGTTTTAGAAAAACATTTGAATTTTGTTAGGCGCTGAAGAATCATGTCCCACGTTTCGAAGGGCCTCCTTCATCTGAAAAGTGAAAAGCATAATGTTTTTTGAAAGAATCAACAGAATTTACGGAAGAAGGGATTATCTAACCCGCAAAAAAGCTTATCATCTCTATATAACCGATCTTGTTATTTTTATCGTTTCGATTCTCGCTTGTCTTCTTTATATCCGGCAAGGAATTCGAGTGGGTTTTTTGATCTTTGCCGTGTCCGCTCTCATATCGATCTTTTTTCTTATGATCAATCGATTGGAAGCGGCGATTTATTCGATCCTGTATCTGAGTTTAACGGCTTTGACGTTCGGAATATTTTTCGGAATGCAAACCGGTAACGTTTATTTTTCGATGGCTACGATCATCGTATTATTCTTACATTTTTCCAATAGTAAACTTACGATCGCCGTTTCTTGTTATACGGGGATTTTGATGGCGATTCGAATGTATCAGTATTGGGGAAGGGGAGAATTGAGTTCCGCGTTTATTTTCGATACGATTCTCAAGTTTATACTCTTCTGTACCCTTGCCATCATAACCGTTCGAGTTCTTACGAGCCATAAAAAGGAAAAAGAAGTTTTTATTCGTGAGATTCATCATCGTGTCAAAAACAATCTTCAGATTTTGAGCGGTTTCGCGAATTTACACCAGAACAACGAAATCCAAAGCAGCGATCAACAGATCAAAAGTTTTAACGAAAGAATTTTGATGTTATCGAAAATTCACGACGCGATCTACAAGTCGGAAACCGATTACGAAGTCGATCTCAATAAGGTCTTGGAAGAAATCGTAGGTTTGATAAGAATTCAGGACGGCTCCTCGATCGAGTTGATACGGAGCAAAAATGGCGCTCCGCTGAGTATAGAAATTTCGGTTCCGTTTGCGATGATCGTGTATGAGTTGTTGAACAACGCGGTTCTGCATTCCGGTAAAAAAAATAAAGAAAGTAAAATCACGGTAGAATTGAACTTTTCAAAAAATCGCTATATGCTGATCGTTTTGGACGCAGGACCCGGGATTCAAAACAAATCGACCTGGTCTCAACCGAAGACGACCGGCTTCACATTGATTTCCATAATGACACAACAATTAAAGGGGACTTTTCGATTCGATTCGAACGAGGTCGGATCGAAAGCGGTTCTTGAATTTTCGAATCAGGATTTGTTTGCAAGCCTGCTTCAGTGATTTGTTGGTTTAGAATTTTCCTTGCTTATGGATTCCGTGGAATTAGAATCGCCGCTTGTTTTATTTCTTCGTTAAGCGGGTATAAAAATGAGTTACGAGTGTTTATTGACTGATCTGAATGATAAAATTCTCGTTGTTACTTTAAATCGACCTCAAAAATCCAACGCTCTTAATATTCGAATCCGAGACGAGTTGGAGGAAGTTTTTGATTCCAATCGGGAGAATGACGACGTTCGTGCGATCGTCCTGAATTCTTCCGGAAAACATTTCTCAAGTGGATATGATCTTGAAGAAGTGGTTCGGACTAATCTGCAATCTTTTCGACATAGGATATTAGAATATCATAATTCTCTCTATAACTTTCCGAAACCCGTCGTCACGGTTCTAAAAGGATTTGCATCCGCAGGTGGTTTCGATCTTGCCCTCTGCGGGGATTATATCATTTCGGAAAAGAAGGCGATGCTTTTTCGTCCGGAGATCAGGTTTGGCGCACCTCCGCTTTTGACGACGCTCGCACGAAAGGTCGGTCCGTCCAAGGCTTTGACTTTGACGTTAAAAGGTGATCCGATACGATCCGTTTCCGCCCTGGAGCTCGGAATCATAGATGAGATCTACGAAGGCGAGAATATTCTTCAGCACGCCATTCAGACCGCGTCGCGGCTTTCTCAGTGGAGTCCCAAAATGTTAGGAATTTTGAAGGGAATTTCAAATAATTATTTTCTCGGAAGTTTGTACGAGAATTTAAGAAAAGAGTTCGAAGAGTTCATCTTTTTTTTGGAGGATCCTTCCTTTTTGGTCCAAGTTCAAAACTACGCAAAAAATATCAGTCAATGAAAAAAGCTAACTTTCCGGTCTAATAAAACATAAAATAGGAATATTCCATATATATGAAATATCTAAAACCAAATTCTTCGCTTCCATTTCCAGAAGACGATTGGGAAAGGAAATTCGAAAAAAAACTAAGAAAACACACCGGACTTGTGTTGGGTTTCAGTCTTCTTACTGCTTGCGGATTGTTGGCCGGAATTCTTTGTTTCTATCTAATGTTCCAAAACGGCCTTTATTTTGTCCTTCCGTTCTCCGGATTGTTTCTGCACGCTTGGATGATTCTTTTGGTACACGAAGGCGCTCATAGGAATCTTACTCGATCTTGTCTGGATCGATGGATTTTGAATCTTGCCTCCGCTTTTGTCTTTCTTCCATTTTACGGAGAGCCGTTTCGAAAGATCCATCTTTATCATCACGCACATACGAATGCCGCCGACGATCCGCTCTGGCCTGAGTGGAAAAAGAATCTTTTTCAAAGTCGGAGAAAACTTTACGTTTTTGTGGAATTGGTTCCTTTGTTTTCCAACGTGGCAGCGATTCTTTTTAAAAAACGAGACTCGGCGAATTTAAAAAAAAGACTTTCTTCCATAAGACTGCATTCGGCGGTGCGTTCGATCTTGTTTTTATGTTTTTCTTTTTCGGTCTCGATTCTTCTTTATATCGAATTAAAGCCGAATCTTTGGTTTGTTTTCGGTTCCTTTCTTTTTGCAAATGTCTGGGGCTCCCTCAGGCACTGGTGCGAGCATACGGGACTTCGTACCGATTTGGAAAGTAATACGTTTTCTTTTCCTTTGGGAATGGGAATCGGAAATCATGAAACACACCACGCAGATCCGAGTCTTTCTTGGATTTCCTTGAGCGCAGGTTTAAGAAGAAGAATCAAGACTATGAATATCCGAGATTGCGTCCGAGGGATCTGGTCGAATCCTAAATATTTCCATTACGAACCTTAATTTCAGGATGTAATTCGATCTTTCCGATGGCTTACTTTCCCCTTTGCGGCGATATAAAGATAAGATTGATTCCATAAGAAAATCACGTTTTATTAAAGCGAATTTCGAAATGAATTGCTTCCCTTTGAAATCGATTTTCAAAAAAGGATTGCAATCTGAAGCGGATTCTTTAATTCGGATGCACTTTGGGATATGTATACCGTTTTCGTTTCTCGCAAGGGAGTTAAGATATGTCTGATAATACTTTGGTAAAAAATATTCCCAATACGATCACCTTTTTCCGGATTATCCTATTTCCCGCTTTGATTTATTTGGTTTTCCGTGAAGAAAGGTTCCTTTTTTCATGGATTTTCTTTTCCGCATTATTATCGGACATTTTAGATGGTCTTCTCGCGAGAATGTTAAAGGTTCAGTCTTCCTTCGGAGCAAAAGTGGACTCGATCGCGGATTTGCTGACCTTTGTTTCAGGAATTTATGGAATTCTAATATTTGAACCGTCATTCGTTTCAAATTACTTCCCGTGGATTACAACCGTCCTTGGTTTGTATTTCGCCGAGATGATTTATTCTCTTATTAAATTCTCATCCATATCCAGTTTTCACACATACGCGAGCCGCGTTGCGGCTTACGCGCTTGGAATTCTTTTTATGACATTGTTTTGGTTTGGAGTTTGGAGTCCGTTTCTCTATCTTTCTTTTTTTCTTTGTTGTTTCGCTTACATGGAAGAGATCGCGATTTTATTCTACTTAAAAGAACTAAAGCCGAACGTTCGAGGAATGTATTGGATATGGAAACAAAACAAGAACGTTTTGCAATCTTAAACGGAAAGAGCGGTTCAAAGAACCAAGCCGAAAATCTGATTTTAAGAACATATTTGGAAGGAAATGGTATTCCCTGTAAGGTAACAGATTTTCCCGGACATGCAAAGGAGATCGCAAGAGAAAGATCCGATGTCCATGAAATTATTGTGGTGGGAGGCGACGGAACCTTACACGAGGTTCTTTCTTCTTTACGTTTGCCCTTGCCGAAAATTCGTTTAGTTCCTGCGGGAACCGGGAATTCCCTTGCGAGAGATCTTGGTTTGGGAAGTTGGAGAATGTCTTTAGAAAAATTGATCTGGGGAAAAGAACTCACGATCGATTTGATGAGTTTGGAAATAAAGACGAAAGAAGAATCGTTTTCCTGTGTTTCCGCGAGTACGGTTTGTTTTGGATTTCCGGCGAAGGTTACTCAAATGGCGAATCGATCCTTCAAACGTTTTCGAAAATTCTGTTATCCGATCGCGGCAGCTCTCGGTTCTTTTGTGAATACTCGGGATTCGTATCTGATTTCGTACGATCGATTTCCCGCTGAGAAAAAATCCCTTTCCGGCGGAATCATCAATAACAGCAGACACGTAGCGAACTTCGTTGCCTTTCCGGATGCGGAACTTTCGGATGGAAAATTCGACGTGGCTGAACTCGACGCGGGAAGCATCAAACAATCCATTCACAATCTCTCTATCTTGAGCAAAACCTACTTTTACGATCCGCCTAATCGTCTTAAGGCGATTAGTTCCTCCGTAAAATACGGACACCCCGGTCTTTTGATGGTGGATGGAGAAGTTTATGAAGATGTAATGGAGTTTTCAGTAAAAATTCTTCCTGGAGCTTTGAGGATACATTCGCTTGGATAAAGAAATTTTACGGATCCTTCTTTTTATTTTTGTAGGTTTTTTGGGCGGTGGGGTTTGGTTTTTTATTTCAGGAAGAAATAAAGATAGGAAAGAAAGACATAAGAGAACCGCAAAGTATTGGTCTTACGCCGGAATCGTTGTCGGAACCACTTTTATTTCTACGTTAGGCGGAATATATTGGATTCTATTTTGTCTTTCGGTTTCGATAGGAGCCGCTTTTGAAGTCGGAAAAATTCTTCTCGATTTTCAGATTCAATTTCGAGTCGTTGCGATTTCGATCGGGATTATTGTTATCCTCCTATTCTGCGTGAGCGGTCTTATTTTTTCAAATCGAGTTTTGGTTTTTACCTATCTCAGCGTGGCCGTCTTCGACGCGTTCAGCCAACTCACGGGACAGAGTTTCGGAAAAACGAAAATGGCGCCTCGAATCAGTCCTAACAAGACTTGGGAAGGATTTGCAGGAGGGATCTTATTTGCAACGTCGTTTGGTATTTTCTTCTTTTGGGTCATCGGGAAGAACGTGATCGAATCTTTACCGCTCACGTTTGGAATCTCGATCTTGAGTTTGAGCGGCGACTTGAGTGCGAGTTGGTTGAAGAGAAAAGCGAAGATCAAAGATTATTCGAATCTTCTTCCCGGTCACGGTGGAATTTTGGATCGTTTCGATTCTCTGATCTTTACTTTGACGGGTCTTGTTTTGTTAAGAATGGTCGGTTTCTTCTACACGAAGCTGTAAACCTTAGAAGAAAAATTTAGAAAATTATGTTTTCGTTAATCCAAATATTCGATTTCAGATTCATTTGAGCTCTTAATCATCAAAATTTTAGATTTTGAAACGGATGAGGAAATCGAATGAATGACGCCAGCAGGAACAAAGAGCACTTCTTCTCTTTCAAGAAAGATTGGTTCTTTTTCTGCGAGCTTGAGTTGTAAATTCCCGCGAATTACATAATAAGCGCAGTCGTCTTGTCTAAGTACGAAATTGATTTGGCGCGGGAGTTTAGGAACGTTTAGAACGTTCACATCTATTTTTCCCTTTGCTAATTCGATGGAGAATTTTTTCGACTCGGCGGAATTTAGAAAAGTCTGGAGATTGATTTTTCGCAAAGGAGACGATTTAGCCGGATATGAATTTTCTTTCTGACAGTTAGAAAAGCTGAAAGTAAGAGTAATAAATATTGTAAGACTGTATTTGTCCATTGAATATTTTCTTATGATTATAAATTCAATGAGGAGGTTCGTTTCATTTAGGCGCCTCCTTATTGAATTAGATTGATTATTAGAATCCTAAATTGACAGTAACATTCTTACAGGTGATTGCGTTTGTCTTCTGATCAACCGAGCAAAATTCTACTTTAGAGTTGTATCGATCCGCTGCAGTTTCATAGAATCTGTAAAAGCCTTTTGGAGTTTTTACGATTTCAGAACTAGCTACTTTTATACAATTAACTGTCGAGAGAAGTGCAATGAATGTGAAAGAAAGTTTATACGATATTTTCATTAAAAGATCCTTGATTTTAAAGCTTTGTACTAGGGTTTTTATACTTCTCAGTTACATCGTTGCAACTTAATTCCCCTGTCTTTTCGACTACACACACGTAATCTTCTACATAGTAGGCGTATGGATTACAAACTCCATAAGTAGTCGTTGCAAAAGCGCGCATTGAACAGTAATTTTTGTAAACAGTAATTTTATCGTTATCAAAAACTTGCACTTTTGCGATATGCGTAACACATTGAGAAAAAGAGAATAATAAACTTGTTAGAACGAGAAGTTTGCGGATACTTTTTTTCATATTATTTGATTCCTTTGACGATAGCTGGTTTGCAATTTAGTGAATCGTCTGTTTCTATATTGCAAAGAAGAAGTTGACTTGAAAAACGTTTAACATCGTATGGATTTCCTGTGTCTTTATGAGCTACAAGATAAAGGTGGTCTCCAGCAAAGGCCCCTGATCCAACGTGATATGATACACAATTTACAAACATGAGTAGTGGGAACAAGGCTACCCCAAACTTTATTGAACGCATGAAATCTCCTAAAAAATAATAGTTTGAGCATCTTTTTGTCAAAGATGTTTTTGGTCAATAATTTACATACTGACTGGATAAGTTTTTGTAGAAGAGCAACAAGATGGCCTAATCTGTGTATCTATTTTCTAAATATTGGATAATCTTCTCTTAATGTCGTTTAACAATCTTTCTCTAATTCCCCAAAAGAAAGAACGTTGGTAGGACAGCTTACGACACAAGCCGAACAACGGACGCACTGAACGTTGTCCATCGGGATTCCTCTGTTTGCATAGCTCATAACGTCGATCCCCTGGTGACAGACCTTGGTACAGATATTACAAGATATACATTTTTTCTTTTCGGAGAAAATTCTAAATCGACTGAACTTTGCGTAGATATGCATGAGCGCGGACAAAGGACAAAAAAATCTGCACCAAACTCTACCGCTTAAAAAGAAATAAGCGCCGACTCCGACTACTCCGGCTAACATCAAATCAACGACGACGTCATACACTTTCTTTCCGCCGTCTCCGATACTTCCTAAAATGTGGGTAAATGGAAACCAGGAAGAAAGGAAAATTTCGCTTAACTTCAAAATCGTAATGACCGTCGCAAAAAGAAGAATCCACTGTCCCGCATTCTCTAATTGATTGGCGAGTTTTCCATGAGGCATCTTGGTTCTTGTCTCGTCTCCTAAGGTTTCCGCAAGCCCGCCGCAGGAGCAAATCCAACCACAATAAGCTCCTTTTCCGAAACGATAGACGAGATAAGGGATCACTACAAAGGTTTGTAGAATCCCGTAGACCAACCAGAAGGTTGTAATTCCCGTATTGTAAAAAATTCCCATATTCAAAGGCCACGCGAGAATCAATCCGTACGCGTTCCAGTAAGCCCCGTATGGAAAAACCTGCGTTAGTAGAAATCCGTTCGGATCACCTAACAGACCATTTTGCCCTAAGAAGGGAAGGATGATCTCCGGTAAAAGAAAGAGCGGAAATACTTGGATCAGAATTAAAGTCCAGGTTTGTTTTCGAATATACTTTGTGGGCCTTGCCTTCATTCTTCTCAAACCAAAAGTGAGAATGGTGAGAGAATACAAAAGAGTATAATGAAATCCGGGTTGTTTTCCTAAAAACAAAAAGTCAAAATATTTAGCTCCGGCATATACGGTGATAAAATAGGCGGCCGCGGAAAGTATATAAATATTTTTGAATGTATTCCAGGAATCGGAAAACAATTCCTTCCTTTTTTTAAAGAGATGAATTGAAAACGGAAGTCCGAGGCCTAAAAAGGCAAATAGAGATACGAGAGCGATCAGAGAGTAGGTTGCACTTCCGTAAAAAGACGCTTTTCCAAAATAGACTACGTTTGCGAAAAGAATCATCTCGATAAAACCGATCCAATCCCAAATGCGTTTTTGATTTTGAATTCTAAGGCCGATATTTTTTAAAAATTCGATCGGTGCACTGGAACCGATTTGGATCAGGACGCTTGAGTTAGTAATCGTTCGAGAGGCGTCGGTCTTGTTTTTCGATTCGGTCCTTCGGAGTTTTACTTCTTTTTCTCCGATTTCTTCCACTTCGCTTTCCTTTAAGAATTCTATCTTTCCTTCTTGGATCAGAGATTCTAATCTCTCTTTATTCTCAAATTTAGGGCGCACGAGTTCTTTCCCTCGATAAGAAAGTCGAGTTGAGTTTGCATAATCGCTAATTGCGATCGCCGCCTCTATCGCGGAATCTCCTCCGCCGACGACGAGAACGTCCTCTTTTTCAAAGTCTTTTGGGTCGATCAATCGATGATAGACTTTGGGCAATTCTTCTCCCGGCACTTGAAGATTTCTTGCGTCTCCGCTCTTTCCGATCGCAAGGATCACTTCTTTTGTTAGAAAATTCTTTCCATTTTCGCATGATACCGAAAAGCCTAAGCTGTCTTTTCGAATCTTCGTTACTCGTGCTCCGATTTCCAGGGGAAGATTCCATTTTTTGAACGAAGATTGGAGGTCTTTTAAAAGACTTTCTTTGGTGCCGTTGAGAATCTTAATCTCCGAATTTGTTTTTAAGTCCTCCGGCTCGGCAAAGATAGGTTTTCCTTTGGGGTAACTTTTAATCGTGTGAAATGGATCATTGGATTCTAATATAATAAAATTGGAATGTATTTTTTTGAGTTCGATTCCGGCGGAAACTCCGGCGGGGCCGGCCCCGACAATCACGACGTCGTAGACGTGTTCGTATGTTTTTTTTGTTTGTGAAGAATTTTCGTTCTTTTTTTGGATTTCCCTAACTACTTTGTATCCGCTTTCCACGGCGAATTTGAGAAGAGGCAACCCGGTAAGATCTCCAATTACGCGAACTCCGGGAAGCGAACTCTCGAAAGAATCCGTGACTTCCGGGTAGATCTCCACAGACCCTTCGGGTGCGTTATTGTGTAACCAGGAAAAATAACGGGAGAGGAGGGGGATCTGCATCTTCATGGATTTGCCTTTTTGATCGGAGATTGGATTCTTTTTTCAATTTGTTTTTTTGTCCGGAAGCCCGACGTTTAGCCGCTATAAGATTCTAACGGATTCTAAAAAAGTTACAAGGTCTTTTTCGTCATAGGATCCGTATTGAAGGAAATAATTTACGAAATTCTAATATACTTCCCAGTTTGTATAAAGGCTGTTTTCAGATTTTTGGCCTCAGCAATGGACTTTTGTGTTCGCCATTTTTTTGGTAATTTTCCGGGGGATTTAATTTTATCCTTAGACGGATTTACGTCCGAAGTCGGGAAATTCTAAGACAAAATTTTGCTGGCAGGGTTGCGAAGAGTTCGTAAACGGACTTTGCGATAGAAAATGGGCGAGTTGAAAAACAGAATCTTATTCTTTTTTTCGAATTTCAAAAATACATTCAAAAAACAGAATGTATTTCTATTTCGGAAAACGCAAAAAAATCTAAACTATAAAAAGAAGAAGGGAAGATCACCGAATTTTGGAGGAAAATTCGGTATGGAGCTTGTCGGGATCGAACCGACGACCTTCTGAATGCAAATCAGATGCTCTCCCAGCTGAGCTAAAGCCCCTTATCAAATACCGGATGGGCCTGATGTGATTTGAACACATGACCCCACGCTTATCAAGCGTGTGCTCTAACCAGCTGAGCTACAGGCCCGGTAAGAGACATGTTTTTAACTGAGTTCTCAAAAGCAACAGTTTTTTATGAAAAAACGTTCTTCATTTTCAATCTAAAAACCGTCCCTTCGATAAACTCGGATCTGATTGTCTAAGAAGTCCGAAATTACAAGATAACGATTGTCTGGTGAAACGTCGAGACCGGTCGGCTGATTTCCGGCTTCCCAAAATTCTTTCACCGTATCGGTCGTGGTGTCTATGACATAGACTCTTCCAAGGACGTGTCCTTTTTTGAGATAACCTTCTGTCGGATTGTTCGGACCCCGGCAAGAAACATATAGATACTTTCCATCCGGAGAAAGCGCAATCGTATTCGGTTTATCGAATACTTGTATCGACTTCTGAACTTTTTTTTCTTTTAGATCGTAAACTTCGACCTTACTACAGCACATATCGGAAACGTAGATTTTATTTTCGACAGGACCGGGAACGATATGCCTTTTGTTGCCGGGTGGGCCGATCGTATCGATGAGTTTTTCCTTTTCCATGGAATAGATTCCCAATCTTCCGCCGCTCGATTCCTGATTGCTCGCGGAGAATTGAGCAATATACAATTCCTTTCCGTCTTTGGAAAGAAGAAGCCCTCTCGGAAGTCCGATCTTCTCCGTCTTTCGAATTTCGGTTTTTGTTTTTCTATCGATCACTGAAATGTCTTCGCTGATCCAATTCGAACAATACACAAGATCTCTCGTCGAGTCATAGAGTAGAATTTTGGACCACTTTCCGGTTAGATCGACTGTCGCTTTATACGCGAGAGTTTTTAAATCGAAGACGTGCACTGCGTTCGCCTGCATCTGGCTCACCCAGAGTTCGTTGTGTTCGGGGATGGAAATCGTCTCCACAAACCCGAGCTTCTTTTTGTATTTTTCCGGAGGTGCGAGTCGAACGGTTTCTCCCGTTTTGATGTCGAGCACGTCCATTCCTTCGTCTTCCAAAAGAGGAATCGCTAGTCTTGTGTTGTCGATAAAACGAACGCTCTTGGGTTGTATTCCCGTTTTTAAACGTGCCGTAAAACGATGAGTCACACCTTCCTTATCCAAAGCGATCAACTTCTCGTTTAAGTCCGCGGCGCTCTTAGCGTAATGTGATGAATTTTGAAAACCGGGAGAGGAAAGTTTTAACTCGATTCCCTTTTCGTCGTTGTAAACCGGAACTTCCATTTCTACGAGAGCTATGTTTTTATCCGTCTCCAAAACCTTAAACGGAAGAATTTCTTCTCCCGTTTTTACTACGGTGCCCTTGTAAGGATGGATGCTGAACCTTACCGAAGCGGTTCCATTCTTTTTCCGATTGGCCGGCGACGATATCAGGGAAGAATTTCCGCTCTCGCAACAAACGAGAAACAGAAAAATCGGAATCAGCAAGAATGCTTTCGGTTTTAGATATGATTTTTTAGGTTTTGAGTTCATTCGACACTCCGGAGTATTGTTTTTTTTGCGCTGGAATTTGGTTTCCAAGAACGACGTTCACCCATCGAAAAGGACGTATTAGAAAATGATAGAATGCTAATGTAATGGTTAGGACCAAAGCAAGATGAAGAAGGAATTTTTCGACAATTCCAAAAGAGCTGTGAACCACGTAAAAACCTGAAAGCAGAGAAACCGGGTGATGGACGAGATAGATCGGAAGACTCGCCGTTCTCATGTATTCAGTGTATTTGTTCTTAAAGTCGAAGAACCTTTGAAAAGTTCCTATCAAAAACCGAATCATAAGCCAGCCAGCCGCGCATTTCAGAAAGATATGAAGAACTCTTCTCCAATTTCCCGTATAACCGAAGTAGGACCAAAATGGATCGATTCTGCTGATCTCGTAAAAACCCCAGAAGCTCAATGCCGCTAGGCTTCCCCAGATCCAAAATTTATCGGATTGAGGTTCCAGCAAAAGAAATTCCTTCGAAACGAGAAGGCTTCCGCAAAGAAAAAAAGTATAGTTGTAAACGAAGTTCACGGGTTCGATCGCATACCAGGAATCGTCCTTCATGTAAAAAAGATTGATCGTGCAAGTTCCTACGACGCTGATCAAAGTAAAGATCGAGAAGGTTTTGAATTCTTGAATGAATGTCTTTTGATTCGGTTCCTTTTTAAGAAGAGCCGCGAGTGGAAGTGTAATTCTTCTTATGAAAATGTGGAGGATCGTAAAAAGAATCAAGAAGTAAAGAAACCACAGGTGGGATGGGCGAATATTTCCATTTAAGAATATTCTAAAATAAAAATCAACGTAAGAATGATTCTCTCCCGCTTGTAAAAGGGAGACGAAAGATTGCATCGGGGCAAAAAGCAGGATTCCGATCAGAGTCGGAATAAAAATCCGAAAGATCCTCATCTTTGAAAATTCTTTGAGAGTTTTGGATCGGAAGATGACCTCGGTAAAATATCCCGATAAAAAGAAAAACAAAGGCATTCTAAAAATGTGAACCCATTCTCCGAATACGTCGAAAATTTCGGATCGTTCTTCGTTTCGGAGCGGATATTTAATTTCGGCCGCGTAGACGATCGCTACATGAAACACAAGTCCGAGCAAAAGGGCAAAGGATCGAAGATTGTCTAAGTAAAAGAGTCGTTTTCTTTTGGTTTCTTTCACAACTGAGGATTGATTTCGGTTCAAGCATCCACCGTATATTTAAAAAGGGCTTCGCGGATAATCAAAGTAGAAGGATCTTCTTTTCGTTGTTCCACCATCTTGTCTTTTACCAATAGACTGATGGAATGTACCAAGTCTTGGTGCTCGAGGCCTACTCTTAATATAGCCCATTTCATAAAGTGATTGAGATGAATTCGATACGAAGCTCCGTCCTGTTCTCCGTGTGTCTGAGAAAAATTGATAAGCGCAGAGGTTACTAAATTCTTCTTATCGGCCTTTAATAAGGACGCTATGGTTTTGTTGGTTTCTCTCAATCGCGAAGAAAGAATTTTCACGATCTTCATGGAAAAACCTGGATTGGTTTGTATTAGATTAAAAAAGGCTCCTTCGTTGATCGCGATAAGAGAAACGTCAGTTCTTGCGACCGCTCTCGCGCTCCGAGGGGTTTTGTCGATCAGTGCCATTTCGCCGAACATATCCCCCTCTTTTAATTCTACGAGGAGTTTATAAGCTTCCTTTACTTTTTTGTGAATGCCTACTTTTCCTTTCACGATCAGATACATCACTTCCGCTTCCTGGTTCTCTTCGAAGATAATGTCGGATTCTTTGTATTCAACGCCCAGTTTATGGACCATCGATTCGGATATTTTCATAGTTCTTGGGTGACCTTATTTATAATTTAAGATAAATTCCAATCTGCGTACGATTTGAAATTTTTTCGAGAGGCCTACACCAGCTTCATCCGTGATTGAACCAGAATCAATCAAAATCTATGGCTATATTTGTACTTCGGAAACGTCGGGTTCTTATTTTTAATTCTCCAAAATTTTGAAGCAAATCATAAGATGAGATGAAAATTATAATAGTAGAAATTCATCTTGACCTTTCGTGGATCTCGATTATTTCTTTAGGGCTACCCACGGAGGAAGCATGAACCGGATTCGGATTCTCGCCTTTTTTTCAATTCTCATTTTGTTCGGAATCGGATTTTATACTCTCAAACCTTCTCCGATCGATCCGGTCTCCTACGTCCCACCTGCTCCTCCTGCGATGGAAGGTGTTTTTGCCCCCAATTCATTGTTAGCTGATTCCGAACTGATCGCCTCGGGAAAATTGCAAGGCCCTGAAGATATGGAAGTGGACGATCTAGGAAATGTTTACGCCTCTTGCGAATTCGGAAAGATCATACACATTTCTCCCGATGGGGTTGTGAAAGCACACGCGGCAACCGGTGGGCGACCCTTGGGTAGTAAACTCCTTTCGGACGGCCGTTTGATTGTTGCGGATGCAGACAAGGGTCTTTTGGAGATCGGAGTTAAGGGTGAAGTTCGAGTTCTCAGTACGGGAGCAGAAGGAATTCCGTTTCGGTTTACGGACGATCTCGACGTCGCTAAGGACGGAACCGTTTATTTTTCGGACGCTTCAGATAAATACGGAAGTCAGGAATATCTCTACGACTTGATGGAAGCCAGGCCGAACGGCAGACTTTTGAGATACGATCCAGTCACTGGGAAGACCGACGTTTTGTTAAAAGAATTATACTTTGCTAATGGGATTGCGCTCTCTCAAAACGAGGATTTTGTTTTGATCAATGAAACTTATCGTTATAGAATTTTGCGTTATTGGCTCAAGGGGCCCAAAGCGGGTAAGAGCGATATTTTTATCGAGAATCTCCCCGGATTTCCGGACAATATCTCCGCGGACGGAAATGGAACTTTCTATCTCGCACTCTTTACGGTTCGGAATTTTTTATTGGATTCGATTCTTCATCCGCGTCCCTGGCTCAAATCCTTTATAGCAAAACTTCCAAAGTTTCTCTGGCCTAAGGCGCAACCGTACGGATTCGTTCTTCTTTTGGATGAAAATGGAACTCCCCTGCGGAGTTTTCAGGAACCGTCCGGAAAACATCTAAAGGCGATTACTTCCGCAAAATATAAAAATGGTTTTCTCTATTTAGGCAGTCTTCATAATGATCGAATCGGAAAATACAAATTGAATCCGTAGTAGAACGCTATACGGAACAGATTTTTATTAAGAAGTGAGAATGAAGAAAAAAAAGAAATTTCCTTTTGAGACCGAGGCGACGTTGCAGTTAATGTCCGCGATATCGGATCCGGTAAAACTAAAGATCGCCAAAATTCTTTCTTGTCATAGGGAAGTGAAAGCAGGCGATATCGCGAAGGAATTCGATATTTCAAGAACCACGATTTCTCATCATCTGAACAAGATGAAACTTTTGAATCTTGTTTCCTCTAGAAAAGAAGGAAAGGAAATCTATTACTCTGTTGATAAAACCTTGATCGTAGACACTCTAAAAGAAGTTGTAAAATTTTTGGAATCCTAAAAGGATTGCGATATGTTGATGAGTGTGAACATATAAATATGTAGGTCGCCGATTTCTAAGGGAGGAAGAATGGATTTTACAATACCGACGGAAGTGGAAGAGGTCAAAAAGAGAATTCGCGATTTCGTAGAAAACTACGCGATTCCCGCAGAGGATCATTACGATTACGATCATGGAAGAATGCCCGAAAAAGTCACGGAAGAGTTGCGAAAAAAAGTAAAAGAACTCGGACTCTGGACCCCACACCTTCCTAAATCCGAAGGTGGTCTTGGTTTGGACATGGTGGGAACCGCTATCATATTCTCCGAACTTGGACGATCTCCGATCGCACCTTATCTTTGCAACTGCGACGCTCCCGACGAAGGGAACATGCATCTTCTGCATATAGCCGCCAATAAAGAACAAAAAGAAAAATACTATTATCCGTTAACACAAGGAAAGATTCGTTCCGCATTCGCGATGACCGAACCCCCTCCGGGCGCGGGAGCCGATCCTCAAACTCTTTTTACAAACGCGGTCAAAGACGGAAACGAATACGTCATCAACGGGCACAAGTGGTATTGCACGGGCGCGAACGGGGCCGCGTTCCTGATCGTGATGTCCAAGGTGGCGGATTCTTTTAGAAGGACCACAATGTTTCTCGTTCCGACGGATGCTCCCGGTTATACGATGGTAAGAGAAATCGGAGTGATGGGTTCTCACGGTCCGGGCGGTCACTGCGAATTAAAATTTGAAAACGTCCGAGTTCCCGAATCTTCAATTCTCGGAAGAGTGGGAGAAGGATTTAAATGGTCTCAAGAACGTCTGGGGCCCGCTCGTCTAACGCACTGTATGCGATGGATCGGGCTTGCAAGACGATCGATGGAGATCGCGAGAGAATACGCGCTCAAAAGACAGGTTTTCGGACAAAGAATCGCGGATCATCAGGGAATTCAATGGATGTTCGCGGAATCCGCGCTCGAAATAGAATCGGGATATATGCTCACTCTCAAGGCGGCTCATACTCTCCGAGCCGGAGAAGACGCGAGACAAATTATTTCTATGGCAAAGTGGAGTGTTTCCGAAACTCTCTGCAAGGTGATCGATCGTGCGATTCAAATCTGCGGATCCCACGGTTACGGAAGAGATATGAAATTGGAATTGTTTTACAGAGACGCAAGAGCGGCGAGGATCGCGGACGGACCGAGCGAGGTTCACAAGATGGTGATCGGAAGAAATTTGGTGAGCGGGAAACACGATTTTTAGAATATTAGAATCTACTAAACTATGAACGATACAGAATTAAAGAATGTTTTGGAAGGATATCTTTCCGGACGACTCAAGGGGAAAACGGAAATTCACGCGATGATTTCTCTGAGCGGAGGCGCCTGCCAGGAAAACTTTTTGGCGGAACTCAAGGTTTTGGACGGCCCGGAAAAGGGAGACTACGAAACCGTATTCAGGACCGACAAAGGCGCCGCCTTACTGGCTTCTTTGAGCCGAGAAGACGAATTCGGAGTCTGCGATCTCGCCTACAAGGCGGGAGTAAAAACTCCCCGTCCGTTCTGGTTAGAAACGGATCGTTCCGTTACAGGAAGCCCTTTTTATTTTATGCAAAAAATTTCCGGAAAAGCCACCGGAAGATATATCGTAAAAGACGCTTCGCTTAACAAAATTCGAAAACAACTCGCTGTCGATCTGGCCGAGAATCTAGCAAAAATTCATTCCATAAAACCTGAAAACTGCAAGGATGAGAATTTGAAAAAGACTCTTTGGATGGGACAGGATCCAAAGGATAAGGTCGTCGCGACCGGATCGATTCATTCTCTTCGATTGGAATTGGAGAGAATGAAGGAAAGTTATCCCGCGATGGAAATGATTCTCAACTGGTTGGAGAAAAAAGCAAAACCTTCGGACGACGTAGTTTTGATTCACGGAGATTTTAGAACCGGAAACTTTATGGTCACTCCGGAGGGACTGCAAGGAATCGTGGATTGGGAGTTCGCTCACTGGGGCGACCGTCACGAAGACCTGACTTGGCTTTGTATGAGAGATTGGAGATTCGGAAAGTTGAATCAGGAAGCCGGCGGATTTGCGGATCGTTCTTCGTTCTACGAAGCCTATGAGAAAGCCTCGGGTGTGACTTTGGATCCTGCGATGATTACCTATTGGGAAGTGATGGGAAATCTTCGTTGGGCGATCGGTTGTATCGGCCAAGCCGAAAGACATCTTTCCGGTAAGGACAAAGGGATAGAACTCGCGGCGATCGGAAGAAGAGCCTGCGAGATGGAATATGAAGCGATGAGGATCATAGAAAATGCAAGATAAACCAAGTTCAACGGATCTTTTGGAAGCAATTCAAGATTTTCTAATGAAGGAGGTTCTTCCTCAGTTCAAAGACAAGGATCTTTTATCGTATAAAACATTAGTAAGTTGGAATATGCTGGGAGTGATTTCCCGCGAGATCCGTTCCGGAGAAGAATTGCTCGACAAGGAGCTTGATAGACTTTCCAAACTTCTAAAACAGAACCCTTCAATCCCCAAAACTCTCGACGAAAAGAAAAATCTCGCAAACACCTGGAATTTGGAGCTTCGCGATAAAATCCGCAAGGAGAAATTATCCATTGAAAATGCGGAATATTGGAGTCACGTCAAGGAAACGGTGAGAGAAAAGGTGGAAGTCACCAATCCTAGATTTAATACGGAAAGTTGAGTAAGAATTCATGTCCGTCGTTTATCTAGTCCGCCACGGTCAGGCAAATTCCCAAGGATCGGATTACGATCTTCTCACTCCCCGCGGTAAAAAACAAGCCTTCGAACTCGGAAAATACATGGCGACTAACGGAGAAATTCCGGATCGGATCATAACCGGGACGATGCGTAGACATTTGGAAACGGGGGATTTTTTTTTAGAAGGTGTTCGGTCCGTAGTCGGAGAACAGAAAGAATTCTCAGTGGATTCCTTTATCCAAAGAGACGCGGGTTGGAACGAATTCGCCCCGGAACTCTGGGGTTCTTATTCTAAGTTGATCGCGTCGAAAAAACCTGAATTCGAAAAAACTCTCGTACAATTCGCCAAAGTCAGGCAGAAGGGCGGGATTCGATCCGCGGCTTTGTTTTTCAAATTAACTGAAGAAATTCTCAGAGTTTGGAGAGATGGAAAAGAAACTCCGGATGGAATCGAAACATATAAACGTTTTGAGGAAAGAGTATTCAAATCTTCTAATGTTTGGTTTTCTCCCTCAGATAAGGAAAGAAATTTCATTTTCACGTCGGGAACTCCTATTTCTTTAGTTTTAAATCGGCTTCTTCGTCAGGATGAGGATGGTTTTGCCTGGATGCCTTGGATCTGGAACACTTCAGTAAGCACATTCCGCTGGGTGAGAGGCAAATATCTGCCCGTTTCCGTAAACGGCGTCCCGCATCTGTTCGAAAAAAACAAACGAACTCTGTTTTAATCCAATTTTAGGAATTATTTTTTTAGAATTCGGTTTTGAGAGTCCTCTCTATGAGAAAAGGGATCGACGGAAAGAACGATTAACGTCTATAATGTTTGTCGTTTGTTTGTGAGCCATTGATGACAATTCAACAAAGTCATTCTCGACCCTCGATACCCAAGGCCGGAATTTGGATATTTTGGATCAGTAACATCTTGGTATTCGTTTCTTTTTTGGGAAACTATTACTACGAAGAGCGAAACACGGATAGGCTCATCGACAATGTTCATTGGACGATTTCTTATCTTTGTGCGGCGGCGCTTGCTTGGATCGGTTATCTCTCGGCAGAAGGCGGGATTCACCGTTTTCGGTTTTGGTTTGCACTCGGACTTACCGCAAACGCTCTCGGTCAACTTTCCTGGGCGATTCAAGTTTATTTGAATTACTATGTTACTCCTACTCCGAGCGATTATCTTTTTCCGTTGGTCGCTCCTTGTTTTGTAGCTGGTTACTATATTATAGTTATCGAATGTGATAAGAGGCGTGCCCGCGCGGTGATTCTTGACGCACTCGGTTTGACGACGGCGATTCTTACACTTTCGCTTGCTTTGTATCTTCCGCAGAGAGAAGGGGTCGGCGTTTCACAACTTCTTCCTCTAATCAATCATCCGGTTTCCTTTTTAACGGCGGCCGCGCTCGGGATTCTTTTGATTCCACTTCTTCGTCTTCAGCCGGATCGATACTGGTTTTTGTTTTTATTAGGGATGTGGGGAACCGGTTTTAGTTGGTTGGTTTGGAACGCGCTTTTTATATCCGATATTCCGCCGGATGGAACTTTGCTCAACGCCGGTTTTTCAGTTTCTGCTCTTGTAATGGGTTACGGTTCATTGACTTGGTTTCCCAGGTTCAATGAAAGTCCGGTTTGGGAAAGAAGATACGAAGCCGCTCTTCGTCTATTACCGTTGTTTGAAGTAGTTGCGAGTTCGATTACCATCGTGTTAGCGGGAACACTTCCCGGTCTTCCGGAAGGTGTGAGAATCGTGGCATGGACGGGGACTACGATCGTCGTCGTGATTGCGAGTGTTAGACAAAGTCTACTCGTGAGCGAGATGACGGAAACCGGTCAACGAATTCGTTCGATCAACGAAGACCTGGAACAAATCGTCGCAAAACGTACGGAAGAATTAAGAACCGTGAATCGGTACCTTACTTCGAAGAATGAACAAGTCGTCAATGCTATGGAAGAACTTAGGAACGCCCAAAAACAACTCATTCGTTCCGAAAAGATGGCGGTCCTCGGACAACTTGTCGCCGGGATTGCACACGAGTTGAACACTCCTCTCGGCGCGATAGTTTCCTCCAATGAAGGAATCCGCTCAGTGTTATACGATTCTTGGGAAGGTTTATTGAGGGACTATTCCGGTTTTACGGAATCTCAAAAATCGATCTGGGAAACGTTATTCGCCAAGGGGATTTCACCTAGAGAATTTTATGATACGAAAGAGGAGAGAAATAAAAGGAAAAAAATCTCCGTTTTGTTAAGCGAACAAGGATTTACGGAAGGAATGCGTATCGCGGATATTCTTACCGACTTGGGTCTTTCTCCAGAAGACGTCGTAAAAATTTCCGAAGGATTAAACAAGGTGGAGAATCTTCTTTTGATCGCGCAAAACGCACTTTCGCTTTCGAGTCTGGCAAGAGCGAGTTTTACGATCGAAAAGGCCGCCGAAAAAGCTTCTCTCGTGATTCAAGCGCTGAAAGAATACGCATACAGGGATCGTTCCGGAACCGCGATGAGTCCGGTGGACATTCGTAAACAACTAGAGACGGTTCTTACACTTTACTATTCCAAATATAAAACCGAAGTGGAAATCGTGCGAGACATGCCCGAAACTTCGATCGTGTGGGGAAATGCGGAGGCTCTTACTCAAGTATGGACGAACATCATCGGTAACGCGCTTTATGCGATGAATTATGCAGGAAGGATAAAAATTAGCTGCAAAGAAACGCCATCGAGCTGGATCGTATCGATCTCGGATAGCGGAGGTGGAATTGAAGATTCGATTCGTGATCGTATCTTCGAGCCCTTTTTCACGACAAAACCTTCCGGAGCCGGCACGGGACTGGGGCTTGATATTTGCAGGAGAATCATAGAAGATCATAACGGAAAGATCTCATTTGAAACTTCGGAGAACGGAACTACCTTTTTTGTCTCTTTGCCGATCGCGAATCGCGGTCCGGAAGAAAACTGAAATTTGTAACAATATTATAAAAATCTACTTTACTAATATAGATTGACCTTTCTTTTTGATTTTCTCTTCGTCCGTTTTATATTCTACTTTATTGGGAATATCCTTCCCTTTTATAAAAGCGGGTCGTTTCGCCAATTCTTCTTCCCAACGTTTTAGATTCGGAAATCCGTCTAAAGAGATTTCAACCCATTCGTGGACGTTGATCCAGGGCCAGGTCGCGATATCGGCGATGGAGAATCCGTTTCCGCCGATATACTTTGTTTCTCCCAGTCTGCGGTTTAGAACCGAATAGATACGTTTGGTTTCATTTTGATATCTGGAAATCGCGAAAGGGATTTTTTCGGGAGCGTATTTTAAAAAGACCCCCGCTTGACCTTGCATCGGGCCGAGTCCGCTCATCTGAAACATCAACCATTGTATGACGACACTTTTTTCTTTTAGATCCTTTGGTAAGAGTTTACCGGTTTTTTCGGCGAGATACAGAAGGATGGCACCGGATTCAAATACTGTGAAATCGCCGTTGTCCTTATCTATGATGGCCGGGATTCTTCCGTTCGGGTTGATTTTTAAATACCATTCTTCCTTTTGTTCCAGTTTTCCGAAATCGACGGGATAAACCGTATAAGGAATTCCTAATTCTTCTAATAGGATGGAAACCTTTCTTCCGTTTGGCGTCGAGGCCGTGAATAATTCTATCAATGACATTCTCCTTTGCTTTTTTATCCGAGTGTGATCGTATTAATTAGACATGTTTAAATTTAAATGTATCTAAAAATGTTACATATAAGAATTATTTCCATCGTCCGAATTCGTGCCTATTCGGACGTTGGCTTGTAATCCTTGTTTCCCTTTAAAAAGTGGAATTATGGCATGGATTTATCTGATCGTCGCTTCCGCGTTTGAAATCGGCTTTACTACTTGTTTGAAACTTTCCGAAAACTTTTCTAAACCTGTTTGGACTGTCGGTTTTGGGCTCTCCGCGATTTTGAGCTTGGTATTTTTAAATAAGTCGATTCAGACGATTCCTCTGGGAACGGGATACGCGGTTTGGACGGGTTTAGGCGCCGTGGGAACCGTCCTCGTCGGGATTTTTCTTCATGGAGAGCCGATCGATTTTTGGAGAGGATTTTTTCTTTCCACGTTGATTCTTTCCGTTCTGGGTTTGAAATTTCTCGTGGCCGATTGAATTCGAAATTCAGGATTAGTTTATAAAAATAGAATATTCTATAAGATGAATATCATTGTAAACGTTCGTTTTTTATTTGTGGGGATGGAGGGAGGATTGATCTTTAAATCCGTCCTATCCCCGGATTCCATTTCGGAATCGCCATGCCCTTCGAGACTTTGAATTTAATTCATTTTAGAGCAAAGTATGTAAAGAATAAGCCACATTGTGAAATTCTTTCCTAGATTCGAAGAGCGAATGGAAACTGAAACGTTTCTGAAAAACACCTCGGTCCATTCTCTCTAAACTCAATTCCCTTTATTTAGAATGAATCAGCGTTTCGATTCTGCTTCTTTCGTCTTATAGATTGACTCGTTTTGGTGGATCCTGGATTTTTCAATCGGGTGTAGGAGCTATGGTATAAGAATGTTGGAAAAAACTGCAATTTCATCCGAGGATACCGATCCATCTCAAAGAGAATATCTTTACAGACAAGTTGCAAAACAATTTCCGAACGGAGGAGTCGCCGTATTTGATCGAGACTTCCGCTTTATCATTTTTGAAGGAAGCGGAGTTTACGGAGTCAATCTCACACCTGAATTTGCGCAGGGCAAAACACTTCGGCAAATTTTTTCGAAAGAGATCGCCGATGTAAGCGAACCTCTTTACGCCGCAGCCTTGGAAGGCAGATCTACAACCGTTGAAATTCCTTATTTGGAAAGAATTTTTAGGATCGAACACGCGCCGATCGAAGACACCGACGGTAACATCGAATACGGGATGGTGATGGCTCAAGACATCACCGAACAAAAGACCGCCGAACAAGCGTTAAGAGACTCGGAGTTGGAACTTCGCGCTCTGTTTTCGGCGATGACCGATATCATTATGGTTCTGGATAAGGATGGACGTTATCTGAAAATCGCCCCTACAAAAGCGAAATTTATTACGGCTTCTCCTCAGGATTTAATCGGAAATCGGGTTCGAGATTTCTTTAACGCAGATAAGGCGGATCTTGCGGAGCTTACGATTCGCAGAACGCTTGAAACCGGCGAAACTCAAAAGATAGAATACGACATTCAGATCGAAGACGACTTGATTTGGTTCGAAGCAATGGTTTCACCACGCACCGAAAATTCCGTTTTTTGGGTGGCAAGAGATATCACCCAATTCAAACAAATCGAAAGCGCTCAAAAGAAAAGCCAGAAACATCTGCGGAATATCATCGACGGTCTGGTTCCGGATATGTTTATCGGATTGATCCAGCCTGACGGAATATTAATCGAAGTGAACAAAGCTCCGCTTTCCGTTGCGGGAATCAAATTCGAAGAGGTTTTAGGAAAACCTTTCGATCAGACTTACTGGTGGTCCTTCTCCGAGAACAGCCGTAAACAACTGAGAGATTCGATCGCTCGTGCGGCGTTAGGCGAGTCCCTTCGATACGACGTCGAAATTCGGGTGGGAGATGAAGAATTCATACAAATCGATTTTGTGATTCAACCCCTAAGAGACGAGTTCGGCAATATTCAATACTTAATCGCCTCCGGAACCGTGATTACTGAAAGGAAAAAAGCTGAAGAAGCGCTTCAAGAATCCCAGCAGAAATACAAAGAATTAGTAGAAAATATAAACGACGTAATCTTTTCAACGAACGTTTTATGTCAGGTCACTTATATCAGTCCGATCATACAATCTCTAACCGGATATTCTTCAGCAAGTATTCAAGGAGTTGTCCTTAAAGAAATGATCGTGGAGGAAGACCGGGAATATTTTAAGAAACTCATGGCTTCCGCATTGATCGGAAATAAGGACGTCTGTGAATGCAGGATGAAACTCAAAAAAGGGTCCTTCGTTTGGGTTCAGATTTCTACGAGACCAATATTAAGAGACGGTAATGTGGTTGGAACTGCGGGTGTGATAGCGGACATCACCAAAAGAAGACAGTTGGAACAGCAGCTTTTTCAAACCCAAAATCTCGAAAGTCTTGGAACCTTAGCCGGAGGAATTGCGCACGATTTCAACAATCTACTCGGAATCATGGCTTGTAATCTTTCCATTTTAGAAGATGATTTTGCGGATCCGAAAAAAAAGTTCAAAAGTGCGGACGCAATTTCGAAAACGATCCGAAGGGGCGCCAATCTTGTGGAACAGCTTTTGACGATCGCCCGCAAAGGTGATATGACTCTTAAATTGGTTCAGATGAACTCGATCGTTTACGAAATGGTCAATCTAATGGAGGAGACTTTTTCTAAATTGATTGAAATCGACTTGTCCGTAGGAAACGAACTCCCTTCGATTTTGGCGGATCAAAGTCAAATTCATCAAGTACTTCTGAATCTTTGTGTGAACGCGCGAGACGCGTTGGAGCCGAACGGAGGAAAGATCAGTTTGGGAACAAAGGCCGTTTTCGGAGAAGAGTTGAAAACCCGTTTTGAAAACGCGGAGGCCGAGGTTTATATCGAACTTACGGTTTCCGATACGGGAGCGGGAATGGATCCGCTTACGAAGTCCAGGATTTTTGAGCCGTTCTTTACTACAAAGGAACCAGGTAAAGGAACAGGACTCGGACTCGCTACCACTTACGGAATTTTAGAAAGACATCGCGGTTTTATAGAAGTTGAAAGCGCAATCGGAAGCGGAACCACCTTTCGAGTTTATCTTCCTGCGCAGTCTCAAGAAATAGAAAACGAGCTTCCGGAAAAGAAGATCGAAGAGATAGAAAAAAGAGCCAGCGGGACGATTTTTTTTGTAGAAGACGAAGAGATGTTGAAGGAAGTTTTTACTTGCATCTTAGAAAAGGAAGGATACAGGGTTTTGAACGCGGATAACGGATGGGAAGCTGTAAAGTTATATCGACAAAAGTTTCAAGAGATCGATCTTGTTCTTTCGGACGTGGGGCTTCCCGGCTTAGAGGGCGATCAAATGTTTTATGAAATGAAAAAGATCAACCCTTCGATCCGGGCGATTCTTTCGAGCGGATTTATAGAACCGAACAACAAAACCGCGCTTTTGAAGTCCGGCGTCATAGACGTATTGCAAAAACCTTATGTAACAACCGATATACTCAAGAGGATCAAAAACGCGATTCAATCCGAGAATTGAGAAGAATTCAAAAAACCGAAAAATCAATTTTTCTAGGATTGTTTTAGTTCCGCGCTTGCCTTCAGAAGTTTGAGACGTTTTCGGATTTCCTTTCCGCGTTTTTGGTTTACTTCCAAGACTTGAAGAAGGGTTTCGATCGGGAAGACGGTTCCTTGAAACATTCTTTTCATAGTCCTTTCGGACATGTCATACCAACGGGCTTTGGAGGAAACCAGGAGTTCCCCCGTTTTCGCGAGATGAATCGTCGCTTTTGTATAAAGCCTTCTTCTTCTCACCATAGTAACCCAACAACGTACTTCTACTTCTTCTTGAAGAGGAACCGCTTTGTGATAACGCATATACAATTGATCGGTCATAACGAAGTGGCCAAGATGAAAACAAAGAACTCCTTGCGCTTCGTCGAGAAGAGTCGCAAGAACTCCTCCGTGTGCGTAACCGGGAGCGCCTTCGAATGACTTTTCAATTTTGAAAGGAAAACGAACTTCGCCGCTTTCTTCGTGAAACGGGAAACTCGCGTGGATTCCTTTCGGGTTGTCGGGGCCGCAACCGAAACAGTTTTTATGATGCCAGTCTTGTCCGTTCTGACTCGCTCTGATCTCCCGGTAGATTGTCTCAGGTTCCATTATTTTCCTCCGGAAGGAATTTGGATTCTTATCCCGTGTCGCTTTAACAAAGGAAACGATTCTTCTTCCATGAAAAAATCGGAGGATATGGATTCAAGTGAGAAAAGGATGAAAATTTCTAAGAAGAGGGATTGTTTTTTCCTTCTATCGAAAGAAGTTCGTATCAGAATTCGGATTCTTTTTCAATTCACCTTGACTGTGAGCTTTAAGATCTTATTCTACGTTGCGTTTCATCAGAGGAGAATTTTATATGAAAGCCGCAATCTTAGAATCCGGAAAAAGAAGTTTAGAGATCCGAGACGTAGCCGTTCCAAACGTTGGTCCTGGTCAGGTAAAAATTAAAATCAAGGCTTGCGGAATCTGCGGATCGGACGTTCACCTTGTAGTTCATGGAACGCTCAAGTGTAAACACTTTCCGAGAGTGCCCGGTCACGAATCTTCGGGGGTGGTCGAAGATGTAGGTGAGAATGTAACTCGTTTTAAAAAAGGAGATCGTGTCGTGATCGCCGCCGGAACTTCCTGCGGAGTCTGTGCTTATTGTAAAGCGGGTCATGAGAATCTTTGTAAAGAATTGGGAGTTTTCGGATTTGATCGTGATGGGAGTTTCGCGGAATACAACGTTGTCGAAGAACGCTATCTCTATTCGTTGCCGGACGCGATTCCTTTCGATCAAGGTGCAATCCTTGCGGATGCGGTTTCCACTCCATATCACGCAATTCGATATCGAGGAAACATCGTGGATGGGGATACGGTCGCGATCTTCGGATGCGGCGGTTTGGGAATCCACGCGGTAGCAGTAGCGAGAGCGCTTACGAGCGGAAAAGTCATCGCCTTAGACGTTGATAACGGACCTCTCGAGAACGCGGTAAAATACGGAGCCGACGAAGTCATCAATCTAAAGCAAGTGAGAAATCCGGGAAAGGCTTTGAAAGAAGTGAGTAAAGGAGTGGATCTACTCGCGGACTTTTCGGGTTATATGTCCAATGTCGAAGAATCCTTGAGGGCGATGAATCCGGGAGGAAAGATCGTTCTTGTAGGAATCGGAAGACAGCCTTTGAAATTTCAGATTCCTTTTATACTCATCGAAAAGATGATTTCGGTTTCCGGATCTTACGGCTCCGACAGAAGAGCGATTCCTGAATTGATCGATCTTTATCTAAAGGGTAAAATCAATCTCACACATTCCATCACTTCCCATCATCCATTAGAAGAATTGAATGAATGTTTGGAAGCGTTGGACGAAAGAAAAGGAAACCCGATCCGATTTATCATTCAACCCGGTTGAAAAATTTGAATCAGGGTCTCGAATTCGTATTCTAATAAAAACGAAGAAAGCTCCGGTTCGACCCATTCTCGAAATGAAAGAAAAAAATTTCAAGAGCGGGTCGAATTTCGCATGAACCGTGTTATGCGGCCGCCTTTCCGATTTCGATCGCTTGCTGAACCGAATCAACTTACCGATTTTGACATCGTAAACATAACCGTAAATCGGTATATTCCGCGGGACCGAAAAGGATGATTGCGGATTCGTTTTACGTCGTCGATCACGCTTGAGAATTCATTCGGAAACGTAAGGGCAATCCACCATTCGGTCTCTTTGGAGGAGGCGCCTTTTTCAACTTCTTTCCAGCCTGCGTCTGTCAGTGAAGCCGTCTCCAGACTTTCGGAAAGAAGATTGCGAATGATCGCCTCAGTGAAAAGCGCCATTCCGCAGTTCGTATGATGGATCACGAACTATTCTTTAATTCCAAACTACTTGCAGGAAATCACAAGGGAACGGATTGCGTCGTCGGAAGCCCTTCCCCCGCGTTTCGAATTACGTGAGCATCTTCCTTACGAGAGGCCCGCATACTTGGCAGGAATCCAAACGGGCATCCAGACAAGTGAATATTGCCAACCTTTTCGCGGGTCATAACCTTACCCACAAGTTAAGAGTAGATACAACAAGAATCGTCCCGAGACAAGGGGTTTGCAGGAGTTCCTACATGAGAATTTTTTCTTGCGAAATTATGTTTTTGTGATACAGGAAAGTCCATCGGAGTTTTTCCCACCACCTCTCCCCACCACCCGAAATTTGGGCGGGGCACGCGAGTTTCACGGAAGAGTTGTCGTAGTTCCTACAAATTGTCTGAAGATCCAGACATGGGCTGTGTCCTTCAAATTTATGACTTCAGCATAGCAGATAATAAATATAGTATAACAAATAGTAGTCCATAAAAAAGGAGGATAAGGACGGCTTCGTTGATTTCTGTTTCGGAAAAAGAACTGGGGATTTTTCTGAACTCGCTGTTTTTTTAAGAAAGTAGGAACTCCCCCTTTTTCTATTTCGAGAGCCAGGCTTTGATTGTAGCGACCGCTATAAAACTCTTGCATTTTAAAAATCAGGATCTACTTTTGGAGGAATTCTTCCGCAATATATATCGTTTGTTATTTAAAGGTGACACTGTGAAAATCCAGATTCGAAAACTCATTCTTTCCGGTTTTGCATTTTTTTCAATTCTTCTCGTATTGCCCGTTTTAGGAGCTTTTTCGTTGAAGGACATTCCCCGTTCGATCGGACCCGACGGAAGGGAACTTTCCAAACAGTTTCTCGAGTTTTTGCGAGGGGTTGCAAAAAAGGTTCAATACGACGAAAGAGCATTAGAATTTCATAATTATATAGAAGCTTCCCTGGAAAAATTCGAATTGAAGAAACTCTACAACTCCGAGTTTCTTCGGAAGGAAGAGGATGGAACTCATTGGGTGAGTTATAAGGGAAAGTTTTCACCGGAAGGTTATAAGATCAATCTCGAAGACAAAAGGATAAAAGCGATTCCGGTTTCTTCTTTTGGGGACTTTCGCGCCGAATTCGATCTGAGACACAATCCGAAACCGCTCTACAGAGGAACCTCTTATTCCGGAAATTTGGATATTTTGACTCATCTTGGACCTTTTACCCACAGACACGGCTTGACGGCGATGGAATCTTCTCTCAAATTTTTGGATCCCCGGAACTTAAAACAGATCGAAGCTCCCACGACTTTTATATTCAAAAAAGTGAATGATCCTGATGCTCGAAAGGTGTTAAACGATCTTTCAAAGTCTTTTCCGGATCTCGGTAAATTTCTAAACTTCTATTTTGGTCTGGAATCTCTTTTGGTTTTGAACGAGGCGGGTTCCTCCGATTCGGACGGCTCGATTACGAAGTTTAACTTCAAAGGTTCTATCTCGAGAAACCTCTCGGACGACTATGAAGAGTTAGGCGATTATTTGGATTCCATTCGATATCTCGGATGGATCAACATTAAGTTGGAGAATTCGAAAGGGAAAACCCTCGCCGAAATCCGCCTCAATTCAAAAACGCCGGATATCTCAGTAAGGTTTATTACAAAACACGGAAAAATTCTTCCTTACGATTCCAAAGGAAATCAATTTCCCGAGGATTCCTTTTCTTTCGTTTCCCTCAGCAATTTCCCCTTTCAGGTTCGGGTTTCTCTAGAAGCCAATCTCTACGGTCTTTTGCTGGAGAATCCGGAAATTCTTCTTTCTGGTCTTTTTCTAAATCATCCGGAAAACGCCTCCCTTTCGTTTAAGATTACAAAAATCGAAAAGTTCGAAGTTTCCGGAGGTTTTTCCTACGTGATTCCTGCTTGGGCGATCGACTTGGTCATTCCCGGGAATTTGGAATCGATCATTCACGAATTTACGGAAACCCTCGTCCATGCAAACGGAGAAAAGGGAACCAAGGTCGCTCTTTCTTGGAATCGAGAATCCGGGAAAACGATGATGAAAACCCACGTAGAATCAGAGTTCCTGGATAATTTTTTCATCCGTTTTGGACTCAAAATCTGGAATCACAAGGTTCTTCCTTCCGAAGAAGCCCGCGACGACATCCGTAAGGTTTTTATTCGCATCCTGGATTTAATCATAAAAGATATCTGATGTTTTCGTAAACGATCGATCGTTTACGACGCGGCAGGGATCGATGCGTAGTCAAGTTATTGGAAGTCTTTGAATCGCGTCGTACTTTAGGAATACCCAATAACTTGACTCGAGCGGAGAGCCCGTCCGCCGCCCAAAAGTGTATTCGAAATATTTAAAGTCGCATTAAAATTATTTTTTTAAAATTCCTATTTTTTTTTCAAAGTTTTGTCCGTTTCGCAAGGGACGAGGGCTATCATCGTTAACAACCTTTTGAGGAACAATAGAATGAAGGAATTAAATAAAGTATCACGCTCAAATTCATCCGGTGAAAAGTCCTTTTCCCCGTTTGGAATTCTAAAATATTCGAAAACTATAATGTTGAGTCTTTTGATTTTGGCGATCGCGGTTTCTTGTAAACCGAAACAGACCGAAGAGGAAAAATCCGACGAACTTTTTTTGAACTTAATTATGGCGAGCGTTCTTCTGAATCCTTGTAATAGCGGCGTTCGTTTTAGCTCTAACTCGACCGCGATAACCGTTCCCGCCGGTCAGAGTCTTACGATTTGCGGAGATCAAAACGCTACCCCCACTCTCACTTTTACACAGGCCGGTTCTTACAAACTGACTGCGACCAGCGGAACTCAGACTCATAGTTCGAGCAAGTGTAACTCGATCTATTCCGATTTCGAAATTACTGTAAAGGATCCTTCCAATACTTTGATTTTGACGAGCGCTAAGACGGCGGCTACTTTGGATATCACTGCGGCAGCTAACAGCGTTTATACGCTCACGGTAAACGGAGTTTCCAGTTCTTCTCCTTATACTTGTCAAGGTTTGAGAGCTTCCGTTTCCACCAGCCCGGCTCTTCTGACGATCACACGTCTTTGATTTTTTGAATTTTAAGTCGAAATCGATTTGAGAAATCCGCGCTTTTCTTTATTTGAATCGCGCGGATTTTTTATTTTAGAGTCCCGTGATGGTCCCGCAAGTTGTGAGAAGATCTCTCGCGTTCCCAAAGGACTGATCTGAAGTGGCGACTCCAAGAGTCACATTGATCTTGTTCTTGGTTAGATTTGAATTCACACAATTCCCTCCGTTACCGGAACATTTTGTATTTCCCGGCTTGGTACCGGAAGCGAGGGTCGTAAGCCAGGTCACAAAATTCGTTCCACCCGCATTTACTCCGTACATATCTTCCGAAGTAGTGATCGTATGAACGTCGCCCGGCGCGATGTAATAGGAATAGTTGGCGGCTCCTCCTGAAATTCCGTTCATCGATGTGACCATTTGTTGCGCCCATCCGCAAGACGCTCCGTCCGTTGAAGCTGGAGTTCCGTCCGGCACGGTACTTCCGTCGCTATCTCCGAATAACGCGGAATAACTTCTGGAAGAATCATTCGGGTCCGTCGTTTTCGAATCCGAATAGGTCGGGGCCGCGTTGATGATGTTCATTACCTTGTAGAAGAACCTTTGATTTCCATCGAAAAGTGCCGTATATTGTCCCGTCATATCAGCCGGATAGAACGTGGATACCTTTGTGAAAAAATCCTGAATAGAAGGAGCTCCTACGGTTAAGTAATTGGCTGCGATTCCAGTTACCCAGGTTGGAAGATTGGCGTCCGCTCCCCACTGAGTGCTTAGATTTGCAAAGAATCCTGCGGGAACGATTCCATTGGAGGCGTCGGAAAGCATATTCACTTTTACGGATGTATTCAGTCCTCGAACCGTTTCTCTCACGATCGGATAGTTCAAAAGGGCTCCATATCCGCCGGCGCTCTGACCGGTTACGAATACGTTTTCTACACCCGGATATTCGGTCTGAATGTATTTTAGAGTCGCTAATACGTTATCGTATCCTCTATGTTTGATGACGCTTGCGGCGCCCGTATTCGGATTTGTATATGTCATATCCTTGGAACCGATATGCAAATCTCCCGTACAATAAGGAATGAAGATCACGTCGTAGTCTTTGAAGGGATTGGATGGATTTCCTGCGTTCATCACTCCTTGAAACGCGATCTTCACAAATTGATCTGGCACCACGTTCAGGGCGTTAAAATACGTCGTTGTGTTGTTTCCGAAACAATTGTATCCGCTCCAGCAGGCGCCTCCTCCCATAAAGTTGATCAGAAGTTTTTTATTAGAAGTTGCGACTTTCTTTCTATATAAGGAGAACGTTGTGTTTCCTTCGATTCCCGTGCAAGAAGGACTGAAGGCACGATTGGTATATGCGGCGCCGGCAACCGTGATCGTTCCTGCAACCGGGGTGATCTTCTCGTAAGGTGTGTATAAAAAATTCGCAATGACAAGCCCTAATATTTTTATATCCTCATCGTCATCGCTTTTCTTGCAGGCACTGGATGCAAAAACAAGACAAAATGCCATAACCCATAGAATCTTTCTATTCATCTCTTAAACTCCTCATCTTTCATTCGGGATTGTCTTTTTTGAACTCGCCAATTATAAAGTGAGGTGGAATGAAAGTCAACCGATACCGCAAGATCCAAGGGAAAGAAAACCGACGTTCCAAGATTTCTTTTTTTGAGGAAAAGGTTCTATTTTGAATTCAAAATCTTTCAGGAGAATCTCTTTCGATTTTAGAATCTGGTGTGAGAGTTCCCACTTTTGTTTGAATCGAAAATCTTTCCGAAGGATCGTGAAATTTGCAACCGGATTCTATCCTTTCGGTTTTTTCGTAGCCGTGTTCCTCAAGAAAATCCGAATGTATCTTTTTTGGATTTTAATTTTTTGTTTTTCTTGAAGGCCGCTTTTGTGCGAGATTCTTTTTGGTCGGAACTCCAGCTCACAACAGATTGAAAGTCTGAGATCTGACCTCCGGAAGAATTGAGGACTTCGAGTTTTGATTTTACCGTGGAACAAAAGTAGGAACTCCCAAAAATTCAGATTCTCCTTCTCAAAATAAGAAGGAATCTTTACCCACAAGTATTTGGAATCTCAAGAGGAACCCTGTCGGAACTCCGACGCCCTCCGTGAAAGCGGCGCGCCCCGCCCAAATTTTGGGTGGAGGGGTGGGGGGCGGAAAAAACTGAGGACTTTTCTATATCACAGAATTCTAATTTTGCAAGAAAAAACTTGCATGTAGGAACTCCAAAAAACTCCTCTTTTTGGAGTCCGGATTCTTATCACATTTTCTATCCACTTTTGGGCGCGGTTCTGCAAAAAAGAGACGGCCAGTCTCTTCTTTTCGAGTCGATTTTAGAAGGAAAATGAATCGGATTTTATTTGAGAATCCTTTCCTCTGTAGGAACCTGGACAAATCCGGCCCTTGTCGGAACTTTTTAGGGAATAGGAGACATTTTGGAACCATTAGAGGATTTATCTGGAATCGATGAGAACCTGATCGTCCCGTTGGATTCGATCTTACCGCCGGAACTGTTTTTAATTCCCATCAAGTCGCGCCCGGTCTTTCCCGGAATCATCACACCTCTGATCGTTCCCAGCGGAAAATTTGCAAAGGCGGTGGAAGAATCTCTCAAAGGCAATTCTTTCCTCGGACTCGTTCTTCTCAAAGACGAAGAAAACGAAAAAGAAACTTCCGAAAATATCTATCAGTTCGGAGTTGTCGCAAAGATATTAAAAAAAGTGCATCTTCCCGACGGCGCGGTAAACATTCTTATCAACACCGTACGTCGTTTTAAAATCAATTCTTATACGAGCAACGAACCGCTCCTCGCCAAAGTGACGTATCCCGAAGAGGAACCGGGCGCCCCGAAAAACACGATCAAGGCTATGATGAGAACCTTGCTCGTTATGACCCGGGAGCTCGCGCAGAACAATCCTCTTTTTACGGAAGAGATGAAACTTACGATGCTCAACGTAAACGAGCCGGGGAAGATGGCTGATTTCGTCTGCTCCATTCTCAATCTCGAAAAAGAGGAGTATCAATCCGTAATCGAATCCAACGTCCTCAAGGAAAGAATCGAAAAGGTTCTTCTTTTTTTAAAAAAAGAAATTGAACTCGTTTCGATTCAAAGAGAGATCTCGGATCAGATCCAGGATAAGATCGATAAACAACAGAGACAGTTTTTCTTAAGAGAACAACTCAAGGCGATACAGAACGAACTCGGAATCAAAGACGATAAGTTCGAAAAAAAATACGAAAAATTCTTAGAACGTCTTAAGTCGATCCACGCGGAACCGGAGGTCATCGAAGAGGTCACGAGAGAACTCGATAAATTCTCATACGCAGATCCGAACACCGGCGATTACAACGTTATCCGAAATTACTTGGACATCTTAGAATCCCTTCCTTGGGAATCTGCTCCTTCCCGAGAGATCGATCTCGACAAGGCCAAACGCACGCTGGACCGAGATCACTACAAACTCGAAGACGTAAAAGATAGAATTTTAGAATTCCTTGCGGTCAAAAAATTAAAGGCCGACGAAAAAGGCACAATTCTTCTTCTCGTGGGTCCGCCCGGCGTCGGAAAAACTTCCATCGCTAAATCGATCGCCGAAGCGATGGGAAGAAAGTTTTTCCGTTTTTCCGTGGGCGGTATGAGAGACGAAGCCGAGATCAAAGGTCACAGAAGAACATATATCGGCTCCATGCCCGGCAAGATCATTTCTGCGCTTCGCATCACAAAAGAAAAAGACTGTGTGATCCTTCTGGACGAGATCGATAAACTCGCGATCGGGATCCAAGGAGATCCGGCTTCGGCCCTCTTGGAAGTTTTGGATCCGGAACAGAATAAGAATTTCAGAGATCATTATCTCGATCTTCCATTCGATATTTCGAATGTTTTTTTTATCGCGACCGCAAACACGTTAGATTCCATTTCCAGAATTCTTTTGGATAGAATGGAGATCATCAATCTTTCCGGATATATCACGGATGAAAAGGTGCAGATTTTCCAGAAATACCTCTGGAAAAAAGTCTTAACCAAAAACGGAGTGGCGCCCTACGGAATCGATTTTGAAAAAAAGGCGATCATAGCTTTGATCGATTCTTATTCCAGGGAATCCGGAGTCCGCGGTCTTGAAAAAGTGACCGACAAACTAGTTCGGAAGATCGCGATGAGAATCGTAAAAAAAGAACCTTTTCCAAAAGTCATTCACGAAAAAGATCTCGAAACATTTTTGGGAGTTCCGAAGTTTACGGACGAAAGAATGGTGAAGGCCCTCGTTCCCGGGACCGCACTCGGACTTGCCTGGACTTCGGTTGGCGGAGCCACACTTTTGATCGAAGCGCTTTTTGTAAAAGGTAAGGGCGGAATTCTTCTAACAGGAATGATCGGAAAGACGATGGAAGAGTCTTCGAGCATCGCCTTGAGCTATATTAAGAATTTCTTAAGTAGGGACGACCTTTTTGCTGAAAAGATGGTCCATTTGCACGTCCCCGACGGAGCTACTCCGAAGGATGGGCCTTCTGCGGGGATCACGATGGCGACAGCCATTCTTTCCCTTGCTTTGGGAGTTCGCGTTAAACCGGGCTTCGGTATGACGGGGGAAATCACTCTGACAGGGGAAGTTCTCGCAATCGGCGGGCTTCGAGAAAAAATCGTCGCCGCAAAACGGGTCGGGGTTCACAAGATCATCTATCCAAAGGACAATCTCCAACATCTGGAGGAAATTCCAGATTACGTAAAGAAAGGAATGTCTTTTTTTCCGGTAAGTCGTTTCGAAGAAGTAGCGACCTTGATGTTCGAAGAGAAGGTTCTTTTGAAAGCGAACCCATTGCTCGAAAACGCTCTCAAAACGAAACAACCGCCGACTCAAAAAACTGTGAAGAAAAAAAAATCCGCCGTTAAAAAATCTTCTCCCTCCAAAAAGAAGACAGGCGTTCCGAAGAAGAAGTAGCATTTTAGAATATTCTTAACTATAAATTTAAAAAAAGCAGGGGGCCTAATGGGCGTTCCATTTATCGACATCAAAAGGTTTGAGCCGGGACTATTGGAAGAATGGGAAGAGAAGGTAAAAGTTCTCAGTAAAAATGCGAGTTTTATCGGAGGAGAGGAAATTTCACTTCTGGAAAAAAATCTTGCTTCTTACGCTCAGACAAAATATTCAATAGCCTGCGCGAACGGGACGGATGCGCTTCAGTTGGCTTTGAGGGCTTTAGGAGTTGGAAAGGGCGACGCGGTTTTGCTTCCCGATTCCACGTTCTGGGCAACCTTCGAGGCGGTCGTAAACGTAGGGGCCGAACCTTATACCGTGGATACAAATCCTGACGATCTTCAGATGGACTTTGCTGAATTCGAAAAGGCGGTCGAAAAAGTAAAACCTAAGGCCGCGATGATCGTTCATCTCTACGGTTGGGGTTCTTCTAAAATCGAAGACTTCCGTAAACTTTGCAAATCGAAAGGGATTCCGCTTTTGGAGGACGGAGCTCAGTGTTTCGGAGTGAAATACAAGGGCGATTCCATCTATAAGGACGCCGTGATCAGCACGACTTCCTTTTATCCGGCGAAGGTGTTAGGCGGAGCGGGAGACGGCGGCGCCGTGTTTACAAACGATGAAGAACTTTCCAATAGAGTAAGAATGCTCGCCAATCACGGAAGAATCTCCCATTACGCGTACGGCGACGTGGGTTGGAATTCCAGATTGGATACTCTACAAGCCGGATTCTTGAACATCAGTCTAAAGTATTTAGACGCGAGAATCAAATCTCGTAGAATTGCTGCACAAAAATATTATGAAATACTCCCAAACCTCGGGATTCAAGTGGTTCATCCCCCGAAGGACTATGAAGAAAACGGTTATTGTAACGTGACTCTTTCCACTCCGGAAGAAAGAGGGAATATTCAGGAAGTCCTCAAAGAAAAGGGAATCGGTTTCGCTAATATTTATCCGGGAGCCATGAGCGATCAACCGGGAGCTAAACCTTATCTCAAGGCAAAGTTCGGGGAAAAACATACAACCGGAAGAATTTGTGCGTCCGTGCTCAACTATCCGCTCTTTCCTTATATGAAAGACGAAGAGTTGGAAGAAGTTTTCGCAGCGATTCGAGAATACAATTCTCGGAAAAAGTAAATCCTCAACACTTAAGGGGCGGTTTAAGTCCGCTCCTTAAAGTCTTTCTAAAAAACACTTGTCTTCAAAACACGCTCTCTTACAATCCTTGCATCCTAAAAAGTAAGACTGGGAATCCGCCGAAATGTAAGGCGTTTCTATTTCTTTCTTGTATAAGGTCTGAATGAAAATAGGGGGCTGATAATGAATATAGATATAGGAATTTCCGAAAAAAACCGAAATACGATCAACACAGGATTGCAAAAACTTTTAGCAGATACTTACGTTCTTTATTTTAAAACGCATAGTTATCACTGGAACGTAACCGGGCCGCAATTCAATACGCTTCATCTCATGTTTCAAACCCAATACAACGAGCTTTGGCTTTCGATCGATCTGATCGCGGAGAGAATTCGTTCTTTGGGATTTTTTGCTCCGAGTTCATCTCATCAGCTTGGAACTCTGACTTCGATATCCGAAGAAAGCGGGGTTCCAAACGCCGACGATATGATTCGCCATCTCGTTTCCGGACACGAAACCGTAATTCGAACCGCTCGTGCGCTTTTACCTTCTGCGGACGAAGGCGGGGACGAGGTAACTTTGGATCTTCTAACACAAAGGTTGGAAGTGCACGAAAAAACCGCATGGATGTTAAGGAGTATGCTCGAAGTCAGCAAACCTTGATTTCAATTTAAAGCGACATCGTCGATCGGGCTCGATTCTGAAACGGACAAGCCCGATGAACGCTGGATCCGATTCTTCCCTTTTTTAAAATATTCTAAACTAACAATTCCGAAGCGGAGTAATAATTCCTTCTTTAGCAAAGTCTTATCCTTTTTAGAAGAGTGAGACGGACTTATTAAACGAAATTCTTCGTTTTAATTTAGCATTATTCAGGTAATAATTTCTTGAAAAGAAATAAAACCCGGTTCTACTCTTCTCCTCCGAGGAATAGAAACCGTGATAAAAAAAATCTACAATCTTTCCCTTCTAAAAAAACTCACATTGGTAATTCTTCCCACTCTCATTCCGCTTCTTCTATCCAGTTTTTTCTTTTTAAAGGAGTTCTCGGATAAGAGCGAGTTTACAAAGAGGGAAGTCGGCGGAATCGATTTTTTCTTCGGAGCGATAGAACTCTATTCCAAACTCGTGGATCGCAGAAAGGATTTCTTTTATTCGATGAAGGGGAAGACTTCGATCGAAGTATTGAAAAAAAGCAACCAAGCGATGGAAGATCAACTGGTCAAATTGGAGAATTTGGAAAAAGAGATCGGTTTTATGGAACGTTCCCCTCGATATCTCGCATCGATGAGAGAAGAATGGAAAATCATTCCTAAAATTCCTGAGACAAATCTTGATATCGACGTTATACTCAAATCCCACGAACCTCTTTTTAAATTATTGACGGAGTATCAAGAATACGTTGCACAGGAATCAAATTTGATTTTGGATTCTCATCCCGAAACATTTTATGTTCTTTCGGTTAACATTTTGTATATTCCGAACATCATCAGCGATCTCGCGATCATTCGAGGTACGGGGTATCAACTTTTGGAACAGAAAAAGCCGGACTTACATTCCAAGGAGGCGATTCAGATTCTAAACAAAATCCATCATATCGAAAGCAATCAAAAGGAAGTCACGGCTCTTCTCAAAAGATCCTTGGATCAAAACGGAATCATCAAGAGTAAATTTGAGGAAAGAATTCTTAACTTAGATAAGAACGTAAAACTGAACTTGGATCTTTGTAAAAAAACCTTCACGGGAGAATCCAATGAAACTCCTGACATATTTTTGAAAAGGATGCTCGCTTTCGTCGATGAATACAAGTTTCTGGAAAGAGATCTTCTCCTTACGACGCAGGAACTTCTGAAAGAAAGATTAAAAGCGGATCGGCTCAGAATTGTTTTCGCTCTTTCCGGTTTGTTTGTTTTAATTTTGGTGACGACCGTGTTCTGTTATATCTTGATTCGATCCATCATCGATCCGGTTCATAAAATCACACGCGGATTAAAACAAGCGATGGGAGAAAGGGATTTAACCATTCAGATCGACGCGGTTTATCAAAATGAAATCGGCGAAATCACGGATTCAATCAATGAATTCCTAAACTACCTCGCGTCGCTTTTCCAAAATCTTTCTCGAATGGCGCATAACTCGAATCTGATCGTGAGTCAATTGACGGACTCGATTCAAAGTCTCAATCAATCCGCGCAATCGCAGGCGGCGGGTACGGAAGAATCCTCGGCCGCGCTCGAGGAGATTGCCGCTTCCTTACAAAACGTTTTGCATTCCGTGGAAGGAGAAGCAAGAGACGCACAAGATCTAAGCATAAGATCGGGACAACTAAAAACATCAATGGGTCTTGCCGGTGAAAGATTGATCGGCCTTAGCGATTCCGTAAAAAGGACCGCGAACGCCGCCGTGGAAGGAAAGGAAACGATTCTTCAGGCGACTAAGGCAATCGATGAAATTCGGGAAATGGCGAAAGAGATCAATTCGATCACGGTTTTGATCACCGAAATTTCGGATCAAACGAATTTGCTGTCTTTAAATGCGGCTATCGAAGCGGCAAGAGCGGGCGAGGCCGGAAAAGGATTTGCAGTGGTCGCGGAAGAAATTTCTAAACTGGCCGATCGATCCGTTGCAAGCGTTCGTGATATCGAAAGACTTGTTTCGAATACTCATGAGGCCGTCGATAAAGGTTCTAACAACGTGAATACGGTCGTCACCTTCCTTTTGGAATTGATCGAAAATACCAATCGATACCAGCAGGAAGTTGTGGATCTCGTAAACAATGTAAAAGAAAATACGATTCGAATCGATCAAATCACGGAAACCATCGTAAAGGTTTCTTCCGAATCGTTACAGATCGAGACAGCGACTAAAGAACAAAAATTATCGACGGATCAGATCGCGGAGACGATTCAATTGATCACGACCGAATCACAAACGATCGCAATCAATTCGGACGAGGTTTCTAGAGTCGCGGAAAAAATCAAGCGTCAAGCAAATGAACTGAACGTGATACTTTCTCAGTTCAAGTTTTCTTAGGATTTTTATTTACAAAATGTCCCAGGCTTCCAGTATGAAACGTGTCTTACGCGGAAGAATTTGCAAAAAACGGCTATTATCTTTTTAGGAATTTTTTTTCAAAAAGCGAGCTTTCAGCCGTTTCCAATATTGTGCTGGACGCCGACCGTAGATGGAAAGTCGATTTAGACTTCTCTGAAAACGTAAACAGCGCATATCTTACGAGCAAAAAGTTTTCACCCGTTTTTCAGGATCGAGAACGATTGTTTGGATTGATAGCGAAATCCGAGCTGGTTGCGATCGCAGAGAGATTAGCAAATTCTAAAGTATACTTTTTGAATACTCAGCTTTTTTTTAATCCAAAATCAGATTCTAAAAAACCGTATTGGCATCGAGACGTTCAATATTTGGGTGTTGAGGAAGAAAAACAAAAAGAGATCATTCAGAAGGATCTCGTATTCCATTTTCGAATTCCGTTTCAGCCCGATCCGGGAATGGATTTCATTCCGGGTTCTCATCTTCGATGGGATAACGAGTTGGAAAAAAATACGAGATTGGGCTTGAGCGGGCGAAAAAATTCCGATGAACTTCCCGGTTCGGTAAGAATTCCACATCAGCCCGGCGACTTACTTGTTTTTTCCGCACATTTGATTCACAGAGGAGTTTACGGACTGAATCGAACTACATTTGATATTCTTTATACGTCTTTTCCGCGTTCGAGTATGGAAGCGCAACAGGACGGACACTTTCCGGATTCGGATTCCGCGTTTTTTGAGAATCCGATTTTTGAGAAGATCGGTTCTTGCATCGCTATCGAACCGACTTCGTCTGAGTAAAAAGAAAGGTTTGAGAAAAATTATTTTCGATTCGTCAAACGGTTTTCAAAAAGTTTACGATCAATGCCGGTCTTGCCGATTCCGGGTAAATTCGTCGAGCCCGACCGTATCATCTGGATCGGAAAAAAGGGTTCCGAATCGGCGTTTATCGCTTTATCAAATTGTAATACATTTGAAATTTCCAAAACGAAACTTTCGATATGGCTCAGGTATTTCACTTTTTCGTTTTATTTAACGCCGCCGTATTTTTGTGCGTCATGGAAGCGATAAGCCAGGTCCCAGGCTTCTTGAACACGAATAGCCACTGTTGAATCTTGATCGAATGACAAGTTCGATTCAAAAATTTGAACGAACGTTTGAAACGAAATCAAAGCGGACTCTTACAGATAGCTGCGTTATAAGGATTTGAAATTTTTCAACGGTGAAAAATATCAACCGGTTATGAGTTCCGGAACCACTTCTTTTTCTACCCTGAAATTTCTAACTAAAGAATTCAGAATTGCCGAAAGTTGTTTTAGAAAATCTCCGGTTGCAGTCAATTCTTCGGACTGGGCCGAAATTTCGTGGAAAGCGGCGCTGACAAACTCGATGGATTCGTAAAGACCTTTGATTTCGGTCGAACGATCCACGATATTGCTCATGATAATTTCACTCTGATCCGTGACTGACGTGTTGAGACGGTTTAGACTTTCGATAAGATTGGAATAGTGTGCGCTGTTTTCACGGATCGAAATTTGTGTTTCGGCGAGGGTTCTAAATTCTTCAGTTAAATTCTTAAAAAAGTCAACAGTAGTCGAAACCGTGGATTTCCCGCGATGAACTGCGGACTGAATCTCGCCCAAAATTTCGGAGGCCTTTTTTGTGCTTTCTTGAGTACTCGAAGCGAGTTTATTGATTTCTTCCGCGACCACTCCGAAACCCTTTCCGGAGCTACCCGAACGCGCGGCTTCGATGGAAGCGTTGATGGAAAGCATTCCTAACTTCGCCGAGATGTCGTTTAACAATTTCACCAAACTTTCCACTTTTTTTGCGGAAGCTCCTATGTCGTTTATATCCGATTCGAGATGATTTAATTCCTTTGTGCTAAGATTTATGTTTTCCACTGATCGTCCCGACTTTTCGGAACTTTCTTTTAGATCGAGATCGAATTTTTGGAAACCGAATACCAATTCGTTTAACATTTTTTTTGCTTTTGCTTCGATTGCCTTTTGTTCCGAGGCGGAATTGGAGATTTTCTGGAACGAATCGCGAAACGAATCGAAAATGGCGGTTACTTCCTCCAAACTCGCAGCTTGTTCTTGGATGTTCTGGCTCATATTTCCCCAAGCTGAAGAGATTTCCGAAGCCGAATTTTCAAGTTCTCCCGATTTCTCCTTAATCGTAAAAATCATCTCTCCAAGATTGGAAAGATACCGGTTCATTAAGAATGCAATCGCCCCTGCTTCGGTTCCGGTATCAACGTGAATTTTGCGAGTTAGATCTCCGCCGCCTTTCGAAAGATCTTTTAGAGAATGGATCAAGTCGATCCAGCTCGAGCCCGCACCGTGTTCCGTAATGTTCAGACCTTTTTCTTCGAACTCCTCGTTGACTCGGATTCCGATCGAAATTTTTAAAACCCAAAAAAGAATTAAACCAAGTCCGAAAGCCCAAACCGCACAAATGGCAACGCCGATGAGTTGAGGAAGTATTCGAATATCTTGATTTTCTGATAGAATAGGAAGAAATAAAGTGCCAATGATTCCGCAAACACCGTGAACGGGAAACGCGCCTACTACGTCGTCGAGTTTTAACACATTCTCCAAAACCCAAGCCGTTACGACGACGGAAATTCCTGCGACTGCACCCAAAAGAAGAGATGCGGAAGGCGCGAGCGCGTGACAACCCGCAGTAATTGCGACAAGTCCCCCGAGAACGCCGTTCATACAATCCTCTACGGAAGCAACTTTGTATAAGATCCAGGAGACTGAGATCGCAAGAATCCCACCGGCGCTTGCGGCGAGACTTGTGTTGAGGATTATCAGAGGAACGTCTTCCGAAAAAGAAAGAGTGCTTCCTCCGTTAAAGCCGAACCATCCGAACCAAAGAATAAAAACGCCCAGAACGGAAAATGTAAGATTGTGTCCGTGGATTTTTCGGGCGGAGCCGTCCTCTCTAAATTTATCCTTTCTCGCACCAAGTACGATTATACCCGCAAGAGAAATCCAACCGCCTAACGAATGTACAACGGTAGAGCCCGCAAAGTCGACGAATCCGAGTCTGGCGATCCATCCTCCTCCCCAGGTCCAATGACCGAAAGTGGGATAGATGAATAGGGAAACTATGATCGAAACTATCAAATATGCAGAAAATTTAATGCGCTCTGCGACGGCGCCCGAAACGATCGTGGCCGCGGTTCCCATAAACGCGACTTGAAAAAGAAAAAAGGCAAATTCCTTACCGGATTTTAGTCCTTCTAAAAAGAAATGATTGGTTCCGATCCAGCCGTCGCTGGAGTAGCCGAACATAAGGCCGAAACCGATACAAAAAAAGGCCACGGTGCCTACGATATAATCCATTAGATTCTTAACGGCGACGTTTATCGTGTTTTTAAGTCTAGAAAGTCCGGTTTCCAACATCAAAAAACCGGCCTGCATAAAAAAGACTAAGGCGGCGCAGATGATCAACCAGATCGGATCCGCACCTTTCGAGAGTTCTTGCGCCGGAGAATCTGCATAGAGCGGGAACTGAATCCCGAACAAAAAGATGAGGATGAGAGAATTTTTTTTCAAATGATTCTTAACGTGTTTCATATATTCTAACTCATTTACCTTTCGACCACAATCGAAAACCGCGTTGAATGGGAACGGATTCGAAATTTCGAAATAGAAAAGGGCACCTCTCCATTATTTTAAAATCGCTCTTATCGTTTCGTCTCGAAGTTTCTGGAATCACATTCGATTCATCGATGGAGTGGGTGGAAACAGAAGTTCCGATCCGTTAGCCGTCCGTATCTCGAAGAGATTCCTCATTCGAACGTCGGGTATAGGATTTTATTTTTAAGAGAATCGCGAAGAGTTTTCGCTCTTAATAAGGAAAGAATTCGGCGACGATGTTAGGATCAATGATTTAATAGAACGAGCAAAAATTTTTGTTAGGTGATGTCCAATTGGAGGGTGTTTTTGCAATCGAAGCTGTATAACGTCCGTAATTCTTAATATGGAACCGACTTCGAATTATAAGCTGGGAGTGAAATCGAATGCGGATTTGCGACGAAAGGGAAATCGGGATCAACGATGACTTTATGATGGCAAAAAGTCTTAGGGTTGAAAGGCGCTCAGGAGTAGAATCCAATCATCGTTCGTTCTTTCGTACCAGCTTTCTTCCGAAAAAAAAGTTCCGCCGGTGAGCTCTAAAACGAATTTCATATAAGGTTCGCCCGGATCAAAGTCCTTTCCGTCCAGATGAATCGAGCCACCCCATTTCTTTTTCGCTTGAGTATGGGAATAAACACCCTTTAAGGATTCCACTCTTTCGTTGTTCAGGGGAATCTTATATTTCTCCGAGAGTTCTTTTACGAGCCGTGAGACCGCTTCCGTTTGTATCTTATTGGCAAGGAGCATCTCGGTGTCCTTTCCAACGATTTCAACTTGGAAACAATTTGCATTGGTCCCTGTCGCTGCTGCTGCCACGTCCAGGATCGAATCCAGAAGTTGATAGATCTTGCCGTCTTTGTCGGCGAGGAATGTCGCTGATAAATTCCGTTTTTCTAATACTTCTAAAGTTTTTTGATAATCCGGAATTGCAGTATAGTGTAAAACGATACAATCGGGTCGAATGGTTCCTCGATGATTGTAACGAAGCCTTTTTTCTTCGGGAGTTTTTCCTTCCGAGTTTTTTTCGATCGAACTCAATTCGACCGAAGGATGGGGAGTGATTCCCCGTCCGTGAGAATAGGTTGGAACGATCTTCTTGCCGGTTGCGTCTACGAATTTTTCCTTCCGAATCACCCAGCCTGGAGCAAATCGATCCTTCCATTCCGTTTCCTCATAAAATTTTCCTTGAATCCTGGAAAAGACCGTCGACAGAATTTTTTCACCGCCGCAGTCGCTTGTATCTATAAATCTTCCGAACTTTTTTTTGCTCTGAGAATGGGTGAAAACGCCTTTTTTGGATGCGATGTCAAAGTTATTTAGAGGAATTGAATATTCTTTGGAAAGGTTTTGAATCAGATCGCTGAGAGCTTTGAGTTGACTTTCATTTTTAAGAATGGATTCTCCGGAACCTTCCCAAGAAACATGAATCGTAAAGTCGTCCATACCCGGCGCCGCTCGATACAGAATTTTAGCCGGATCTTCCACGCCGTAGACGGCTCCGTTCTCCAGAACTAAAAAGTGGACCATCCAACCAGAGGTTCTGCTTTTTTCTAAATATTCTTCCGCCTTGAGGGCGTTTGTATGGTGAAGAAGGATTGATTTGATCCGAAACGACCAACGTTTTTTGCCGATCGAGTTTAAGGATTCTTGATCAAAACCCAAGGTTAAGAATGGAAGAATCGGATTCTTCCATTGAGACGGCGTTGTCTTGTTGATCGACGCACAACCGAGGTAGGCCAAAAAAAGAAAAAAGAACAATGATCTGAAATTCATGCCTCGGAAACCTTTTTCCTCAGACGAGTGAGATCCTCTCTCAATTTTTCCAAAGATCTGGAAAGTTTTCTGTGACGATTGATTAAATCAGAATATTCTGAAATCCTAAAGTTATTCCCATTCTTTTTGTTTTCGGTATCTTCCGGAGCTAAAGGAATCGCCTCGAAAATTTCGGAAGAAGAAGAGAATTCCATCGAGAGTTTCAGATATTCCGCGGAGCAGGAGGAAAAAAATTCGGGAGAAAATTTCGATTTGGAGGATTCCAGTTGTTTTTCGAGTCCGTCTTTTGCTGTTTTTAAAAAGGAAAAAAGAGATTGGTTGTCTTGGATGACTTCGTTTAACGATTCCTGAAGATGGGAGACGGTTATGGTTTTAGAATGGAGAATTCCCTTCTTCGCTTTAAAATAAATCCAAAAGATGAGTATTGCCGAAACGATAAAAATGAGGGAAAAAAGAAAGAATGTCCGTTTTTCGTAGATCCATTCGAGGGTCTCCCATTGGAGAAGATCCGGATCGTAGGCGGCGATTGCCAATCCGGAAAGAAAAACGAGAAGAATCGAAAAAAAGACCGTGCGGAATGCCATTCGGATTCATGACAGATTTTTTGCCTGCCTTTGTCAAGGAACCTTCTGAACGGAAGAAAACCGTTACAAAGGTTTAAGATCAACTCCCGTCCCATCCGATATTAGTAGAGATGGAAGGACCTACTCCAAAAACCGTTTCTCAGCCCAAAGTCGTGAACTTTGGACTTTATAAGATTAAAAAAACTCTCCGAGAAGAGGGGTTCGAAGTAGTCGAAAAACCGGATGGAAAGATCACACTTGTAATCCGAGTCGGAAAAGAAAAACAAAGTTAGACAAACTTTGCCAAGCTGAGTAAGAAACTTCCCACTCCTAACATTCCCACCAAAATCCAGCGAGTCTGAGTCGAGATCGTTTTGTGAATTTCAGTAATTTCCGATTTCATTTCCAACCGAAGTCCATTAAAATCGGATCGAAGTTCGTTCTGATTGTTTAACGTTTCTTCTCGAAATTTGTTCTGAAAATCCTGAATCGAAGAACGAAACAAATAGAATTCTCGGTTCGCATCCAGTTTAAACTGACTCATTTCATCCCGAAGAAGATGAATTTCTTCTTTGGTTTGAACTCGCATGCCACGAACGTCTTCTCGAAGTTCCTTGATCTCTTCCTTAAAAAAATAAGTTTCCTTCTGAAGCCTTCTTTCAAAACGGTTGGAAGAAAAACCAAGGACTTCGTTTCGAAACTCGTTGAGAGTCGAATTTAGAAATTTACGGAACTGTGAGATCCATCCAGGCCGAGAATTTCTTCCAATTTGTTCGGAATTTTATGTACCCAAATCATAGGATTAGATTGCTCTTTGATCGAAGTCTGCTCAAGCATAATTTTTTACCTCTTAACCGGAACGGTTCTCGGGTGGCGCCGAAAGAAGACGGATTTCGAGATCATTTTGAATTTTTTTTAGAAAATGAAAAAAATGTTATATTGTTAATTTATAAAAGAAACTAAATCTTTCCAGGAAGGAAAAGAATTCGTAAGTAAAAAAGGAAATGAAACAGTTTAAATAGGGGAATTTACCGCTCGGTCAGATCTTCGTTTTATGACCGTGCTAAGTTTTTAGTTTAATAATTGCTCGCAAGCAATCCGCGGTCGAAATTTGTAAATTCATGTATTCAGTATATTCTATAAATAGAATATACTGAATATCGAATAAGGTTAGAAAGAATCCGGATCCGTTTCGGGAAGTTCAACTTCTTCTTTTTTCGGCTCCGGCTTTAGAAAGTCGGGGCATTTTTCTTGGAGGCGTTCGTGGACTTTCCACTTGTCGCCGGCAAGAGGCATAACGCGTAAGTAGATTCTATAATTTCGAACAGAACCTTTGCAATAGCCGCCTTTGAGATAGAGATTGCCTAGAAGTTTCCTCGCACCAGGATGAGCGGGTTCTAATTCTATGACTTGATTGGCAAGACGCACCGCTTTGTCCGGATTGTTGGCCGCGAGTTTTCTGGCTTCTTCCCAAGCGGGAACGGTTTCTTTTTCATACCTTCTATAAAGATCCACGTTTCCCATCTGGAACAATCGGAAGATGATCGCATCTTCCTTTCCGTTTTGGCAGATTCCGTACCAGACGTCTTCTTCTCTTTCCGTGATTCGGTTGGCGCGGATTCCTGCGAGTTTCGAGCCGTCGACACAACCCGTAGCTTCAAAAAGATCTTTCATCGCTTGGGGGGAAGTTGCGAGAATTCTTCTGGCTCCGTTTTCGAACGTCGCGATCTCATCTTCCGGAAGTGAATCTTCCGGATTAGGGACGTCCAAAAGGCCGGACAAAACTCTCAGTTTGATCGAAGATTCTAAAACCCATTCCGGAAGATTTAAGGATTTTAAAAAGACGTCTTCCTTTTGAAAAATTCTTCGATAGACGGAACAATCGGTCAACGTTAGAATCAGGGAAGAAAATAAGAGGAAACGTATGGAAAGGGAGAAAAACGATCTTGAGAGGACTTTTTGATTTGCCACAATAGGTAACATGTGATTTCTCAACAATAGAATCAATCAGGAATCTATGATCCAAGAACTGAAAGCAGATCTAAACGGCAAGGGACAAAAACACTGCGTGATTGTTTCCCGCTTTAATGAATTCATCACCGAAAGCCTTTTGAAAGGCGCTCTTGAATCCTTCCGGATGCATGGAGTCAAAGAAGAAGATATCACCGTGGTACGAGTTCCGGGAGCCTATGAAATGCCCGTGGTTGTCGCGAAGGCGGCCGCTTCTAAAAAATTCAACTCGATCATCTGTTTGGGCGCAGTGATCCGAGGTGCGACCGCTCACTTTGATTTTGTTGCGGGAGAATCCGCAAAGATCGGTTCGATCGGAGTTCAGTATTCCATCCCGGTTGTGTTCGGAGTTTTGACAACGGACACGATTGAACAGGCGATCGAAAGGGCAGGGACCAAAGCCGGAAATAAGGGCGCGGAATCCGCTGCCACGGCGATTGAAATGGTCAACTTGCTTTCCCTTCTTTAAATGTCAGCCAGACGTACTTCCCGCGAAATCGCCGTAATGGCACTTTACCAATTGGAACTTACAAAACCTCCTCTCAAGGACGTTTTGAAGTTCAAGTGGTATGATAAAAAAACAGAACAAGAAGAAAGGGATTTCGCCATTTCCATCGTAAATGGGGTTGTGAAAAATCAGGAACAGATCGATACTCTGATAAAGAAGTATTCCAAGAACTGGGACTTTTCCAGGATCAGCGTCGTGAATAAAGCGATTCTTCGTTTGTCCGTGTATGCATTGTTGTACACTTGGGAAGTTCCGAAGAACGTTACGATCGACGAAGCGGTGGAGCTTACGAAAGAATTCGAAAGTGAAGAATCCGCCCGGTTTGTAAATGGAATCTTAGACGCAATTCTCAAAAACGAAATCAAATCCGATGGATGAAAAAGAAATCCGAAAAAACAGGCTGTTCTTAGAGGGAATCGAGGAAAAAGAACTCTATTTCCCCGAAGAAAGGGAGCCCGTTCGGATTCGCAGATCATACAATAAACTTCTAATATTCTGGATTCTTCTCGGAGCCGTCGTCTTCGGCGGACTCGGGTTCGCGGTTTACTACCAATTCTTCCGTTCTCCTTCTCCCGGTTCCGAATTCGCCGGCGGATTTAACAAAGATCTCGTACAAAATAAATCCGATATCAATCGTCTTTTGGAAAGACCGTATCTTCCGGACGGAAACGCGAATCCACAACTCACAAAGTGTATCAACCTTTATAAAGAAAGATTCACAAGACAAGCATTCGATTATTGTAATGAATTCTTAGATTCTACCGGAACTCAGGAAGAAAAGTCGATCGCACTCACCGTGTTAGGCGTGATTCACGACGAGAGCGGACGTTATCCGCAAGCGATCGAACGTCTTCAAAAAGCGGTTCAATTTGATCCGAAGAATTTTTACGCTTACTATAATCTCACTCTCGCTTACAAACACGCCGGAAGATTTGCGGACGCGAGAATGGCGGCTCTCAAAGCAAAAGAGATCGCTCCGAACGACCCGAGAATTTCCTTACTCGCCGGAAACCTTTTTAACGAATTAAACGATCCCGACGCGGCGATCGACGCCTATAAAGAGGGGCTTTCGCAATCTCCCGATGATATGTATCTCACTTACAATCTGGCGGTGAGTTATTTTAAAAAAGGCGAGATTCCCCAAGCCGAAGAAGAATTTAAGAAAGTCGTAATGAAGTCTCCTTCGGGAAGATTGGCTGCTCTCTCTCATTCTTATCTTGGGAATATCGCCTACAACAAACAGGATTATCCGAGCGCGGAATATCATTTCCGTCAGGCGAGCGCGCTTTCTCCGAATGAAGCCAAATATCTCTACAACCTCGCGGTCGTTCTTCAGAAGAACGGAAAAAAAGAAGAAGCGCTGAAATATCTGGAACTCGCGAGAGACGCGGGAGCGAACGATCCTGAAATCTATCGTCTGATCGCCGAAGGATTCTCGAATTTGAATCAAGGGGAGATGTCGATCTCCGCTCTTCAGAAAAGTTTGAAATACAATCCGACCGATTTGGATTCTCTCTTTCAACTCGCGGAGGCTTACTATAACAAAGGGGATCTTCTTTCGGCGGAAGAAACATACAGAAGAATCGTGTCTTCCACTCCGGGTGATAGTTTTACGGAAACGGCGTTGATCAACTTAGGCGTGGTTCTGGATCAGATGGAACGTTATGGAGAAGCGATCACGGCTCTGAATCGAGTGCTTGAACTCAATCCGAAAAATGCAAAGGCGTATCATACTCTCGGGCTCGTTTACAAACATTCCGGAAACGGAACTCTTGCGATCGAAAATTGGAGAAGGTCCACGGCGCTTGAACCGGAGAACGTACAAAGCAGGGAAGCACTGGGGGATTATCTTCTGGAGAATAAATTCTTCCGAGAAGCCGTGGAAGAATACAATGGCGTGGTAAAGCACAAAGACGACGCGTATAAAGTCTATCTCAAAATGGCGGAAGCCTATATGGGAATGCAGGACGATTCCAACGCCGAAAAAATCCTATTAAAAGTTTTGAATACTTCCAGGGATGGAGGCGATCTGAAAAACGCCCATAAAAAACTCGCTCTTCTTTATAATAAATCCAAGGATCCGGATCTCAAAAATCGAGCGAAGGATGAAGCGTTTCGTTCCGCTCACATGGATCCGGAGGACATGGAAGGTCGTCTCGTACTTGCAAAAATTCTAATAGACTCAAATTCGATTTTAGATCGTGAAAAGGCCATCGACGAGTTGACCGCGATCGTTCGTTCGGACGTAAGACCGAAGACCGCCGCGACCGCCTATAACTATCTCGGAATCTGTTATTATAAAAACGGGGAATACAAAAGGGCTGTGCGTTCGTTTCAGAGTTCGATCGACTTGGATCCTTCTCTTTCCGAAGCGTATGAAAACAAACGCGCGGCGTCCGCGGCGTTGGAAGAATCCACTCGAAGGGAGGGATTTTTCTGAGGTTTTTTTTCACAAACGTATTCCTTTTGATTCTACTCACCCTTCCGATCGCAGCGGCAGAAACTCCCAAAGACGAATTTAAAGAAAAGGTATTGAGTCCGGGGAAGACACAAGCGACGGCGATTTCGGAAATTCGATCTCGAGGTCGATTGGATCTCATAAAAGAATTACTTCCGATCTTCCAGAACGATTCCACGGACGAAAAAGTTCAACTCGCGATATTGAAGTTATTCGGGGAACTGGATGATCTGGACGGCCTTGCTCAAAATTGGGTGAGCGTCTTGGATTCTATTTTTCAAAAGACGACTAACGTGATTCTTAAAAAGGAAATTCTTCTTTTGGCTGAGAAGAAGAAGGAAAAACGGCTGATCTATTCCGTGATCACAGCCTTTACCGATCCGGAAGCAGAAGTTAGACTTTTGAGTTACAAACTCATGCAACTTTTGAAAGACGATCGCGCTTTGCCGATTCTTCTAGACATGTCTCTTTCCAAGGATCCGGTTCAGAGGTCGTATTTTTTGGAATCCTCTTTGATCATAAAGGATGAGAGAATTCAGAATCAGATTCATAAACTATCAAACGACGAAAGTTCCGGAGTGAGAAAAAAATATCTCATCGCGATCAACCGTTTAGGAATGACGGAAAAATTTTCTCAGTTTCAAAAGTCGGCGATCGGGGATCCCGACGACGACGTTCGTCTCGTGGCGCTCGAAATTCTTAAAAACAAAAAAAACCGCCAGAACATTTCTCTTTTTTACAAGGGTTTAAGCGATAGCAATCCGGATATTCGAAGAGTTTCTTTGGAGGCGCTTCTCATCTTTCAAGACAAACAAGGGGCAAAGGCGATCTCCGAGCAATTGACAAAAGAAGATACTCTCTTTCTCAAAGCGCGGATGATCGATCTGTTGCTGGAACTTGGAAACAACGGAGGAGGTCAGGGAATTCTCGCCGTCTTAACAAACGGAGAGGAAACCGAGCTCCGGACGAAGGCCGCTTACGCAGTGGGAAAGTTAGGCGCGAATACGAGCGCGATCGAACTTACCAAAATTCTTTCGGAAGAAAAAGAGAATATGGTCAAGTGGCAATTGATTCATTCCTTGGGGGAACTCAAAGAAAAGAATGCGGTGCCTGCGTTACTCGTCCTTGCGAGAAATCCGAGAGAAAAGTTGAATCTAAGACTCGAAGCCGTTGCGACCATAAGGACGATCAACGATCCGGAAAGTCTTCCTTCCTTGTTTGAGGCGTATGTCTCGGAAAACGAAAAGTCCCTTCGTTTGGAATTGGAAAACGCGATGCGTGAAATTTTGAATCTGAAGTTCCCTCCTAGAATGCCTTAAGATTTAAATGATTCTTAGAAAAAAAATCGGACGGAAGAAGCTCTTTTGTTCGTTCTTATAACCAGAAGAAAGCTGACTCAATTTCCATAAAATCCGTCATTTTGAAACCGTTAAACGTCATTGACAGAAAATTATCTTTCTTAGAAATAGAGGAAACCTTTAATACGGATCTTCTATGAAAAAAATTATTCTGGCGCTTACAACTGCCGCGATCGTACATTGTTCGCCTTCTACAATGGTAAAGATCAATACCGAACCGTCCGGCCTTGACGTCTACTATCAAGGAATGAAAGTCGGAAAATCACCTGTGGATGTAGAAATGTCGAATCTCGTATTCGAAAGACACGTCGTTGAATTTCGAAAAGATAAAAAAGTGTTAAGAACTTTACCTGTTATAACTGAGATCAAAGCAATCAACTTGATCGGAGGAATTTGTCTTTGGGTTCCTTTTATTTGGATCGCAGGACCGAAGTCGTATCAGAACTTTACGATCGATGAGGCTCTTTCCGGTTTTTCCACAAAAAGCGATTCCGCGTTGGTCGTTTCGCATCTTCCTCAAGGTATAACGATGATCGTGGGTGCTCAAGTTTTAAAGAGCGAGGATTATGCATATTTAGACGGAAAGGAACAAGAAATCAAATTATGCGACTCGGAATCGTGTAAGAGTATGGGATCTCACCGCTTCGAGAATGAAAAAAGTTATTTCTATCAACTGAACGCTAATCAGCTTTGAATTCCCGTTTGAAAGAGAAATATTCTCTTGGAAACTGGTCGACGGTTTTATCCTCGATCAGTTTCCCTCTGCGTTTGACATAGATCGTTCGATGGAATTTATCATTCTGCATCAAACGATTTTCAATCCATAGTAGGCGATTTAGGGAAAGTAAGGTGGCAAGGATAAAATTTTCATTTTCAAATTCTTCCTTAACGAAGCTGGAACAAGAAGGTTCCATTGGGCAGGCCACATTCTGAAACTTACGATCCCGAGTTTGGTGTTCTTCTATTTTAGAAAGAACGAAAGTAGTTAAAAAGAATTCGTCTTCCTTCTTCTCTGATTTAGAAACCGTGCCGCAGAAAAGAAACAATGAAACGATTATATACGCTGTCGCTTTTTTTATTAGTGTCATTTTCCGTATTCCCGTATAGTTCGGATGAAATTTGCAATTCTTTAGAAACCAAACACAGTACTTTTCGAAATGCCATTCAATATTACAAGTCCGAAAAATATTTAGAATCTGAAATTGAGTTAAGTCGTCTTTTATTGGAAGTGGACTGCGATTCGGTTCGAATTTTAAAAATTTTTGCATTGTTAAGACAAGAAAAAGAATTGGGCGGTATTTTTAGAGAATCGGATTTTAAAGATATTCGATTTCGAATTCTGTACGAATTTTCCAATTTGATGCAAAATAGAAACGACCAGGTTCCGGTAGAACAAAGTTCTTCCTGTTTTTTTCCGGACTGTAGATTGGAAAAATTAGAGCGATCGATTCTCTTTTTGAGCTCGGTTCAGGCTTTTGATGAACTTCTTCCTTCGAAGAGCGATGAAAATGAAGAAATAGAAGCAAGTCGTTTTCGAAAACTTTTGAAAGAAGAGAGCGTTCAAATCCGAGAAAGGAATAAGAATCCCTACCTCTCGGCGTCGTTGTCCAGTATCCTACCCGGGAGCGGACAGATATACAGCAATCAATTCGCAGAGGGAGTCACCGCCGGTTTTGTAAACTTCGTTATGATATCGGCCTCTTACGCTGTGTTCATTATCAACCCGATGAGCTTAGTGTTTTACATTCTTACTGGATCGACACTGATGATCTATTCTTCAAATGTTGTAGGCGCCTATGCGGCCGCAAACCGGAATAATAACTATTGGAAATACCTGGCCATCGACAAAATTAAGAAAGAAATCGTTAGTTTAAAAATATTGGAAGAAACGATTCTATTCCGGATGATTTCCGATTGAAAATTTTGTTCTTTGGAAGATTTAAAGTCAAGTCCATCCTTCGATTTCAGTTGGAATCGAGTCTTTCCGGTTTTTTACACTTGAAAAAAACGATCCTACTAAAATGCTACGGCCTACATCAATTCGGATTTTCCGTTGCCATACTCGAATATTCCTTTGAAATTCCAGTTTTCGTTTGTGGACGTCATGCTATTCGATTTTAGAAATAAAATCAAATAATTAGAATATTCTTAATTATTAAATTACTTCAAAAGTCTATATCCGAATGAGACTTTTATGAAAAGTCCTTGATCGTGAACTTCGTGAAAAATTCAAAGTCCGTACCAATTTTCAAAAGAGTTTTCCGGACTCTGCAGTGAATATAAAATCCGAAAGGCGAAAAAAATCCTCAATAAGAAAGATCATCCTATTTTGAGGGTCGATCCGGAGGGGCGGGTTTAAATTTGAAGACGAGTTTTTTGAGAGCTTTCGAAGAAGAAAAAGGAATAACCCCGAGTGAGTTTCGAGAAAAATTTCGATGATTTGTTTTCGTCCTTATTTCTAAGGAGAGTCTCATAAAAGCCGCTGTAGGCTCGTTTCCAAGTAGAATCCAGTAGAACATTTTTTCCCAAAAGCGGAAAGAAAATTTGTAATAGTTTACACAAGAGTCTTGCATTCTACTATCTTTAGTTTTTCGAAAGATTCTTTCTCCCATTAAAAACCATATTCTTACCCACAAGTATTTTGCATCTCAAGAAGAATCTGTTGGAACTCCGACGCTTCTTCCGTGAAGCGGCGCGCCCCGCCCAAATTTCGGGTGGTGGGGAGCGGTGGCGGGAAAAAACCTCGGGAACTTTCCTTTATCACAAAATTCTAATTTTGCAAGCACAAATCCCCGTGTAGGAACTCCTAAAAACCCTTTCTTGTAGGACGATTCCCTTTACAATTCTCTCATCGTGCGGGCAAGGTTCTGATTGAAAACGGAGGAGTTCCCACAATCTCCGATTTTGGAAAAGTTCAAAGCAATCTCATTCGAATTTTCTATTGATTCTGTATTCAAACTATAAGAAGAAAAGACTTACTTCGGAACTTCAGAAGTTTTGAAGTAAGTCCTGAATTTGATTCCGCATTCTATCGTTTAAAAAAAAAGAATTTTCTTCTCAGAGGAGATTGATTTTATCTGAAGTCTATGTCAGAAATCACAAATCAAACCTCAACGGAACACTACCGAAAATTGGAAAACATGTATCACGGCGCTCCGGTGAACCTGTATTTTAAACCTTTGCTTACGATCGGAAAGGGAACGGCGGAACTGAAGATCGAAATTCGAAATGATTTTTTTCACGCCGCAGGTTCGACACATGGAGTTGTCTATTTCAAAGCGGCGGACGACGCCGCCTTTTTTGCGGCCAATTCTCTCGTAAAAGGAAATTTTGTTCTCACTTCCACGTTTCACCTAACTCTGCTTAGGCCGATTCAGTCCGGGATTTTGACAGCTAAAGGATCTGTGGTTCAGAATGCTACACATCAGATCATCGCCGAATCGATTCTTGTGGATGAAAAGGGAAGAGAAATCGGCAGGGGAATCGGGAACTTCGCAAAGAGTTCGATCGCCTTGACTCCGGAGATCGGCTACAAACTCTAAAAAGGATTTTGTATTTTTTTTTTAGAGTTTCTTCTTAGTTCGCGACACAACGACTTCGAATCAAACTTGCTTTATCATTAATACCTAAAGCTCCGTTTAAGAAAGATATAATGATTCCTCGGCTTGTCATGTTTGAATACGTCGTTGAAGTCCAATAGTCGGCCTGCGATGTGTTTGGATAGAATCCAGAAATGCTCGGATTGAGCGTTGAATAATCGACTATGCTTAACAGTTCGTTTGTGTTGGGCAATCTCCAGTCGTTTCTTCCCCCAAAGTTCGCGACGTTGAGTGCGTTACAAGATGCGAGGGCTGCGTTCAGATCATTGTCCACCGGTATTCCGGCACAGGTAATCGCGGCTTGGCCGTCCGTACATTTTTGCCAGATGAGTCCCGTGTTCAGATCGGAGATGGTTCCGTCCCCGTTGTCCAAAAACGCTTGTGCGGGAATTGGATTTCCGGAAACACAGCGGATATTGATAGGAGTCGCCTTTGTAACGATATCTATCTTACTTGCTATGACGTTGTTAAAGCTGACGGCCCAAATATTGGCGGCGTTTCCGGATTCAGGAGAATTTGTCATATAATTGAATCCCGTGAACGTATTCGGAAACGAAGTTAGGTCGATTTGAGGAGCATTGGAATAATGAAGGAGAGACGCCAGTTCTTTCAACGTGGGCAATCTCCAGTCGGTTCTCCCGGCGTAGCCGTTTCCGCCGTTCTGCGTATTCAAAGCCCCGCAACTTCCCATCGGTGCAGGAATGGTAGTCGCCGCGTTCCAGGTAAGTTGGGTAGGTCCGCCGATTCCGCAGGTTGGTCCCGATTGGCCCTCTGCACAACTTTTCCAAGTCAGTCCGTGAAATGAATCCAAGGTTGTATAATCGTTTGGATAGACGCAGTGTTGGGTCGGGCCCACAAAGGATCTAGCATTGGGAACATTGGCAAAGGCTCCGTCCAGTCCGGTCCCTAAACAAGCTATTGGCACTCCGAGAGTATTCCAGCAAGTTGTTTGTCCCGTGTCGACAATACCTCCCGGATTGAATACGAAAGCCAGCGCGGGGCAAAGGATGGGACTGGAAGAAGAAGGATTGAGATTTTCCTCTTCGTTAGCCGTATTCGAAGAGTTTAATTTTGTTAAATACTGGAGGATTGCGAACGGAGGATCCGGTTTTTCCGGGGGCCGAACGCAGGCAAACAAAACGATCGTAAAGATTGTGGAAAGTAAGAATTTGTACATAAATGCTCTCTCTTGTGTTAAATAACCAAAACGACTCTTCCAAAAGTTTTCATTTTGTCTTTTGGTAAGAATTTGTTTTAAAAAAAATCATAAGAATAAAGATCTCTTGGATCTTTATGGAATCGCTTATAGTATATTCAATATTTGTGAAGTACTATTTGAGTTTAAAAGTGTTCAGTTTATATCTCGGGATCTTGGTTTTCGGTAGAGGGAAACTCCAATTCTCGTTTGATTTTTTTTCGAGTTAAGAATTTAGGGCGCGTCCGTTACACATCGTGTGAAGGGGAGTGCGAGGGCTTTGTTCGTAGCATAGGCGCGAGCATTTGTAAAATCGATCGCAAAAGCGAAACTCGGAATTGTTTGATAGGTCGTCGAAGTCCAATACAATTGGGCAATGGGAGTATTGGGAAAAAAAACCGGAACGATTGCAGGTGGAATTGCTACGGTAAAATCTGCGATGCTCAAGAGTTCGTTTGTATTGGGCAATCTCCAGTCGGTACGTCCCGCGAAATTCAATCCATTGCAATAAGCCAAAGAGTTTGCCCAATCGAAATTGATGGGAGGATTCACTGTGCACAGGGCGCCGGAAATGCCTCCCACACATTTTTGCCAGAGGAGTCTCGAATTTTGATCCGTGATCGTTTCGTCCCCGTTGTCCACGAAGGAGAACGCCGGGATTTGGTTTCCGGAAACACAACGTAAAAATTGGTTTGTATTTTTGGGAAGAAGTGTTGTCGGAATTGCCGTGTTATTAAAAAGAGAAACAAAGTTTAAGGTCGGAACTGGCACATAGCTCGAATCGGAAAGATAGGAAGATGCGAAATTGGTATTTGGAAACGAAACTGTATTGATTTTGGGAATATTGGAAACGTGGATCAAAGAGAAAAGTTCTCGGATGGTAGGAACTCTCCAATTTGTTTTTCCAGCGTAACCGTTTCCTCCATGCAACGTGTTGAGTTCGGAACAACTACCCGGTAGTCCGGCATTTGCGTCGTCCCAAGAAATGAGTGTATTGGTCCCACCGGAACAATCGGCGTTCGCCCGCCCCTGAGCGCAGGTTCTCCAAGTTAAACCGTGAATCTGATCCAAGGTAGTATAATCGTTCGTGTAACGGCAATGTTGTGTGGGAGAACCGAAAGAACGGGGACGAGGTGTGTTTGTAAATTCCCCATCCTGTCCGGTTCCCAGACAGGCGGTGATCACACCACCCGGAGTCCAACACTGGTTTTGTCCTGTGTCCATCACGAAGCCCGGATTGAAAGGAAAGAGGGGTTCAGGGCAAGAATTTATGGATTCGGAATTCTCTTGAGTTTGGTCGACCCGTATCACGGACAAGAGGTGCAAGATTGCAAATGGAGGCTCTGGTTTCTCCGGACGTTTTACGCAGGCCCCAAGAAATAAAAAGAATATCACTGAAACAATTCCTAAGCGCATTGTTTTTCCTTGAAGTAGCTTTAAGAGCCGAAATTGATGAAGCTGTTTCCATATTGGCATCAGAAGTTTCTATTCAACGAACATCCTTAGGAAGGCAAGAAGGGTCGGGAAAGAAGAATTTAGAATTTAAAGATGTCAGGTTATATTATGAAATTCTGATATTCTGGGGGAATGATTTTATGAACCAATTTACGAATCCCACTTGCGTTTTTGTTTTTGAACTGGCCCGCAGTCTTGAGACGATTGGAACTTTGAGCTTTACCGAAAAACCCTGAATGTGGGAACTCCAAAAAGAATAGAAGAATCATTGTTCTCTTATAAAGTTTAAAACCTGCTTTGAGGGCGTAATTGTGGGAACTCCAGCGTATTTAGAACGAGTTTACTGAGTGTTTGAGAGGGCTTCTTTTTGGGTCTTGTTCGAAAACGCTTTTTTGGGTAAAGATTTCCTCGGCATTGCGCCGAGGATTTGAGAACGGTTTTCGGTCTAAGAAATCTGAGCTTGCAATTCCAGATGTGGAATCGGTCTTTCCTCTCGGATCAATTGATTGCGAAGTTCTTTGGGAGACTTCTCCTCAAATTTAAGACAAGCTCTTCGAAAAGAAGACGGGGAATTGAAACCGCAGGCGAGGGCGATTTCCAAAAGATTCATTTCTTGATTCATCAAGATCATTTCTTTTGCAGTCTGCAATCGATGATAATTCAGAAAGTCGGAAAAGCTCAGTTTTTTATAATTGTTTAAATAATAGGAAGCTTGATGAACCGATAATCCGATATAAGCGGAAAAATCCGGCAGTCGAATTTCTTCGTCTAAGAATTCTCGATTCAAAACAAATCGTTCCACATTCTCATCGATCTTGGTAATATTCACTCCTTCCAATAGATTACGAGGGATATATTGATTGAGAATCTGAACTTCCTCTTGGACGAACGCCGCTTCTAGTTCTGTTTCGAGTTCCGAATTCTCGGATCTAAAAATACTCTTTCTCAAAATCTCAGGAAAATTGTATTCGAGAATGAAAAAATAAATCACGAAAAGCGCCGGTGTCGCTAGTGCAAAAAGGACCAGAGTCAGGGAACCGATCCATAGTCCCATGGTGTGGCCGGCTATTGAAAAACAGAGAGCAAAATTTTGCAGAGGATAGTTGTAGTAGATTCGCTTTAATTTCTGTTTCTTAATGTAGGATAGGGACCAAATTCCACCGACCATTTGGAGCAAGAAAACCAAAGTCTTGCCGAAGTACGTAATCGAATGCAAATTTTCCAAAAATAGAGAAATGATAAAGATTACCGGAAAACCGATAAAAGCCCATAGACTCGGTTTTAAAGGGTCTTTTAAATAACCGATTACATGAAGCGTGTGGAAAGTAGTGGAAAAACTTGCACATATTGCGAATCCAAAAAAATACGAAAAGAAGATTCGATGTTCGTTCATCAGTAGGGTGCCAGTAGGCTGAATCACATAAGAAAAAGCCCTTCCTTGGCCGATGATGCAGAAAAAAACGCTCAACAAAAAAATTCCGCGAACGAAGTTGAGGCGATCCGATTTTCCTTTATACAAACCGGAAATTCCGGTCAAAAGACTGATTGCGATACTCACCGAATAAATATATTCTAAATATCGATTGAATCCCTCCGCAAAAAAGTTAAGATAATTCAATAGATTTAAATCTGGAAAAAAGCCCATCCATTCCACTCCTGTATTTTAACTTCCTCTTTCTTTCACGCATGAATCTTCGGACGTAAAGAAAGAAGCGTCTTGTTCATCGCTTTTTAAAAAAGAGTAATTTTCTTTTTAAAAAGCAAAACCTGCATTCTATCCAATTCATTCCGATTTATCTTTGTTTCGAAAGGAAAAGAAAGAGTTTTGATTTCTATCATAAGATTACAATTTTCGAAGTTATAAATCCTTTCAGGATATAAATTGAAAGAGGAATGCAAGTTGTGAAATCATGGTCTCTTTATAAATACTTTCAATGTTTGGTATTTTAAAGTCATAAAATTGTTAAGCGAAGAGAAGCCTTTGCAAAGAGGTCCAAAAAAGGATTTCTATGTGTCAAAGGTCTGAACGTGTCGGAATTCGCCTGGAAAGGGTTTCTCCCAAAAGAATGAGTTCCTACTTTAACGATTCTCGCTGATTCTCCGCCGATCTCTCTTTTTATAAGTCTTTTTTTGGGGCTTTCCGGTAAAATATTTTTTTCCTTTTTAGGTCATGTCTTCTTTTAAATTCGGAAAAGAATCGAACTCAAATGCCTGTCCGAATGGCATATTTTGTCGCTTAACAATCATCAAAGAGGATTCTTTCTTTTCGATTTATTTCTATAACTTGTTCTATAATTTTTTTTAATCGCCGGGAATTCTTTGTGCAAAGATAATATAAAGAATCTATAATATGCCTTCTGGGTTTAATCCCGTAAAAGAAATCAAGCTCAACTTTCTTGGAGCGGATAGAATATGAGGAAGCTCATCGATATATCCTTTCGGTAATGTATGATTCTACCCTTTTACCAAAACGGTCGTTATACAACAAAGGTTCCCGCTTTTGGAAAAACAAAAAGAGATTGCGCTTTCTTCTGAATTCGTATAGAACAAATTCACTTTTGTATGACTCACGGTTTAGATCCGATTGGTCCCATGTTTGCTCGTTTGGATTCATCCGTTTGGAACTTTCTCTTGTAAGGGCTTTATTTTTTTGGAAATGATTTTCGGGTGATTTGAGGTAGTTTTTTTTGAGATAGGTTTTGCGGTAAACGAGGTTTGTTGTCGCTCTTCTTTGCTTCGCAAAGAGCCAACGCCTTGCTTCACGGCTTTTGGCTATCTCGCTCCCTATGGGTCGCTCGATAGGAGTGTCTATGAAAAACAAATGGGTTGTGGTCGCCAATCGATCCGAAGCGAAAATTTATGAGTACAAAGGTTCGAAAAACGGTCTTCAACTTTTGGAAAGTATTGAAAATCCGAAAGGCAGAATGAAAAATCGGGAGCTTATCCTCCAGTCATCCGGTCCCGGTAAAAGTGCGAAGGCGCAGAGGGTTGCCTTTGATACCGAATCCGTTCAAGAACCGAAACGTAGAGTCGCCGAAACGTTTGCGAGTCAGATTTCCGATCGAATCTCGCAAGGAAGAAAGTCCAACCGTTTTCTCAGTCTTGTCCTTGTTTCCGAACCTCGTTTTCTCGGGATGCTCATGGATAAATTGGATCGCCAATCCCAATCCATGATCTTTCACAAGATGGCGAAGGACATTCCGACTTCCGATAATCGGGGAATTCTTTCTCATCTCAGAGGAATCTTAGTTTAGAAAGTTTCTATTTCCTTTTTTTGAAATCCGATTTCGATCTTAAGAGCGGCGGACCTGATTCTTAAGATCGATCTGAATTCTTCTGGAGCGTGCTTTCAAACCGGCTTTCAACTTCCTTCTTGGAAGCGTCCCGAGAACCCTTTTTTTGAGAATGAAATCCTTCTTCTTTGTCCTTTCCTTTTCGCAAAAAACATAGACAGAATCGTCTGCTTTCGATTATCTATTTTTTTGATTTCGTTTTTATCTCCTTTGAATGCTTCTTTTGCGAGATGATGCGGATTCTTCTTTTTTACCCAGCAAGAATATTTCGGAGAATCGAATGACCAATCCAAAAGGAAAATATGTCCTTTCCATCGATAGCGGTGGAAGCGGGATTCGAGCGTTTTTACTTGATCGCAAAGGAAAAATCGTCGAAAGACAATATGAAAAAACTCCTCCGAACATTCCGGCTCCGGGCGCTCTGGAACACGATCCGGAAGTTCTCTGGAAAGCCCTTCTTTCCCTCCTGAAAAAAATCCAAAAGAAAAAGGCCCTTGCAAAGGAAATCGCTGTATTAGGAATTTGTAATCAACGCGGTTCTTTTCTTCTTTGGGAAAAATCTTCGGGAAAACCCCTGACTCCTCTGATTAGTTGGGCGGATGTTCGTTCTTATAAAACCGCCGATGCGATGAATCAGAATTTTGTCTGGCGTCTGATTCGTGTCGTCTCCACCGTAATCGGAAATCTTACGAATCATCCGATGATGATCGCAACCTCCATGCTCAAGTTCACGACCGATCACGCGACCTGCCGCCTGAAATGGGTTTTGGATGAGAACCCGGAACTCAAAAACCGCTGTAAAAAAGGAGAAGTCCTCTTCGGAACCTTGGACACTTGGTTTATCTACAAACTCACCGGCGGTAAAAATCATCTCACGGATTCGTCTAACGCGGTCGCTACCGGAATGTTTAATCCTTTTCAATTGATCTGGAACAAACCGATCTTTTCGATTTTCGGAATTCCCGCGAATCTTTTCCCTGAAGTAAAAGACAGCAACGGAGATTTCGGTCATAGCCTTCCTGAGTTTCTCGGCGGGAATTCGGTTCCGATTCGAGCTTCGATCGGGGATCAGATGGCAGCTCTTTTTGGTCAGTGTTGTTTCGAACCGGGAGAAGTAAAAATTTCCCAAGGTTCGGGAGCTTTTGTCGATATCAACATCGGACCCAAGGCGAAACTTTCCAAAAGAGGGCTCTTTCCGATGATCGCTTGGAGACTCAACGGGCAAACCACTTATATGCTGGAAGGTTTTGTCGCAACCGCGGGAACTCTCATCGATTGGTTGGGGAAGGGGATCGGGCTTTCCGATACGCCCAAGGTTTTGAACGAACTTGCGGCTCAAGCGGACGACACGGAGGGTGTTGTTTTTATTCCGTATCCAACTGGCGCTCGTTTTCCGTATTTCAATCCGAGAGCAAAGGCCTCGATCAGCGGTCTTTCTCTTGCGACTCATAGAAGACATATTGCAAGAGCCGTCCTGGAAGGAATCGCTCTGAGTCTCTTCGAGGTTTTGGAAGGAATCCAAAAAGATACCAAAGTAAAGATCAAAGAGATCAAAGTCGACGGGGGAGTTTCGCAGTCCGATATTCTTCTTCAATGTCTTGCGGACTTTTCTAATATGAGAGTCAATCGTGCCCCAGAACCGGATATGACCGCGACGGGCGCGGCTTATCTTGCGGGACTTGCGATCGGATTTTGGAAAGACACGGAAGAACTCAAATCCCTTCAAAAAGGATATAAGACCTTTGAGCCGAAGATGGATTCGGAGAAACGAACTCAAAAATTAAAACGTTGGAAGAGGGCAGTCGCGGCTACGCTTGCGATCGAGTGACTTTTCGATTCGAATGTTTTGAGTAAGGCGGATCGTTTATCCAAAGGCAGATTACTCGGAGCCAGTTCGATTTGGAAGGTCCGGTATTCGACATAAGGTTTTCAAACTTTCGAAATAGAATGAAGAATTTTGTCTTCCTTGAGAACGGTGGGGTCATTTTCCTCCTCAGGAAGACTTTCTTCTCTTCGATCGGATTTTCGTGCTTTTTTCCACCGTTATATCAAGGCTTTATCTACGAAGTTTCTTCCCAGGAGAATGAAGAAAAAAGCTTCGCTCTTTGCGAGCCTATAACCTTACATGCGAATTGTGAAAAACTGCGATGAGAATCATAGTGAAGAAAGGATTTTTTAGGAGTTCCTACACGGGAATTATTTCTTGCAAAATTAGAATTCTGTGATAGAGGAAAGTCACCCGTTTTTCCCGCCACCTCACCCCACCACCCGAAATCCGGGTGGGGCGCGCGACTTTTACGGAAGGGCGTCGGAGTTCCGACAGTTTTTCGTCCGATTCGGACCACTTGTGAGTAAGGTTATGCTTTTGCAAGGACTCGACTTCCATCCCTTGGTTACGCAAATCCCCGAATTGCGAAATGCGTGTCACAAATCCTCGCGACCAAAGGTCATCCTACGAGTGAGGACTTGGATACAAATATATTCTTAGATGCAGACTTATCGATTCTTGGAGAAGAATGGGATTTGTATTCTGGCTATTGTAAGAATATTAGAAAAGAATATTCCATTTACTCCGATTCCGATTACAAAATCGGTCGTGAAGAATGTTTTGAGATACTTCATAGAGATGGATCGGATCTATAAAACTGATTATTTTTTCGAAAGATAAGAAAAGCGGAAAAAAGAAAATCTGACAAAGGAACGGAAGAATCACTGAAATGAGCATTTTCGATTTTATATTCAAAAAATTGAATCCATCTAGAAATCCTGAAGACGAATTTATCGTCACACTCAATGAAGAATCCGTAAGAGTGGAACATCCGAGAAGAAAAATGGAACAGATCGCTTGGAAAGAGATCGAAGAGATCCGGTTGATCAATACGGATGCAGGGCCGTTTGCACCGGATATTTGGCTGGCTTTGATCGGTAAGAATAGCGGGTGTTTGATTCCGAGCGGCTGTGAAGGTTATGATCGAGTCTATGAAATCGTTTCAAAATACGAAGGCTTTCATTTTGAGAACGTCATTCAATCGATGAGCACGACCGAAAATGCGGAATTTCTTCTCTGGAAAAAGTGATATTTATTGTGAGAAACGAATCGAACTGATAACGGTAGTGAGTTCTTTTACGAGGTATTCCGCCGGCACCTCATCGCTGTTATACGTGAGTAGAATCATTCTTTTTTTATTGGCGATCATATAGACCATCCAGAATCTGTCCTCCTTTACGAACTCGCAAGCCATGATTTTGCTTCCTTCTTCGTTCTCAAAGTCGGCCACCTTGTCTTCCTCGAAGTCGATTTCGTGAGTTTTGAGATATCGTTCCAATTCTTCCTTGAGAATATAACTTCCGACTTTGTTTTCAAATGCGTAGACTTGGAGGGCGCCGCTTCCGTTTTCTTCGAAAAACGCAGGAATTCCTTCGATGACCATCTGAACCCAGTGTGCGGGAACCACCATGGAATACCATCCGTTCGGCGATTTGTAGATTTTGTATTCGGGTATTTGAGACATGAAGAACTCGGATGGATTCTACCAGGATCTTTTCTTGGAATTTTCGGGCAAGCGTCTTCTAATTCTTGACAATTCGGAATTTCGATTATTTTTAACCTGTGCTCGCGATCTTAAAGAATCGTAGAAGTCCTTTCTACTTAGCCACCACTTTTCTCATCTTGTTATTATTCGCACTTCTTGCTTCCACGCTCGCTTTTATCTTTACCGGAATTTTGATCTTAATTCTTCTCATTCATCCTCTGCTTTTGAATTGGATCGGTAAGTTGTACGGACAAGAAGATATCGCCGACGAAGTTCATTTTGCAAAGACGAAAGACGGTTGGAATTTGGCGCTTCACAGACATATTCCTCCACAACCGAATCGTCAGCTTGCGCCGGTTCTTGTAGTTCACGGAATTGCGACGAATAAGTATGTTGTCGATCTGGACAGAAGACATTCTCTTCCTTATTATCTAAAGCTCAGAGGTTACGAAGTATTCGCGGTTTCTCTTCGAGGTTGTGGAAGATCGTATCACGAAAGTCCGACTCGATACGAGGACTTCACCTTCGACGATATCGTCAAATATGATGTTCCCGCGATGATCGATAAGGTGAAGAAGATCACGGGAGCGGAACGTATTTCCTACGTGGGTCATTCCATGGGAGCGATGATTCTTTATTCTCATTTTTGTATCTCTGATCCTAAGGACACAAAAGATATAGGAGCCTTTGTTTCTTTGGGAGGACCCGGAAATCTGAATCATATCGGAATCACCTTACTCGGCCTTCTTTCCCGATTTCCTCGAGCGAGGAAAATGTTGGATCTGAAATTCGGAGCTTCGATCCTCGCTCCCTTAGCCGGAGAACTTTATACTCCGATCGATGAAATTCTTTATAACCCGAAGGTGACTTCTTCACGAACGGTAAAGAAGATCATGAAGAATGCGATTGAAAACATAAGCGACGGCGTGACCGAACAGTTTATGCGTTGGATCGAAACCAAAGAGATGCATTCTCTCAACGGTTTTTACGATTATGTTCGTCTGCAAAAAAAGATCAACGTTCCTTCTCTCTTTATCGCCGGTGAAAAGGACGTGATCGCGACCCCCGACTCGGTTCGTTCCGTCTTTGAAAACGCAGGTTCCAAAAAGAAAGAATTTAGAGTGATCTCTAAGGCAAACGGTTCTTCGGACGACTACGGACACGCTTGTCTTGTTATGGGGGATCGGGCCGACGACGACGTCTTTCAATACGTGGAATCTTTTCTCCACAAATACGGAACCAGAGGGAAGCCCGGTTTTGCAAACAAGATCAAAGAAGGCTTCCTTTCCGTCTTTTCCAAATTCCGCAAATCCGCTCCTTGATTTTGCTGTACTTTTACGTGATCTGAATTATGTCATGCCTATTTAATGGGCATAATTTCAAGTCGAGCCTTTTTAGTATTCGTTATTTATAAAAAGAAGGCAGAATTTCCCCACTTTTGCCCTGGTACGTTTCTTGCAAAAGAAAGGCAAAGAGAAGCGAATTCAAGGAGTGAATCCTTTCCTTGGAGTGCGGGATATGATAGATCTAAAATTTGGTCAGCGTAAAGTAGTTAGTTTTCGAGGGAACCACAAGGTCGTCGGTGGTTTGACCGAAAAGAATAAAATCGATATTCTCCTTTATATCAGTAAGGAGTTTGCTTCGGTTGATAAACACGACGAACTCTACAATTCGGTAACGAACATTTGTAAGGACATCTTCGAATGTGATAACACCACTTTAAGAATTTGGAAAGACGGACTTTTGGTTCCGGTACGTTATCTTCGCGAAACAACACCTCCGCGAAGAAGTGTGACCGTGAACGAAGGTTATTCCGGTCACACGTTTAAGACGAAAACGTCACTTCTCGTTCAAAATCTTGCGTATCATCCGGAGTATATCGACGAAGGAGAATCCACTCTTTCCGTTATGTGCGTTCCCATTCTTTATAAGGACGAGGTTTTAGGAACGATCGCCGTCGAATCGGAACACAGCTTTTTTTACATCGAAGACGATATCGAAATCTTGGAAGCGTTGGCTTCTCAGTTGGCGCTCGCTCTTACGTCGGTTCGTTTGATCGAAGGTCTTATCGAGGCCAATCAGAGAGAAGCGGGAATTCTCAAACAACTCGAGTTTGATATGAAGATGGGGCGTAACGTTCAGAGTCAGATCATCAATACGAACATCGCTCCTTGGAACGGAATTCATTTCGGGACGTATTACGAACCGATGACCGAAGTTTCAGGAGATTACTTCGACGTTGTGCGACACGGGAATGCTGTAACGGTGATCATCGCGGACGTTTCCGGTCACGGGATTCCCGCGGCGCTCGTAACGATGTCGATTCACTATCAATTTAGAAGATGTACGTCTCTCGGTCTCGGACTTACTGAAATTCTTACGGAATTGGGAGAATCGATTCGTCCTCAACTTCCGGAGGGAACTTATTTCACTGCGTTTATTTTAAGAATCTACGGTGACTATTCTTATTCTTATGTGAACGGAGCTCATCAAAAGCTGATTCATTTTAGAAACGATACGGGTGTGATCGACGAACTCGACTCGAACGGAGTTCCGATGGGAATTTTCGAAGTGAATCGGAACAACTTCGAAGAAAAACAGGGCCGTATCAACCCGGGTGATATTCTCATTCTTACTTCCGATGGAATCGTAGAACAAAAAAATCCGGAACGTCAAGAGCTCGGGAACGCAAGATTTTTGGATTGGGTGAGACAGGAAAAACAAACTCTCGAAGAACAAAGGGATCGTATCTATGTGGGCGATTTGGTCGATTCTTTGATTTCCAGATTCAAAAGATACAAAGGAGAAGCGAGAAACGGAGACGATATTTCCATCATGGCTCTTCAGTGTAATCCGCTTCTCAACAAGGCAAAGTCCATGATGAACGTCGCAAAAACCGCAGCTCGCGAGAAAAACGATTCTCTCGCTTACGATAAGGCTTTGGACGTTTATTCTTTGGACGATTCGATCAAGGATAGTCTTCTTCTTCTCGGAAGAATGTATTACAGAGACCGCAATTTTCCTAAGTCGATTCAGTTCTTGGACAAGTTCGTAAAAACCTCGGGTGAAGATTCAGCTTACATTCATTATCTGATTGGAAGAGCCTATTACGAAACCGAGAACATACACGAAGCAAAACGTTCTCTCAAACGTTCGCTTGCGATCGATCACACATATTCGAAAGCGAGTCTTCGTTTGGCGAGATGTTATCTGAAGGACAATCAAAGCCCAAAGGCAATCAAGGTTCTTCAACAAGGAATCAAAAGCGCTCCGACGAACGAATATCTTAAGATTTCTCTCAAGAAGCTGGAAGACCTGATGCGGAAAAAAGAAGAACCTTCTCTTCCCGGTGAAGACGAAGATACGAAACTTGCTGTTTGATCGGAATGATTTAAATAAAAAAAGGAGATAAGTTATCCTATGCGTTGGTATTTTGTTTTAATCCTCGCTCTGTTGTCTACAGGAGTTTTTGCCCAAGACGCTCCTATAGCGGAAGCCGCGGCTGCCGTCCCTGATCCTGCGATCAAAGCAGTGAGTGACGAGTTGGCCAATTTGAGGTCCGAGACCAATTGGCTCTGGACTTGTATCGCCGCGTTTTTAGTTTTTTTCATGCAAGCAGGTTTTGCTTACGTGGAAGCGGGGTTTACTCGCGCTAAGAACGTAGTGAACATTTTGATGAAGAACTTCATCGATTTCTGTTTCGGTTCGATCTTTTTCTGGCTGATCGGATTCTCCATTATGTTCGGTCCTCAGATCTTCCCCGGTTTTGGAATCGGAATTCCCGGCCTTGCGGATTCTCTGATCGTAAAAGAAGGAAGTCCTGACAAATGGGGATTCGCATTCTTAATCTTCCAGATGGTTTTTGCCGCGACCGCTGCGACGATCGTATCCGGTGCGATGGCGGAAAGAACGAAATTCGTTTCGTATATTATCTTTTCTGCATTGATTACAGCGTTTATCTATCCTATGTTCGGAAGTCTTGCTTGGGCCGGTCTTTGGGGACTCGGGAAGGGATATTTAGAACAAATGGGTTTTATCGATTTTGCCGGTTCTACCGTGGTTCACTCGGTCGGAGGTTGGGCAGGTCTTGCGGGAGCTCTGATCCTCGGACCTCGAATCGGTAAGTATCAGGACGGAAAATTATTCCCGATCTTAGGACACAACATGTCTATGGCGGCCTTGGGAGTTTTTATTCTCTGGTTTGGTTGGTTCGGATTTAATCCCGGTTCTACGACTTCCGTAAGCGGCGGAAACTTCGCTGTAATTGCGGTTACGACGAATATGTCGGCTGCGGCGGGAGCCTTGTCCGCGATGATCGTGACTTGGATTATGTTTAAGAAGCCGGACATCGGTCTATCGCTGAATGGAGCGCTCGCTGGTCTTGTGGCGATTACTTCTCCTTGTGCGAATGTGAGCATTTCTTCCGCCGTGATCATCGGTCTTGTTGCGGGAATTCTTGTGGTTCTGAGCGTTCTTTTCTTTGATAGAATCCATATCGACGATCCTGTGGGAGCCGTTTCGGTTCACGGTGTTTGTGGAGCTTGGGGAACCTTGGCTGCGGGACTTTTTGCTCAAGAAGCGTATGGCGGTGTCAATGGTCTTTTCTTCGGCGGGGAATTGTCGGTGGTTTTGGTTCAGCTTACCGGAATTGGGATCGCGTTCGTTTGGTCTTTTGGAGCGAGTTCGATCATTTTTCTCGCGTTGAAATATACGGTCGGATTGCGTGTTTCCGAAGACGAAGAGATCACCGGTTTGGACATCCTGGAACACGGGAACGAGGCTTATCCGATTTCTAAATAAGAACGGAAGAGGGCTTCCCCGTATAAAATCGGGGAGGCCCTTATTCACAAATGCCTTGAATCTCAAGAGGAAATTGTCGGAACTACGACAATTCTTCCGTAAAAGTCGCGCGCCCCACCCGGATTTCGGGTGGTGGGGTGAGGTGGCG
>NZ_JAFFPU010000016.1 GCF_016919175.1 Leptospira ainlahdjerensis | reverse complement strand
TCAGCGTCCACCGCCGCTTCCCAAGAAGCTTCCACGGCCTGTTCCCCGCCGTTTACAATATTCATAAAGGAAGACTGGTCGTTTTGAAGTCTTCCGGCGTCCACATAAGGTTGTAGATCGGCGTTCGTAAACGCTCTTGTGGAATTTAGTTGCGGGACCGATTGCGCCTTGAGTTCGGAAAATTCGGAAATGGGAAGAATAAAAGTAAAAAAGAACGTAAGGAGTAAGAGACCGGAGACCGCACGTTTTAAAAAAGGACTGAAGAACTTCTTATGACCCAAACTCTGGTTCGAATTCAGGAATTTGCCCCGAGCGACCGAAGGTTCATAAAGTAACTGATTCCAAATAACCGAAAGCGGTTGAACGAGAGAAAAACGAAAGAAATGAGAGGAGGACCCGGAAAAAGGGGAATTGACTTGTTTCATACGATAGACACCTGACTTAAAGAATGATAGGGCGGACCATCCGAACGAATCGCATAGTAACGCATTAGTTTTCGATTGACGCTGTGAGAAAAAGAAAGACGGATTTCCGAAATCGACTTAGGAATCAATCTCTGATCCTTGAACGAAGTCGGATACGAAGCAAAGGAAGGAAAAATCTTCCGATGTTTCTCCGGAAGCAAAAGATCCAAGAAATAAAAAGAAACAAAAAAAGAAGGAGAGTTCGGATCTGAAAACTCAAATCGGTTCGAAGAAAAATCGGAGAAAACAATTTTAAAAATAGAATCTTGAATCAAAGAAAACGTCTTTAAAGATTTTAAAAAGTGGAAGTCCGGACCTAAAAAATCAACTTCGCCTTTTGCAAAAGAACGTTCACTTTGAACTTCCAAAACTTTAATATCCGAAAGTTTCACTTTGGAATTTTCGGGAATAGAATTTTGAAAGGATAGTGCGTTCCTAAATTCAGACTCTTCGAAGAATTCAAAGTTAGCTTCAACCACGTATGCAGGTGTCGTTGCGTGCAATGAATTACTGAAAAAGCCTACAGTTGAAAAAAAGATTACAAAAGGAAAGATATAAAATTTCGAAACGTTAAGCATAATTCAGATCAGATAAATATTTTTCCCAAATAAATAACTACAAACTTCAACTTAAAATAAAGCAAAAATACAATATTTGCACCGATTCATAAAACTTACAAGTTTTTTTAAGTTCTTCTAGTCCTTTCAAAGACTATTTCAAAACTCACTTGCAAATTATTAGAAAATGCTCTTCTGCGAACTGAACCGAGTCTATTCTCCAAATCCTACTTTCAATTCAATACTACTTCCGATTTTCAAAGCCCCAAATAACTCTAATTGCTTTTTCATCTCAATATTTTCTTTTTCTAACAGAAAGAGCTGGATTTCTCTCTCTTCTAACAAACTCTGCAGAACTAAATTCTCTGAAAAAATAGATTTTAGCTCGTTTTTCGACCATTCGTAACGCCGGGTTAAAATTCTTTTTTTAAAGATCAGTCTATGTATAAAAATTTCAAGTCGTAGTATTTTTGGAGCTTTTTCCTTTTTTTCCTTCCAAACCGAAGCGTTGCTAATCTTATTTTTTAATTTAGGTAAAGAGCCTAAAGAAAATTCGAGTTCATAGAAATCATACCATTTCAACATATTCAAAACCTAACTTTTACTAAAGCTTCTTACTTGGATTCGATGATCGCTCATTGCAATTTTTAAAAATTATCCAGCTGAAATTCAAAAAAGTAACCGCAAAAGAAAATTCATACATTCCTAATATTCTTTTTTGTTATTTAAAATAACTAAGTATTAATTAATAATTTACAATTTTGGATTGTATTTAAGAGTTAAGGATCCTATGTCTATCCTTCAATAAACAATAAAGGTTCCGGGTAATACATAAATAAGGCGCTTTGTGATATATGTCAAATAAAATTATCACAATTTCAATAGAAAATATCGATTTTTCCACACCGGGAAAACGGCTACGCTATGCAATCAAGAACATCTTAGCGATGAATGATCAGGATTTTGCAACCTCTATTGGAAAATCTCAAAACTACATTAGCTATATTTGCAATGATAAACGCCCGCTTTTAGATAAAATCGCGGCCGAAATAGAATACATCCACCGGATTTCCGGACTCTGGTTAACGAAAGGGCAAGGTAATCCCGAAATCAACGCGACCAACGATGAAAATTCTGAAACTGTAGAGAAAATGAGAAAAAGAGATTTTCTTTGGAATAAAATTTCTAATGATAAGGCCGAAGATACGATGATTTCCTTTTATAAAGAAGTCCCGCCGGAGACAAGAAACCTAATCTATCAAATGATTATCGCAATCGCAAAAAATAAATAAGTTACTTAAAATACTTCCCGAACTTTTTCGATAGGATTCGAGCTCTTTTTTCTACCGACAACTCTCCGGTCTTTACTGTTAGGTTATAGTCCTGTATAAGGATTTGTTTTGTGATCTCTTCTTTTTCATGAGCGCTCTTTTGAACAAATCTCATGGGATCCAATTTCTCCAAAAGTTTCAAAAAACCGAGCGAGGCAGCCCTATTCAACAAAAGAACCTCCTTGCCTTTCAGAACTTCTTCTTTAATCTTAAAAGCGTCATAATGAAGAATTGCAACTGCCCAAAGGATCGAAGCAAAGATTAACCCGACCGAAGATAGATATGGTTTATATATTCCAAGTAACGGAAGAAAATACACAAAAGCAGTCGTAATAGGTAAAACGAGTGCAGCTCCTAATAAAACCAAAAATAACCTTACTTTAAAATCTCCTCGTTTTACCAACATCGTTCGTGTAACAGTAGTAATCGCCAAAAACATCCAAAAACATAGATACATAACTAAAAGGTGATAGTTTAGGTTAAGATCAAAAACGAAATTTTCCGGATCTTTTAAAGTAGCCATTTTCTGAGAAACACAGGTATAAACAATACAAACTGATCCGAAAAAGCTCAAAATCAAAGTCCAAAAGGGGATCCCTTTATCTTTATCTTCAATTTTCTTAAACAGAACATACAAAGTAAACGGCGCAAAGGAGATGGGAAGAAAAGTTAAATTCAGAGCAAGATTTCTGAATGAAAGCGGTAGAAATCCTCTCACCGCTTGGATCAACATCCAAAGAGAAAGTAACAAATTTAATAGGAAGAATATTGTCTGAACCGATTGCCTTGGCCTTAATCTAAAAACATAGATACCGAAGAAAAAATGCGATATACCTGCAAAAGCCGGAATGTAAAAATCAGGATTCATAATAACCACGTAGATTTAAGATTTTCGTTTTTCCAATCAGTCTCGATCTTTTAAAATTGAGAACACATTGATTTAAGCTATAATTCCCATAAAATTCATAAGTAAGTCTGATCAGTTTATGAAATACTGTTAATGCATCTAAAAAAAATAAACCCGACCCCGAACTTTAAGATATAAAGCTTGATTGAATCGAACTCCAGTTTTTATCTTTCGCAATCTTAAACAAATTTCGCAATTTTTTCTCATTCCAAGAACTGACAAAATATCTATTAAAAATCCCGAACAGAACCTCCCAAAATTAGGGACTTTTATGTTGATTTCTAAATGACCTTTTAGCCATTTAGAGAAATCAACAGCCTGAATCTTCAGTATGGTATTATTTTAATACCATACTGAAATAAAAAGTATTATTTTCGGACACAATTTGAACAACCAAAAAAAAAGACTAAAAATTATCCTAACTCAATTTAAAGGTAATCAAAAAGAATTTGGAGAGACCATAGGTAAGTCCAAACAGACCATAAGCGGATGGTTAAGCGGGCGATTTCCAATTCCGGAAGATGCGGCTATTACGATTGAAATGGTTCATGGATTTAGGCGAGAGTGGATTCTAAGCGGCAATCTCCCTATGAGGACGTCACACACAAATTTCCGCATGGCCAATCCCTATAACGAAGCAGAAATTAATCTATTTAAAAAAATTTTATCAAATAAGCCTCTGCGAGAACTCTTAATAATTTTATCGAATTTACCAAAAAACGAATTTCAACTTGCCCGCACCCTTCTCTTGAGCTTGGTAAGAAAGCATTCCAAATAAAATTCTGTAGAATTTTATTTCAATACTTTGTTTACTACTTAGGCTATGCGACTTTTATAATCGGAAATTAATTTTTTCAAAATTGCGAATTGATAGCAACCCGTGACCGCGGAGGTGCATGAGAATGATTCATTTTCTTACTTACTAAAAAGTTCAATCTTTCGATTCTGAAATAATTTATCCCTAAACAACTAATCCTAGCAAAGATAGGTCCTTCATTAAAATAGACCGATCTTTCAAGATTCCTTCCCATTCTATAAGATCATTAAACTGAATTCAAAGTAATTCAGAGTTAAATCGCAATTAAAAAGGTCGTTCCTGTATTTAACAAGGAATCTGAATGGGAAAAACTCATACATTTTCAAAAATATATGTCATTTTATAATTTATCAAAGCCTACAATAACCCTTCCTTGAAAAACTAAGTTAAATATAAAATCCGAATCAATTAACGTTAGTAAACACCCGATATTCTTTAGCAGTAAATGTTTTTGATAGTATTCACCACCACCCACTCGATTCCTTCACAAATAGAACTGTCTTGACTAAAACTTCCCAATGTTGGCACTTGACGTAAAGACGTTTTTGTGATTTTTTTTATGACATAATATCACAATTGTTACAATCATGGAGAATTAACGAGACCTCATGTTATATTTGTTCAAAATGAAAACATTAGAAAGCTGTTGGCATTCTCAACTACATCACTCTTCATCAAAAACCTCAAAGAGTGAGAAGTTAAAAGGGACAAGTTCATTCAAAACCAAACTTGGCCTGCAAGAAAAAGATAAAAGATACACTCAAGCTTTTATTTAGGTTTGGTTTGATTGAGAATAGGTTTTTGCCAATCAAGAATATTAACAAAGAGATCTTCTACAATTGAATTAATGATGAAACTAACCGTGCCGAACGATCCGAGTTTAATTAAGAGTAAAATATTTAAGCTAATTTCTCTTTCTGTCGTTATCGTATACTTTATTTTTTTATCTACCGGTTTGTATGCATCTGAAAAACGCACCATGAGAATAAACTTGGAAACGGCTACTCAAATTGCTTTAACCAATTATTATATGCTACTCTCCATTAAGAATAAAAATGCCGCTGTTAAAGAATTGATTGCCGAAAGGTGGAGGGATCTTCTTCCAACTTTAGGATTAAATGTTACGAGACAAAAGTATATAATACAAGACTCGAGCGATTATATCTACAACGCAATCTTACTAAATGTTGATCAAATTATTTACGATGGAGGGAAAAAAAAGTTAGATTTAGATATCGCAAAATTAGAGGAAACCCTTACGAGAGAAGACTTCAAGATCACTTCTTCGAAGGTAAAACTCGAGGTTCAAAAAAGTTTTATAAACACTCTAGTAGCTTTAGCAAAAGTTGCACTCAACAAAAAATCTGTCGAACGAGCCAAAGAACAACTTCGATTGGCGAAACTGGAATCAAAATTAGGATTCACAACGCAAATTCAAGTATTAAGCGTCGCATCAAGATTACAAGAAATAGAATTTGCCTTAGTAAAATCGATCAATGAATATCTCAAAGCAAAAAACGATTTAAAATTAGCGATGAGCCTGGACTATATTTCTGAAATCGAAATTGAAGGCAATTTGCTAACCGATTTCTATATTCAAAATCCTGAATTCAAAAAAGAAAAGTTAATTCAAAATGCTCAGAATGAACGATCTGAGATTCTCAAAATAAAAATTAATAACAAAAAATTAGCTAAGGAAAGAGAGTTAGCTGAAAACGCCTGGATTCCACAAGTATCCGTTGGCGGATCCTATGGGAGAACCGGAGTTAACTATCCGTTACAAAACGATACGTGGAATGTGAATCTGAAAGTAACATTCCCGTTAGGCGGATCAACGAATACTACCACCGAAAATTTAGGGATGCGCTATAATAACCAGGCGAGCACCGGTTTCGCAGGCACAGTCAATCCCAACTTCAACGCCGCAACCACAAATAATCTTCAAATTTTAGATAGTATGAGTTATTCAAGAAAGGTTATGGAAAGTAAAATTAGGTTGGGCGACTCATTAGCCGAAAAAAAAAGATTAGAGCAATCTATTGCAATAGAAGTAGAAAAAGCGGGGGATTCAGTTTTTGAATCTTACGATTTAATCAAAATCGGAAGCGGTATGGTCTACTTTCGCTATGAAAGTATGAGACTGATGTCTACAAAATTGCAAGTTGGTGACGCAAAAAGAGCGGATATATTATTTGCGGAAACCGAATTGGTCGGGGCACAGGAAAAGTTAGTAGATGCAATTGGAAAGTATTGCACTTCCGTTTATGAATTAGAATGGGTCTCCGGTATGCAACCAGATTCGCTAAGTCTTTTTCAATTTAAACCGAGCAAAGGAAATACAATTCTTCCTCTGATTTTAGAGAATCGACCTATTCCTAAAGCTAAAGTCGATTCAAACTTTAAAAGCAAGGATCTCGAAGAATACTTTAATCAAAGTGATATCGAGTCCGAATTAGATTCAAATACGTTAGATGAATTCGATCCAGCAAGGAAAAAATAAGATGCACAGAAAAGAAACCTCACCCCTGATCAAGCTAATATCAATATTTCTTTACTCACTTGTATTATTATCCTGTAGTAAACTGGAAAATAAATTTAAAAACTGGATCCCATTAGACAACAACCCGGCGGCTCCAAAGGTTATGTATTCGATTCCTGCACCGGGACAAACGGGCGTGCTCAGAGATCAAAAAATAATCATTACGTTTAATAAGCCGATAGATCAGCAAAGCTGTATTGGCGCTTTCGCAATGCAACCAGGACTAACGGGCCTCTTTGAAATCAACGGTAATGTTCTTACCTTCACCCCCTCTCAAAGATGGCAGGGGGGAATCACTTATCTTGCAAACCTTTCGAATCGTTGCGAAGACCAAGAGGGAAGAGACCTAGAAAAACCTTATAGTATAGATTTTTCCGTTAGCACCGATGTGACCCCCCCTGACGTGATTTCAATCAAAGGAAAGAAAAATGGCTCCGGGTGTTTGCCCACAAGCCCATTAATGGAAATAGTCAATTTTCCTAGTAACTTTTATAGTAATACGGATGTTTGCGTCAATAGTCCGATTGTCGTCACTTTCACAAAGCCCATGGACCGCGGTTCAGTAGAATCGAACTTTCTAACTATCCCACAATTAGTAGGCTCCTATGTTTGGAGTAATAACAATACGATACTTACCTATACACCTATGGATTCTTTGACGACGGGACTTACTTATGTCATTACAATTTCAAAATCGGCGCAAGATACTTCCGATAATCCGTTGAGTCATAATGTTACCGCGAGTTTTACAGTTGGCACTGAGATTGTAAAACCGTTCGTTACTTTACAGGATGGTTTTATACAGAATGCGACGGGTTGTTCTCCGGGTACGTTGGCTTCGCTTCTTTTTCCAGGTGGTTTGATGAATGCAACCGGCTTTTGCACAGGAATCGTTCCCGGCTTTCAAAGTTCTCCTATATTTATAGATTTTTCTGAAAGTATGAATCTATCCACTACAGATTCAGGTATTTCGATTTCGCCAAGTATAAATGGAGTTAAAAGCTGGGTGGCCAGTCCAAACGTTTCCTGCGGAACCACCGGCCCTTGTGGAACGACAAGTAGATTGATATTTACACCTGTCACACCTTGGCAACACTCCGTTACCTATACTGTTACGGTTTCAGGAAGCGCAAGTGACCTAGCTGGAAATTTATTAGGGCAAAACCACTCTTTTTCTTTTACCGTAGGCCAAGACTTTCAAATCCCTCGAGTCGTTTTGCAGGATGCTTTTACGAACATTGGCGCGGGCTGCACACCTGGATCCTTAGCCTCCATATTAGATCCGATTAACGGAATCAGAGACAAGACCGGGGCTTGTTCCGGTGCAATAGCCCCCTCTCTAAATACTCCGATTTTTATCCACTTTAGCGAATCGATGATTCCGTCCTCTGTCGAAAACTCCATTAATATCTCACCAAATATTCTCGGGACTAAAACTTGGTTAACAAGTGGAAACGCACTTTGTGGAAGCACGGGACCATGCGGAAATACTAGCCTCCTGGTTTTTACGCCAAGTCAGGATTGGCAAAATACAACTTACACAATTAGTATTCCCGGTTCAGCTATGGACATAGACGGAAATACAATAGGATCCTCATATTCATTTTCTTTTACATTCGGAATTGATTTGCTTCCTCCGAAGTTAGACTTCACAACGGGTCCATTATTAGGGGATCTTGCGCCTGCTTGTGGTTTTTTAGGTTTAACGCAAATCCCGAATCTTACAACTAACATTTGCCACCTTGCTTCCGGATCAAGGTTCAGAGTAAGATTTAACGAGGCAATGGATCAAACCTCCACAACAAGCGCCTTTTCATTATCGCCGTCAGTAGGAGGGATTATTTCCTGGCCGAATCCGTTTGAGTTGCTCTTTACACCTTCTCAGGACTTGAATCTCTTCACGCAATACAGACTAACGATTTCTTCAGCCGCAAAAGACCTTGCTGGCAATAGCCTAGTTTCGGATTTTATTAGTTTCTTTACAACGGGCAATGGTGGACCTATGAACAATACTCCGCCAAGCATTCTAAACGTTTTATCTGACGTCTCCACAGGACCGGGAGGTTGTGATGCGGGAATGGATGATTCTTTATCAGCCTCTTTTGTAACTAATGTCTGTAACGATAACGTCGGAACCGGTCAAGGCGCTTCCTTTGAAATTATATTTAGTAAAAATATGGATCAGAATGTCACGTCGCAAGCGTTCTCAATCACGCCTAATATTTCAGGTATGGTTTCCTGGGTGTCACCGACGACGATGAGGTTTATCGCAACGCAATCCTTGAACCCCAATACACAATATGTCATCAGTCTTGGTCAAAATGCTGCTGATACGAGTGGAATTAAAATACAGAATAACTTTGTATTATATTTTCTTTCTTCTCCGGTCGGCGGCTTTCCAGCTGTAAACTCAATCGATGTATTTGCTGGAACATTAGCAAATTGCCAAGCTGGTCTTGGAGCAATAAATAATATTTTAGCAGCAACGGTAAATAATGGGTGTACCGGTAATCCAGCCGTTAATCCAATTGTTTTAACATTCTCAGAACCAATGAATCCTGCGAGTCTGCGGAGCGGTTTTTCAATTTCACCAGCTGTGACAGGACAGTTTACTTTTCCGACGGCAAATCAGATGGTATTTACTCCCGACCTTGCGTTTCAATACGGCCGGAGATTTAATATTTCTTTGCCGACTTCGATAACGAATACTTCAGGAAAAGGCCTACGCAATCAAGTAAACGCAACGTTTGTAGTCGGAGCGTTGGACTCCGCACAGCCTATCGTTACAGGTATCGATTTTGAAGTTGACGGGGACGGGGATAACTGTGGAGCACCTACTAACGATTTATTAAATTTGCAAAATGGAACTTTCACTCCAAACGTGTGCGTCGGTTCTCCGATTATAGTACACTTCAATGAGACGATGGATCCAAACTCTACTCAAAATGCATTCTCAACTTCACCGTCTGGGAATTTTGCGATTTCTTTTGTAGGTAGCGATATGATTCTAACGCCAATTCTCCCGTTGAATAATAATCAGAATTTTAATCTTAACATTTCAACATCCGCAAAGGACCTTGCCGGCAACAATCTACAGAATCCATTTTCGCTAACGTTCAAAACGGAAAACAATTCGCCGCAAGTATTAGCGATCGGGCTCCAAAACCAACCAAACTGTACGAGTTTTGCCCTAAACAGCGGCTGCTGGTGGCAAAATACGAATCCAATTCTACAGGCATCTACCTATACATTTACTCCAGGATTACAAGCCTGCCCAGCAGACAGTACGTCAGACAACCTTGTAATCGTTTTCAATCAGCCGATGAATCCGATTACAACAATCAATGCTGTCAGCATCTCCAGTATTTCTCAGCTTCCAAGTTCTGCCTCTTCAGTATTTCGCGGTAACTGGACGTGGACAGATAGCGATCGAGTACTTACGATTTCAATGACTGATAGAAGCCCAGGTTGCGGATTCGACATGCTATTTAATACCGGCATTGCGGGTTCCAATTTTCCATTGTATCTAATTCAAATAGACCAATCGGCAACGAATCCTGGAGGAGCTGCATTATCCTCCCCTTTCAGTTTTTTCTTTGAAAGCAATTAGTATAAAGAGGTTATCATGAAAACATCGTTCAATACTTTAAAATTATTTAATTTATCCTCAAGCTGGATAGAGAATGTTCGTAAAAATCTGGTTAAATTGATTATACGTGCATTAATCCTTTCATCTATTCTTTGGAGTACCGTTTCTTGCGGAATTCTTAAATTTTTTAAATCTTCAGGAAGCTATCATGTTGCCATTATGAAGACTCAAGGTAAATCGTCGATTGCTATCGGCAAAATAGCTAGTAGGGATGCAAGATTTGCTCCTTATTTAATTGATAACTTCAAAGATATGCTGCAATTACAACTTATTGACGAGGGTTATAATCTAAAGGAAATTCAAAACGGAAAGAAAGATAAACTTCAGCCGATTCCTTTACCTACACCTTCAAAGGACAACAACGTAGATAAGCCGCCAGTTACGGAAAATCAAGATATTCAAAAGCCGATCACGGAAGAGAATTCCACGAATTTACGGGAGCTTCTTCCCGAAAATTTGAGGAACGTTTTGGAAAAGGGCTCAGTAGTAGGGTTTTCCGACTCAAAGAAGAATTCGAGTGAAGATGATTTCCTTTCAAGCGAAGATATAATTATAGTGTCCGAAAAACACAAAATCCAATATTTCATACAGGGAGCTGTAGGCAATAACGATTCGGGGACACTATTAGAAGAAGATTCAAACTCATTGGTCTTCTTAAAAATCTATGATTCAACGGGAACGCTTAAAGGTGGAATCGCTTACACGGTAAATGGAAGAAGTTTAACCGAGGCAAATTTGCTGAAAGACGTTTGTCAAAAAATTGCCGGAAAATTATCCGAAGTCCTAAAGAATAAATAGAGCGGTCAATGAAAACAAGGAATACATATAGATTACTGATACTCATAGTTTTAACGTGCTTATCTTGTGGAAAATCAAAGGAAAGATTAGAGTCCTTAAATAAAGATGCCTCAGCTGCTTATATACGCAAAGACCTAAATGAAGCTCTCTCATTATACAGCCAAATATTGGAAATTGAACCGAATTCAGTTTCGACATTGATTATGCTTGGTAAGATACATTATTTCAAAAAAGATTTTGATCAAGCCTTGGAAAAGTTTAATGATGCCTCCAAGGAAGATCGATGTAATGCTACTGCCCAATATTGGCGATCCAAAATCGAAAGTTTAAAGATCGAATATAGGCAGGATGCGAAAGAACGTTTATATTCGGTTATTAAGGACATTCCTAGTCGATGGGAAGTAGAATATACTTTGGGAACCATCTTAGAATCGGAGGGAAAAATAGAAGACGCTCTCTCTTTGTATAATCAAGCAAGTGCGGAATCTTCAAAGTTAGCCTTAGTTTATCTAAGATTAGGCAAAATCTTTAAAAAGGCGAAAAGGGATAAAATGGCGGAACAGTATTTTAACAGGGCAAAAATTCTTTCCGAGGAAAGCTCAGAATCTAGTCGATTAATAGAAATCGAAATCGGAAGGGATTAAAAAAGTTATGGATGTAATCAATTTTATTCGTAAAAAAATCTACGACTTATTTAAAAATAAGTATGTAAGGACGGGTCTTATCATAATTGGACTCATTTTATTTTATCGGACAATAATTTCTCCAGATCAAAAGGGAATACTCAAGGAAAAGAATAAAGAGTCTTCATTTACCACAATTCTCAATTGGTTCAAAAATAAAGGGAAAACCCAATCTATCGATATGGATTCGGTTATTGTTCGTGCAATTTCGGTCCATCCAGAAAAAATAAATCCATCAATTCAAACCTTAGGTACAATTGATTTCCTCGACAAGGTTGATATCGTTTCGAAAACGGCAGGGAATATATTAGAAATACTTGTTAAAGAAGGGGGAAAAGTCCAAAAAGGAGAGATCCTACTTCGAATCGACACACTACAGCTGGAATTAGAAAAACGAAAAAATCTTTCTGCTCTCCAAAGTGCGATTTCAGGACTTCGGCTAAGTGAAGAAAAATATCTGAAAGCAAAGGATGCAATCGAAATCAGAATGTTAGATATTGAGAAAAGAAAAACTCAATTAAAAGAAACGCGCGCTGAATTGTCCAAAATGAAGGCAACTTTTTCAGGAAAACAGACTCTTTATCAAGCCGGAGGAATCAGCAAAGAAGAAATCGAAAGTGCACAAACTGCACTGATCGCTTCTGAAGCTAAATTCAGAATTAGCCAAAAGGATTTGGAAATGGGGTTGGTCGGCTTTCGACCGGAAGACCTTACTGCTAAGGGAATCACAGTCCCCGAGGATCCGAAGGAAAAGATTAAGGCGTTTGCTCATATCAACACTCTTATTGAAAAAGCGGAAGTTGAAGTGGCAAAGTCCCAAGTTGATTCAGCGAGAGCGGCACTCGAATCAACGGAAGAGTTGATTCGAGCCGCGACAATCCGATCGCCATCAAACGGCGTAGTTGCCTATATAAACAAACACATCGGCGAGTATGTAAACCCTGGCGCCGTAAACAGTCCTGATCAAGCTATTATGGTTTTGGTTAACATAAGCAAAGTCTACGCTAAATTCAACGTACGCGAAAACGATATGATCTCGATACACAAAGATATGGCAATTGAATTTACTGCAGATGTTTACCCCGATAAAAAATTTTCCGGGAATGTCGGAATTATAAATCCGATTGTCGATCCCAAAACCCATACAATGGAAATCAAAGCCCTAATTAAAAACGACGAAAGGTTATTAACACCCGGGATGTTTTTAAGAGGTAATATTTTCACAGGAGATTCGAGATTCGTAATCCTGGTTCCCACCGAAGCGCTTGCAGCTAAGGAGAATGATACTGCATGGGTTTTTACTCTAAACAACGGTGTTGCTTTTAGAGTAAAGGTGAAAACTGGAAAACAATACGAAGACAAAACAGAAATCTTAGAAGGATTAGAACCTGGTATGATTGTTGCCGTTGAAAAATTGACACAACTCAAAGATGGCATGAAAATACGACCTCAATTAGAAACCGGCCTACAATAAGCAGTGAAATATCTTCAAAGGTTCGCTATAGAAAGGCCCGTTACAACGGCCATGTTCTACCTACTTCTAATATTGTTGGGTTCGATTTCTTTGGGGGATTTAGAAGTAAACCTTCTACCGGACATGGAATTTCCAAGATTGACTGTGATTACCAATTTCCAAAATGCAGCACCGGAAGAAGTTGAAAACTTAATTACCAAACCTTTGACGGAAGCAGTAGGGACCGTAAAGGGAATAGATAAAATTTCATCCGAGTCATTAGAAGGGGTCTCTTTCGTAACACTTCAGTTTGGCTGGGGGACTAAGATAGATTTCGCCGCGATGGAAGTGAGAGAAAAGGTAGATTTAATCAGGGGAATTCTTCCGGAGGACGCAGGGAAGCCCATTGTTACTAAATTCGATCCGAGTCAATCAGCTATACAAGAAATCGTTTTCTTCCCAGTCGAAAAGGCTAAAATCCATGAGTTACGTGGGTTTATTAAAAGGGAAATAAAAGGCTATTTGGACAGAGTAGATGGAGTAGCGCTCGCACAAATATCAGGTGGCTTCAAAAAAGAAATTCTAATCGAAGTAGATCCGGGTGCAATGTTCGCTCATCAATTATCAATGAGAGACATTCAAGAATCCGTTGAAAGTTCTAATATTAATTATCCTGCGGGACATATTGAAGAAGGCTCCAAAGATGTTCTTATCAGAACGATGGGTGAGTATCATGATTTCAGAGAAATACAAAAAACTAATATATCAAAGAACGATAAGAATATTCCCGTACAGTTAGGGAACATTTCGAAAGTAAGCGAAGGGTATAAGGAACGGAAGGGACTTGCACGATACAATGGGGAAGAATGCGTGATCATCTCCATCTATAAAGAATCTGGAAAAAACACCGTCGCAGTATCGGATGCAGTTCGCACAGAATTAAATAGAATAAAAAAACAATATGAGGGAATCATTAAGTCTGATATCGTTTACGATGAATCAAGATTTGTAAAACAATCCATCGACAACATCACCGGCGAATTAATCTCCGGAGGAATTTTAGCTTTTTTATCTCTGATATTAATTCTTAGAAATTTAGAAAGTCCTATCATACTACTTACCGTTTTGCCTATTTCCATAATCACCACTTTTCTTTTGATGTATGTAAAAGACTTAACCCTAAATGTTATGACCTTAGGAGGTTTATCTCTCGGAATCGGAATGCTATTCGATTCAGGAAACGTAGTTTTAGCGGCAATAGAAAGACATGTGAGAAATGGACTTTCGATTAAAGATGCCTCTCTGATAGGAGCAAATGAAGTTGCCGGCTCAATTACGTCAGCCGTTTTGACCACTATCATAATTTTTCTACCAATTATTTTCCTCAAGGGAATCATTGGTGTCGTCTTTGGTGAGATGGCGTTAACTATTACCTTCTCTTTGTTAGTAAGCTTAATGGTTTCGCTAACTTTAATTCCAATGTTATCTGCAATTCGAGGTAATTCCGTTTGGTCCCGAAAATTTGATCAATGGAAATTGTTTCGAAAGATCACGATTTGGGAAGATAGCTTAGATAAGAACTTCGTTATCAAGCTTTCATACTGGCTGGGGAATCCAAAAACCTTTTTCTTTAGGATAGCAGTCTGCTTTATCGTTGTATTGGCAATTCTCCCTTCAGTAGACAAAGAATTTATTCCCAAGGTTGATACTGGAGAATTCATTATTGAAATTTTGAATACAAAGGGTTCCTCTTTAAAATCGACCGCAGCCCTGGTTGAAGAAATAGAATTCGAACTCTTAAAAGAGAAAGATATCAAACACGTAATTGGAAACGTAGGTTACGACGAAGAGCAAATTCTCTCTCGGTCAGGTGGAGAGGTAGGCACGCATCAAGCACGCATCCGAGTCGTCTTATCCACAGAGAGATCGGAAAAAACAAGAGAATTCATTCAAAGATTCAGAGAAAAAATAGAATACGGCCCAAATATAACGATCAATTTTCAGCCTGAAGAAGACATGTTGTCAAAAATACTCTCTCCCGATGCAAGAGCAATAACACTCGAAGTAGAAGGGAATGATTTACCAACCTTAGCATACATCGGCGAAAACATTCGCAAGGAAATTTCAAAGATAAAAGGAGTTACGGATTCCAAAGGTACACTGGAAGAAGAAAGTAGAGAATTTCAAATTCATTTTGATGAAGAGAAAATGTCCGTCTACGGACTAACACATTCCTATTTAGCAGGCGTCTTAAAATCTGCGCTACGCGGAAACGTAGCGACAAGACTTAGAATTAACGATGAAGAGTTCGACGTTCGATTACGCTATCGCCAAATAGACCGGAAGTATCGAGACGATATATCCAGAATCATTATCAGGACGCCATCTGGAGATGCAATTCCATTAATGCAGGCCGCTGAAATTCGTGAAGGAAAAGGATACTCTTCCATTTTAAGAATTGGTCAAAGCCGGGTAAATCGTATAACAGCAAATATAGAAGGAGTTAAACAGTCGCAAGTTTTATCCGAAATTGAAGATTATATAAAAAAGATAAATCTGCCAGCTGGTTATAAAGTTCACTTCGGAGGAGAAAAGGAAAATATAGATGAGTCAATGAAGGAGCTCCTTTTTGCATTTCTCCTTGCAGTTATTTTGATTTACATGCTATTAGCTGCACAATTCGAGTCACTGATAATTCCCGCGATCATGCTCTGCACGATTCCATTGATTTTAATCGGTATAATTCCGGCTCTTATGATTACCGGTCATAGCTTCAACATAAGTACGTTTACGGGAATCATCCTGTTAGTAGGGATCGTAGTTGATAATGCCGCTCTTTTTTACGAATATGTGGAAATATTAGAAAAAGAAAATATGAGTCTGAAAGAAGCAATCATCAATAGTGGGCAAGTCGTCCTCCGCCCCATTATCATGAATAATGGAACAACCCTTTTAGGTCTTTTACCAGTAGCGCTTGAATTAGGAGAAGGTACAGAATTTCAATCTCCGATGGCTGTAACAGTAATTAGCGGGTTAGCCGCTTCGGTTGTGCTTTCATTATTCTTAGTTCCAATTGCATTTTATTACGTTCTAAAATGGCAGCGAGAAAGAAGTCCAAAAAAACACCTGATATCATAACAATTCCGGAATACGTGGAAGCGCCGTCCGGACTGACGAACTTGGCGCTCACACATAAAACCGGAACGGTTATGTTCTTTCTCGGACTCTTCTTAATCGGAACGATTTCATTTCGATTTATACCACTTTCGTTATTTCCCGAAACGACTTATCCAGGATTAACTATCGAAACTGAATATTTCGGAGTCGGTCCCGAGAAAATTGAGGAAATACTAACTAAGCCGATCGAAGAGACAGTATCAACGTTAGGTGGTATTGAACAACTCTTTTCAACTTCGGAAGAAGGAAAGTCCAAAGTTCATATCCAGTTTGATCCCAAAGTCGATTTGGATGCAAAGTCACTCGAGGTAAGAGACAAAGTAGAACAGATCTCATACTTATTTCCCAGAGAGACACAAAAACCAGTAATCCTTCATTACGATCCCACCCAAAAGCCGGCTTTTATCATTACTCCGAAAAGTGATTCTCTAAATATAATGGAGATTCGAGAAATATCTGATAGAGAAATCAAGAAGCTAATTGAAGGAATCTCTGGCGTCAGCGAAGTAATTATTGCCGGCGGAAAACCAAGGGAGATTCTAATTGCTTGCGATGCTCAAAAAATGTCCAAATATAATATTCGGATGGATTTACTGCTGCAAATTTTGCAAGAATCAAATTACAACGATGCCTCCGGTGAAATCAAAGAAGGTTCTACTCAAATACCTATTTACATAAAGGGAAGACTAAGAAATTTAAAACAAATAGAGTCGCTCGCCTTGAGAAGCGACGCTTCCGGAAAATTAATTAGAATTTCAGACGTGGCCTCAGTCAGCTATTCTTATAGAGAAGAATCGACTGCGGCGCGACTGAACGGACAAAACACAGTCAGCATTTTTGTCTATAGGTCAGGAACAGCGAATTTATTGGAAGTTTCCTCAAAATTAAAAAAAGAATTAAAGCAGGCAGAAACCGAAAACTTACACTTTGATATTACTTATGATCAAGCAGATACAATTGTCGGGGCAATTAAGAATTTCATTTTAGCTGCACTCATTGGAATAATCTTTTATCTTATTTTCTCAGCAATATTTTTTCAAGAAATACTAACCGCGATTGTAAATGTTACTCTCCTAATTTTTCAGTTTTTTATCGTTTCAATTTTCTTATACTTCTTGGACATCGATTACAACTTAGTAACAATAGTTGGAATTATCCTAAGTACCGGTTGCGGTTTTACGGTTTTTATTGCATCAAGATTATTTATTCAGAACAAACATTTCTTCTCTGGAATCAATTTCATAAAAAAAGAAATTTTTACTACTATCTTATTAGTGTTGGGTATATTTCTTCCCATTTCGTTCGCGACAAAAGAGTTAAGAACATTGTACGGAGGCCTTGGGCTAGTTTTAGTGTTAGGATTTTTTATTAGTTTCTTAGTCTCTTTAACCTTGATTCCAATATTAGAAATATATTTAGCCAAAAAAATCAAATTCATATTTAGGATTCAGATTTTTACCGATTATTTTCAAAAAATCAATAGAAACATAACCGCCAAAACAATATTCTTATTAGAAGAAGTAAGGACCAAGCCGAAGTTATTCTTATTCTTTTACATGAGCATTTGTTTTTTCGGAGTAATAACTTATATATATTCGAATCACGAATTCGTAAACAAAATTGAAGAAAAACAACTTATTGGAAACGTGGAATTTCCATCTGGGACCAGTTTCTCAAGAATCAATTCCACGACAGAGAGAATTGAAAACAAACTTTCAACATTAGCTTCTATCAAGGAAGTCAACTCGCGAGTAGAAATTGGGCGATCAACAATCGTAGTCAAATTTCATGATTCTATCACCGATGCGGAAGAAATAGGGAAAGAATTGGAAGAATTTATCGGGGATATAAAACCAGCATTCATCTATTTTGCGGGCAGCAACGATGAAGCATTATTAAAGGAAATAACAATAGATGTAATTGGCGACGATCTCCAAAAATTAGACGAAATCACAAGAGAAGCATCTTCAGCGGCACAAAATCTAATTCCGAATGTCAGACACGTTTTATTGCGCTATAAACCCCCTCGTGATGAAGTCCGAATTATACTCGATAAATCCAAAAGTGAATCACTTGGAATTACCTCCGAAGAAATCGGAAAATTGGTTCGATACGGCGTCCAAGGCGGAGTAGCCACTAAATTCATTGAAGAAGGGAGAGAAGTTGACGTTCGCATTCAGTATAATTCTGAATTCAGAAATAGTTTCGCAGATGTTCGCGATTATAGGATTACAACCCAGGACGGAAGGTCCGTACCTCTTATGGAAGTAGCCACAATCGCAAGAGATACAACACCGGTTAGAATCTATCGAAAAAACAAAAGAAGAGTTTTATCATTCAGCTTACGAGTGTCAAACCTTAGTCTCTCGGAAATATTAGCAAAACTCGATAAACTAAAAAAAGTAAAGTTACCTGACCAGTATCGCATCGAATTCAGCGAACATCTTGAGAAAGTGATCTCTAATCAAAAAAAAATGAATTCGATTCTTTCTTTCTCTGCCCTCATTCTGTTTATGATTTTAGCCTCCTATCTCGAATCACTCAGAAAACCGATATTATTACTTTCAGCATTGCCGATACCATTGACCATTATTATTTCATCATTATTCATTATGGATTTACCGATAACGATCTCAGTTTATATAGGAATGATTTTAATATCCACTTTTGCTCTCTTTGAAACATTTATTTTTAGTAAAGAATTGTCGTACTGGAAGAATGAACTCGAATTCAAAGAGACAAAAAAACTTCCCAAAAATATCCAGGAACTCATATCGAAACTAATAGGAAATTTCTTTCAACTTTGGTTGTTAGTAGGGATATTTTATGCCCCACAAGTATTTATATTTGGAACTGGTTCCGCAATGCTAAAAACAATTTCAATCACGATTGTCTTAGGGCTGATCTCACTTTCCTTTTTCGTACCTTTCATATTTTTATCCTTTTACTTATACTCTAAAACTTTCAATAAAGTGATTATTACTAATTTCGATCGAATTAGACTTTTTATATTACAGAGAATTATCCCAAAACTTAGGAGAAAAAACGGATGAAGATTGGAGTCCATATTAAGAATACACTTTTTAACCCAAAAAGTTTTTTCGCGTCAAATGCTAGCCTTGAAGCTTTAAATTCGAATCTCCCCTACAAAGGGTTTGTAGCTTTGCTTATCATTATCACCCTGACCTTAATAGGAACTAGAATCATCTATGAATCTTTTAGTCCTCCTATAGTAAAAATTACGATTCCCAAAGAATACGAAGAAAAAATTGAACAAAACAGGAGAGACTTCCCACAACGAAATGTTACTACGGAAATTTTATTCGCGAAAATTTCCTACATGTTATTCTGGTTATTGATTCCGATTATAGCGGCGGGCATTCGAGCCGTTTTACTTTTGATTTTGGGCGATTGGAAAGGAAATTTTTTCGATACGCTCAAACTAAACTTATTAACAATGATGCCAATACTTTTATTAACAGGTCTAATTTCAATGAGTTACGATCTACTTCCAGTTATACTAAGAAGTCAAGACACGTCTACATTCTTCTTACAAATTGGCATTAGCGCGACTTGCTTTTTGATCGCCTTTTTTTGGGAAGGTAAAATTTGCTTTCAGGCTTTTAAGAATATCTATGAACAAAATTCGGGTCGAGCAATCCTAACCTGGCTCGCTCCTGGTATTCTTCTTCTGAATTGTACTTCGATTTTAATTATCCTTAATTCCTGGGCCGGTTAGTCCTTAGAAGACAATGCTCTGATTTTAGCCTTCGCGTCCGAGATTGGTTCAGCCATAGTTGCAGGTGCAATACTAATAAATTTTTGATAAGCTTCTATGGCTTTTTCTTTTTGATTCAATCGAGTATGAACGATTCCTAAGTTAAAATATACTTCTGGAACCTCGGTCAATTTCAAAGCTTTACCATATGCCAAAACTGCTTCCTCATTTTTTTGGAGATTCTGGAAACACACCCCTTCGTTATAAAAGCCTCTGACATACTTGGAATCAATCTCCGTTGCTCTTACGAAGTAAGGAATCGCATCCTTGAATTTTCCCTGAGAAAGCAAAACAACTCCGATATTATTTGGAAAATCCGGATTTCTTGGATCCAGAGCTTGTGCTTCTTTAAAAAGTTTCATTGAAAGCTCTGGGTTCGTTTGAATATAACCTACACCTTCTTGATTTTTCTTTAATGCTTGTGCTTGATTCACCTGATTACCTTTATCTTGGCAATGGGACGAAAAAGGAAAAATGAAAGTTAAAAGCATTGCCGTTAAAAAAATATTCTTTATTTGTCTTACTGTTCTGTACATATAATAATTCTTCCTAAATCATTTCTTTCTTATCTCATTCGGGACGGTTGGGTTTCCGCTTTGCCATTTCCCACTAAAGATAATTTTACGGTCTTTTGCAATGAGAACACCAAATCCGTCTTGTTCTCCATCTTTCCATTGACCTACATATTTTTTTCCATCCCAATAAATCTTGGACCCGAAACCGTTTTTACAATTTCCGTCGCATTTTCCCTTAAGGAAAAAAAAGTAACACAACGAAACTGCGATTGTTAAGATTAGAACGGCGATTGTAAGTTTCACTTTAATTGAATTAGATTCGATTCTTATCATATAAATTCTTTAGCCTGGTTCAAAATAATTGAAACGTAATTTGTAGAATCGGAATGAGTATCGAAGCGTATCCAATCGCTAATATCCATTTTCGATTCTTAAAACAAAAAAACACCAATTTCTGAAATTGGTTTCTCGCTTCCGATCGATTTATATCTTCATTTCCATCGAATCCTTGTTCGTCGGTGGATCGGCCCCTTCTCCCTTTTCTTACCTCAGATTGTATTTCCGAATTTGCTAATTCGGGACCGAGCCAGAGAAGTTTCTGTCTCTCGAAGGGTTTTCCAAAAACAGAATCGGGTATGTGATTTTTAAGCGAATATTCAACGATTGAATTTTGACAGTCCGAACAACCGTTGATGTGCATCTTTAAAAAAAAAGGTATTTCATTTAGAGTAAGGTAATCACTTACATTCAAATTCTTACAAATTTGCATAATCAAACATTTAGATAGAAGTAAACTTAAGTCCATTATTGAAATTAAATACAAATAAGTCAAAAAGTTTACAATTTGAAAAACGGCTGGGCATATTATTTTGCAATCCCCCCAAAAATCATTAATTTTTCAAATCGATGATTCGAAGAATCGATGATTCGAATTTTATCCCACGTAGAAAACTAAGTTTATCTATCTCTTCTTTTTCTTAACCGGAGATTTTTTCTTCACAGCTGACTTCTTCTTAGGAGCGGTTTTCTTGGAAACAGTTTTCTTTTTTGTGCTCGCTTGTTTCTTGGGACCGATGGTTTTGGAACTCCGAATTTCCGATTCCTGTTTTACGGTCTCCGCTTTTTTGGGAATCGGTTTCGGATCCTTATTCTCCTCCGCCGTAATGAGATCAAAAAGACATTCAATTCCGAGCGGACCCATAAACAAATTGAGATGTCCCGCTTCCGGAAGTTCCACGTCGTCGAAATGTCCAAGACGAGAATTCTCCGAAGGAATTATGATCTGGTCCTTTTTCGAAAATACCGATTGCACGTTAGGCAACTTCTCGAAAATTTCCACGGCTTCCCGAATAAATTTTGAGCCGGGCATCATCTGCCAAGCGCAGATAAAAATCGGAGCGATATATGCGAGATAGGTTCCGTGAACGGGGGTTCCCGCGATAAAGATTTTTTTCACTCGATCTCTTCCCTTGTAAGTAAGACCGGATGCGATCAGTCCTCCCATCGAATGACCTACGATATAACAGTCCTTGATATCCTTCTGAACCAAATAATCTTCCAAGATCTGACTCTTACTTCGGATGTTTCCCATTTGAAAACCGAGAGGTACTGCGTAAACGGGATGCCCGTTCTCTATGAGATGTTTCCGCATCGGATCCCAGGAAAGAGTTCTTCCTAAAAAGCCGGAAACCAAAACCACCGGACGTTTATCCCCTTCGGGAGAATCCTCTAATTCGGTAAAAATCCCCAAGATCGCGTGCCAAAGATAAAGAATCGTATACCCTATCTCGGCTAAGAATTGAAGAATAGGATTGCGGACGGAACGATTGTCGGAAACGTAAGCGAGATGATCATTCATGGGTTGCTCCCGGTGGATTCCGGTTTTAGGTATTATTTTACCCTTCGCCAAGGCTGAAAATCAAAAAACGGATGAGGGAATTTTTCCGGGGGACGCCCCGGAAATCGGGAGATTCTTTTATTCTTTCTTAAACTTCAAGGAAGCGGAATTGATACAATACCTAAGTCCGGTCGGCCTTGGTCCGTCAGGAAATACGTGTCCAAGATGTCCTCCACACTTAGCGCAGACCACTTCGGTTCTTGTCATTCCGTGACTCGAATCCGTTTCTTTTTCAACGGCTTCTTCTTTTGTAGGTTGGTAAAAAGAAGGCCATCCGGATCCGGATTCGTATTTTGTTTCCGATGAGAAGAGAGCAGATCCGCAAGCGGCGCAGAGATAGGTTCCTCTATCGTGATTATTGTAAAGGGCGCCGGTGAACGCCATCTCGGTTCCCTTTTGTCTTAGGATTTTATATTGTTCAGGAGTGAGTTCTTTTTTCCATTCTTCTTCCGATTTGTTTACTTCGTATTTCATCTTTCCTCCTTTTTTCTTTTCCTTATCGTCTCCGTCCACGGGGCCGCAATTCGCGATCAACAATAACACAGAAACGAGCGTCAGTAAAATTTTCTTTTCCATACACGGAGATTCGTTCTGAATGTTGGACTGGTTACTGATTGGAATGGATTTCTCAAAAAGAGAATTTGAATTTCTTTAGAGAATTCTATATTCTTCGACGATTTCTCGTAGGGAATCTTCCATTTCTCGGATATATCGAAGTTCCAGGGTCATTCTCCACATCGTCACCGAACCGTGATAAGCCATCAACATTCTTCTCGCGACGTATTGAATGTCCATACTTCGTTTGAGTTGGCCGGAGCCGATCGCCTTTTGTAGATAATCGCTGATCATCCTCGTCCATTTTGTGACGATGTCTTTTAAGAATTCCGTATATTCCGGATCCGCATCCATCACCTGGCTCGCAAATCCCGCAAATGGACAGCCGAAGAATTCTCCGTGACGAATTTGTTTTTCTTTTAAGATCACCCACGCTCTTAAGAATTCAGCGAGGTCCGGATAACGATCCATCAATCCCTGAAGATCGCTGAGAGTTTTTTCTTCCTGACGAGCCAAATAGGCAAGGCCTAATTCTTTTTTGGATGGATAATGATCGTAAAGACTCGCGGCAACGGAATTGGACTCTTGAATTATCTGTCTCATTCCGGTGTTGGAAAACCCTTGTCTGTAAAAAAGAGAGGTCGCGGTATCCAATATTCTTTCCCGAACGCCGATTCCGGATTCTTTCTTTTTGCGCGGTTGAGTTTTCATATTTAAAGGTATTATTCCGAGATTCTTACATAACTATCTTCCTACCCGAAAAAACTCTTGTCAATGAATTTGAAAAGCCTTCTATAAAAAAACAGAACGAACGTTCTGTATTTTTTTGTTTGATCAAATTTTAGGCCGGTCTAAAATTAGGTCAGAATCTTCCGGAGGCACGCTGAGGTGAATGCAATTTCGCTCCCTATGGGTCGCGAAATAAGGTCAGATTCTCGACAAAGAAAAAGGGAGGGACGAAATGATCACAGATGAAATTCAACTCGTGACGCGCATTTCCGACCTGGATACTCAGAGACACGTGACCAGCAGGACTTACGAAAATTTCTGTCTTGAAGGCAGATTTCGAGCTCTGGAAAAAAACGGCTTTTCTTTGAGGGAAATACTCTCTCAAGGAATTGCAATCCATCCCCTCGAATCTCAGATTCGATTCTTAGCTCAGCAAATGGAAGGAGCCAACCTTAGAACGGAAACGAAGGCTTTCCCCTTAAAAGAAGGAAAAATTTTCTGGGATCAAAAAGTTTATTCCGACTCCGGAACCCCTGCTGCGGAAATCAAAACTCTCACCGTTTCCGATAAGAATGGAAAACCGATTGATCTAATTTCCGGTGAAAAATCGGAGATTTCCGGTTTTGATCAGTTTCCACAGATTCCTGATTTTAAAGGGACTTGCAAAACGGTGGATACGGAATTGATCACTCTCTATAGCGAGAGAAATATTTTCGGGGAATACAACCCCGCGTATCTTTGGAGAATCGTCGAGGATTCTCGATGGTTTTTTTCCACTCAAACCGGTCTGACCTTGGATCGTTTTGTGGAAATGGATACAACGATGTTTTTTATGGGAGGAGTTTTTCGATTCTTCCATCCCGTTCCCGCGGGAAGAAAAGTTCGGGTAAGCACTTGGATTCATTCCTTTGAAAAGATCCGGAGTTATATGAGACACGAGGTTACGGACGTGGAAAACGGTCTGCGATATTTCGCGGTGCAGGACGAGCAGTTGGTCGTCTCACTTTCGAAATCGAGACCGAAAAAAGCCCCCGAAGAATTCCAAAGATTGGTCGGGGAGTATGTTGAGAATTATGAATATTCTCAAAAATGAATATAGGATTGATTGATTAAGAATTTGAAGTCTGGAGAAAGAAAATGAAATTAGCAAAGCCATTGGCTATTTGTACACCAAGAAGAACTCCTTTTGCTCAGATCGCGAAAGCCCTCGGACCATATCCTGGACACCACCTGGGAAAAATAGTCGCAGAAGACATTCTCGCGAAAAGCAAACTCAAACCGTCTCAAATCGACGGAGTTGTTGTTGGAGAAGGATTTAGCAACGCGCCTAACTCAGCAAGAGTGATCGCGAACCTCGTCGGAATGAGAGACGAGATCGCTTGTATCACAGTTGCAAACAACTGCGTTTCCGGAATGGAAGCGGTTGCGGAAGCGGCTCGTAGAATCGTTTTAGGCGAAGGCGAAGTGTTCCTCGCGATCGGCGAAGAATCTCAAACTTCCATGCCTTTTATCGTTAAGAACGCTCGTTTAAACAAAAAAGCGGGATCTCTGGATAAGTTGAAAAAACTTCTTCCGGACAATCTTCCCGAAGGTGTGGAACTGAGAGACACTCTGGAAGACGGACTCGGAGACGGGGAAACTTCTTACGGTATGCAAGTTACCGCAGAGATCGTAGCGCAAAACTACGGACTTTCTCGTGAAATCCAAGATAAACTCGCTTTCGAATCTTTCAAAAGAGCATTAGAAGCTTCTAAAGCTGGAAGATATGCTCCGTACATCATTCCTATGAAAGACGAAGACGGAAACGAACTCGCGATCGACGAAGCGGTCGGACTCCGTGAAGGTTTAGTGGAAAACCCAACTCGTATGGGACGCGCGATGCTGATGTTTGATAACCCAGGAATGAAATTCGAAGAATTCAAAACGAAATACGCTAAAGATTTGAAAAAATCCCACGGCCCTACCGTTTCCATCTTCAACGCAAGCCCTCGTTCCGATGGAGCCGCTGGTGTAATCGTTACCACTGTTGAAAAAGCAAAAGAACTCGGTCTTACCATCGAAGCTGTCGTTTCCGGTTGGAACATGAAAGGAGTTCATCCGAACAACATGGGAATCGGACAAGCTGCGGCTACCGAAGCCCTTCTCGCCGACGTCGGTCTCAAAATTCAAGACATCGACTACGTCGAAATCCACGAAGCATTCGCTGCAACCGCAGTAGGGGCTCTTGAACAAATTAAAATGGACACCGGTTGGGATTGGGAGAAATCTTTCGACGCAAAGAAGATCAACCCGAACGGAGGATCCATCGCGATCGGCCACCCTTTTGGAGCGACTGGAATCCGTTTGATCGCAAACGCGATCATGGACCTAAAAGAAGATCCGTCAGCGAATAAAGTTGTGATCACAGCGTGTGCTCACGGTGGAATCGCCGGATCCATGTTGATCGAAAGATACAAAGGTTGATATTAGTTTAGAATTTTATAAACTACTCAAGCTTTTACAGACCTTCTTTTCGAAAACGAAAGAACTAAAAAAAGGCCCCGAGCGATCGGGGCTTTTTTTACGTGTTTATTCCCGTTTTTCCAAATCTACTCGAGCAACTTAGATTAAGCGAAGAATTTTACTCTTCCTTTATTCCATGCGCATTCTTCAAATACGATCTGAAGGATTTTCTTAAATTGAAACTCTGATCGAATATCCGATTAGGTCGAGGAGAATGATTCAAAAACAAAGAATTCAATTCGGAGAAATTTCTTTGATCCTTGAGAGAAATCTGTCGGAACTACGACAACTCTTCCGTGAAAGTCGCGCGCCCCGCCCGAATTTCGGGTGGTGGGGAGCGGTGGCGGGAAAATTCCGGAGACTTTCCTATATCACAAAATTCTAATTTCGCAAGAAAAAATTTTCGTGTAGGAACTCCTATAAAAAGCGTTCTGGATCCTTTCCCTTTTTAAATTCTTAGGAAAAGACTATCTCCAAGAAAAAGGTTTTTCGCAACGTTAAGAGCTACTGCTCTATGCAGAGAAGGTTAATGGCTGTATTGCAACTTGTAAAAGCGCTCCCTTTGACATTTGTAACCGTAGTCCCGTTTGCAAGTCCAGACGATCCATTGGAAACCCCATTTGCATCCGTCCAAGAAGTGGTGGCTCCTCCGCAAGCATCGTTCAAAGACCAATTTGTTGCACTTGCAGGCACGAAACCCGACCAATAAGAAGCGGCCGCAGCCTGGACCACAGTAGGAATCGTAGCGATTAAAGAATTCGCATTTGTTGTAAAGACCAAGGTAGCCTGGTCTACGCGGTAATAATTCTTGCTCGCTTGTAAAACCCAATTCGTCGTTCCAGGCGCGGGATTGTCCGGACAATTCGTGGCATTATCGTTAAAACACGCATAACGAACCCCGTTTGCACCGGAGTTTCCCGTAATAAACGCCTTATAGGTTCCGGAGGCCGGCTTGTTCGCATCAGCCGCGCACTTTGCATCGGCTCCGTTTATACCGCCCAAGTTACCGTTAAACGTTGCGGCCGTAACAAAGACGCGTAACTTCGCATCAGATGCCGTCGTAGTTCCGGTACCGGCAGTCGTAGCAACGACACCCGCACCCAAAAGGAGAAGAAAAGCCGGATCCTCCTTCTTCTCTTCCGGTTTGCATTGAAAGGAAGAAACGGAAAGAATGAAGACAAAGGAAAGGAAAAACGTTAGTTGTTTATGTGAGCTAAATTTCATATTTGAAAATTGGTTATATAAACAAAAAGTGTGTCAATTCAAATTATAGAAAAATACAACAATTTATAGATTTGTTTAACAATTCTACAAGAAGTGAAAAAGACAAAAACCCGTCCTTTCGTTGTTAGGCGATTCGATCTTTTTTTGAAAGAAAAAGCCCGGAAAAAGGAGAATTCGTTTCCTGATTGGATCAATGAATCGGTTCCTCGTTTTATAATACGACTTTCTTACCTTTGTTTTCTTCTTGCGAATTCTTTAAGTAAGAGCACCGTATCCGGCATGCCGAACGTATTTCTCCAACCTGAAAAGGGGATTTTTCTAAATTCTGTCACTTCTACCAATTCGCTTATCAAAAGTGAGGAGTTCCCACACGGAACTTGGATCGTCGCCGAAGAGCAAACGGCGGGACGGGGAAGGAGGGAAAGAAAATGGGAAGTTTTAGGGGAAGAATCCTTGATCTTTTCCGGAAAAATCGGCCTGGAAAACTTTGACGGAGGACCGGGACTTTCTCTTTTTATCGGAACCGCAGTTTGCAAAGCCATTCTTTCCATCTATCCTGAATTGGCGAGAGAACTGAAAATCAAATGGCCGAACGATCTTTATCTCGGTAACAAGAAAGTTGCAGGAATTCTAATAGAGTCCGAGGTCATCGGCTCTACAGTCACTCTCATTATCGGAATTGGAATCAATCTTTATGGAAAGAAGGAAGCGATTCCACCTCACCTTACCGAAGCGGGTTTTCTCAATACGAATCCGAATCGGGCCGGCAAAAAAAACGAAATCATAGAAAAGCTCATTCCCACTTTGAACGAAGCGATCCTTCTCTGGAAGGATTCGGAAGGGAGAAAAAAGGAACTGATTTTATTAAACGAACTCCTTCTTTGGAAAGGACAATCGGTAAGTTATAAAGAGAATGGAAGTTCTCAAACGGCGATTTTAGAAGGTCTGGGAGAAAACGGTTCTCTGATTCTAAAAACTCCGTCGGGAACCCGTCTGGATTTCATTGACAGTCCGGACGATTTCCATTCTCTAAACTAAAATGCTCCTAGTTGTCGACGTCGGAAACACAAATACGGTCTTCGGAATCTTTGAAAACGGAAAGACCTCTCCTCTTTTTCACAAAAGAACCGTCACTCGAAAAGACAGAACCTCGGACGAACTTGGATTGTTCTTTCGAGGTTTTTTACGGGAATTTAAGATCGAAAACGAGGCGATCACGGGCGGAATTTATTCGAGCGTGGTTCCCACCCTCAACCCCATCTTAGATAGAATGTTTCAAGATTGGTTTAAGATTGACGCGGTTCACGTAAACTACCAGATGAAACTTCCTTTTACGATTTCCTATCCGAGACCTTATGAAATCGGAGCCGATCGTCTGGTCAATGCGGCCGCGGCGGTCGTAGATAATCCCGGAAAATCCATCATCATCGATTTAGGAACCGCCACTACGTTTTGTGTGGTAAGCGATAAGCCGGAATACTTGGGCGGTGTTATCGCCCCCGGTCTCAAAGTTTCCATGGACGCTCTCACAAAAAATACGTCTCAACTTCCTCCGATCGTTTTCCAATCTCCGGAAAAAATTTTAGGGGATTCTACGATCGAATCGATCCAAGCCGGATTCTTTTTTGGATGGATCGGGCTCTTGGAAGGAATCATTCGTGAAATCAAACGCGACAAAGGACAAGATTATCGAGTGATCGGAACGGGCGGACTTGTGACCGTGATCGACGCCGCACATCCGGGCATTTTTGATAGCATCGATCCTCTTTTGACTCTCAGAGGTTTGCAGATTCTTCATCAGATGAACTCGTGATCGTTTTAGTAAAGAATTGAATTCTTAAAAAGATTTTTTGCAAATTGGAAAGAAAGAATCTTCTTTTCGGGTTCTTAAATTCTTATATGAGAATTTTGAAAATGACCCAAAACCCCGAATGTGGGAACTCCCGCGTTTCTATTCCGAACTTACAGGATGTTATCGAGGGGCTTCTTTTAGAATTGAGAACATTATTTTAAAAATCAAATTCGACAAAAAGAAGAATCGAATTCGTTCTTGTCTCTTAAGAATTTGACTTCAACTTTCGTACTAAGATGTTCAATCTTTTTAAATCCAAAGAACCTTCGGTCCCCGTAAAAGACCAGATCTGGATCTCGCGAGAAGCGAAACTGGACAGATGTCGCCGCGTCCTTCGCAGGAATCAAAACCATCTCTTTCTTTTTTGGTTTGTAGAATCTTTGGAAGAATTTCGATCCGCCCTTGGTTTAGAGAAAAACTCACCAAACATAGCGTATGCGAATGAAATTTCGTTCGTTGATCTTCAAGAACGATCTCTGATTTTCTGCGAACACTATCCGCTTCGAAAGACGGAACAGGCTTTATTTTTAAAACTTCAACTCAAGGAAGCTACCGTTTTTTCATCGTTAGACGAAGAGCTGTTTCGAACCCTCGGTGGAGAAAACATCGCAGAAGTAATGAAAAAATTTCGCGTCAATAACGATGCGATTTCTCATCCAATGATCAGCGCTTCGATTCGGCGCGCCCAGGAGAAATTCGAAAAAAAAGTTCCTCTCGAACAAAGAATAGATTCTTCCCAAAAGGATTGGTTTTCTGCGAATCTTCGTCCGTAAATGGAACAAACTGGATTCTATCTTTTTTCGAACTTTCATTCCGATCAAAAAGATTTCAACAACCGTCCGGGCATAAACCTTACCCACAAGTTGTCTGAGTCGGACGAAAATCCGTCGGAACTACGACGCCCCACCGTGAAACTCGCGCGCCCCACCCAAATTTCGGGTGGTGGGGTGGGTGGCGGAAAATTCCAGAAACTTTCCTCTATCATAAAATCAAACTTTTCGCAAGAAAAAATTCTCATGTAGGAATTCCTACAAAATACCTTTTCTTAGGACGATTCTCATTGTATCCACCTCTCAACTTGTGTGTAAGTTTATGCCTCGGAGTAAGGCCCTCCGAATTTCGATTTTTCCTATAGGCAAAATTTTAACTCAGCAAAACTTCGAATGCGAAAGATTGTCCGCGTCAAATCCGCTTTGTAGAATCGGACCTCTTCCTCATCCGAAGTTTTCTCGAAACTCAAAAGGCCTTCTTTTCTTTTAACCAAGATAAAATTTCACGATCAAAGGCTTCCGGCTCTTCAAACTGAGGAGTGTGACCGCTCTTTTCAAAAAATTGAATCTTCAGATCTTCGAAAAGAGGAAGAATCGGATCCCAGAGATATGCAGGAGGCATCAGATAATCGTATCTTCCGAGCGCAAGATAAACGGGCATTTTGATCTTCTCTATACCGGGTTTAATGTCGATGTCCCGGAAAACTTCTCCCCAAACATGATCGAACATTGACGTATTGATTTCCATACCTTCCCAAAGTTGACTCGAATCATATTTGAAATCGTACCAGCTCTTGGCTGCGGAAAATATATTAAATAACTTGAATGCATTCTTCGGATCGCTCGCGATTGCTTCCGGCAATCTGGACATTCTTTCCTCTAAATATTTCTTTCGATCTTCGGACGCATTCTCTTGAAAATGAGACGCTATGAGTTCATGACTTTTTTTCGATAAATCGGGAGTCAGACACATCAACACCAGATGGCTCACATTCTCCGGATATCTTTTAGCATATTCGAGCGCCATATAACCATGTCCGGAATGGCCGACTAAGACGATTCGATCTAGACCGAGCTCCTTTCGGACGAGTTCCATGTCTTCCAAGATGATATCTAAAGAAAAGTCCTCCTTTTTTGCGGAGGTACTTCCACCGGCATAACCTCTGTGATCGACAAAGATCATGCGACAATTTTTTCGAATTTCTTTGGAAAACGTTCGATCGTAGTAAAGAGCGCTTCCGATCACGAATACATCGGGCCCCTTCCCTTCCACGATGTATCGTAGATTCCATTCTTTTGATTTTACAAAGCCTTGAAGTGAATTTTTTTTCATAACGTTATGTGTTTTGTCTTTTCAAATTACATTTTTGGAGCTCGTTTTCTTTAAAACTACTTTTCGAAAGGAAAGAATGGATTCCTCAATTTTTTATCCGTCCTTTTCGATTGAATCAAAATTATTTTTACAATCAAACACAATAGAATTTTAATTTCTAAGATCGGATTTGATTCTTGTCATTCAAAAACGGAGGCCTCCGTTCATTTTGATTCTTTTCGATTTACCAAAACGGAATTGACAGAGAATTTCTTGAATTTAAAAGTTTAAAGGGTTTCCAGGAACTTTTTATGAAAAATTTCGTGATTCTTATTTTAATGATTTGTTGTAGCAGTATGATCATCGGCAAAGGAAAAACTACATTAAAACCTCGGAATTCGATCTCCAATCGCCTGATCGATTACGATCAATTTCAGAAAACCGTAAACTCTTCCGCACAAGAAAGGGAGACAAAACGACTCACGGAAGAAGAATTCCTAACTATGATTTCCGAAAAGGACGTGATTCTTTTGGATGCGAGGAGCGAATCCAGATTCAAACTCAGACATATCAAAGGCGCCATCAATCTACCCTTTACCGAGTTTACGAAAGAATCCCTTGCGGAAATCGTTCCCAGTTTCGAAACGAAAATTTTGATCTACTGCAATAATAACTTTGAAGGTAGTCCGCAAGCATTCGCCGCAAAAAGCCCGGCCGCTTCCTTGAATCTTTCCACCTTTGTTTCTCTAAAAGTTTACGGTTACAAGAATATCTACGAACTCGGTCCATTGTTGGACGTTGAAAAGACGAAACTCCCGTTCGAAGGATCCGAAGTTCAATAGGAGAGGGACGTGAAGGAAAGTTTCATTTCCGTTTTTTGCTCCGGTGTTTTTTTGAGCCGACTTCTTGGATTCGTCTTTCGAAGTTTGACCCGGCTCCGCAGAAGTCCTTAAATCATAATTTGCTTTCAGTTCAGAGTGCCTTTGTCGGAACTCCGACAATCTTTCTGTGAATGTCGCGCGCCCCGCCCGATTTTCGGGTGGTGGGGTGGGTGGCGGGAAAAATCCGCAGACTTTCCTCTATCACAAAAACGTTCATCTGACAATGAGATTTTTCAATTCGAAAATTTGTAGGAACTCCGACAAAACCCATTCTCGAAACGTTTTCGTCGAGGTCCCTCTTTCTGAAAGATAAGGATCTAAATCGGCATTCTTCAAAATGACCATCACTCCTGTGAAAAAAGGAGAAAACCTTTTTTAGCTCTTTGAGTAGGAGTGATTCTTGATTCTGAGACCGATTAAGAAGAAAAAATCTCCTAAACTCCCGATTCTAAACGATAAATTTATGCACGGATATACGAAAAATAGAAAAAAACGAACGCCACTTTTCTATTTTGAAATTCGAAACAACGGGCTCGAACTCATGGAAAGTCCGACGTAAGCGGCGGCGACCGCGTCCCAAGAATCGTCGTGTCCTTTTAAAAGATCTATGTTCAGGAGGAGTTTGAGCGCGTGGCGAATCTGTTTTTTGTCCGCGGTTCCGCTTCCGGTAGTTCCTTTTTTGATCTGGGAAACGGTTGGTTCTAAAATTTGAATATTCTTTTCCGCTAATGTGATTAGAAGAACTCCTCTGGACTCAAAAACTCGGGACGCCGTCTTCTTATTTTTTGCGAAAAACATTTCTTCGACCGAAGCGATCGTGGGATTAAACTTCTCCAAAACTTCGTCGAGTCCTTTTTTTAAAAGAAGAAGATTTTCCGGACTCGGAGTTCCCGAAGGAACTTCGACGGTTCCATAAGTTAGAATTCGAATCTGAGAGGAAACTTTTTCCAATACCGCATAACCGGCTCTATGCGAACCGGGATCGATTCCGATGATTCTCACTGTATGTTTTCCGAAAAAAAGATCGTTTTTTTGAGAAGGGAGTTCGATTCTTCTCTTCCTTCAAAAGTAAGAAAGAGAAGAATTTTGGAATTCAACAAAGAATCATTCAAATTCTTTTTCGAGAGAAGGCGCGAGTTCGAAGTTGGACGTCACCGAAGTAACGTCGTCGTGGCCGTCCAATTGATCGATCAGTTTCATCACTTTTTCCGCCGTTTCTTTGTCGGCGATCTCGGAACTGACCAGCGCTATATAACGGATTTCTGATTCTTCCGATTTAAGTCCCTTTTCGTTCAAAGCGTGCATAACGGCTTCATAATCGTCGGGAGCCGTGATTACCCGAAAAACTTCTCCTTCGTTGACCACGTCTTCCGCGCCAGCTCCTACGGCAAGATCCACAAGCTCGTCTTCGCTAATCTGAGAAGATTCTAAAACGATCACTCCCTTTTTTTCAAAGAGCCTGCTCACGGAACCGGAAGTCGCAAGAGACCCTCCGAGTTTTGTGAGAATACTTTTCACTTCGGGAGTGGTTCTCGACTTCTTATCGGTGACGGCGGAAACCATAATCGCAATCCCACCCGGACCGAAACACTCATAGAGACATTCCTCGTAGGTAACGCCTTCTAAGTCTCCCGTCCCTTTTTTGATCGCCCTTTCTATATTGTCTTTGGGCATGTTCACTGACTTGGCCTTCAAGACCGCGAGTCTGAGTCTTGGATTCCCCTCCGGATCTCCTCCGCCCATTCTTGCCGCGACTGTGATTTCTTTTCCTACTCTAGTAAATATGGCTCCACGTTTTGAATCGATCGCGTCTTTCTTACGTTTGATCGTCGCCCATTTCGAATGTCCGGACATGCTTTCCTATCCCCTAAGATTTGCTTTTTGATGACTGGAATCAAACGAAGTTGATTCAGGATGATACTTTCCAGAAATCAAAAAAAAGACATTCTGTCCATCCTTTTCAGAAATGAATTCGTTCGGAAAGAAGATCGTAAAATTCTTTTCTTTCTCCATTCCCCTGCTTGAATAGACAAATGGACTCATTTTCAACGGATTCTAAAAAGAATCTTCTTCCATTTCTTTTCGGAAAAAATCTCCTCGCGAGAGCTCTGGCGTTCTTTCTCTTTGTGCAATTTTTTATTGTCTGTGATCGAAGCCAAAACCAAGAGCAAAAGGAAATTCTCCTCAATCTCATCGGGAACTTTCAGGTCGACCTCCAAAAAAATCTGCAGACTGCGATTCAAAAACAGGGAGTTTTAGGCGCTCTCGAAGTTTGCAGAACGATCTCTCCTCAGAAAGAAAAAGATCTAAGGGAAGAATTTCCTGCGATGAGAATTCGGAGAGTTTCCGAAAAACCTAGAAACCCGGATCACAAACCGGAAGAATGGGAAGCTCGCATTTTTAACGAATGGGCCGAGGCTAGCAAAACTGGAATGGCTCCTTACACCGTAATCCTCAACGAGAGCAATCAAGTTAGAATCCTCAAACCGATCGTCTTGGAAAATCCGACCTGTCTTAAATGTCACGGAGGCCCGAAAGATATCAGCCCGGCGGTTGCAAAAAGAATCGCCGAACTCTATCCGAATGACCATGCTACCGGATACAAACTCGGGGATCTTAGAGGCGCCTTTTCCGCGACTTGGTGATCGTTTTCCGAAGTTTTATCTATATTCTATTTTTAGAATATTCTGAAATGTGAAAATTTCTACGGATCCGGAAATTTCATCCTTCCAAACGCAATTTTTTAGTTTTCAGAATTTAAAATTTGATCTGTATACCGATGCTGATCAGAGGATAGTATTTCACTTTACCTCCGAACGCGGTAGATTCTATATAATTCGAGTTATAGATCGGAGACGGATTGCTCGGAGTAGTAATTCCCGTCAAAGGATTTGTGGAAGAACTCCTTGAATACGGACCGAAATTGTTAAAAGACTCGCTGATCTGATTTCGATTTCCAAAAAAATTGATGAACTCTAAATAGGTGTTCACGTATCCCCACTGATAGTTCATAAAACGATCGATCCGAATGTCGAGTTGATGAAAGTCGGGCCATCTTCCCGAATTGTAATAGTCCGAGTATTTAGGATTGTAGAGATTAATTCCCGTGGAGGCGATTCCAGCGGCCTTATCGGATCCTACGATCGGGGTGATCGGGACGTTGGTAAGATAAGTATATTTGCTTCCGATCTGCCAATCTTGACCGATTTTCCAAGCGAAGACTATATTCAAAATATGTGTTCTATCGTAATCGTAGAGGAGAAGTTTATCGTTATCCACGAGAAGTTCAAAATTTCCGTCGTCGTAGTAATTGAGATAGTTTCCGCCTTCATGAAGTTGATATTGGAGCTTCCGGTTTCTATTGTTTCTGGCGCGATCATTTTCCTCGTCCTCCGTAAGCTGCGGCTGATGGTTGTTCCTTTTGGAAATGGAATTGGTATAAGAAATCCAACCGAAAAATCTTCTATGCGAACCCTGGTTCGCCTTTAGAAAAATTTCCACACCTCTGGAGAATCCGTCCCTCGCGTTCGAATAATTCATATTTCTTACGATCAAAGGATTTTTATTCACATCGTCAGGACGATTGACGATGTCTCGTTTTTCGTTGTTAGGTTGATACGGATCCTGGATGTAAGCATCCGGCGTTACAAGATTGGAGTATTGATTGTGAAAACCTTCCACCTTGATCAAATAATCGGAAGTAACTCTTTGTTCGATTCCGACGGAAGAATGAATCGAATGTTCCATCTTTAGATTCGGATTTCCGGAGCGAGAGGAGAATTGTTCGATCTGAAGCGGCGCGTTGTAGTGTTCCCCGGTTCCCGCCAAAAATTTAGTTCCGGTTTTAAGAATTTCGTATTCCGCCCTTCCTCGGAATGCGTCTTTCTTTTCGTGAACCTTATCATAATAGTCATGACGATATCCGGGAAGAACGCTGAATCCTCCGATCTTAAATTCCAATTCCGCAAAACCGGCAATCTCTCTCGTATGAATCTGATCTCCTTCTATGAGAGCCCTGAACTGACGGTTGGAATCCAAAAGACTGTTGAAAAAATCCAAAAAAGTCGCGTTAGACGACTTGATGTCTTCACCCTGAAGTTGAATCGTCTTTTCACGAAGTTGCCCTCCGAAACGAAACGTTAGATACCTTTCCAGGAGCGTGATCCGAGTGTTGTTTTCCACGAAGTTTAGATTTTGAGTCGTTACGTTGGAAAGCCCGAAAATCTGTTCTGCGGTGAGCGGATTCTTAAAATCTACTTCGAAGTTTTCTCGAAAGTAATTATTGGAAATGGAAATAGAAGTCTCAAACCAAGACTTATTGTTGTAAGAATAACGAAATCCTGAAGTTCGGAACAATCTTTCCAAACCGATCGGCGGACGACCAGAAGCGGCGTTCTGAATTGTGGAAAGTCCGAGAAGTTCCTTTTTACTATTTTCAAAGTCGTCTTGCGCCTTCGTATATTTCTGTTTATCTTTGGCTCCAAAAAGAAGAACGTTAAACGTATGATTGTTTCCGGGTTTCCAATTAAACTTCGCCTGATAATCTTCGTAGTCCGCGTATTTCGCGTCTGGAGGAATTCCGTCAGGATAGAGTTTCAAAAGGGCGACGTTCGGATAGGATTTTCGAGCGGAAACGATCGCGAAAAGATTCTCGGCGATCTTATTCTGGTGATAGACGTCCGAAAGAAACGTATTTAAGTTTACGATGGAGAATGTTTTTGCGACCGCGTCCGGCGTCCGTATATCGATGATACCGCCCGTGGCGAAACCGAACTGAACCGGAAAAGCGCCGGAATAAATATTAAAAGACTTTATAATATTATTATTTAATACGGAAGACTGATCTCCGAGGTGATACGGATAAGACATCGGAAATCCGTCGAGATAATAACCGTTAGCAAGGGCGCCTCCCCCTCGCATAACAAGAAATCCCCTTTCACTGTTGGAATACGGATTCGAATTTCCTACGCTATTAACAAGATTGTTAAACGAAGAAGAGGAAAGTCCGATCGGAGGGACTGCCACGATCCCCGGAAGAGTTTGAATCGCTTTGAGAGCGTCGTTTTGCGCTCCCGGCAATCTTCGAATCTCTTCCTGTTGAAGCGAATATCGAGAGAGAGATTCCAGATCCTTGTCCCCGACGACGTTGATTTCTCCGGCGACCGGTTTACGGATAAAAAGAAATTTTTTCTGGCCGTCGTATTCGACAGTTATGCTCTTTTTGAATACTCGCTCCGCGGTCATAATTCTTAGATTGTAAGTTCCGGGTCCGGGGAAGGAAGCTTTTACGATTCCTTCTCCGTTCGTTATCAGATACTTTCCGATTTCTTGAAATACGACGGGGGTGTTCGCCACTGCGTTGTTTCCGGATTCTTCCGTGATCACGACTTCCACCTGTAATGGTTTTTCGGCAAAAAGAGGGGTTGAGGAAAATCCCAAAAAAGAAACAAAAACAAAAACACCGCGAAAATGAATCTCATTTTGAAAATGTTGAGACGAAAAGAACGTCTTTAAAAAAGAAAAGAATCGATTGAATGTTTCACTTGTATTGATTTTCATTTCTTTACCGGAAACTTCAAAAAACAAATGGGGACTTGTTTTTCAATCCATTATTCTCCGTAAAAAACCAATTCCTGGGGATTTATAAGTTCGGAATGTTCAAGGAAACTTGAAGAACGAAAAGCCCAACCCAACCACTTCGTTCACCAAAAAAGGCGGAACAAAAATGGAATTAAGCTCCCGCTCCTAAGAACCTTCTATCCAAAATTTTAGAGGAGCGCACATAAGAGAATCAGGTTGACTCGGAAGAAGAAAGAGGGAGTTCCTACGAATCTCTTTTCGAGAGCGGTTCTAAACTTTCTCAGAAATCTATCGTAGTTCTCATTTTATTGGAGTTCCTACGTTTTGATTTTTTTGAGAAGAGCCCCGAGTCGGATGGAAGAAAAATGAAAACTTCATTTCCATTTGCGAACCAGGGAGAGGGAGTCCGCAATCAAATCTTAATTCTACAAGGGAAAGTTTGTCGTAACAAATGCCGGCCTTGTTTCGAGATTGACAGAGAATATTTTTCAAAAAAGAAGCATCCCGCCAAAGCGATCCTTTTTGTTCCCATCAGATTTTGATTTAATTATTTGTTTGACATCAAACCATAATTAGTTTTATGTAAAACTAATTATGGTAACTAAGATGAAAAATAATTCTTCCTGGAAAACCCAATTCTTCCAATGGAAAATGTTTTTAAAATATCCGATCTACTGGAGATGTGGAGGAAGAATTCTTCAATTTTCGGACGATCTCAGAGAGATGAGGGTAAAACTCCCGTTTAATCGCAAGACCAGAGGTTTGATGGGAACTCACTTCGGAGGCGCTCTTTATGCGTTTGTCGATCCGATCCCCCTCCTCATGCTCAAAGAAAATTTGGGGGATAATTATATTCTCTGGGATATCAACGGCTCGATCGAATACGTGAAGGCAACTTCTCAGGATGTTTTTGCCGATTTCAAAATTCTTCCGGAAGTTTTAAATAAAATTACGGGAGAATGCGAACAAAAGAAAAAAACTTTTTTCAATCTCAATATCATGATCCAAGAGAAAAATGGGGACGTGGTCGCTAAGGTGGAAAAGACGATTTATGTCCGTAAAAAATCGGACCTCCTAAAAAGAAGATCGGCGTGAGAGCCCCACTTTTGATCGATCTTCAAATTCGGCTTTGAGTGAAATGTTTCGAAAAACTTATTTGTGGGAACTCCCCGCAGTTTCAAAGTTTTCCACTAAAAGCAATGTGGGAACTCCCGCAGTTTCAAAGTTTTCCACTAAAAGCAATGTGGGAACTCCCCACAGTTTCGATTCTTAATTCTTACTAAATCCTTTTCTCCAATACAAACTTCCCAAAGAAACAAATCCGATCAGAGAAATCAAACCCTGCCAAGGTTGTAAAAGAAGAAAGTATCCAAGAGAAAACATTCCGAAAAAGAGGGCCGATGTTCCCAAGATCCATAGATAAATTCGGCTCTTAAATTCTTTCAGTCTTACCTCGCTCTCTTTTCCCTGCCAAAATCCGAAAGGATTCACTCTTTCTATAAAGGCGTCTAACGTTTCCTTGGGAACCGGAGGCGTGAGCAATGTTACGACGATCGATACGACGACCGAACCCATCGCCACCCAGAAAAGAAGATATTCGGACCTTACTTCCGGAAAAGTCGGATAAAGAATCATAGATAAAATCAAAGCCGTGATCATTCCGGAAAGTTCCGTCCACGCATTCGCCCTCCACCAAACCCATCTTAAAATCTGAGGCAATCCCATTCCCGAAGCAAAGGCGAGCAAAAATTTCCAAGCGCTTGCGATGGATTGAATCTGAGTTGCGACTAAGATCGCGATGATGGACATGAGAACTACCGCAATCCGGCTCACTCTCACCAATGTCTTATCACTCGCAGAAGGATGAATAAAACGAAGATAGAAATCGTTTACGAGATAACTCGCTCCCCAGTTGATATGTGTGTCCGCAGTCGACATAAAAGCGGCCATCAAACTCGCGAAGACGATCCCCAAAACCCCAGTGGGTAAAATGAGCTTCATCAAAACGGGATAACCCATCTCTCGATCGCTTCCAACGATTTGTCCTTCCGCAAAGTAACGAGTAGGATCGTGAAGAGGAAAGACGACTAACGTTACGAGCGCGGTCAAAACCCAAGGCCAGGTTCGAATGATAAAGTTTGCGATGTTAAACCAGAGAGATCCCTTTTCGGCTTCTTCCGGATTCTTCGCGGTATGAATTCTTTGCGCCAAATATCCGGAACCGTCCGAATAATATTGAGCCCACCACTGAACACCTATGAATATTAGAAAAACCGTAAACGGCAAAGACGCGTCCTGAAAATCCGGCCAAAAACTCAAAATAGATTCGTGTTTATCGGGATACACTTCCTCCATCTTCAAAAGAAGACCGGAAATTCCTCCCTGACTCAAAACCGCGTAGACCGCAAATAGAATCGCTCCTCCCATTCCCAGAGCAAATTGCACGAGGTCCGTAAGAATCACACCTTGGATTCCGCCCATACTACTGTAGATCACGACTACAAGAAAAAGAATCAAAACCGTAATCGTATTATTCAAAGAATCGAATACTAAAAACGAAGGCCATAAACTTTGAATCGTAGAAAAATTTTCAGGACCGAGAAGTTCATTCCAATCCAAAAACGGTCCCGTGATTTTGGACATCGCCTTAAAAACCCATCCGAGTACAATCGAATTTACTAATATACTCAAATAGAACGCTTTGACCATTCTTAAGATCATCGCGGGTTTTCCGCCGTAACGAAGTTCGACAAACTCGACGTCGGTGAGGACTTCCATTCTTCTCCATTTTCCCGCAAAAAAAACGGTCATTGCCATATAACCGATCGCCCAGCTCCACCAAAACCAATTCGCTGAGATTCCATCCGCCGCGACAAAACCGGTGATCACGAGAGGAGTATCGGCGGCGAAAGTTGTGGCAACCATCGATGTCCCGAGCCACCACCAGGGAAGTTTTCGGTCGGCTACGAAATAAGAAACCAGACTTTTACCGGCCTTGGGCGAAAGAAGAACCCCCGCGCCGAATGCAAAAAGGAGATAAATCGAAAGAATGGACCAATCAAGGATACTAAACATGTTTTCTTCTTTGAACGTAAAATGGGAAATATTTCAAACTTCGTTCTTCCCCGGTGTTGATAAAACTTTCGTCAGTTTTGAGTCTTTCCCTGAGAACGAAACCCTCTTTCCAAAATCGGAGAATCAAAATCGAATTCTCTTGATCCCTTGCCTTAAAAGAAAAATATGACCCTCAGGTTATGGCAAATATCATCGTTCAGAAATACGGCGGAACTTCCGTGGGAACCCCGGAAAGAATCCAGAACGTTGCAAGAAGAATCAAATCCTATCATGACAAGGGTCAACAAGTCGCGGTCGTTGTTTCCGCAATGGGACATACCACGGACGAGCTCGTCGAACTCGCGGGTAAAATTTCCAAGAATCCTCCGAAACGCGAGATGGACATGCTCCTTTCTACGGGAGAACAAATTTCAACGGCCCTTCTCGCCATGGCCCTCTGGGAGATTGGAGTTCCCGCAACTTCCTTTACGGGTTCTCAGATCAAACTTCTTACGGACGGAAATTTTTCAAACGCGAAGATCAAGATGATCGATCGTTCTCGTATCGATGCGGCTTTCGAAGAAGGAAAGGTTGTCATCATCGCTGGATTTCAAGGAATCGACGCGGATGAGAATATAACGACTTTAGGAAGAGGCGGATCCGATACTTCCGCAGTCGCCATAGCCGCGGTGCTTGGTGCAAAAGAATGTGAAATTTATACCGATGTGGACGGAGTTTACACCGCCGATCCGAGAGTGGTTCCTAACGCAAAAAAGCATAAACAGATCACTTACGAAGAGATGCTCGAACTTGCAAGTTTAGGCGCGGGTGTTCTTCATTCCAGAAGCGTTGAATTGGGAATGAATTACGACGTTGTAATCCACGTCCGTTCCAGCTTCAATGACAACCCGGGAACACTTGTGGTGAGCGAGGATAAAATTATGGAAAAATTAAAAGTCAGCGGAGTCACCGCGAAAAGCGATCAAGCAAGAATCACGATTGCCGGAGTTCCGGACATGCCCGGTTTAGCGGCTGGACTTTTTGGAGAATTGAGCACGAAACATATTCTAGTCGATATGATCGTTCAGTCCTCTCCGCATAACGGAATCAATACGATCTCCTTTACGATTCCGAAAAAGGACGTTTTGGACGCGAAGCCGATTCTTCAATCCTTTTCGAAAACGCAAGGTGCGCAAGAACCGGAGATCAACGAAAGTATCGCGATCGTTTCCGCGGTCGGAGTCGGAATGAAATCTCACGTCGGAGTTGCCGCTGGAATGTTTAAGGCGCTCGCGGACAATGGAATCAACATCGAAATGATTTCCACTTCCGAAATCAAAATTTCCTGTGTAATTCCGGAAGACCAGGCAAAGATCGCGATCAATAAGATTCACGACGTCTTCGGTCTTTCCAACTAAGTTCCGATCCCCTATCGAATTCCCGGATTTTTAAGAATCCGGGAAGAATCTGATTTTCCACCTTTGGTCAGCGAATTCGACCCTACACTCTTCTTACGATGTAAACGTTTTCGGTTTCCAGTCTTTCTTTTCACGTTTTAAGTTTGTTTGTAAAATTTAGAAAAGTAGGATCTCCTTCTTTCCGAGAAAGGCCTCATTCTTAGGAAAAGAAGAATTTCAAAAAGAACACCTTTTCTTAAAGACAAATGCCCTCCTGCTTCCCTTTGCAAACCCAATCTTTGTGGGAACTCCATTCTCTCCTGCATTCGAGAATCCATTGTATAAAAGACCCGCCTCCGACGAAGCTCCGACCAGCCCCGATCATTCTAGCAAACTCAAAATCGAAGAGAAAGACTTCACTTTTCACCGTTCGGAAAAAAAGTTCTTTTTCGATGTGACATAGATGGTAAAACAACCTTCTCCCTTCCAATGAGGAATTTTTTATAATTTGGCAATATTTTGCTCGAGCTTTTCGTGCGATCCTCTTTTAATTACCCTTTCCCATTTCTTGAGTATCGATTCCGGAGACTTCCTATGAGCATTCGTTTTCGCATTTCTCTTTATCTTTCCATCGTTCTTTTTGTCGGTTTTACGGTTTTGGCCGGAACAAATTCTTATACCGCCTATCAGAATCTCAAAAGCGAAGTCATCAACAGTTCCAATGTGACTGCGGAACGTTGGACTTTCGAAGTGAAGGATCATCTAGACACGACGATGGCACTCATCCGAGGCTTTCGTTTTCCTCTCATGTATGCAACCCCGACGAGAAATCAAGTCATCGTATCTCTCAAAGAAATATTAAAACGAAATGAAAACTACTACGGCGCCTGGGTCGCCTATGAACCGAATGGATTTGATGGAAGAGATTCTCAATTTAAAAATACGGAAGGACACGACACGACCGGAAGATTCATTCCTTATCTTCACAGAGGAAAAACAAAAGAGGAGATTGTTTTAGAAGCCGCGAAAAATTACGACAACCCCGGTCCGGACGGAGATTGGTATCAGATTCCCAAAAAAACGAATTCTCCCCTGGTCACCGATCCGTATTATTACGAAGTCGAAGGAAAGATCAACATTCTTATGATTTCCTTGGTAGTTCCGATCAGCACTGATGGAAATTATTACGGAGCCGCGGGTTTAGATTATCAATTAGAAGAATTGCAGACTCTCATCGGCGATACAAGGCCCTTTCGAAATCAAGGCTACGTTACTCTCCTCTCTCCCAAAGGAATCTATGCGGTCAACGGTTTGGATAAAAGTTTAGTGGGAAAGTCCATTCCTGAAAAGGAGGAACTCGATTCTTATCTTGTCAAAAGTCAGGAAGGAAAAAAATTCAATTCCAGCTCCAACGGCCACAGTCATTATTTCTTTCCGTTTCATATCGGAAAAGAAAAAAGATTTTGGGTGATGCAGGTCAGCATTCCGGATTCTATCTATCGAGACGATATCGCGGGCATTTTGATTCGAGGTTTTATCTCCACTCTTGTGATTTTGATCGTGGTACTTCTCAGCCTGAATTTCATATTCCAAAAATTGATTACTTCCGGACTTCTAAAAGCCATCGGTTTTTCAGAAGAAATTGCAAAGGGAAATCTTGTAGCGGAACAGGAACACGACAAAGAAGACGAAATCGGAACCTTACTCGACTCCATGAATCAGATGCGGGAAAATCTTCTCCAAGTAGTCCGTGAGATCGGAGCCTCCGCTTCTAAACTCAAAAATACTTCCCAGAAGATGGCGGATTCTTCCAGAAGTTTTTCCGATGTGGCGCAGACACAAGCTTCCGCGGCGGAAGAATCCTCGGCGGCGGTCGAAGAATTGGCTGCTTCGGCGCAAAACGTCGGGAAGTCGATGGAAAAGGCGGTATCCAGTATGAAAGAAATCGACGGGAACGTGGATCGTCTCAAAGAACAAATTACGAACATCAACAACGAAATGCAAGGACTCGTCCAACTCGCGGCTCAATCGAAAGAACAGGGAATCACGGGAGAAAACGCAATGATCGCTTCCACCAGTGCGATGGGCGCGATAGGCGAAAGCGCCTCCCGGATTACGGAAATTCTTTCCATCATCACCGAGATCTCGGAAAAAACAAATCTCCTCGCACTCAACGCGGCCATCGAAGCAGCTAGAGCGGGAGAAGCCGGTAAAGGATTTGCGGTCGTCGCCGAAGAAATCGGAAAACTCGCCTCTCAAACTTCCACGAGCGTACAAGAAATCGGGGCCTTGGTAAATTCTACGAACACCGCCGTATTCAACGGAAATTCAAAAGTTTCCGAAGCCTCAACCATTCTCCGCAAACTCAGGGAACAAGTGGAAGAATTCGATCGTTACGCAAAGAACGTCCTTTCGTCCGTAAAAAATCAGGAAGAGAATACGAAAGAAATTTCCCAGAGTGCGAACGAACTTATGACCTTCAGCATTCAAATCGAGGAAGCGGTTCTAGAACAAAAAAGAGCCACCGATGAAATCACAAAGACGATCGTGAGTATTTCGGACGGAACCCAGGAAATCGCGGTCGGCGCGGACGATCTCACTTCGTTTTCGGGAGAAATGTACGGACAAGCAGAACAATTAGGACAGCTCATAGGAAAGTTTAGAACAAACTAAAAGCCTTAGAAAAACGGTTGAACCAAGGGAAAGAACTGAAGATCTTACAGATCAAAGGTATTCTTACCTTTGGAGAATCGTGGATGAAGACAAAACAAACATACGCCAGATCCTTTCTCGCCGCAGGAATGTTTGTTTCCTTGTTCTTTCAAACTCCGGTTCAAACCGCGGAATCTCTCAACCGAGTCATCGCAACGGTCGGCACCGTTTCCATTTCCGAATTGGATTTGGATGACGCCGGAGAAAAATACAACCGCCTCCAAAAACATTTAAAACACGAAGACTTCCGAAAATCCCTTCGAACTAGAATCATAGACTTTCTTATTGATCGCGCCATCGTCGACGTAGTTGCGGAGGAAGAATCCGTTCAAGTCAACGAACAAAGAGTGGAAGCTGAAATCGAAAAAAGAATGGAAGTGATGGGAATCACAAGCCGGAAACAATTCGAAAAAGCGATGGAAGCCTCTTCGAATATGCCCTTCGAACTTTGGGTTACCGAACTTCCGTATCAAATCAAAAAGGGACAACTTCTTCAGTTAAAGATCGCAGTTCCTCCTCCGAACGAACAGGAAATCAGAACTTGGTATAATCAAAACAAGGATAAGGTAGGATTCGAAATTCGTTATAGAATCATCGCCATCGCTCCCGAAAACGATTCCGTCCAAGAAGAAAACAAACTTTTTAAAGAAGTTTCCGAGATCAGAAAATCCATTCTCGCAGATCCTTCTTCTTTTGCATTGATCGCCGGTTCTCCCAGAAACGATCCGACGCTTCGATCCAGAAGAGGAATGGTGGAATGGATTTCTTCCTTCGACCTTTACAAATACAGTAAGATCACGGCGACGATCGCCGCACCGCTTCCGAACGGAGGACTTTCCGACGTGTTTCGAGACGAAAGAAAACGATATTGTATTTTAAAAATCGAAGGGAAAAGGGCGACTCCGATGGAAAATCTTCGGGGGGGGATCCAAAACATTCTCTATAGAGACAAAGAGGAGGATACCTTTCACAAATGGCTGAAAGAATCCAGAGCCGAAATCCCGATCCAAATCTTCGATGAAAACTATAGAAAAGAAAACAAAATCACTCTCAAAGAAGAGACTTTTCACGTAGATTGATTTTGAGTATTTCGAAATTCGAAAGCAGAGCCGATATTCAAAACGAGACATGAAATTTCCGATTTCTCATTCCGCCGTATTTTTAAACGTCGAAACGATTTCTCTTCTTCGGTCCTTATCCACGGACGAAAGAGAAAACTTACTTCGGCTTTCCCTCTTAAAACTTTCCAAAATCCTCCCGTCGTCGCGTGTTTTTTTCAACTCTTGGCCATTCAAAGAAAACAAAAATACATACAATTCTCTGAATATTCAAATTTTAGAATCTGAAACCGAAGTTGTTTTTTTAAAAAAAATAGCCGAAAATCTACCGGGTTCCAGAACGGAAGATCCCGACTGGGACGACGCATCTTTTTTTTATTTTTCGGGTCTTTTCCCTTGTTTGGACGAGAATCTGAGCGAAGAATTGTACGAAAGACACGACCGTTATCTTTCTCAATATTCTTACAGCGAAAACCTTCCCGCCGGAATCGTCCCCGCGATTTTATCAAGGGAATTCACAAACGGACTTCCTGAAACGATCAAAACCACCGCTCAGGAATATCTTCTCAAAAACATCAATCACTACGACGTGGAAATTTTTTATCAAGCTCCGGATCTGAGGCAATATCGTTTGGATTTCTCTTTAAAGAACAGAAGATCCTTAAACTTAGTCAGGGGTTTTCTCAAAACAAAGGAAAATTGGTCGTATTCGGAAATTCTTCCTTGGATCAAAAGTCAGCCCGAAGTTTTCAGAACCGGCCCTTCTTACTTAGAACTCGAAGTCTACAGAGGTTGTGAACTCGGTTGTACTTTTTGTCCGAGACAATTTAGTGCAAACGATCACGACGGCGATTTTCTTACGTCCGATTTTTTGGAGAATCTTCTCAAACAACAAGAGACTTCTTTTTCCAATGAATACAGCGTTTGTTTTGGAGGAATGGGAGAACCGCTTCTGCATCCTCATTTCGCCGAGCTTGTAAAAAAAACGATCTCGTTTACTCTTTTGCAGGAATTGATGATCGAAACCGCGCTCTATTCCGATTTGGATCCGATCTTAGAATTCTTGGATAAACTTTCAGACGATGAAAAAGAAAAGATCACTTGGATCGTAAATCTGACAACTCGCAATCCGGAAAGATATAAGAACCTTTACGGCAGAAAAGAACTTGAGAAAATTCTTTCCAACTTGGAAAAGCTGGAAAGAGTATTTCCTAAAAATCGGATCCATCTTCAATTCTTAAAGATACAAGAAGTCGAGGACGAAGTGGAAGCCTGGGTCGACGAAACCGAAAGACAAGGTTACGGAGTCATTCTTCAAAAATACAATCGATTCGCGGGTTTAATGCCCGAAAAAAGAGTCACGGATCTGACTCCGATTCAGAGAGAATTTTGTTGGCATCTCAACCGGGATCTTTTTGTTAACTCGAACGGAATCGTTTCGATTTGCAGACAAACTCCCGGAAAGGAATTCGGAAATCTTCACAATGAAAATCTAATAGACATTTGGCAAAGAGGACTTCCTTCGTTTAACAACTCTCTAAACGGAAAACACGAAACGACGGGCGCTCCTTGTTTAACCTGCGATGAATGGTATACCTTCAACGCCTAAAATTTTCGCGTTTATCCAAGCCAGAACCGATTCTACCAGACTCCCGGGTAAGGTATTAAAAGAATTTCCGTTCGGCTCGGGAAAAACTCTTCTTGATAGAATTCAAGATCGAATTCGAACGCTCCTTCCGGAAGAACAAATCTTTTATCTGATCCCGGAAAACGACAACAAACTTCGAACATTTCTGAAGGCAAGAAAATACAACTTTATAGAAGGAAGTCTTTCGGATGTAAGAGAACGTTATCTAAACTCGGCAAAGACGGTTCAAGCGGAATCGATCCTTCGTTTGACAGGAGACAATCCTTTTTATGATACTCTTCACCTGGATCAGCTTTTACAAACGTTTGAGTATTCGAAACCGGATCTGGCTCACGTTGTGAATCTTCCGTTGGGAATGGGAGGTGAAATTTTTACGAAAGAAGCTCTTGCCTGGGCCCCGAACGTTTTGGAAGAAAGGCACAGAGAACACGTAAGTCTTCATATCAAGGAAAATCCGGATCGTTTTCGAATCCTAAAACTCGCACCTTTGTTAAACGAAGAAGAACAAAAGATTCTTCCGAATCTCAGGCTTACGATCGACGAACCCAAAGATTTCGAAACGACCTCCGAAGTTTTTAAAAACTTAAACGATCAAAATCCCTTTTTCGGCGCCAGGGAAGTCATCCGTTTGTTTCAGGATTCTCCTCGGATTTTCGAAGGCAATCGAGAAGTGGAGCAAATCCGCTTTGAAACTCCGAAAGGACAAAATTCTTCCCAAAAAAAGATCGGTCTTTTAGCGGGAGATCCCGCTTTGTTCGGGAGCGGCCACTTTGAACGTTCCAGAATTTTGTTCTCTCTTCTTTCAGCTGATGGATTCCGGATGACATGGATAAAAGAGCTCCCGAAAGAAGGAAAATTTGACCTTGTCATCGTCGATTCAAGAGATATTCCAATTTTAGAATATTCTAAAACTAAAATTTTTCTTTTGGATCATTTCGGTCCCGAGAGAAAAAAATACGGTCATTTCGAGATTCTTCCCCATCCGAACCTCAAAGGGGATTTTTCTCTTGATCGAATCCTGATCTCGCCGAGATTGAACTCTTTGGTCGGAAAGGACGGTTCGTATTTGCTTTGTTATGCGGGAAATCTGGAGCAAAAATTTGTGTCTTCTTTAGATTCCTATTTGGAAACGATAAGATCCAAGGAAGGTTTTTCAAAGGTTGTGAGAATCGGAGGTAAAAGTTCGGATCGGAATACGATCGAATTCTTATCCAGAATTCCTACGTTTCAATTTCAAAACCTTTTGGCAGAATCCGGCGGTTTTATCGGCTATTTTGGACAATCCTTATTTGAAGCCGCATTCTTTGATAAAAAGATCGCGAGTTTTTCCATTAGCCCCGTCCATTCCGCGCTTTCGATCCTGAGCAAAGAAGAATACGGAATTCCTTTTGCGGGAGAACTCGGTTCTCCCGATTTCGGAAAAAATTTGGACTTGAAAAAAAGTATGAGGAATGTTTCCGGAAACGGATATTCTATTTTGTTAAGCGAAATCAAAAAATTCTTAAATGCTTAAATCGAACTTGGATTTGTTTGGCGCGGGTTCGGAACATTCATTCTCTCTGATCTTTCTTTGAACTCCCTTAAATATCTCCGTCTTGTTGTGTTGTCTGTTTTTTTGAAATTCCTCACGGTTCCAACTTGCAAAGCGAGTTTCGCCGAGTGCACGGCACAGGTCGGAGTTCCAACGGCTTTTTCGGTAAAATCGCCCGCCCTTTCAAGATATATCTTTATCTACAAGCCGACTCAATCGGACGAAAAACAGTCGGAACTCCGACAGTCCTCTGTGAAAGTCGCGGGCCCCACCCTGATCTTGGGTGGTGGGGCGGGTGGTGGAAAAATTTCGGAAATTCTCCTCTATCACAAAATTCTAATCTTGCAAGTAGAAATCCCCGTGTAGGAACTCCTAAAAAACCTATTTTTGCAAAACGGATTCTCTTTGCAGTTCATCTCGACTTTTGGCTAAGGTTTACGATGCTCCGGTTGGGTTGTGGAACTCCAGGTGAACTGCCTCTTTTCTAAAATTCTACGTTCCGCAAGTAAAAAGCTCAAATGTAGGATCTCCCCCAAAAACCCTTGATCGACTTCACTCGGACCCAAGAATTCCTTCTTTGAAGTAGGCTTTCCAAAACAACGGAAAAGATCCTTTGATCAACAAAGGCGAATTGAAAGGGAAAATCTGCGGTTTTTCCGCTTTCAGGCCGGAAGATCGCTCCGAAAAAACCGGAAAATCGAGGGAGTTCCCGCGTTTCTTGCGATTTCTGATTGACCAAAAGACCGAAATGTTCAAAAAATTGACCGACGGTCGGTCGGTTTTATGGGAAAAGTGAATCTAAACAAACAAAAGGGAAAGGCGCGAAAAGAGGACATCCTACAATGTGCTCGAAAATTCTTCTTTTCTAAGGGATACGATTCTACGTCGGTCAACGATATCATCGACGAACTCGGAATCGCCAAAGGCACTTTTTATCACCATTTCAATTCCAAGGAAGAGCTCCTTGTGGAATTGACGACCACTCTTTCCGATGAAATTACTTTAGGGCTTCTTTCGGAAGTGGAATCCAAACACCCGAAAAACACATTAGACAAACTTAAAATTATACACGAACTTCACTTTGACTGGGTGAACAAAAATCCGGAGATGGTGTTCTTTTTTCTAAAAGCGATTTATCTTCCCGAAAATCTTTCTCTCAAAGCAAAACTCGAAAAAGAAATGATCAAAAGAGATATCCTCTTCCTTACCGAACTCATCAAAGAAGGTCAAAGGGACGGATCTTTTTCCAACACAATGCCCGCGGAATTCTTGGCCGAATCGATTCTTTCCATCGAAAACGTCCAGAACGAGAAGTTCGCGCTCTATATGTTGGGATTCAAGGATATCTCCCCGGATTTAATCTATGAAAACGGACGGAATTCCCACGATCTCTTTTCTATGATTCTCGGAATTAAAAATCCTTCGGCGTTTCCGTTTCCCAAGGAGGAAATCATTTCTTCCGCCGAAAATTTGCGGAAGTTCTCGCAAGAATTCGAAAAACAAAATCAAACCCAAAATCATGCGAAACAAAAACCTCTCCAGTTTCCGATTCTGAAAGGAGGAAAGGCCGAGTAATTTTCATTTTGATTCTTACAAAGCCTAAAACGAATATGCATCTTTTTTCTTTTATTCCGATTCCGACATTTATTATGTCTTCGGAAATCCATCATTATATCGAATCCCAATCCCTGATCCGAAAGGAAAGACTTCTTTCTCTTCGCACTTGGCTCATTGATACGTTTCCGGATATCCAAGAATCTATGAAATTTAGAATCCCCACGTATCAAGTCGACGAGAACTGGATCTCTTTCGCTTCCCAAAAGAATCATATTTCGATCTATCTCTGTCGTCCGGATTCCTTAAAAGAACTCAAGAAAAAATTTCCAAAGTTGCTCTTCGGAAAAACTTGTCTCAATGTCAGAGACAAGGACGTCTTTCCTCTCAGAGCAATTCAGTCTTCCATACGATCCGCCCTCAAACCCAAAACGAAGTTGAGAATTCCAAACGAAAAGGCCGAGTCCCGTAGAAAATCTATTTCTAAAAAGCTCTTTGAGACAAAATCAGCTTATCGTAAAAAGTAAGGCCGAATCAATTTTTCCCGCCTAAAAGGTGGATCAGTTTGAATCCTCTTGACCCCGGGAAAATCCAGGAAAATCTGTTTTTTACGGCCATGAAAAAACAGATAGGCGATCGTTACGAACCGAAAGAAGTCGAGAGTAAATGGATTTCACTCTGGGAAGAGAAGAAGTCCTTTGTACCGAATCCGAACTCTAAAGAGTCCTTCTCTATAGTAATTCCTCCACCGAACGTCACGGGATCTCTGCATATCGGTCACGCACTCAATCATACGATCCAAGATATTCTTATCCGCATCGAACGTAAAAAAGGTAAATCGACCCTTTGGCTTCCGGGAATGGATCACGCGGGAATCGCGACTCAGATGGTCGTCGAAAGAGAACTCGCAAAAGAAGGAAAAAAACGCACCGACTTCACTAGAGAAGAATTCGAAAACAAAGTCTGGGATTGGAAAGAACATTCCGGTGGAATGATCACTCGTCAACAAAGGCTCTTGGGAGAATCCGTTGATTGGTCCAGAGAAAGATTCACTTTCGACGAAGGTCTTTCCAAAGCAGTATTCAAAGTTTTTAAATCACTTTTCGACGAGGGCCTGATCTATCGCGGAGAAAGAATCATCAACTGGTGCCCCGCCTCTCAAACTGCGATCTCCGATCTCGAAGTGGAATTCAGAGAGACAAAAGGAAAACTCTATCATATCAAATATCCTATCCACGGAAAAAAGGATCAATATGTTGTAGTAGCGACTACGAGACCGGAAACTATGCTCGGCGACGTCGCAGTCTGCGCGAATCCCGAAGACGCACGTTATTCGTCTTTGAAAGATGTAATCTTAGAATTGCCTCTAACAAACAGACAAATCCCTCTTCTCTTTGATTCATTCGTGGATAAAGAATTCGGATCCGGACTAGTCAAGATCACGCCCGCTCACGACGCGAACGACTTTGAAGCCGGACAAAGACTCGGACTCAAGCCGCTTCTTATCATGAACCCAGACGGAACGATGAACGAAAACGCAGGCGTCTATCAAGGTCTCGATCGTTTTGAAGCTCGTAAAAAAGTCGTAGCCGACTTGGAAGCAAAGGGACTCATCGAAAAAATAGAAGATCACGTTCACGCGGTCGGACATAACTCCAGAGGTGGAGCGGTGATCGAACCTTATCTTTCCACTCAGTGGTTTGTAAAAATCAGACCTCTCGCCGATTTAGCGGTGCAGGCAGTTCAGTCGGGTAAGGTCGAATTCGTTCCGAAGATGTGGGAAAAAACTTTTTTCGAATGGATGAACAACATTCGAGATTGGTGTATCTCCAGACAACTCTGGTGGGGTCATAAGATTCCTGCATATCATTGCAAAACATGTAAACACATCGAAGTATCGGAAACTCCCGTGACAACTTGTCCTTCTTGCGGATCCAAAGAAGTGGAACCGGACCCTGACGTACTTGATACTTGGTTTTCTTCTCAGCTCTGGCCTTTTTCTTCCATGGGATGGCCGGAACAAACCGCGGATCTAAAAAGATACTACCCTACTTCTGTTCTTGTTACGGGTTTTGATATCATCTTTTTCTGGGTTTCCAGAATGATAATGATGGGAATGAAATTTATGGAAGCACCACCATTTCATAAAGTACTCATACACGGTCTTGTCAGAGATAAGGACGGAAAAAAATTCTCCAAGTCGATCGGAAACGTAATCGATCCACTCATTATGATGGAAAAATACGGAACTGATTCTTTCCGTTTTTTCTTAGCGGCAACCCTTCCTGAAGGGAAAGACATTCTTTTCGACGAATCGAGGTTAGACGGTTATCGTTCGTTCTGTAATAAAATTTGGAATTCTTCCCGTTTTATTCTCATGAACTTGGAAGAATCGTTTACTCCCACCGGGATCACGCCTGAAATCGAAAAAGATCTAGAACCGATGGATCAGTGGATTCTTTCCAGATTCAATCATTGTCTGGAAGAATACGACAAGGCTCATTCTAAATTTCATTTCTACGAAATGGCAGCTTCGATTTATGAATTTGTTTGGGGAGATTTCTGCGATTGGTATATCGAACTCGTAAAACCAAGAGCCTACGGAAAAGTTTCCCCACGATCGGCTGAAGTAGCAAAACAAGTTCTTGTGGACGTTCTCACTCGTGCATTAGGACTTTTGCATCCTTTTATGCCGTTCCTCACGGAAGAAGTTCATTCGGTGTTTTCGGATCAATTTCTCGCTACGACCCCGTATCCTAAAGCGTATCCGATTTCGTCTGACGCGCTCGGAGTACAGAAACTCAATCTTCTCCAAGAAATCGTAACCAGAATCCGCGTTATGCGCGCTGAGAACGGCGTAACACCGGATAAAAAGTGTAAGGCGATCGTAAAATCCGCCGATTCTTTAGCCCAATCCGCGATCCAAGAAAACGAAGTTTCTCTTTTGCAACTCGCAAGATTGGAATCGATCAAAGTCGAAGCGGCTTACGATGTTCAAAAAACGGATTCGGTTTCCCATTTTACAAAAGGTGAAATCGTTCTTCCTCTGGAAGGTCTGATCGACGTTGAAAAAGAGAAGGCTCGACTCGAAAAAGAACTTCAGAAGTCCGAGATCGAAAAAGAGAAACTAGAAACCAAACTGGCAAATCCCGGATTTCTTTCCAAAGCAGCACCCGACGTCGTTGAAAAAGAAAGAGAAAAGTTGAATACCTTAATCGATAAGGTGGAAGTTCTAAAAAAAGGGATTCAAAACCTTGCAGGCTAAGTTGAAAGTTCTTCTTATAGGCTCGGGGGGAAGAGAAAGCGCAATCGCCTTTCATCTCAGAAAATCCCCTTTGTTAAACGAATTGAAAGTGTTTCCGGGAAACGGCGGATTTCCGGATCACGAGATTCTACGTTCCAATTCGTTTAACGTTTTATCAAAGGAATCGGTCCAGGCTTTTTTAAAACAAAATCCTTTTGATTTCATCGTGGTCGGACCGGAAGATCCTCTCGTAGCCGGATTTGCGGACTGGGCGGCCGAACTCAAAATTCCTACGTTCGGACCCGATTCTTATTGCGCACAAGTCGAAGGCTCCAAGGATTTCGCAAAATCTCTGATGGTGGAAGCGAACGTTCCCACCGCGGAATACGCAACGTTTACCGAATATTCAACTTCTATAAAATACCTTGAATCAAAAACGATTCCGATCGTAATCAAAGCGGACGGACTGGCCGCCGGGAAGGGAGTCACCGTTGCCACTACGAAAGAAATGGCGATCAACGCCCTCAAAGAAATCTTTGAGGATAAAAAATTCGGGGAAAGCGGTAACCAAGTCGTAATCGAAGAGTTTATGGATGGACAAGAAGCTTCCATCTTTGCGGTGTCAGACGGAGATTCTTATTTTTTACTACCGGCCGCCCAGGATCACAAAAGAGCGTATGACGGAGACGAAGGACCGAACACCGGAGGGATGGGAGCTTATTGTCCCGCACCGGTCGTAACCGATTCCATCTTGGAAAAAGTGAAAGAAAGAGTCTTCGATAGAATGTTTGAAATCTTTCGTAAAAAAGGACATCCTTATAGAGGCCTTCTTTATGCGGGACTAATGATCTCCTCCGATGGAGAACCTCGAGTTGTAGAGTTCAATTGTAGATTCGGAGATCCCGAAACACAATGTGTACTCGCAATGTTAGACGGTGATCTATTAGAACTTCTTTATACAGCTTCCACAAGCAAGATCAAAGGGATCCAAGCCTCGGTAAAAAAAGGCGCAGCCACAGTAGTAGTCCTCGCGGCACAGGGATATCCGGATTCTTATGAAAAAAATATTTCCTTAAATCTGCCCGAAACGACTGGTCAAAACACTTATCTTTTTCACGCGGGAACTTTAAAAAAAGATGGAAAAGTTTTTTCATCCGGGGGGAGAATTCTGGGAGTAGTAGCCTATGGATCCGATCTAAAGAGTTCGGTATCTCAAGCTTATTCCTTCCTGGAAAAAATCCAGGCTCCCAAAACGTTTTATCGAACAGACATCGGACACAGAGCCCTTTAACCTATGCCATTTTTGATTTCTGGAAACCTGGATCTCGTGGATCGACATAGCCTCAAGAAGATGGAAAAATTTCTTGGGATCATATTGTCTCCGGGACAATTCCCCGTCGAACAATACAACTTACTCAGGCACGCTCTTCATAGAAATCTAGATCCGGATGCTCTGATTCGAAAGATGAATCGACAAGAGCTCCTTTCGTTTATCTACATTCTCACGCAATTCGGAGACGTTGTAAGGGCCGAAACTCCGGTAGAATATCTGGATATAGAAAAAGTGCCTCTGGTTTTAGAATGGCAGAAAGGTCAATACATGATCCCTTACGAAGTGTTGGATCATCTTTCCACTTCTCGAATATTCAAAAATCAGAATTATCTGTTTGCTCTAATCCCTTCCCTGCCCGCAAAGGAAAAAAAGGCCTGGATCGAATGGATCGGTTCGGGTTATGGAAAAACTTTTCCGAGAGAAATCAATCACGAACTTTATTTTCAGTGCAGACATCTTCAAAAACCGTTTCAAGGCAAATCGCTTTTGAGGGAAGAGACGATTCAACTTTCTCAACTCTGGCCTTCCGGTAAAAATGAAATCGTGGATTGGTTTCATAAAGGGATCACTCCTTTTTATACTGCGATGAAAGAACTTTCAAGAACGGAAAAAGATCCATTCTTACTTCACGTCTTGGATCTGATTCGATCCGGCAAACTCATTCTAAAGAAGAATCCGGAAGAATTCCGAAAAAAAGAAGAATTCATTTTGGTGGCGACGGTGGAAGGCAACACTCCCCAGTTGCGTGATACCGTTTTTTCCTGGGAACAAGAAAGAGAGAACAAAGAAGATTTTCTTTTTCAATAAATTCAAACGCGCTTAACGTTTGGAAAATATCAAATCGATAAAAAGCAAATAATATGGAAGTAAAATCAGCAAAAGAACTCAAAAGAGTTTCCAAAGAATTACAGGAGAATTTCCAGAATCGTTGGAAACTCTTAAATTTGGAACAGGACAAAGACCGACTCAAGTCTCTTAGCGAGAAAGCGGAAGATCCCGACCTCTGGAATAATCCCGAGGAAGCCAGAATCGTAAGCCAGAAAAAAAACGAACTCGAAAAAAAGCTTACGCCTTGGTTTTCGATTCAACAAGATATATTAGATTTTCCTGATTTAGTGGACATGACTTTGGACGAAAAAGGGGAAAACGGCGTAAGCGAGCTATCCTCCGAGTATCAAAGACTCCAGGAAAAATTCGAAGAGCTCGAATTGTTAGGCGCGCTTAAAAATCCTGAAGACATCAAATCTGCCTTCATCAATATCCATCCCGGAGCGGGTGGAACCGAAAGCCAGGATTGGGCCGAGATGCTTCTGAGAATGTATATGAGATTCTTTGAAAAAAAAGGATATCAATATTCTTTAGTCGACATACAAGCCGGAGACGGCGCTGGAATCAAAAACGCGACGATACACGTGGTTGGAGACTGGGCCTTCGGATTTTTAAAAGGAGAAAACGGAGTTCATCGATTGGTAAGAATTTCTCCTTTCGATGCAAACAAGAGAAGACATACGTCTTTTGTTTCCGTTCACGTAAGTCCCGAGATAGACGACGACATCGATATCAAGATTGAAGAGAAAGACATTCGAGTGGACGTTTATCGTTCTTCCGGCGCGGGCGGTCAGCACGTCAACACGACCGACTCTGCTGTTCGAATCACTCACATGCCTTCCGGAATCGTAGTCGCTTGTCAGAACGAAAGATCTCAGATCAAAAACAGAGACACTGCTTTTAAGATGTTGAAAGCAAGACTCTATGAGATGGAACAAGAAAAGGCAAAAGAAGAATTGGAAAAAAAATCGGGAGAGAAAAAAGATATTTCCTGGGGTTCGCAAATTCGAAGTTATGTGTTCCATCCTTACAATCTTGTAAAAGATCATAGAACGGATCACGAAACCGGAAACGTAGCCGCCGTAATGGACGGAGAAATAGAACCTTTTATCCTTGCATATCTGAAAACTTTATAAGATCCTCGGGGCGGTTCCTGCGAAAACTTCTTACTGAATTTGCGCAGGACCGGGCTCTGACGCGACTTCGCTTACGCTCCGGTCACTTCGTGACCGCGTTCCGCGTCGCTCTGATCCCTACCGCAAGCGCTCATAGAAAACAGTGCCGCTGAGTTCGGCGAGCATTGTGAAGACCGGTCTCTGCCCGTAGATCTCGATCACACTTGAGTTCAAAGAGCTTCGAGAACGAGTCTACGATCCAATACATTAGGAGAGTTGAATATGTCTTTTTTTACCAAAAAAATCAAATACGGTTGCCTCTGGGGAATGTTAACTCCTTTTGTAACCCTCTTCACTTCTATCGGAATTACAATTTTTCTTTTAAAAGATGATTATGGAAAGGCGGCGTCCGTCGAGGATTGGATGATTCTTGCGGGAAAACACATTCTTCTTTTTGGAGGGATTATCGTTGCCACAATTCTTTCCTTGCTGATCGGAATTTGGTTTTCGATCAAAGACTCAAAACCTATCGAAACCCTCAGAATTTTTTGGCCGATAATCATCATTCTCATCTATTGGATCGCACCCAATCTTCTTCCAGGGCCCGTAGACGACTCCATCGTGACCTTAGGAGTGGGAATCTACCAGATCTATCGATATTTTACGGAACGAAAAAAGGAAGATAGCGCGCCTAACGTCTCATCCTAAAAAGTTAAGAACAATGAACTTGGAAAGAACCCTTGTTTTAATCGGAATCGGCGGCGCCATAGGAAGCGTCTTACGTTATCTTTTACAATATTGGTTCGGAACAATACTCGGTTTCAAATTACCGTTGGGAACCTTGGTTGCCAACTTTTTGGGTTCACTCGTGTTAGGAGTTATCTACGCAATCTCGGAAAAACTTCCGGAAATTAATCCGGAATGGAGATTTTTCATCGCGTCCGGTCTTTGCGGGGGATTTACCACGTTTTCTACGTTTTCTTTTGAAAGCCTTCAGATGTTGAGAACGGGTAACTATATTCTATTTTTTGCATATATTGGTCTAAGCGTGTTAGGTGGGATCGGGTTCGCACTCGCAGGTGTTTGGATCGTAAAGTGGTTTTGAGGAAGTCTCCCTGCTTTTTTTCAAGGCTTTTTTAGGCGACTTGTAGGAGTTCCTACAAAATTTTGAAAAGGAAATCTGATTGTAAGAAGAATGTTTTTGTGATATGGAGAATTTTCCGGAATTTTCCCACAAGGCCCACCTCCACCACCCAATTAGGGTGGGGGCCGCGAGAGTTTCACGGAAGAAGTCGGAACTCCTACAAGATCGAAAGTATAGAACGGAACTTCGCTCATCAATTTGTTGAAGCGATGATCTTGTCCAAAAGATTTCCTATTTCGAAGATCACCTTTGGAGAACCGTATTTCCCCGCAGTCGTCACAACGGTCATATCCAAATCGGGAATCACGTAGATCAATTGTCCTCCGTTTCCAAGCGCGGCTTTCCAAGTTACGTTTCGATTTGCAAGACGAGTCTCGCCAATCCACCACTGAAAACCATATTTTAAGGAACTTCCGTCGTTTCGAAATAGAGTTACGTTCGTATCGATCCGAGATTCTAAAGAATCTTGGATCCATTGCTTCGGAACGATCTGCCTCTTATCCCAAACTCCTTCGTTCAGAATCAATCTTCCAAGCTTCAACATATCTCTCGGTCTCAGACGTAAACCACCGAAGGCGAGCGCGCGTTTATGCCGATCCTCCACCCATTCAAACTCTTTGATCCCGATCGGATGAAAGAGCCATTCTCCCGCTAATTCTCCGAGGGACTTACCGGTTTTCTTCATTAGAATTTCGGCAAGTATCGAAGTCCCACCTCCGTTGTAATTGAATTTTGTACCCGGAACTTCGGAAACTCGACGATCAAAAACAAACTCGACGAGATTTTTTTTCCAATACAGACGGGTTTCATCGCTAAAGAAAAAACCGGATCTCCATTCTTCCCAATCCAAACCGCTGCTCATGGAAAGAAGATGTTTCCAAGTTATTTTTTGCCGCGGATCCGTTTTCGAAATCCCGAGTTCCGGAAACGAAGAAAGTACGGAAGAATCGATTCCTTCTATCAATCCCTTTTCTACCGCAATCCCGAAAAGAAGAGAGACGACACTTTTGCTTACAGATCGAACGTCGTGTAACGTCTGTAAGTCGAAAGTGGATTTGCCGTCAAAAGGAAGACGGAGGCCGTATCGAAGGCTCAGAGGTTTATCGTCTCCATCGTGATAGATCTCGATGACGAGTTTTCCGTGACGTTCGATCAAAAATGAATGATAGCCGTTTTTTTCAGAGATGGATTCTTGGAGTAAGTTGCAGAGTTTTTCCGAGTCAAAGCCGGACTCTTTCGCGTTCGAAGTTTGCCAAAAAAAATCCGCCTTCGGTTGCGAACAAACGTTTGCCGAATCTCGAACCGTCGGCGACCCCTTACATTCGGCGCTTAAAAAAAGAACGAGAACGAATGTGGAAAGAGACCTTTTTAAAAAGATAAACATAAGAAGAATTCGATTTCCTTTTTTGAAATTAAGACCCTACTCTTGGACTTTCGATTTCGAGATTTGATCCCGGAATTGTTTCTTTGAATCTGGTTTTCTCAAGCGAAATTTGATTTCCGTTTTTGATCGGATAGAACGACCTCGAAAGGATTTCTTTATAAGAATCCACCTCCGTCTTCTTTCTACACGATTCCTTTTCAGAGGATTTCGATCAGGAACAAAAAAGTTTTTTCTCCTAAATTTTGTCGAGTGCTGAGGGAAGAGTGCTTAAGCCTCCTCTACGGGAGACCCGAGTTGACCTTTCGTCGATTCATATAAGAAAATCGCTTAGATCAGAAATCGAATCTCCTCTTTCCATTCTATTTTCTCCATTCCGAGTTCGTAGGAACTTCGACAACGGGTTCTAAAATAACGTTACAACCCGTTCCTTTTACGGAGCCGGATTATTTTAGCAAGTTATCTTTCCCGTTCCATAAACCCGGCTTTTCTTTCCAAAGATAAATCTCCGAGCAGTCGTCTACAAAGTAATAAAAAACAAAGAAGAAATATCTTTTTTCCTGGCATTGGAAGTTTCACTTGAATGGCGATTAGAGAAAAAAGAAACACGGAAATCGCGTATCGAGTTACGGAAGGAAATCTTGAATTCAAATTTAAGAATGGAAATCAATTTCCATTCTTTTTTGCAAAAGTCACTTCAACAAAACCTCGATTTCTTTTTAAATTCGGTTCCGAATTCGAAGTATTCCACAAGTCGTTTATCAACTTCTATCTTTAATAAATATCATCGAGTGTTTGAATTGTTCAAAACAAATCTTGCTCATCCTGTATAAAATTCTTATGGAAAAAATTTTGCCTAAATCGAACTTCAAGTCTCCGAGAGAAAAAAGAAATCTTACGTCTTTTCCAAACGCTCTTTTCGGATCGTGTATTTCTCCTCGACGTTTTGGATTTACCGAACAATCCTTGTCTTGTATGGAACTGAGCTTTCCTTCTCCCGGTAATCCGGTCTTTGATTACGTTCTTCTTCCGTGTTTTATCTTTTTGTCCAGGGTCACAGACGTTTCGATCGGAACGATCCGGGTCATTCTTCTCACCCGGGAAAAAAAAGCGATCGCCGCTTCTCTAGGATTTTTAGAAGTCCTTCTCTGGGTGATCGTCATTACACAAGTTATCAAAAATCTCAATAACGCGTTCTGTTATCTCGCTTATGCAGGAGGTTTCGCCACAGGAACTTTTATTGGAATGATCTTGGAAGAAAAGTTAGCGATCGGCTTTTCTCTTCTTCGGATCATCTCTCCTAAAAACGGGGGAGCGATCGCGGCCAAACTTTCGGAAGCGGGTTATCGGGTCACTACGATGGACGGACAAGGAAGCAGAGGACCGGTAAAGATCGTCTTTACCGTTTTAAAAAGAAAGAAGATCCGCCAAGCGATGGTGATCGTAAAAGAAGTGGAGCCCGACGTTTTCTATTCGATAGAAAACGCAAGGAGCACCAACACAGCGGTTTCGGAAGATTCTCCAGGACTTCTCAGCAAAGGGCTCCTGGAAAGAATCTTGAAAGTCAGAAAGTAGGATTTTTCGTTTTAAGTCTTTCTATCTAAACTGGAATTTTGACGTAGAGCTTTTTGATTTCTTTTTGGATGAATTTTGGAAAGTGCATCTGATATTCGTTGATCAGTAGTTTCCAATCGTCTTTTCGGATGAATTTTCTGCAATTGGCAGATCCACAACCGCACTCAAAGGTCTGGTCGAAGTTCACTACGAAATTTGCGTAATCAATCGTAAGTTCTTCTCCGGCGAGAATTTCCCTCTTAGCGACGATGTTGTCGTCCTCGTCATACCACATATTGGGATCACAAGAATGATTCATGAAGTTGGAATGGTTGATGACGTATTCACCGCTGGTTGGTCCGGTGACGATTCCAAAATCCACATCGTATCCATATTTCATGAAGATGTCCTTCTCGGAATCGGGAAGAGACTCGGCTTCTTCAACCGTCAGAACTTTCCATCCGAACTCTTCATCCTCGATCCACTCGCTGTAACTGAACAGCAGAGTTCCTTTGGGGATGGTCTTCGTCGCGAAGGTTCCGTTCTCCCCGAATTTGTTGATTCGTTTCTCGATCATGCAGAAGATCCCTGCGTTATTGCCTAAGGCAAAATTTTTATCTATCAAGAATGGGATAAAAAAAACTTCAATTAAAATACTAAAATCGAGTAATATTTAATGCAAGTTCCTCTCTCGGCTCCAAGTCCGATACGACTCTCTTCCAAGTAGTAAATAAATTTCTTAAGAACGATTCTCAAGCAAACCCGAAGGGATCCACGGTTCCAGATAGGTCTCACCTTCTTCTTCGGGTAAATCCTTCCTAAGAATTTTGAAGTTGGAACCTGAAAGCTCCAAAACGAGTGAGGACTTGTGAAAGAGCCAGTTTCTGTTGCCCGATCTTTCCAGTCCGGCTTGTGTTTTCCCGGTTTCGAAAAAACAAACCGCAGAGAAACGAACTCCGATCTTCTCCTGAAGAAGTAAAATCTGTTCCTCGAAGTCCCGCCCCTCTCTATCCTTGGAAAGAGAACCGAAGTCCACAAAGATCGGAAGAATTTTTTCTCCCTTAGGAATATTATCCGAAAGAAGAAAAGATCCGGCCTTCAAGACGGATTCCGCATAAAAGAAAACGGGACTGGAGGAAAAAAACTTTTGCTTGGATGCGATTTTTGCGAGTCCGTGAAGCCTTTCCAAACTCAAAGAACCATCCGGAAAGATGAGAACCGGATAGACCTTTTTACGATTGAGTTTCTTTTTCCAGCGAAACAACAAATTGCTTCTTGCTTGGGTCGGATCTAAAAGCGTTAGTAACAACATGGTTCTCTCAAGAGTTGCAAACTCCGGATTCTTCTTTCTGGAGATTTAAAAAAGAAGAATCGAAAGTTGTACAGAATTTAAAACGAACTCCGGTAAAGGACGAAGTTCTAAAATACATATCGGATGGACTAAATATATGTATAGCATTTTATCAAATGAAATCTAAATTCATTATCTTTCTTTTTCGGTCCACAAAGACCTCGTTTTCTATAGTGTCTCAAATCGCCAATTGGAGCTATTCTATGAAACATTTTTATCAGGGAAGAATTTTCTAAGATGTCCTCCACAAAACGCTCCGGACTCGAAGAAGCCCCGGACACTCTGACCCATCTCCATCTCAATCCTAAGAATTCTTCTTGGGCGAATTTCGGTTTTTGGAAAGACACGGACGACTACCCGACCGCTTGCAGGACGTTAGCTTTGCTTTTAGGAAAGAAGGCCGACTTAAGACCGGAGCAGGAAGTTTTGGATCTCGGGTTCGGTTGCGGAGACCAGTTCTTTGTCTGGAAGGAGGAATTCTCACTTCCATTTTCTCATCTTACAGGAATCAATCCTTCTTCTGTTCAGGTCGAATTCGCAGAAAATCTGTTCCAAGAAAGGAAGGAAGTTTTGCCGAAGTTGATCTGCGCCCCTTTGGAGGAGACGATCTCTTCTTTTCCAGAAGAAAGTTTTGATCGAATTTTGTGTCTCGACAGTGCTTACTTTTTTCCGGATCGAGTCCGATTTTGCGAGGAGGCGTTTCGTGTTCTCAAGCCGAAAGGACGTTTGGTTTCTGCGGAGTTGATTTTGAGGGATGGAAGTTTTGGAATTTTAGATTCTTGGTTTCGAAGTTTCGTCTGCAAGCTCAGCGGAATTCCGCTTCGTAACCGAGTGACTCCGAATTCTCTTTTTCAAATTCTCGAAAGAACCGGCTTTAAAACCGAAAAATTTGAATTTTTAGAAGAGAACGTTTTTGGCGGATTTGCAAAATTCTTAAAAGAAAAAACAAAAAAAGACCAGAAGGAAATCCCCGAAAAGATAGCGGCGAAGTATGGAAGCTTCGGAAAATTCTTAGGGGGAGAAAGAATGAAACGATACTTCCAATTCGTCCTCTACTCGGCGGAAAAGCCGATGAATTGAAGTCTGAAAAAAAGTCTGTCGGAACTCCGATGGCCCACCGCGAAAGTCGCGCGCCCCACCCTGAACTTGCATAACCTTACCCCCAAAATTGAGGGGAAATATAACGAGAGTTTTCCCGAGACAAGGGTTTTATAGGAGTTCCTACACGGAGGTTTGTGCTTGCAAGATTAGAATTTTGTGATAGAGGAGAATTTCCGGATTTTTTCCCGCCACCGCACCCCTCCACCCAAGTTCAGGGCGGGGCGCGCGATTTTTACGGAAGAGCGTCGTAACTACGACGGATTTTTTTAAGAGCCAGGCAACCTGGGCCAGATGTTGGCTTTCGGGAAAAACCTCGGGAGATTATGCCTTATCAAAAAATCCCATTCTTCCCGAACACAAAACCTTGTTCTCCGTTTTAGGAACTCCGACAAAATCCCCTTCTTTCTCAGCGTCTTCTTTGAATAAAAAAAATCCGAATTAAGAACGCATCGACTCGTTGACCCAACGCGTTACGTCCAAGGAAGTGGAAACCCCCGCTTCTAAAAGGGGGATTCCATATCTTGCATAGGAACCGCAGAACCAGACCTTTCTTCCGGATTGTTCCTGAAGGCTTTTGAGTTCTTCGATGGTTTTTTGATTTTTGAGATCGATCACCGGTCTTTCAAAACGAGAACGAGAGATCAACTTTCCCGCCTTCGGTTCCTCCAACGGATTCCAAGTCTGAAAGATTTCCTCTTTTCCGATCTCGGGAAGAACCTTGTTGAGTCGGATCGTCGCAGACGGTTTGTCGGTTTCGGGTGAAAGAGTAAAACAAAGAGGAGCCCAGTGACTTTTTTTATTGGGCATAAAAGAAGAATCCGTGTGCATAAGAATCTCGGATTCTTCGTAACGAAAAGAGGAAAGAAGTTGTTTTTCGCGGTTCATCTCATCAGGAAGAAGCCCGATCGCTTGGTTGGCGGGAGTTGCGACTACGACACGATCGAATTCTTCTCTTCCGTCCTCGAAGTTCACAAAAACTTTCTTACCGTTGAGTTCGATCTTTCTTGGATTCGACTTCAAACGAACTTCCTTTGCTCCCACAGAAAGACGAGTTGTGATGTCCCTGGTTCCGTGGCTCGCAGTTAAAAATCGGAGAAACTTCAGACCCTGCGCGTGATAACTGATCACCGCCTCTGCCGGATAATTTTTAGCGCTCTTGAGAGTGCAAGTGTTGATCGTCGCAAACATAGGAACTAAATACTTGTCTTCGAATTCTTTCGAATAACCGAATCTTTGAAGGAACCCCGAAATCGTAAGTTGTTCTCCTTTCAGAGTCGCCCATTGTTCCGCGGACTCTCTGTAAAATCGAATCGTATCTCCGAAAATTCTTCTGGATTCTCCCGTTTTAAAACATACGGGGGAAACGAAGGGATAAAAATTTCCCCCGAGTCCGAAGGTCGCAAATTGAAAGTAAGTGGTTCCGTCTCTTTCGCTCAACGAAAAAGAATAATCCACGGGTCTGAATTCGATTCCCGCTTCTTGATACATCTCTATTAGACAAGGATAATAGTTTTGTTTGAAGGCTCTGAAAGGAACGTCGAATCGAAAAATACGATCCTTAAGTGCGACATCCGTTCCGTGCGCATCCATTCCAGGAAGTGAATGACGTTCCATAAGAACAACTTCGTGTTCCTTACTCAAATACCAACAAGCGCTGAGTCCCGCGATTCCACTTCCTAAGATTGCAATTTTCATATTGTAACTCTTAGAATTAGAATCCGGAAAAGAAAACATAGGAATTTTTTTTCTTTCGAAATGAAAAACAAAAAAACGGGATACTTTCGGTTCCGATTTCGTAACCGATCGGTCGAAGTAACGAACTCCGTTCTTAAGGAGGGTAGAATGTACTACTCCAAGGCTTTTATCGTTTTCTTTCTCGGAATGTTTCTTTCTCCGCTCGGTGCGGTTTCAAAAACCGAAAAGGCCACTTTCGCCGGCGGTTGTTTCTGGTGTATGGAAGGTCCGTTCGAATCCTTACCCGGAGTGATCTCCGTTACTTCCGGTTATGCGGGAGGAAAGGAAATCAATCCGACGTACGAAGACGTAGGTTACGGAAGAACCGGTCACAGAGAATCCGTTCAGATCAAATACGATCCTTCTAAAATTCGTTACTCGGAACTTCTACGAATTTTTTGGAGACAGATCAATCCCACGGATAACGGAGGTCAGTTCGCCGATCGAGGTAGTCAATACAGGACCGGAATTTTTTTTCACAACGAAGCGCAAAAGAAAGCCGCGGAAGAATCCAAAAAAGAATTAGAGAAGTCCGGAAAATTTTCAGCTCCGATCGTAGTCGAAATTCTTCAGTTTACTTCCTTTTATCCCGCCGAAGCCTATCATCAAAATTATTATAAGACCAATCCGGATCACTATAAATCCTATCGAAAAGGATCGGGAAGAGAGTCGTATCTGGAAAAACTCTGGGGTAAAAAATAAGAATCAAATCCGTAACCGCTCTTATTTTTCTTCCTGAGTTAAGGGTAAAAGAATCGTGCAGATCGTATAACGTTTGTAAACCGAATGTATCGTAAAGAATCCATTGTGTTCTTTGATGATTCCCTGACTGATCGGAATACCGAGTCCCGTTCCGCCTTGTTCTCTTTTGGTCGTAAAAAAAGGATCGTAGATCTGTTTTAGGATTTCGGGAGGAATTCCCTGTCCGGAATCTTCGATCATCAACTTGATATAAGGGATCGATTCCAAAACGCAGGTTTCCAATCGTATTATAATTTTCTTATTTAAATTCCTTTCGGGAAACTTTAAGTTCAGGGCGTCTTTCGAATTGATCAAAAGGTTGATCAGAACCTGTCGAATCAATTGTTCTCTCATTTCAACGAACGGCAAATCGAGTTGAAACTCCGTTTCCAAAAGGATATAGTTTTTTTCGAATACGTTTTCCAAAAGAGAAATCGCAGACTCAACAACTCGAGTTATATCCGATTTTTGAAAACTTTCGGATTCCTTTCGGGAAAAATCCAGAAGATTGGTCACAACCGAAGAAAGTCGTTTTGCTTCTTCCGTTATGATTCCGGCAAATTTCAGATGAGCCGAGTCCTTCATTTCCAAAGTTAGAATCTGGGAATATCCTAAAATACACATAAGGGGATTGTTGATTTCATGAGCGACGCTCGCGATCAAAGTACCGAGCGCTTCCAACTTCTGAGATTGTCTCAGTTTTTTTTCGTAAAAGCTCCGTTCCTCTTCGGCTAAGATTTTGGGAGTGATGTCGATAATTCTTCCATCGATTTGTTTTAAATTTCCCGCGGAATCGAAATTTGCCACCCCGAAAATTTCGACGTAAATTTTGGATCCGTCTTTTTTCTTGAATTGTACCACCTCTCCTTCAATTTTAGAATCCTGAAGAATCATATTCAGAAAAAATGATCTTTGATCCGAGTGAAAATACAGATCCCTTTCCAAATCCAAACTCAACAATTCTTCTTTAGAATATCCGGTGATCTTGCTCATAGCCGGATTTACTTGTATCAATTTTCCGTCAAAAGAACTGGAAAAAATCCCCTCGATCGAGTTTTCAAAAAGAACACGATAGTTCTCTTCGCTCAACCTCAGTCTTTCAAAGGATTCCATCTTCTCGGTTACGTCCCTCAAAAGTGATACATAATAAAGAATCCTACCTTTTGTGTCGCGTAACGGACTGATCGTCTGTTCACAATGGAACAAAGTTCCGTCCTTTTTCCGATTGGTGATCGTGGTTCTAAAAGTATCTCCCGTTGAAATAACGTCCCACATTTCTTGATAGAACTTCGGTGAATGAATTCCGGATTTAAGCAAAGAAGGAAACCGACCGATCGCTTCTTCGGAACGATATCCGGTAACCGTTTCAAAAGCCGGGTTGACAAAAAGAATCTTTGCCTCCAGATCAGTGATCAAAACGGCGTCCCCAGTTTGGGAAGCGACCATAGACAGTTGTTTTAACCTATCCTCGCTTTCTTTTTCCTTTGTAATATCGGAAATCGTGACCACAACTCCCATCATACGATCCTCCTCCGGATCGAAAAGCGGAACCGTAGTGACGTGAGCCCAGAGAACGTTCTCGTCCGATTTTACAAAACCCAACACTTCCCTTCGAACTGGCAATCCTGTGCTCAAAGTGTAGTGTATCGGAGATTCTTCCATGTGAGTGACGTTTCCGTCCGGATAAACCGTCTTCCAAATCGAACTGTGATAAGAATGACCTATGATGGATTCCGTTTTTAGTCCGAGCATCTTTTCGAGACTTCGATTCGTCCTCAAAATCGTACCCGTGCTGTCCACAAATAGAATCCCCTCTTCCACCGCAGATAACAGCGTGGAATAAAGGATTTCGCCGGATGTATAACTTTTAGAATTGGATTGCGATTTAAGAACGTCCTCCGCCGTCAAAACGATGGATTCGATTTCCCCTTCCTCGTCCTTTTGAATGCGGATCGTTTCTCGGACCAGTATACTACTGTTAGGCGACGAAAGAAAAATATCTCCGCTCCATTGCTCGTTTTCAAAAGCGCATGGAATCGCTTCGGAAAGAATTCTTTCCCGATGTTCTTTCGGATGGAGTTCGAAGATCGTTTTTTTTAAGGCTTCTTCCTCGGAAATACCCAACATACTCAATCCGGATCGATTCAAGTAAAGGATTTCGCCCTTTCCGGACGCAAAACAAACGAGCATCGAGCTATTCTCCAAAAAAGAGAATGCTGTCGACTTAAGATCTAATTTTTCCTTCACTGAAATATTACGCGTACTGAGATTGTTAATAGGTGAGACGAAAGGCAAATTCGGAAAGTATGAATTTAAGTCATACGATAAATTTTGAAATTTGTCCACGCCCTAAAGTAATGAGACGGGTTAAAAAAAGAAAGGAAACGTTCTTCAGGGATTTTAGAAGAACGTTGTATTCTAATGCGAAAAGGCGATCCGCAAAAATTCGAAATTTAACAAAGACGAATCAAAAATACGGTAAGTCTTTGCAGTTTATCTCTTCCTTGACCCGGTTCTGCCAAATCCCTTTCAATCGTCTTACGATAAATCGCTTTGAGATGATTCTTCAAAGTCCCGGAGTGAACGCCGAGCTGCTGTACCAGACTTTCCCTTGTTTGTCCGGCGACAAGGAGTTCGCAGATTTTCGCCTCTTGATATGTAAGACCGTATTCTTTTTGGAGTTTTGGAAAAAGGGATTCTTTTACCTTGATTGGAGACGCTCCGGAATCGGAAGTCTGACCCCCGATAGAGAATGTCGGTATATCGTGAGGCAGATCTACTCTACAGAGAAAATTGGATATATCTCCCTTTTCATCTCGGAGCGGAGTAATTCTTTCCTTCCAAGAGATGGTCTCACCGGATCCGTTCTTGTTAAGAAAACTTCCTTCGTATTCCTTACCGGATAAAATCGTTTTCCAGAAATTTTCATAAAATTCAGAATCGTGATTTCCAGATTGAAAGAATCTCGGATTCTTGCCGATCAATTCGTTTCGTTTATACCCGGATAAACTTTCAAAAACGGGATTGATAAATTCTATCTTTCCTTCTCTATCCGTGATAAACATCGCGTGCGGATATTGATAAAAATAAGAAGTTAAGATCGATGACAAATCTTCGCTCTTTATTTGATTCTGATTTTCCACGATTGACATATATTCCCTCCATATCCCTTGAGTAGCATTGGGGTTAGCTTTTATCAAGAGTGAGAATTTCAGTTTAAATACTACCTTAGTATGAAACTATCTTTCTCCTCCGTCAATTCTATCCGTTGGAAGAAACCGAGTGCAGGTATTGATAAAAATCAGGAACTTTAATTAGTTAGGTAATAGACAAATGACAAAGACAATCGATATTCGCCAAAATCAATTCAAACAATTTTCAATCGAACAACCCATCGCTTTAAGGGATCCGATTCTCATCTTAGAAGACGCGGAAGAAATTCGAGTCTTATTACTTCAAATCTGTAAAACGTTAGGAATCGCGGCCGAAGGTTACGCCAATGGAAAACAAGCCTTAGACGCCGCCCGCAAAAATCAATACGCAGCGTTTATCGTGGATCTAGAAACCCCGTTTATCAAAGGACAAGACTTCATCCGGGAGATTAAAAATTTTTTAGAAGACCCGATCATTCTAGTTCAAACCGGAAACAACCAACCGAATACCATCATTGAAGTAATGAAACTGGGTGTTCTCGATTATTTGATCAAACCCGTTGACATACGGATTTTCGGACATTGTATGAAACGAATCGTCGAATATACTCAAAAGAAAGCCGTGGAAAAAGCGCTTCAGGAGGAAACCGAAACGAGACTTCGCGCCCAATTGGATTGGATCTTATACAAACAATCCTGGATGTCCGATCTTGAAAAAACGGTGGATATCAGCAAAGTAACTTTGAACAACATTAAGCAAACTTTTTTAAGCGGAGGAGGTTTCGGAGCCATCGTAAGTCTGATCGAAATTCTGGAGACTTCGGCTACGTTCGATGGGGAGACCTGCGTATTGCCGAAAGATATTGCGGATCTTCTCTTTCAAAACAATCAAACCGTTCACGATACTCTTAAATGTTTGGAAAAGAGTATGGACATTCTCAATCGAGACATTGCAAATAAAAAAAATACGGCGAACATTTCCGATCTATTCGACCTGATCCATCTCACCGTTGAAAACGCCAATGGAAAGATGGAAGACCTTTTAACGCAAAAATCTTTGGAAATTTCATTTCATAAATCCTTACAATCCAACACATTACAAATCGAAGTAGATAAGGATTCGATTCAGTTGATTTTGGAAGAATTGATCGTAAACGCCGTCAAGTATTCCCGTAAGAATTCGAAAATCCTGATCTATGATAAAATCCAAAACGGAATGTTAAACCTATCTATCAAAAATGAATTCGATCCAAAGTCGATTCCCGGAGTACCAAGGGATAAGGAAATCTTAGTAAAACAGCCTTTTTATCGGCTGACCGGTTTTGTTTACGAAAGCCTGCCTATGGAAACATTTTTTTCCGGACTCGGTTTGACGATCGTAGATTATGTGGCTCGAAAACATTCAGGAACATTCCAAATATCTAATATTTTAGATCATTCAGTTTCCGAATTTCCGGTCGAAACGGTTTTGGCGTCCTTGTCCCTTCCTCTGAAATATTAGTTTTGCTATTTCAGACGAGGTCGACGTCAAAAACCGAAGCCGATCAACAATCCCTTTCCAAATGTTTCCCGAAGTCGGCGAACGACGTACCGGACTGCACGAAAATTTCCTAGGATCCGTAAGTCTTGGATCATAGAATGGAAATTTTCTTACAAATTAAACAATGTCTTCTAAAAGAATATTTTGCTTTCATTCAGAATCTTAGAACAAAAGAATTTCAATTTTCAAGATTCTTCAGTTCCAGGAGTTTGGTTTTATGGCAGACCTTCAACTCGTAATCGGCGATAAAAAATTCTCTTCTTGGTCCTTGCGTCCTTGGATTCTATTAAAAGAAAGTAAAATTCCCTTTACGGAAATTTCACTTGTATTAAACACACCGGAATTTTTTGAAAAGATCAAACTGTATTCGAATGCGGGCAAAGTACCCGTTCTCGTGGACGGAAATCTTAAGGTCTGGGACACCTTGAGCATCGTTGAATACATAGCAGAAACTTTTCCCGAAAAAAATCTCTGGCCGAAAGAAAAGGCGGCAAGAGCGTTCGCGAGATCGATCGTATCGGAAATGCATTCAGGATTCACCGATCTTAGAAAGAATCTTTCGATGAACCTCGCCGAAAAATTGCATGGAAGATCGTTTCCGGAAGAAGCCTGGAAGGACATTCGAAGAATCGAATCCATTTGGAAGGAATGTCTAGATACTTTCAAAGGACCGTTTCTTTTCGGGAAACAGTTCGGAATCGCCGATGCATTTTACGCACCGGTGGTTGGGCGTTTTCTCACATACGGAATCGATCTAAATTCTACTGCAAATTCTTACATCGCCACTATCAGCGGTCTCTATTCTTACAAGGAATGGATGGACGGAGCTTTAAAATAATCGATCTGCTTTGTTTGCGAAATCAGCGATTTTAACTTTTTAGAAAACCTAAGAATATTCCCGGGATCGTAATTCCGATACCGGGAATATTCTTTTTTCTTAATTTACTTTCTTTGCAACCTAAGAGCGTTAAGAACCACGGAGACGGAACTAAATGCCATCGCTCCGCCGGCGATCCAAGGCGCCAAAAAACCGGCCGCGGCAAAAGGAATTCCGAGCGCGTTGTATACCAATGCCCAAAAAAGATTTTGACGGATATTGTAAACCGTTCTTCGACTCATAAGAAAAGCGTTCGCAATCGAAGCAAGATCTCCGTTCATGATGACAACGTCCGAAGACTCCATAGCAACGTCGGTCCCGGTTCCCATCGCAATTCCTAAATTAGAAACCGCTAATGCAGGTGCATCGTTAATCCCGTCGCCTACCATCGCAACCACCTTCCCGGAATCCATCAGCTTTTTCACTTCCTCCGCCTTCCCTTCCGGGAGAATTTCAGAAAGGACATGATCGATTCCGCAAACATTTGCAACCGCATTTGCTGTCCTTTTATTATCTCCGGTGATCATATAGACTTCCATACCCAGAGCCTTCAATCTAGCGACCGAAGCGGGAGTGGATTCTTTGACCGTATCCGCGAGTGAAAAAACGGCACTGTGAATTCCATCCACGCCGAGGTGAACGACGGTCGCGCCCTCGGCTTCTCTTTGTGTTTTTAAATTCAGAAGGTTAGAATCCAGATCGATCCCCCTTTCTCGAAAGAGGCGATCCGTTCCCAAAAGAACTTCCTTCGAATTCACAACCGCAAAAACTCCTCCTCCGGGAATGGTCTCAAATTTTTCAGGAATCGGTAGTGTCAGTCCTTTGAGTTTTGCGGAATCGACGATTGCTTTTGAAAGAGGATGTTCTGAGTTTTGTTCCGCAGAGCCCGCGAGTAAAAGAAGTTGGTTCTCGTCACCCGACTTTAAGACGTCGATTTTCTTAAGAATCGGCTTTCCGTGTGTCAAGGTTCCCGTTTTATCAAAAACCACGGTATTCACTTTATGAGCAATTTCTAATGCTTCTGCGGTCCGAAACAGAATTCCTTGAGTGGCGGCTTTACCCGAACCTGCAAGAATCGAAACCGGAGTCGCCAAACCCAGGGCGCAAGGACACGCAATCACAAGGACCGCAATCGCCTTTTCTAAAGCTCCTGAAAAAACACCAGGCTCCAGCCAAAAATACCAGAGAGAAAAAGTAAAGGCCGCGATAACGATCACGATCGGAACAAAAACTCCCGAAATACGATCCGCGATCCTTTGAATCGGCGCCCTCGATCCTTGCGCTTCTTGCACCACCCTTACGATTCCGGACAAAAGGGTGTCTTTTCCCACCTTAGAAGCCCTGAGTTTAAGAACTCCGTTTTTGTTAAGCGAACCCCCGAACAAAAAGCTGCCGATCGTTTTTTCTACCGGAATACTTTCACCGGTTAACATCGATTCGTCGATGGAAGAACTTCCTTCTTCGACGAGCCCGTCCACTGGAATCGTTTCTCCGGCTTTTACAAGGAGCAAATCCCCCACTCTCACCGCGGCCAGAGGGATCTCCTGGATTTCTTCTTCGCGAATGATGTTTGCGGTTTTCGGTTGGAGTCCGGCCAAGGATTGAATCGCTTTGGAAGATTTTCCCCTTGCGAGATGTTCTAAGAATTTTCCGAACAATATAAGTGTGATCAGAACGGCGGAAGTTTCGTAGTAGAGAAAGATATCTCCGTGAAAGTGTTCCTTCAATGAAAGAAACGACTGTTTCAAGCTGTAAAAATACGCCGCAGACGTTCCCAGAGCGACGAGAACGTCCATGTTCGCTCCGCCGTTTCGAAGGGACCGAAAGGCCCCCAAATAAAATGAGGAACCGATCCAAAACTGAACCGGAGTAGCCAGTGCAAACTGAAGCCAAGGGTTCATTAGGAAATGCAAATATTCAGAAAGTTTGTTTTCTCCAAAGTGTCCGACCATGGCCAAAAGCAAAGGGGCTGAAAACAATGCGGAAGTTAAAAGTTTAAACTTAAGTTTTTTAAATTCCTTTTCGTGAGCTTTTTCGGCTTCTCCGTTGACGACGATGTCTTCGTGAATGAGCGCTCTGTATCCGAGAGAATCCACTTTGTCCAATAAAACTTCCTCCGAAACCAGAGAGGAAAATTCCACCTTTGCGGTTTCCATTGCGAAGTTGACTCTAGCGTCCTTAACGCCGGGAACTTTTTTTAAACCTTTCTCGATGCGAAGAGCACAGTTGGCGCAAGTCATTCCGATCAGATCCAGGGTAATTGCGGAATCGGAAGATTCCGTTAACACGGGCGCGCTCATTTGACAACACCCGGATTGTAACCTTCTTCTAAGATCGCGGCTCTAACTTTAGTCAATTCATCTTCGGTCCCTTCTCCTTGATAAACGACTTCCTTATTTACAAAGCTCGCTTTGGATGAAAACCCGATGTCTTTTAACGCCGATTCGATCGTATGCTGACAGTGATTGCAAGTCATCCCTTCTACCGCTAATTTGATTTCTTTCATAATTCTCCTCCAGGTTTATTTAAGAATACGGTCCACGGTGGTCATAAACTCGTTTAAGATCTCGGGATCATTTCCCTTAATTCTTTCCACGACACAAGTTTCAATATGGCTTTTAAGAAGGGTTTTGGCGACTCCGTCCAGAGCGGATTTAGCGGAAGAGAGTTGATTGAGAACGTCGTCACAATATTCCTCCCTTTCGATCATACCTTGGATTCCTCGGATTTGCCCTTCTATTTTTTTGAGCCTCAAGGATAAACTTCCTTTAACCTTAGGATCCGTATGCAGCTTTAGTTTCGGTTTCATATACCATACCCCCCTATACTATAGACGTATTTTTATAAAAAATCAGGAAAAAAATCTCGTTCGATAAAAAAATATATCAGGGACTTTTTTTAAAAATACAGACTTCGAAAAAATTCGGCGATACGGAAAGGTTGGATTCTTCCCAAAAGCCGATGCTCCGTATCCAACTCTAAACCTTTTTCTCCGGATACGACATAGGTTTTGATTCTTGCTTATTACGAAAGGAGTGAGAAATATCGACCACAGCCTAGGGTTCGACAAAGTTCCATTCTCTCCTCACGCGAAGTAAGCAAAGCGATCCGCCCCGGCCCCTGAACCGGTTCTAATTGGGAAGAAATCGCCACTCTCAATTCTCCGATTTTTCAATCTTTTCAAACTATAGATTACTTAATTTTTGTTTACTTATTATGCGACGGGAATATTCTCAAGTTCGAGACAAGATGTTAGGATCAAGTAAAATCAACCGGGGGACGGAATCAAAAATCTCGGGACGGTTTGAAACGATTTCCCGGGAAAAAAACGCGGAAGATCCGAACGAATTCCTCTCCCCCAAAACGATTCTCCTGGAAGAACATGCAAAAACAATCGTAACCGAAAACGACTGTCCGGATCTCGGTTTTACCCGCTCCATCAATCCTTACAGAGGATGCGAACACGGATGTATCTACTGCTATGCACGACCCAATCACGCTTACGTGGATCTTTCTCCGGGAATCGATTTTGAAACCAAGATTTTTGCCAAAAGAAATGCACCCGAACTTCTGAGAAAGTATCTCGCGAAACAAAAAGGGGAAGTTCGAACGATTCAGCTCGCAGGAGTTACGGATATTTATCAACCAATGGAAAGAAAATTGGAAATCACGCGGGAACTCCTAAAAGTTTTTTGGGAATTTAGACAACCCGTTGCGATGATCACAAAATCATCTCTGATCATTCGAGACTTGGACCTTTTGGAAAAATTGGCATCTCAGAATTTAGCGAAAGTTTACATCAGCGTAACAACTTTGAATTCCGAACTCTGGAAAAAAATGGAACCGAGAACCGCCAGCCCGGAAAGAAGACTCGAAACGATCCGTAAACTCGCGGAAGCGGGAGTTCCTACCGGAGTTATGGCCGCACCGATGATCCCCGGATTAAACGACAACGAACTCGAAACCATTCTTCAATCCGCAAAGGAATCCGGGGCCAGATCCGCAGGAATGGTCTTTTTGAGACTCCCGTTCGAAGTCGCGCCTCTCTTTTTGGATTGGTTGGAGAAGAATTATCCTCTCAAAAAGGAAAAGATAGAAAAATTAATTCGACAAGCTCGGGGAGGTAAACTCTACGATTCCGCTTATTCAAGCAGGATGATCGGAACGGGACCGTATGCCGAAATGCTCTGGAAGCGGTTTCGATTCTCGAGAAAGCGATTACAACTCGAAGATTCGATGTCCTTAAACAAAAAACTGTTCAGAATACCTGAAACCCACCGACTTCGCTTAACAAAAGGAGAGAATCTTTTTCCAGGCCTCTGAATTCTTTTATAAAAATGAAATTCTTCTAAACTTTGATCTGAAAGAAACCATTGTGGCTCTATAGATACGAAAGACAAAAATTCAACAAAAGAAAGTCGATTCTCCACTTCGCTTAACAAAAACAAGAATCAAAAGACATTTTTTTACGATCGAACATCGATCGATAAGCACGAATTCTTTTCGAGCAGAATCGCAGAAACAAATTCCGCAGTTAACGAACGTCGTTCTTCTCAAAATAGAAACGTCTCAACTTTAAAAATGAAAAATAGGAAGGATGTTTTTATTCTATCCGTTATTTAAAAAAGATTCCACTTGAGCTTGACTAAACCTGCGTAAGTTTTGAACAATGCTGCGGACTCCTTCCTAAATTATATATCAGGAGAATAGTGAAGAGAATGAAAATAAAAAAAACGAAGAGCATTGGGCTGATTTTTTGTGCCCTGTTCATGGCAGGATCCCTTTCTGCTCAGACCTATACCGTGTTTGTTCACGGAAAGTCCGATAAGAATCACAACGGCACAGGAACGACCGACGTAAACAACTACTGGGGAACAAGTGTGAATTCGGTTTCCGGAGCGAAAGTATTCGTCGGTTATGACGGAACTTCGGATCCGAGAAGTTACGGTTCTGCAAGAGCGCAGACTAACTTTACGACCGTGGTAAACACATATTGTAAGGGAACCAATTCCTGCAAAATCGTTTGCCACAGCGCGGGTTGTTATGTAACCGAATATTGGCTCGCGAACCTGGGAGCAAGCGCTTCCAGCAAAGGATACAATCTCACCAAAGTAACCGCGCTGGCCGCTGCATCGGGCGGATCTGAATTGGCCTCTGCATTGAACGGTGCAACTTTTGGTTTTGCCGGAAATTCAATGGACAAGGCGCTGATCGTTTCCACTGCAAGAGGTGCGTATAACCATAACAACACCGCGGGAGTAACCGTATATCAGGTTCCCGGATATAAGGGAATGGCCGGTGCGTCTTTAATTCTGCCGGGGGAAGACGACTACGCTGTCGCTTATCATTCTTCCTGCGCTTATAACAAAGCGGGCGGAGTGAGCCAGTGTCAGCCTTCTTTGACTCAGAGCGAAGGCGTCTGGCCTTTTAACTCGAATGTAACCTACACTCAGTTTCAAGGACATACCAGAGCTCCTTCCATCGGGGCTTCCGGATTATATCTCAACCACAGTGAACTGAAAAACGAAGGTTGGAGATAATTCGACTTTCCTTTTAAAAAAGAAACTCCGCTCTTTACGAGAGCGGAGTTGTGAGGATTGATCGTAACGATTCACTCTTTCGGAGAATCCTTTCCAAAAAAACGGCCTTTATCATTCTTCGCCGATAAATCTCGTTCTTCGCATCCCGCACTTTCGACTCGACGGACAAACGTAGATTCCAATTACAAAAGAAAAATTTTCGATCGATCCAAACCAGAAAGAACGATCCGATCCACCCGATTCGAACATAAAATATATTTCATTTTTATAAATTAACCTTTTATTATCTTTCCATGCTCTCCAGTTCCTTGATTCTTCTTTGTTTCTCGTTGCTATCCCAGATTTTGGAAGTGAACTGTTTCACGTCATAAAACTTCGTCTTAAAAAAATCTTTATACGGGAGAATGAGCTCTCGGTCCGGCTCCGTAGTTTTCGCCGCCTGAATTTTTTTCAGCCCCGCGTCCCCTTGACTAAACCATTCGGGATCCACCGCAAGATTGACTCTGTGACCTCTTATATCCGACACAACATAAGGACCGTCCAAACCGGAATCTCGAATCAATTTACCGTAGAATAAAAATTCAGCCTCGCCGTAACCGGAAGGGAGTTTAGAATCGAAAGTCGCCCAAGCGATGTATTCTCCCGTTTCTGCGTGTTTGAGATTGGCTTCCACGTGATAATTCCCCGCCGAGTAAACGTTGATGCCCACGCGAACCACAAGCGAGCCGTCGCTCGTCGTATCCGAAAAAGCGCCGCTCAATTCGGCGGGTTTTCCGGGCGAGGAATAAAAGGAAGTATTCAGTTTCCCTGTTTTTTTATAACCGGGTCCGTAACGAAAATCGACCTCGAGAATCATGTCCCCCCAATCTTTTTGAGTCGGCTTCCATTGAAACGTGTAGAGCAAATCCTTTGCAATATCGTCCCCGTTCACTCCATTGTCACCGACGTCCGGACTTAACGTTCCAAACTTCTCTCCGTCAAATTCCCTCCACATCCGAGAACCTTTGATCTCGATCGGAATTCTTTTTCCTTCGGGGTTTTTACAATCAAAAACGATTCTCATCTGATCCTGGGAACCGATCACGGCCCAGGTCAGAGGTTGTAACTGACAACTGTAACCGTTCGGTTCTTTAGAATCCGCGTTATCCGCCATTGGGATCGCGGTCGTTTGTATAAAAGAAGGTCGAATCAAATCCTCGTTGTATTTGGAAAGCGGTCTTGAACTCGGAGGATACTGAGACCATTCTTTATAATCTTCTAATATTCTTTCGATAGGAATGGAATCGTCTATATCTTGGAGAGACCCGCCCCCGTTGTCTCCATCAAAGGAAGAGCCGGCTCCCCCCGGCGGAGAATTCCTCGCCATTCTTTCAGCCCTTTCTTTCTTTTGGCCATCGGACTGAAACCAAGGCGCCCCACCTTCCTCCGGCCAGAAAACGAACGCCGTTAGAATCAGGATTGTTGACACAATCACTCCATAGATCACATACTTGTTTCCGATTTTCATGAATTCCTTTTTTTATCCCTCTCCTAACGAGCACATAACGCAAAATAAGGGATTATTTTTCGTAGTTCAGCCTAAATTCTTTCCGAAGGAGAGCAATCAAATTTGTATTTATTTATAATTCGTGTTCTTTAAAGAATATTTATTTATTTTATTCGTTATTTATAAATCTCGATACTTCACTTGACTTAATATTGGAAGAGTCAAACTTTTAGAGCGGGAGAGGAATTTCTTTTCCCCTAAGAAATGGAGAATAGTGAAAAAGATGAGTAATTTGAAAACAAAGCTGATGATGGGACTGGCTCTTTGTGTTTTTCTTTTAGCGGGAACTCTTTCCGCTCAAACTTATACCGTGTTCGTACACGGAAAGTCTGATAAGAATCACAACGGAACCGGAACTGTGGATGTGAATAATTACTGGGGAAGCAGCGTAAATTCTGTTTCCGGAGCAAAGGTGTTTGTTGGTTACGATGGAACTTCGGATCCGAGAAATTACGGATCCGCAAGAGCGCAGACTAACTTTACGACCGTGGTAAACACATATTGCAAAGGATCCAATTCCTGCAAAATCGTTTGCCATAGCGCGGGTTGTTACGTGACCGAATATTGGCTCGCAAACTTGGGAGCAAGCGCTTCCAGCAAAGGTTACAATTTCACAAAAGTAACCGCACTGGCTGCTGCATCCGGCGGATCCGAACTCGCTTCGGCTCTCAACGGAATCACTTTCGGGTTTGGCGGAAACGCGATGGACAAGTCTTTGATCGTTTCCACTGCGAGAGGTGCGTATAACCACAACAACACCGCGGGAGTAACCGTATACCAAGTTCCTGGATATAAGGGAATGTTCGGAGCTTCCGCAATTCTGCCGGGTGAAGACGATTATGCTGTCGCTTATCATTCTTCCTGCGCTTATAACAAGGCGGGCGGTGTGAGCAAATGCCAATCTTCTTTGACTCAGAGCGAAGGGATCTGGCCTTTTAACTCGAATGTAACTTACACTCAGTTTCAAGGACATACCAGAGCTCCATCCGTTGGGTCCTCGGGATTGTATCTCAACCACAGTGAGCTGAAAAACGAAGGTTGGAGATAATTCAACTTTAGTAATGAGTGCAGCTCCGCTCTATCGAGCGGGGTTGCCGTCATCCGTTCCGTTTCTTATTCTTAAACTTGCGACGTTTTGAAAAACCCAATGACATATAAAACGTTCTCCAATCAAATCCGGAAGTATTTGTTCTGTATTTTTTCGTTCTTCTTATTTCCCTCTTGTTCTTTTTTGATCTGGAAGAATTCCTCGTTATCCTTGGAAAGAGGATGGTCCTCTTCGGGAAAGGAAATCGTACAAACCGAAGTTTTATATGAAGAAAAGGATTCTTGGAATCCTCTTTCAGGAACAACTCTAAAAAGAAATTACCGTTCTGTGATAAGGATCTTTGATCCTGATCGATCTTCGAAAGCGGTGGAAGAGATTCCTTTCTCGTCCTGGATTTTACCGGGAACTGTTTACTATCATTCCGCGACCGGAGCTTTGTATTGGATCGGAGGAAAAGACGATCAATACGGAAGTTTTGCAAGAATTCCGGGAGCCTTCAATCTAAACGAGAAAAGAGAAATTTCGATCTCAAAAGATTTAAGGCCGGGCCATGTCGTTTTACAACTCACCCCTTCTCCGAACGGAAATTCAGTCGTTATGATTACCGCGTCTACCGATGAGGACTTGGAATTTCTACAACCGGAACTGCTTTGGATTTCAAGAACCAAGGAAGGTTCGCAACAACTTACGGCTCGGGTTCCTTTACTCGAGTGGAAGGAAACTCCTTCGTATCGCTTGCGCTGGTCGAATCAATCGGATCGAATCTATATTCAAATTAACGAATCCGTTTATACGCTCCAAAAAGAAAAGTCGGTTCTTCAAAAAACGAAAGAGTTTCCCCTATGTTTTTATCCGCCGACCTCCTTCGGTTCAGTAGGAATCAGTCCTACAGATCGGAATCAAACGAAAATGGAACCGAATCCATTTTTATCATTTTCCGATCTTCCAAAAATTCAAAATCCGAAAAAAATCAGGGACTGTAGCGGTCCTTAAAATTTGAAATCTCTCTCCTCGCAAAGCCGGAGAAAAAATTAGAATTTCCTAAAATATCGTAAATGATCAAAGATATCGGGCAAATTCCATAAGCAAAATTCCGGAACCTACACAAAGGGCGATGACTCGAGTAGAAAGCAAAAATTTATTCTTTAACTTTCCCAACTCGGCGATCAACTCGGGAGTCGGCGCTGCTTTCTGAAAAAATTGACCGATCTCGGTGATCCTTTTCACAGTGGGAAGATTGATCCATAAACCGAAACAAAAAGCGATCACGCCTAAAAATCCTCCGATTCCGAGCAAAATTCCGTATCTCGAAAAAATCCATTCCGGTTGAAAACCTCCCGATAGATTCCAATAGAGCAAAAAACCGGTTAGGAGCGTCCCTGAGGTCACGGTATTCAAAACGATCGGATAAGAATTCGTTTTGGCGATCTGTTGCATCATCTTACCTCCGTCCGGACCCAAAGCGTTCGCGGCCGGTAAAACGAAGAATGCCATCACGGAGGCGGCGCCTGCCCAAAAAATTCCGAAGGCAACGTGAACAAATTTTAAAATTAAAAACAGAGAGGTTGAAAAAATCAAAACAATATCCTTTTCATTGGTATTTTAGAATTTCTGAATTTACTTCTGTTTCAAAAAAACACTTCCTTCGAAACGGAGACGCGTAAGAAAAATTGAAACTCTGATTCGAATCCGAATAAAAAGACGACTCTAATTCAGAAACACTTCATTGATTATGTATCAAGGATGGAAAGGTCGATCCTTTTTTATTTTTGGAAAAAGCGACTTCGAAAAAAGTCCGCTCTTAGTTATAAAAATATTCCTTAATTTTGGATCGGGAATCCCTGGCTCATCGATTCCCTTTGAACGATTACCCAGGGGATAGACAAGACAAAACCGACCGAAAGATATCGTCTCCTAAGAAAAGAAATTAAAAACAGATCAAAGGCAAATCGACAAAGAAGGGAAAAACTTCTCAAAGATCACTGGCAATAACGATCCAATGCTTAGGATCCAAGATTCTCCATCAAAGAGTATATTCTATTTTTTATATATAAGAATTCTAAAAAATTAAAAAGTGAATTTAAGAATCTTAACGGTTCTCGCGTTTTTAATAACAAACGTTACGTTTGCATACGCGTCGAAAAGAGGCCCTTCCAGCAAACCTCTTTCAGATCGCTTAGAAGCTCCCAACACTCTGTATATGGGCTCCCTATGGCTTGATTCGAACTCATGTTCGAAAGACGGTTTCGAACATAAAAACAATCAGTAAGAAATTCTGAAAAGTTAGGATGGGGACTTCGTAGATTCCAGATTCTTCTTAGGATTTTTTTTCCATGCCCCTCAATCGACTCTTCTGTTACTGGTCCCGTGCGAGTCTTCACGGAATTTCTTTTGCACTTCGGAATAACAGAAATTCTTCGATCAAAAGATCGCTTAAGTATTCATTTTTAAGAATATTCGTATTTCATTATTTTTCTTATGATCTTTATATAACAAACGTACGTTATTTTATAAAAATCAGCAAGAATCAACTTCGCTTAACATTTTTTTCTTGAACGATGTTTCTCCTTTATTATCTTTCGTCCTGCGCTCTTTCCAAAGAGCTTGAGGTAAATATAAATGAAAAAAGTGATGAGAATTTTAAGCGTATTGCTTGTTTTTTTTCTAACAAGCGTTCTTTCTGCTTCCGGAGGCGGTTCTTCCAGTAAACCCCTTTCTGGATCCTATCCGATCGTGTTAGCTCACGGTCTATTCGGCTGGGGAAACGGTTCCACAGTGGTGGATTATTGGGGTGGAAACGCGGCCTATCTAAGAAATCAAGGTGCGACGGTTCTCACACCTTCCGTTACCGCCCTGAACTCAAGTTCTAACAGAGCGTCACAATTGAAGAACGCAATCCTAACGGCTATGGCCGCAAACAACTACACCGGTAAGGTTCATATCATAGGACATTCTCAAGGTGGATTGGATGCTCGTTATATGGTATCAAATCTTTCTATGAGCGGAAAGGTGGCGACCCTCACGACTTTGAATACACCTCACCGAGGAAGTCCTGTTGCAAACATCGTGGCAACCGTAATTCCGAGCTGGGCTCTTCCTTATGTTTCCACAGTGCTCAATACCGTAATAGGATTTGTTTACGGCGATTCGAGCCAGAACGCGACTGCGGCTTTAAAACTTCTTACAACCGACGGTTTGAAAGCTCTGAACGCAGCGGCTCCGAACGTATCCGGAGTAAAATATTATTCTTACGGATCTACGATCTCGGTTCCCGATTTGATTCAACACCCGGCGATGGGGATTATCTACCCAATTTGTGCGATCGGAGCTCCTTTTTACGGAATGAGCATTGCTAACGACGGTGTGGTTCCGGATTCTTCTCAAAGATGGGGAACGTGGAAAGGCGGGCCTTCCATTCCTCTTTTGACAACCGGCGTCGATCACTTGGAAGCGACGAACGCGTTGTATCTTGGTCAACTTTGGTATGATACAAACGCCTACTTTTTAAAGATGGCGTCTAACGCGAAAAGTAATCAGTAATTACTTTCCTTCTTTTCTTCCCGTAATCGAAAGATTGCGGGAAGAATATCGGCATTTCTCTTTCCAAAGAATATTCCATTTTTCTAATTTTCAGAACCCTTTTCCAACCAGTAGTAAAATACGGGAAGAATCACGAGTGTAAGAAGCGTGGAGGAAATTATTCCTCCGATCACGACGGTCGCCAAAGGTTTTTGAACCTCCGAACCCAAACCGGAACCGAATGCCATCGGTAAAAATCCGAAAGACGCGACGAGCGCGGTCATGATCACCGGTCGAATTCTACTTGTTGCTCCTTCCAAGACCGCTTCCCTTACGGATCGTTTTTTCTCCTCCCGTATTCTATGAATCGTATCCAGTTTTACGAGTCCGTTTAAGACCGCGATTCCGGATAACGCGATGCAACCGACAAAGGCCGAAACACTGAGGTCCATTCCCCTCAAAAAAAGAAACCAAATCCCGCCGGTTAGAGCAAAAGGAACACAAAAGAATACGAGCAATGCCTGGCGGACCGAGCGAAGACCGAGATACAAAACCACAAAAATCATCAAAAAAGTCGAAGGTAGAATGATCGCGAGTTTTTCCTTTGCATTGGCGAGGTTTTCAATCTGTCCTCCCCAAAAAACGGTGTATCCTTTCGGAATTCCCATCTGCGAAATTTTTTCCTTCGCTTCCGTATGAAAACCTTCCAGATCTCTTCCTCTAAGATTTACCGAGACCGCGACGAATCTTCGGGAACGATTTCGAGAAATGGTCATCACCTTGTCTTTTTTATCAATCGAAGCGAGCAATTTGATCGGAATCATTCCACCGTCGAGTGTGCCAACTCCTATGTTTGCGATTTCAGATTCCTGATTTCGAAAATCCTCCGATAACCAAATTTTGATCGGAAATCTGACTTCTTCTTCGTAATATCCTCCGAGCTCGAATCCGCTCATGGAGGATTCCACTACGCTGTTAAATGCAGGAAGAGAAATATTATAATATTTTAATTTATCCGGATCGGGAGTGATATCGATTACTTTCGATTTTCTCAGAGCCATAATCGGATCCAACTCGACTTCCGCTGCGCCGGGAATATTGTGCAGAGTATCCCTCAGTTTACTCTGCAACTCCAGAAGAATATTGAGATCTTTTCCGAGAATTCTCACGCTGATATCCGCACGACTCCCCTCCAATAGTTCGTTGAACCTAGCCTCCAATGGTTGACTCAGAGTGAGTTCGGAGTTGGGAAACCGTTCCTGAACTTGAACGTGAATCCGATCTAAAAATTTTACCCAATTTTTTTCTTTGAGTAAGTCGGCGATGTTCTCCTTTTTTAGAATGATAAACGTATCCGCATTGAATGTTCCCATCGGATCGTTCGCTACCGAACTGGTTCCGATTCTTGAAAAAACGCTCTGAACTTCGGGAAAGCTCATCAGAAGTTTCTCGACTTCTTTTTGTTCTCTCAGACTTTCTTCGATGCTGATGTCCCCTTCTCTCACAACGACCAACATCAGATCACCTTCCATCAATTTTGGAAGAAACACAGTTCCCATTCTAAAATAAATAAATAAAGTCAATATAAAGAACACAACCGATCCGATCACGATCGGCTTCGGTTGATCCAAAAGGCGCGGCAGATAAGACGAATAAAGTTCTACGATACGACTCTTTTTGATTTTTTTATCCTTATGATTTCCCGTCGGAGAAATAAAAAAGAAAAGAAGCGGAGGCAATAGAAACACGGCTAAGATTAAACTAAATCCCAGCGCCAACAAAACCGTTTCCGCCATCGGTCGAAACATTCTTCCGGGAATTCCGTCCAACGTAAGAATCGGAAGATAAACGAGCATGATCACCACAACCCCGAACGAAACCGGCTTCAAAACTTCGATAGAAGCCTGAGAGATCGCTTTGATTTTTTCTTCTTTGTTTAAGTAGCTCTCCCTTTCAAATCGAGTGAGAACGTTTTCGGTGATTACGATCGAAGCATCCACGAGCAATCCGAAATCGATGGCCCCTAAGCTCATCAAGTTGGCCGAGATACCGAAAAATTTCATAAAAATCGCCGTAAGCAACATCGATCCCGGAATGATCATCGCCACGATGATCGAGGCCTTAATGTTAAACAGAATAAAGAATAAAGTTAGAATTACGAGAATCGCACCTTCGATCAGATTTGTTAACACGGTCTTAATCGTGGAATGAATCAAAAAAGATCTTTCTAATAGAATCTTTACCTGAACGTCCTCCGGAAGATTCAAACGAGTTATAGCTTGGTTCAAATCCAAATTCACTTGATAACTATTTTCGCCCCGCAACATCATCGCGGTCCCCAATACGATTTCCTTCCCCTCGGCGCTCGCTCCGCCTAATCTTTGTTTGCCGTGCTCGTTCACTTGAGCGATATCGGAAACTCGGATGGGTTGACCGGTAACGGTTCGCCTAACGGTCACTTGCGACAAGGAGCCTAAACTTTTTTTGATTCCATACGCGCGAACGATAGCAACCTTACCATCGTTTTCGATAAACCCGCCTCCGAAACTTTCTCCGATCGTGGTCAACTCGCTCGTCAATTGATCGATTGTGATTCCCCAGGTTTTCATCTTATGCGGATTGAGATCGATATGGATCTCCTTTTCATACCCCCCGTTGGAATCGACTTCCACGATCCCTGGTACAAGAGCTTTTAACTGCGGACGTACGGTATAATCCTGAACCGTTCTCAAAAAAAGAAGCCGATCCTTTTCAGGAAGAGCGGCTAACTTAGAACCCGGTTTCGCCTCCACCGTGTAAAAGAAAATTTCGCCGAGTCCGGTCGTATTGGGAACGATCGTGGGTGAAATTCCTTTCGGAAGTTTTTCTTTTGCGCTTGCGATTCTTTCCAGAACCATTCCCCGCGCCTGATATATATCGGTCCCTTCCTTAAAGACAAGAGATATATTAGAAAGTCCGAATTTAGATACGGATCGAACGTCGATTAAATTCGGCATTCCCATAAGTTCCGTTTCCAATGGAAACGTTACCACTTTCTCGACCTGTTCAGGATCCAAGGATCCGGTTTTCACCGTCACGATAACCTGAACGTTCGTGATATCCGGAACCGCGTCGATAGGAACTTCACGAAGCGTAAAAAAGGAATAAATAAATAGGAAAAAAATGATTCCGACCGAAAGAATCGGATTATTTAAGCTGATATTCAAAAGTCTGGACAGCATGTTTAAAAGTTCCTATAATTTCTTTTTCATTCGAGATGTAGAGCAAATTCAAAAGCGCTTCCACGTGGGCGATCTGAGCGTCGAGGATCGAGTGATGAGTTTCGTGAAGTTGGTTTTCAAGCTCCAGATAACTCATCATCAGAATTCTTCCCTTCCTAAACTCGACGTCCGCATAATTCAGATCTCGCTCAATTTCGTCTAACTTGGATAGATTAAATAGTTTAAGATTAACCTTTGATTGTTCGTAATCCAAGAACGCCTGTTTAAACGAAGTTTTTACGAGATTCTCCTGATGATTAAAAAGCCCCTGTTTAGATTTGATATTTGTTTCCGCCGCCGACACTTTATTCTGAAATTGATCCCAAACGGGAAGTTTAAACTTAACACCGACGTCGTAAAATCGATTGGCAACTCCGGATCGATCCTCTCCAACCTGACTGACAATCGAGTAGTCCGGATACTTTTCCAAATTGGCGATATTGAGTTCGGTTTTTGCCTTATCAATCTCGCTACTTGCCGCTAAAAGTGTTAAATTTCTTGAAACCGCTTTTTCCTGAAGTTCTTTAAAATCGAACCTTACACCTTCCGAAAAAAAAGGAATTCTAACGGATGGTGCAGTTTCCAACATAAGGTAGAGATTCATCGCTTCGTATTGTTTATTCGCGTCCAATTCTAAATCGTTAAAATGTTTTCGAAGCGCTAAAATTTTTCTCTGAATGATAAACAGATCAGTTTTCGCTTGAGGAGTGATGAACGGCCTTGCTCGAATATAACTTTCAATGATAGAAAGCCTTCGAAGTCTTTCCTGGACGTGGTCTTTTTTACTCGCGGAAACTAAATATCGGTAAGCGAATTTGAGAGCGTTAAAACGAATCGAGTTGATTGCTTCGGACAATTGAATCTCCTTGATACGAGAATCGTTATCCACTAAAAGCTGGCGTAATTCCTTACGCCCCGGAAAATAAATCGGCTGCTCGAATTGCATCGCGTATTCCGAACCGACTTCCCCGGCTGCGGTTCTCTGTCCGTAATCCATCGTCACCGAAGGATTTTGAGTTTTCCCCTGTTGTTTTCTCTGATAAAAAAGGGCTTCCAGATCCGCGTTGAGTGAAATAAGCAAGGGAGAATTCTTTTCCGCCAAACTAAGAATAGACGAGATATCCAACTCTTTGGAAGAATCGGAATCGATGGAAGACGAAGTCGAGATCAGGAATAAAAATGAAAAAAGAAAAACAACATTCCTTTGCAGTGGAATTTTCCGAAAATCTTGAAAGTTACGTTTAAAAACGAATAAAAGGAAACATGTCCGTTTCAACTTCATAAAGATACCTCCTCGAAATAAAAATCGATCTCCCGATTTTTCGAAATCAAACCCACGAAGCGGTGAAGACTTTTTTCGGGAGAAAATGGAATCGCAGCAATTCTTAAATAAGGAGACGAACGGTAGGTAAGATCAAAAGAGTGATATTATCTTTTTGATAATCATCGAATAAGAATTTCCTAATATAATAAATTGGAAGATAAAAAAAGAGCAAATCTCCGGATCGATAATGAAGAGGAAAAAATTCCTTTAAGAGTTTAAAAGATTCGGAATCGGTTTCTGAAAGTGCGATGGAACCGAAGTCCCATTCACAACCGGGAGCCTCTTCGGAATTTTGCTCCTGATGACAAGGCGATGAAGACTGGATTCCTTTCGCCGAATCCTCAAGTCTAAAATCAAGTTCACAAACGGGTCCGCAATCAAAGATCAAAATAAATATGGAAAGTATCGTAAGAGCTATCCATATTTTGAAAATTGCCGAACTCATAGAGTACAGCTTACTGCGCCTCGTCGCTTGTCAATGGAAAAAGTTAGTCTATGACTTAAGGCCTTTAGCGAGAATGGAAACGACATCGGATGAGATCGTTTCGCATTCTCTTTTGCAGGATTATCTTTTATACTTTAGTTTCAAATTGATAACGAAAGATATCGTAGTCTTGAAAATCTTTATCTATATCGATATTGAGATCGAGAATCTTTCCTTCCTTGATATCATAAACCCAACCGTGAAGCTGTAGTTCGCTTCCCTTGCTCCACGCATTTTGAACGATCGTCGTCATCGAAAGATTATAAACCTGTTCTCTCACGTTCAGTTCAACCAAACGTTGGTGTTTGGTTTCTTCATCCAGAATCGAACCAAGCTCTTTACGGTTCATTCGATAGACTTGTTTGATGTTTCGTAGCCAAGCGTCGATCAGGCCGTGATACTTTCCGTCGATCGCTGCTTTAACGCCGCCGCAACCGTAATGACCGCAAACGACGATGTGTTTAACCTTTAGGACTTCGACCGAGTATTGAAGGACCGACATCAAATTCATATCCGTATCGATTACGAGGTTGGCGATGTTTCTATGAACGAAAAGTTCTCCGGCGCTGGTTCCGGTCATCTCGTTGACCGAAATTCTACTATCGGAACAGGAAATCAGCAAATACTGGGGAGCTTGACCAAGGGCCAAATTCTTAAAATAATCCGGATTCTGAGCCAACTTCTCTTCCACCCAAATCCGATTATTATCAAAAAGTTTTTGATAATCTTGTTGTGCGACGAGATCAAAAGGCCGATTTTTGATCTTTTCATACGGAGTAATCACGTCGATGATTTCAAGTTTTATGTTCCGCGCACTTGCAGAAATCTTAAAGTCTTCAATGATCTCCAAAACGTCAGGATCGATATACTTGGATTTGGAACCGTCTATGATCAAATGCGAATTGTCCGCCACTTGATCAAGTTTATACAACATGCTCGATTTATTTAGAAAAGAGACGTCTTCCGAAAGATCGATACGAACTTCCACGCCGTAAGCCTTTTCCTTTTTATTAAACTCGTAAGGATTGAGAATGTTTCTTCTCATGATAAAGAATATCGCGAACGCGGAACCGATTCCGATCCCGATCAGGATATCCGTAAAAACGATTCCGATCAAAGTAGCGATAAAAGGAAGAAACTGATCCGTCCCCTTTTTATATTGCGCCTTAAGAATTCTATAATCCGTAAGTTTATAACCTACAACCAAAAGAACCGCGGCCAAAGAAGCTAGCGGGATTTTCGAGATCAAGTTCGGAATAAGAATGAGAGAGACAAAAATCAAAAAGCCGTGCAAAAAAGCCGACAATCGTGTTTTGGCGCCTGCTTGTAGATTCGCGGAACTCCGGATTACTTCTGAAATAATCGGAAGTCCTCCGAGAATCCCCGAGATAAGATTTCCCGTTCCTTGCGCCACCAATTCCCGGTTTTTGGAAACGATTCTTCTTTCCGGATCCGACTTTTCGATTGCATCCAAGCTGAACAAGGCTTCAAGACTCATCACGACGCAGAGTTTCACCGCGATCAAATAAGCCATCCGATTATTCCACTGAGTAAAATCAGGGTAAAATTCGTCCGTAAAAAAATCCGTAACACCGTCCAAACGGATTGGACGAATCGAATGTTCTGGGCCTACAGCAAAAGAAAAGTCGAATATACGAAATACTTCATTTAACAAAACTCCGGCCATGATCGCGATCAAAGAACCGTGAATTAAGAATTTTTTATGAAGCTCGAATTTTTCCCATACCAAAAGGAAAGAGAGTGAAACACCGAATATGAGAATTGCCCCCGGCGTAAAACGGATAAATGCCATCCAGATCTCGGAAAAAGTGTTCTCCCGATCCAACTGAAAAAAATCCATATCCCCGATATAGTCCTGATCATAACCGACTGCGTGCGGGATTTGTTTCAGGATCAATACGATTCCGATCGCGGCGAGCATTCCTTTAACAACGGATGAAGGGAAAAAGCTGCTGATGATTCCCGCTTTCAAAAAACCTAATGCGATCTGGAGAATTCCGGCAACACAAAGCGCAAAAAGGAACGTGTTAAAACTGCCGAGGGTTTGAATCGAATCGAAAACAATCGCTATCAAACCGGCGGCCGGTCCGCTCACGGATAACGGTGATTTGCTGATCCAGGAGACCACCAAACCGCCGACGATTCCACCGATAAGTCCGGAAAGAATCGGAGCGCCGGAAGCAAATGCAATCCCTATACAAAGAGGCAAAGCGATTAAAAAAACCACCAAACTTGCCGAAACATCATGCCTCGCGTGATTCCACGAGACATTGCGAAAAGAATTCAATAAATTCATAAAAACTCCCACCGGATAAAACCGGTTTATTCGAAATAGATTAAATCGAAGAAGAGGAGAGTTTTTCTGGCGGAGGATTTTCTATTTTAGAATAGAGCTGGGGGAGAATAAAATCGGAAGGGTCGTAATAAGAAACGGTTTCGAAGGGAGCGCCCAGAAAAAACGAATCATCGGAAGAATTCAAATCCTCCAATTTCAGCTCGGAAGTTTTTTCCTTTTCGCCTTCGTTTGTTTCCGAGGCTTCGCTCGAGGCGGAAATGGGTGAGGCATTTTTTCCGGAATCCAGAATCGGAATCAACAAAGCCGAACAGGAGAGAATCAGAAAAATGCTCAGAATGGCGCTGATCTTTCTGTGTTTTATGGATTTCAATGTACGCATCTTAGAATATTAAAATCAAAATCAAAATCTTTTTCTCGAAGCTTAGACCGTTCCGTATCCGAATTGTGTCCATTTTTTCAATGGTCGGAAAACGGACTACCCGAATCGAAGAAAATTTCCTCCCAGATCGATTCCCTCTTTCCGATCAAAATCCCCTTCATTCAAAAGAATTTAAGAGTTTGTCCTAAACCTAAAATGTAGGAGCTCCCTTCGGAATTGAACAAGAATCCGTTTGTGAAAAAGTTTGTAGACCGCCTACAAGAACCGAATCTGCGGGAACTCCCGCGTTTTCCATTACGAAACGAACGAACGTCGGCGCGGTTTGCCTAGAAGATCTTGGGATAAACTTTTAGGAAACGAAACACCTTTTGAATTTCCTCGATCGAACATTTTTCTTTTAAAACCCTCAAAATCACTCCTTCGGATTTCCTGAGTCTTCTTGGAAATTATTTTATGACAATTCTAAGTCTTTTTCTTTCCAAAGAAAGGACGTTCTTACGGAAGAAATGCAATTCTGTAGTATTAGGAAAAAAGAATCCGTCTTCTGATACAATCATAAATATCATTATCGTTTTATAATTTGACTAAATAAATTTTCGTTTGCAAAATCCGTTAAAAATCGAACTCTCACATTCAGCGAAGATACAATGACTATGGAATATTTACAAAAAGGAAAACGGGAGATGGATATTATAACTTCCATCGAACAGAAAAATCACGTCATTACTAAATATCTTTTTGATAAGGAACTCACTTTAAAAATAGATCCGTTTGATCAAAAGGCTGTCATAAAGAAAATTTTGGAAGGAGGGGATAAGATTGTGGTTCAACTTCTGAATCCCGAAGGTTCTTCCGGAGAAAATTCATTTGTTCTCTTTATGATTCTTGCCAAATACATTCAATTGGAGTGTGTACTCGTCCAAAAACTGGAAAAATCGCACGCTACCCTCAAGGTTGAAAAGTTAGCGATCGCAAAAAAGAACAGAGAACACCAGCGCTTCCTCGTAAAACCGGGGGAAGTCTACGTCACGAACGTCGTTTCCTCCAAAACGATCATCGAGACGAATATGTTCAACGTTCCGACTCTCGTAAAAGTGAACTTTGAGGATTATAAGAATCGTCTCAAACAAAGGAGCAAAGATATCGTCCAAATCGAGACGTTCAAAGCCGGCCTGGATCGCAAATTCGAAATCGTCAAAAAAACCCAGAAATATCTTCTGATAGAAAATACTCAAGATCCGGATTCTTATAAAAAATCTTCTGCAGGGCGACTCGAATATGAGAAGGACATCGACGACGATCTCGCGTCCTGTCTCAAAAGTTTTAAAGATCAGAAAATTCTTTCTGAACTGATAGTTCCGATTATTTATACAAATCACACGGACGAAAAAATTCCGATCGGTTATATTTGGATTCAGAGTAAGGAACAAAACCTTACACAACAATACGCGGAAGAACTGAAAATCTTATCGAAAGATATGGTGGAAAGAATCAAAGAATCCAATACGATCAAAACATCGGAACGTTTTCAAATCCTCGAAGCTTCTCGTGGTGGAATCAAAGTAAAAATCGATCAAGCGCATTTGATCGAAACCCTACCAAAACAGGATGGTTTTGTTTTCGACATATTCTTCCGTATGCAGGCGCCGTTTACGGTTCACGGATTGATCCGTTGGATCAAAAAAGACGAGAACGATCATTTGATTTTAGGAATCGAACTTACGGGCAAATCGGACTTGCCCGGAGAAAGGATCCGCTACGAAAAGAACGTCACGCTCCTAAATAAAGAAGCGCTCTGAGAATTTGAGATGAGTTTTAATTCTTAAAAGAGAACCGAGCTTTCTGAATCATTTTCCTTCTTGTTCCCGCTTGATATCCTCGCTGTAAGGATCCAAATAATTGTGATCGATTCTCCAGGGTTTCATTCCGTGAAATTCCACTCCGGCTCCGTTTTTGGAAGTAAGAATTCTTTCCTTCCCTTTGTGTAAAATCACACAACGTACACTTCCGATATCGCTCTGTTCAATATAGCGGGGACTTCCGTCCGGATCCCGATAATTATAAGAACCGATTTGCACTGGGTCCATCTCTCCTTCCACAAAAATTTCGTAGTCGTCCAGACGAGTTCGAAACGTAAGTTTCGGATAAGATACGATCGTCTTACTCCTCAAAGAACGAAAGAACGAATGCTGATGAATCGGATTCCCGTCTTTTAAGAGCGTTACAAACGTCAGGGTCGGAGCCAAAGGTTGTGGACGAACCGTGACGATTTCCAAAGACCAATTTTCAGGATCCTGATCGAATTTGGGAACAAAGGTCCAAAATAACTCGGCGACTCGGTTCGTTCCCCAGATATGATTGAAATGTCCATTCCCTTTTTCAAATGTAAATTTCTGATTCTTTAATTGAATCATTCCCGAAACTTCCGTAAAGGGTGAACTTACAATACTTCTTGTTTTAGGAATCGGCGATCGATCCAGCCAACGGGGAAGATGCCCGGCGGGTTCCAGTTTATGTCTGAATTCAAAATCCCAACGAAGTGTTTCTCCTTTTCCGGTTACAATTTCCCCCTTCATGTGATCTGGACCGACGGAGGCGCCTGGAAATTCGATCGAATCCTCTCCGATTGAAATCTTTTGATAAGGAAAAGTTTGTACCGCCGTTCGATGATTTTCAGGTTTTTGAATATCAAAAAAGGAAGCCCAAAGAACCGCAGAAGGATAAAGACCGGATTTGCCCTTTGGGTTGAGAGTTGTATAACGGACCCAGAACGCCTGTTTGTTTTCAGGAATCAAAACAACCGCAAACCAGATTTCGAATCTCGGTTTTACGACGCTCGCCGCGAATTTAGTAATAAAGCTTTCTTTTAAGTTCACTGCTTACCTACAAATCCGGGCGGGTCTTTTTGATTCGAAAAAAAAACTAAATTCTACCCTTTCTTCTTTCCTTTAGATACTCGATGACCGCGGGCATCACCGAGATGAGAATGATTGCGAAAATAACGATTTTAAAGTTTCTTTTCACAAAATCCAAGTTTCCGAAAAAGTAACCGCCCAAGATAAAAATTGAGATCCACAAAATCGCACCGACCACATTATATGCAACAAATTTAACATAGGTCATGGTCCCAATTCCCGCGACAAAGGGTGCAAAAGTTCTAATAATCGGAATGAAACGTGCGATGATAATCGTTTTTCCGCCGTAAATTTCGTAAAAACGGTGGGCTTTTTGCAAATGTTCCTTTTTGATGAGTGGAATTTTCTCTTTTTCTAATATCCTTTCACCGGTAAAATTTCCTACGGAATAATTTACGGTATCGCCCAAAATGGCGGCAATAATCAGGAGAACAAGAGTGCTCGTAAGATCCAAAGAGCCCCTTGCGATAAAAGCGCCGACCGCAAAAAGAAGAGAATCTCCCGGTAGAAACGGAGTCACGACGAGACCGGTCTCCGCGAAAATGATTAAGAAAAGAATAACATAGGTTCCACTCTGATACGTCTGAATGATCGTGTCCAGATGGGTTTCTAAGTTCAAAAAGAAGTCGAGAAAAAACTTAAGGGTTTCCAAGGTTCCTCCCTTGCTCTCAAAGAGCTAGGATCACTGTGTTTGAATATTTTAGGATAGAATTTCGGAAGAAGCAGGCAAGTCAAACGCGTAAAAGCTTTAAAACAGAAGTCTTTCCTTTCCCGGGTTATAACGAAATATCTTGGTAGGATAGTTCAGACGGATCGAATTGGAAGAAAGCCCCTTTCGGTCCGGTTTGATCCTCGCGTCAAATTCCACTTCGTTTCCGGATTTCAAATCCATAGAAGCGAACTTTCGGGAAAGATAAAATAGTTGGGATTGGATGATCGGTTTTCCGGAGATAAGGAGACAAATGTCCTGCAATAAGATCCTGGATTGTTCCGGATTTTTATGATTGAGAATCGACGCTACCGTCGCACGAAACCGAGTTCTTTTTCTCGGAAGAATATGGATCGGGCTCTGGGTCATCATTCTATCTTTTATCCTTTTTTTGGAGAATCATTCGAATCAGAATCGATCTATCCTCACTTTGATTTTCTTTTTTTATAAGTACAGCCTTTTTCCAAATCAAAACGATTTTCTGAAGATCGTCTCGCCCCCATTCGACAAAACGAAAAATTCAACCCAATTTATAAAGTCTGCTTTTGTTTCCATTCAGCTTATCTGATAAAATAAAAATCTCGATGACAAATCCTTAGAAAAGTTTTAGGGAAACACATCCAAAAAAGGAATGGATTTCACCGATCCGGAGCCGAAGAAATTTCTCCTTAGAATTTAGAATCTTTACCAAAACACTTTCCTCGTTACAAGGAACCCGTTTTCCCAAAAAAAGAAACGATTTCACCCCTCTTTTGTTCTCCTTCGGGAACCGTAAAAAAGGGAGAAAACGATGAAATCAAAAATTCAATACAGCGCCGCCCAGAAAACGGTAATCGAAGAAAACGCGAGATTCGTTCAAGTCGTAGCGGCGGCGGGTTCCGGCAAAACGAGCACCATGGTAGGAATCGTGGAACGGATTCTCAGAGATAAATTATTTCCGGAAGAATCGATCCTGGTTCTGACTTTTACAAAAAAAGCCGCTAGGGAAATTTCGGAGAGAATTCGAAAAACGACCGGATCGGATTCGATTCGAGTGCAGACCTTTCACGCCTTCTGTCTTTACGCGCTCAGTCGGTGGCATCCCAGATTTAAAACACAAAAACCCAAAATTCTTTCACCCGGGGAAAAAAACATCTTCTACCGGGATTTTTTAAAAAAAGAAAAATTCCTCGTAGGGGGAATTCCTTACGAACTTTTTTGGGCCGAAAACGTAAGTTATATAAGGGAGAATTTTCCGAAATTGTTAAGAGAATTAGAATATTCTTATGCACTCCACAAAAAGGAAAACTCTCTTTTGGATTTCGAGGACTTGGTGACACTTTTTCTCAACGGTTTAAAATCCGGTGAGGAATGGACTTTTCCGGCAAAACAAAATCTTAGGAAAATTCTAGTCGATGAATTTCAAGACACGGATCTGGAACAACTATCGTTTCTGCAATGTTTATCGGAAAGCGCTTCGATCACGGTTGTAGGCGACGATTCGCAAAGTATCTATTCGTTTCGCGGAGCCACACCTGAACCGTTTTTAAAATTCAAAGAATTCTTTTCAGGAGCCGTGATTCATTTTTTAAACACAAACTATCGTTCCCTTCCGGAGATCATTCAAGCATCGGACATACCGATTCAAAAAAATCGGAATCGCCTCGAAAAGAAGATTCTGTCTTTCAGAAAGGGAAACTCATTGGTGGGAAAAATTCCGATGGAAGAAACCGCTGACCTCGCACCCTATTTGATCCGAGCGATTGCCTCTTCTCAAGGAAAAGTAAAAATTCTGTGCCGCTCCAATTTTAGAATCGGAGAATACTTACGAGCAGGAATCCCGGAAGAATTTCTGATGACGATTCACGCGAGCAAAGGTTTGGAATTTCATACGGTCTTTGTAGATCTTTCGGACGGTTGGAACGCAAGACCCGATTCTCCCTTGGAAACGATCGAGGAAGAAAGAAGAATTCTTTATGTGGGGCTTTCCAGGGCTGAGGATCGCCTTTTGGTGTTAGGCGCCGCTAAGAGTTCGAGGAGGGAAACGATCGAAAACGAATTCTTTCGATATTTTAAAAAATTAAAAACGATCGATCCTGAGGATCTACTATGATCTATTTTTTCGCAATTGGATCCTATTTGGAAATCTTACGATCGATTTTTGTAAGAGTTCCTACATTTTATCGTTTCGATGGAGGCCCGACAGGCTTTTCATTACCTTACCCAGGAGTTCTATGAATCTTCAGAGAGAATCTGTCGGAACTACGACAATTCTTCCGTAAAAGTCGCGCGCCCCACCCTGATCTTGGGTGGTGGGGAGCGGAGGTGGGAAAAATCGGGTGACTTTCCTCTATCACAAAATTACACTTTTTGCAAGTTAAAAATTCCGTGTAGGAGTTCCTACAAAACCACTATTCTCGGGACGATTCCCGTTACAGTTTCTCTCAACTTCTGAATCAGGTTATGATTTTTTGGGACGGGTTCAAAAATGAAATCGATCCAAAAAGGACCGTCATTTACAGAGAGCAAAAGAAATAAAAATAATTATTTTAGAATATTCTAAAATATCAATAGAGCCTAAAAATCACCAATCAATAGGGAAATAGTCTTTTAAGAATTTACCGCACCAATGTTTCCCGGTCAGAATTCCGTCGAAGAACGGATCGCAAACTCTCGCCGCGCCGTCCACGATATCCAAAGGAGGTTGAAAGTCGTGAAGATCCTGTTTTTTCTGTGAGAGCTCAATGGGATCTTCATCCGTAACCCAACCGGTATCGACGGCGTTCATATAAATTCCGTCCTTTGCAAAATCGCTCGCCGAAGTGTGAGTCAGCATATTTAGCGCAGCCTTCGCCATATTCGTGTGAGGATGCCTGTCTTCCTTTTTAAAACGATGGAACTTTCCTTCCATAGCGGATACGTTTACGATATGTTTCTGACCCGTATTTTCTCTCCGCATAACGGAAACCAGACGATTACAAAGAACAAAAGGAGCGACCGCGTTTACGAGTTGGACTTCGAGCATTTCCGAAGTTTGGATTTCTCCCAATTTCAATCTCCAGCTATTTGTCTTTCTTAGATCGACTTGTTGTAAATCCGCGTCCATCTGTCCTTCCGGGAACACGGTTTCCAATTCGAAAGAATTATCGTGCGAATACGGAATCTGCGAAAGTTGAGCAGAGGATCGAATTCCCACTCCGGGAATTTTCCCGTTCCAACTTACCGGAAGCGCGGTCTCGTTCGCAAGGTTCGGACCTCCGAATGACGTTAGACGCTCTTTGCAATCCTGGTGCAACTTCAAAAGGTTGCGTACGTCGGGAGATAAGTCCTGAAAATCCGTCTGTTCCGCCTGTATGAGATGCGCGTAAAAGCCGGGAGGCCTTCTTACCGTCTGCGCAGCGTTATTGATTAGAATATCCAGTCTATCAATCGTTTCCTCTATATAACTCGCAAAAAGTTCAACACTCGGGGTATGTCTGAGATCCAATCCGAAAATCTGAAGTCGATCCGACCATTCTTTGAAATCGGATTCCTTCGAAAAACGAAGCGCCGCATCCACCGGAAAACGAGTCGTAGCGATTACTTTTGCTCCCGCTCTCAAAAGCATCAAAGTAGAATGATATCCGATCTTCAATCGGGAACCGGTGATCAACGCAACCTGACCGTGAAGAGAAGCGATCTGAAATCTTTTTTTGTAATTCAGATCTCCGCATTCCAAACACATAGAATCGTAAAAAAAATGAAGTTTTGTATATTCCTTTTTGCAGACATAACAATTTCGAGGGGACGAGAGTTCCGGCGCGTCCTTGCTCTTCCAGATATCGGTTTGATCGGCGATTTGCAACGGGGCTTTGAACACGGTCGCCGTTCTCGCAACTCGAATCCCGGTCAGAGCTCTTGCTTTTTTTTCCTGGGTAACCATCTCCTTTCTTCTCGAACGTTTGATGGTCTTATTTCGAATCCGAATTTCATTTCTATCGGGACGGGATATTTTTCCGGAAACGATCATCAGAGCGATTCGTTCCTCTTCGGGAATCGAAGTAAGAAGCTCCGGTCTTTCCGCAAGCATTTCCAAAAGACGAATACAACGTTGTATATCTTCCGAACTTGGATCCGTATTCGAATTGTCTTGAGATTGGTTCATAAATGATAGCTCGATTCAAAAAGAGAAGAGTCAGATTCTTCTTTACGTTTAAACTATACCGAAAAGAAGAGTCGATTGAGCAACTCAATTTCAAAGGAAAAAAGAACCCTTCCTTTTAGGTATTCTTCTTAGATATTTCCTTCCGCTTTTCTTGAAGGTAAGAATACAAGTCGATAGATAAAGTAAATCGGATAAAGCAAAAGATAAAGATTGGGAATCCACCAAGAAGGATCGAAGTCCCTTCTAAAACTCCAAAACGCAACGGCCTGTAATCCCGAAATACTCGTAAGAACCAAGGAGATCAACGCCATTCTCTCCCATTCGGAACGTCCTCGTTTTCTGAGATAAAGGCTATAAAATCCACTAATCGAAACCAGTAGATCCAACGGCAAAAAGGACCAATTCCAATCCAAAAGAATCGGATCGTGATAATCCTTAAAAAGATACGATTCAGGAATCCATTGAAAACCGGTGATCATCCAGTAGAGGATAAAGCCGATATCCGTAAAAAGGAAAAGTCCAGGGAGTAAGTTGTTCATTACTATTTTGAGTCCGTTCGTTAAAAAATAGTTTCAATAATAAATTTCCAAGATTAGATAATGACCCAAAAGGAGTATTCAAATGACAAAGAAAATGTTGATGATCGCTTTTCTGATTTGTCTGACGATAGGAGCCGGGTTCGTCTACGCAGGCAACGTTCAATCCGGGTGTACTTTCAACGGGAAAAAACTTTATGGAAAGATTCAAATTGTTACGAGTTTTCCGGACGTCAAAGTGCAGGAAGTAACTTCCTTTCCGGACCTGAAAGTTCAAAAAGTGACTTCGTTTCCGGATTCTTGCGGAAAATGGGAAATCGTTAATTCTTTTCCCGATACAAAGGTTCAGTTTGTTACAAGTTTTCCTGACATAAAAATTCAGTATGTGACCAGCTTTCCCGGAGAAAATTGAAAGTATAAACTTTTAAAAATCCGATTTCGATTTGCAGAGACTCTATTCTCTGTAAATCGAATTTTATAAAACTTCTCTCACTTCTTAAAATTCCTTTTCCCCACTTCTTTTAAGTTTGAATCGAATTATAATCTCGCTTTACACAAAGACGAGCGATCGATTTTTTATTTATGGACCTAAAGAGAAAAGAGAACGGTCTAAGACAAAAACCAAAAATAGAAAAAGAAGAAGAAATTGGAATGAAAGAAATTATCGATTGGTTAGCCGGTCCTGAATCCAGGAACTTAGAAACGAAAGAATTGTTGGAAGGACTCAATCAAAGACTGATCGAATTCGGAATTCCTGTTTCCAGATTTTTTACGAGCATTCCTACGATGCATCCGGAAGTGATGGTTCGGTCTATCATCTGGACAAAGGAAGAGGAAACTCAGATGCTCTTAATTCCTCACGGCGCTTTGAGTGAGCCGCAGTACATCGACAGTCCGATCTACCTGATTCGAGAAGGAAAAAAAGAATTCATACGTTGTAAATTGGTCGGTCCCGATGCGGACCTTTCTTATCCGATCTGCGTCGATTTGAAAGAAAAGGGAGCCACCGATTACTGCATCTTTCCCGCGACCTTCAGCCTCAATATTGGAAGTGTGGTTTCGTGGACGACACACGCACCCGAAGGATTTACCGAGGAACAGATTGTTTCCTTTCGTTCTATCCTAAGCGTATTATCCTTACGTTTGGATTTAGAATCCAGAAAGTTTGCAGTGAACGAACTCTTGGAAGTTTATCTCGGACCAAACGCGTCCAAAAGAGTTTTAGCGGGTGAGTTCCGAAGAGGAACTGGGGAATCCATCTACGCCGCGATCCTTTGCGCGGATCTGAGAGACTTCTCCTCCTTGAGTGAAAACAATTCTCCGAAAAGAATCGTAGAAATTTTGGACCGCTATTTTGAATTAACAGCACAACCGATTCAAGAAGAGAAAGGTGAAATTCTAAAATTTATAGGGGATGCAATCCTCGCTATCTTCCCCGCAAAAGAAGATCCCCATCAAGCCTGTATTTCGGCTCTCAACGCCGCGACCAAAATCAAAAGTTCAGTAAAACATTGGAACGAGGAAAATCCGGATACTCCGATTTATTTGGGTATGGCGCTTAACGTAGGCGACGTCGTATACGGGAACGTAGGAGCCAAAGATCGTTTGGATTTTACCGTGATCGGAAACGCCGTCAACCAAGCGTTCCGGGTCGAATCTCTCTGCAAAGATTTCGGAAAAAGTATTTTGACGACCGAAAATTTTGCCGAAAAAATCGGAAAGGATCAGTTCGAATTTCTGGGAGCAAGAAGTTTAAAAGGAATTACGGGAGAAAGAAATATTTTCTCTCCGAAGGAGTGAAAATCCGCAAACTCACGCGATGATTCCGGCAAGAAATTCACTAAGTAACCTTTTCAGTTTTGATTCATCCCCAAAAGGTATCTGAAAATAGATCAGATCGCTCCAGAAACACGGTCTGAGTTTGTATTCAATTCTTCCGCCAAAAGTTTTTCGATCGCTTTCGCATGAACGAAATCATCAATCTTATCCAGAATGACGATTTCTTTTCCGTCATCTAACGCAAAACAAACGGAATAGATATTATATTCGGGAGAACTATCCGAAGAAGATACAAGAATCGATTTTGTAAAAACGTTACGAATGCTTTTAGTCCTGATTTTCTTTCTCCATCTCGTCGGAATGGGGGAAGGATAAACGATCACAAACCAAGAATCGATCAGTATATTCGTAGAATTAAAAGAGTAGTGAACCGAAGTATAAAGTATATATCCCGGAATAAACAAAGCGGGGATCAGCCAAATCGGATTTTCCGAAATTCTAAAATCGATCAAGTCTGATAGAAGCGTAATAAGAAATAACAAAGAGATAAAAATTCCAATCAAAGAAGAAAATTTAAAACGATCGTAAGAATAGACGACCTTATTTCTTTTTCTTTTTTTCGTTAGTTTATCCGGTAGGACATTTTTCATCGTGAGAATAGGATCTACGGTCGAATCACGATCAAGAAAAGTATCGCTCTGACAAGCAGAAAGACAAAAAGTCAACCGAGATTTTTTTGGTCGGAGTTCCGACAAAACGTAAGAAAAGGAATTTCTCTTGAAAGAATCATTATTTTCTGATAAAGAACGATTTTCGGAGTTTTCCCCGCGGACCCGCCTCCTCCACCCAACAAGGGTGGGGGTGCCAGTTTCACGGAAAAGTTGTCGGAATTCCGACAGAGAAAATCCGACAACGGCGACACTTGACAACATGCAATTTTCGTGATACAGTAAAATTTCCCCGTTCGTTTCCACCCTCCACCCAAGATCCTTACTGGAACATAGGTAACACTTCAGACCGGAGACATGGGTTACCTTGTGACTTGCCCTTTCTTTCATCGAAGTAACCGATGTTACAAAGCTGAAAAAACCGTCCCGAGGCCGCCGCCTCGATGAAGAGAAAACCGATTTATTAGCCGGTAAAAAAGGAATTTACGTCTTCTCAAAATAAAAGGCGGATCACTCCGCCTTTTATCCTCAAAGTCCATTCCATTTTTTGAATAGACTTTTTCGATTTTATCTTTTCAGATCAACCGGCCGCGTATTGGTCCATAAGAGATTTTGCGATTACTCTCAGAGCCATCACTTCTTCGGCGCCTTCAAAGATCGAGAACACTCGAGCGTCTACGAAGTAACGGGAGACCGCATATTCTTCAGCGTATCCCATTCCTCCGTGAATCTGCATCGCCTCTCTCGTTACCCATTCAGCAACTTTAGAAGCGTAGAATTTAATCAGAGTCGCTTCCATTTGTCCCTTGTGATCGTCCAAAAGTTTTGCAACGTAATTTGAATATTGGCGAGAAGCCTGAAGAATCACCGCCATTCTCGCAATCTTATACTTAGTAAGATTGTATTCGAAAATCGGTTTTTGGAAAACGGCTCTTTCTTGAGCGTAACGAAGAGCGGCTTCCAAAGCTGCTTGCATCACACCGTGAGCGCGAGCCGCAGTCTGAATTCTTCCACCCGCAAAACCTTCCATCTGGAAGTAGAATCCTTTTCCTCTACCTTCCTCTCCGCCTAACAAATTTTCTGCGGGAACAAAGTAATTATCAAAGGAAACTTCGAAGGAGTGCATACCGCGATAACCGATCGTTCCGATCGCTTTTCCTTCGATCTTTCCGCCTTCCGGCTGAGTATAAGTAAATTCGTGACCAGGAAAGCTCGGTTTTTCCGCGAGAAGAATGGAAAGTCCTTTGTGTTTCAAAGAAGGATCCGACTCGGTTCTACAAAGAATCAGAAGAAGATTTGCATAACCTGCAAAAGTACACCAAGTCTTAACACCGTTGATCACCCAACCACCGTTAGACGGCTTTGCGGTAACGGATACGCCGGCAACGTCGGAACCGTAGTTCGGTTCGGTTACCATGATCCCCGCCATTTTTTCTCCGGTTGCAAGAAGAGGAAGCCACTTGTCTTTTTGGGCCTGTGTTCCACCCTTAAGAAGAGCCTTGGACATGATCTCGGGACGAGTGATCAAAGAACCTGCGATTCCCAAACCGCCTCGGGAAAGTTCTTCGGTAACAACGAGCATGGAAAGATTATCCGGTCTATCGTTCGGTTGAATTCCACCGTAGGATTCGGGAATACAAAGACCGAAACATCCCATATCCTTGAGTCCGCCGATGATATCTTCGGGAATGATATCGTCGTGTCGATGAACGTGTTCAGCATGAGGCATCACAACGTCTTCCGCAAACTTCTTAAAGGTTTCGCGGAACATCTCGTGATCGTCGTCAAGACCGTAGGCTCCAAAGTGACCTTTGGAAACGATCTTATCCGCGATCTCATTGTAGTTCTCGATCGCCATCGCGTCTTCGAGAAATTTATTAATTTCCTCGTTGTAAATTTTGGAAACTAAATCGGAAGATTTAATTCCGTATTCCGCAGGACGAGAACTGATTTCGGAACGAACGTGATTCACGGTTTCAGCCGCAAAGACGACTGCCATCTCTTGTTCGAGATCTCCGGTTCCCAGGGAAGAATCCCAAGCGTAATCAACAAACTTTTCTGCAATCTTTTGTTCGGCTGTAAGCCATGCGATTTGATACTGGACGAGCTGGTTTGCGTCCATCTTCTCTACGGAAACTTTTCCGTTTACGCTGCAACGTGCAGCAAGGGCTTTTGTAACGTCCTCAATCACTCCTGCGGAGATGGAAAGAGCTTTTTTCGCGGTCGCTTGATCAACGGCGGTCTTGGTTGCGCTCATGGGTTTTTAATCCTGATGTAAAAAATTCGAATCTGATCACTAGAAAATCACAACTTCTCCCCCTGTCATTTGCTTTTTGAGGAACAATCTCAAGAACCGAATAGGCTTTAAGATCAAAGCCAAAACTTCATTATGTCAGAAAGACAGTAGAGAAATTGTTATTTTGCTTTCCATCGGAGGAATTAGCGAAATTATCGGAATGCTTCGGATGGAAGGTATTACTTGGATATCGAGAAAATAAAAAAACGTTTAGATCAACTCGAAGAAGAAGTCGTTTCTCTCAAAAAAGAAATCGCGACGTATTCCTCCAATCCAACCGAAGGGGAAACGATTCAACCTCCCCTTCAAAAAACTTCTTCCGAAACAAAGATAGAAAAGTCGGTCGAAAAAACGAGAAGCCCCGAATGGGAGCTTTTTTTAGGAGGAAACCTTTTAGGAAAAGTCGGGCTCTTCTCCATTCTTCTTGCTACGATCTGGTTTATCAAATATGCCTTCGACAATCGTTGGGTCAACGAATCCGGAAGAATCCTAATCGGTATGTCGATCGGATTCGGAATCTCTTTTACGGGACTTCGACTGAACGTTAAAGGATATCGGATTCTACCCGAATCTGTTTTGGGAACCGGATTTTCCATAGTCTATTTGAGTTTGTTCGGCGCTTACTATTACTACGATCTTTTTACTCTTTCGGAAACGTTTCTCTATCTTTCTTTTTTGAGCGTATTTTCCTCCGGACTGGCGTATTGGATCCGCAAAGAAATACTTTATATTTTCGGTTTGATCGGATCCGTATTGTCGCCTGTTCTGATTTCGCAAGGTGAGAATTCGTATCAGTTCCTTTTCGGATATTTAATTTTTTTGAATATTCTTCATTTCTTAATTTTGAGAAAACTACCTTGGTTGGTATCTTCATTAACTCTATTAATCGCAAACTTTACCCTCTACACTTTTTGGTCCGCGGAAAATATCGGTCAGAGCGGTTTCATCGTCCCGTTTTTATTCATCAACGCGTCCTTCCTCCTCTTTTTATACGGAACCTTTTTCTTTCTACCTAAGTCGCTCGATCAGATCGAAGGTTCGGGCGGCGTTTTTCCAAAACTGAATCCTATTTTGTTTCCACTTTTTCAAGTCGTCAATTCCCTCTTCTTCGGTTATAGCGGATACAATCAGCTGCAAGAATTCTATCCGAATCTAACGGCTCATTTTTTCCTATTCGGCGCACTCCTCTTCGCAGTCATGATCGATCGTTACGGAAAAAACTCGGAATTCTTATCGCAACAAAAACGGGAAAACAATTTTGAAACGATCAACCTTTGTCTTCTTCTGGGATTTACTTTCGCGTCCTTGACGGACTTCTCCGAAGGAAGTTGGCTTACGTTTTCCTGGATTATGCTTGCGGGCGCCGTTTCGATTTTAGTAGTTAACCTAAAGAAGACGTCCTTTCAACTTATTTCGATCACAATTTGGGCGGTCGCATTGTTCAGACTCTACTTTCTAAATCAAATGGAAGATATAGATAGAATTTTTCTTTTGAACGAAAGATTCGCGCTCTACGTCCTCGCGTCCCTATTTCTTTTTACAACCTATCAAATTCGAAAAAACAAAACCGATTTCCGGTTTGAAAGAGGCTTTATTTATATGGGAATTATCACCTTAATCTGGGGAACGATGGTCGACGTCCATTTTGCGATCCGCGACGAACACTATAGAATTTTAGGATATTCTTATGTTCTTGCATTCTACGCTTTCCTCTTTCTTTTTGTTGGATTTCGATACGATTTCAAATCGTTCCGAATCGTAGGAATCATTGTGGCCTCCCTATTGGTAGGAAAATTATATTTTTATGATATATGGACGATGAGTCTCATCGTAAGAATCATCGCGGGTTTTACTCTCGGGGTCGGATTCTTTTTGGTGAGTCTTTTTTATCAGAAATTCAAGGACAAGCTCTCCATCTCCAAGAACATCTCCGGTTTGGCGCTTTTTCTCTTTGTTATCGGCGCCACATCCTCGTTTTCGTCCTTATCCGCGGAAACGATCAATACCAAAGGTTATAAATATTATAAGGAAATTCAAATCCCGAAAATCGAAAAGACCGAGGACGGAAACCTTTATGGGAAGATAAAGTTGGACGAAGACATCGTAAGACATTCCGGGGTCAACGACAGGAGAATCGTTCAAAACGGCAAAACAATCCCCTTTATTACCCGTAATACAATCGAAGCGTCGACTGAAGGAGGAGAAACTTCCGCCAAACTTCTCTTCAAGGTAAAAAGCGAAGAAGGAAACGTCTACGTCTTAAAACTTCCGAAGAGCCCGCCTAAAACGCATTATACGAAGATTATCGCGCAAGGCCCTCCCGAATACGAAGTAAGAGGAACGATTTATCTGGGAAAAGATCCCGAAGACCGAGGCATCCAAACGAGTTTTAATATCTACAGTTACCTTGGCGGAGAAACATCCAATGAAATTCAATTCGAGTCCAACGAGGAAACAACTTATGTCCGAATAGAAACCGATTCCGGCGCGGAGTTTACGTTTTCGAAAGCGATCTACAAGCCGGTGCTCGAAAAAATGGAATTCAAAAAAGTTTTGGAAAGATCCGATTTAGAATTCGGCTTCAATCCTGATACAAGATCCTCCGTAATCTATTTTAAAAATCCGATAAAAGTGCCCGTTCACCGAGTCGTTCTCCATCTGAAGGAGGAAAAATTCGACCGAAACGTTAAGATATTTTTCAAAGACAGCTCGAAAGAATTTAGTCTTTTGACCGAAAATCATATTTTAAAAAAACCGAATATTCCTCCGAGTACGAATTTTATCTTTGCGGATCCGATCGCATCCGAACTCAAATTCGAAATTTTCGACGGAGACGACCCTTCCCTAACCTTGGAAAGAATTGAAATTTATATTCTTCAAGAGGAAATCGTTTTTCCCTTGGATACGGACGAAAATGGAAATCCGGATTCCCAAAATCTTAGAATTTTTTACGGAAACCCTTACGCACAAGGACCGGAATTCGACTTTGCAAAAACGTTTACGGAAACTTCCGTTCCAAACGAAGTTGCGATCAAAGAGGAAAGAGTGAATGAAAATTTCGGATATTCGATCGGAGAACCTCCCGTTTCCACTTGGATCATCCGACTTCTTTTTTTCTTAGGAATCGCCGTTTTGATCTTTTTGACTTACAGGGTTTTTAAACAAAAAGTCTAAGCTGCCTAAACGAGTTCGAACGCGGGATTAAAATCCGCGTTCTTGTTTAAAATAAATTTCACAGGAATTCTTTCCTTGCAAAAATGAGGACCCAAAACTTGAACTGGATCGTTTTCCCTAAACTCCGTGCAAAAGGATCCGAGGCTTGAGCGTGTTTTCTTAACCCTGGTTAGGCGCTTGATAGAAATCATTACACATCCTTTCTTCTTCCATTCCGGATTTTCAACCGAAACGAAACCGATCCCTCGGTTGAAAAAAATCCCATTCTTGAGTTCAATCTTTATCACTTTATCAAAGTATTTATAAGAATTTCTTAATTTACTCGTTTTGATAAATACAATTCCGCGCACCGGATAGATTTCCACCCAGTTCGAATTGGATTCAACGACCTTATCGCCGGCTTCGACGTTTTTTCAAATTGTCTTCGACTGTTGAGGTCAACACACGGATTCACCTTTTAGTGGCATTCTTGTGGAACGGTATTTGAAACGGTTTTAGGGAGAATCAAAACTAAACCGATTGCAGCGACAATTCGAAATCTCGCCCTCGAAAGTTCCTATCACAAGCAAATTTCTTTTCACCGAATTCGGGCGAACTCGGATTTTTCAATCCGTTAGAATTTTGAATCTCAATTTTCATCTTCAGAATTTCTTGTCGAAAAAGAATTCCCAAAATGAAAAGAATTATCGAATTCCGTAGTCTTGAACCTTATAAAGAATCGTCAGTCGCGCGAGGATCAAAGCCAGGTTGATAAAGAATAAGATCAAGAATGGTCGATCGACAATCTTCTCGTCTTCGGCTTTGATAAAAAGATAGAATGGAATCGCAAACGTAAAAAGACGGATCGTGTTGATATACTCGGACCAGAAGTGATAGTGGTTCGCAATCGCGATCATCAATATCACCAAAGAAAATCCGACCTTGTAAAAAATCCCCTTCTTCCAAGATCCCGTCAGCGGGATCAAAAACATCGTCAGAAATTGAAGGACGAGAGGGAATTTGGAAAAAGATCGAACGATCTGTTTCAATCCGCCGCCGCTCGTAAAACTTCCCGCCAACTCCAAAAGATATTTAAAAATCCCCTCAAAAGGAATCATAAAGACCGCGAGCCTCGTCGGAGTCCAATTCGGAAGCGTATATTTCAGATACACTTGCCAGAGAACGGGAACGAGCAAAGTTGAACCAACGATTAACATTTTCTTAATGTCTTTTTTAGATAATGCCGCAAGTCCCAAGGAGAAAAGGTAGAATAACGCGGGTTCTTTAGTCACCAAGGCGAGGCCGGAAAGAATGTAAAAAGGAATATAACATTCCTTTTGATAAAAATAAATCGCAAGGACGAGCAAGGAAACCATGATCGTATCGCTCACAAGAACCGAATAACTCGCTAAGGTAAAAGGGGATATCAGATACAAAATCGCCCAGTGTGATTTTTCTTTTAAAAGAACGCGTAACGATAGATAAGAAAGATAAAGAAGCGAAAGACTGAGGATATACATTCCCGCGATGTTTCCCCACTTTCCAAAAATTCCCCAGACGGAAAGAAGCAGAGGATAACCGATTCTCGGGGCTCTGTAAGTTGCGTCGAAACCGACCGGCCATTCGAAACTCAAATTGGAAATCGATCTGGAATAATAGTAAAAGATTTGTCCGTCGTAACCGGCGCCTAGGTCGCCTTCTTTTCCTTTGAAAGCCACAACCCCACTCGGAGATTCCGCTTCATTCTTCTTGATAAACTCTTCTCCGAAATTAACCATCGAAGAAGGATTCCATTCGTAACGAGACCAGAGCGCGAGCGTCACAAGTCCATAGAGAAAAATAAGAATCAAAAGTCCCTTTAAGGGAGAATCGAGTTTTTGAAGCCAGGTTTCCAATTTCATATTCTAACCAACCAGACCTAATTTTCTTCTGAGAAGTTTTAATGCGAATCGAATCGCTTGTTTCAATACTCTTCGATTGAAAGAAGAATTCGAGAAGACGTAGTGAATTCCGATCTCGGAAATCGTTCCTCGATTTTTTGCGACGATGGAAAGAGCTTCCATGTGAAAGTCGAAGGCGATCGATTCCAACTTGGCTTCCGCAATCCAAGTAAAGGCTCTTTTGGAATACTTTCGATAACCGGAAGTACAATCTTTCAAACGATATCCAAAAAGATCGAAAATTCCCGGAGAGATGCAGTAATTCATGACCTTCGCGGCGATAAAGGATATTAGTTTTCTGTAAAGTGGAACACCGTCCGAAGTCACGCGGCTTCCAATCACAAGGTCCGCGTCCGCCTGAATGAATTCCGGAAGTTTATCCGGGTCGTGGGAAAGACCCGCGTCCATCGTGACCACGGAATCGTATTTTTTTTCGACGGCAAACTTCATCCCGTCCTGAATCCCGCCGGGAATGTGAGTATTCTTCTCGTGACGGATCGTAAAAAGTTTTTTCGGATTCTTTTTGATGAGTTCTTTGAGAATCTCGGGAGTTCTATCTTTCGAAGCGTCGTCTACGACGAGAACATCCGAATAAGCGAGAGCGCGCTCTACGACTTCTCGGATGGTTTCTTCCTCGTTGTAGGCCGGGATTACGACCAGGTTTTTCATTTTTTAACTTCGAATACGGACTTGTCTTCTTCGATCCAGCGAATCAATCTTTCCACACCTTCTTTCGGTTTGAATTTCGGGTTGAATCCGAATTTTTTTGCGTTTGTGATATCACAGATAAAATAACGCATATCGCCGGGTCTTTCCACGTCGAATTGGATCTCTTGTTTTTTACCCAAGATATCTCCGATCAGATGAATACATTCTAATAAAGAAATTTTATGATCCGGTCCGCCGCCGATGTTAAAAACGCCCGGAGTCGGATTTTCAAACCAGCGAAGATAACTCTCCGCTCCGTCAGCCGCGTAGAGAATGTCGCGAGCCTGTTTTCCGGTTCCGAAAATTCTCAAGGGCCAACCAAAGACGGAACGAATCGCGAAATTCGCGACCCAGCCGTGATCTTCTCCGCCAAACTGTCGCTCGCCGTAGATTCCGGTAAAACGAAAGGAAGCGGCTTTGATTTTATACATGTCCACGTAAGTTCTCACGTAGTGTTCGGCGCTCATCTTAGAAGCGTGAAGAGGAGAAATTTCTCCCACCATCACCGGCTGTTCTTCACCGATTGCAACGGGAGTTCTTTCGTAAGAAGTCGCTCCTTCTTTGAGAGAATCGTTGATCGAGTTTCCGTAAACGTGAATCGAACTCGTATTGACTACGGGAATATTTCTTTTGCGTGCGACTTCGAGGACGTTAAAAGTTCCTACAACGTTAGTCGTCATATCTAATTCGGGATCTTCCCAAGAGATCGTCATCGCGGGTTGAGCCGCGGTATGAACGATAAAATCGCAACCGGTGGTTCGGTCGAGAAGATGTTCGAGATTTCGGATATCCCCTTTTACCATCGTAACTCCGAGCGCTTGTAAATAGTTCCAGTTGTATTCTCTCGTGGCTTCGGTGCCGTAACCGGTTCTTTTCAATTCGTATTTGGTCATACTATCATAGCTGATCACGTCCCAGCCTTGTTTACGAAACAATTCACAAACGTGAGAACCCAAAAATCCGCATCCGCCGGTTACTAAAACTTTCTTTGCCATAAACATCCCTTTTCCATATTCTATAATTACAAAATTCTAAATTAGTTGCCGAACCATTTTTTACGGATCATAAGCCGAACGATAGATAGAAACTCTTGCGTCATTTTCTTTTTTACGGATTCGATCGGGCGATAATAAGAAATCGGGATTTCGATACAACGCATATACGATCTCACGGTTTCCATCATAAGTTCGGGAATGATTCTCTGATCTTTCATTTCCAGACGTTCTTCGATTTTAAAATAGGAATCCTTCCAGATCGCAAAGTAAGAACACATCGCGTCCGTAAAACGCGGCTCCATTCCCCACCAAAACACTTCGATGAGTTTTCCGAGAATCAGATTTACGACACGAACTCCGGGTAAAAGATTGGAACCTTGCTCGATCATCTGCCGAGTCGTACGAGTTCCGATGACCATATCGGAATCTTTTAGATATTCCAATAACTTAGGATAATCTTTGGAACGATAAGAACCGTCCGGAGTTACGATAATCGTTATATCCCCGGATGCGGAGTGAATTCCCATTTGAATTTGTTTTCCGAAAACGTCGGAGGCGCCTTCCGCGTCGCAGTGAAGAACTTTAGCTTTTTCTTTTTTAGAAATTTCTAATGTTCTATCAGTGGACCCGGCGTCTACGACAAGAACCTCGTCCACCTTCCCCCTAAAATCGACGATGACGTCCGCGATGGAACGTTCGTTGTTTTTTGTGGGAATGATCAATGTCGTTTTAAAACGAGCAAATTCTTCATTACGAATTTCGTAAACGGCGTGGTGGTAATCCTGCATGGAATTGATATTGAAATATTCCACGTCCAACTCGGTCGCAAAAACCTTTCCGCTGTCCTTCGCCATAAAGTCGATGACGTCCGTGATTTCGATGACGCCACTCTTAGGAGAAGGAGGAGTTTTTTTGAAGTATTCAAAAAACGCGGGTGTAAAGAGATAACTTCCGAGGCCAAGAAGATCGTTCGGAGGATCGGAAGGTTTTTCGACGAGTTCGAGAATCCGATCACCTTTGAGTTCCACGGAATAGTTTTTACGGATTCGAGAAAGAAGAGAAGTCTGTTGAACCCCGATGGAAGCGATTAGCTTCGGATGTTTTTGAAGCGTATTTAAGAATTTTTTATGATCGGGATGAAAGTAAAACTCGTCTCCCAAGATCGTGATAAAAGGAGAATGGATCTGAGATTCTAAACTAGCGATATCGCTCGCGAGTCCCTTGGTCGTCCAAGGGGAAGGAATGATTTCTACGTTGCGGTGATTCTTTTGAATCTTTTCGATTTCAGAGACAACCATTTCTTTGAGATGTCCGACGAGGACATAAATCTTTTTGACCTTGAAGGTGGTCTGCATGAGTTCCACGTTTCTTTCCAGGATCGTCTTTCCCTGAAATTCAAATAAAGGCTTCGGAATGTAGGATGTCCTAGGATAGGCCCTGGTCCCCTTACCCGCCGCGGCGATGACTCCAACTTCAATCTTTTCCACTGGAGATAGGCTATTTTTACAGGCTTGCGGTGTCAAAAAGGATTTGGAGGAAGCTTCCGGGAGAATGGAAGTCAGAAAATTAGGAAGCGTATTTAAAAATGAACTCATTCTTTCGAAGAAGCGGTAGGAACAAGGACACCATTTCTGTGAAAGCCGCGGTCCCCGCCCTCATCGGAGTCATCACCTTACTCAGAAGTTGAAAGGGGCTGCAACGGGAATCGTCCCGAGACAAGGGTTTTGTAGGAGTTCCTACGCGGGGATTTCTGCTTGCAAAATTAGAATTTTGTGATAGAGGAAAGTTTCCGGATTTTTCCCGCCACCGCTCCCCTCCACCCGAAATTTGGGCGGGGCGCACGACTTTTACGGAAATTTGTCGTAGTTCCGACAAATTCATCTGGAAATTCAAATAAGCTCCGGGTAAGGATAAAATCAGAAGTGTTTCGTCGGAACTCCGACAACCTTCCTTTGAAAATTGGTGGACCAACCGGACATCTCGAATCAAGGAAAGCTGGGTGCTGAAGTTTTTCCGATCTTGACGGAGGTTCGCTGGGAAATGTTGGAGATTTTTTTTTCCGAAACACGGAAATTCTCCATTGAAAAGGAAACATTCGAAGGGGCTTTGTATGAACTCCTAAAAACGTTCCTCTTCAGAAGGATCTCGCGATTCTTTCCAAACTTTTGTTTCAGAGAAAGAAATGTCTGAGAAGAATTCTAGAAAGAAAAACTCCTACGATGCCTGATTCCGAACGAGAGAAGCCCGAATACGAAGAAGATTGTTCTTGATCTTTCTCTTTTGGTCTTCCGTCAAAAGGATTTCTTTTCTTTCAGCCCTCTGAATGACAAGGTCCGCCTTTGTAACGAACTCAATCGCCGCGTCGTCTACGGATTCGCGATTCTTCTGTTTTTCTCGGAATACATTCAGAGCCTTCTGAACTTCCATCAACTCTTGCGTGACTGTTTTGATTTCTAAATCAGGAGTGGTCATTTTTGAATTCCCTACTTTTGAATTCGGCCTGAGAATTCCTTTTCTGTACAGAAGAATTTTAGAGTCCGAACTCAAATCTCTTAAAATTGGGAGTTCCTACACTGATTGTTCCTACAAAACATTCCTTCCCAAAAGAGGTTGCAAACGGACTTCAAGTCCGTTTGAGATTCGATCTCGGAAAAAACCTATTTTTACGAATTCATAGAAAAAGAATTTCGGCTTCTGAAATGGAGAACGGTTTCCAAAAATTCTTAGGATGATTCTTATACTTCTCAAAAATCATTCTTCAAGCCCGATCGAAAGCCTTGAAGAATGATTCTTCTTTACTCAGTCGTAAAGAACGTCTATGTATTTTTTCTTCGCTTCCAAATGTTCTTTCAAGGTCTTAGCGAAGTAATGATAACCGTCCCCTTTTAAGAGAAAGAAAAGATATTCGGATTCTTTTGGATAAAACGCGGCTTCGAGCGCGGAAAAACCTGGGTTTGAAATCGGACCTGGCGGAAAACCTTTGTTCAAATAGGTATTGTAGGGAGAAACTATCTTTAGATCTTTTTCAAAGATTCTACTGTGAGGTTTGTCAAAAAGATATTGAATCGTCGCACAGGATTCGAGAGGCATATCTCTTTTCAGACGATTGTTAAAAACTCCCGCCATCAGAGGTCTTTCTTCGTTTCTCTTAGCTTCCCTCTCGACTACCGAAGCCAATATTACAAATTTATGAAGTTCTGCGGGAGAAAGATTCTTAGCTTTTTCGATTTTTTGAATACGAACGTAGAATCTTTTGATCATCATTCTTACGATCTTATCCACCGGAAAGTTGATAGGAATACTGTATGTTTCCGGGAATAGATATCCCTCCGCAGAAGTTGCCGGAATTTTAAATTCTCTCAAGAGTTCGGGTTCGCTCGCAGCGAGTAAAAAATCCTGACGTTTCGAGATGAGCTTTTTAGAAGTAAGAAGATCTCCGATCTGACGATTGTTATAACCTTCCGGAATCGTAAAGTTTACGAGTTTTACCTTTCCCTCGGTGATCACTTGGAGAATCTTTCGAGAATCCATTCCATCGTTGATCTCATAGAGACCTTGTTTGATCTTTCCTGCGCTTCTTGTAAAACGAACGAGATAGAGAAAGTATTTCGAGGACTTGATCATCCCGTGAGTGGAGAGAGTTTCTACGATTTTTCCCGGAGTATCTCCGGATTCGATGAGGAGATCCAACTTTGTTTGGCCGGAACCTACGGCTCCTCCCTTGAGTTCATCCACGACAAAAAAAGTCGTAACCGCGATCAAAAGAAGAGCTCCTACAAAGAGTCCCGCGAAAATCAAAAGTTTTTTAAAATTCATAAGTTCTTATATTTCCTTCGACCGGTTTTTAAGAGAGTTCAAGGTCAGAATGCAATTTTAGCTCTTTTCTGGAAGAAAATTTCTTGGGACAGGAAGCGGATTCCATTCTCCTCCTGACATTCTTTCTCTAAAAAAACAACTGTAGTATCCTTCGTGACAGGCCGCCACTTTCTGCTCCACTTGATAGACCAAAAAGGAACGGTCCTTTGGGGAAAGAATCTGAAGAATTTTCTGAGTATGTCCGGAGGTATCGCCTTTTTTCCAGAGCTGATTCCGAGAACGGCTGAAATAATGGGCGAATCCGGTTTCCAAGGTCAATCTCTGACTTTCCTCGTTCCCGAAAGCCTGCATCAAAATTTCTCCGTTCGGATCGATCGCAACGACGGGAATCATTTCTCCATCCGGAAGATGTAGGACCTCCTTCGTTTTCAGAAATTCCAGAGGATCAAAACTGGAATGAAGAAAAAGAATCGTATCCTCGTCGCAATCCACTTCTTCCCGAGTTCCGGAAGGAAGGGTTTTTCTATAATCATTCAATTCTTCTTCTTGAAAACGAGTTAAAGAAGAAATTGTTCTTTTCGGAGCTTGCACTCGGAGGACTGTTATTTTGCGGGAACTCATATATTTTTTGGAGAATCGACTCTGAACCAGGATTTTTGGAATTCGGTTCCAGTCCAGCTTTACAGAAATTTTTAGATTCTCCTTCCGGCAAAGACCGAAATCCGATCGTAGTTTCTAGAAAAGTAGGAACTCCCTCTTTTCTTGGACTTCGGGAGAATCTACTTCCGCATCTTTGATTGCAATTTATAGAAAGAAAAAATACTACGGAGAATCCATGTTAGAAGCCGCACTCATTCTTCTGGCCTTATCTTCGATGAGTTCTCTCGGGCTCGAACTCACTTCAGAGCAATTGAATTCCACAAAGAAAATGTTTAAGATCGGAATTGGAGTTTGTTTTATCAATCTCTTCCTTCTTCCTCTCCTTGCATTTATCCTCTGCAAAGTTTTTCAACTCTCTTCGGCGATCAGCTTGGGAATCTTTCTCTGCGCTTCTTCGGGCGGAGGCGCCTCCGCGGGACTTTTTATCTTAAAAGCAAAGGGAGCTCCCGGAACCGGCGCGGCCATGTTGAGTCTTTTGAATTTTATGAGTCTTTTTACGGCTCCCGTTCTCATAACGCTTTATGCCGGAAGTTCCCTCTTTGAACTCGAAAAAGCGCTCCGGGTTCTTCCCAAATTATTGGCGATCGGATTTATCTTCTTCGGCCTTCCTTTAGGAATCGGATTTTGGATTCGGAAGACAAAAGAAAACATTGCGTTTCGAGTTTCCCCCTATCTTGTCCGAATTAGCAACCTGGCGCTCGGATTTTCCATTCTCTATCTCGCTTTCAAATATTGGGAACAAATTTTAGAATTCGGCCCCTTCGTCTGGACGACGATTTTTCTTGTCTCGGTTTTTTCCTTTACGAGTGGAATTTTTTTGTTTAGAGAAAAAGCAGAAGATAGAAGGAGCATCGGAATCGTAAGCGGAATCAGAAATCTTTCTCTCGCCCTTTTTTTAGCGAATGAACAGACGGGAGATCCTCGGGTTTTGATCACGATTCTACTTTACGGTTTTATTATGTATTTAGCTGCGTTTCCCGCTTCTTTTTTTTGGAGACGCTGGAAGAATGTTTGATCAGATTGAAAAGTGCGATTCTTAAATACAAAAGGTTTCGAGAGAAGGATGTGAATTTTTGTCGCGATCAAAGATCGTAGAATTTTTAATTTTGAATCTTTTCGAATCGCAGGGGAGAATCTTTCGATTCTCCCCCTTCAGAATTTTAAGCCGCCTCTTTTTCTCTTCTTCCCGGTAAGCCGTCAAAACGAACCGTATGAACGACGACCTTCATCTTACTTCGATTGCCTCCGTCCTGTGCTTTCCAACGATCCTGCCTGAGCTCTCCGATCACGGTCGCTTTTTTCCCCTTCTTGAGATATTCGTGGCAGTTCTCCGCCTGCTTCTCCCATGCTTCCACGTCGATGTAAGAAACCTCGCTCGGATGATCCGGAGTCGATCTGTAATCGTGGTTCACTGCAAGAGTAAACGTTGCAACGCTTTTTCCGCTGTTGAGAGTTTTGAGTTCCGGATCTGCTGTAAGATTTCCGTCCAGAATGATATGCGATAGGTTTTTCATTGTTTTTCTCCTCAAATCGAGGGAGTTTTTCCCCCTCGCCTCTTACGGTTCCTGAGCCGATCAACGCGGAGCGAATTTTAGAATTTTTTTTAGAAAGAATTCTTTTTTTTTGAGGTTCGTCCTTTTGGGATTTTCTCCCTTAGAAATATTAGAATTTTGGAATTCTTCCTCCGACAAAGTATCGTCTCGAAAAAAAATTCAAAACCGGGCTTTGAAACGTCTGAATGCGGAGTTTTCCCAAAAACTCAAATGTAGGAACTCCCATAGGAATTGGGATCACAAGAAGCCTTTTCAAAAGCTCCGAAGTCGCTTCGAGAAACAATCTGTCGGAACTCCTGTTTTCTTACCACGAACTTTCCAACTTTCCAGGTCTTACAAAAGTGGAATTCTTTGGTTTTGCGACAAGGTCTAAAACTCGATAAAATTCGGAATCTTTTACGCCGGAAAAACTTTCTCGGATTCTATTTTTTGGAAATCGCAATGGAAGAATTTTTTCGGTCTTCTTCTTTTAGGGTATTCAATTCGATCCGAAGTCTCTCCAAATCGCCGGATCCTTTAGCGCGATAAACTCCGCGAAGAAAATTCTTTCGATCGATGAGATAAACATTTTCCGTATGAACGAAATCGTTCAGATCGTCCTTTCCTTGGATTACTTTGATATCAGCGCCAAACTGATTTCTTGCAAGATTGAAAATTGTCTTCTTAGAACCCGTCAAAAAAATCCATTGACTCTGAGAAATTTTATACAGAGAACGGAATTTTTTTAAAACATCCACGGTATCGATTTCGGGATTGACCGAAATGGATACTATCTGCACGTCCTTTTGATCCGCGATCTTAGGAAAAAAAGTCAACATGTTCCGAGTGATCATCGGACAAATCCCCTTACACTTCGCATAAAAGAAGACGACTAACGTGTATTTTTGTCCAAGATTTTTGAGATTGAATTCCTGATTCTCGTGCGAAACAAGAGAGAACTCTGGAAGCTTTTTGAGATCAGAAGGGAATACTCCGTTCTCTTCCGGCCAAAAAGGATCCATCACATCACCTTTAAAATACGGGAGAATTCCGTCCTTTGGAGAAGAAGAATAAGTAAGTTCGGGGTAGAATGTTTCCTTCTTTTCGTCACAACCGATCGAAAAGAAAAAAATCAAAATAGTACATAAGATTCTCATCATATTATTTTTCATTCCGATTTTTTGATAGGTTCGCAGATTTTGCTTCCCGGGAGTCCGAATGAACTTCCGTCGGTTGCTATCACCGTATTCATATAAATCTGACCGTTTCGATTCCATTTTTTTGAAACGAGGATTTTCCCGTCCTCGTCGTATTTTTCATAGAGAAAGGGTTTGCCGTTATCGTGCCATTCCCACCGATCGTTTGTGTATTTTCCGTTTTTGAATTCGGAATAGAAACGGTTGTTTCCGTTCGGAAACCAAGCCCTATGAATCCCCACCTTTTGTCCTTTTTCGAATCTTCTTCTTTCCAATACTTGACCGCTTTGATTCCGGGAAATAAATTCTCCGTCCTCCATTCCATTTTTGTAATGTGCGAATTGTGTTTCCCCTAAGGCCGGAATCTCCGTTCGAATGATTCCTTCAAAAGGTTTGTTCAAATAGAAAACCCGATCCTGAGCCCGCACAAGACCCGGATCGGAGAAATCAACCGTCGAACTTTTTTGACAACTCGAAAAGACGAACGTCAAAAGAATCCCAAGGACAAAAGGAAAATTAGTTCGAAACACTTCCCACGGTACCGTAAAAGAAGGATCCCATCAAAGTATCGATACCCGCAGTTGCGTCCGGAGCAAAATGGTAATGATAGGTAGGAGTGGAAAAATGAACCGTAACGGCGGTATGACCGTGTAAGGAATCCAAAACAGGAGTAAAATCGTCTCCGGTCGCGGCGGTACCCGAGTCGCATTTTTTTCCGTAAAGCGCGTATCCATCCAAGATGATTCCGATTAGATTCGCGTCGTTGTTACTCACCTTCGAAACGCTTGCATGATGATGATACACTCCGGTGTTTTGAGGATGTCCTCCGAAGTTATCAAAGGTAAGCGCTTCCACGGCTAAAGTATCCGGTGGATTGGCCGCGTTGTTGAAAATTGCAAGCCCGTTCACGGTGATTCCTATGGAAACATAACCGCTCTGAGTTCCGACTTTTCCAGTTCCTTGGGTCGGGGTCGACGGGATCGAATAGGTTATTTTTTGACTGGAAACGGAATTATTTCCCGCGGGTGTGTTACCGCCGGGAAGCGCTTCAAACAAAGGAGAAGTGGAACCGTAATAGTAACTCTTGGTGTTCGGAACGTTTTGAGATTTAAAGATGTAAGAATTTCCTGAAACATAAGCCGTAGAACATTTAAAATTATCTTTGATCCAAGCCGGAAGAGCCGAGTCCATACAAGTAGTCACGCCAGTCACACAACCGGAGGATGAATCGATCGTAGCGGTCGTTTTGGAAACCGTAACTCCCGTAGTCGCGAGAGTTCCGTTACAAAACCCGCTGGCCGCGATCACTCCCAAAGTTGCGATCGTCAAATCGTCGTTCGATTCTTCCTTTTTACAAAGTAGAAAGGAAAGGCTCAATATAAGAATAAGAATCGTTTTTTGAATCATATTTTCTCCTTTTTTGTCAAGCGCCTTGGCGCATTGTTCCATTGACACTTGAGTATAAGGCAGTGGACGAAAATCGTCGACCGAACCAATCGGCTAAGACTCGTTTTTTTCTCTTTTTTCGGAGATGTAGAGCGAAGGAGTAGTTCCCATAATCCTCTTAAACGCCTGATTGAACGTGGATTTGGAATTGAACCCCGCGTCGAAGGCCAAATTGAGAACCCCGGCTTTTTCCTCCGGAATCGTATCCAAGAGTCGAATGAATTCCCGAACTCGATATTCGTTTATAAAATTGTAAAAATTCGTTTCCAGGACCTCGTTTAACGCCTGTGTGACGTGCGCCCTCGGAACTTTCAAACTTTCGGCCAATTGATCTAAGGAGAATTCGCAGTCGAGATAAGGTTTTTTCAGATCCATAAATTCTTTTATAGAGACCGCGTATTCGTTTAACTTTCCGAATTCCAAACCGGATCGTTCGTATTTTCTCTTTTTAACGGCGGGGACAGAATCGTTTTGTCCGAGAAGCCAGGCGGAATGAATCATACTCTGACGAACCCCGAATAAAGAAAATAAAATCGTAAAGATCAGAATATCGTATCCTCGAATCGGAGGCAGATTTCCTTCCAAAGAAGAATCCGAAAGTTCATTCCAAAAAAAGAATACGGTTTGATAGATCAAAATTAGAAAAACGAGAACGATCAGCAGTTTCAACCATCCAAACTGCAACGACTCGATCGCCGGATTGATCGGCTCTTTTTCCAATTTGTAAATTCTACAATAGCTAAAGATAGAATAGAAAAGCAAAGAAACAAAAGTTGTCCTTTTTAAAACCCATCCCGCCGGACCGAAAAAAAAGTCCGACAACCAACGCGATTCTTCTTGGATTCTAAATAGAAAGAATAAAAAAACAAAAACAAGATACGGCAGAAAATGAAACCAATCTTTTCTCCTGACTCCGATACCGGTGATATCCTTTAAATAAAGAAAGAATAATGGCCCCAAGAGGAGCTGAGGAATATGAAAAAAATCGAAATACGATCTTCCAAAACCTCTTCTCAATAGATGAGCGAAGTGAAGACAGCTAAGACCTAACAGGAAAAAGACGAACCATCGATCAAAGGAAAATCGATGCCTTTTGAACCAAAGAACAAAAATCGCAAAAAAGGTGATTGTCAATGAAATCGCCGGAATTGGAAAACCGGGAGGATGCGACGGACCAACAGGAGGCATGAATGAAAAATTTCCTTTTTGTAAAGATTGCAAAATGAATTAAGGAAAGGATAAAATTTCGATGATGTAAATCAAGTCCTAAGAAAATTATTTTTCTTTTCTGAAGTTCTTAAAAAAAGCAACATGGCCTCCTGCGATGATCCAAAAGAATCGAAAAAAAAACGAGATCGTATTCGAAGCCAAAAAAATCGGTAAGATCTACAAGATGGGAGAAATCGAAGTTCCCGCGCTTCACGACGTAGATTTGGAACTCATATCCGGAGAGTTTGTGGTTCTTTTAGGGCCGTCCGGTTCGGGCAAATCCACTCTTCTGAACATTTTAGGGGGACTCGACACTCCCACCTCCGGCGAAGTGCGATTCCAAGATCACGACCTATTCTCGAGCGACGATCAAAGTCTTACCCTTTATCGAAGGGACCACGTAGGATTCGTATTCCAATTTTATAATTTAATTCCGAGTCTTACTGCGCTTGAAAATGTTTCCCTGGTGACCGAACTTAGCTCTCATCCGATGACCTCCGAGGAAGCGCTCGAACTCGTCGGACTGATCGAAAGAAAGGATCACTTCCCCGCACAGATGTCCGGTGGAGAACAACAAAGGGTCGCGATCGCAAGAGCCATCGCCAAACGGCCGGACGTTCTTCTCTGCGACGAACCGACCGGTGCTCTGGACTTCAAAACCGGCAGAGTCGTCTTGGACGCGATCTCAAAGGTAAATCTGGAATTGGGAACAACAACTGTTGTAATTACGCACAACGCGACAATCGCGCAGATGGCCGATCGAATCGTAGAGATGAGGGACGGAACCATCGTTTCCAACAAAAAGAATTCCCGTAAAAAAACGACCCGAGAATTGAACTGGTGAAAACCCTCGATCGAAAAGTTTTTCGAGAAATGAAATCTCTCAAAGCTCAGGGGATCACGATCGCCTTAGTCGTCGCCGCAGGAGTGGGGGTTTTTGTAGCTTCGAGAAGCGCATACGATTCTCTTTTTTCGGCGCGCGAAAAATTCTATTCTTCCTCATACTTCGCACAGGGATTTGTCTCCTTAAAAAGGGCCCCCGAATCCGTTCTTCAAAATCTTGTCGACGTTCCCGGAATCGGAACGATCCGTTCTCGAATCGTCCAAGAAGCCGTATTAGATATTCCGAATGAAACCCTTCCGACGTCCGGAAGATTCGTTTCCTTATCCGAAGGAATCAACGTTCCTCATCTCCGCTTGGGTCGGCTTCCCAGAGGGAACAACGAAGTTTTGTTAAGCGAAGCCTTTGCGATCGCAAACAAACTCGTTCCCGGAAATCGGATCGTCGGGATTCTGCAAGGTGAAAAAAAAATTCTTAAGGTTACCGGAGTCGCGTTGTCTCCGGAATACGTTTATATATTCCGAGGAACCAATCCTCTTCCCGATGATAAACATTTCGGAATTCTATGGATGGATCGAAAGGGAATGGAGGACGCCTTTGGAATGGTCGGTGCGTTCAACGACGCGGTGTTCACGTTCGCACCCGGGGCCCAAAAGACCTCGGTTCTCAAAAGAATGGATCAAATTTTGGAACCCTACGGGGGATACGGCTCTTACGACCGGGACAAACTTCCTTCCCATTCTTTTCTCAGAGACGAATTCAAACAACTCAGAACGATGGCCTATTCTTTGCCGATGATTTTTCTCGGGGTCGCCGCATTCTTACTTCATATCGTCTCCACGAGGATCATCGCAAAAGAACGGGAGCAGATCGCCACCCTGAAAGCATTAGGATATTCGAATCTAGAAATCGCTCTGCATTATCTCAAAATCATTTCCGTGATCAGCGGTCTTGGATCCGTTTTTGGGGTTATGGTCGGAATCTGGCTCGGAGATGCGATGAAAAATTTATACGCCGAGTTTTATCGATTTCCAGACCTCGTTTTTATTTTCAATCCTTCCCTCGGACTTCTGGGAGTTTTTATCGGAGTTCTTTCGGGTGCGTTAGGAACCACCTACTCGATCCTAAGAGTTCTAAAATTGGATCCTGCTCAGGCGATGCGTCCACCGGTTCCGATGAGTTTTAAAAAAAACTGGATCGAGTCTTATACAAAGTCCCTTTCAACACAAACCCGAATGATTCTTAGAAACCTAACGAGAAGACCGGTGAGAACTTTGATAGCGATTTTAGGAATTTCGACTTCCGTAATGATTATGGTTCTAGGGATGTTTTCAAGGGACGCCGTAAACGCGATGATCGAAATCCAATTCGATCTTCTACAAAGAGAATCGATCACGGTTTCCTTTTTAGGACCGGTTTCCAAAACGGCTGTGAACAATCTTCAAAAAGATCCCGCCGTCCTTTCCGCAGAAGGTTACAGAATGATTCCGATCCGGATCCGTACGGGGCATCTTTCCAAGGAAATGGCGCTTCAAGGAATTCCAAACGATGCGGAACTGAGAAGACTCGTGGGAAAAAAAAGAAATATTCTCACTCCTCCAAGTTCCGGAATTTTTTTGAATTCAGGAGTCGCTGAAAAGTTAAAAATCAAAACCGGCTCTCAAATTCAGATGGAAGTCTTGGAAGGAAATCGCAAGAAGACAACGGTGAGAGTGGACGGGCTTGTGGAAGAACTTCTCGGCCAAGGCGCCTATATGGATCTGAACTCCGTAAATCAATTGTTAGGCGAAGGTGAAAGTGTGAATCTTATCGCGCTCAGAACTGACGCAAAGGAAGAAGCCGGACTTTTATCGAGATTGAAGGATGTACCGAAAATTTCGGGAATTTCCACACGTGCCGGAAGTCTCAAAGTATTTACGGATACAATGTCCCGGAGCACACTCGCGACAACGGTGATTCTTTTTATATTCGCTTCCGTCATTTCGATAGGTGTCGTTTATAATACGGCGATGATTTCCTTATCCGAAAGGATTTTCGAGCTGGGAAGCCTAAGGATTCTCGGTTTTACAAGGGACGAAGTATTTAGAATTTTAGCGGGAGAATTGGGATTCGAGATCCTAGCCTCTCTTCCGATCGGTTGTGTACTTGGATATGCGTTCGCGTATCTATTGATGACGACCGTAGAAACCGAAGGATTCAAAATTCCGCTGATTATCTCGTATAAAACCTACGCTGTCGCAATTCTTATGACATTAGCGACTTCCGTGCTGAGTTATTTTATTTTGTATTCAAAAATCAAAACCATGGATCTTTTATCGATCCTAAAGATAAGGGAATAGATATGAATTGGAAGGAAGATTGGAAGGCGATCGTTTCGAATCAAAAATTCAAAGTTGCAATCGGAATCGGGATTCTCGTTTTACTTTTATGGTTTTTATTAAAACCAAAACCGGTGGTATCCGAGACTGCAAAGATCGTAAAGGGAACTTATCAGCAGATCATCGAAGAGGAAGGAATCACGAGAGTTCAGGAAAAGTTTACGATCTATTCTCCAGTAAGCGGAGTTCTCAAAAGGATTCATAAGAACGCAGGAGAATCGGTAAACAAAGGGGAAACCCTTGCGATCGTAAGATGGGACATCGATCGGTCCGTAAAGTCGCCTATCAGCGGTAAGGTGCTCAAAGTGATACGAGAAAGCGAAGGTCCAATCGAAATGGGGGCCCCTCTTCTCGAAGTCGGAAACACGGATCGTTTGGAAATTTCTGTGGAAGTTCTTACACAAGAAGCGGTTCATCTTCATTCCGGAAATCCGGTGGAAATCGAAGGTTGGGGCGGCGGAAAATTGGAAGGCAAATTGAGAATGGTGGAACCGGCCGCCTTTACAAAAATTTCATCCTTGGGGGTGGAAGAACAAAGAGTAAGAGCGATTGTCGATTTTGATCCTCCTTCTACGATGGGAGAAGGATTTCAAGTTCGTTGTAAGATCATAAGCGATAAAAAAGAAAACCAGACAATCGCTCCTACCGCGGCTTTGTTTCGGGAAGGAGACGATTGGTTCGTCTTTCAAGTTTTGAAAAACAAAGCGAGAAAAACAAAAGTTACAATGGAAGCCAGAAGCGGGGAAAACGCATTGATCGTCGGCGGCCTCAAAGAAGGAGACGAAGTGATCTTATATCCGGGCGAAGGGATTCAAGAAGGGGCGAAAATTCGATAAAAAATCAAAAAGATATAAACCATACATTAGTAAATTATAATTTTTGATACAACTCTCGAATCAAAAAAAGGAAGATTAAAGATAAAATTAAAAAAAATCTGTCGGAACTACGACAATTCAACTGTAAAAGGCGCGCGCCCCGCCCTGAACTTGGGTGGAGGGGAGCGGTGGCGGGAAAAACCTCGGCAGGCTTTTCTCTATCAGAAAAGCACACTTTCTGCAACTAAAATTCCTCTCGTCGGAGCTACGACAAGATCATTCTGAAGAGGGCAGTCCCAAGAAAATCTCCTCAACCCTTGAATGAGTTGGAGCGCCCTCGCCCTTTCCCCAAATTCTCCTATAAAAAGAAAGACATAAGTAAAATTCAATCCCTGGACTTTTTTACACCAAAGAATCGGAAGGGCAAAGAATCCGAGAATGATCTAAGACAACCCTTCATTTGTTCCTACAGAGCTTCTCCTGAAAAAAAGGTTGTGGACACGGGAGCGTAAAGTCAGTCGGCTCCCGCATAAGATCGAAACCGTATTTTCTTACAAATGCGGCCGCAAAACCTGCAGCATGCTCGGAAAGTCCGGAATCATCGCACCCCAAGAAAAAAGTAAATCCAAAGAATCAAAACACATTCATAAATTTGAATACAATAATTCTGTTTTGAAACAGGATTTCGGATCTCCGAAAAGAAATCAAACGCCGGAAAGACCTTTCCTTGCGCAAAACAGTCACGGAAACCGAAACAATGCTTCCGACCTCAACGACTGAAAGCCTCTTCCAATTCCTCAAAAACACCAATACTTAATAAGTCCTGATCTCGAGAATCCAAAAAAGAATCCTGAACCCAAAACCCAACATAAGAGCTCAAACTCAAAAAAAGAACCAGCGAAGCGCCGAGGATTCTTTTGTTTCTCGTCTCTTTTTTATCTCTTCGAACCACGTTAGACGAAATATGTTTCACCCAATCTTGATCCTGTTTTCTTTTTAAAATTTCTCCCTTCATAGGAGAGGAATTACGGTTATTCATAAAATTTCTCCTTTGTTCCGACCCGTTTCATCATCTCTTTTCCTCGCGCGGCCCTGGACTTTACCGTTCCCGGTTTTACGCCCATGGTTTCGGCGATTTGTTTTTCGGTATAACCCGCCAGATAGAATTCCAAAACCCTTCTGTATTTATCTGGGATTTTGACTAAAAGGGAACGGAGTAATCCAATCACTTCCAGAGAATTATTTTCGGCATCACCCGACTTTCCATTCATGTTGGAATTTCCAGTGATAAAGTCTTCCGGTTTTTTCGAGCGGGCTAACTTATCGGCGCGTTCTTCTTCTCTTTTCAGTTTATCGTTCATTCTCAGGGATTCGTTTCTGGCGATCGCGTACAGCCAAGTGCTCATTTTTGATTCCTTGCGGAATTGATCTTTTTTTAAGGCTTTGTATGCACGGAAATAAGTTTCTTGCGCCACATCATCGATCGCGTAAGAAAACCTCTCTGCGAGGTTTTTTTCGATCGCAGAGAGGACAATGTCCCTAGTGGAACTGACGATATCCGTAAATTCAGATTCAGTCATCATGGTGATGATGTTTCTTTTGAAACTCTGTAATCAAATCCACAAATTTATTTCTTTGATCCGGAGTGAGAATCGTATGAAATTCAACAGCTTTTTTTGTCATAAATTGTCTCATCTCCGTCATTTTACTCATCTCCAATTCAAACGATTTGTTTATCTTTTTTTCATCCAAGGTTGGCTGACGAAACTCTGCGAGAGCTTCCGCAGGAATACGAGGCCCCTCGAGTTTTAGTTCCTTTCTCTTAGACAGAATCTCGTCTTTGATACGATTAAGTTCTTTCTTTTGAGAATCGTTTAGATCCAATTCGGAGCTGATCTTTTTTACTACAAACTCTGCTCTTTTTTCAGGAGACTTATAAAATCTACATCCGCCCGCAAACAACGCAGCTACCACAAGAATCAGACCGGAAACTTTAAAAAATCCTTTCATTGGATTCCTCCCATTTTCTAATCCTCTGACCAAATCTCCAAACTCAGGTTCCATTTTTTTAAAGAGAACTAGGATCGTTTTGAATTTCATTCTCGTAAACGAAAGGTAATTTCAGAAGGCTCATGATACTTTTTTCTCGAGTTTCAGACTTTTTCAAAATATCGATTCCGTAGACGACCTCCTGGATTTCGTGAATGGAAAAAGTTCCGAACATACGATCCCAAAAAGAAAATATATTTCCATAATTTCGATCCGAATAGGGCTGTTTAAAATGATGATGTATCTTATGTAAACCCGGGGTAATCAGGACCAAGGAAAAAAAACGCTCTAAACGTTTCGGCAGACGTGTATCGATATGTGTGAGTTGAGCGAATAAACCGGAAAGAGTCTGATATAAAATTAGAATCTCGATCGACGCTCCTAAAATTCCCACTCCCAAAGCGGTTGTAAACGCTCTCAAAAGTGCTTCGCCCGGATGATGACGGAGCGCGGTGCTCACGTCAACCGAAACATCGGAATGATGCACTATGTGAAAGCGCCATAAAAAAGGAATCTTATGCTCCAAAAGGTGAGTGAGATAAACCGCGAAAAAGTCCAAAAATAAAATCGAAAAAAACACAGCGCTCCATCCTTGTATTCCGAAAATCTGGAGAATTCCGTAGCCCCTTGAGATCGAAAACGATACGATCGTTACGATCAATCCGGCCAGAATCAGATTTATCACAAAAGTCGTAAGCCAAAAGATTAGATTGATCCGCGAGTGATACAATTTATTTTTCAGACTTTTAGGAAGTCCAAAGACGAGTTCCAAGAACCAAGCGAAGACAAAACCTGCGATCAAAATTAAACTTCTCTGCGTAGAAGTCAAATCACCCAAAAATAGGAAATTAATTTCCATATAAGCCACCTTTCTTAAATACTTTGGGGCCAAAGGAAAATCTTGCCTTCCTCCCATACGCAGGCTAAGTTCGTTCAAAATGTCAACTTTTTTTGAGAGGTATACGAATGCGGGAAGGAATAGATTCGTCCTTGATCCTTTTTTTGATCACCGGACTCCGTGATTCGATCCTGAACGAAATCGAAATCGAATATAAAAAATCTCCGGTTCAGCCACTTCTACCGGCTCAGGGCGCCGTTTTATGCGCTTTGTCGAAAAGAAAACAGAGCATGCGCGACATCTCGGCAAAAATTCTCCGTAACCAATCTTCGATTACTCCGATCATACAAAGTCTTGAAAATCTAAAACTTATAGCCAGAACCCCTTCGGAAAAAGACCTGCGTATCACTTTGGTAAATCTAACCGAATCGGGAGTCCTCGCAAGAAAGGAGATCCTACGTCTTTCCCGCAAGGTACACCTCTGGCTTTTTTCCGGAACGACGACGAAGGATAGATCCGAACTTTTTCGGATCCTCCACCGGATGCGGGAAAATTTGATTCAAAAACACACCGATAGAACAAGGACTAAAAACAAGTAAGCGATATTCACCGTCAGTTAAGAATGCTGATATCTTCCTTTTTGATTTCATATTTGATAGCGAGGCGATCCACAAGAGTGGAAAGCAACTGTTCACCATTCTTGATATAATAAAACTCCGGGTTCACTTTGATGACAATACTTCGTAGACTCGGAAGTTCTTTTAGAAAAAATGAAATTTCTTGCACTAACTTTTCGACACTTTTTCCGTAAGGACAACCCTTCAACTCGACCCCTGTTCCGTGACCGGATTTGTCCAAAGGATGCATCTCGAAAGGATACGCTTTTTTATCGATGAGAGAATCCGTACGAATCCCCAAGCCTTGACAGATTTTTTCCAGCAGGACTTGTGTATCGACCGGTTTCAAAAGATAAGCGACAAGTCTTTTGTTATGTGCCGCTTGAATGATCGTTTCCTTTTCATTGCTAACGGTTAAAAAAATAATTGGAGTCGTGCGGTTGATTTCCGGAATTCTTTCTAAAAGACTAAGACCGCTTTGTTTCGGCATTCTATTATCGGTAAGAATCAAATCGTAACGCCGTTTCCTAAGTTTGATTTCCGCTGCAAAGCCGTCGACGACATGATCCACTTCGAAATTATATCTTTCCAGATGACGAATAAGAAGTTCGGCGTTATTTTCGTCGTCTTCAGCAAGAAGAATCGAATAGTTCGGTACGATTTTCATTCCTTTCTAATCTCCGATAAAGAGTAAACTTACATTCTTCGCTTACTTTTTCTTTTTGACATTGATTTTGATAAAACCTTGTATCATCTTTGAAAACTCGTTTCAAAATAATATCAAGGCGCCTAACTATAATTCTATTTTCTTTCCAGTGCAAGAAGCGTGAGATCGTCCGAAAAACCTTCGTGACCGACTCCCATAAAACGATCCACCTCGGAAAAAACTTTCTTACACAATCCTTCCAGAGTTTCGTTTTCGGAAGAATCCAAATTCGAAAGAAGACGTTCCTCGGTAAACATCTCCCGGTTCAAATTGAAAGCTTCAATAATTCCGTCCGTATAAAGAACCAGACGATCGCCGGGATTCAAATGGAACGGCACCGTTTCCAATTTGAGCGGAATCAAGTCGGTAAGCAAAGCGCCGGTTTGATTAAAAACGCGAGGCCTTTTTCCCCTGCTCAGAAGAACGGGTGGACAATGACCGGCGTTGGTCATTCTTCCTTCTCCGGTTTTGACGTTTAGAGTTCCGAGAATCGCGGTAATAAAATGACCCGCAAATTTTCCGGCGAGAGATTCATAAATATGAGCCACACCGTACTCCGGATTTTGAATAAACGATCCCCAATTCGAATAAGACATCTTCACCATCGAAGCGAGCAATGCCGCAGAAACTCCGTGACCCGAAACGTCACAAATAAAAAAACCGAGAGTCAGACGTTCCTCGTCGTAGAGAAAGTCCACAAAATCTCCGCCGAGTTCCATCATGGGTTCGTAAAGATATTGTAGATCCAAATATTTGGACTTTGGAAGAGTAGCCGGCAAAAGAGCGCCCTGTATTTTTTTGGCCATCTTGATCTGATGTTCAAGCTCTTCCTTTTGACTCATAATAATTTTGGTTCTCGTCCGCACCGTGTTTTCCAAACGTTCATTCGCTTTTTTTAATTCTTCCTCGGCCTTTTTTCTTTCCACCGCTTGAAAAATTCTCGGAATCATATCCGAGAGGGAACCGACAAATGTTTGTTCTTCTAACGTCCAAGAGTGCCGTTTGCCTACGTGTTCGTTACAGATGATTCCGAGAAGTTTTCCATCCATAAGAATCGGCGCGTCCAACATCGAAAGAATGTTCAAAGGGAGTAGATAATT
>NZ_JAFFPU010000029.1 GCF_016919175.1 Leptospira ainlahdjerensis | reverse complement strand
GTCTCTCGACCGGTCAAACCCTTTTTAAAAAAATTAGCCGAATTTTAGAGGTTTTTCTAAAAAAAGGATCCGGACAAATTCTTTCACAAAAGCGAAGCTTTCTTTCTAATTCTTTCATTTTTGGAAATAACTTTTTGAATTTTGCAAAAACCTCTTCGGAACTTATGAACAGTTTATTTACAGTCTGCCCCATCTTGCCCGTCACCCAAAAAATCAGAACCAGTGAAATAGTATATTCGTTTTTCAGAATATATCTAATATTTAAAAGATTCGGTTTTTTGTAAAAGAAAGAGAATGAATTTACAATTCGGAAGTAAACTTTCAAACCTTTCCTCTTTCGAAATCGTCTCGTAGTTTTCCATGATTCCCTCTCTATTTTGCTATGGCCTGATTGTCTCGAAGTAGAATCAAAAGAGGATTGTTTTCTAAATATCACGTTCTATAATTTGCTTCCATTCGATCTTTTTCGAAAAAATCCGAAGAGATTTCGGACCCAAATCCAAACGAGCGAATTATCTCGGATTTTTCGCCCCCTTAAAATCAGAATCGAACGTTTCAGACAACGCCCAAACACAAAGCGGATCGACGTTGTATAACGTATAACAAATAAGAATATCATTCTATCAAACTCCGAAGAGAGTTTTACTTTTTTTTTCAGAACGAAAGAGCCGCTCGGCGATAATCGGCGAATAAAAGAATCCTATTGGATAATATCTATTTGTAGAGAGCTTTTTTTCCTCTTCTCAAAAGGTCACGGAAGCTCCCAGATAAAAGCCCTGTAAAATATCATGATTCCCCGAACGAACGGGATGAGAAATGGTTGGAATGTGGCTTCCTTGTGTGGGAAACGGACTTGTTTGCGGATTCCCAATACTCAAATCCGTTTGTTTGAATCCGTAATAACTAAAGTAAGAATAGATATAGTTGTAACCGGCAAAAAATTTCACCGATTCTAAAATTCGATAACTCAAAGAAAGATCGATTTCATATCCTCGATAGATTCCTTGGACTCCTGCGTTTCCGTTCGAGACTACGACGGAATCCGGAAGTAACATCTGTTCTTTATAAAATCGATTCCCTTGCGTGTAGAAAAGATCGAGGCCCAAGTGAACGGAAATTTCTTTCCAGAGTTTGTATTCCGTATTCAAAACGAGTTGAGGGCCGTATGTATAAAAGTATTCCTGATATCTTCCTTCACGCAGATAATAGCCGTATTTGTATTTGTTGATATTTCGGATTCCGACACCGGCAAACAATTTCCAATCTTCTGTTAAGTTTAGAATTTTATAATAATTCAATTCAGCCTCGGATCGTAGCATCGGATTCAAGTATTGTCTTCGAACTTGAAAACTTCCGGCGGAATTTTCTGTTACGTTCGTATTTGCGTTCGCCAACTCCACTTCGAATGCAGAAATTTCGATTCTAAATTTTTTCTCAGGATTTTCGTAACGAAACGTTAAGGGAATGAGAACCTTTTGGTTTTGTTTGACCGATTCCGTTTTGACCGAATTCTCAAAGGGAGAATGTTCCGAATAGGAAGTATAATCGTAAGGTGTCCATTGGTAGGTTTGTCTTTTGATGAGAATTTCGAATTTTGATTTTTTCTTTTCGACGGGAACCGATTCTTCTTTTGCCTCCGCGAGAAGCGGATTCCAATGGAACCAAAGAAAGAGAAAAATCGCTCCTCTCCACAAGGATGTTTTTTGAAAAAGAAAACGGGTTTTATTCTTTCGCATTTTTTCCCCTCTCTTAGAATATTTTTTTGAGTAGAAGTTCGAATTCTGCAGATCCGAAGATCTTCTTTCGAATCTCAGGTCGATCCGCCAAAAAAAGTTCAAAATCGGATTACGATCAACTCGAATTTTGTGCGGTCCAATTTCGAAATGTATCCTTTTCCGGTTCGATCCGAAATCGTTTTTTTGTTTTTTTCGATCAATTCGTATCTTAGAATCGTTAGACGTCACGGATTCATTCTCGGTTCTGAGTCTGAAGTTCGGCTTCTCCAAGGGAAACTTCAAAATTCGATCTAAAGAATCGGATATCTCATTGAAAGAATTCTCCTTTCCTAAAATTTGCTCGTATGAGCTCCTACTTTACGCCCGGAAAAGAATCCTTTAAGAGGGACAACAATACCCTTCCTAAACCCGGAAAAAAATCCACGGCGCTGATCGTCGCCGGCGGCGGAATGAAGGGTTCTTTTGCAGGCGGAGTTTTAGCCGCTCTCCACCAATACATTCCCTCCACACATTTTGATCTTATCGTAGGAGTTTCCTCCGGTTCTTGTTCGGCCGCCTACTACGCAACCGGTTACGAGCAGAGTTATGAAGAATCCCTTAAAATTCTGGATATCTGGAAAAAGGAACTCATTGGAAATAAATTTATTTCTTTTTTTCATCCCTTTAAAGGAAAAACCCTCTTAGATCAGGAATATCTCATCGACTATATTTTCGGTGAAAAATACCGCCTTCCTTCCGAAAACTTCGATAAAAAAGAAGCCCCGCCTCTCTATGTGGTAGTCACAAATTTGGCAAAACTTCAAGCCGAGTATATAAAGACATCGGCGTCCAACGCTCTCAATCTCCTCAAAGCGGCGACCTCTCTTCCGATCGCAACCCGCGGAAAATGGAAATTGGACGGTCAGTTTTACGGGGACGGAGGAATCGCGGATCCGATCCCTCTCGAAAAGGTGATCGAGGCGGGTTATAAAGACATTACGGTTGTATTAAATAACAATCAAGACGAATTCTCAAGTCCGATTTCAAAACTCGAAGGCTGGCTCGCGTATCCTTCCAACAAAAAACTCCATCACATGATCACAAAAGTACACCATACGATGTACAACCGCGCGATGCAAATCATCCAACATCCTCCCAAGGACGTTCGTATCAAGGTGGTCGCTCCGACCTATCAAGAATTGACGATGGTGACCACGAGCGCCGAAAAACTCACGCGCTCAGTCAATCGAGGCATCGAAGCCGGTTTTAAGGCGGTCGCTTCCATCAAAGAAGAGTTTTCGCATTTTAAAAACAAACTCAAAGACAAGGGTTGGAAAATTCTATAATTCTCGGCTCCAAAAAAACGGCGCGCGTTTTATAAAAACGCGCGCATTCGTCCAAATCGAAAAACAAAACAACAGTAAATTATAAAATTCTAATTTAACGAGGACATTTCAGGATTTACGGAATCGATTCCGATTTGTGCGAGAGCGACCGGCTTTCGCTTATGAATGTCCATAAAAAACCAGTGCGCGAGGCACACCGCCACGAGTTTTCCGTCCGAAAGACGATATGCGTATTGATCGTGAAAGGCTTTTATTTTTCCTTCGAATCTGATTTTGGAGTCGATTCGGATCTTTTCCGGATAGGTGAGTTCGTTTTTGTATTCCAATTCGATTTTGGTGACAACCGGGCTGATTCCAAACTCCTTGAGCAGACGATTCATATCCACACCCGATTGAACCATAGCTCGAAACCTCGCTTCGTCAAAATATCCGAGAAAGACGATGTTGTTTACGTGTTGATTCTGATCGATTTCCTGCCAGCGGACTTCCGTAAAATATTCCTGTGTTTTAAGAAGTTTGGATTCTGCGTTCAAATTCTGCATGTTTTCGCTCCCGGCGTTTCCCTTGCTTTTTCTTTGGAATACAACAAGGTTAAAAAGCTCGCTTGCTCATGAATTTGGAATCGAATCTACGTTCACTCCCTTTTATTGGATATTGATTCCTAAATAAAGACGGTTGATTCTATTTTACGGTATAGCAGGAAACAGACTCGAAAAAAGGGATAAAACCGATATATGACACCTTTCGACGAATACTTTAGAAAGACTGCATATTCCTTATCGATAAAATATCTTATGGAAACGAATTTCATTTTACGAAGGCACGTGAATCGAAATTCTCAACAAAGAAAAAAGGAGCTTGTATGAATCGAAATCAAATTCGTTGGAGAAACGCTTTCGTAATCGGGATTATTTCAGGAATTTTAGAAGGACTGCTCGTGGGTTTTGCGGATCCGAACGTGGGGACTTGGATGTTAGTTCAATCGATTCTTTTTTGGTTTTCCTGCGGTATGATAGTCAGCCTCGTAGAAAGCGGGTTTTCGAAATTCTGGACCGCTCTGATTTTTACAGAAATTATGAATCTTCCCTGGCTGATCGCGTTAGTCGTCATTCCTGGAAACTATCAACACTTAATTCCTCTCGTAGTCGCGAGTCTGATTTTCGGTTCCGTGATCGGTGGAATGAATTTGTTTTTAAAAACTCCCGTCTCTGATTTCGGCAAAAATTAAATTCCTAAAAAAACAAATTACTCAATCGGGTCCAAAACTCTTATAAGCCATATAGAGGTGGTTCGTTATCATTCCCCGTAATTGCAAAAGAACCCCTCTTTTTTCTTTTTCTTCCATCATCGAAGTGAGCCGAAGCGCACTTCCGATCGAGTCGCAAACGAGAATACAAAGATCCATCAATCTCTGTTTTTTCATCTTAGGAACGAAACACTCTATCGAGTCGGCGATGATTTCAGCATTCTTTCTTGTGTCCTCCAGATCCAATTCTCGAAGAGTCGGATAAGCCTGCGAACCGCTCCAGACGATCTGGAAAACCGGGTCGTTCGAATACGCCTTTTCAAAAAGTTCCAGGATTTTTTTGATCACCCTCTGGAATTGAATTTCGTCAGGATTTTTTTCCCGGTATTGACGGAGTTCTCTTTCGAGATCCGAACGAAGCGTTTCGAGATAAGACTGCGCGATGGCCCTTAAGATCGCGGGTTTTCCCGAATAATAACGGTAAATCGTCCCGATCGGAGAACCGATATAGTCCGCAATTTCCTGTAGAGTAAAACGATCCGGGCCTACCTTTAGAATTAATTCTCTGGCGGAATTCAATATCGATTCCTGCTTTGCCCGAGCTCTTTTCTGAACCGGCTTGGCCCTCGCAAGTAAAACTGACTCTCCGTCCATTCCGCCATCCTCAATTCTTTCTTTTTTCATTCAATCAAATCATTCTTGACATAAAAATGAGGATTCCTCATGATTATAAAACTTTAAAAAATGAGGATATCTCACTTTTGTAGATTGCGGGGAACTTTATGAAACAAAAAATAATCATCACATTCTTGTGCGTCCTATCCGGTTTGATTCTGATTTTTTGGAGATCCTTATCGTATCCGGTGATCGGAATCCATCCAAAAGAGGATTTTGTTTTGGATCAGATTCGTGTTTTTAATCCGGATCGTAAGAATTTTTCCAATCTCAGTCTCGAATTTAGAAACGGTCGGATTTTCAAAATCAGAAAAGTTCATTACGGGAGTTCTTCCGAATTTTCAGGTATGACGGCAACTCCTGGAATCGTAGATATGCACGCACATCTTCCTCCTCACAATCTTTTGGATCTGATTCCTTACTTTTCGCTCCTTTATCTTTCTCACGGAGTTACGAGCGTTAGAATCGCCGGCGATATCGACGGAACCGCCGTCCCCTACGCAAGAAAAGGAATCGAAGATGGAGATTTTTTTGGACCTAGGATCTTTTCCTGCGACGCTTTCGTTACTTCGGGAATTCCAAGATGGAAAAATTCAATCCTCGTCAATTCTCCGGAAGAGGCCTCGGAAGCGGTCCGCGCGCTTAAAAAAAAAGGCGCGGATTGTATCAAATCCTATGAAAATCTAAACGTTCCGATAATACGTGCGTTAGTCGAAACTGCAAACAAGGAAGGGCTTCCCGTGATCGGTCACGTTCCTTACGGAATGACTTACGAAGAATCTAAAATTCCGGACGTTCAGCATTTTTTCGGGATTCCGAGACCCGCTTCCCTAAAAAGGGACAACGTCTTAAATCGAGGATCGGATTGGAACGAAGTGAACGAAAAATTGTTAAACGACATAGTAAAACATTCTGTCAAAAACAAGATTGCGAATACTCCTACGTTAGTCGCGTCCGAACGGATTTTACTCTTTTCCGATTACGAAGCCGCTAAGGAGGATTCCGCCGTAGCTTTGATGCCCCGTTTTTATAGGGAAGTAGTCTGGAATCCGGAAATTGGAATTCCTGCGTATCGATCCATAGAAAAAGAATATCTTCAAAATCACGTTCAGACCGCGATTTTGAAAAAGAAATCCTTGTTGTTAAAACTCTTTCGAGCGGGCGCCGCTCTTTATCTGGGCTCTGACGCACAACAACCCTTTGTGGTTCCGGGAGCAAGTCTGCATCAGGAGATGCGTCTCTTTCAGGAGGCCGGAATTCCTTCCTACGACGTTTGGAGAATGGCGACCGTCGACGCAAATCGTGCGATCAGAAACGAGACTTCTTTTTCAATCCAAGAAGGGGCGTCTCCGGATCTTTTAATCTTTCAAGAAGATCCGACGAACGACCTTACAAAAATTTCGAGTCTTTATGCCGTCGTCTCGCAGGGGAAATTGTATCTCAAAAAGGATTTGGATTTTTTGGTTCAAGAATTTAGGGGACAACAATCCAAGTTTATTTTCGAACAACTTTCCCTGTTTCTCGGTAAATTAGCGCTGGAAAAACAGACTAAGGAGTTTAAACACTGATCATGAAAAAGGTTCTTCTTTTTGCGTTATCCGTTCTTTTACTCCTCCTTTTGTTTACGATCGTTCGTACGTTCTCGGTTTCTTCGTTTCAGTCCAAAATAGAGCCGATTCCCGAGGAGAATCTTCCGATCGACGCCGCCCTACGAAGGCTTTCGGCGGGAGTTCGTTTTAAAACGGTTTCCTCTCTCACCGATACAAAGTCGAATTCGAACGAATTCCTTTTGTTAAACGAACACCTCCGCAAAAGTTATCCTTTAATCGAATCGACGCTCAAAAAAACGAAGGTCAGCAACTTTTCCTTTTTTTACGAATGGGAAGGTAAAAATCAGAATCTAAAACCGATTCTTCTCTGCGCCCACACGGACGTCGTGGACGTCGATCCGTCCACGAGTAATCTATGGACACACGATCCCTTCGGCGGTGAAATTCGAGACGGTTTTGTTTGGGGAAGAGGAGCCTGGGACGACAAAAGCAGCGTCTTTGCTATATTAGAATCTATTGAAATTCTTATACAAAGGGGGCACGTTCCGGAACGTTCCGTTTTTATTGCGATCGGACAGGACGAGGAAACTATCTACGGAAAACTCGGAGCCAAAGCGATCACCGAAGTTTTTAAGAAAAGAAACATCCGTTTTGAATACGTTTTGGACGAGGGTCAGATCATCGCGGAAGGTTTGATTCCCGGAATCGAAAAGCCGATCGCTCTGATCGGAATCGCTGGCAAAGGTTATCTTTCTCTCGGACTCGAAGTCGATCTCAAAGAGGGAGGACATTCTTCGATGCCTCCGAAAGAAACCGCGATCGGAATTCTAAGTTCCGGTTTGTCCCGTATGGAGGAAAATCCGTTTCCTCTTTCTTTGGGAGATGTTCAAAAGACTACGTTTCAGTGGCTCGCACCCGAAATGAAGTTCGGATCCCGTTGGATCATGAGCAATCTCTGGCTTTTCGGTCCGATTCTAAAACTGCGTCTGAACGAAAAAAATTCTACAAGAGCCCAACTTCACACCACTTCGGCGATCACAAAAATTTCGGGCGGTTTTAAAGACAACGTTCTTCCCGCAAACGCCGAGGCCACGGTCAATTTTAGAATTCTTCAAGGAGATTCTCACCAAGGTGTTTTGAATCGGACCGAAAAAATTCTAAACGACAAAAGAATCCGTCTGATTCCCCCGGATACGATTTTCGAACCTTCTTCCGTTTCGAAAATCGATTCGGTTGGATTTGAAACGATTCGACGTTCGATCCAGGAAACGATCAAGGATGTAATCGTGGCTCCGGCCATCGTTTCGGCTTATACGGATTCTCTTCACTACGGCGCGGTTGCGGATAACGCGTTCCGTTTTTTCCCGGTCCGAGTCAAACCCGACGACGTAAAAAGATTTCACGGGATCGACGAAAGAATTTCGATTTCGAACTACGAGGAGATGATTCGCTTTTATCTCAGGTTGATTTTGAATTCTTCCAATTGATAAACGGAGTAATTCATCAGGTGGTAAAAAATTCCACTTCTGATTTGAGTTTTCCTGCTTGTTCGTTCAATTTGATGGCGAGTTCGTCGATTTCGGATACGACTTGATTTAAGAATTCGGTAGTTTCCGAAATGGCGACGATCGTTTTGGAAAACTCAGTCGAAGTCTGAGCCTGTTCTTGTGTATGATTTCGTATCTCATCGGAAGAATGGGAAAGATCGGCAAACGCCGATTTTACCTGTTCGCTCGCTACGAGTTGTGAATCCGAAAGTTGTGCGACTTCGGAAACCCGATCGAGTGTGATTCCTACTGTGTCTCCGATTCTTTTGAATACGGTCTGCGTCGATTCGATCACTTCCCTTCCGCTTTTGGTCGCGTTCAAAGCCTCGGCGATAGCGGACGTGATTCTTTTGGCGTTGTCCTGAGTTTGTTCCCCCAACTTCGCGATTTCCTGGGCAACGACCGCAAATCCCTTTCCGGCCTCGCCCGCTCTTGCGGCTTCGATCGCGGCGTTTAACGAAAGTAAGCCGATTCGGTCCGTGATGTCTTTGATTACGTTTACGGTGGCTCCCATCTTGGAAGTGCTTTCCTCGATCGCTTCCATGGCTTTTTGAGTTCCTTGCAATGCGTCTTCCCCACTTTTGGTTTCGCTTCTCATTCGATCCGCATCAACCTTGGTTTCCAGAAGAGCGGTGTGAACCTGGCGGATTCTTCCTTCCAACGCTTCCAGAGAAGACTGTGCTTTTTTGGCGATCTGAGTCTGACCTTCGGCGCGGGACGCCGTAGAATGAATCGACGCTGCAATCTCTTCGACCCCGGAACTCATCTCTTCGGTGGACGCGGCCTGGTCCTGCATCTTTCTAGACAATTCTTTCGTGTTGTCTCCGAGTGTTTTCGAACTTCCCGAAAGTTTTTCGGCTTCTCTGGAAACACTTTTTACGATGATACGAAGCCGTTTCACAAATTCGTTCAGAGCGCGGCTGTTGGATCCCAACTCGTCGCTGGAAACCATCGGAAGAACGTGGGTCAGGTTTCCATTGGACATCTCTCCAAAAATACGGATCATATTTTCGGAATTTCTTCGGATCGTGAGAGAGAGTTGATAAGAAGCGATTACGACTGCGATCAACATAAAGATAAGCGTTAATACCAGAGGAACTGTCACGTCTCCGAGTTTGATCCAACCCGATGTCTCTTCGAACAAAAGATAACCGAGAATGATAATCGGTAGGATCGCAATCGAGACGATCGTGCTGAAAATTCTCGCGTGAACTCCCACCATTCGAATTTTATCGGAATCGATTTGTACTTCGTTGAGACGATCGGATTCTAAGATATCGACAAAGCTGGATTCAGTTAGAAAAAAATGGGAAACACCTAAAATCGGATAGATGATCAGAGGAAGAAAAAGGAAGGGAAGAGATTCCAAAAAAGTGGGGATAAAAAAGAAATGAATAAGCCACCAGGCAAACGGAATTCCCGTACTCCACTGAACCAGATAAAAACCCGAATTGTAAACCGGGAAGTTGAGAATTTTTGTTTTTACGACGACCCGTTCCTGTGTGTTGAGGGAAAACCAGTTCTTGTCTTCCAGATTTCGAAGGATTTTTCCCAGATAAAAAAAACGAATCGTTGGAAGCAAGTAAGAGGTTGTGACTGAAATCAATGCGGCTATGATGAGCGCGATCGCTTGGTCAAAGTCGTAACCTCCGGCAGAAATAATAAACAAAACCGCCAAAGGAACGGCCAAAATTGTAGTGAGCAATTCCAAACCTACCGTCAATTTCCATCGAAGCCTGCGTGATTCTGACTGATTCATTTCTTACTCTTTTTTAAAATTGGAACAACCATTGTATGGGATGTATGGAAGTGATCTACACATTATCAGACGAGCTTATTTTTTTCCGCATACAGGCATCGGTCAACAATTCCTTTCCAAGAAACAAGGGACGACTTAAAAAGACCGGATTCTGACACAAAATTTACAAGTGGTCCTAAAAAAATGGATTCGCAGAAAAGATTCGATTCTTCTTTCCAAAATTCGAATCGGTAAGGACTTTTTCCAAAACGATTCTTAGGAAAATCTTTTCGGACTAAGCCGACTTGGATTCTTGGGAGAGATCCTCTTCCGAGTCGATTCCCGATCGTCTTAGGCTATTCATTGTTTGGTGATAGAGTCTTTTGACTCCGTGTTCGTTCCAGCCAAACCAAATTGCGATTTCCAGAAAGGTATAAATAGAATCGGCTTTGAGAAGTTTTTTTTTGAATTTTTCTTTGAGCCTGGAGGAGAGAAAGATCGCCCCCTCTCGTCTGGAGAATCGGATCTGATGAGAAGATTCCAATTTTTCCAGGAGCAGAAGTTCTTTGTTTCTACAACGAAATCGTTTTTCCTTTCTTTCTTTCAAGAATTCCGAAACGGAATTTCCGGAGGCTAAGAGGATTCTTTTGAGAAGAAGAATCTCCTTTCTTTCCAAATAAAGATTGTGTTTCAATTTGAAGATGAGAATTCCCCTTGAATCCCCTTTTTCCCAAATGTCCCTAAGAAAAATGCGGAAAGGATCGATCCGTTTTTCTTGTCCGGGTTCGAAAGAAGGAGCTCCTTCCAGCCGGTCTGGATCCAAATAAGCGGCTTCTTTTTGGGAGCGTTTTTTTTCCTTTTTCCATTGATTGAAGACCAGGTGTTTCCAAAAAACGAACGCAAAGGCCGGAAAATTTCTGTATCCTTGTGTCTCGTAGATTTTTACGAAGCTTTCGATTCTTTGTATAAAATTGAGGAGGACTTCCGACCTTCCGTCTTCGTCCAGGGAGTATTTACGGACAGCAAACCTTTGGACCCAGAAATCGGCTTGTTTTAAAAGCTGATCTGGTTTTCCCGTTTTCTTATATTCTAAATAAGAATTTACTAATATTCGATCTATGTCGGTCTTTTGATTCATAGTCGAAAAAGGGAGAATTTTGTTTTCTTTGTCTAAAACTTTTGGCGATTCGTCCTTCCACCTTTGATCAAAATCAATGCTCCTTTGTATAAAATTTTCCATTTTTTGATTGGAAAACCGACTCGGGGAGATACACTTCTGCAAAAGAGAAAAAACATGCAAAGACTGATTAAAAAAATACTGGTTCCTGTGGACGGCTCCGAGAGTTCTAAAAAAGCGTTGGAAATGGGAATCGCGCTTGCAAAGGTTTCGAGTGCGAGTCTGACGATCTTGGAAGTTGTCGAAGAATTCGGTCCCCTTCCCGGTTATTATGAAAAGGCCCCCGAGGGAAAAGACCGGGTAAAGTGGATCAGCGAGCAGAGATTTGAAAAGATTCATTCTACCTTGGATGAATCTCCGGAAATCAAATGGGATCGTTTGGTCCTTGAGGGGTACCCTGCGGATACGATCGTAGAGACCGCGGCAAAAGGAAAATATGATATGATCGTTATCGGTTCAAGAGGGCTTTCTGCGGTCGGAAGATTTTTAGTCGGTTCCGTTTCTGACCGAATTGTCCACCACGCGCCTTGTTCGGTCACCGTGGTGAGATAAACATTTTTAGGAATCTGCTGGAGTTCCTACGCAGGGGTTTTGGCTCGCGAAAAATTTGTTTTTCTGATGGAGGAAAAGTCTCCTGAGTTTTTCTCGCCACCGCTCCCCTGCAGCGCCCCATAAGGAAGCGACGCACTGAGTTTCCCGAGATCAGCGTAAGCTTATCCACAAGTTAGGAGGGGGTGCAAAGAGAATTGTCCAGCATGAAAGGGTTTTGTAGGAGTTCCTACACGGGGATTTGTGTTTGCAAAATTAGAATTTTGTGATAAAGGAAAGTCCTCCGGAAATCTTCCGCCCCCCGCCCCTGCGAGCGCCCCATAGGAAGCGATGCACTGAGTTTCCCAAGATCAGGGTGGGGCCCGCGACTTTTACGGTAGAATTGTCGGAGTTCCGACTAAACCTCCCCTTAACGGAAAGATCTCTGCTTCGAAGGAGAATTCGTCTTTTTACGACTGGGAGACGAATGGAATCTCTGTGGAGGTCTGCCTCCCGAATTCGACTTGGGCTTGATCCGTCCGGTAAAGTGCATTACGTTTTCCGAATGGAAAGGTTGTTGTTGATTGACGGGAATCTTCTGACCGATCACTCTTTCGATGTCCCGAACGAAGGCCCTCTCTTCCATGTCGCATAACGAAATTGCGACCCCTTGAGTACCCGCTCTCGCAGTCCTTCCGATTCTATGCACGTAACTTTCGGGAATGTTCGGAATCTCATAATTGATCACGTGGGAAATTTCATCGATGTCGATCCCTCTCGCCGCGATATCGGTCGCGATGAGTGCGCGGATTTTTCCGGCTCTAAAATCTTCTAAAGCTCTTTGTCTCGCGGATTGGGATTTGTTCCCGTGAATCACATCCACGGAAATTCCGCTCTTCCCCAAAAGTTCGGAAACACGATTGGCCCCGTGTTTTGTCTTCGTAAAAACGATCACTCTTTTTAGTTCCGGATTCTTAAAAAGATGTTTTAGAAGTTCCTTCTTTTTGTCGGAATCCACAAACATTACCGATTGCTGAATCAATTCTACTGTAGAAGAAACCGGAGTCACTTCGATTCGAACCGGATTTACGAGCATTGTCCCCGCAAGTTTTTCAATATCAGGGGGCATTGTCGCCGAGAAGAAAAGATTATGACGTTTTTTCGGCAGCATCGCGATGATCTTTTTTATGGAGTGAATAAAACCCATATCGAGCATCCGATCCGCTTCGTCCAAAACGAAAACTTCAAGTTCGTTCAAACTTAAGAATCTTTGATCGATCAGATCCACGAGCCTTCCCGGTGTCGCCACAAGAACGTCCACACCGGAAGAAAGACTTTTTACCTGAGGGCTCTGACCTACCCCTCCGAAGATTACGGCGGTTTTTAATTTCAGATGTTGGCCGTAGACTTTAAAACTATCGTGAACTTGGATCGCGAGTTCTCTCGTAGGAGTCAAAACCAAAACTCGGGTTTGTTTTGCCGCGGCCTTTCGATGATTCGAAAATAAACGATGAAGAATCGGAAGCGCGAAGGCTGCCGTTTTACCGGTCCCTGTTTGGGCGCAACCCAAAAGGTCTTTTCCTTCGAGCAAAGGAGGAATCGCCTGAATTTGAATCGGCGTCGGTTTTGAATATCCAACGTCTTTGATGGATTGCTGGATTAAAGGAGCTAAAGGAAGATTCGAAAAATTTTCTATTGGATTGTGCAATGGGAACCGGCTTGTTTCATCCAGGATTTGAGAGATCCCCAAAGAGAATAGAAGAATAAGTTTTCATTTTTACGCAGGCATCACGTCCGGACCGAATTCGGCACCCGGAAGCAAGGTTACTCCGGGGAGGTTTCTCCAATCGGGATGATCTCCGATATGTCTGTAAGAATGTTCCCAAACGATCCGATCCTTAACGACCAAAAAGACCCCCGGCATTTGCAGAGAATGTTTCCCCGGAAGCCCGTAAAAATGCCCCTTAAAAGTGGCTCTTGCGGTTCCGATTAAAACCTCAGGACCCGCAAGCTGAACGATGTTTGCATTTTTTAAACCCAGGCTTCGATAGAATTCAATCTGAGAATCCGCGACGACCGAAGCGTCCTCCCAGATTCCTGCAAAAAATTCTATCGCATCTTCCGATTCTCCGGGAAAGAAAAAAAGGATCGGGGGAAAGGAAAGACAGGACTCCGAAATTTCTCTCAGATCCTGCACAGCTTCTCTGCTAAAAATACAACCGGAATGTCTCAAAAAAACGAGAAGGCTCAAACGAGGTGGAAGACAGGAAAGAATCGTTTTGGCGCGAAGGTGAATTCCATTCACCTCTTTGTTTCGAAAAACTTCCGGAAGAAACTCCATACTTCCCCAGTATGACCTCTTAAATTTCCTTGTAAATCGATTGATTTCTTGGTTTTCGAAAAATTAACTGCATTTGCATGGAACTCCTAACTCCCGATAAGATCGTCGCAATCCTTACCCTCACCCTGATGGAAATCGTACTCGGAATCGACAACATCGTATTTCTTTCCATCGTGGCGGGAAAACTTGCAAAAAATCAACAAGCGAAAGCGAGAAACTTGGGACTTACCCTCGCCCTCGGTTTTAGAATCGGACTTCTCTTTGCCGTCACTTGGATCGCTTCTCTTACCAATGCACTTTTTACGGTTTTCGATTTTGCTGTCTCCGGAAGGGACCTCATTATGTTGGGCGGGGGACTATTTCTAATCGCCAAAAGTACGAGCGAGATTCACGGGAAAATTGAAGGAGCCGACGAAGAAGGCAATTCAGGATCCCAGAAAGAAAAAGTTTCCTTCTGGGGAGTCATCGTACAACTCATCCTTTTGGACATCATCTTTTCGGTGGATTCGATCGTAACTGCGGTCGGTCTTTCCGGAAATTTCGAAGTGATGGTAGTAGCGGTCATTCTTTCGATGATCGTAATGTTGATCTTTTCCGGTTCGGTGAGCGATTTTATCAACGAACACCCGACGATGAAAATTCTCGCACTATCTTTTTTAATCATGATCGGTGCGATGTTATTTGCGGACGGACTTCACTTTCACATACCGAAAGGATACGTCTATTTTTCGATGGCGTTTTCTCTCGGCGTGGAACTTATCAATTTAAGAATTCGGAAATCCGCTTCTAAGAAACGTTGATTCCCACCTTTTGATTCCAAGAAGACCATTGCAGGTTGTAGAACGGAGCAAAGGCCTTCTTGGGGCGCTTTTTCTTCAATTCGCTTAACAAATTCGCGTTCCAAAAACGATATTCCTGAAGCGCGACTCTCGTCGCCTTTTCGCTCAAAAGATCGATCTCCCTGGAAGGATTGGAATTCTTCTCCAATTTGGAAAGTTCTTGAAACCATTCTTCTTCCAAAGAAGCGATCCGCGGCTGAATCAAATTTTTCGCGTCGGGATAAAAACGTTGGATCTCCCTGTAAAATTTTTCATGAGTCCACCAGAGAGAAGTGTCCAGAGCGGCTCCCGGCTGTTCAAAATTCTTCTCCAAAAAACTGGTCCCAGGAAAACCGGCGGGAAGAAAAAGGGAAATCGAAGGAATCGCAGTTCCCGTAAACCAAAAACGATTTTTGGAAACCACGTTTTTGAGCTCAGCGACAAAAGAACCCGTAGTACCGTTAGGCGTAATCGGACCGGTTGCGTGAAGACAAACCGAACCCATATCCGAAGAAGAAGGATAAAAAGAATGGATGTTTCCCGGTTCCCCTTCCTGTCTTAGAATTTCCATCGCTGCACGAGGATCGAAATTTCCTTTTTTGGATTCTCCCATGGAAGCGGTCCTTGCACGACGAACCTTACACTTACTAAAAAAAGTAAAAAAAGAATCCGAGAATGCGTTCCGAAACGAAAAGGATTCCCCTTTTTTAACCCAACCTTCCTTCAGAGCAAACTCGACCGCGCGCGGATGGATTGCGTCGTAGTTGTCTTCCAGGGTAAGACCGTTTGAGATCGAATAAAAGCCTTCGATTTTTTTCCAAGCCCAGAACTTGCCGGCGGTCTCCAAAACAAAAGCGTTCTGAGAATCGGCGATCAAAAAACTATTGTGATAATAAAAAGAAGAATTCGAATAACCGCCGCAGGCATCTTGACCGAACTGTTCCAAAAGTTGAAGAATGGTTTCTCTTGCACTCTCGGCGTTTTTACTTCTTTCCAAAGAAAGACGAAGAAGATCCATTCCCGTAAGCCCTTGGTTCTTTTTTTCGAAAGGAATTTTTGTAAAAACGGCTTCGTTTCCGATCACAACTCCCGAAGCATTCGCTCCCATTTCGGCGCCCCACATCTGGAAGGGCTTGGATAAAATGACTTCTTGTGTTTCTCTTACGCTCGGAACCTGAATATACGTACACTTTGTCTCTTTTTCATTCGAGCGGGAAGGAACGCGGAGCAGCGCTTGCGCCTCGTTTGGTTCCCGATCCGAATTCTTCCCAAAAATCATGGAACCGTTGCCGGTAAAAGAAGGTGTCGCTAAGAATGTATCACACATGACGAAAGAAACTCTCCCTTTGGGGAAGCAAGGCAAGTCTTTTTAAACTGCTTTCTCAAGGCAAAGGTTCGTAACAATCTCTAAGTTATAAGAATCCGCGCCTAATTTATCGAGGTCCTCTCATTTTCGCCCGGAAAAGAATCCAGTGCGAATTCACCAGAAACGATTCCTCGAGAAGAATTTTGTCTTGACCCAATAGTTCATATTTAAACTATTGAAGAATAAAGCGACTACTTCAAACTTAAAGTATTAAAGTAGAGCAAAAGGAGAATCAGAATGTTAGAGACACTTTTTTCCACAAGTTCAGACCTAGGCCCCTTCCTTTTAAGATTGGTACTGGGAATTGTAATTTTTCCTCACGGAGCTCAAAAACTTCTTGGGTGGTTCGGGGGTTACGGTTTCAAAGGGACGATGGGTTATTTTACGGGAACGGCCGGACTTCCGACCATCGTAGCCTTCCTCGTAATCATCGGTGAATCCCTCGGTTCCGTCGCTCTTGTGTTCGGTCTTTTGACCCGTTTTACGGCTCTGAGCATCGCGATCATCATGTTAGGCGCGGCGATTTTGGTCCACAAAGAGCACGGTTTTTTTATCAACTGGTTCGGAGCGCAAAAAGGAGAAGGATATGAATTCCATCTTCTCGCGACCGGCGCGGCTTTAGCTCTGGTCTTCACCGGTGCAGGAGCTTATTCTTTGGATGCTTGGATTCTGAGTCTACTTTAGAATTTGATCGAATAGAATTCTGAATTTTCGAAAGAGAAACCAAAAATCTAAATAAGAGTGTTCGAAAACAAAGGACACTCTTACGATCCTAACTTCCAAAAGACCTCTTTCTTTTCGCAGGTCTTCGTAAAAAAACTCATATTCCCGGAACGGGTATCGACTTTGATTTTTTTAATTTAAGAATGGATCACGGATTCTTTTTTGGAAAAAACTTTTGTAGATTCCGGATCATCTCTCCCAGCAAGAAACTCCGACTTTTTAAGATTCAGCTTCGAAATTCATTCCTCACAGTGGAGAAATATTTTTTTGAAAATCGAAAATCGTTCTATAAATCCAAAAAGTCGGTCCTTCTTCCAGACGTAAAAAAAACAATCAAAGAAATTACACGTTCTTAAAAAGAGTTAAAAATAAAAAACAATCGGTTTTAAGAATCGAAGAAGAGTCTTCTATCTCATTTTTGAATTTTTACTTCTTCTCTAAAAAGAATCAATCTTTCGGAAAGAATCCCTTAGAGCTTTTTTTGAACTCAGAGAGAATGTGTGACAAGAGAACCCGCCAAGAATAAACTTCTAAAAAATTCATTCTCAAAAATTCGGAAAGATCGGGTAAAAAAGAAAAACGTCCGATACGGAGGAATCATTCCATGAAAGAATAAGGAGACTTCAACGGAGAGAATTAAAACGAGATAGCTTTTTTTTTATTTTTATTATATTCCAAATCCAGAGAATTCAAAAGATCTCATAAAGAAATGAGTTCGAATCGTTTTCCAAAGAAGATCAAAACCTTCTAAAAATAAAGGATTTAGCGGCAAAACAAAGAAAAGCAAAAAAAATTCGAAACAAAAAAGTCGATTAAAACGGCCCTTCCTTTCGGGTTTAAGGTTGTTTCTGAAAAAGAAGGGTTTTGTAAACATCCGGAAGTTGGGTGGGCCTTTGAGTTGAAAAATTGAACCAGAGAAATTCTCCTTTCGCTGTCGCTACACAATCTTCTTCTTGATTCCACATCGTACAGGATATATGAAAAGAGCGGGAAGTTACGGAATCCACCTGTAGAGTGATCGAGAGTATTTCCGGATAACGGACTTGTTTTCTATAATCAACTTCTATATGAGTGATCACGGGACCACCTTCTGAGGGACGATCGGGTGAATCCCAAAGTTTTAGATCGGAGAAGTAACTTGCTCTTGCATTCTCAAAATATTTGGCATAGACGACGTGATTTACGTGTCCGAAGGCGTCCATATCCCCCCAAGCAACTTTCTGGGAATAACTGTATTGATAACGAATCGGCTTTGGCATTCTTTCTATTCTTCCTAAGATTGATCCTATGCAAGATCAAACTCGTTCCTAAATTTATAACATTCCACTTAATCTTTGGATGAGAATCCGCTTCTTTTCTTTGGTTTTTTTGCGATTTGAAAAACCTGAACTTTTCCATCTTGGAAGGATCCCTTTCCTTTCCGTAAGTCTCGTCGTTTTCACGAAGTTCGCATAAACGCGAGAATTCTATTCTAAAAAACTCTCCTTCGTCGTTTTGGCGAAGTTCGCATAAACGCGAGAATTCTATTCTAAAAAACTCTCCTTCGTCGTTTTCACGAAGTTCGCATAAACGCGAGAATTCTGTTCTAAAAAACTCTCCTTCGTCGTTTTCACGAAGTTCGCATAAACGCGAGAATTCTGTTCTAAAAAACTCTCCTTCGTCGTTTTCACGAAGTTCGCATAAACGCGAGAATTCTATTCTAAAAAACTCTCCTTCGTCGTTTTGGCGAAGTTGTATAAACGCAAAATCGTAACTGTTCGCCGGAGTCCCTTCTTTCGGCTTCTGCAAAGGTTAAAAAACGGAATGGATTCCAGCATCTTCAGCCTATAGCTGCTTTCGCAACTGCAGGCTGAAGTTTCATTCTTCATTCGAAAGTATTTCGGCGCATTCTGCCTGTAAGCCGGATTCTGTCCTCTCCGAAGAGATGGATGGCCATTTATCTTGCTCCGAAAGTTACCGATCGGAGTCCTTGCTCTCTACCCGCAACCCCGCGGAAACGGCTAAAGGTTGCCTATTTGAGATTGCACCCGGGAGGGTTTACCGTTCCCGACTTCTCTCGAACTCGGAGGTGGGCTCTTACCCCGCCATTTCACCCTTACCTCTACCGAATCGCTTCGATAGAGGCGGTATCCTTTCTGTTGCACTTGTCCATACCCCGATCACCGAGATCTCTCTCGAAGGCCGGAATTCCGGGAATTACCCGGTCCCGTGTTTCCTGGTGTCCGGACTTTCCTCACCCTTCTCTTAACCGAGAAGCAGCGCGACCATCCGGCAGAATGCTTACGTTAGACAATTTTTGAAGCCCTCCCCAGAACCAGAAAAAAAAGAAAGAATCTGAGATTCTTCCCAAAAATTGGCACGGCACTTGCATATATCTATACAGAAGACGGATTTAGGGGTGATAAGATGAACAAGTTTATAACAGCTGCTCTCTTTTTAAGCATTTTTACTGGACTTTATGCTATGCCAGAGGCCCAAAAGGTCGAGGAAGAGCTTATTAAGTTTACACCCGAGAACGATATTCAACTTGCAAACAAACTCAGTGCTCTGGGAAGTCTCAAACAAAAAGTGAGAGATTACAACTCGGCGATCGATCTTTATAACCAATCCCTCAATGTCCGTGAGAAAATGGGAGAAAAAGAATCTTCCGGTTACGCTTTGGTTCTCTACCTCAAATCCATTTCTGAGTTTCGCCAAGGAAAATCCTGCCAAGCCCTTGAGAACATTAAGAATGTAATTTCAATCTATCAAAAAATCGGGGATATCGACGCGGCCCTCAATGCTGAAGAAGAAGCTTATAAAAAATATCAAGAAGCTTGTTCCATCCACATGGAGAACGTTGCGAACGCGCAATAACTCAAGTAACTTGAGCCCATTAATTCATCCCATCTCTAGTTCTAACTGACTTGGCCCGCCCGAAAGGGCGGGATTTTTTTTTGATTTGACTCTTCTCCTTTCAAGACTAACCTGAAATCCCGGATCCTGACATTTTCTGACTCCTCTCTTTGTCTAAACGATCCGGTCAAAAAAAATTCGGAGCCGCCTATGAAAATAAATTATAACTGGAAGAATGTCGATCATTCGAAAGCCGCCGAAGAATATGCGGATAGTAAATTGGATCGAGTTTCAAAGTATCTCCATTCCGTTCAATCGTTCGAGATTTCTTTTGAAATGATCCATGGAGAAGTCAGCGCGAATCTCAATCTTCACGGAGATGGAAACAAATTCAACGCACAAAATTCCAACAAAGATATCTACGCTTGTATAGACGGCCTGGAAGACAAGATCGTCAAACAAGTCAGCAAACATCACGATAAGAAAGCCACTCACTGATTCGATTTCGAAAGTGCCTCGCTCCGGTGGAGTCTCCACCGGATCTCAATCCAAAAAGAAATTCTCAATGTCCTTTTCCAGAAAATTAGAAGAAGCAAATCAGTATCTTTCCGACGGAGATTTTGAAAAGGCAAAGAAGAATTTTGATTCTCTCTTAAACGAAGACCCCGAACATCCTGAGGTGATCGCCGGATTCTTCATTGCATCGTATTGGGACAATAGACTCGATCGGATTCACAATGCAAAGGAAGGAAGGGAAAGAAGCCACCTTCTGATTCAATATTTTTCCGATTTTCAAAACGCATTCGAACTCAAAAAATTTTCGGGAACTTCTTCGTTTCGTTGTATTTCTGAATCTGTCCTTTCCGAAGCAGTGGATCAGTTAAAGATCTCGGTGCAAAGAGAAGGTCTGCATTTTCAGGATCCTTCCGCGCTCTTGGGGCTTATTCGTGAATTGATCCGTTTTCGGGATTATAGAAACGCGCTCGAAATTTTGAACTACGCCTCTTCCGTGGAAAGAAATTCGCCGGAGTTTCTCTATCTTCGTGCGGAATCTCTTTTTCAAACCGGAGAGGAAAGAAGAGCTCTCATCTTGTTTCGGGAAGCCTTTCTCAAAGATCCTACCGCCGCCCCACTCTCGGTGATCAAGTCGGAACCGATTCTAAACTGGATCGAAACCTTGAAAAGTTCCTATCAAGAAGAATCGGATCTCAAAGAAGTGCTTCCAGTCGTTCTTGCGGAAAGAGGAATTTTTGAAGAGACGAGAAATTATTCCGAAAAGGAACTTTTAGAATATTATAAAAACTTAATTCGTCTCAAAGATACTTTGAATTCCAGAAAGGATCTTTATGATTTTAAGATTCGCTGCAGGATTCTCCAACACGCCTGCTTGATTTTGGACGTATGTAGGGGAATGCAATACAGTGAAATTTACCAGGAATCCAAAAGGATTCTCGATCTCGTGGATCCCGGCTTTTTTCAGAGGAGACAAGACGGGATTCGAAAATAAAACTTTGATCCTTGTTTTTTTTTGAGTTTTGACTCGATCTTTTTCACTTTCAAGATCCTTTTTTCAGAATTCATTGAAAAGAACCTTCCAGACCGACTCGGGTCGATTCTAAAATGTTCGGGAAACTCAAACCGGAAGTCCGAACACATTTTTTTGGATTCTTGTTTGTCGGAAGAATGATATCTGCGTAGGCGCTCCTTTCAAGAACGTCCGAAAATGTGTGAGATCCTACGTTCGCGAGAACAACAAACCATTCTCACTTTCAAGAACGCTTCGAAAATGTGTGAGATCCTACGTTCGTGAGAACAACAAACCATTCTCACTTTCTTCAAAAAACCGATTGAGAGAGAGTCGATGAAAATTTGCCGTCCTGAAAAAAGGACGGCAAATTGTTGAGATCTGTGGAAGGAGGAAGAAGAACTAAAAAAAGAAATTATTTCCCTTGGGTCTTCTCTATAATTTTTCCGAGCTCTTCCACAGTTCTGAGATCACCTTTTTCAGAAAAATATCTCTGAAGAGAATCTAAAGTCTTTTTTGCTTCTGAGCTCGCAGGAATTTGTTTGAGAAGAGCTTCGTCTATCGAAGATGAAAAGGAACCGGAGGAAGGAATATCCTTGAAACTCCCCGAATCCTTCGAATCGAAAACGGTTCCGGATCTTTCCGTTAAAGAAGGAGACGAAGGAGATTGAAAACGATTGTAAGAAACGAATACGATTGCCAATGCTAGAATAGCGGAGAAGGAAAGCTGCAAACCGCGGTTGGAAAGGACATTCTCTCGGATTCTTTCCCATCCACTTTCGGGTTCGGGTTCTATCTGTTGGAGTTGGTTTTTCAATCGGAGGGAGAATTCTTCACTCAGCATGATGGAGCTGAGTTCTTTGTTTCTGAGTTCGGACATCGTCTTTACGAGAGAATTCTCAATCTTAAGCAGATCCCCGTCTTCCTTTCTCAAAAAGAGCGGAACCTTGAATTTTGAATGTAAACTTTTCATCTTTTTCTACCTGAAATATCCTTCACCTTTGCCGTCTTGTAAAATCAAATGTTTCAAGAATTCTTTTGCCTTAAAGAGCCTGCTCTTCACGGTTCCTACGTTCGTTCCTAAAACCTCTGCGATTTCAGCGTAGGACATTTCCTCGAAATATCTGAGTTCGATGACCTCTTTGTAGAGATCCTCCAACTCGTTGATTTTGCTAATTAGATAGTTGGACTCATCACTAAGTTCAATTTTTTTTTCGAATCCGACTCTCTCATCCGTTACCTGATATTCCTTATCGTCCATGGAATTCTCTTTAGCTCGTTTCCGTTTCGCTAACAAGTCCTTAGATTTGTTGACGACGATCCGATACAACCATGTATAAACGCCGGATTCTGCTCTAAAATTACGAATGGATCGATATCCGGAAATCAATGCGTCTTGCACGATATCCTCAGCGTCATCTCCGTCTTTCACCATGGAGATGGCCTTTCGAAAAAGTCTCTCCCGGAATGGATTTACGAGCTGAATATAGGCCTCGTCATCGCCTTCTTTGATCTTTTTTAGAAGACCGATTTCGATTTCCCTCAGGGTCGGTTTTTTTGGAATGATTTGTTTTTGGTCCATGCTTGTAGAAGTTGAATCCTGAATTCAAAGATCCTTAAGGAAGCGGATATGGCAATCCGGAAAAATAGAAAGAAAGAAGAATGGTTTAAGGATCCTGGAGCGAAAGATTGATCAGAACAAGAGTTTCCGTAAGAATCATAGGCGCTCGAAAACGAAGTCCGTAGACGAATCGTAACTTATGATCGATCGTCTCCGGTCCGGACCACACAATGTCTCCTTCAAATTCAAGACGTCTGGCCGTTTTTTTTTCGATGACGGACCCGTAAACAGGCTCCGTAGGATCCAAATCTTCTCCGTTAAAAATCAAACAGATTCCGGTTTCGGAAATATTTCCGAGTTTTGCATGAAGTGTGATTAAACCGAATTCGATTTGTATGATATAGTCCGCATAAACACCCGGATAGTATCGATGGCTTCTCGGCTGTTGATCAGGGTTTCCGGACATCCAGATCAGAGTTACAGCAGAATGAATGTTTGTCGAGAAGGATTTTCATTTTGAAATTCTTAGAATATTCAAAGGGAATCCACAAAACAAAACCTGCTTGCGAAGAACATTTGTTAGACGAAGTCGCTTAATAGATGATCAGAACTGAAAGTAGATAAAAGGAACTTCTAAATCCGGAGTCAAAAGAGCCAACCCGACAAACAATACGGGATAGAATGTGAACTCAAGCCATACCGGAATTTCCCAGTTTTTCTTTTTTTCAAAGATCAAATGCCCAAGCCACTGTCCGATAAAAACGGTGAGAATCACCGGAATTCCGGTCTTCAACATATAAGGACGCAAACCACCTTCGGAATAAACAAACATCGTTTTTACCATGACCCATTCTTTCGCAAGGGATTCGGAGCGAAAACAAGTTCCTACTGCAACGGAAACGAAATTTGCCAAGAATATTTGTATCGGCGCTAATATCTTTTCCGGAAGAATTCTAAAGTTCGGAAAATGTCTCTCCTTAATATTTGAGTAAATGGCTTCGATCAAAAGAAGGGTTCCCTGACAGCTTCCCCAAACGATAAAAGTCCAATTCGCACCGTGCCAAAATCCGGCGATAAACATAGTAAACCAAAGATTAAATCTGTGGCGGAAAACGCCGGCTCGATTTCCACCTAACGAGATATAGACGTAATCCCGAAGCCAGGTCGAAAGAGTAATATGCCATCTCCTCCAATATTCGGTAATACTTCTCGCGGTAAAAGGCATCCTAAAATTTTCCGGAAGTTCATACCCCAAAAGAAGCGCCGCAGAATAAGCCATGTCCGTGTAACCGCTAAAATCGCAGTAGATCTGAATCATAAACAAAGTCGCAGCGAGCCAAAGCGCGGCCGTTCCGAATTTTTCCGGCTGACCAAAAATCAAATCAACGATCGGAGAGACGTTATCGGAAATTACAACTTTCTTAATATAGCCGAGAATAAAAAAACGGATCGCGATTCGGAACGGAATCTCGGTCATATTCTTAACCGAATTCATCTGCGGAAGAAAGGTTCTCGCAGTTACGATCGGACCTGCTACAAGCTGGGGAAAAAACGAAACAAACAGTGCAAATCTTAAGAAGCTCTTTTCCGGAAGAATTTGTCCTCGATAGACATCGATTGTATAACTCAAAGATTGAAACGTATAAAAAGAAATTCCAACTGGAAGGATGATGTTTATAATCGGAAGAGAATTTCCGGCTCCTAACGTTGTTAGAAATAAATTGAGCGAATTCGCGAAAAAATTATAGTATTTAAAAAAACCTAGAATGAAGACAAGATTGAGAATTAAGCTGATCGTGATGAGAAAAAATTTGGTTTCCTTATTCTCGCTCGCGTGAATTCTTTCCGCAAGCACGAAGTCGATCACGGTGGAAAGAAGAATCAGTCCCCCGAATCTCCAATCCCAACTCATGTAAAAATAGTAACTTACGATAAGAAGAAAACTGTGGGTAACGGTGAGAGCTCTCGCGTCCTTCCCGAAGAAAAAGGGAATGATATACCAGTAGATCAGGAATACGAAGACAAAAAATACAAAAAATTCTAAAGTAGGAAAAAGCAAACTTCTACTCCCGATGTTCCTCTCATGTTTTTCCGCACCTGGATCCGGTCAAGGAATTATGAACTCCCGCAATTTACCTTCCCGCTCGAATTTCTCCAGCTTGAAAAAAGAAAAATCTTGCATAAATTTCGATTCAAGGATTCAATTCTCAGAAATCTGACCAAGGAGTTGTTTTTCATGCAACAAAATAAGTTTCGTAAGTCTCTCGTCGTTCTCCTCATTCCGATGATCACCCTTCTTTCATTCGCAAATTGTTTCGGTAAATTTGCCATCGTCAAAAAAGTGTATGACGTAAACGAAGGTTTCAATATCGGAAGCGGGCTGCTCGCGAAGATTATCAAAACTCTCGTAATGTATTTTCCGTTTAGCATTCTTTACGCGGTTGGTTTTTTCTTTGACATCGTTCTATTCAACCTCATCGAATTCTGGTCTGGAAGCAATCCGGTCGGTTACAACGAATATGATAAAGATGGAAAATACGTAAAAACTTTCGAAGAACAAGGTGAGAAGCTGACTTTAACCTATTCTAATTTTGGAAGCAGACTGGATCTTCAGGTTGAAAAAGACGGAAAATCGCAATATCTTTCCACTCTTCGATCAGAGCCTGGAAAGTTTTACGTAGAAAAGAACGGAAAGCTGGAAGAAATCGCGGTTAGCGCGGAAACGATCGGTTCAAAGACCATTCTAAAAATGGCGGAACAAGGAAAGCTGAAGTCCACAAAAGTGATCGAAACCAAAACGTTAAACGAATTGGAAGCAAAACTGACAGCCGAAGCCCTTTAAGAATTTTATAAGTAATCAGGGATTCGTCCCTGATTACTGAGCCGCTCTGACTCGATCCGGAATTTTCAAAACTCCGAACTTGCTGATCTTTCTTTTTACGAACCATCCCTGATTGACTTCCAAAGCATACAAAGCCTTTTCGCTCGAATGATAAAGTTCTTTTGTCTGGTTCGGTTTCATGTCGTGAATATCGGTGATTCTTTTGTCGCGATTAAAGTACGCGATGCTCAGAGGAATCCAAGTATTCTTCATCCAAAAACTTAGATAGTCCGGTTCCGAAAAAACAAAAAGCATTCCCTCATTTTCACCCAAAGATTTTCGATACATCAGGCCGCGAGCGCGATCGGCTGGAGTACTCACGACTTCTACAAGAAGCGGATGCTCGTCCACGAAGATCGTAATTTTTTCAATGTCTTTTGCATCTACGTTGTATGAAACGGCGAAGAGAAAAAGAAGAATAGGAATATTTTTAGATTTTAGTTGAAACATATTTTCTTTTTTTCTTTGAATTTTACATCGGGAAGAAGATCCGGATTTCCGTTTTTCTTAGAGTTGTCGCAATTCCGAGAGAGACGAAAATTTCCGATATTTTAAGCTCTTTCTCCCCTCCATCCAAATCTCAGAAGCTTATTCAAAATTTTTTTGAATCTTTAAGATAAATCCGTCGGAACTCCGACAATCCTCCGTGAAGACGCGCGCCCCACCCTGACCTTGGGTGGAGGGGCGGGTGGTGGAAAAAGTTCCGGAAATTCTCCTCTATCACAAAATTCTAATCTTGCAAGCACAAATCCCCGCCGTCGGAACTCCGACAATCCTTCGTGAAGACGCGCGCCCCACCCTGATCTTGGGTGGAGGGGCGGGTGGTGGAAAAAGTTCCGGAAATTCTCCTCTATCACAAAATTCTAATCTTGCAAGCACAAATCCCCGCGTCGGAACTCCGACAAGCCGGAGTTCTTAAATTCTTTCTCGAAATTTCGGAAAGACTAAAAATTTGGAGACCTTTTTTCTAAGAATGAGGTCATTCCCTCTTTCGATTGACCTCCGTCGAAACAGGAGCCGAAAGCTTTTTCTTCGATCGAGATTCCTTCTTTGAGAGAAACGTTAAGACCTTGCTGGATCGTTTTTTTCACCCTTTCGATCGCCTGCGGTCCTTTTTTCAAGATGGAATTCGCAATCATTTTACAAACTCCTAATAGATCGTCCCCTTCTTTTACGAGTTTGTTGAGAATTCCGATTCTATAACCTTCTTCCGCAGTTATCATCTCCCCGGTCAAAACGAGTTCGATCGCTCTCCCGTATCCGATGAGTCTCGCGAGTCTCTGAGTTCCTCCGAATCCAGGAATGAGACCAAGAGAAACTTCCGGTAATCCTAATTTTGCCTTTTCGGTACCGATTCTCATATCACAAGCAAGTGTGAGTTCCATTCCACCGCCCAACGCGAATCCGTTGATAGCGGCGATGGAAACGATTCTGGATTGATGCAATTTTTGGAATACTCCATTCCCAAGTTTGGAGAATTCCTCTCCTTCTGCAACCCCAAGTTCTTTCATCTCTGCGATGTCGGCTCCGGCGACGAATGCTTTTCCTTCTCCGGTAAAAATCATCACACGAATATTTCTATCTTTTTCCAAAGTATCGATTTCTTGACCTATTTGAGTCAAGACTTCTCTATTCAACGCATTGAGCGCGGACGGTCTTTGGATGGTAAGAATTGCGACTTGCCCTTCTTTGTTTACGTTGATTAATTTTTCACTCATTCTTTCTATTACTCCACTTCTACGATGAGAAAGAGGGTGTCATCCTCCAGTGTTACGTTTCCGAAAAATTTCTCCACCGACTTCTGAACGTTGGCTTTGAAGACGACCAGATCCTTTTCGAATCGATTCTCATTCAATATTTCTAAGAGGCCTTCCGTTCCAAGCTGTTTTCCTTCCTCATTTTTGTTTTCTATCAGCCCGTCAGTGTATAAGAAGAAGCGATCGTCTTCTAAGAGCGGGAGTTTTACCTGTTCCGCAATCGGCTTTTTGATTCCGAAACCAAGAATCGCACCTTCGGTTTCGATTTCAGAAAATTCTTTCTTAAAAGATCCGTGGATCAAATACGGATGTCCCGCGTTGGAAAACGTGATCTCTTTGGAAATAAAATCCATAAACATATAGATCGCGGAAGCGTGATAAGATTGAAACTGTTTTTGTAAGGATTCGTCTATATAATCCATCAAACGAGAAGGATGTACTTTTAAAATATAAGGCATCGTCGAAACCATAATCTTTACCATGGACGCCACCAAGGCCGAAGCTATCCCGTGCCCAGCGATATCGGTTAAAAAGATACCGGTGTTTCCTTCTCTCAATTGAACGAAGTCGAAAAAATCCCCTCCGATATGATTCGGAGTGATTCTCATCACCTCGTAACGAATCCCTTTGATGCTCAATCTTCCCGGAAAAAGATTTTCTTGAACCTGTTTTGCAATCGTAAGATCCTGCTGGATGTATTTGTATTCCAGATCCAATTCGGACGAAATCGAGATCAGTCTTTTTACGATAATCACGGAAGAAGTCCCTATGACGATACAAAGTCCGTAAACGACGTCGGGAACAAAAAGAATTCGGGGAAATTCATCCAAGCCGAGTTCGATTCTTTTGATCGAAACAAAAAAGATATGAAGAGCAATGGCGATGATTCCCGTAAAAAAACAGGATCCTTTTTTCAAACGAAACATCTGAAAAATCACGATGAGAGAAATAAGTAAAAAGTAATTATTATAAATCTGCAGGCTTTCCAAATCTTGAAAGCTGTAAAAGGATTCGTGAAAAAGATTCATCATCAAAAAGATGATCGCGACGTTTGAAATCTGAATCACATATGAAAGAAACCTTTCCTGAAAGGAGAGGACCAGACTCATCACGTTGATCAAAAAAATAATTCCTAAATAAAACACTCCCCTTTCCGAGTTTCGAACTTCCGGGATCGCGAGAGTCGGATACATCGTAAAATGAAGAAGAAACGCAAGTCGAATAAAGGATTGATCGATACGAGTTTGATCCTTCCAGGCTTCCGCATCGCTGTAGTTGAATTCCCTATCAAAAAAAGTGAAGGGATTCAGAAAGCCGGATCGAAATCTACTGAGTCGTTTTATCCAAGTCATAGCGAGTAATTTCCGATCCGGAAAGATAAATTTTTAAGTTCCAACCCGACTCCAAATACTTGTCTAATTTTTCCGATATCTCCAAGGCTTCCTTTTCCGTATTGACTCGAATAAAAAAAGAACCGGAAGTCGCCTTATAATTGTAAGGAAAACGTTCGCTTAACAAAAGTGTGACCCTAAGATGGTCCGTCCGTGTTTCGATCACGATATGAGAAACGTGTTTTCTGTTGATGATTCTTTCATAAATCGGAAGACTCCAGGGATTGGTTTCCGCATTGGAAGATAAGGCCGCAAAAAGAAACAAGGGCAAAAGGAAATAGAACTTCATCGTTTCTGAATTTCCCTAGCCTGGGAACTTTGAGTCCAAATTTATAAGCCTCCCGGATTAGCGCAAACCATTCCGTTTGCCACTTCTTTTTTTTTCCAGAATCATTCGGCTTCGGTTTCGAGTTTACTTTTTTTCAGGGCATTGGAAAAATCTTTCCTATGTATTTATTGCCCTGCGGTGTCTTGGAAAAACATTTCCGAATATTCTGGATCGTATCCTTTTTTTTGGGATTTTTCTTTTGCAAGCCTCCTCAGAATACAATGGGAAATAATCCGTACGCCGAACTCTTTTCAAATCATAAAATAACAAAAGCCGAGCGTTATACTCTCTCCAAGGGCTGGGAGAATAGAATTTTCAGCTTAGATCAGGAAGAAAAAAATTTTATCCAGGAGATGAATCGAATCGACGGATTCCAAGACTCTCCCCGGCCTGAATCGAATCTCGAAGCTTGGAAGAATCGCCTATTCGCTGTTAGAAAGAATCTTCCGGATTCCGTAAACTCGATTTTAGACGAATCTCTCTATCGTGTGATTCTTTGTAAGAATTTAGGCGGAACGGGCCTTACCAGTTTTATATACGATTCCCGGGGTCCGGTCGGCGGAATCGTTTTTTTAGATACTGAAATGTTGAAACAGACGGCAAATAGATGGATTACAAAAAAGGAGAATTCACCCTTTCGATCAAGGAAGACAAAAATTTCGGTTCAAATAGAATCCGCTGCGGAAGACGATATGGAACGTGCGACCGAATACATTCTTTTGCACGAGATCGGGCATCTCGTTTCCGTCCGGGAAAAGACGGTTCCCGACTTTCGTTTAAAAGTAAGAGACTTTAGTACTTTTGAATTTTCTAATGGAATTTGGACCGGAGAATCGGAAAGCCGGTACGATTCAGTCTTTCCGCTACGGAAAAAAATTCGATTTTACACAGACGAACCTTTGGATCTCGAAAACAATTGGAATCAAATCTATCCGACGTTAATAAAAACTCCGTTTCCCACGCTCTACTCCGCGACCAACGGAGATGATTTTTTTGCAGACTCCTTTGTTTCCTACGTACATACAGTTTTACAAAAAAAAATCTGGCATCTGGAAATTCTTCAGGACCAAATCACAGTTTTTGAAATGAAAAACGGGATCCTCGAAGAACGTTGCCGCAAACAGAAAGAATTCTTAGATCGATTGTTTCAAAAGAAACACTAGTATTTGGATGTCAAAATAAGATTTCTTTTTGCAATTTCCTGCGCTGCGTTTTTTTAAAAATCCTTACGTTTTACGCAGACGAAATCTCTCGTCTTAGGGCGGTCTTTCGTGCAAGTCGCCCACCCTACGTCCTCCCCATCCTTATCCACAACTTTAGAAAATCTTCAGAAAAAAAATGTCGTAACTACGACAATTCTACTGTGAAACTCGCGCGCCCCGCCCAAAACTTGGGTGGTGGGGTGGGTGGCGGAAAAAAATCAAGAGACTTTTCTCTATCACAAAATTCTAATTTTGCAAGAAATAATTCCCGTGTAGGAACTCCTAAAAGATCTTTCTTGTAGGACGATTCTCGTCGGTTGCTCCTCTCAACTTGCGGACAAGGCGATGATAGCGACCTTTCGGGGCTACGTAATGAACTTTTGGGTGGAGCGAAAATTTCAGAGAAAATTCTTTACTTGCAAAAATTAAACTTTTTGCAAGTATCCAATCTCTCCGTAAGAACTACCGCAAAGGCGTTTCCAGAAACCTTCTCCATCCAAATTTTTTCTTCGATCCGTATAAGAATTGAAACGATTGTGATTTTAAATCCACTTAAGGGAAATCTTTCTTTTGCAAATTCGGTTTAGGTTTCAACGCAAACTTCCATCTCCCGGCGAAGACGAACATTCTTTATAAAACCGTCGATAGCAATAGGATCGAAATTCTTTCTTTCCCGAACCCCTTGTGATCAAGAAAATTATGAAATTCTTATACGATTCGGATCGTAGAAGCGACTTTAATTCTCCCGAAAAACTCGTCCCGCGAGATAACTCATCGGAAGATAGGCCAAAACAAGATCCACAGCAATAAACCAAATCGGGGAAGGAAGCATTAGAATATTAGCGATTCCTCCCGCCAAGAAAAAGAAACCGATCGCCATCGCAAACTTCGCTTTCTGCCGAATACAAACAAGAGCGGTAACAAGAGAACCCGTAAACGTCCCCAGGGCATGCGCCAAAAACGGAAAAATAAAATGTTTTGGCTGAAACAGATGTATCGACGCTTTCAGTCCTTCCATGGTAGTCACGTCCGCTCCTTCCGGAGCCGGAATAATCTGACCGCTTACGGTGATCAGACCCATATTGACCACACTTCCTAAAATCAGACCAGCGACAACAGATAGAATATTTCGAAGAGTTGGATTCATTTTTTCTACTTCCTTGCATCCTGAAATTTTGAGATCCCTTTACGTAAGAGAATTTCCATACGATCCGGGATCAAATCTTTTCTAACAACCAGACGTTCTCTTTCGCGGGACTTTTTTTCAATCCTCCCGCAACTTTTTTGCTCTCGAGTAGTTTCAATTCATAGTCCTTCGAATAGTGCCGTCTTACCTCATCTTCTTGAATTGAAAAAGGAGGTCCATCCATTAGACTTTGATCATATACATAACAAACCAACAGCTGAGGCGATTTCCCCGTTATTTCCATCAAATGCGCCGTATAATGATCTCTCATTTTTTCCGGAAGCGCCACGAGCGCGGCCCTATCGTAAATTGCATCGACTGAACCAAGGATCCCATTCGACAAATCAAAAATATCACCCGTAAAAACTTCGATATTTTCCGCGCTATAACGATCCAGTTCTCCGAAACTTTCGACTTTCGGTTTCACGCCTAATTCGCCAAACAGCTGTTCTATGGCGATCTTACTCAGTTCGGCGCCCGCAACACGATAACCTTTCGAAAGCAACCAATGGATATCGAGGGTCTTTCCGCATAAAGGTACGAATACGCGACTTCCTTCGCGTAGATTTAATTTTTTTGAATATTCCACTAAAAACGGGTTCGCTTCGCGTTCGTGAAAAGCGATCTCATTCTTACTCCACCTCTGATGCCAAAAGTTTGCTTCCATATAAAACCTCTATCGATCTTCCGCAATAATCCGCTCGATTTCATCCTCGTAAAGCGAGATTTGCGAGCGATTGAGAGGATTGTCTTCATTGGTTGAAAATCCAAAGTCGTTTTCCTTGATTCGATCGAATGCTATTTAAAGTCCCGGATCGAAGATAACTTTTCGTCCTTTATTTTGAGGGTTGTAATCAGTTGGATTCAACAGCTTATCGCTAATCGTCAAAGTCGGCCCCGTGGCAAACATTCTTAATTATACAATGATTTTATGATACGCTCAACGAAGGGGATCGATGGCTTTCAATCTTTGCTTCGCAAGATCCTACTCTTTCACCGAAATATCAAGTCAATCGGCGCGCGCAAAATTCAAAACGAAAAAGGATTTCTTTCCGAAATGATCGGGATACTTAGACTTTTTTACAGGCAGTTTTTCGAAAATATTTTTAGATCGATCGATCCATGAATCCTTCGACATTCGTGAGTATCGAATTTTGGTCCCCGATCGTATCCGTGTTTCCGATAAAATATTTTACAATAAACCCCTGTGATACGATACGAGATTTGTATCGAGCCTACCGAATACAACGAGTGAATTATGATTTCTTCTTCACTTGCCTTTCGAATCGGATTCGCTTTCTTCCTTTTCGGAAATCTTAAACTTATCGATCAAACGAAGAAGTGCCTCGGATTGAGTGTGCATATTCCCGGAAAATCCTGTGAGATCATCGGCGCCGCTCGCAATATCCTGCGTTCCTTCCGAAATGCTGAGGATGGTCTTTGTGATTTCTTCAGAAGCGCGCTTTTGTTCTTGAACTGCTTCTTCTATCTGAAGACTGAAACTCATAAGAGAACTCGCGCTTTGATGTATCTTTTCCGTATTTTTTTCCTGTGTGTTGACGGAATCCAAAACGTTCTTCGCGGAAACTCCGAACATATCCACGGAACTTCTTAACTTGGCGAGAATTCCGGAAGCTTCTTTTACCTTGCTCGTTCCGTTCATAACGGCGCGGTTTGTGGATTCCACGAGCTGACCGATCTCTTGAACGCTATTGGAAGTCTGGGATGCGAGTTTGGAAATTTCTTCCGCGACAACGGCAAATCCTTTTCCTGCCTCTCCGGCCCTGGCGGCTTCGATCGCGGCATTTAACGCGAGTAAGTTGGTCTTTTCGGAAATATCGGTGATGATGGAAAGAATTTCGTTGATCCTTGACGCGCTGTCTCCGATTTCATCCATCGCCTTAGTGGATTGATTCATCGAACTTTCGCCGGTCGTCGCCTGTTGTTGAGATTCTCCGGCTAGCGAGGCTAAGGACTTCATCTCTTCGTTGATTCTTGCGATTTGTTCTTTGAGAAGAATCACGTTTCCATCGATGTCTTTCATGTGCGAAATCGCCTTTACCATCGAGTCCCCCACGTTTTCCGCGGAAGCCGCAAGCTCTTCGATTGCGGCTGAGGATTCTTCGGAAGCTGACGCCTGTTCTTGTGCGACGTCGTAAAAATTCTTTGAGGACTCTGCCATTTTATCCGAAGTCGAGTTTAAGGATTCGGAAGATCCCTTAATTTCAAAAATAATTCCTTTGATGTTATTCTTCATCCGATCCAAGGATTGAAGCAACTTTCCAATTTCATCGGTTCTTTCGTATCCGTTGTTTACTACGAGATTCCCGGATGCGATTTCTTCGGAGAACGAGATCGCAGCATTGATTCCTTTCGTAATCAATTTTTGGAATATTAGATTTAATACGATTACTATGACAATCATCGTGATCAGAGAGGAAGCTACCGTTTCCAGAATGATCCTTCCTAAATTCTTCCAGAAAACGTTATCGGGAACGCTGACTTCCAAAATCCATTTCTTATCGTAATTTCCTAAAAAGAATGAATAGAAAAAATGTGTCGCCCCGTCTTTTTTCAGGATCTGAAGTTCCTGTTTTTCACTTCCCTCTATGATCTTTTTCTTCCATTCAGGATCTTGAATGTCTTTTCCGACCAAGCCAGGCTCTTGCCCGTTTGCTGCGTAAAAACCTCCCGGTGAAATCAAACTCAGATATCCTTCTCCCTGATACGGACGTATCGGAGCGAGCATCTTCTGCATATTCTCCATCGTGATGTCCATTCCGACCACTCCGACAACCTGCCCCTCTCTTCGAACCGGTTTTACAACTGAGATCATCAGAATTTCTTTTCCGGAAACGGGATACGCAAACGGGTCCGCTATAAAATCGAGCCCGGTCTTTTTCGGAACGTTGTAAAAATATCCGCTCGCATCCTGATTTTCATAGTAAATCACGGGCTCTAAAACCAACGGTTTGTCCTGCCCTGCGGCCTTGTTGATATAAGGAATAAATCTTCCAGTGGCGTCATACCCCAGTTTGTTTTTATACTGTGAGTCTTTGGAATCGAATTTTCCGGGTTCGAATACGGACCAGGCACCGAAATAATTCGGATCCGATTTCGCAAGGTCCTTCAACGTTTCTATCGTCTCTTCCCGGCTCGGTCTTGCGTGGGCCAGTTGGAATTCTAATCCTCTCAAACCTCCGAGAGCCTTATCAAAAAAATCCTGAATCTCAAAAGCGTATCGCGACGCGACCAAATAGGAGGAATCTCTGATATCTTCCGTAAGTTTAAAATACGTGGTAATCGTGTTGATCGTAGTGATCGCAATACTACCCGCCAATAAAATGAGAGAAAGATATAACGAAATTCTAAACCGTATGCTCATGATGTTCCTGGACTAATTTGTCTCTTTATATTTTTTAGAAGCTGTGTGAAAAACCGATACTAAACCAAAACAAATGAGCGGGGATTTTCTGCAACAAATACGATTCTCGAATCATCTGTCTTAAGGATCCGTCGCCCGCGTCCGGAATCAGCGGACTACTCGCGATTTGATCGAGTAAATACTGATTGATTGGACCGTTTACCTTTGAAGGATCCACGATCAACCCGTCCTTCGTATTTCGGTTCACGAATCCTCCAGTAGCTCCGTAATAATTATCGGTATCATACATATACAAATTCGGTCTATAGACGTGATTGCCCTTGATAAAGAACTTTCCAAAATAGAAAGTCAAACTGCTCGTGATATCCTGTATCCCGTTTCGATTGTCCACGATGTTATTCGACATCGCGTAGCCGATATTGACCGCAGGAGTAATTCTAAAAAACTTCTCGCTGAAATATTCGTGACTCATGTAAAGAGAGAGGTAGTTTTTACCGGCCATCAATCCGGCGTTCTCCTGACTCATCTGAGTATAAAAAGAAATGGTAGGAGTGACGTAGGAAAGAAACGGAAGCTGCCAGAAGATATAATATTCCTGCCAAGCGAGCCGGGTTACCTGATTGGAAGTGTTGTTCGAACTTGTTACTCCTTGCGCCGCAAGGGAATTGTATCCCCCCAAAGGAGCGGAAACATAACCGGGGTTTTTGTTAAACGTATTGTAGAACCAAGTTCCTACAGTGAACTTTCCCCAACTCGTTTTTTCAAACGTATAATAAAACGCGTAGAATAAACCGTCAGCACGTTTCATACCGTTTTGTTCCTTATAAGGCCGAGGCGCCAAACCGCCGCAGGTAGGCCCCGTCGTATAATTCCCGTTAGCTACGTTTGACTGCGTTTCATAAACACAACTTTGATTCGCCAAATCCGGATTAGGCGCCGTAAAGGGAAGCCCTTGTCCCGGATAAGCGGGTCCGGCTCCGCCGGGAGAAAGTTGAAAACGTCCGTCGCTGTCTCGATCGTTTCTTTCGTTCAACTGAAAGTTTCCCCAAAACTGAACCATAAATCCCTTTAACGGAGTATTGATATTGATCGTAGGCTGATAGGATGGAACGAACGTTGTCGAAGGATAACTTTCGTTTCTTCTTCGATTTGCCATTTCACCCGAAAAACTCAGACCGCGCCAGATAAAGTCCGAGACGATCTCGTGGGTCACGTCGATCGTTGTATCCTTTCCTTGACTGCCCGCGTGCGGCGGTTCCCTTTCGATGGGCGCCGCGATTCCCGCATAAGGATTTGTCTGAGTCGACTCCGCTTTGGAAGGGGCAGTGGTTTTATCGGATGTGACCGAATTTTTTCCTTTATCCTGACCTTTTTCGTAGGTCACGCTAAAGACACTTTCTTTATTGATGTATCGAATGAAGTCCTCGTTTTCGGCGAGGAGGACTTTTTCATCGTCCTCCAAAATCACCTTACCACGGTAGATCAAACCGCTTTTTAAACGTACGATATCCGCCGCCATAAGAGAGGATGTAAAAAGGGAAAAGACAAAAAACAAAAGAAATACATTTGGCTTCATAAACTTCCGACCCTATCAATTTTTTATTTCCAATTTTTCAAATTATCAAACAGAAACGAATCCGAATTCAAGTTCCTTGTTTCGATACAATCCGGGAAGAATCACAGAAACAGGAGACTATAACAAGAATCAACTCGGAAAAACTTTTTCTTTCGACGAAGCACAATTAGACGATCTTTCAAAAATCGAAAGTGGAAGGCCCATTCGAATTGAGACAAAAGTACGTCTTTTTGGAGCAAAATTCACTAAAAGTTTAACGCTGATTTACAAGAAAGAACTGTAATCTTATAATCGACTTCCTGCTCGACTGTTGGATTCAAGATCGGCGCTTCCACCGTCTAAATGCGGAGGATCAACATCCGATTTTTGAAAAGATCAAAATTTTAATTCGAAAACGCTAATAGAATTTGAAAAAAGAATTTGGATCGATTGAATTTCGAAAACGATTCCGAACGACTTCCTTCACCTTTTGTATTGGAAAATGATAAATCACGCTCATTTAAGACATAAGCCGACGGCCGCTGTTTCCCTCAAGAGGGGGTTCTTCTCACAAGCGGAACAGGCTCTATTCTTAGATCCGATCTTAACGAACGCGGTTTGTTTTTTCGATTTTGTTTCGGGTTTTCCTTTTTCGGATTCGGTTTTCAAAAAGAATTTTTTTTTAGGAAATCATAAAATTCTAATCTATCTTGATTCTTTCGTTTTAAGGATCTTATTGAGGAAAAATAATCATGAATCCTGACTCCGATTCTTTCGAGAATTTAAAAAAAGAATTAGAAGAGTCCAGACTTCGGATCCGATCTCTGGAGAATCAACTACGTGAACACGAATTCTTAAAAGAATCCCTCCTCAAAGCCGAAAAAAGAATTTCTCAGATCATCGAAAATTCTCCGGACGCGATCGTGATCCTAAATATGGAAACCGGAAAGTTCCAGTCGGTCAATCAAAGGGCCTCGGATCTTTTCGGTTATTCTCGAGAAGAATTTCAAACGATCGGCCCGGTTGAGATCAGCCCTCACTTTCAAGAAGACGGAAGGTCCAGCGAAGAAGCCGCGATCGGATATCTCAAAAGAGCGAGTCAAGGCGAGTTAGTCACCTTTGAATGGCTTCACCAATCCAAATCGGGGGAAATCATTTCTTGCGAAGTTCGATTGATCTCTCTTCCAGGAGAAAAACTTTTAGTTCGCGGAAGTATTCTGGATATTCGAGATCAAAAAAAGATCAAAGACGAACTCAAAAAAAATCAGAAACGTCTGGAATCAGCAATTTACGGCGGAGAACTGGGACTCTGGGAATGGGATATTCCGACTAACGGCAATTCTTACAACGAATATTGGGCTGAAATGCTCGGTTACAAGCTGAACGAACTCGCACCGCACGTCGATACTTGGAAATCCCTGTTGCATCCGGAAGACCTTCCCTTGGCTGAGCAAGCCCTGAATCGATACATGTCCGGAGAAACTCCCGTCTACGAATGTGAATTCCGTTTAAAATGCAAGGACGGTTCTTGGAAGTGGATTCTTACCGTTGGAAAACTCCAAGACTACGATGCAAACGGTAAACCGCTTAAGATGTACGGGATCCACGCAGATATCGATCGGAGAAAAAAAGCGGAGCAACTTTTGATAGAAAAAGAAGCCGCTCTTTCCCGTTCCCAAAAGTTGGCCGGGTTAGGCTCCTGGGAATTCGATCTCACAAACGAAACGATGTTTGTCTCGGAATATCTCGGGAAAATTTACGAACTTGAGAATTTATCCTCCAAGGGAATCTACGGTATCGAACTGATTCATCCCGATGATCAAACCAGGGTTCTGAACTATTTCAAAGACGCGGTTAAAAATAAATACATTCGTGAAATCGAATATAGAATCGTCACGATTTCCGGTAAGACTAAAACGATCCTGAACCAGAGCGAATTGATAACCGACGAAAAAGGAGAACTTAAAAAGATCATCGGTTCGATTTTGGACGTCAGTGAAAAGAGAAAAAGTGAAAGGCTTCTTCAATACCGTCTCGGATTCGAAACGTTGACCACAAAAGTTTCGAGCGAAATCATCAACCTTCCTTCCCATGAGATTTCTCAAACGATTCTATCCGCTCTGGAAAAACTTTCTCTCTTTCTCAATATGCAGAGAGCCAGTATCGTTCTCTACAACTCGAAATATACAACCAGAAAAGTGATCTATGAATGGATTCATCCAAAAGCAAAAATTCAGAAAGAAAATCTAAATCAGATAGAATCGATCGATCCGAACAGTTTTATCACTGGAGAAATGAAGGCGGGACGAATCGCTAAGATCGAAAAACTGGAGGACCTTCCTTCCGGCACAAAATCCGATCTCGACCTTTTTTTCCGAAACGGATTTCAATCTTTTCTCGCAATCCCCTTAATGATCGGCGGCGCTCTAAAAGGAAGACTCGGTTTCGGATCCGAAAACATAGGAATCCGAAAAGAACCAGATCTCGATCGTCTGGAAAATCAACTCTTAAGAAACTTCGCGGAGATCATCATCAATGCGCTTGAAAGAAAAAGAGTGGAAGACGAGCTGAAACAGGAAAGAGACCTTCTCTCGTCCATCACGGAAAACAGCGCGACTTCGATCACGGTCTTAAACACGGAAGGCGAAATACTCTATGCAAATAAAAGTTCGGAACACGTTTTAGGGATTCGAAATTCCGAAATAACCTCCCGAAAATACAATTCTCCAAAATGGAAAGCAAAGTCGCTCGATGGAGGAGAATGGAAAGAGAAAGACCAGCCGTTTACGCAGGTAATAAAAACCGGAGCGCCGGTCTACGACATTCGACATGCGATCGTGACAGAAAACGGAGATGTAAAATATCTTTCCGTAAACGGTTCGCCGGTAAAAAATCAAAAGGGTGAAATTCAATCCCTCGTATTTTTAGTTACCGATATCACGGAAAACGTCTTAAAGGAAAGGGCCCTCAAAGAGAGTGAGGAAAGATACAGAACCGTTGCTGAACAAACCGGAAGTATCGTTTATGACTACGATATCTCCACAGGGAAAGTGACATGGGCCGGCGCCGTTTTTTCGCTGACAGGATTTAAACTTGAAGAATTCCAAAATTTTAATATAGATAAACGAATAGAATCCGTCCACCCGAACGATTTAGTTCGAGTTTTACGTGAAATGGAAGAATCGATGGCAAAACACTCCAAATTTCGTTCCATTTACAGATTTAGGACCAAACACGGAGCGTATATTTTAGTCGAAGACCGCGGAATTTTTATCTACGACGGAAACAACCAGCCCTTTCGTATGATGGGGGCGATGATCGATATCGCCGAAAAGAAAAAAGCCGAAGAGATGTTAAAGGACAGCGAAGAAAGACTTCGTCTCGCGCTCAACGCGGCGAATATGGGAAACTGGAGCTGGGATATAAAAGAAGACAGGATCACTTGGTCCGAAAAAGCGTTTCAGATTTTTAGAACGGACGCAGACGGATTCAAAGCCAATCTCAAGGCGGTCTCCGATCTGACACATCCTGAAGACAAACCTCTTTTGGAAAAAACCATTCAAAATCTTCTCACAGGTAAAAATCCGGGAGACGACTATTATTTTCAACACCGGCTACTTTTACCGAACGACGAACTAGCGTGGATCGAATCCAAGGGAAAACTCTATCGGGATCGGAATTTTCAACCCCTTCGAATCGTAGGAACGGTAACCGATATCACCGAAAGAAAAAAAGCGGAAGAAGAACTCAAAACGTCCGAGATGAGGTTTCAGACCTTTTATCAATTTTCGAACGAAGCGATCATTTTATTAGAAAAAGGGAATATTCGAATCGACGATTCCAATCCCGCCTTTCAAAAGTTATTCGGATATTCAGCAAAAGAAGCGGCCGGACTGAATTTGATTCGGCTCCTTTCCAGAAGTTCCCTAAAGGATTTGAGAAAAAGAAACTTTTCATTGGGAGGAAAGGATTCTACGGAAATCGTAGCCAGAAAAAAGAACGGCCTTTTTTTTCCCGCAATCGTAAGTGTCAGAACGTTTATCAACAAAGGAAAGCTCTTCTACTCAGTCAACGTAATCGACACGTCTCCGTTTAAGGAGGCAGAAGAACTCAGAATCGTGAACAACGAAATCCGGGTTAGAAACAAACTCATCGAAATCCAAAAAACGGAATTAGAGAATACGTTGGAGAATTTAAAAAAAACCCAATCCCAGCTGATTCAATCCGAAAAAATGGCCGCGTTAGGTCAGCTTATGGCGGGAATCGCGCACGAAATCAACAATCCGATCGGAGCCGTCCAAGCCTCCAATCAAAATATTCAAGAATGTCTCAATCAATTTCGTTCCCTTCTCCCCGACGTGCAACTCGCAATGGGTTCCTTGGATTCCGAATCGAGGGAATTGTTCGCCGAGTTTATAGAAAAAGCAATTTCCGGCAACGAACACTTTACGGGGATGGAACAAAGAAGCCGCAAAAAAGCGATCACAAACGTATTAGAATCCCGTAAAATACCCGCGCGACTCGCGGCTTCCTACGCAGACACGTTAGTCGATATGGGAATCGGAGAATTACCTGAAAAGTTCGTTCCCCTTCTTCTATTGGAACAATCCGAAATGATATTGGAATATTCTTCCTTGGAATCCTTCTTTTTTAGAAATACAAAGACGATTCAAATCGCGGTGGATAGAATCTCCAAAATTCTTTACGCCCTCAAAAACTTCTCCCATTTCGATATCGCCGGAGAAAGAATTCTCGCTTCGGTCAAGGACACGATCGAAACGGTTCTTACGATCTATCACAATCAGCTCAAAAAAGGAGTGGATCTTCAAAAGGACTTCGAGGAGGTTCCCCCTATTCTTTGTTTTCCCGACGACCTCCTTCATATCTGGACGAACCTCATTTACAATTCTTTACAGGCGATGCAGTTTAAAGGAACGATCCTAATTCGGTTAAAAAAAACGGGCGACGAGTTGATGGTGGAAGTAAAGGACAACGGCCCCGGAATTCCCGCTGAAATTCAGGAAAGAATTTTCGAACCCTTCTTTACCACAAAAGCTCCCGGAGAAGGAAGCGGGCTCGGGCTCGACATCGTAAAAAAGATCGTCCAAAAACACGACGGAAAGATCGAACTAGAAAGTGTTCCGGGGATGACTTCTTTTAAGATCTATCTCCCGATTCTTACCGAAAACGCCTAATCCGTGTTTTGTGGATTGTAAAAAAACAAAAGGAACCTTGATTCAAAGGGAAGGGGTTTTATCCCTGGAGAGCGGTTGTGATCGTAGAAACCAATTCTTTTTCATCCCAAGGTTTTTTGAGATAAGAACGCAGATTGATTTCCTTTTTCAAAGCTTCGATGGAAGAATCGTCGGCGTGGCCCGTTACGATCACCTTCTGGATCTCGGGATACTTGCTGTGAACTTGTCTGAGGAACTCATCCCCTTTTACGTTGGGCATCAACCAATCGGAAATGATGATAAGAATTCTGACTTCTTCGTGAACCAGCTCTTCAATGATCTGCCAGGCTTCTCCGGCGTCCAATGCGGTTTCGTATCGGTATCCGTCCCCGAGATGACGTTTCACCTGAGATTTCATGCTCATAAGTATCAGAGCTTCATCGTCTACAAAAAGAATTGCCTTATCCAACTGACACACTCACCTATTTTATTCGACTCGCCTAATCGTAAAAAAACGCAAGGTGTTACACTATTTGGAAAAAAAATAATGGCAAGTCAATTTTGGAAAAAAATGACAAACCCTTTTAAGGCGAAACCCGAGGGATAGGAAGAATCTCCGGAGACGGCTCCATAATATAATAACCCTGGCAAAACTCCACCCCGAGAGAACGAACGGTGTCAAATTCTTCTTTCCCGGCTACAAATTCCGCGATCACCTTAGCTCCGATACGATGAGCCATTTCCGTCATTGCAGAGGTAAGAAGAAAAGGTGTCTGACTCAAGTGAATCCCTTTGATAAACTTACCGTCGATTTTGATATAATCGGGATCAATCTCCATCAATCTTTCAAAATTGGATTGATCCACTCCGAAGTCGTCGATCGCGATCTTACAGCAGCATTCCTTGAGTTCCCGGATCGTCTCCAATCCCCGATCTCCCGCGGATAGCCGATCCGTTTCTAAAATTTCAAGAGTCAATCTTTCGGGAAAAATTCCGTAGTGTTGCAGGCGACTCGAGACCCAAAGTGCAAAACCTTTTTTTTCAAGATCGGATTCGGAGATGTTAATCGAAAAGGAATAATCAGGATGTTTTGAAAAGTATCGAAGCGATTTTTCGATCATGATCGGCGTCAAAAGTCGGATGATCCCCGTCGATCTAGCTATCGAGATAAAACTCGCGGGTGAATAAATCTGGTCCCCGTCTTGGATTCTTGCAAGACATTCAAATTTCGTAATTTTCTCGAGTTTATTGTCGTAAATTCCCTGAAAAAAAGGAATCACGTTACCCGCATTGATTGCTTCATTCAGCTTTCTTCCGAGGATCAGATTTATCTGATACTGATCCCCTTCTTCCATCGAATTGGAGTATTGCATCAATTCGAGTTCGCTGTTTTGAGCCGCGTTCATCATGGCGATTCTCGCCTTATAGTATAACGCAGAATAGTCGGTTGCGACTCCGATAGAAACGTTCACTCGAAAAGAAATTCCGTCCGCCTCCAGATATTCCGATCTGAGAAGAATCCGAAACGCAGCCAAAAGAGAATGGAATTTACTTTCCTCGATATCGGAAAGAACCGCTACCTCGTCTTGATAGAGATGAAATAATCTTCCCGACTTTCCCAAAAATGCGGAAAGTGAATTTAAGAATTGATTGAGAACTTTGTGATATACCCCGACTCCGAAATGATGAGTTGTAGAAGTGGAAGATTCGATTCGGATCACGGAAAGTGTAGAAGGAATTCCTCGAATCTCTTTTTCATCCAGAGCCCTGCGAAGACTTTCCAAATTGGGAAGTCCGGTCTCCTTGTCATAAAGAAGCGTTTTCTCCAATTTCTGATTGAGGTCCATGAGCGAGACGTCCTTAAAATAGGATTTGAGGGCCTCTCGAATCGTTAGAATCAAATCGTTCGAATCCCAAGGTTTGGAAAGATAACGATACAAGTTCGCATGGTTCAAAGCGTTTCCCACGGCGTCCGCGGAAGCCTGACCCGTAAGCATGATCTTTCGGATATCCGGATTTCGATTGTGAATCCTGATGAGAAGTTCGTCCCCTTTGACTCCAGGCATCACTTGATCGCAGATCACGACGGGAATATCGATCCCGAGACTTAGATATTCTTCTAAAATTTCCCAAGCGCATTCGGCGTCTTCCGCGGTCTCGATATCGTATTCCTTTCCGAATGCGAGTTTGAGTTGTTCTTTGAGTCCCCTCAAAATGATCAATTCGTCGTCGACCAAGAGTATGACCGGTTTTGATTCTACGCTTTCTTTTTTAGGAAGTTCGTTTCCGTTCATTCGTGATCCTAAACAGTGTTTTGTTTTACATTATACGATACGATCGAATCAACGTGTCGGAAATTTATTTCCAAAAATCAATTTTCGTCTTTCGCAGAATATATTTTAAAAAGCGGAAGTAAACATCCGTCTTTTTCTAACTCGCGTTAGTTTTTAATGCCGAAGATACAAACCCGACGATCAAAGTTCTTATATTTGACAACCGGGTCCGCAATTATAGCCTTCCCCGTAGAACGCCAATTATTTTTTTATATTCTTATGAAATCTGGAAGGTTTTAATGATTCTTGTTAATTTTGAAAACGAAAGAGAAATTAGTTTATCCGAAGATTCCCCACCTCAGAGTCTGTTGGAAATTAGCTTAGCCCACGGAATTCCTCATACACACGCTTGCGGAGGAAATGCAAGGTGTTCCACTTGTCGTGTCTTAGTTTTGGAAAATTCTTCCAATTTATCCGAACCTCAACAAAAAGAAAAGGATCTGTCGCAAAAGAAAGGTTTTCCTGAGGCTGTACGGCTTGCGTGTCAAGCAAAGGTTACGGGAGACGTACGAGTTCGAAGAATCGTTTTAGACGAAGAAGACTACAACCTAACGATCCCAGGTTCAGCGACAATCTCCGGTGAAGAAAAGGAAATCGCGATCCTTTTTAGCGACATTCGAGACTTCACTAGTTTTTCGGAATCTCATCTTCCTTACGACGTAATTCACATTCTCAACCGCTATTTTTACAAAATGGGAGACATCGTATTAAAACACGGCGGCAAGATCGACAAATACATTGGCGACGGACTTATGGCGCTTTTCGGAGTGGACGGAGGTTCTCCGGAAGAAATTTGTATCGGCGCTTTACGGGCGGCTAAAGAAATGGAACTCGAACTCTATTCCCTCAACGAATATCTAAAGTCGCATTTCCATATAAACTTCCGAATCGGCGTGGGGATACATTATGGAAGCTGCATATTAGGACAACTCGGCCATCCTGCTAACATGTCTTTTACCGCAATCGGAGATTCGGTAAACATGGCGAGCAGAATCGAGTCTAAGACAAAAAAGGCAGGAGCGACCGTCCTCATATCGGAATCGTTTTACGAGCAGGTTCACAGCCGCGTTCGTAAAGGAAGGGTTTTTTCGACAAAGCTCAAAGGAAAAACCGGAGATTACAAACTCTACGAGATCCAAGAGATCCTAAAAAAAGCGAGTCTCAATACTTGGGAAGAAGCAAAAGATTATCTTCGAAAGATCATCCTTGTGAGGGAGACTGGAAGTTGGTTAAAGTTAGTCTATCATCTCGCCTGTCTTTTTGACGAAAAAGAAAACTGGTTGGGGCTCGGTGCAGCAGCTCATTTCGAGAACTTTCGATCTCTTCCGGAAAACCAGGATATCGCAGCCAACCTGGATCGACTGATCGAGGCGAAGGAAAATTTTTCGCAAAAAAACGGAAGCTCCTATTCTCTCGCCGACTTTCTAGCGTTAGCTGGAGTGGTTTCTCTCGAAAAATCGGGAGGACCGAGGATTACGGTCGAACCGGGAAGAGAAGACAAATCCTTTGGTATTATTCAACAGATTCTTCCTTTGGGAATGATGACTCAAAAGGATCAGTTGCCTTGTTTGGGAAAGATGAATCTGAACATACAGGACCTAGTTACAATCTCCGGAGCAAGAACGATCGGATGGTTAGGCGCGGAATCCTTCACCGCCAATCCTTATTATTTCGATAACAGCTACTTCCATGTCCTATTAAAGGCCGGACTCGAAGGCCCGCTTTTGATTCCAAACGATAGGGAGTTATTAAAAAACGACGAATCAAGGGCTCTCGTTTTGGAATACGCTCTCAATCAGAATAAGTTTTTCGAAGATTTTACACAAACCTATAGAAAGCTCACACTTTAAAAATTCCTTTGGAAATTTTTTTCTTGAACGAATCGTAATCCTCTCTAACTTGATCGATCAGTACTTTTAAAATTTTTCCTACTTACAATCTCAGGAGATGGAAATGCAGAATGAAAATCAGAAATTCTCGATCGATGCAAAAGGAGAAGATCTTTTCTTAATCTATCTAAAGAACATTTTTTTCACTCTTATCACGTTCGGTGTTTATTATTTTTGGGCAAAGGTGAATACTCAGAAATTTGTCCACAGACACGTCCTCTTTCAAGGCCAAAGATTCGATTATCATGGTACCGGTAAGGAAAATTTCCTCGGTTTTATAAAAGGATTGGGACTTATTATTTTAGGAGCCCTTGTCGCGGGAGGAATTTACTTCTTAGCTTCCCTTTTAGGAATCTGGGCGAAGGTGATCGTAACGATCGCGCTTTATATGGGACTTTTATGCATCATTCCATATGTCGTAATCGGATCCAGAAGATATTTTTTGGGTAGAACTTCGTTTAACAATATTAGATTTCGATTTAGCGGAAGGGTGGAGGAACTGATTCGAATTTTTATTCCAAGCGCGCTTCTATCCGCGGTAACCCTCGGGATCTATTCCGCCTGGTTTATCAATCGTATGGAAAAATTTTATATTGAAAAATCTCACTTAGGAAACGCGAACTTTCAATACGACGGAAACGGAAAGGATCTGTTCTTTATCTATCTTAAAGGAATATTCCTGACTCCTTTGACCGCCGGGATCTATTTATTTTGGTTTCACGCAAACGTTCATAACTACATCTGGAATCACACGAAGTTTCAGGGAATCCCCTTTCGATCGGAACTCAAAGGTGGGACCGTTTTTATAAACGGGCTAATCTCTATCGTCCTGGTATTTTTTACGCTTGGGATCGGCGTTCCTTGGGCTTATCTTCGAGGTTTAAGAATCCTGACCGATTCTTTATATTTGGAATCCGCCCCCGATTTGTCCTCCATTCAGAGCATAAAAGATCCGAACGCGAGCGCGTTGGCTGACGGTCTTTCCGAGGCGAGCGAGGCAATCGGCAGTATTTTCGGCAATTAAAAAGGATGCCGGATTTTTATTACGACGGAAAATCCGCGATTCCGGTTTCTGGGGATCTAACTTCCGAAGAAACCGGTTTGATTTTTGAATCCGGCGATTCAACTCCAAAGACATTCCATTTTTCTTATACACAAATTCAATCCCTTGAGAAGCTGGGAAACGAATACCGACTGGAACTAAAAAATCCGAACGAAGACGGATCCGATCTGATTCTAACGTTCGAATCCGAAGATAAAGCCGCACGGATCAAAAAGAACAGAAGTAGGACGTTCGGTGACGGTCCCGGCGGTTTGATTTCTAGATTCCTACAACTTCCGAATTTGTATCAGATTTTGATAGCGGGTATTCTCGCGTTCGGGATCGTTCTGCTTCTTTTTACAAAACTCGATCGACTTTATATCTTTGTTCCGGAATCTGCGGACAAATCTCTGGGAAATCTGATTGGCGAACGATTCGAAGCCGGCTATTCCGAATGTAAAAACCGAAAACTCAAATACGGCGTGGAAAAAATTTATAGAACAATTCTTCCGAATAAAAGAAAAGACCGGTATGAAATTCGAATATTAAGAAGTGATGATATAAACGCATTTGCTCTTCCGGGAGGGAAAATTTATATTCTTTCCGGCCTGATCCGAGAATCCGAAACCCCGGAGGAAATCGCGGCGATCCTCGCCCATGAAATTTCTCACATAGAACAAAGACACGGGATCAGACAAGTCATTCGTCTTTTGGGAATTTCGATCGTCATCAAACTCGCGATCGGGCTCGGCTTTGAAGATATCGGCTCCTTGGAAACGATCACCGAAATCATCAATACGCTCACGATTCTAAGATACTCGAGAGAATTCGAAGAAGAAGCCGACGAGAACGCGTTTGAAACTCTTAAAAAGTCGGAAGTGGGAGTACAGGGTTTTATCGATTTTTTTGAAAGAGAAGAAACGAAAATCAGATCGGACAAAAAAAATAAGAATCAAAAACATTCCGATGAGGAAGGGAAAAAATGGGACCCGGAGAAAATTTTAGATTGGTTTAGCACACATCCCGACAATCAAGCCCGGATTCAAAAGGCGAAGGATTTTTCAAAACGAATAAAAACGAAAACAAAAGGAATCCAATTACAAAACTGGAAAAAGATTCGGGAAAGTTGCTCCGAATCTACTTAATTTCGTCCAGAGGAAAAAGCTCTTTTACGGTGTTTCCTAACGCACGATCAAAACTTTCAAAGGATCTTAGAATATCTTGAAGCAGAGCTTCGCCGTTTTTTAGGTCGTAGGAGGTCGGCATTTTCGCTTCCAGGAGTTCTTGTTCTAACTGCGTATCTTTCATTTCTTTTCCAGATTTTTTATTCGGCGAACCTGTAAGGATTAGAGGGAAGAAATTTAAAAAACCCAACGAGACAAAATCTTTTTTCGAAAGCCCTGGAAAAATGTTCTTAAATCGATTCCCAAATTTTTTCGGACTCAGAAGTATGGGAGATGATGGTCCAGTTTCAACCGATACTCAATTCTCTCAAAAGTTACGAAGCGGGAAAGCCGATAGAACTCGTGGTTCGCGAATTCGGGATCGACCCCGAAAAGGTGATCAAACTAGGATCGAATGAAAACCCGTTCGGTTGTTCTCCAACCGTCATCGAAGCGGTTCGAAACTTCGCGCCAAAAATGTCCCAGTATCCGGACGATTCTTACCTGGATTTAAAAAACGCGCTCGCAAAAAAATTCGAAGTTTCTCCCGAAAGGATCATTCCCGGAAACGGAAGCGATCAGGTTTTGGATTTTGCGTGCAGATGTGTTTTAGCGCCGGGAGATTCGATTCTCATAAATCGGATCACGTTTGCGATGTATAGGATCTACGCGCTCCAGTGCGGAGCAAAGATCCACTCGACCGAATCCGTTCCGCACGACTTAAATGCATTCTTAGATTTAGCGAGGGTTGTAAAACCTAAAATTTTGTTTTTATGCACTCCGTCCAATCCGGTCGGAGATGCGCTTTCCAAATCGGAAGTTTATGAATTCTTAAAACAACTATCCCCTGATACGTTAGTCGTCATCGATGCGGCTTATATGGAATTCGGGGAACGGAAAGATCCTGAAAAATTCATTCCCGCAAAGGAAGTTACGGATCTTTTTCCGAACGTTTTTTATACGGGCACCTTTTCCAAAGTTTACGGACTAGGAGGAATGAGAATCGGATACGGAATCGGGAACGCCGAGTTGATCCAAAATATCTACAAGATGCGTCCACCGTTTAGCGTCGCAAATCTTTCCGCGCTCGCGGCAACCGAAGCCCTGAAAAACGAAGATCACGTCGAAAATTATCTCCGAATCAATCTGGAAGAAATGAAACGGTACGAGGATTTTGCAAAAGAGCAGAGTATAGAATTTATAGATTCTTTTGCAAACTTCATCACATTATTTGCAAGAAAAAACGGAAAATCCTCTACAGAAATCACCCAATCTCTTTTGAGAAAAGGATTGATTCTAAGAGATTTAAAAAGTTACGAACTCAATGCACTTCGAATCACGATCGGAAGACCTGAACAAAACGAGAGAGTCATCGAAGCTCTCAAAGAGGAATTTATATAAGAATTTCATAATTTTTGAATACTTGGAGAGATCTGTCGTAACTCCGACAATCTTTTCGTGAAGGTCGCGCGCCCCGCCCAAATCTCGGGTGGAGGGGTGGGTGGCGGAAAATTCCGGAAGACTTTCCTCTATCACAGAATTACACTTTTTGCAAGCACAAAGCTCCTCGTCTCTTTCGTTGGAACTCCGACAAAAATCCTCACCCGCTTCAGTCGGGAACCGAATCGCTTCTCAATGAGCGAGTGGAGATAAAACAAGTTCCGGAAGAATTCAGAAATAAGAATGCGGAAGATCAGAGATTCAAAACGAGACCGCATGAGAACTCCGTTTTGAACAATCTTAGCCTCAACTTTTGAAACAAAGAATGAAAAAATCTCAAGATACGGCTCCGCGCCAAAGAACACAACGAATTTGTAACCGAAACGCAATTCTCCCTTTAAAAAAAGGGTTTAGAATTTTCTAAAACTACACGAAACGAATACTAAACCTAAAAGGTCTTATCTTCGAAAGGAGGAAACATGTTCAATTCAGAAGCAAAACAAAAACAAGCGAACTCGCCGATCAAAAGAAGTTCCAAACATTGGAATGCTGAATTTCAAACTCAGAAAAACGAAAAAGAAACCAAAAACAATTTTTTAGAAACTACAAGCAAACAGTTTAGAATTCGCCCCGAACTCTACGACAAATAATCAGCTTCCCTTCTTCCAAGGCGTTTTTTCCCAAACCTTCTCCAGATATTCTTTGAGTTTTAACTCCATCCCGTTGCCGGTCGGAAAGTAAAAACGCGGAGGTTGCCCCGCGATTTCATCCGGGAAATAATTTTGTTCCTTAAAACCGCCGAAATCGTGCGGATACACGTATCCTTGCGAGGCGCCTTCCTTCTTATGAAGAAAGGTGGGAGCGTTTCTGAGACGATTCGGAATTTTGATCCCTGTTCCGTGTTCTCTTACAAAAGAAAGCGCGGCTCCGATCCCCTGATAACTCGCGTTCGACTTTGGACAGGAAGCAAGAAACGTAGTCACGTGTGCGAGAATCAATCTTCCTTCGGGCATCCCGATCGCTTCGAGCGCGTGTAAACCGGAAACTGCAAGAGGTAAACCGTTGACGGAGGCGTTTCCGATATCCTCGCTCGCGAGAATGATCAGTCTTCGCATAATAAAAAGCGGATCCTCGCCGCCTTCGAGTAAAACGGCAAGATAGTATAACGCGGCGTCGGGATCGCTTCCTCTGACGGATTTGATAAACGCGGAGATAACGTCGTAGTGGGCTTCTCCGCTCTTATCGTATTCGATCACTCGACTTTCCAAATATTCTTCGATATCGGTTTTGGAAATTTCAGAATCGGGAGGAAAACTAAAACTGATTCCTTCCAAGTTGGAAAGAAGTTTTCTTCCGTCCCCTCCGGAGAATCGAATGAGAGTTTCTTTCGCTTCGTCGCTGAGTTTGATCGGAGGTGAAAGATTGGACAGTCCTCTTTCCAAAAGAGAGGATTGTTCTTCCAAACTCAAGGGTTCGATTTTAAGAATTTGACATCTCGATAAAAGAGGTCTTGTGATTCGAAACGCAGGATTTTCGGTCGTGGCTCCGATAAGCACGAGGTGACCGGTTTCAACACCTTTCAAAAGACTGTCCTGTTGCGAAGCGCTGAAACGATGGATCTCGTCCAAAAAGAGTAAAATTGTTCCTTCTCTCTCCGCCCTTTCCAATAATTTTTTGATCTCTGCGACTCCGGTCGAAACGGCGTTGTATTCGACATACGGAAGATTCCATTTTCTGCATAGAATGCCGGCTAACGTGGATTTTCCAGTGCCCGGAGGACCGTAAAGAATGATCGAAACGGGAGAACGATAGTTTACAAGTTGTTTAGTAGCTCGGGATTGGCCGATCACTTCCTCAAAAGAAGAAGGACGAATCTTGTGAGCCAAAGGCGGAATCGGCTTTTTTGTAAAAAGATCGCTCAAGTGGATTCCAATTCGTTTCGAATCTTACGAAGACAAGTTCTAATCGTCGCGTTGCAGACGTCGCAGGCGCTGTGACAACAAACCAGAGATTGTTCTCGGATGTTTCCTTGGAGAATGTTTTCGATCAACGCAGAAATTCGAATCGGAAGATCGAATAGATCCAAGTTCTCTCGGATGACCTCTTCTCTTGTTTTAGGAAATAAATTAGGCTGGTTGGTTTCCAAAAATTCGACCTTAATTGCAATCAATTCTTCTTATCATAAGACTGCTGCAAAGAGCAGAAGGTTTACATTCCGCCTCCGACCCAACCGAATTGGATCAGATAATAGAATACTATAAACCGAGGAATTCTAAAAAGACAACCCTGAAAAAAGAGAACATATCTCATTTTCATCGCCCCCGCCGCGAGAGAAACCCAAGAATACGGGAGCGGGGTCAGAGCCGCCAAAACCACTGCCCAAAATCCGTAACGATGCAGGTAGTGTTCGAGTTTTTGTTCGTGTTTTTTTACAAAACTCGCAACACCTTCGATTTTAGGCAGAAGAATTCTTCCGGTTAAATACGAGATCGTTCCTCCGATCAGACTTCCGATCGAAGCCGAAACGATGACAAGAACGGAATTCAATTTTCCGGCGACCGCGATCATCAAAAAAACGTCGGGTGGAATAAAAACGTGCAAAGAATCCGCGAGAAGAATTCCGATCCCAACTCCGAAAACACCCGTGATTTCGATAAACTTCTGCGAAACCGCAAGGACCGGTTCGGGGAAAACTCTCGCGAGGAACACAACTCCCAAAACGAGAATCACGATTCCGACTAACGTTTGGCGGAATAATTTGCGAACGACTCGATCCGGTTCTTTATCCGGAACTTCTTCATTTTCTGTGGAACATTCTTTCGAGGTCATCTCTGCTCAACTTCACTAAGGTAGGTCTTCCGTGCGGACAACGGGAAGGATTTTCACAATAACTCAATCGATTTAAAATTTCAGCGAGGATCGGATCGGAAAGATGATCCCCCTTTTTGATCGCGGACCGGCAAGCCACACATTTCGCCATAAGATCGTATAACTCGGGTTCGCTGGATTCTTTTCCTTCGGTTCGGTTTAAAAAATCGAGAATGATTTCTTTCTCCTGGCCCGGCTCCATATAAGCGGGAATTTCCCTTAACACGACGCTATCCTCTCCTAAAGCGTCCAAGAATATTCCAACTTCCTCATATTCCTTTCTTCGATTTAAAATGTCTTCTTGTTCTTGTTTGGAGACATCGATTCGAATCGGAGTCAAAAGCGGTTGAATCCCGTAATTCTTCTTTTCGAGTTTTCTCAAAACTTCTTCGTAACGAATCCGTTCGTGTGCAGTATGTTGATCGATGATATAAAAACCGTCTTCCGCTTCCGCGAGAATAAAAGTCTCAAACAAAACGCCGAAATGTTTTTTAGGAATAAAAGAAGAATGTTTTACAACGTTATCCGTCAGAGCGTTCAAAGAGGCCCCCGGCCCCATCCGATCCAGATCAAAACCTTCCTGACGAGGAACGTCCGCAAACATATCTCGGCTCAAAAGAGGACTTTGTCCGTATCCGGCAGGAGAATGCGCCTGATACAAAGAACTGCTTTTAAAGGATTCGGGCGCAGGCCTTAAGAGACGTTTCTTGAGTTCTAAAAAACTGACCGGAGTGCTCGAACGAAGTTCCTTTTGAATGAGAGTCAAAAAAAATCCGTTGAATCCTTCTTCGTCTAAAAAACGAATTTCTTTTTTAGCGGGATGAACGTTGACGTCGACTCGAGAAGGATCGATTTCAAAAAATAAAAAACAATACGGATGTCCGTTCGGAGGAAGGAGTTCGTCATAGGCTTTTTTTAAGAGCACGGAACTATATTTGATTTCGATAGGACGCCCGTTGATAAAGATAAACTGACCGGTTCGATTGGACTTATAAAAATCGGGATCGCTGATATAACCGAAGGCCTTGATTCCGCCGCGATCTAAACTCACTTCCAAAAGATGATCTCGGAAGTTTTCACCAAAAAGGTCGATGATTCGATCCTTTTTATTTTCCCTCGCCGGAAGCACATAGACTTCCTTTCCGTCTTGGAACAAACGAAAACGAATGTCCTCTCTCGCCAAAGCTTGAGTCGTAACACGGTCTCGAATTTTTTTATCTTCGGAACGAATCGATTTTAAGAATTTTCTACGGACCGGAGTATTGAAAAACAATTCTTCCACGAGAATTTTAGTTCCCGTAAAGCCGGGAATTTCTTCCTTCTCTGAAATTTTACCGCCGATCGACTGAATTTTCCAAGCGGTCTTTTGATCCTTGGTCCCGCTTTCCAACGTTAGGCGGGAGACCGAAGCGATCGAAGCCAGCGCTTCCCCACGAAAGCCGTAACTCAAAACGTTCTCCAGATCTCCGTAGTCTCTGATTTTACTCGTCGCGTGTCTTTTCAGAGCCGGTTCTAAATCCTCGGGATCGATTCCGAAACCGTTGTCTGTGATTCTTAAAAGAGAAAGTCCGCCGTCCTTGGATTCGATGTCGACTTGAGTAGCGCCCGCATCCATGGAATTTTCCATAAGTTCTTTAACAACGGAATGTGCCGATTCGATAACTTCGCCCGCTGCGATTTGATTGATGAGTTCGGGGCTGAGTTCCCTGATTTTTCCCATGGACTTCACTCCAGTCTTGGGAGAGAAAGCGTCACTGTCAAGGACGGGAACCCTGGAATTCTACATTTTTCCGAGCACAAAAGAACGAAGCCGCTTCCCGTAAACCTTCGGTTTTAGATCGAATCATCCAAGTTTCCGCGTTCAACGGCCGATTTCTTCGAATTCAAAAGAGCGTTCAATTTATCGGATGATTTCAAAGGACAAAAAGAATTCAATTCTTCTTAGAAAGGAAAATCAACATTCCATTCTAATTATAAAATTCACTCTTTAATTGAAATGTATTCTATAATTAGAATATACCTTCTCGCAGAAAAAGGTTGCTTCTTTGGACTCTTCCTTAGGAACTTCGTTAAGAAACGAATTCAAAAAACGTCACTTCTAATAGCAAAAGGAGAGACGAGCTAACTATTTTTCTTTTCGAAAAATGCTTTCTAAGAAAGAAAATCATTCTTTCTTAACGGCTTCGAAACGAGATAGAAAGAACATTTTTGAAGTTTCACTTTGTTTGAACGCGGGGAAAAAATTGTTCCTCTCTGCTTCTTACGAGGAGAAATCGTTTTTAAATTCTGAGAAAAAATCTTAGATTCCGAATGAGCTGTGTAGAGAAATAAAAATGAATTTTCAGAATGAATACGACCTTGAAAACTTTGTAAGACTTTCTTTGGATCTGATCTCGATTCAAAGATTGGACGGTACCGTCCTTCAAGTAAATCCCTCCTTTGAAAGAATTCTCGGATGGACAGAGCAGGATCTCCTCGGGAAAAATCCGTTTGATCTTTTGCATCCCGAAGATCTTGAATCCACACTCAAAGAAATTTCGAAATTGAACGAGGGAATTCCGACCATTTCCTTTCAAAATCGATATCGATGCGCGGACGGAAAGTATAAACATTTTGAGTGGTCTTCCTTTCCGGATTTAAAAGCCGGATTGTTGTACACATCGGGAAGGGACATCACCGACCTCGTAGAATCCAACAAAAAAATCAGCCAACTCGCGCAAGAACTCAAAGAAGCGAACGATCGTTTGTTCGAGCAGGCTTCGACAGACCCGCTCACTAAACTCAAAAACAGAAGGGCCTTTAATGAAGAACTGAACTATTTGATCCATAAACTCCAAAAAGAAAAGGGACGCCTTTCCGTCCTGATGTTGGACGCGGATCATTTTAAAGCCTATAACGATCAGTTTGGACATCCGGCCGGAGATCAGGTTTTGGTACAATTGGCTTCGATTCTTTTGGAAACGTTTCGTGAAAACGACATTCTTTCCCGATTTGGCGGAGAAGAATTCATAGTCGCGTTACCCGACACGTCGAGAGAGCAATCGATCGAAGTCGCGGAAAGTCTCCTGACTGCGGTCCGAAAATTCCAATGGGATAAAAGACCGATCACTGTCAGTCTCGGAATCACTACATTCTTTTTTGATTCGATTTCAGTGGAAAAAAATCTGGATCTATTCAACCGAATGATCGAGAACGCGGATCGTGCACTCTACGAATCCAAACTGAGGGGAAGAGACGCTTTGACTCATTTTTCCGATCTGAAATGAAAATCCCGTCAGAGCCTTTTGGTAATTCGAGAATCCAATCCAGCCGGAACGGACTTCGTTTTTTTAAAGGCGGACTTTCATTTTTCAACCGATTCTCAAATTCAACGTTAGGAGAAATCATTCTTGAACTATAAAGACGAATACAATCTGGAAAAGTTTTATCAGTATTCACTCGACCTTTTTTCCATACAACGATTGGATGGAATCGTCATTTCGGTCAATCCCTCCTTTGAAAGAATTCTTGGTTGGCCTCCCGAAATACTCCTTGGAAAAACCCCTTTCGACCTTTTGCACCCGGACGACGTTGAAACTATACAGGAGTTTGCCAAACTAGATACGGGGATTCCAAGAGCCTCGATTCAAAATCGTTGTCGATGCGCGGATGGAACTTATAAATATTTTGCCTGGACGGGTTATCCGGATTTGGAAGCCGGTCTTGTCTACATCACCGGGAGAGATATCACGGAGCTGGTGGAGTCGAACAAAAAAATCGGAGAACTAGCCCGGGAACTCAAAGAAGCGAACGATCGTCTTTTTGAACAAGCATCCACGGACCCGCTCACAAATCTCAAAAATAGAAGAGCTTTTGACGAAGATCTCAACAAACTGATCGCCTTTTCCGAAGGAAAACGGAAATTTCTTTCCTTACTGATGATCGACGTGGATCACTTTAAGAATTACAACGATTGTTTCGGTCATCCGGCCGGTGATGAAGTTTTGACCACGATTTCTCAGCTCTTATCAAAGAGCTTAGGAGGAGAAGACGTCTTAGCTCGGTACGGCGGAGAAGAATTTATCATAGCCCTTCCCGATCAGAACGAGGAAACTGCCCGAGAAGTCGCGGAACGTTTGGTTCAAGTGGTAAGAAATTTTCCCTGGGATCGAATCCCCGTTACGATCAGCATCGGAATCGCCACGATGCAGGTAACGCGGGAAGAAAGTAAAAAGACAATCGATTTGATAAACGAAGCAGACAACGCTCTTTATGAATCCAAAACGAAGGGTAGAAACCGCTCTACTCATTTTCGAAGTATAGGCGGCCTCTAAACCGATCTTGTTGATTCCGCACCCGATCTCGGTCTAAAAAAACAAACGTAGAATTCAAAGGAAAGGTCTAAAAAACAAAACTTGGATTCGAAGGGGAATCGTTCCGGATTCTTATCGATCAGATTCGGGGAAATTTGTTTTTTTTATTTTAGAAAAAATTTCCGAAAACCGTACAATCGAATTCACTTTCTATCCTCCCACGACCAAGAGATGCAACGCTTCTCTTAAACTTAAAAAAAAAATCTTTTCCGCACTGGGGAAACTTGGGATCAAAAATCGCAGGAGTTCCCACAGATTCTCTTTCCGGTAACGGCTTGGAGAATTTAGAATAGACTCTCGTTGTTCAATTTTTATGGGAGTTCCCACACTTTGAGTTTTTGGGAAAAACTCTTCTTAGAATCCATTCTTTCGATGGCAAGTTGAAATCGATTCATTCTTTTCGAAACCAGATCTAAAAAACGATTCATGTTACAAGCTGAAACTTAAAACGAAAGCCTCGTTTGTTGAGAAAGTCATCAAGAACGAATTGGAATCGTTTCTCGGGAGAAAGTCCCGCGGTTCCGAACTTCAATTCGTTTCAACCAAGCAAAGGAGCTTTCGATGTTTCAGAAAATTTTTACTTTCCTCTGTGTAATTTCGTTCTCAATTACACTATTTTCCTGTGAAGAGCCTAAGGATGACAATACAAGCCTTCTGGCTTTGCTTTATTCTTTTGTTAACGCGAATGCGAACGCAAGTGCAAACATTCCGACTTCGTGTAAAGACGCCGCGTTTTGCAGAACCTTCATTGCGAACAACAACGGTCTCGGTTATGATGGAAATCTTGGAGGAATCGCAGGAGCCGACTCGAAATGTACGGCCGCAAAGCCGGCCGGGCTCAACGGAACTTATAAAGCGGTTCTTGTATCGATGAACGTTCGCGAAGTGGTATTTCCGGGCGACGGAAGTCCGGGTTTAAAAGACTGGGTTCTGTATCCGAACAAACAATATCGAAGAAGCGACGGAACTACGATTACATTTACGACGAATTCAAATTCGATCGTCGTAGACACTCTCCAAAATGGAATCGACGCAGGTGCACAAAAGTTTTTCTGGAACGGATTGAACGGCGGACCGGGAACCTTTCCTTGGGAAGCCAGTTCGGATTGCAACGCTTGGTCCTCTAACGACGGAACCCCGTCCGGCCAAGCGGGAAATACGACTGCTACCAATCCGAACGAAACGCCAGGCGGTGCCTTTACCATCGACGGTTGGAACTGCAACCAAAAGCTAAATCTTCTCTGCGCGGAGCAGTAAAACTCAGGAACACCGTATCCAATACGGTGTTCCGTCCATTCTCTTCAAAATTCCATTTCCACAGAAGAAAGGGGATTTTACAACAAATGTTATTTTTTGAATATTCTAAAGACAAAATGTAGGAACCAAAGAAACACGTTTCCCGATTTCAAAACTTTTTGAGTTCGGCCCGGAGCCTGAGAGACATTGATAGAACACTCCTGCGTTCTTAATCATTAAGAGCGCAGGAGTTCCCACAAATTTTCTTTCCGGTAACGGCTTGGAGAATTTAGAATAGACTCTCGTTGTTCAATTTTTATTGGAGTTCCCACACTTTGAAAAACTTTGTGTTTCGTTTTTACTCATGTTCGAGGAACTATAGAACAAAATTTTATTTTTCTTTTGAACCCTTCCTCGGAGATTTTAGAGCACATTGGACGGAACTCCGGCTAAAAAAATTCTTCCCAAAAAAATTGTGGCCACTCTTCGGCGACCCATAAAAATTCTAACCCTCTTTTCCTTGTGTGGAAATGAACGGTTCCTTAGGGGAAAGAAAATAACCGCTGAGACTTGCAATCAAAACAGGTGTAAAACTATACAAACCTGTCAACTCGGACAAAAGAATCGTAGTGGAAATCGGCGTTTTGGTAACGGAAGAATTCACGGCGGCCATGAGACAAATCATCAAAAAGGATTCGCTTTCGGTGGGAAAAATTCCAAAGAGAAGTTTTCCCGTGCTGGCTCCAAGAAAAAAAAGAGGAATGATCACCCCTCCTCTCCAACCGGTTGTCACGGTCGTCGTGATTGCAAACGTTTTCCAAAAAATCAAGGCAGCTAAGAATACGAGAGTGAATTTTCCTTCCACGATTTCATTGAGTTGATCGTGTCCGAAAAAACGCGTCAAAGGAATCTGCCAAGCGATGATTCCTAAAACCAAACCACCGATCGTAGTCTTCCAATAAATTCTTCCAGGAATTTTAGAATAAATCCAGCGGTTCGTCAAAAAAAGCCCGTGAAACAACCAACCCAAGCCGGCTCCGATAGCGCCGAGCAAAATGGCATATAAGAAATCTTGAATGTCTCCCGGAACATATTGAGGAAAATGCCAAGTCGGTTGGAGTCCTGCGTGAGTCATCCAGAGAAAAACGAAAAAGGCCGATGTGCTCGATAAAAACGCCGGTAAAAGAGCCTTATAATATTCTACTACGTGTCTGTGTTGGAGAATCTCAAGCGCGAATAACGCACCCCCCAACGGAGAACCGAAAAGAGAAGTAAATCCGGCCGCCATTCCAGCAATCGTCATGGAACGATACTCTTCTCCGGTTAAACCGAGTTTTTCAGCGAACCAGTTTCCAAAAGATCCGGTAATCTGCACCAAAGGAGCTTCCGGGCCTGCGCTTCCACCGGAAGAGATGCTCAGAAGCGAAGAAAGGGCCATCGACGGATTTTGACTCGCGTCCAATTTCCCGCCTCGAAAACGTATATTATCAATTACTAATGAAATTTCCCCCGGTTCTCCGAGAAAATGAATGATCAAACCGATCAAAAGTCCGGAAGCCGTCATAAACGGAATCGTAAAAATTCCTTCTACGTTCGAGGCAAAACGGATAAGATATTCGATCAACATCCAAAACGCCGCGGAAAACAAACCTCCTACAACTCCGAGAATCACATAAAAAAACGTTAACCTCGAAAGCATAAAAGGATTTTTTCTGGAAAGAACCAGAAGTGGAGAACGAAGCAGATTGGCGAGATGCATCATATCTTCGCTGTTAGACGAACTGAACTTCTTCTTTATTACCGGAGATGATTTCTCCGATCCAGTGAACGGATTCTCCGGAGGATTCTAAGAATTGTTTTGTTGAATTTACGTTTTCTTCGGAAACGACCAACATATAACCGATTCCCATATTGAAGGTGGCAAAGAGTTCCAGCTCGTCGAGGTTCTTATCTTTTTTGATCTTTTCAAAAAAGTATCCGGAAGGAATTTTCTCTTTATAAAACTTCGCCTTCGATCCTTGCGGAAGGACTCTTGGAACATTCTCCTGATATCCTCCTCCCGTGATGTGAACCATTCCTTTTACGGGAACCTTTTGCAAAAGTTTTAATATACTTTCCACGTAGATCCGAGTCGGTTTGAGAGCGTAGTCTTTTAAGAACTTTACTTGTTCTGGATCGGACGGGAGATGTTTTCCGTCCTTTAAGAGCAACTTGCGAATCAAAGAAAAGCCGTTACTATGGGGCCCGCTCGATTCTAATCCGAGAATCTGATCTCCCGGTTGGATGGAGCTTCCGTCGATCATCAGATCTTTTTCCACTGCGCCGACCACAAAACCCGCGAGATCGAATTCGTCTTCTTTCATCGTTCCGGGATGTTCCGCGGTTTCACCGCCGAGAAGCGCTGCGTTAGACAGCTTGCAACCTTGTACGATCCCAGAAACGATCTGATCCATTTTTTCAGGATCCAATTTTCCGCAGGCAATATAATCTAAAAAGAATAAAGGTTCTCCGCCGCAGACAAGGATGTCGTTTACACACATCGCGACGAGATCGATCCCGACCGTGTGGAACGTATTGAGAAGTCTCGCGAGTTCTATCTTCGTTCCGACTCCGTCTGTTCCCGAAAGTAGAACGGGTTGATTGTATTTTTTAAGAAAGCTTACGTCGTAGGCGCCCGCAAAACCGCCGAGTCCTCCGAGAACTCTCGGTCCGTGAGTGGATTCCACGTTGCGTTTGATCTTCTGAACAAACTCTCTGCCTTTTTCTGTGTCCACACCGGCGCTTTTGTATGTAATCTTTTCTTCCATTCTTAAGATCCCGACTCTTTTTAGAATAGCTTGGAAAAGATAAAATCCCTGCACACAAAAAAAAACCGGATCCATACGGGAAATCCGGCACTTAAGGACGAAGATTCGGGAATTCAGGAAATCATTTCATCTGGTCGATCTGCTCCATCGCAGAGAGTTCTTCTTTTGCGGCGGTTCTTGTTTTTAACTCTTTATCACCCGGTTTTAGATCTAAGGCTTGGCCGGCTTCGATCAGAATTTTTGCGTTATCGGATTTGCGTGTGATTTCTACGGAGCCTTCTCTCACGGCAAAAGTTCCGGACTCTTCTTTGCCGTTGACTCTTCCCCAAAACTGAGTTCCGCGAACAGCCGCGACTACGGTTGGAGTGTCCACGGTAAGACTTTGGCCCTTGGTCAATTTGGAAGCCTTGATCAAAACGTTACCTTCCGAAACTTGAAAGGAAACGGTCTCCGCATTGAGAGAGGCGACATTCGCCGTACTTCCGCCCAAAAGACGAAAGCTTCCGAGTTTGGAAGTCAGATCCAAGACGGCATCGCTCTCGGTTTTGACCGATTGTTTTTCGGCGACGTTTGAAAGAGGTGAAAGTTCTTTACCGGATTCCACGATGGAAGCCTTTCCTTTGAGAAAGGTAACAACCGCGTCCGAACTTTCCGCTACCTTTGGTTTACACACATTCAAAAAGAATAAAACAGTGCATACGGTTATAAAACGGATCATTTAAACACTCCGATTAAATCCCCTAAAAGAGGAGTTTTCGTATTATACACTAGTTCGAAAAAATCGGATCGAAATTTTAGTTTTAATTTAGGAAATTTATTTCAAAATTTTTTGAAAGGAATCAGGAAATTTATTTCCAAATAAAGGCATTTTTTAATTTTGGAAAAATATTTCTCGGACTCTGCAAAGTCGGATTCTCTCGAAACGATCAGAAACTCTACCCGGTGAAAGTCCGAGAATTTTCTGTTTTGTGATGCTCTTTTCTTTTTATTCGGAATCGGTTCGAAAGCAATTGTCGCAATGTCCATTTTTGTAAGAGGTCGACTGAAACGGGATAGAATTCCCCGCCTTCCAAGAGTCGATTTTTCTGAATAAGAAAAACTCTTTGGCTTTCTTTTCTGCGACAGGATCCGTAGAAAACGTCGTATTTTGTCGGAGTTCCTACATGGGATTTTTTTCTTGCGAAAAGTTTGATTTTGTGATATAGGAAAGCTACTTGCGGTTTTTTCCGCCACCCACCCCTCCACCCGAAAATCGGGCGGGGCGCCTGGTTTTTTACGGAAGAGTCGTCGGAGTTACTACAAATTATCTGAACTGAAACACTCCTCGCCGGGATCCAGCGAACTTCCACAGAGGTGAGATTAGGACCAAAAAGGTTTTCGGCTTTGTTTCGACGGATTGTAAACGCTTCTTGAGGGACTTCCTCCGGCCCTCCTCTTTGCATTAGAATTTTATAAATTACTGAATAAAGAATCTTTCATAAAGGTCTTAGAATTTTTAGAGACAACGTTATTTTTTTGGTGCAATCCCCGAAGAAAGAAAAAAGCCTCGCCGGCTTTCCTTTCGAAAAGCGATTCTAATCGGGGTGGGGTAAAATTCAAACTTCGCTCTTCGAGTTCAAAAGATTGTCAGCCAATGAAAAATGAAATTCTTCTTCGCTGTTTAGGATGAGTTTGTATTTTGTATTCTCCGTTTTAGAGAACTCGGAACCGGAGACAAATCCTCCCAAAGAATTGAGAAGGTGTTTGATCGTGCCAAAATTTCCGTCATACAATTTCAAATCCGGCATATTTCTTAAAAGGATCTCTTTTAGAAAGACGTAGTGTGTACATCCGAGAACTACGATCTCCACTTCTTGTTCTTGAAGACTTTTTAGAATCGGCTTCAGATATTCTTCAGCTCCGGCGAAATCTCCTCGGTCCACCAAACCTGCAAGTCCGGGACAAGAAATCGGAAGAAGCAAATCGTCCGCGTTCAATTCTTTTTTGAGCTTCTGAAGTTTCTCTTCTTTTTGAGTGACGGGTGTCGCCAAAAGTGCGACTCTTTTTCCGGGGTTTTGTAAGATCGCAGGTTTGATCGCGGGTTCCATTCCGAAGATAGGAATCTTAAATTCTTTTCTCAGAGTTTCGGCGGCGGCAGAAGTCGCCGTATTACAAGCAAGAAGAATGGTCTTTACGTCTTCTTCGAGAAGCCGATTGCAGACGTCTCGAGTCAATTCCAAAACCGTTTTAACGCTTTTTTCCCCGTAAGGACTGTTTTTGAGATCTCCAAAATAGACGACCTCCAAATCCTTTTGGTACTTTAGAATTTCCTTAAGTACGGAAAGCCCGCCCATTCCGGAATCCATCAGCCCGATCTTGAGCGGCTCTTTCAAATTGAAGACCCCATTCTGAATCGATCTTTTGCGTTAGGCGGAAGCGGTATACTCACCGATCTTTTCTCGAAGGGTTTTATAGATCCAGTTGAATTTTTCTTCGTCTTCTTCCAGTAAAGTGACCCTGAATCCGTCCATCTTTGTGCAGAACGCTGACAAAGGCACCACGCAGATCCCAGTAGACGCAAGAAGATAATATACAAATCTTCGATCGTTCGCGGCTTGTTCCAAGAGAGGTTGTATAAAATCGGAAGCCTTTTGATTCTCCACCTTCAACTTCATCGAAGAATTGAGAATACCGTCTTCGAAAGCTACGGTCAGATAGAAGGCTCCCTTCGGTTCGTTGACCTTGACTCCTTTTAATCCGGCAAAGGCTTCGGTTGCGAGACGAGCTCGTTTTTTAAACTTCTCGTTTCTTCTTTTTAGGTGAGGAATAAATTCGGGATGAGAATAGACTTCAGGAATCGACATCTGCGGAAGTGTGGTCGAACAGACTTCCAACATCTTAGCGTCTAACAACGATTTTACGTAACGACTAAAAACGGGGTCCTTGTCCTTATTAAATATTTCCAACCATCCGCAACGTCCGCCCGGCCAAGGAAATTCTTTCGAAATCGAACGAAGAGCCATTCCGGGAACCTTGTCCCCGATGACCTCGGAAAGATGAAGCGGACCGGCGTCGGAATAATTTACGTGCGCGTAGGTTTCGTCGCAGATCAGCATGAGATCGTATTTTTCACAGATCGTCACGATTTTCTTCATTAGAGTTTTATCATATACCGCGCCAGTGGGGTTATCGGGATTGATCAGTAAAATTCCTGTGATCGAATCGTTGTAACGAACCTTGTTTTCTATGTCTTCCAGATCCGGCATCCAATTGTTTTCCGGAAGAAGATTGTATGTGAGATGTTCGTATCCGCTATGAGCGGCTTCTGCGGATGATATCGTCGAATACGCGGGACTCGGTCCAAGGACTCGAGCTTCTCTTCTCATAAAGCCGAAGATCTTTGCAACGGCGTCTCCGAGACCGTTGAAAAAGAGAAGGTCGTCCGCTGTGATCTGCGCCCCTCCTCTTTCGTTCACCTTTTCCGCGAGGAATTTACGGGTCGGTTCGTATCCTTGCGTGGCGGTATAGGCCCAGGATTTATCTTTGAGAACCAGATTGGAAACTATCTCTTTCATCCAAGAAGGAATGGTTTCCCCTTTTTGAATCGGATCTCCTATATTTTCGTAAGTGATCTGAAGACCCAAAGCCTCCAGTTTTTTTGCGACGGCTACGATCTGTCTGATTTCATAGATCAGAGCGTCCGCTCCGCTGTGAACGATGTTTCTTCTCATCCCGTCCTGTCCTATCCTCTTTTCTATATTATCGATTTAGCATGGGTCTTTAGAAACTGCGATAGCGATTGTAGCGGAAATTCCGTTAGGAATTGCAGCGTAAAGCGCGGTCGCGAGCCTTCCTTTGAAAAATTTTTGCGAGCGAATCGCCCGAATTTTCTTTCATCCAACTCACGTTTTTTATTTTTGTATCAGTTTCACCGGAAGTTCCAACATCGTTTTGTCCCGGTAGATACGGAGCTTGATCTTGCCCCCAAGTCCCACTATTCCAACCTGTTCGCGCAGATCATTAATATTTTTGATCGGGGTTCCGTTCGCCTCGAGAATAAAATCATAACGTTTGATTCCTCCGACTTCCGCCGAAGATTGAGGATCCATATCGTAAACCAAAACCCCCGTCCAAGAATCCGGGATTCCCAGAGCCGTTCTATGATCGGGAAGAGGCACCGTCGCCATCACCCCCAAGATTGCGGGACGGATATGACGCCCTTGATTGGCTTCTATCATCCGAATGATCTTTAAAGAATAATTGCTCGGGATGGCAAATCCGATGCCGGAGTTCCGTCCAGTCTCGCTCCGAATCAATCGATTGATACCTATCACTTCTCCATAGATATTTAAGAGCGGGCCTCCGCTGCTCCCCGGGTTGATCATGCTGTCGGTTTGAATATGAGTTTGACCGGTTTCATCCAGGTCTTCGCGATACTTCGCGGAAACCACCCCGACGCTGAAAGAACGTTCGAGGCCAAAGGGAGAACCGATCGCAATCGCCCAGTCTCCCACTTCGATCCGATCCGAGTCTCCGAATACGACCGGCTTCAGACCCGAACCTTCTCGGATTTTTAAAAGTGCAATGTCCGCTCTTTCGTGACTCCCCACATACTTTGCGGAATGAATTCCACCGTTCGAAGTGATCACTTCGATGCTTTCAGCGCCTTCGATGACGTGATAGTTGGTGACGATATAACCTTTGTCGTGAACAAAAAAACCGCTTCCAAAAGACGCGAGTCTTTCGTTTCTAAAATCGAAATAGTGATAAGGATTTGAAATCGATTCGCTCTTTTTGGTTCGGATCGAAACGACGGAATCCTTCACGAGATGATAGACGTTGCGAAAGGAATTCTGAATTTCGATCGCCGACTTTTGTTCTCCGGGTGAGATCGGCCTTTTGCCGGAGAAAAGAGAAGACAAGGCGCAATCCTTCGGAAAAATCAGAATGAAAATGAGAGCGGCTAAAAGAATTCCGTTTAAAACAACAATCCTTGGAAGTGTGCGTAATAATTCCATGTTAGAACCTAAATTCTATCCTCTTGGTTTGCGGAACATCTGTAAATCGAAAACCACTGCGTATATCGCGAGAATCTGGATTCTTCTTTTTTTGGCTTTGTGTTTTCAAAACTGCGTCGGATATTTATGGCATTTGGGAACGGGGCAACTCGAAATTCTTCTCAAAAGAACTCCGATCTCTGAAGTTCTCAGAGATCCAAATACAAAAGAAGAATTAAAACTCAAACTCAAGGACGTGGAAACTTTCCGAGAATTCGGAATCAAAGAATTGGCCCTGGAACCTGCGGCCGGTTTTAAATCTTTCGTTCCTCTCGAAAGGGAAGAATTGGGTTGGCACGTCGCAGCCTGTTATCCTCTCAAATTGGAATCTTATACTTGGTGGTTTCCGATTGCAGGAACCGTTCCTTACAAGGGTTATTTCAGTTTGGAAAAAGCGAAGGAAGAGGAAAAGGAACTCAAGGAAAAAGGATTCGATACAAGAATTCGAATCACCGCCGGATATTCCACGCTCGGCTGGTTCGAAGATCCGATTTTTTCCTCTCAGCTGGACGGAAAACCGCACGAAGTCGCCTCCTTAGTCTTTCACGAAATGGCACACGCGACGGTCTACTTTCCCGGAGATTCCGTCTTTAACGAGAGTTATGCGAGCTTCGTCGAGGAGGAAGGTGCCTTTCGTTATCTGGAATCGATAGAAGGAAAGGAAAGTCCTCAGAAAATTGAGATTCTTCTTCGAAAGGAAGAGTCCAAAAAGTTAAAGGAGATTTTGGTCCAGACGGCCAATCGCCTGAAAACCCTCTATAATTCCTCCCTGGAGGACGAAGAAAAAAGAAAACAAAAGTCCCTTTTGTTAAACGAATTCAAGAATCTTCTCTTTTCCAAAAAACACGAATTTCAGACGATCCGGATGGAAACTCTTTCCAAAAGAGAATGGAACAACGAAGACTTTATCGGATATTTGCGCTATCATTCCGGGAGTGATTTTTTTAAAAAAGAATTCGCAACCGTCGGATACGATTTCCGGAAATTTCACGAAAGGATGAGAACGTTAGTCGCTCTTACTAAAGAGGAGAGAAAAAAACTCTTACAATAATTCTCTCGATCGATTCGAAACGATGCTCGTGCTCAAAAAAAAGGGTAATCCTTACTCGAAAGTTGCCTATATTTTCGGAGAATCTGTCGGAATTACGACGCTCTTCCGTGAAAGTCGCGGGCCCCGCCCAGATCTTGGGTGGTGGGGCGGGTGGTGGAAAAATTCCGGAAATTTTCCTCTATCACAGAATTTCACTTTTTACAAGTCAAAATTCCCTTGTAGGAACTCCTACAAAACCCTCGTCTCGGGAAAATTCTTGTTGTAACTCCTCTCAACTTGCGGGTAAGACCCTGCAAGAAAGGGCTGGGGATGGATATTTTTTTGACGAAGGACGAAACGTTTGTGGCTCCAAAAAAAACCTGTCGGCTCGGAAACACTCGAGCGACAGGGTCCGTTTTTCGATTTCAATTTTTTTTAAAGAGAGGAAATTCTCGAGATCGCTTCTTCCACGTCTTCTTTTTTTCCAAAGGCGCTGAGACGGAAATAACCTTCTCCGGCTGGACCAAAACCCGAGCCAGGAGTTCCGACCACTTGGGCCTTGTCTAAAAGACGATCGAAAAAATCCCAAGAAGAAAGATTGTTGGAAGTTTTGAGCCAGATATAAGGAGCGTTGACTCCTCCGAAAACTTCGTATCCCGCTTTTTTTAAACCTTCTCGGATCTTCGCCGCATTGGACATGTAGTATGCAATGGATTCTTGAATTTCTTTTTTTCCTTGAGGAGAATAACAAGCTTCCGCGCCCTTCTGAGTCACATAGGACACTCCGTTGAACTTCGTGGTATGTCTTCTGCTCCAGAGTGCGTTGAGACTCACTTCTTCTCCGGACTTCGTTCTTCCTTTGAGTTCTTTCGGTATCACGATATAAGCGCAGCGAAGTCCAGTAAAGCCGGCGGTTTTCGAAAAGGAACGAAACTCGATCGCAACTTCCTTCGCACCTTCGACTTCGTAGATGGAACGAGGCACGCCCGGTTCGCTGATAAACGCTTCATATGCCGAATCGTAAAGAATGATGGAATTGTTTTTCTTCGCGTATTCCACCCACGCTTTGAGGGCTTCTTTCGTAGTCACGGTACCGGTCGGGTTGTTCGGATAACAAAGATAGACGATATCGGCCTTTTCTTTCGGAATCTCCGGTTGAAAACCATTTTCCTTTGTCGCGGGCATATAGATCAAATTGGAATATCTTCCATCCGCGCCGATTTCACCGGTTCGACCGGCCATCACGTTCGTATCCACATAAACGGGATACACCGGATCCGCGACCGCGATCTTCGCATCCGTAGAAAAGATTTCTTGAATATTCCCACAATCGCATTTAGAACCGTCCGAAACAAAGATCTCGCTTTCGTCGATCTTGATTCCCAGAGTCCCGTAATCGTTGTCCGCGATGGACTTTAGTAAAAACGAATATCCCTGCTCCGGTCCGTAACCGTGAAAACCGCCCGCAGTTCCCATTTCTTTGGAAGCCGCCACCATCGCGTCCACGACGGAAGGAACGATCGGAAGAGTTACGTCTCCGATTCCCAAACGAATGATTTTTGCGGAAGGATTTTTTTCGGAATAAACCTTTACACGTTTGGAAATTTCAGGAAATAAATAACCCGCTTTTAATTTTAAATAGTTCTCATTGATGTTCGCCATCTTCGTTTTCCCTTTCGATTAATTTTCTTCCGGCAAAACCTTCTTCGTATCCGTGTTCAAAAAGAAGATCCTCTTCGCCGAGGTGCCAGCAATAATATCCGTTTCCGTGATCGAAGTCTATAAGCCAGAGTCCTTTGACTTCGATTCCGTAATTCTGAACTTTGGAAGACCATTCGAAGATGGAACTTCGAACCGATTCTTCCTTTTGTTCCATTTCATTCTCGGGAAGAATTTTTTCCCGAAGCTCCGTCGTCAGTCCTGAAACATAAGAATAGTATTCTTCCGTAATCTCCCGCACCGTGGGTAGAATTTTTCGCGCCTCTTCGAATGTCCAGATTTTACGTTCCAAAAAGATTTAGAAATCCTGTCCTAAAGAAAGACAAAGAAGAGTCATTCTGCTTACGACTCCGTATCTCGCCTGTCTAAAATAAGCCGCGTTCGGGAGATCGTCCACGTCGGTCGAAAGTTCGTTCACCCGAGGGAGAGGATGTAGAATCGTAGTATCCTTTTTCGAAGCAAGAATCAGCTCTTTGTTGATCTTAAAAAGGTCCTTGAGTCTTTCGTATTCCTTGTGATCCGGAAATCTTTCCTCTTGGATGCGAGTGACGTACGCTACGTCGCAATCCCAGACCGCCTTGATATCGGTCGTCTCTTCCCAAGTGATCGAAAAACCTTCCAGACCTTTTTTATACGATTCCGGAAGCGCCAATTCCGGAGGAGAGATCAGATAAAGATGAACCTTATAGTGTCTGAGTAAATTGATAAGCGAATGAATGGTTCTTCCGTATTTTAGATCTCCGATAAAAGCCACGGTAAGGCCGTCTAACGTTCCTTTTTCGGAAATGATCGTGTAAAGATCCAAAAGGGCCTGAGTCGGATGTTGCCCCGCTCCGTCACCTGCGTTGATGACCGGAATTTTCACCGCACCGGCGGCAATTCGGGAAGAACCTTCCACCGGATGACGAATCACGGCGATATCCGCATAGGCTTCGATCATCTTCATGGTGTCATACAACGTCTCTCCTTTCGAAATAGAGGAGAACTGAAAACCCACCGTGGAGATCACTCTTCCTCCAAGACGTTCCATCGCGGCCTCAAAGGAAAGACGCGTCCTTGTAGATGCCTCAAAAAAGAGAGAAGCCAAAAGTTTTCCAGTTAGGATTCCAAAGGCCTTGTTCTGTTCCACCAGGCGTTCCATATCTCTGGTTTTCTCGATGAGAAAATCCAAATCCGTTTTGGAGAACTGCTCCGTATCCAAGACATTCTTATGATTATAGGACATTAAGCGACAGAATGTAAAAAATGCCCCTTTTGACAATCAATTTGAAGTCGAGCGCGTCGCAAATTTAAGGATTCTTAGGAAGTTTTAGAATTTTTGGGAAGAGGTAAGAGCCCGTGAAATTGATTGAGTGCCTGCCGAACAAGAGAAAGGTCCATCCGGTCTTCGGACTTTGCGAACTGATCGGGAAGACGATCCCAAGGACAACCTGGAAAAAAATGATGAACTCTATGATAATTAAAGTTGAGGAATAGAAAGGAAAGAGTCGGGGGAACGGAGAGGTTGAAAGAAGAATTCGGATCGTCGATCTCTTTTCCGTAGTGATAGGAATGATCCAAGATCGAAACGATAAAACCTCTTAAGATCAAAGCCGCTCCTAAAACCCAGAAGAAAGAATTCGAAAAAAAGAAGGCCGTGGAGAAAAGAAATAAAATGCAGAAAGAATCGATCCTCAACTCGCGAACGATTTCAGGTTTTTGAACCTGTTTGAAAAAGGCCTTTTGCACCGGGAGACGGGAGAAATATTTTTCGGCGAACGGAATCGAAAACGAAAGCGGTAAAGAAAGAAGAAAACCACCCGCAACTTCTAGAAAAAAGGTTCCTTGTAAGAGTTTTAAGTAATATAAGAATTTTTGCAAAAAAAAGGGGGTTCCGTTTTGTTCTATGAATTCGATTCGTTCTCCTTCTTGCCGGTTGTACTTATGGTGCATAAGATGCGCGGTTTTTGCCAATTGATACGGTGTTCCGAAAAGAATACAAAGGACTCTTCCAATCCGATGATTTTCGTTTCGAGAATTCGAAAAATTACCGTGAACACATTCATGAATCAAGACCCAGAGAGTATAGGAAAGAATCGTGGATAAAAAAAGGAGAGCTCCGATCCACCAAATCGATTGAAAAAGTCCGAACTCGTTTCCAAAATAGAATGATAAAAAGAATACGCTTAACAAAAAAGCGATCCTTCTGTTTTTATTTTCGGGAAGATTTCTTCGAGGAGCGATTGTCATTCTTTGAGACCGGAAACGGTTTTTCCTTTTTCAAAGAGAAGTAAAAATTCTACAATTGAAAATTGGATTCCTTTTCGGATCTCCGAAAAGAATGTCCGGCGATGCAAAGGATGGGGCCTTCCGTTCGAAGCTTAACTTATACACTGATGAATTGAATCTTCACGAAGAATCTGTCGGAACTCCGACGCTCTACAGTAAAGGTCGCGCGCCCCGCCCGATTTTCGGGAGGAGGGGCGGGTGGCGGAAAAAACCACGACAGACTTTCCTTTATCACAGAATTTCACTTTTCGCAAGAAAAAATTCTTATGTAGGAACTCCGACAAAATTCCTAATTTGAATTTTGTTGATTCTAAATTGTTTTTCCAAAATGCGCCGAAAAATACATGTTCGAAGGTCGGTTCCGGGATCCCAAAAAGAAAGTCCCTTTTTCTCGAATCGAAAGTTCTTCCATTCTTCAAGAAAAAGGTCTTAAAAAAGAAAGCCGAACGATCTCCCAAGGTCGACCAAATTTAATAAAAGAAGGATTCTAATATTATAAATTATTAATTTATAAAATAACGATCAATATCCTCCCCCGCCACCGCCGCCTGAACTTCCGGATCCTCCCGCACTTCCACAAATCCCAAGAACGCCGAGATAAAGGGAATCACAAGCTCCCATGGAAGGATTGGAAGAATTGCAGGCGATATACGCAGCTACGGCGCTGTTACATTTCTTCTTATCATCCTCTTTTTTTTCCTTATCCTGATCCAAACCAAGATTGGAACAGGAAAGAACGGCGAGAGCAAAAGCGGCGAGCGAGATTTGAAAAAAGTTGGTGAGTTTCACAAGAGTTCTCCTTTTGAACGAGGAAAGAATGATTCCTCTAACCAAAAAATGATCCTGCAAAAATGGAAAGGAAATAGAAAAAGTGAACCAAACGCCCTTTGGGAATGAACAATCTCTTTTCAGGAATCAAGAATTCGAGACTTGTTTCGCAAGAAAACCGGGCGAACATTTCGGAAGAATTTTTCGATTCCTCCTATTGATCCAACTTTCTTTCACTCAAATTCTCACGGTTTTAGGCCGGTTTCTCTTTTTTTCGAAAGAAGATTCGCTATTACTCGAGCCATTCCGGAACCTGGTGAAAAACTCAGGGTTCGAATTGTAAAATCAATGAACATGAAAACTCTTTTTATCTTCCTAAACATCCTGGTTCTCTTTTCTTCCTGCTTTCCGATCGATCCCGACCGAATCCGTTCTTCTCACTATCGAGACGGAAAGTATCATAACCTCGAAGAAGACGAAAGACTGAATAAGAGTTTTTTTTCGGTCCTTCGATGGAAGATTTTCGGCCCTATCGATCCGCCGGCCGCCGATGGAAATCTGGCTCAGATTCCGGAGGTTCTTCCGAGAACCAAAGAAGACTTTTTAGCTCCGGAAGGAAAAGTAAGAATCATCTGGCTCGGCCACGCAACTGTTTGGATCGCATCCAACTTCCATGGAAAAAGAATGCACATTCTTACGGATCCGATCTTCACCGGAATTCCGCCTTTTGTTAAACGACTTACCGAACTTCCCATCCAACCTGAGAATCTTCCCGGTGTGGATATCGTGGCGGTCAGCCACGCTCACAGGGATCATCTCGATATCGATTCCATTAGAAAAATCCAGAAACTATTTCCGGAAGTTACGATTCACCTTCCTTCCGGTATGAAGGAATTTGCAAAGGAGGAAGGTTTTGAAAACGCGGTAATTCAAGAATGGTGGTCCGTCGCCGAATACGCTGGAACTAAGATCCACTTTCTTCCGGCTCAGCACTGGAGTAGAATGGGCCTTACCGATATGAACCAATACCACTGGGGAAGTTACGCATTCGAACTTGATAATATTCGCATATACTTCGGAGGTGATACCGGATTCTCAAAACACTTCTCCGAAATTGAAAAGAAATTTCCGCTGGGTTTTTCCGCAACGGTTCTTCCGATCGGCGCTTTTAAACCGAGATGGTTTATGGAACCGGCACATATCGGTCCGAAAGAAGCTCTGGAGGCGGGCAGAATTCTACAATCCTCTCTTCTACTTCCGATTCATTGGGGAACTTTCGTATTGGGCGACGATCTTCCTTCGGAATCGGCTCTTTATCTCAAAAAAATTCATTCCGAAAATAAGGAAAAAACTCCCGTAAAAATCTGGACGATCGGAGAAATGATCGACTTGTAAAAGCTCGGATTTTTGGAAAAAACTTTTTGAAAAGTGAAACGTTTGAAAAGACAAAAACATTTTTGTGGAAGAAGGAGAAATGTGTGAGTTCCTACGTTTTCTTCTAAAATAAGAATCCTTCGGATTCATAAAAAAACCCGGTTCCCTTGAATTGTGTTTTTTTCTTGTTTGAACAAAAAAAAGGAACCCATCCCAAAACCTTTCGAGCTCAAAGAAACGTATAACACTGGGTTTAAATGGGCGTAGGAACTCCCATGAGAATGGATCACTCAGAAGTCCGCTCCAAATTTTCCTCGATCACCGCAAGGTAGAATCGGCGAAAACTCCGGCACTTTTCTTTCGAACTCACTTTTCTTTCGGGAAAGGCTTTTAGGAAGACTCTTTGAAAAGACCTCAATCAAATTCGGAAATTTTACAACCAGCGAATGAAAGTCCCCCGAAATCAAATCCTGTCGCCGATGATTCTTTGGAATATAAGATTTTTTTTATATTCTGATCAAATCGATTGAAAAAAAGAAGGTTTCACTTTTAAAAAAAGGTTCTTTCATTTTGATTTTTTCTCCTCGGAACAGGACGAAACGGATAATTTTTTGGATTTTTTTTGTCCTCGCAAAAACGAGATCGCACTTAGAGGTAAAAAAACTCAGCCGGGACTTCCCATACTAGGAAAAATTTATCTTTACGGTCCGACTTCCGATGAACGGATAGGAGGATATGATCTCAGGCCTGAAAGGTAATCTTAGAAAATTAGAAGTAGGATTCGCTCACTTAGAAACCGGAGGAATCACTTACGAGATCACGATCTCTTTCAAAACCTACCTCGAACTCAAAAGCTTTCCCTCTTCCAAGGAAATTCATCTTTATATCTTTCACGCGATGAACGAAAGAGGAGAGAGACTTTTCGGATTCTTAACCGAACAAGACAAAGAATTCTTCAAAGTGATGAAAGGGCTTCAAGGAATCGGCGAACTGACTGCTCTCAAAATCCTTTCCTTTTTTTCTGCAGAAGACCTCTATCGAATCGCCCAATCCGGAGAAGCCAAAGAACTCGAAAAAATTCCCAAGGTAAAAGGCAAAACCTCGGAGAAGATTTTTTTTGAAGTAAAACAGAATCTAAAAAAGTTGGAACTCTTTCTTTCCGGAACCCCTTCTAAGGGAACTTCCTTCTCCCTTCCTTCCGCGAGCTCAACCCCGGAAGAAGTCGCGGCTTCACGTAGAAAGGAGATTGCCGTTTTGGGACTCATTCAGCTGGGTTTTGAGGAAAAGGCAGCTGTCAAAGAGGTGGAAAAGATTTTGAAAAATTCTCCGGAAACCGATCCGGGAGAAATCATCCGAGAAATTCTGAAAGGACTCTGATACGTGTGAGTTCCTACTTTTTTTAGATGTTTCTGAAGAATCTGGAGAACCTTTTGGAAAAGAGTTCCTTTTATGTGGAGTTCCTACTTTTTTTTTAAGAGTTTTTTTTGGTTAGATCGCGTTTTTTCAACCTTACAGGTCCGATTTTTTTTAGGACCTCTTTGAATGGGAGTTCTCACGTTTTAAAATCAAAGCTCCTTTTTACCAACCCGGGTCTTTGGATAGGAGTTCCCACGTTTTAATCTGATCCTTTCTTTTTGCAAAGAAAACTGTTCCTCTTTTGGGAGAAAATCAAGATCGGTCGCTTTTGAGTTAGGCATCGTCTTAGTGCGGGAGTTCTCACGTTCTAAAGCAAAGCTTCTTTTTACCAGCCCGAGTCTTTGGATAGGAGTTCCCACGTTTTAATCTGAGCCTTTCTTTTGTTAGAGGAACTGTTTTCTTTTTCTGGAAACAAATCCGTACCAATCGCAGTGGTTATTTTTTAAGCACATCTTTTAGGGGAGTTCCTAGATTCCAAAATCAAAACCTGCTTTTCCCAATACGAAACCCTAAAATGGGAGTTCCCACAAAATTTCGTTTCACGAACCAATCCTCAAGCAAAACTGAAATGCCAATTCTCCAACCAAAAATCCCTAAGGAACCCGAAAACGTAGGAACTCCCCAGCCCAAGATTCTACTCCAAAAATCCTTTTCCAAAACCCAACCGATTTCTGACTCAAAAAAAACAGAAGGCACAAGCAAATGGAATCCCGACCCTCAAACGAAGATTCTTCCGAATTTTTTACTGACACCAAAGTTCCCGCCGAAAACATTATAAATTTAGAGAAAACTGTTCCTCCTACTAAAAGCACTGAACTAAGTTCAATGAAGGTTAATTCATGAAAATTCACGAGTATCAGGCAAAAGAAATCCTGAGAAGGCATAAAGCCAACGTACCTTTTGGGGTCGTTATCGATAATAAAGAAAACGGATCCAAAGCCCACGACGAAGTTACCTACGCAACCGAAGGTTCCGTGGTAGTTGTAAAAGCGCAAATCCACGCCGGTGGACGCGGAAAAGGCGGCGGAGTCAAAGTCACCAAAACAAAAGAAGACGCACTAGCCGCAATCGACAAAATCCTCGGTATGCAACTCATCACTCCTCAAACCGGACCCGAAGGAAAAAAAGTCCTAAAAGTATATCTGGAGCAAGGAATCGACATCGCAAAAGAATACTATTTGAGTATTCTCCTCGATCGTTCCATTCGTAAGACAATCATCATGGCTTCTACGGAAGGTGGGATGGAGATCGAAGAAGTTGCCGAAACTCATCCGGAAAAAATCCTCAAACTCGCAGTGGATCCCGGAATCGGCCTTCAACTCAACCAAGCAAGACAACTTGCTTTCGAACTCGGACTTCCGATCGAATCTCATAAATCTTTTCAGAATCTTCTCTTCGCGATCTACGAAGCCTATATCAAAGAAGACGCATCTCTATTAGAAATCAATCCTCTCATTCTTACCAAACAGAATGAAATCATTGCAGGTGACTGCAAGATGGATCTGGATGAAAACGCGCTCTACCGTCACCAGGACAACGCGGCTTTCCGTGACGTAACCGAAGAGGATCCTCTCGAAGTGCAAGCCTCCGAGTTCAACCTCAACTACGTGAAGTTAGACGGAAACATCGGTTGTATGGTCAACGGAGCCGGACTCGCAATGGCGACGATGGACATCGTTAAGATCGCCGGCGCCGAACCTGCGAACTTCCTTGACGTAGGAGGTGGAGCGAGCAAGACCACCGTTACCAACGGATTCAAAATCATCCTCGGTGACCCGAACGTAAAGGGAATCTTCGTAAATATTTTTGGTGGAATCGTTCGTTGCGACATGGTCGCGGAAGGAATCATCGAAGCTGCGAAGGCTGTGGATCTCAAAGTTCCTCTCGTGGTTCGTCTTCAAGGAACCAACTCGGAACTCGGAAGAGAAGTCCTCAATAAGAGCGGACTCAAAATTACCGGAGTCGACGACCTCCGCGAAGCGGCAAGTACCATTGCCAAACTGATTCAATAAGAGAGAACACACATGGCAGTATTAGTTGATGAAAATACAAAGGTTGTAGTTCAAGGAATCACCGGTAAGGAAGGTTCTTTCCACGCAACTCAGATGTTAGCTTACGGAACCAAAGTGGTTGCCGGAGTTACCCCGGGAAAGGGCGGTTCAAAATGGGAAGACAAGGTTCCCGTTTTTAACACGATCCATGATTCCGTAAAAAACGAAGGCGTAAACGCGGCTGTGATTTTTGTTCCGCCTGCTTTTGCGGCGGATGCGATCATCGAAGGAATTCTCGCAGAACTTCCTCTCGTGATTTGTATTACGGAAGGAATTCCAACCCACGACATGCTCAAGGTCTACAGCGTTCTTAGAAATTCTAAAACCAGACTCGTGGGACCAAACTGTCCCGGAGTGATCACTCCTCGTGCAAAACAAAAACTGGGAATTATGCCCGGCTTTATTCATAGCCCGGGTTCGGTGGGAATCGTTTCCCGTTCCGGAACCTTGACTTACGAGTCCGTAGCTCAGATCACAAAACAAGGTTTAGGTCAGTCCACTTGTATCGGAATCGGGGGAGACCCAGTTCCCGGTATGAACCACACGGAAGCGATCAAACTTTTAAACGAAGATCCTGAAACAAAAGGAATCGTAATGATCGGTGAGATCGGCGGAACCTCGGAAGAAGAAGCCGCAGAATACATCAAGAACTACGTGAAAAAGCCGGTAGTCGGTTTTATCGCCGGTCAAACGGCTCCTCCGGGCAAAAGGATGGGACACGCGGGCGCGATCATCAGCGGAGGACTGGGAACAGCTTCTTCTAAAATGAAGGCGATGCAGGAAGCGGGAATCCACGTTTGCCAGTCGATTGCAGAAGTTGGAGAAAAAATGAAGAAGGCTCTGGGTTAACCGGGGTCTATTCTAACAAGGGTTCCAGAACTGAGGGAGGTTCGAAATGGATCAAAAAGTACAAAATTCGAAACAAAGGATTCTTAAAATTAAGAATCTCGGGAGAATTTTCTTGGGAAGTTTCGTTCTTCTTCAAACCTTCTCTCTTGCCGCCAATGAGACCCTCAAACTCACAACGGAAGAAACGGTCAAGAGAGCTCTGGAAAGTAATTATAGTTTACAAAACCTTCGTTACGAATTGGCGAAATCCGATACAAACTTCCTGAAAAACGATTCAAAGTATTCTTGGAGATTGGTGGCCGACGGAAAATCCAGTCAGTCGATTCTTCCTTTCAACCAGGCAAACCTGCTTTCGGGAACAAAGATCTCGGACGATACCATCAAAGGTGGGATCGAAAAAACCCTCCAAACAACCGGAACGTATTTCAAAGTAGAAGCGGGAACCAGAAGATTCGACTCGAACGCTTTTGAAAACGCGGCTACCACCCCAGCGGGCTTTTCTTCCTTAGGAATTCCTCCGCTTTATACCGGATTTGTAAGAGCAACGATCAGCCAGGATCTTCTCAAAAACTCTTTCGGTTACAAGGGAAGAAACGAAGTCAAAATTTTAGAATCCCAAGCCGAGATCGCAAAAAATCAAGTATCACAACAGATTTCCGGAGTGATCGTGGATTCTCTCGTGGACTTTTGGGATTACTCGATCAAAACCCAAGCGGTCAAAACCTACAAACAACTCGTAGAAAATACAAAAAATATCCGCAATCTTACTATCCGCAAACAAGGGCTCGGACTTTCCGAAGGATTCGAGGTCAATCAGTGGAATGCACTTCTCGCGCAGGCTGAAAACCAATTGGAAACCGCAGTCGTGCAAAAAGAAGAAGCGAAGAGAAAACTCGTTCGTTCTTTAAAAATTCCGGAGGGAACGTCTCTTTCGGAAGAAACCAATCTTTTGGAGGAACTCACCGAGAAACCCGACTATCCAAAGGATTTGGAATACGCATACAAACATAGAGCGGATTTTTTAAACGCTCTCAAACAAAAAGAAATCGCGGAAGCCGCACTGAAAAACGCAAATAACGACAGACTTCCTACACTCACGATTTCCGGAACAGGCGCGAGTCAGTCTCAGAACGTCATTTCTCCGCAGGAAAATTACACGGACAATACGAACGGAATCACAACCGCAAAATACAAAGAATGGACCGGACAAATGAACTTCGTCTATCCTTTGGGCGACAAGGGAGTTTTCGCGGGTGTGAGAGACGCAAACATTTCTATGCGTCAAGCGACTCTGAAAGAGGAAGATTTAAAGAACGAAGTCAGAGACGACGTAAAGACCAGAATCGAAGCTTTGGAAGCGAGCCATAGAATTTATAAAAACAATATCGTTACGGAAAGAGAAACTGAAAACTACTACAACGGAGTTTTGAGAAGTTTCCGTCAAGGTAGGGCCGACGCCGTTTCCGTAAAGAACGCGTTAGACACTCATGTTCAGGATCAGCTTCGTCTGACTCAAGCAAGAGTGAATTTTAACATCGATCTTCTCCGATACTATCTCGCGAAAAATGCACTTCTCGAACGCTTTCAAGTGGATCGAGATAAGCTGATTCCGAATCTAAATTGATGCAAAGCCGGGGTAGGACTTGAGAAAGAGTTTTTTTGTTTTCCTCGGCGCCGTTTTTGTTACGATTCTTTTCGGTTTTCTTACCTGGAAATTCCTGACTCGGAAAACCGATTCGGTTTATAAGAATTTTTCCAAAGGAAACTGGGAGGACGTGATCTTTGAGGTCTTAAAAAAGAAAGACCCGGATTTAGAGGACTACTCCTTTGCTTCGATGGCGCTTGCGGAATTTAATTCTTCCTTGTTGATTCTTCCCGCCGAAAAAAAAGAAAAACTCACACAGAAATTCTCCGAAAAATCGGGGCTCAAATTTTCCAAACGGGAAGTTTCCGGAAGAACGATCTATACGTTTGAAGATAGATTTTTTTCCTTTCTTCCGGACGGCTCTTTTCTCAAAACAAGAGCTCTTTGTAAAAAATTAACTCTCGGCGCAGAATACGAGACTTCCGATATTCTTTCCCGCCATCTCACGAAACTGATTTCATCCAACCCTCTTCCGCTTTACAACGAATACAACCAGGCTCTGCTCAAATCGCTCGCGTCCGGATCTGCGAAAGAATTGGATGAGAATGGAAGAGCGAAACTTTCCAAACTTCTTGAATACTTTTCGGGAAGAGAAGATTCTCCATTTAGCGCGAGTAAGGCGGAAATCGAAGGAAAGAATCTAAACGTAAGAACGGGCCCCGGAACCGAGAACCCGATTGCGTTTCAATTCAAGGGAGGAGAAACCGTTTTTATTTTGGACCGGGATTCCCGCACCGAAACGATCGCAGGTAAAAGAGGAAACTGGAACCAAGTCCTCGATCCACGAAACGGCGCGGTCGGCTGGATCTTCTCCGGATTCTTAAAAACCGTTTCTCCCGATCTAACCATCTCTCAAACGATGGAAGAATCCTTTCGCGCTTTGGATCGAGCTCCCGTTTGGGATTTCGAAACCTGGAAAGAATCCTCTCCTCCTTTCGGATTTCAGGGAGAATACCATACAACCGAAAAAATCGCGTTAGACGGCGATATCGGAATCGTTCTTCATTCTTCCAAAAACAAATATGATTTTATTTGTCGTTCCGTAGAGGAACCTTTTCGCGATTTGGAATTTTACGTTTCCTTTTTGGGCGGAGACGAAAGTATTCCCGTCTTTACTTTGTTCGCCGGTTCGCCCGGGGATCTAAACAAGGCGTTTGAAATTGAAATCGATAAGGAAAGCATTTCCATCAATCGAAACCGTTATATCACCGGGGATAATTTTTCTAAAAAGAGATTTCGTCTAAATATACAAAGCGCCGGTTCGAGCATTAACAGCGGGCTTACGCTCTCGGAAAAAAAAGTTCTTTCGGGAATCGATTCCCTGGAACCGATCGACATGAGTTCCGGAATTCGATGGAGGCTTTGTCTTCCGATGGCGAGAGAGAACGGAGATTCGAGTGTGAGCGTTTTTCAGTTCAAGTTTATTCCGTGACTATAAATGATAAATTAGAAAATTCTAATAGAGAGACTCAATATGCCGACATACGACTATAAATGTAAAGCCTGCGGACAAACGTTCGAGAAATTTCATTCTATGAAGGACGATCCGATCCAGGATTGTCCCCTCTGCGGAAAAAAAGGGGAAGTTGATCGAATGATTTCCAACGGGTCCGGGATCATCTTCAAAGGAACCGGATTCTACGTTACCGATTACAAAAAAAGCGGCTCCGGAGAATCCTCCGGTTCCCCGACCTCTTCCGCTTCTTCCTCGGACTAAAATTTAGTGGGAAGATTAGGAATCCTTGCCGGAGGCGGAGAACTACCTCATATCGGAATGAAAGAAGCGCTCTCCGCAGGCGAGGATCCTCTTTTGCTTTCCATCATAGAATCCGAGTTCGAAGTCGGAGAATACGCGGATCGCAATTTCCCGATCCATATCGTAAAAATCGGGACCTTGATGAAAATATGCAAGCAACAGAATATAGATCGTCTTCTTCTTTTGGGGAAGGTAAAAAAAGAGATCATCTTTAAAAATCTCAAGTTCGATCTCAAGGCCATCAGTCTTCTCGCGAGAATGGTCAACAAACACGACTATTCTATCTTTAAGACCGTTTCGGACGAGTTCGCAAAAGAAAAGATCACGATCATTTCTCAAAAGACTTTCTTAAGATCTCTTTTTCTTCCCGAAGGAAGATTTACAAAAAAGGCTTTAAACAAAAAGGAATTGGAAGACGTCTCCTTCGGAATGGAATACGCGGAGAAAATGGCGGGGCTTGACATCGGTCAGACCGTCGTCGTTTTAGATAAATCGGTTCTTGCTGTCGAGGCTGTGGAAGGAACCGATCAGGCGATTCGCAGAGGCGGCTCTTTCGCAAAAAAGGGAAAGGCGATCGTTTGTAAAAGTTCAAAACTGCATCAGGACGATCGTTTTGACCTGCCCACCGTGGGAGAAGAAACCCTCCGAATCATGCACGAGAGCAACTGCGGAACTCTCGCTCTGAGAACCGGAGAAACGATCATCGTCCATCCGAAAGAATTTATAAACCTTGCAGAAAAACTGAAAATTCACATCTTGAGTATCGGCAGTGGCAACCTTACGAAAATCAACTCTACAACCAAAAAAATCCAGTAGCCAACCCGTGTCCAAACGAGAGAGCAACGCTCTAAAAAAAGAAGATCCTAAAATTCTAATGCTCGCCGGAGAACATTCGGGCGATCTCTTGGGCGGGGAATTGATCCGAGAACTCAAAAAGAATTTTCCGGAACTGGAAACTTTCGGAGTCGGTGGAGAAAGAATGATCGAAGAAGGATTCGAGTCCATAGAATCGATGGAGGAACTTTCCATCATCGGTTTTTCCGCGATCCTTTTCAAATATAGATTTTTAAAAGCTCTGATCGGAAGACTTCTCGACGCCGCCGTGGAAAAAAATTGCACACACGCGATTCTCATCGATTATCCCGGATTCAATCTTCGACTCGCAAAAGAATTGAAAAAGCTCGGAATCACCGTCATCTTCTACGTTTCCCCGCAACTCTGGGCTTGGAAGTTCAACCGGATTTATGGAATTCGTGAAACGATCGACTTGATGCTCGTTCTATTCCCTTTCGAAAAAGAGATCTACGATCGTTATGGAGTTCCTTGCGAGTTCGTGGGGCATCCTCTCGCGGTTCGTCTCAGGGAAAAGATACGAAAAGAAGCTCCGATCGAAGAACCGGAAGACAAAATTCATTTTCACGCGATCGTTACTTTGATGCCTGGATCCAGAAGCGGGGAAATCAGAAGAATCTTAAACGATCTTTTAGAAACGGCGGGACAACTTTCCGAACACTATGAGTTGGAAAAAAAGAAAGTCCGTTTCTTACTTCCGAACATCAATCAAAAAGAAGAATTGTATATTCTCGAACAGATCGAACTTGCAAAGACGAAGTATTCCCACTTAAAAATCGAATATCTTTTCGATCGATCTCTAAGGGCCATCGAAGCATCCGATCTCGTTTTAGTAACGTCCGGAACCGCCACTTTAGAAGTCGCTTATTTTGAAAAACCGATGGTCATCCTTTACAAGGTGAGTATGTTTACATACACGATCGGTTCTCTTTTTATCCGAACCCCGAACATCGGACTCGTAAACATTTTATCCGGAAAAGAAATTTGCAGAGAATTGGTTCAAGCGGAATGTACTCCGACTCATATCGTAGAAGAATCGATTCAACTTTTAGAAAATAAAAAATATCGAAACAAAACGATCGAAGATATTCGCAAAGTTAAAGAATCTCTTGGAAGTGAAAATTCTTCCCGTCACGCCGCAAGAGAAATCACAAAGCTAATCAAAGGAATTCCGAGAAAATAGAAAAAAGTTTTTCCATCGGAATTCCGTCAAAAATTAGGAAAAAAATACTTTCGCGTGATTTCCAACTTGGAACGCTTGGAACGGGCTTAAAAAGTCCGCGACAAATCTTTTTTACGATGAAACCCCTTTGTCCTAACGGCAAAATTCTATTACAAATAAACTTGTAAGACTAACGCGAATTGTTTTCGGCGGAGATTCTTTTTAAGACGACGAGGTCTTCTCCCCAAAGTCCTTGCCACGTATTGGATTTGAGTTCGCGAAATAAAAAGTAACCGCTTGGGGTTTCTTCTCCTCTTCTTCTGAGTTGAAGCCCTTCCCCGTCTTCCAGAAGAAATAATTTGGTTTCCTTTTCCTCTTCCAAAAGAACCGCTTCCTTTTCGCTTAAGAAACGAATTTGAACTAATGGATGGATCGGTGCCACTCTCCAGGTTCCGATCAGATCGATTTTTGTCGAGGAGTCGGAGCCGAATTTTTGATCCGCGGATCCGAAAAAATAAAGATAGATTCCAAAACATAATAGGATCGTAAGCACGACCCCGGAAGAAATGAGAATTATCTGTCTCCGATTGATTCCAGTTTGCATTCCCCTGCTTCCTCCTTAAATTTTCGACTGATAAAAGTTTCGTTGAGTTTTCCGTTTGCACTGATTCGGATTCGATTGTTTTCAACGGCGCCGTAACCCGAAAGATCCGCGGACTCATTCTTCCAAAAAATATTTCGATAATACGAAAGTGTCGGCAAAAGATTGTGTTCGTAACCGAAGTCGAACGGTTCTCGCAGATTCAGAGGTAAGGAGCGTTTGTCTTGAAATCGGGAACGATTAAAGCTCACGTTATGCAAAACATTCAAAGAATTGTGAAGCGCCAGAAAATCGTCGCCAAAAAGCCGAATCGTTGTATCGGAAGTCACCGATTCAGGAATGATCCAGGATCCGCAAAAACCGTTTACCGGTTCCTCCCAAGGCATTTCGTCGACTTTCATCCTTAAATCCATATAAGGATTGTCCTGACCGAAAGTGAAGTTCGCAAATCCTTCCGCATAGGGGGTTTCATTTTGATATCCTTTCAAATCCAATCGCGAGAAGAATGGTACGATTTTACCGTCGAGAGTAATTCTTCCCAAATCTTTTTCCTTTATTCGAAAAGACTTGAGCCTCCAGTGAATCGTGGCAGTGAAATACTCCATTAGATATTTATAAAACGGCGTCCTCGTCCATCGAATTTCAGGAATGAGCTTTTCCTGTCTTGTTCGGATATCGGTTCGAATCCAATTCTTCCAAGAATGATATACGGGAAGAAAATCCTTAACAGAGATACGATCCAATTGTAATTCCCATTTCCAATCGTTTGAAAAAGGATAAAAAAAGGCGCCGTTCGCGCGGGGAGATTTTTTCCAGCCGGTTTTACCCGTAATCGAGGTGGCCAGGGTTTCCTGGAAAAGGGCCCCTTTGGCGTTGAATTCCAAAATATTTCCGGGAAGAACACTTGCGATCACCTGGTCCAAACGAACGTCGAAAAACGGATCCTTCCAGTGAAATCCCAAAAGATTAAAGGAAACGTTGCTTTTGATCCAATCGTTATAATTCCCGGTCTCTTCCCATTTTCCTTTTAGGTTGAGTTGCCCTTCGAGAATTTCCAAATCACCCGGAAGCTGAAAGATGGATTTTAATTCTTTTACATTCTTCCAATCCGCATAAATTTCCCAAACCGCGAGTTTCTTTAAATTCAGTCCATAGGTTACGCGAAATAGGTTCTCTTCTTTGGAAAACGTATGGATTTGTTTTTCTCCGGTCTCGTCGAGTTTGAGATCCATCTCGTGTATTAAGTCCGCGTCCTTTAGATCGGGAATTTTCAGACCTAAAGGAAGTTCCTGTTGAATTTTGCCGGAAACGTTTGTGAACTGATTTTTTCCTCGAACCGAAAGTTTTTTTCCATTGAGGAGAATTTCATATTCTCCGGAAATTTTTCCGGAAGTGAGTAGCATCTTTCCAAATAGAGAATAAAGCCCTCTGATTTTTTCCGCCTTTACATTCTGAAAATGGAATATACTTTTGGATTCTTCGGAGTTGAACTTCGTCTCGAAGGTTCCCTGGATATATCTCGAATAAGGAAACGGAAAAAGGGAATCACTTACCTTTACGATCACACCTTCCGGTTGTTTGGTGATGACGATGTCAATTCCTTTGATTGCGTTTAAAACCTCTTCACCGCTTTTGGAGATCGTAATCGTTGTGTTGAGCAATCGTATCTCGGGAATATTGATCTTCTGCACGTAACCGATCAATTCTCCGGCGATCGCGTCCTGTAGATCCAGATTGATGGAAGAATCTTTGACCACGATTCCTTTGATATACGGCTGCCCCTTCCACAAACCGCCGAGACGGAATTGGATCTTATTTGTTCTAAAAAGAATGTGATTGAGGGCGAAATCTTCTTCAGAGGAAATCCGAAAATCCTCAAAAACTACCGCGTTCGGAAAATCGTATTCCACAACCCCGAGCGTCACCGCGCGGCCGAGCTCTTGGTTGATAAATTTGCGCGAAAGTTCTTTGAGACCTCGTAAGTCCAAAAGACGAGTCCTCACATAATATCCGACGGATTCTACGACGATCGCATGAGCGCTCAGGAGCAAAACAAAGGAGATAAGGATAAATTTGATTCTTCTGTTTTTTCTTAGAAAAAGAAAAAAGGATCCGAGAAAGGGAAGTAAATCACCGGGGGCTAAGGACTTTGCTTTTTGCCAAACCCGGTGAACGACGGTTAAATGAAAAAAAGAACGAATTATCTTGGAAGAACCTGAGAAAGTTTTTCCTGAATCTCTTTCAGAGCCGGGCTTTCCGGAAATTTCTGAAGACCCTCTTCCAGAACGATCTGGCATCTCTTGAATTCCTTGATTCTCATAAAACTATTGGCTACGGTTTCGTAGAAAAGAATGTCTTTTTCAAAGTCTTTTTCTCTCGAAGCGCGTCCTAAGATCCCAAGAGCGAGACCGTATTTCTCTTCCTGGTAAAGCGCCTTGGCATACATCTTTCGGCGGGTCGTGGACTCGTAATTCTTATCCACGGTTTCCGATTTTCTAAAATGAACGATCGCGTTTTCGGTATCGTTGATTCCCAGATACGCGGTCCCGAGGTAGTGGTCTAAGTGTTCCAGACCCTTTCCTTCTTTCGAACTTTGGATCTCTTTTAAAACGATCGATGCTTCTTTATAAGATTCAATTTGCAGAAGAAGTTTTGCTTTTTCCATGAGGAGAGAAGAACGTTTTTTCTCGTCCAAAGACAGGGAAAGCTGGGAATCGATTCCCTGAATTTTCGCGCGAACCGCCGATTCCTGAGAACCGCCGTTATCCACGGTTTTCTGACCGCTTGCACAGGCGGTGAGAACGAGTATTGTTACCAGAGTCAGTATTTTTTTATCTAAAGCCATTCTACGATCCTGTTTTCAATTTTTCCAGTTCAGCGAAGAAGTCTGCCGTCTCCTGCTCTCTGGATTCTTCATTGGAAACCCAGTCCAAAGTCTCGGGATCGATCTCAGTAAGAAACCGAGAAGCCTGGGTAGCCATCTGCTCCCCAAATTTGCGTCGATTTGCGGCCCCTGTCAAGCATAAATGCTTCCTCGCTCGGGTCATAGCCACATAGAGAAGACGCCTCTCCTCGTCTACGGAGGATTCTTCGGTTAGCACTCGAGAGTTAGGCAAGATCCCTTCTTCCAATCCTGCGACATAAACCGAGTCAAACTCGAGACCTTTGGACTGATGAATCGTGAGAAGCTGAACCCGATTGTCTTCCTTATCGTCGTCCGAAGGAGTCTCGTCTTCCATAAGAAGATTGAGTCGATTTATAAAATCAAAGAGGGTCGGCTTTTCGGGAGAATCATGATTCTCCTCAAAGTAGGACATCATGTTTACGAGTTCGGAAAGATTGAAGGTCCGAGCTTTTGCGATCTTTTCGTCTTTCTCTTCGAGGAGAATTTCTTTTTCGATTCCCACTTCTTGAATGAACTCTCGAAAGGCGAGATACATCTTCGGCATTGTCGCGAATTTCTTTTTGGTTCGTTCGATAAGGTTTACAAAATTATAAATTTCAGATTGAATCTTTTTTTGTAATCCCGGAATAAAATCGGGAGATTCGCAGACTCGAAAAAGAATCTCATATAAGGATTCCTTTTGATGTCCCGCTTTTTCGTGAATCAGAGAGATACTTCCGGGTCCGATGCCTCGTTTCGGATAGTTCAAAACACGGAGAAGAGACGCATCGTCTCTCGTGTTTGCGATGAGACGAATGTAGGAAATCATATCCCGGACTTCCTTTCGATCGAAGAAGTTATATCCTCCGATCAACTTGTAAGGAATCGATCTACTTCTAAGTTCTTCCTCGAAAGGTCTGGTCTGAAAATTCGTTCGAAATAGAATCGCGATCTGACTTCCGATTCTTGCTTCCTTGATGATTTCTTCCCGGATACTATCCACGACGTAAGAGGCTTCGTCCTTTTCGTCCATTCTTTCTATATAACGAATCTTTCTTCCTCCGGGAATGGAAGAGAAAAGCTCCTTCGATCTTCTCGAAAGATTGTTTTTGATAAGCGAATTCGCTCCTTGGATGATGACTTGGGTCGAACGATAATTCTCCAAAAGACGCACAACGTTGCTTTCCGGAAAGTCCTGTTCGAAGTTGAGAATCAAACTGAGGTCGGATCCTCGAAACGCGTAGATGGACTGATCGTCGTCGCCTACGACGCAGAGATTTCGATTCTCTCCCATAAGCGCTCTTAAAAAAGTGTACTGAGTTTGGTTCGTATCTTGAAACTCGTCGACCATGAAGTATTGAAACTTCTTGTGATATTCTTCCCTTACTTCTTGAAATTCTTTCAACAAAAGACCCGGAAGAAGAATGAGATCGTCAAAGTCCAAGGAATTCTGTTCTTTGAGTGAATTCTGATAACTGTCATAGATCAGATTCGCGATTTGATCCGATTCCACAAGGGAAGAATCCAGATACTCCCTATAACTCGGGCCCGAATTTTTGATCCTGGAAATTTTCCCGAGAATCTCGGAAACCTTGGTTTTTTTGAGTTCTACTTTATTCGCAATCAATAATGTAGTTACGAAACCTTCCTGATCGTTTTGGTTCAGAAGAAGAAAAGGATGTTTGTACCCGATAAGCCCGATGTGTTTTTTTAGGATGTTGAGGCCGAGGGAATGAAACGTGGAGAGAACGATTCCTTTTAACTTCTGTCTCGGGATCATCTTCCGAACCCGTTCCTCCATTTCTCTCGCGCTCTTGTTTGTAAAAGAAAGCGCGACGATCTTTCCGGCGGATACTCCGGCGTTCTCGATCAAATGTGCGATTCGATTCGAAATTACACGGGTTTTTCCGGATCCGGCTCCGGCAAATATTAGAATCGGTCCGTCTACGTGGCGGACCGCTTTTTCCTGTTCAGGATTGAGCTTCATGGGACATGGGACATAATTAGGGCGGGAAGGATTCTGTCAATCCTGTACGCTTGGAATCCTAAAGAACAAACGACAAGAATCGGAGTTCCGACCTTCTTCTTTCTCCGATTTCTCTCTTGGAGAAAAAGAGAGGTCTGAAAAGAATGGAGACGAGAATGCGCCTGGTTCCCCTCAAAAAACAAGACCAACAGAAACTTTGTCGGAATTCCGACACCCTCCGTCAAATGCGCGCGCCCCACCCTGATTGGGTGGTGGAGGAGAGGTGGCGGGAAAACTCGGGGGATTTTTCTCTATCACGAAATTCTAATTTTGCAAGCACAAAGCTCCCCCGCTTTTTTTGTAGGAACTCCTACAAAAACGCTTCTCCTTTCGAATTCCCTCCGGGGATTCTTGGCCGGAATCAAAAACAAAGGACGCTCAAATTGGATCCAACACTTGTCTTCGGATCTTCTCTCGGAAAAATTCGGCAAATTCTCCCCGGTCGAAAAAACGAAATGATCTCCAAGAAAAGAAACTCTTCCTCGGTCTTTTCGGAATTCAATTCCGAAGCCGCAATCGTTTTCAAAAAAGCGGTACTCTATGAAACCATTTCAACCTGAATCCTACGATCCTTTCGATCACCTCTGGTCCAAAGAAAATCGAAAGGACCTGATTCAAACTCCGATTTTCAAACTTGTTTCCTGGCATACAACTTCTCCCGATCAAAAAATTTCCAGAGACTTCTTTCATCTGGAATCTCTCGATTGGGTCAACGTAATCGCTCTCACTCCGGAAAACAAAATTCTTCTCATCGATCAGTATCGCCACGGAATCCATCGTTTTAGTTTGGAAATCCCAGGCGGCATCGCCGAAAAACCGACTCTCTTAGAATCCGCACAAGCCGAGCTCGTGGAGGAAACGGGTTACGTCTCCGAAGAATGGGAATATCTCGGAAAGGTCACGGGCAATCCAGCGATCTTAAACAACTGGTGTCATACTTTTGTAGCGAAAAACGTTCGTAAACTTCACGAGCAAGATTTGGACGACAGCGAACAAATTGAAATTTTTGAAACTTCTCTCGAAAACATTCCGAAATTGATCTCCGAAAATATTCTTCATCACGGGATGATGGTCGCGGCTCTTGGAATGTATTTTATCAAACATCCGATTCAAAACTAAACGATGACTCAAACACAAAAAAAACACGATCCCTTTCAAGCTCTGAGAATCGCCGATTTCCGCTCTTTTCTTCTCGGTAAATTTATGGTGACTCTTTCCATCAGCATCCAAACCACCGTCGTCGGTTGGCAGATGTATCACCTAACGGGAAGCAATCTTCACGTAGGTTTTATCGGCCTTACGGAAGCGATCCCTTCGATTTCTATGGCTCTTTTTTCGGGCCTCATCATCGACTCGTTTCCTAGAAAAAGAATCGTCTCCTCCGCGCTCGGACTTCTTTCCATCTGCTCCCTCCTTCTTCTTATATTAGTGGTTCCTAATATGGAATGGGTAATCAGGGACTTCGGAGTTTATCCTATCTACTGCGTAATCTTTCTTTCTGGAATCGCAAGAGGTTTTCTCAATCCGGCGGTCGCCGCTTTTCAAACCCAGCTCGTGGACAAGGAAACGTTTCCAAACTCGGCGACTTGGAGCGGAATCGCTTGGCAAACGTCTTTGGTTCTTGGTCCTTTGACCGGAGGAATGTTGATCGTGCTCGGTCTTAATTTCGCCTATTCCGTGGATCTGCTTTTGATGAGCTCCGGTTTTTTAATGATGCTTCTCGTAAGAAGCCAACCCGTTCCCGAAAAACCGGAGATCGGTGAAACGATCTGGCAAAGTCTCAGCTCCGGCTGGAAATTCGTTTCCAGCCATCAAATCATTCTTGGAGCGATTTCTCTCGACCTTTTTGCGGTTCTTTTCGGAGGAGCGGTCGCTCTTCTTCCTTCCTTTACGGAAAGAATTTTGGGTCAGAGCCCTGAGATCTTCGGGATCCTTCGTTCGGCGCAAGGATTCGGAGCCGTTTTGTGCGCGTTTTTTATCGCTGCAAGACCTCCCAAAAAAAATTCGGGTTGGATTCTACTTTCCTGCGTTTTTGGTTTCGGAATTTGTATCGTTCTTTTCGGTTTTTCGACCGACTGGAGAATTGCGTTTCTCTGTCTCATGGCGGCGGGCGCTTTTGACATGGTCAGCGTCGTAATCCGACATACGATCGTGCAGATGCACACCCCTGATCACATGAGAGGAAGGGTTTCCGCGGTGAATCACATCTTCATCGGCTCCTCGAACGAAATCGGAGAATTCGAATCCGGAGTTACAGCCGAATGGTTGGGAATCCGCAGATCGATCGTAGCCGGAGGAGCGCTCACACTTTTGACGGTCGGTTTTGTGGGAGCGATCGCTCCTCGGCTTCGAAAGATGGAACTCAAAGACATCATGTAAAGGAAAAACAATAGAATGGATGCTCCTAACGTACTCACACAAACGGAAGCCTTAGAAAGGGCAACTCTCGTAAATCAAGTCAGCTATTCCATTCAACTGGATTTGAAAGCGGGGTCATCGACATATCAGGGAAAGACAAAAATTCTATTCTTTTATACCGGCAAAGGAAAGGGAAAACTCAAAATCGACTTTGTGACGAAAAAGATCGAAGTGTTTTTGTTAAACGGAAAAGAATTTTCGAGTTACACAAAAACCGATTCGAGTCTCGATCTTCCGGGCGATTTTCTCAAACCGGGAAAGAACGAAATCGAAATCGAATATACAAACGAATACAATCACAGTGGCTCAGGCTTTCACCAATTTCAAGATCCCGCCGACGGATCCGAATACCTTCACACGGACTTCGAACCCTTTGAAGCCCATCGAATGTTTCCTTGTTTTGATCAACCCGATCTGAAGGCAACATACGAACTTTCTCTCAGCGGCCCGAAAGAATGGAAATACATTCACAACACTCTCCCCTCCAAGGAAAAAACTAAGGAAGGAAGAATCCAAATCCAATTTCAAAAGACCGCGCTATTCTCCACATATCTTTTCGCTTTGATCGTCGGGCCTTACGAAGTATGGGAAGACCAATACAAAAACATTCCTCTGAGAATTCTTTGTAGAAAGTCGCTCGCGAAGTTTATGGACGCGGAGAACATCTTTGCAATCACAAAAGAATCCTTCGCGTTCTTGGAATCCTATTTCGACGTTCCGTATCCATACGGGAAATACGATCAGATTTTCGTTCCCGAATTCAACATGGGCGCGATGGAAAACGTAGGAGCCGTTACGTTTTCGGAACACTATATTTTCAGAAGTCCGAGAATTTATTCCGAATATCTCGGAAGAGCCAATACGATCTATCACGAGATGGTGCACATGTGGTTTGGAAATCTTGTCACGATGAAATGGTGGAACGATCTCTGGTTAAACGAAAGTTTTGCCGATTATCTCTCCTATTATGCGATGTCTCACGGAAAAATTTTTCCGGACGCACTCGAACACTTTTATGTAAGAGAAGAATGGGCTTACAGAGAGGATCAACTTTCGACGACCCACCCGATTGCCGGAACCGCCGATAACACGTTAGACGCCATAAGCAACTTCGACGGAATCTCCTATTCCAAAGGAGCTTCGGTATTACGTCAGTTGATGTATTATATCGGAGAGGAATCCTTTCGAAAGGCGATGCGGAAATACTTTCAAAAATTCGCGAATTCAAATACGGTTCAAAACGACTTTTTGGATACGATGTCTGAAACTTCCGGGATCGACATTCGAGGATGGAGCAAAGAATGGCTCGATACAACCGGCGTAAACACCCTTCTACCCGAATGGAAAGAGGACCATCTTTTGATTCGACAACTTCCTTCCGAAAAGAACGGATTGTATAGAACCCACGCGTTGGAAGTAACGATCTTTTCTCTCCAAGGAAATTCTTTCGAGACCGTCTGGAGGGATAGAATCGTAGTTAAGGGAAAAGAAACGATTCTTCCTTATAAACACGATCCTGGGAATTCCGAAATTGTCGTGTTAAACACAAACGACCACGCATACGCCAAAACCTATCTTCCCAAGGATTCCATACTTCTGTTAAAGACTTCGCTTAACAAATTGGAGGACAGGTTTGCGAGAAGAATCCTTTGGGGTTCTCTCTGGCAAATGACGCGTGACGCGGAAATCTCACCGAAAGACTTTTTGGAAATCGTTTTTTCACAAGGGATCCACGAGGAAGATCTTTCGGTAAGAAGCAGTCACATTCTTACAAAAGCTACATCGATCGCCGCGAGTTATCTTAAAAAGCAACACAGGGAAGAATGGTCCACAAAACTCAACGATCTCGCCAAAAAAGAACTCTTGGATTCTGAGACAAAAGACGAGGAAAAGATCGTTTGGTATCGAATGTTGGAAGGAACCTCCCGAACTCAAAAACAATTAAACTATCTGCGGGAACTTCTGGACGGAAAAATCCACATCCCAGGGATCAAAATCGATCAAGAAAGAAGATGGAGCATCCTAACTAGGCTTTCCGCCTTCGGCGCAGAAGACGCGTTAGCTCTCATTGAGAACGAAGCGAAATCAGACACTTCCGATCTCGGCGCCAAAAAAGCATACGGAGCGAAGGTTGCATTTCCGGACGCCGGTTCAAAAGCTTCGGCTTGGAATGAATTCAACAACCCGAAAACAAAATATTCCACGGACATGCTCCGTTACGGAATGAGAGGTTTTTACTGGGATCATCAGGAAGAAATTTTGAAAATATACGAAGACAAATACTTTCAGAACGTCGTCAAGATTTACAAAGAAAGAGATTCTCATTTTTCTTCAGCTTACGGAAATATCTTATTTCCAGGAGTAGAGCCGAGCCAAGACCTGGTTGATAAAACGAATCGATTCTTAAAAGAAGAAAAAGAAATACCGGCTCTTTTGAAAAAAGATCTAAAACAACACAGGGACGACCTGGAAAGAACGGTAAAAATTCTTTCCAAACAATGAATAAATCACCGAGCTAAAGATCGCGCTTTCCTGGAAACTTTCGGAACACAAAAAAAGAAAACTCCAGGAAAGACACCTTGGATCTTGTAAGAATTTTTTGAAAATCCCATCGACACTATAACAAAATCTGCTTTCAAAAGATTCTTCTTTACACTCGACTTTCCGAAATCCTACTTCTAAATATTCACCGTTTCCCAGTAACGTTTTCCATTCTTCTTCACAAAAAACGAATTTAATTCCCAAAAATTTGGCACATTCCTCCGGAAGAATTCATAAGAAACAAACAAAGAAAAACTTTTTTGGAGAAAGGAAGTGAACCAAATCATTAAAAGAATTCGCTCAGTCCAAGCAGATGGGAGAAGCACTGTCCCATATTTCACGATCTTCACGATCACAATCCTGAGTTTTGCAGATTGCCAAAAAGACACAAAGGATAATAAAGTTAATCTCTCGCTGTTTCTTCTCGGTCAATTCAACACACCCGTGCTCTCCACACGGCTGATGGATTCGGCCTTCATCCAAAGATCGCATAACGTTTTCTCGTCTTCTAAGCTTGCTTCCTCGACGCATCCGGTTTCCAATTCACTTCTCCAAGGAGTTTATTTTGGAGAATTGGAAATTTTCGCATATGACCACCGGCCGGGGGAAGCCGATCAAGAAGGCAATTTCGGAAGCGGCAAAGATTGGAGCCACTGGGCAGTTGCGCCGAGCGGTTACGAAGAATCGAGAAACAATATTCTCAAGGCCGGAGAACAGATCAATCCGAACTGGTATCATAGTGAACGCCGCCAAAGGTTATCCGAGCGCGATTTTGAAATCGACGCTTTCGAAATCGCAATGTTCAACACCGGAATCGTTTATAACAACGAGTATTACGGAGAATACATATACAATTTCGGCGAAGATACCGACATAGAAGTCGATCCGCTCACTAAGTATCCCGAATGGAAAGGAATACCGAAACACAGAGTCTGGCCTACGTTCACCGGATTCACTTCACCATACAATATAGTGAGCGTGATCTTTATTCGAAACGATATCCTGACAAGCGCGGCCAATGTAGAAATCCAATGGAACCAACAAAATACGATTCCTTCCATCGGTAACACGAGCCGTTCCTTATCTGCTGAGGAATCGAATTTTATCCTCTCTCTCGTAGAACAAGGAACAAGACGAAGACATTATTTGAATTTAGTTTTAGTTCCTTATGAAGGACCGTTTACTTTTACGTTCAACGGAGAAAGCGACGAGGCGAAAAAAAGATACGCTTGGCAGGATTATGAAATCGCAGTAAGTTTCGATCTTTCCAACGGAATCGACACTGATCCTAACAAAACGGATCTCAACATACCGAAAATTCTTTTTGCCGCCGATTCACGCAACGTCCCCTTAGGGCTCAAGATGGATCTCAGACGGAAAGAATAGGAATAAAAAATCACAAACAAACGGGAACCGCAGAATGTTTTAGAATCAGGATCGAATCCTTTTTCAATCCTGATTCTTCTTTAAAATTCAAAACCGTCAGACGGCTCTTCTTACGGCTTCCGAATTCGAATTCCCGTAATATTTTTTCTTCCAGTCCTCTAATCTCCAATCCATAATCTTATACCAAAGAGGTGGAATCAACGCCACCAAAACCATAACTTCGTAACCGTAGGGAAGCTGAGGACTTTCCTCGAAATGACGCAATGCCGAATAACGTCTTCCGGCGTTTGCGTGATGGTCCGAATGTCTCTGAAGGTGGAATAAAAAAGCATTGCTCACCGCGAAGTTCTGATTCCAAGAATGAATCGGAAGCACCTTTTCAAATTTACCAGGTGCGATTTCCTTTCTCTGAAGGCCGTAGTGTTCGATATAGTTTACCAATTCTAAAAGGGAGAACGCGATAAAACTCTGAACGAAAAAGAAAGCCGGAACTTCCCAAGAAAATTTTCCCGTATAAAACGTAAAAGCTCCCGTCAAAACTCCGATAAACAAGATCGGAATTGCAGTCGCTGAAATCATCTCATTCTCCAAAGACCACGCGGTCTTTCCTTGTTTCAAAAGTCTTTTTTCTTCGAGCTTCCAAGCGGAAAAATAAGAACCAAACACGGTCCTTGGATAAAATTTATAAAAGGATTCTCCCTTTCTCGAAGACGCAGGATCCTCGTGAGTGGAGACGTTTACGTGATGTCCGCGATTGTGCTCTATAAAAAAGTGCATATAACAAACGGTCATAAGAATGAATTTAGAATACCATTGTTCTATCTTTTTACTCTTGTGACCCAACTCGTGCGCAACGGTGATTCCGATTCCTCCCGTGTTGATGCCGATCGCGAGAGCGAATCCGAACCATTCCAATAATGTAAGCTCTTTGGTCTGAATCTCATAAAGCGCCCAAATCACCAAACCAATCTGAACCCACGCCCAAACGTAAGTCAGAAATCGAAAGTAGAATTCGTTCTGCAAAGAGGGAACCTCTTCTTCGATCGGATTGGTAGGATCGGCCCCGATCGTTAAATCCAAAATCGGAAGAACGCCGAAAACGATCGCGAAGGTAAGAAAATTATAAGCTCCGCCTAAATAAAAACCTAACACCGCAAACGCGGGAACTAAAAAACAAACAATGAACGAATAACGTTTCAAATTGGTCATATCACTTCTCTCCCTATCTTTCATTGATCGATCGATTCTATCCCGAATCGTTTCCGATCTTTTTTGGTTCTATAAAAACCTGATTTGTCAAAAACGGCGCAAAAACTCGCAAGACCTCAAAAGTTTTTTCGAAATCGATCGTTCCCTCATTCATCATTCTTTGAAAAATCGTCCCTATCAGAACGCTGAAAAAAAGGGTTTCGATCTCCGGATTTTTTAACGAAAGATGACTTTCAATTGCATCCCGAAAGACGAGCGAACATTCCTTTAGAATCGTTTTCGCGGGCTCGGAATCCTCTCTTCTATACAGATCGCAAGCAAGCAATATCAAATTCTGAAAATGTCCTTCTCTTTCCTTTACAAAGTCGAATAGAAGCTCGAGTCTTTCGGCTGCATTTTGATTTAGATTTCGATCTCTGATTTCGACCAATCGCTTGGCGTCTTCTCGGACTACCCATCTCGCCATCTCTTCGAACAAAACTTCCTTGGTCGAAAAGTAGTGATACAAAGAACCCGTGGAAACTCGAAGTTCTCTGGAAATTTCCCTCATCGTAACCAAGGCATATCCTTTCTTGGCAAAAAGGCTCAAACATCTTGTGAGAATGTAAATCCTGTAGACTTCGTGATCCACGACCTTCGGCATCGTATTTTCCTCAATTTCGAACAATCGTTTTTATAGAACAACAGTTATTATATAATAAGGATACCGAAAAGACAAGAAAAAAAATTGGAGAACAATATACTTTTCATCCTATAAATCGGAGGCCATTCCCTTGTTTGTAAACCTCATTCACGAACGTAAGGATGAATGCAAAAACGGTTCCTTCCAATGCCACGAACCGAGTTTTGGAGAATTTCATTAGGACCTGCGCGCCAATTGAGACAAAACGCCGTGTTTCGCAAAAGTGTAGGAACTCCCATACAAAAACATCAGAGGTTAAACCTTCTAGAATCGCTCAAGGGACGGAATACGTTGGAACTCCTCGTTTTTCAATACGAAGACCGGACGAGTCGGCGGCAGCCCGGAAAAGGTTTAGGACAAATTCTCAGTCTGAATTTACGCACGATTCTCCTTTCGAAAAATGCCGGAACGGTAAAAATCTGCGAATTACAGAATCCCCTCCTTCCAACCATCCGACTCTAGGTAAAGCAAAGCCGGTTCCCAGAATTCCCAAGGAACTTAGGCCAGCAAAGTAAAATCGAAGAGAACTTTTTTTAAAACCGAAGAACACAAATGAATATTTTAACAAAATGCAGGACGTTTTGTGCCCCTCCCCCTAAACAGAATTAGTCTCTAAACCTCGAAGTGTAGGAACTCCAATCAAAATTTAAGGGCAAAAGTTTGCTTGAAAACTCGCAGCTCGCTCAAGGGACGTGAATCTGCGGAAACTCCAGAAGTTATTGCCGAATATGGAACGTGGGAACAGCTTTTTTCAGATTTTGGGACAAACTCATAAGATCCGGATGAGAATTCTTACCGAAAGTTTATCCGCATCCGCCGGAAAAAATTAAAGTCCGAAGGGTTCAATTCTCCGAAACTTCAACAAACTTTGGAAACAATCAAAATTATCATCCTGCTGTCGGATCAGGATTCTTTCTATTCCTCAAAAACCTTCTCTTTCTAAACGAATGATCCTCTTCGGATTTTATTTTTTTGACGAATCTCAGTCTCAAAAGCTGACGACTTCAAAATTCTACTAAAAACTCTTTTTTCAGGCAATCGGAAATAAAATTTTAAGCTCCTCTTTTCAAAAAACCTCTACAAGACATTCCATTTTTTGAATATTTTTAGACTGATAAAATGGAAACAAAGCAGACATTCCTCCGTATTCCTTAATTTATAACGACTCCTTTCATTCTATCATCCGTTTTATCCTCCAGAATTTTCCCTTACCAAAAAAGAGTTTTTCATTTTCGATTTTCAAACCAAAAAGAAACGCTTTGGAAAACGGAATCTTTAACACGATTGTAACAAACCCAAGACTTTTCGTCTTGTAGGATATTGTAATCATGAGAAGCGATAGACATTCCCTAAGGAAAATGATTACAAAATGATTACAAGATTATCCACACTCATTCTATTCTTACTTTTTATCTCATTCACTGAAACTTTTGCCGACACCGTCAAAAATACAAAAACCAACGAAGTGATCGAGAACGTTAAAACCTCCGAAAACGAACAAGGCATCATCGTGGAATACGAGGATGGAACAAAACGCGGTTTTAAAAAAGATGCGGTTACCATCGAAAAAAAAGACGTTGCCTGGACTAAAGGGGAAGAATCCAAAGAGGAAACCAAAGGGGATCGTTACTTCGCATTCGGCTCTTTGGGGTTCCTTTTGATTCTTTTTTTCGCACTTCCTTAATCATCGACCTTACAAAACGGAAAACCGAGAACAGTGAGAACGAAATCAGATCGAATGAAAGTTACGGGATTTATATCAGTTTGTAACTCGCGTGTAACGCCTTACATCTATTTTCTTACAAGACCTTTTAAGGTTTATTCTCAAGGAGTCATAAGATGAAATCGACTTATTCACAAAGAGTTTCGCTTCTTTTAGTTAGCGCCGCTCTATTACTTTCTTCTTTTGCAAATTGCAAAGAAGACAAGGTAGACAACACTGCTCTGATCCTATTTGCTTTATTGGCCGGATCCGCGAGCGAGAACGCCGGTGCGGCAATCTGCGACGGAGCTTCCATTCAAGGCGGAAACACTGCTGTCTCCGGAAATATCACATCCAGCCAAACCTTCGCCGCTTACTCTTCCACTTCTTTGAGTGGAATCGTTCGAGTAAAGACGGGCGCTACTGTGACTTTTGAAAGAGGCGCCGTAGTTTTCGGAACCGCAGGTTCCGCGCTGATCATCGAACAAGGCGCGAAGATCGTAACCAAAGGTGACGCACTCGCACCCGTTTGTTTTACTTCTTCTAAAACCTCCGGAAACAGAGGTCCGGGAGATTGGGGTGGAATTCTGATCGTTGGAGATGGGATCGGTTCGAGAGCTGCGGCTCAAAACACCGAAGGTGGAACCGGTCTTCAATACAACAGCGGTGCCAACGACAACGGAAGCTCCGGAAGTCTGGCCTACACAATCATTGAATTTGCAGGAAACGAAGTCGCAGTCGGTGACGAGTTAAACGGAATTTCTATGTATGTAGTCGGAAACGGAACCACTCTGGATCACATTCAAGTCCACAGACACTTGGATGACGGAATCGAGGCTTGGGGCGGAGCATGGACTGGAAAGTATCTCCTCATGACCGGTGGAATGGATGACGACTTGGATTTGGACGAAGCCTTTACCGGAAAAGTTCAATTCCTCATCTCTCATAAATACGCAACCTCTTGCGGTGGAACTGCTTCCACAGATCCTCACGGTTTTGAAATGGACGGAACGCACAGCGCAGGAACCGCGTCCGCTACCGCAAAACCGACCACGAACGTAAAACTTTCCAACTTCACACTTCTCGGAAAAAGCGTTTCCAACGGATTTGGAGCGAGATTGAGAGAAGGTCTTCAAGGAAAATTTACCAACGGGGCAATTTACGGTTTTCAATCCGGTAACATCGATTGCGTAAACAACGCGACAAACGGCGGTCCAGCTACTGCTCCAACGTTTGCAAACGTCTTAGTGGAAGCTTCCAAAAACAACGGAAACACCGCGGCTTGCACATTGCCTTCAACCGGCTTGACTGCACTTCCCGTTGTTTCCTTAGGTTCCGGAGATTCCGACGGATGCACATTTACAACCAAGCCTGATTACCAACCGGCTGGCGAAGCTGCGGCGACCGCAGGATCGGCTCTGACTGCACAGTCTGCTGACACATTTTTTACCGATAACACCACTTACGGTGGTATGATTACCGGTTCTAACTGGGCCTCAGGTTGGACCGTTTATAGAGCGAAATAACTGAAACAAAAGAGGATTCTCTTTACGGAGAATCCTCTCTGAATTTTAAAAATGTCCCAGATTACATTCAATTTTTCAAATATTCTTTTTTTCATCCTACTATCCTTCTCGATATTCGATTGTAAAAAAAGCGGACAAAGACCCGATTTCGACAACCTGCCCGCGGATCCTAAAATCGCTTTAGAGATTCAAAAAGATAAAGAACTTCTAAAATCCGAACTCAAAAGTTCTTATACGATCTCCAATTCATCCCAATCCGTCGAAGAAGCCCTTAGCAGAGCAGTGAACGAAATCCGCGATTTTCCGGACAAAGACGACGACCTTTTAAAATATTCATGCAATCTTAAAGAAATCAGAGAGATCTATCTTCCGAATAACCTGGATCAAAACAACATCGTCGCCAACTCCAAAATAGAAGATTCAATGTATCTTCTATCGATCCGGAGAAAAGCCGGAATCGACAAAGTTAGACAAAATCTCAGAGGAAGTAAAGGACCGATAAAAGTTCTTCCACTCCCCCGTCCTTATAACGTCCGTAAATTGACCAACATCAACGGATACATTATCAAGGAATTCAAACTGCAAGTGGGACAAAAGACCATCAGCATCGATGAAATAAAGCTCATTCTAGAACACAAAAATCAATTTAAAGTTTGTACGTACGGAACATGAAAAACAAAACAATCAGTTTATTATTCTTTTTCTCCATAGTTGCGACTCCGATTTTCGGACAAACAACGGGAAAATTAAGAGGTAAGGTCGTCGACTCCGAATCGGGAGATCCTGTATTCGGTGCGGTCGTGATCGTGCGCTCGATCAAAGCGGTGACCCGAAGCGACTTCGACGGTAAATACGAATTAAACCTTCCACCCGGAGAGCATAACGTAGAATACCAGATGATCGGCTTCGCGACACAATTCAAAAAAGTGAATATAACCGCCGGTTCTCAACAATCGATGAACATCGTGATGGGAGCCCAAGTCCTTGATACGGTGGAAGTAAAAGGAAGGGGCCTCGACAACTCGGAGTCCGCCTTGTTAGCTCTTCAGAGAAAGAGTGGGGTCGTATCGGACGGAATCAGCGAAGAATCGATCAAAAAAAGTCCGGACTCCTCCGCCGGGGACGTTCTTCGACGTGTGACAGGTATAACACTCGTAGGTGGTAAGTTTATTTTTGTTCGAGGTCTTGGAGAAAGATATTCGAATACCATTCTTAACGACTCCTTCATTCCGTCTCCCGAACCCGATAAAAGGATCGTTCCTTTGGATTTATTTCCGGCGGGTGTGATCAAGAATATTCGAGTGATTAAGACCGCTTCCGCTGAGGATTCGGCCGAATTCTCCGGAGGGATCGTAAAGATAGAAACTAAAGAATATCCTGATAATCTGTTATTATCAGTTTCTTTAGGAGTCGGTAAGAACACACAAGTCGCAGGTCATAAATTCAAAACATTCAATCAAGGCGATTCGTATAACGACTTGGGCCTCACGTCTAAAAAACAGGAACTTCCCGATTTGATCGGAGGACTACCCAAGGTGATTCCATTTGTGGAAGGAGACCGTTTTGGAGGGATTCCGACCAATCTTATGAAAGCGGGAGCCCTATCCTTTAACCAACAGTGGTCTCCGAATGAAACGGATTCTCCTTATAATAAATCGTTCAGCGTATCGGCAGGAAATTCTTTTCGTTCTGAAAAATGGGGACGATTCGGAGTTCTCGCGGGAACAACTTACAATAGAAGTTACAACTATCGAGAAGAAGCAAACTCGCGGTTTCAGGCGAGTAACCCTATCTCCCTTTTTCTAAAAGATTCGAACATGTTGCGCCCTTTAAATCAAAACAATTTAAAATTGTATACCGAAGAAGTTCTTTGGGGAAACAACTTGAACCTTGCCTATGAACCTAAGGTCGGCCAACAATTTTTTATCAAAACACTCTATTCGGCGCAATCCGATAAGACCGTAAGGGAAGGTGAAGGAACTAACTACATCGACAACTTCAACTTCAAGTCCACAAATTTAAGTTATATCAGCAGAACAATCTTCAACAATACATTGGGCGGCGAACACGAACTGAGAACTTTCAGCGCAAGACCTCACAAAGTAGAATGGAACGTCAACTACGCTCTTGCGGAAAGGGACGAACCGGATGCGAGAAACCAAGCTTGGTCTCAAGGTGGCAACGACTTGGCGAACGGATTTAGAAGATTAGGAAACAACCCGGACGGAACTAGATATTTCTCTACTACCGCCGACACGGTTAGAAGCCAGTCTCTTAAATACGAAATTCCATTCAGTCAGTGGGACGGCCTTCAGAGTAAACTGAAATTCGGCGTGAGCAACTTAGATCGATTTAAACATTTCGAATTTAGGGAATTTGCACAAAGAAATGCCGCCGGAAGCGATAGGGATTATCTCTATCCTGTTCCGGGAGAAATCATATACAATCCTCTCACTTACGCGAATGGAAATCGGAAAATATTTGAAAGGGCTTCCGGAAACAACGCTTACGATGCGTCTCAGGCTCTAAGGGCTATGTTCGCTCAAGCTGAGATTCCGATTCTTCCAAAATTAAAATCGATCTTCGGAGTAAGATACGAAGACAGTTATCAAAAAACCCAAACATACGATCTTAAAAACAGTTGGAATGGATTCAACGCGAATTACGGTTGCAAAACCAACTCCGAGGAAGAAAGACTTCTATTAGTAAGATCTAATGTTTGCGACGTGAATAATCTCGGGATTGGGGAACTCAGAACTAAGGATAAACTTCCTTCGGCAAACGTAGCTTGGGAAGTCTCCAAGGATATGAATCTTCGTTTCGGATATTCTCAAACTCTGACAAGACCGGATCTAAGGGAATTGTCCCCTTTCGGATTTTCCGCCTACTTTCAAGCTGATAGAATTTTCGGTAACGCTAGTTTACAAAGAACGTATATTCATAACTACGACGTTCGTTGGGAATATTACCTTACCAATACGGATTATATCGGGGTCGGTGCGTTCTATAAGAATCTTTCAAACCCGATCGAATTGATCGGACTACCGGTTGCCGGCAGTGCGAGTTTGGTTTATAAATACGCAAACGCACAACAGGCGACGATTCGCGGTATAGAATTGGATTATCGTAAGGAAATACTTTGGTGGCTTCGATTGGAAACCAACGTATTCTTTATTAAATCCAGAGTGGACGTGATCGACGCAAACATCTACGGATTTATCGCGACCGGCCAAGTAGATCCGACCTCGACTTACGCGGCTTATGCGCCGACGAATCTGAACCGTCCTCTCCAAGGACAATCCGATTTCGTAGCGAACGTCCGTATCGATGTTTTTACTACCAAAAGCAAAAAACACAATATAGGACTCTACTATAACTATTTCAGCGATAGAATCGCCCTCGTCGGATCCGACGGAGTTCCCAACGCGATTCAAAAAGGCACAGGAACCTCGGATATAGTTTACACCTATAAACACAACGACCGTTTGGATTTCAGATCCTCCGCTCGAAACGTGATGAACAGCCAATTCAAAATCACACAAACGGATCCTTTGACAGGTCAGGAATACGTGTTCCAAAAATACAGAACCGGTTTGGATATCTCTTTCTCGGCTACATATAAACTCTAATCAGAAATCCCAATCCGATCAAAAATCACAGATCGGGTTGGGATTTTTTTCAATTTCGAATTTTTCACCACCGTTCTTTGAAGAATTCTTTTCAAAAACTTTTTTTCATCGTCAAAAGGAATCTGAAATCCATCCTAACGAGTCTACTTGAGCCGTTTCTTTCGTAAAACGTTCGGTGATTCTTCCATTCTTATGACAATCGAATACGACGGATGGTTTCGCCTTTTAATCGAGTTCTCCATTCTTACCCCTAAAATTCCAATGTCCGGTCCGAAGTTTTAGATCCGTAACTTCTTTGTAATCATTCAGTAACAATTTGAAAGTATATTACAGAAATATTTTAATCGGAGATATCGATGAAATTTTCTTCTCTAAAAAAAGAATTCAGATGGGTGACAACAACGCTCATTCTTTCCGGGCTCATTTCCCTTTCGACAACTGTAATATTTGCACAGGACAAAGTTTCTGAACCTACTAAAACGGAAGCTACGGAAACGGCCCCCGCAGAGGATTCTAAAAACGCACCCGCCCCAAAGGCCGAAAAAAGCTGGGGTTTTGTTGATCTTTTTCTTCTCGGCGGTTGGACGATGTATCCTCTCGCTCTTTCCTCGATCATCGCCTTAGGAATCATCTTCGAAAGACTCTACTTCCTCGCGACAGCGAAACTTCTTCCCAAAGGATATAATATCGATTTGGGCGAAGCGATGGACAGCAAAGGTCTGGATGCGGTTCAGAGTTTTCTGGATGAAAGAAAAGAATATAAGATCACTCAAGTTTTAGCGGGAGGAATCGACGTATCTTCCGGAGACGCCGAAATTTTCGCAAAGGGCGTGGAAAGAGAAGCCGCCGAAGTGATTACCGTTCTCGAAAGAGGACTCGTTATCTTAGCCGCTGTCTCGACGATCGCTCCTTTGATCGGATTTTTAGGAACCGTATCCGGGATGATCAACGCGTTTGACGCCATTGCGAATGCCGACCAAGTAAACGCAAAAGTTGTCGCTGGCGGTATCAAAGAAGCCTTGATCACAACCGCGGCAGGTTTGATCGTTGCGATCCCTGCGATGACCTTTCACCAGTATCTTACTTCCAGAATCGACGGATTTACGTCCGAAATCGAAGAAGCTGCGAATAGAATTTATAAAGAATTCTTAAAAAGAAACTCTAAAAAAGCGTAATCGCTTTTCTTTATTAAGGAATCATTATGATCCGTATCAAAAAGAAACGCGTTTTGGAGGAAATATCCGCCTCGTCCATGTCGGATATTGCATTCCTTCTATTGGTGTTTTTCATGGTGACTGCGGTTTTCTTTGTGAAGGAAGGGTTGAACATTCAACTTCCTAGAAAGAATTCCAATCCGACTCTGGTTCTTCGTGACAACATCTATGAAATTCTAATCGCAGGCGATCTTATTAAGATGAAGAACAAGTCGATTGGAACCAAGGACTATCGTAACCTGATCGATTTCAGAGAACAACTGAATCTAATGGAAATTCCGGACATTGAAAACAAAGTCGCATTAATAAAAACGACGGGAGAAACGAAGTACGGAAATATGTTGGACGCTTTGTCCGCGGTACAAATTCGGGGATTCAAACAGATCTCCGTCAAAAGGCTGAAATGATATGAGCTTAAAAAAGAAAAAAAGTCCTCCTTCTATTCCCGTAAGTTCGATGGCCGATATCGCCTTTTTGCTCTTAGTATTTTTTATGGTCACTTCAGTCTTGGACACGGATCCAGATCTTCCCATCGCACTTCCGGACGTTCCCGGCGGTGAGCAGCTCAATAAAAAAATCGCCAATCTTTATCTCAGCGCAGACAAAGATAAGGCAGTGTATTTTAATCAGGTAAGAATGCCTTTAAACGAAGCGATCAACAACGTAAGAGCAAAGCTAACGACTACTCCCGATCTTAAAGTATTAATTCACGCGGATAAAGATTTATCCTATGCTGAACTGGACAACACTTTCGAACTCTTAAAGGAAGCGGGGGCGTTAAAGGTCTCCTTAGTTACAAAGACTACGCAAGGCGGAGGTCTTTGATCTATGGAACAATCCAACTCCATCCTAACGGCAATTAGAAGAGGAAAACTGAGAAGATTTATCGATCGATACAGGATGGAATTCTTTCTATCCTCGTCGTTCGTGCTTCAAATGTTGATATTATTTTTTTGGTATACTCCTTCCATAGAATTCAACCGTTTGGATCGACTCGTAGACGAGGTCGCCTTCGTAGACAACCTCGTTATTCAAGATCCGAATGTCGGCGAAGCGGCGGACGACGGAGAATTTGAAGTGACCGATACGATCAAAAAGAAAGAAGATCCGAGAATCGCTGGAGCTCAAGACGCGATCATTTCCGGAGCAACTGCCCCCGTCGACCTAACGCCTAACATCACTCCGGAGTATCCTTCGGAAGCAAGATCGGCCGGTATTACCGGAACTTCGACTCTTGAAGTAATCATCGCGGAGAATGGGCAAGTCTTAAGGGTTCGGTCCGTTGGAAAACCGTTGGGATTCGGTCTGGACGAAGCGGCGATCGAAGCCTTTTATAAAAAAAGGTATTCACCGTCAATTTTAGACGGAAAAGCAATTACGGTTAAAGTTCTGATTCCGGTTCGTTTTAGTCTTTATTAATCGTTAAATAAAATGACAGAGTATTGACTCTGTCATTTTTTCATTTTAGTTGTTGTAATTTAGAAAAAACGGAATTTCCTATGTAACTTCAAAAGTTTGATACCGAAGAACTTTGCGATGTTACACATTCAATTTAAAAACATACAACATATATTCGGTCAGCTCGCGGACCTGCTTTCCACGATAGAAGAAAACGAATATGCCCGTGAGATTACTCAAGTAAAGGGATCGAGTATTGGAAAACACGTACGCCATTGTATGGAAATTTTGGAAAACCTGGTTTCCGGTTTGAAAACTTCGAACGTTTCTTACGATCAAAGAAAAAGAAATCCACTTTTCGAGACTTCCCCTCTTGCGGCGAGAGATAAGATATTTGAAATGCTAAGCGACTTGCAAGCGGTCGATAAAAATCAGATGATCGAACTTTGTTATCTTCTGGATCCCGAGACCGGTCTCGAAGGAAAAACGATCAGCAATCTTAAAAGAGAATTTTTATACGTTCAGGATCATACCATTCATCACATGGCGATTATAAAAATTTACTCGGAGTGTTTTTTAGAGAATGTTTCCTTATCGGAAGAATTCGGAGTCGCCTTCTCCACTCTACAGTTTCGGAAAAAAAAGAACTACAAAGAAGTGTAGTCGGAAAGAAGCCAAGGATAAATTTCCGCTCGGAAAATTCTAGTCAAAAGAATGAAAAGACCCGAATTCTGGCCCGCGTGGATTTTTTATATTCCCTTGGTTCCTTATCTCGTCTATTTAACGATCCGTCACCGAGGTTTCGGAACGATCTGCGCCGCAAATCCAGGAATTCAATTAGGCGGCTTGGTCGGAGAATCCAAAAACGAAATTCTAACAAACATTCAATCGAAAAACATATTAAAATTTTTTAAAATTACAAGAAGCGATTTCGAAACCGATTTATCAAATATAAATCGATCCTTGCTTGAAAATGGATTCCAATATCCTTATATACTAAAACCGGACGCGGGTCAAAGGGGTTCCGGAGTCAAACTCGTCAAAAGCGAAAAGGACACGATCGAATACCTAAGAAGTACAAACGTGGACTTCATTCTTCAAGAATATCATCCCGGCCCGGAAGAAGCCGGGGTTTTTTATTACCGATTTCCAAACGAAAAGATCGGACATATTTTATCCATTACGAGAAAAACTTTTCCAATCATCGAAGGCAACGGCTCGAACACTTTAGAAGAATTGATTTTAAGTCATTCTAGATTTCGATATCAACGGAAAGTATTCAGGGAAAGACATAAAGAACTTTGGAAACAAGTTATTCCTAAAGGTAAAAAAATGAGACTCGCCGAGGCTGGAAATCATTGCCAAGGAACTCTTTTTACGGACGGAAAGGATTTAATCACAGACAAATTGACTGCAAAAATAGACGAGATCTCACGGACATTTACTGGATTCTATTTTGGAAGATACGATATCCGTTATCGATCCGATGAAAAATTAAGAAAAGGGGAAGAATTCGGAATCGTAGAATTGAACGGAATCACTTCGGAATCCACGAACCTCTACGATCCGAAATTTTCACTCTTTGAAATGTATTCGATCCTGTTCAAACAGTGGAATTTACTTTTTCAAATCGGTACCCAAAACCGTAAACTCGGAGTTCGGAAAACGAACCTCTACAACATCGTAAAGACCGTTTTTCAATTCTACAGAGGGAACAGAAAGGTAAATCACCGTTCCGATTGAAGAGAGTAAACGGATTTTCGCTTTTTAGAACGATCGGAAATAAATGATTTATCTCTATCTTATGGAGAGCAAAATATCGACTATGACCGAAAAAGTTTTAAAACTCGTTTATTCTATGTTCGGAGATCCGAAAAAAAACTCCTTAGAACATAGACTGTTCAACACCGTCGCCTTTGTAAACGGAGCGCTCAATATTTTCGGGGCGTTTTCCTCGTTCTATCTCGAAAACTTCATGGTGATTTTCCTTTTGAACTTTGTTTCCGGAGTCCTTCTGATGGGAATGTATCTTGTTTCCAGAATTAAAAATCTCTATTACTCTCTGTTCTGGCCTTTTAACCTCACGATCCTCCTTTATCTTTCTTCCATGTGGTTTTTTAACGGTGGATCGATCGGAGGGAATCACTATTACTTTATTCCGGCTCTCGTAATCGCGACTATTCTATTAAGGAACCATAACGTTTGGATGGTTTATTTGGTGTATGCCGCCGCAACCGCATTTCTTTACGCGACCGAATTCTTCAACCGAGGATGGATCAAGACGTATCCCAATGAAACCGAAAGATATTTAGACGCGGGCGGAAATTATCTTTTTGTTCAGATTCTCACGGGACTTTTAATTTTCATTCTCACTCGAAACTTGAATATAGAAAGAAAAAAATCGGATTCTTTATTATTAAACATTCTTCCCGAAGCGATCGCAGAAGAATTAAAAAGAAACGATTCCGTCGCGCCGATTCGTTACGAGAGCGTCACGGTACTCTTTACGGACATGGCCGGCTTTACGCAAATCGCCGAAACAATGACACCCGAAGAATTGTTAAGCGAATTGGATCTTTTTTTCCGAGAATTTGATTCCATCATTAAAAGTCACAAGATGGAAAAAATCAAAACGATCGGAGACGCTTATATGGCTGCGGGCGGACTTCCGTTAAAAAATAAAACTCATTGTATAGACTCGGTCCTTTGTGGATTGGAATTTCAGAGATTTATGCATCTCAAAAAAACAGAAAGAGAAAGTAAAAACCTTCCCTTTTGGGAACTCAGACTGGGAATCCATACCGGTTCCGTCGTCGCGGGAGTTGTGGGAACCGATAAGTTCGCTTACGACATCTGGGGGGACACTGTCAACACCGCGAGTAGAATGGAAAGTTCGGGAATTCCGGGCGAGGTGAATATATCTAGCGAAACCTATGAACATATCAAAGATTTTTTTGTTTGCGAACACCGTGGAAAAATTAAAGCAAAGAACAAAGGTGAAATCGACATGTATCTCGTCAAAGGGATCCGAGAGGGTCTTTATGATCTCAAAAGTCCTTTTCTGCCAAACCGGACGTTTATGAGATTTTACGACCAAATACAAAGAGGAGAATTTCCTGTTTCCTAATCGAGCGGTAATATAAGATTCTATGTCGATCAATTTTTGTTACATTAGAATTATTGCATTTTTCGTATTTCTCTTATTTTCCTCCTGTATGATTCCGGAAGATCTGAAGAAAAATCCAGAAGAAAGTTTTCAACAACTCAAAGAAGAAGGAGTTCTAATTCGGGAGTTTTATTTTTATCACGATAAAACCAAAATTTACGGTGTCGCGAGCGGGTGCCAATCTAATAATAAGAATATTATAATATTCATACACGGCTCCCCCGGAGGCTGGCAGAATTACGCATCCTACCTTGGAGACAAAAACCTTTTGAAAGAGTTTTGTATTCTTTCCGTGGATAGGCCGGGATTCGGAAAGTCGAGCGCTGAAATCAGTTTACCGGACGTGAATAAACAGGCTTCGATTCTATCTACGGCTATCCTCGCTTTTAAAAAAAAGGTCACCGATTCTAAGAAAGGAAAAACGATTCTCGTAGGACATTCTTACGGCGGACCGATTGCCGCAAGAATCGCTTCGTTTCCGACTCTTAAAATCGACGGACTTTTACTTTTGGCAGCTCCTCTCAGCGGAGAAGTCGAAGAAGTCCAGTGGTACAATCGAATCGCGGATTGGACTTGGGTCCAAGTTTTTCTTCCACGAGACCTCAATCATAGCAACGCGGAAATGCTTCCACTCAAAGAACAGCTTATTGAATTAGAACCCTTTTGGAAAGATATACGTTGTGAGACGATTCTCATTCATGGGAAAGAGGATTCTTTGGTCCCTTATCAAAACTTAGAATTTTTTGAGAAACAACTTTCCAAAAGCGTTTTAAAGACCATTTCTCTGGAAGACGAAGATCACTTTATTCCCTGGACGCAAAAAATTCTCATTAAAAAAATCATTTCCGAATTTGTTCTTTGATTCCACTTTATTCAAAAGAAATAGATTCAAATAGATTTTTTCTTTTGCAAAAACAGATAGATTCTTTCAATTTTAGATTTCAGAATCAAGCGGTCTTATTTAAGTCACTTTTTTAGAAGGTCTTACTCGAAATGTGAAAGTGAAAGCTGTCGATGCGGTTTCTCTCCATATTAAAATTTCTGTATATTCGGCTGCGTTCTCGCTTCGAACGCAACCGAAGTTTATCACCGAAAGAACGTTACGCCCAACCGGATTCCAAATCGATCTCTTGTAACTCTTCGATAGATACGACGTTACGAATCATCGATTTCAACTCACTCGCCTTCTGCAACAAGGCTCGTTTTCGAATAGATCCGTCGTTTAACACTTTTCGTATCTGTTCGGGAGTGTGAATACGAAACTCATTTTCATCGGAGGAGTTTTTGCATTTGTAAGAAACGTCAGATTCCAAGAAAGCGGATTCCATCAAGTTAATTTGGTCCTCCCGGGCGGATTCGTATTGATACAAAGTCCCCAATGCATTTGAATGAAAACCCGAAACGATCTTTTTTGAACAAATCTGATTTACTTGTTCGATCGATTCTTTCTTTTTTCGATCGAGATCCAGCTTCCATCCTGATTTCGTATAAGCCTGATGTAAAAGGATTTTTCCATTCTCGTCACAAAGCGGTTTTTCCTCGGTTTCTTTTTCGGAATCCATTTCATCGTTCCAATGCTGAAGAATTCTTTTATGTCCGGTGATCTTGTCATAAACAACTTTAGACTGAAATTCCTGTGCGAGACCGTCCGTAACGACCGCTTTGAACGTTTCCTGAATCTGGGGATTGTAATGAAGCGCGTAAACGATCTCGTGTCGATCTGAATCAAACTCGTTCCAAACTTTCTTCCCCGTTAGCCTTTGTGGATCAGAATTGATCCAAACAACTTTCTTACTTTCCTTTTCAATGATATAGTTCATGCCACCCTCACTTTGTATTTTACTGCTATGTATGCAGGAGTTGTTTCGTTTCCGGTCCTCGGATTACCGTTCGTACCATCAGAGCTTGGGTTGAGAACGTTTATACCCGCTTGACCAACTTGAGAGGTACCGGAGCCTGAATAATTATCGGCGTGAATTAAATTTGCTGAAATCCCATCGTTAGTATGCCTGTGACCTTGAAACTGATCCTGTCCTTCAAAACCAACGGCACCTCCGTCATAATTTCCTCCGATAGCTTTCGCTCTTGTTCCATGAACTCCAGCACCTCTTACAAAAATCCCCCTTCGATCCGGCACGTTGTATGTCGTCGCACCGTCTCCAAAACCATATTCGACATTTACGATCATCTCTCCCGTCTGCGAAGAAGTGAGATCTATAATACTCCCTGTCGGTGTGGATGAAATCTGAAAATCATTTGTAGTTGGGTTCCTTACAAAGTATTTCGTAAGAGCCGTAACTCCTCCTCCGGTAAATGCAAACTTAACCAACTGCCCTTCCAAGAGACCGTGTGCCGTCACGCTGATTCGGTCTGTAGAAGGCGCGATACCACTTACGTTTCTACGGATCAGATTCCAGAGCGCCGAATATGTAGTTCTCGAGATCGCTTGTGCAGTCGCCTCTTTATATAGGGCTGCGTTTGTTTGATCCAAATTGTCTTCTATGATACCACCAAGCGGTATTTGAGCTCCCGAAAGATTTAAATCCGTCTGATCGATCCTGTCCTTCAAATATTGATCGTTTCCATACTGACGGTCGATTTCTTCATCCAACAAATCCCCGTCGGCCGGAGTATTCTTACTCCACGTTCTTGTTTTACTCGAATTGAATACTGCCATTTCTTCTCCTTCCTAACCTTGATATATTATAACTTTTTAATGCCCTTTGAGTTTCTATAATTTCCTAAAAACGCTACTTCGAAGTTCGGACTTTGTCCCAAAATAAAGACATCAGGTTCGCTTTCGCACTTCAGATCACCCTCACCTTGTATCTTACCGCTACAAAGACGGGTGTGGTTTCGGTCCCAATACGCGGTGCGCCGTTTACTCCATCCGTGTTTAGATTACGGACAGGTTGACCTGTTGGTCCTCCTCCGGAAAATAAATTAGACACATTAGCTGCTAGAGAATTAAAATGGACCGTTGACGACCCAGCGGCGCTTCCATTCTCACCCCAAAGTTCATGACCATGCCCTTGCACTTGATCCTGTCCTGCAAATCCTACCGATCCGCCATCGTAATTTCCGCCGGCGGCCTTGCTTCGAGTTCCGTGTATCCCCGCTCCCCTTGAGAACAGACCTCTTCGATCCGGAACGTTATACGTTGTCGCACCGTCGCCGAAACCGTATTCAACGTTTACAAGCATTTCCCCCGTTTGGGAAGAGGTTAGATCGAGGATACTTCCGGTCGGCGTGGATGAGATCTGGAAGTCATTTTCACTTGGATTTCGAACATAATAATTCGTAAGAGCCGTAACCCCGCCGCCTGTGAACGAAAATTTAATTAGCTGGCCCTCCTCGCAGCCATGCGAGTTCACGCTGAGCCGATCGGTAGCAGGTATAATCCCCAATACGTTTCTTCGAACGGAATTCCAAAGAGCCGAAAAAGTAGTCCTAGAAATGCCCTGAGCGTTCGCTTCTTTGAAGTAGGCGACCGGAGCCAAATTTAAACTATCTTCTATGATACTTCCCAGCGGAAGAATCAGGTTTATAAAATTCGTTTCGGCGACATCGATACGATCCTTTAAATACTGCAAGTTCTCATACTGACGGTCGACCTCATCGTCAAACAGATCGCCGTCCGCCGGAGTATTTCTTGTCCATGTCCTAGTTTTAGAAGAGTTGAATACAGCCATAATTACCCCATTAGGTCTTGTTCTAATATAATAAATCTTTCATATATCTTAAACGCCTGTTCGATTGAAAAATAGGACTTCAACTGTTTTTTCATTTGTTTCATATCCAATTCTCGAATGAATTCAGTTTCCATATCCGATCCCGAACGTTTCCAACCTTTCTTCTCGCAGTATTGAAACAGTCCTTTCTGCGATCGAAAATTTCCAATCGGAACCAACTCGATTCTTATCTTATCCTTTCCGGCGATTTCGATGCTTGTTTCTCTTGCTAAGACCCAAATCATAAAAACTCCTCCCGGATTACGAATTCATAAAGAATCAAATTGTCCTTAGACTTCGCGGGAAACGACTTGAGAAAAAGAAGATTCCCTTCTTCGTCAAACAATCCGATCTCATCAACGTCATACCCGACCAATTCGGATTGTCTAATCGTGGTTTTAAAAATTCTCGAGCCGTCCAGATTGATTTGGATTTCGACCAGTTTTCGAAACACTTCGTTTTGTAATCCGGTGTCCTCCGGTTGTGGAGTCCTTAATTCTCCCAGACCGCTTGAGCCAAAGGCGATTTCATACGGGAGAATTTTGACATTCTCCCCTGATAGTAACGTCGAACCGTTCCAATCCCAAGTTCCGTCCATCACCAAAGGCCGCAATGCGGAACCATACAAACGACCGTCTAACGTAGAAATTTCAAATCGATAGCTGATAATCGATCGCACTCCTCCCGCTCGGATCTGAGAAATCGCCAAATTGAATTCCGGTGCCACGATCAATGAATCTACGTGACCATTGAAGATCACTCGAATTGTTGCCGGTCTTTTTGTACTGCCTGAAAGCGGATAATCGCCATTCAACGTAAGATTTCCATCCAAGAGCATCGGAACCCCTCCGTAACATAGCTCTCGAATTTCATATAACGTTCCCGTACCCGCAAGGATTTGAGTTCCGATTTCGTTCATCGAAAAGATATCACCTTTCGATTTTATTTTTTGTCTTGCAATCGCAAGGAATACCCGATATCTAAAATCGTCGGTTCCGTTTCTGGCTTGTTTTAGATTCTTTCCGATAAGGTCTAAAATCGCGCCGCTCTGATTTCTATAGTCGGAAATTCCTCGAATCCCTTCTAAGACCGTAAACGACTCGTTCAATAAATCCAATTCCGCCTGCCACTTCTTGCCAATGTTTGAATCAGGACCCTGATCGAAAAGAGAAGACGGATATTTCTTTAAGACATCTTCCACATGTGTCATACAAAATTCACCTGAATGTTAGCCGTTACCAACTTGGCACGTTGCCTGCTACTGATAACCAACGTGTCCAACAAAGCAGGATAAGAAAATCCGACCTTCGCGTTCATCGATTTGATACCGAGAACTTTCACGGAATCATATTCGCTCAAACCGCTTTGTGCTGCGATCAACTTCCACGCGAAAACATCAGCCCCAGTTCCATCTCCTTTGAATGCCGTTGAAATTGCGCCGATCGTGTCCACCCCGCCGATTACTTTTATACAATTCGTTTTGACTATCGACTCGGAACCGGGAACCCAAAGTCCCAAATCTTTTACGATATCGAGATTAACATAAACTAAAACATCCTCGGGGCGATTGAAGTAATAAGTCCTTGCTACGCCTTTATTGTCCAAGACGGTCGTCATCTCAGCGCCGAAAGCTTCAATACCACCGGGCCAATTTTTTAAGAAGAGATCTCCGATTTCCTCCGGGCTACCTCCTTCAATCACAGCCTCCATCGAATGAGGCGGCCTTCCGTCCTCGTCCATAAAATCGGATACGTTCTCATAAACGACCGCGTTCAGAATGGATTCCAAGTTATTCAGCGCACCTTGAACATTGGCCGCCGAAGAGCCTCCGTTTACGCCTTCTTGTATAAAACGATTTAGAAATTCATAATCTGTTTCGATCGATCTTCCGCCACGAGCCGGTTCCGGATTGGTTACGGAATCCACTCCGGAAACCGGCGTGTTGATCGTATCGATCGTATTTGCCAAAACGTTACCCGACACACCGTAGTCGATTTCCACGGCTTGTGCATTGACAAGAGTTGTCCCACCGGCGATGACGCCGGATTCGATCGTAATAAACAGAATACCAGAACCAGTCTGACAAATCACTCCGGCTGGGATCAACGCACCTTCAAGTCCTGAAAACGCAAGAGCGACAATAGAACGTTTGGCCGGCTGACGCTCGGAACCGAGCGGATTCAAAACCCGATCCAGGGAAACACCGGTTGCCGTATGCGCGAAATTGGAGTAAAAGACCGCTTCGGCAAGTTGGTGAATTTTATCGAGTTCATCGGCGAGAATTCTCATTCGAATTCCATCCTCGCTCACGATCGAAAGATCGATATCGTTCCCAAGACGTGTTTTATAATTTTCTTCCAGTTCGGCTATGATCTCATCCCTGGTTTTTCGAATAAAGCCTTGTTCAGTAACGCCAGACATTATAGTTCCTCCGCAATAATTCCGTAGATAGTAGTTGCAATAAATCGAATATTCATAATTCTTTTGTTCGAATCGTTTTCCAACAATTCGATGTTATTCACCGATACGGTTTCCGAATCCTTTTGGATGATTTTTTTTATTTCGATCAGGATTCTTTCTCTGGGAATTTTCGAGGAAAAGACGGTTTGCCAATCGATTCCGGTAAAAGGTTCGTAAACGGATTCGGAAAGCGAGAGCCTGATCGAATGTTTGATCCTTTGGGAATAACATTCCAAATCTTGAATAACGACCGGCTTTCCGTTAATACGAACTACATCCCCTTTTTCAATCTTTAATCCTTTCATCCTATTTTAACCTTACCTGACAAAATTTGTTCAACCTCTGCTTTCCTAAGATTCAACTGCGAGACGACTGAAGAAGCCAAACCCGCCGGAGTGCCTGGCGCCGTATTTGTCGTAAATACCGAAGAATTATTCACAAAAACGTCGATCAGAGATTTGATAAAATTGACCAATGTTTCGCCTAACACCGCATATTCGGAAAGATCGATCATACCTCCTTGGATTTTAATCGTATCGCCGTTTAGCTGTATCAAAGATTTCCCTTCCTTGTGTCCGATCAAAAGACCCGGTTGATTTGCAGCGAGCGCAGGCGTATCTCCGTTTCCTTTAAATCCCGTAACCACACAAGCGCTCTGAAGATCAAAAAGGGAATCGGATGCGAGCGAATCCGCACCGCGAATTGCACCGGAAATATCGTGTGTGGAAAAAGAAACCCAAACCTTATCTCCGCGTTTGTATTCGGGTTTGATAAAGAAGTCGCCGGCCCAAAGAGTTCCAACCCGAATACCGGATAAAACTGGAAACGGCCTTTCTTCTCCTGCACCGTCCTTTTTTTTAAAAGGAATTTTAACGTTAGCCGTCATCTCTCTTGGATTAAAGGATTCAATAATTCCGGGAAGACCGACCTGAACCTTAGACAAGTTATTTTGAATCGCTCCTAAGACCGCTTCGTCGAGTTTCATATAGGCAACACCTCCAATTCGGAATAACAGGAAGAATCAAAGGTTGAAAATTTATGTTTACCGGCAACAATTCGACAATCAGAATCGAGTCCCCCTCCTTTTACGGTTACGACAAGATTTTTCTTAAACTTATGCCTAAAAAGACTCGTAACCTTCCAGGTATTCTGCCCTTTTTCAGGAACTCCTATCAATCCGGAAGAATAGTCCAAAAAAATGACGCTGTTCTTTTTTGCAGGATCCCGTTTATCTAAATGGAAAAAACCGTCTTGGAACCAAAATTGAGATTTTGTCAAATTACAGAATCTTGAAATACAATCTCCGAGAGACGTATTGGCGCTAAAACTGATCGTTTTATTTTCTCCAAGAGTGATTTTTCCCGCTTTGATATTACCTTGTTTCAAAATATCTAATATAACTGTCTGAGCGGGAAGATTAGAATAAGTTTTCATAATATAAAATCCGGACCACGAGCCGACATTTCCACTGATCTTAAACTCGAGTTTTTTATTGGTACCGTCCTGTTTAAACTTGGGATCGATAACCTCTCCTGAGACGACGAGTCCGTTTTCATCCTTGTAACCGGCGCTCAAAAATGCCGTGGGATATTGGAATCCTTTTCCTTTCGATTTAGCGCCTATCAACTGCATACTGTCATCATTCACGTTATATAGCGTAACCTGAGTAAGATTCAGTTTATCCAATTCGGTTTCAAACTCGATGTGGAAAGGAGGATATTTGAATTCCTTACTTAAACCGGACTTTGGAAGAATTTCCAGTGATGCGACCCTGCCGAATAGTTTAGAATTTCCTATCATATTTCCCCTCCTAAATAGAGTTTTACTTGGTTGCCGAATGTTCGGACGTTCACGAGAATATCGACAAACTCGTCCTTGTAGTAGTCGTTCAAATCAAACGGTGTAATCCGAATCGTAATCGGAAAACCGTCCACGACGATATGGTTCAATGGAACACCGTAGATTAAACGAGAGGAAAAAAGAATTCGATCTTCCTGATCTCGAACTACAACCGTGATAAAATCTTCGAGTTTGTTTTGGGCAAACTCGAACTCGTATTCGTTATCGCCGATCGGATAGGTATAACGAATCGGGAATACATTCGGATCAACCGGTAGATAGCTAAACTCATTCATTGAAACATGGCCCCCAGCCAACTCGTCGATTTTGCGGGAGGCGGACTCCCGGCTTTTGTTTGTTTTTGCGGATTTTTTTTACCGGCAGATTTTGAACTTTTTAGCTCTCTGGTTTTCGCCTCCGCTATCATAACCGGAAACAAGGAAATGCCTACCGAAACATTGTCACCGTTTTCTTTAGTTTCTTGAATCGAAACGTCTCCCAGAAGTAAGTTTGGAATTTCATCCGTGGACTTGCCAAGATATCTGTTGTCAGGGTCGCTAGGTTCTACAAATCGAAAGAAGGAAGGAAGCATGGATAGAATGCGCCCGATGATTCCTCCGGTTCCGTATCCCAAAAGAGTGACTAACGTTCCATCCGATTGCCAGCGGACGAGAGTTTCTAACTTTTTATCCACCGTCGTATTCGTCAGAGAAAGCGCAGAAACCGAAGAGGATAAAATTGCGTTCAATTCGATTCCTCTTTTCCCCGGTATTACGTGATCCGTTATCGAAGTCATTCTTGCTTTTTTTTCTACAGTATGCTGTGTTACTTCGGCCGGATATGTGTATTGAACGTCGAGTGAAACGTTCAACTCGACTTCATCATCTCCGTCCGTTAGCGCGATCCGATCCCTTCCCGTTAAAATTCCCATTAAATTGCCTCCGGAGACAAACCGGATCCGAGTCCGATTTTTAGAGCGACCTTTTCCAATTCTTTTTCCAAATACTTCGCAAAGGATTGAGCTTCTTCTTTGGATGAACCAGAACCTAAATTAACTTCCGATATATTCACGACGATACTTCCGTTTCGAGAATTTGAACCCGAATGGCTCGGGAACAAAGAGGATCCCGACATCGAATTGGAAACTCCATTAGAATTATTTAAACTATTAATGCCTAAGGACGAGCCGGGGGTCATTGCGGTCAGAAAGGATTTGTGATCTCCTTTTAGATTCGCAAGAGCGTTTGCACCGCTCTTTCCCCCAGCCACTGCGGTATTCCCGAGCTGCGTCTGTTTTATATCAGCCCCCGTCCCGGCGGCCTCTTTGGATTCGCCCAAAAATTTACCGATGATGGAACTTCCCCCTTCCATCCAAGTAAGAAGATCTTGAACGAGAAGAATGATTCCGGCAATGACCGCAGCTACTGCGATCCCAATTGCGATAAACGGAATCCAAGGGGCAATCGCCGCCCATCCCGCCGCCGCCATCGAAAACAAAGCGGGAATCGCTGAGACCGCCATCCCAAGCAGCGAAGAAAGAGTCACTCCCGAAGCCAAAGCTATAGCAACTAACGCTCCGACGATAACGCTTCCGAGTATTACCATCGCGCTTTTTACTCGATTCATCGCGTTTTCGCCGACGGTGAAGTAATCGAATATATTGATGAATACGCTTAAGAACGGTTCCAATGCGTTTAAGATCAGATTTCCGAAAGTTTCTTTTAGGATGGTAACGAGCTTATCAACGCGCTCTATCGTAGCCGAGAATGTTTTAAGCTGGGAATCATACGCGCCTTGTAATGCGGTATTGTTTTGAAGTGCGGTTCCGATGAGCTTTTCTCTTTCTATCCGCTTAGCCGCGTCGGACAAACCGGAGCGATTGATATTTTCAAAATCCTCGGCGTAAGCTTCGAATAGTTTCCCGTTATGAGTAAAAAAATCCAACGAACCGTCTTTGATCGAAGACATAGCTTGGTTCATCGTAGTCGACATATCTGTCGAAGTTAGGGCTGCGACTTGTTGAAGTCCGGCCATATTCTCGGAAATAAAAGCGATCGAATTTCCAGATTTGATAGCATCGTTCGCGAACTTTAGAAGATCTCCCTCGCTTACAAGTCCTTTCGAACTTTTCAGAGTTGCATCGATAGACGATTTGAGTTTTGGATACTCGGAACCGGAAATATTTTTCAACGTTGTATTCTGTTTCTCTAATGCGATACCCACTTCGAATGCAGAACCGACAAATGATCGAAACACGGCTAACCCGATCGTAGCCATTGATTTAAATGCGGAGGAAAGAAAAGTCGAAACTCGAGTTGAAATTCCGAGTTGAAAGTTCAACTTCGAGACTTCCTTTTCGGACAATCCGGAAGTCCTTGCAAGATTGGAGAATCCTTTCTCCAATTCGACATTTCCCCTCGTATTAGAATACAAACTCCGAATCGCATTCTCGGTTAAACCGATCTTACTTGAGAATCGAGTCAATACAGGCGCATCCTTAAAAGTTTCCTGAATCGCGCCTCCAAAATTCTGAAATGCTCTCATCCCGGATTTGGAGAAAATAAAAGTGAAGTCCGAAAAGTTTTCGAGTAGAAACTGAAGTTCCTCTAACTCTTTTCGAACTTCCAAAAAAGGATCGGCAGGATTTAGATCCAATTTGATCGTTGTGTTCAATTCTTTTGATGCCATAGTCTCTCTATTTCCAAACCTTACCTTATTCTAATTAAATTCTCAAAAACCCGACCCTCGAATCAGCTTCGCTAAAAACTTCAACTCTTCGGTCTTTTCTTCGGCTTCTCTTTTTTTTCTCCGATCGACTACTTCCATCATTTTAATGTAGAGTACGGCGGACGCATTTTCGAGTTCTCGCTGCGAAAAATGTGCCGCGCCGAGGATGAAGGGTTTCCATATAAAAAGTTCCTTTTCAACTTCCTCATCGATCCACTTCATCCATGCTTCTTCGGAGGGTATCTCGCCGAAATCGGGGAATCGACTATTCCAACTCCCACTTAAGAAATCGGTTCGCTATCTGAAGCCACACCTCCACGTGATTCGGTTCAATCGTGTCTAACGTAGGTTCGAAACTATGACCGACTCCTTTCACACAAAACTTAAAGAACTTATCTAGAAGTTTGTCTTGGTTGAGTCCTTCCGTTAGGGAAATCGACTCTTGTCTCCAACGAAGAGCCTTACGATTCCCCGGATGTTGAAGTTTGTACTTCCGTCCGTCCACGAAATGAATCTGCGCGACTCTTGCGTCGTCATCCACTGTCTCCAAAATAGGTTCGCTCGGAGACGAAGAGGTGTCGGATCCAACTGCCGAACGTTTAGCCGATACACGCTCTTTATTCGCAGATTCGATTTCTGTATTTTCGTTTGTCATGCTGTGAGAACTCCTTTGTAATCGGGAAGAAGAAAGACCCATGCACGGTCTTTGTATTCTTTTCCTTTTTCAATGTTCGGCCTTTCCCAAACTCTACCCTGAGCGGAGAAACCAAGCATTCCACCGTCGCTCTTATCCTTAACCGTGAACACACAAGGAAGTCTTCCCTCTCCCATCGCGTAAAAGAATTCATTCTCCGGAGAATCTCCAAGAAGTGTGATAGTCAGTTTCACCCTTCCGTCATACACCTCGGAGATGTTCCAATCTCCTTTGATGCCGACTTGAGACAGGATGTATTCTTTTGTTACAGGTTCGATTTTAAAGAACCCGTCCGCTTGACTCATCCCGGATACGTCGCGTCCGTTGCAGTTAACGTTTAATTTTTTTGGATCCCAAATTCCATTCATTCCAATGCTCCTTAGGTTAGTTCGCCGTCGATATCCACTTCGTTGATCGCTCCTCTCAAACGGCATGAGAAGGTGATGTTCGGAAGGATTCGATTGTTTCGATCGTTGGTTGGGATTTCATCAATCGTTTCAGGCAAGTTGATTTTGTATTGATAGTCTCCGAGATCGGATCTGGTTTTATCTGCTTCGGTTTCAACCGGAGCTATGATACCTTGAACACCCGCTTGAACAAAAACCTCGCGCATCCTTGCTTCGATCATTTGAATTCCTTGTATCGTGTAAGGCACGACGTCGGAATTTAGAAAAAGACTTGTGATATTCTCCCTCAAACGAGCTTTTAACCAGGCCCGATTTTCGACCACGTCCGCATAAACTTGTCCTGTAGAAATTCCAGGAAAAGGAACTTGTTTACCGCCGAAGTCTACGATCAAGTTGCCGTTCTCGGAAAAGATAGAACTGACTTGAGAGTTGCCGTATCCGGAGTTAACAACACCATCTAACGGGAGATAGGCGTAGTTGTAAGAACCGACTCTACGGGGAGCCGAGTTTCCAACCCAAGCCGCTTCTGGAAAAGAATCCGGATTCTTATGAAGAATGAAATATTCCCAGATAGAATTTCTTCCGGTCAGAACGCTGACATCGTCCGTGCAGGCAAAAAACATTTTTTCTATGGAAGCAAGATAGTCGCCTAACGCATGTAATTCGGTCTTGTCGTGTGTGGTTGCGATAGTTTTAAACCAAGCGTCTTTTCCTCCACTTCTTAGCGTCGAAATTTCAGTCGATGCGTTCGACCAGGAAGTCAACAAGAATACGGCTACGGTCTTTGGTCTTGGCGCTTGTCTAAAAGCGTTTGCCGCCTGAATGTATTCCTTATCCAAAGAGGTAAATCCGAGCCCCAAAAGATCGTCCGCCGAAGTAATCTCCATATAACGTTCGTAAGCCAACGGAGTTTGAACAAAAGAGGAGACGATACCGGAACCCGACTCTGCGACTTCGATTATTTCCACGATCTTGCTCGCTCCTGCGACGTTAGCGACGGCTTCCGCTGCGAGTTTGATCTGATGAGCCGTAGAAGTAGGAATCCCGGAGGAATCAGTGGCAACGTTAACCGTAATCACGTAAGGATCGATTTCGGTTCCTGTTCCAACGCGAACTACGCTGAGGGCCGTGCTGTTTCCAGAAACGACGTATTTCAATTGGATAAAAACAACTCCAGGAGTTGCCGATTTCCAAACGAGTCCCGAAGCATTGTTCGAAACTTGTAGAAAGTAGGTAGGAGCCTTGATTCCAAGAATCAAAGGTAATCCAAACCCCATTTGAGAGACCGGTGTATTTCTAAGAAATAGATTGATACTGATCGGTTCTATTTTTGAGATTGTCTGTGCGCTCATGTTTCCTCCTGAAATTCAACCGTTGGTGCGCTCGCAGTTGATTCGCCTTGTTTTTCACCGTATTTCCTCGATTTGAAAAAGAGCTCGAACCCGGCTTTGTATTCGTAAACGCCCGCATCCGTCAAAACGGTTCTATCAAGAACGTTAGCCGAAATCACATCCGGTGTTACTCCGAGATTTTCGCATTCGATCAATCCTTCCAAAGAATCGAACCAATCCATCGCCTTTTCGCAAAGATCCCAGCACGAAGCGATGGAACTATCGTGCAAAAAGGAAACTTCGATTCTAGTTCTTTGATTTTTACGACTGATCTCTTTAAAACTATCCGAATCGATTTTTTGAATCCATCTGGATGCGCTCTTAGAAAAATCCTGAATCATTTCGAGGACTTTATAGGTGCCGTACGGGTAAACGGGAGAAGTCACGATTTGGTCCGCCAAAATCATAGGAATCGGAGGATCTGGTTTTAAAACTTCCAAGATCATCTTATTCATTACGGATTCTATATCTTCAAATTTCATAAAATACGAATACTTCCTTGTAAAAGCGGAAAAACCAAACCGGCTCATCCCATTCACTGCGGTGAGTTTACAACGGATTGGAAAACGAATCTACGTCTGGAATGAACGGGAAAGGACGGGATTTCCTATCGGTCCCAAAAAACACGATATCTTGATTTAAAATCTAAGAATTCTTAAGAACAAAATTCTGAAAAAAATCTAAAAAGAAAGGATAAGAGGAAGAAGAGATACGAAGCGCGGAGGTCAAAAATTGATGAATCAATAAACCGTATAGAAACAGGAATGATTCATAATAAGATATAGGAATTAAATCTGAAAATATTGAGAACGAATTCTAAAACAAATTAGATCGTCGAAACGAGGTTTTACTTTTGCCTATCAAGGCTCGACGAACAAATCAATAAAAACCGTAAATGGAAATCGTTTGTAAAATAAAAAAATAGATAAGATCTAAACATCCTCTTCGATTTCCACAAAATGATTTCTAAAAAATTCTTCTACGCCGATCCTGGAATACAAAACGCTTCCGTCTCGAAGCCTCCAAAACTTCCCGAGCAAACCTTCCCTTCTATAATCTCCGACCCTTCGGATGGTTCTTTTCAGAAGAGCCGCAACTTCCTTTGGAGTCATCGTATCTTTTGGATCCTTTGGAACCGCGGGATCGGAAGGAAGACCTTTTAAAACTCTGCCCGATCTTAAATCTTGGTTCAAAGTGGTTTTATAAAGGGACCCATCCTGAGCATAACCGGCAATCGTTCGGGTTTTTGTTTCCGAAAGATTTTTTTGATCTTTGTTGTTCCGTTTTTGAAGCATGAGCCAAACGAAAGACTGAGTTCTATATTGTCAAGTCGGAACGTATATTCAAAGTTTTGAAAGGACTCTTCCAATCAAAATCGAACGTAATAGGGACCAGGATAAAGAAAAATAACTCTCGATTCGTTTTTGTCCGGGGTGTCGGTTAATATCGATTTTAGAAAAAGATCGTATCAGGAGAATACAAACAATGGCGAACACCACCAAACGAAATCGGATCCGAATTCGATTTCTCTGCGATCAAGTGGGAAGTCTCAAAGAAAAGGGTTTAAACCCGGTCTCGACGTTTGATCGATGTTGGGAAAAAATTCCGGATGCATTGATTCAAAAACTGAACGCGGAAGAATTATCGCTCTATATCCAGAGACATCTTCTTCCGAACGAAATCCTGAATGCAAAGTTGGAAAAAGAAAAGAACGAATACGATTCCAAATCCGCGTAAGTTTTGCGAACACGATCGGAACTTGTTTTGCAAATGGAACAAAAAAAATCCCGAATTGCGGCTGCAACCCGGGATTTTCACATTCAAAAAAGAGAATGTCTTTTTAATCTTCTTGGTTAAGGTTCGATCGTCCGATGTCTAGGACGGTAAACTTGGTTTCCGCACCGGTGAGGTTTAGAACCGCAGAATCTCCGACCTTTTTGTTAAGAAGCGATTTTGCCAACGGAGACTGATAACTGATGATATGTTTTTCAGTGTCCGCATCCCAAGCTCCGAGAATCGAGTAAGTCACAATTTCTCCCGTGGATTCGTTTTTCATCTTAACGGTAGCGCCGATATTAATCTTATCGGTTTTGACGTTGGTAAGATCCAAGATGATCGCGCTCTTAATCTCGGCTTCCAGTCTTTTGATCGCGGCTTGCAGCTGAACCTGTTTCTCCATAGCGGCCTTGTATTCCGCGTTTTCTCGCAAGTCGCCTCGTTCCTGAGCCTCGCCGATATCTTTGGAGTTTTCAGGCATTTCCACATTGAGTAGATGTTCGAATTCGTCTTTCTTGCGATTGAGCGCCCGTCTTGTAACCAGAATCGCACCTTCCGGAATTCTGTTGAGAATATCGTCGTCTTCTTCGTCTTCATCCTCGTCTTCTTCCCAAGCGACGTCGGGTTTCAACTCGATGATCAGAGCGTAGAGACGATCCTTTTCTAGATCGGTAAAGTATGGGACTTCTTTGTAAAGAGCGAAAAGTTTGCGGATGTATTCGGAATCCCCCGCGTGAATCGCTTCCTTGAGAACTTCGTCTTCGTTTCCGTGTAGGATTTCCTTACACGCATTCTTGAGTTTGGTTCCTTTGTCTTCGATCTTCGCGAGAGGTTTGAACATACGGAAAACTCTGAGAATGAGTTCCAGACGTTCTTCTTGTTTGGACGCCGCCAGCCACTCTCCTTCCCAAACTTTGGTAAGAATCGATTTTGCGATCCAGATAAAAACTTCCGGAACTTCTTTCGCTCTCGCGGCCGCCGATTTGATAAACGCATTCAGAAGGTCGAATTTTCCTTCTTCTTCCAGAATGGAGAAAACGTATTTGTTAACCTTGATCGGAACTTCAAAAAGAATTCCCGTAAGAATTTCATCCGGGTTTTTTGCGTGTTTGCGAAGAAGATTCACATAACCTTTTTTGATCTCGACGTTTCCGATCTTCGTGGAAATTTCAACGAGTGCGCTCGTAGGTAACGATTTTATGAGTTCCGCGATTTTTGCTTCGGTTAAATGACGGGGAATTTCCTCGTCTCCGAGTTCTTCCGATGCCGCTTCTAAATATAAATAAGCCACCAGTTTACGAACCGGATCCGCCGCTTCTTCTTCCTCGAAATAAAAGTGATTGAATGCTTCGATCGCGCCTTCCGCGTCCTCGCGGTTGTCCAGAGCTTCCATCGCGATGTCCAACTTTTTGTTAACATCCGCTTGATGAATGAATTTTTCGGAAAGTTCTTCGGAAAGAGAAATCGCTTTCTCTCTGTAGACGAGTTCGTCCTTTTTCTTTGGATCAAAACCGATGTTCGGTTCTTTTTTGATTACGTTCTTTGCTTTGTTCCACCACTTTGACCATTCCGCCAAGGGTAAGAATTTTCCGGAGACTTCCGATTTGATGTCTGCGGTCACCATTCTGTTGTCGAAGGAAGTTAAGAGTTCTTTGAAAAAATCCGGAATATTATTTTTAAAAAGATCCACGATCTCTTCTTTGTTTTCGTAAAACTTCACCCAGATATGATCCTTTTTCAGAGGTTTTAAACTCGTGATCGCCATCTGAATGGAAAGTTTGTGATCCTTCTTATCTTTAAAATCGACGAAGATAGAATCTCCGTTAGGCGAAATCGACGTGATCTTACCTACTCCCCAGTTTCTATGAAGAACATAGTTATTGGTGTCGAATACGATGTTTCTTTCGAAGTTCGCGATACAGACCTTGATCGGTTTACGATTGTTTCCGATCTCGGACATTTTAAGAAAATCTTCCAAGAGAGAATGATTTGCATACTTCGCTTTGTAGGCGCGGATGAGTTCGTTTCTTGCTTTGTTGGAAGACGCCTCGTGTTCGAGAATTTTCTTTAAAAGATAGACTACCTTGTCCCAATCCTCGAGTTGTTTATAGGGTTCCACGATCGGATAGAGATAACCGACGAGTCTCGTCCGTTCTCTGTGACCGAGCATGATCCTTTCGATTCTTTCAAAAAATTGAATGTCTTCGTGGTTGTTCGAAACGATGATCGGCCAAATTTCCTCCAGCTGAGGATAGTCTTTTGTTTTCGCAAAAGTTTCGATCGCTTGTTTGAGATATGTGATCGCTCTTTCTTTGTTCTCATCCAAGATCGAAAGGGCGTATTTTTTTAGAATTTCAGGATTCTTACGATCGTGTTTCGCAAGTTTTTCAAGAACGACTTTGAGTTCTTTATTCTTCTTTAATTTTTCCAGGGCTTCCGCTTTGTATTTCAAAGCAAGTCTTTGGTCCCCGTATTTTAGAATTTGATCGGTAATGTGCTCGATGATCGCCCATTTACCCGCAACTTTAAAGGATTCTAATAGATTTTTTAATAAACCGGAGTCGCTGATCTCTCCTCTCTCCAAGGAAAGAATTCCAAGTAGATAACGCGCGGAAATACTATCCTCGTGTTCTGCAAGATACTCTTCTATTTTTTGTTTTGCTTCGTCTATTTTTCCGGCGGACTTGTAAAATTCGATGAGATCGTCGAAAATCTTGAACTTGGAAGCTGGAATTGAATTCGCATCCGTGCGAACATAGATTTCTTCATTGAAAAGAGATGTCAGCTTATCCAGATCGCTGGCCGGTCTGGATTCCGTAGTTGCTGATATTTCGTTAGACATAGGATACTCCACCGATTGAGTCTCGGCTTGATGAAAATTGGGACGTTTGGGGTAAAATTCCTCTCTGACAGCCCTGTATTTATCAATTATAGCTGAGTTGGCTTATCCGTAAACCAGAATTTAAAGAGAGGGGGATTTCCCGGTAAAGCCTTCGTTTGGGCCCTACCGAGATAGGAAAACGGGATTTTAGAACATCCCGTTGATGAAAGTTTTATTTATTTGCGTTAGAGCCGCCGCATTCCTTTTCCACTTTTGTCTTGAGCATCTTGTCAAGTTTGTGTTTGCTCTTGCAGTCTTCGTCGTCGAAATCGATCGAAGCTCCGTCAAAGTGAACTTCAAAGACGTCGGAAAGAACTCGGAGTTCGTCAAAGAAAAGATAAACAGTTTCACCGCTTGTATCCGGACGAGAACGAATCTTAAACTGTTTGAAAACGATCGTCTTCACCTGAGGATAAGAATTCACGTCTTGCGGAACTCCTTGGGGAATAGAAACCGTAAGCGGTCTCCATCCGATAAAGTCCAGGGATCCGAATTGGAGAATGTGAGTATCTCCTTTCCAGTCTTCAATCCAACCTTCGAGATTGTATTCGTTTCCTCTTCCGCACACCCAAACCGAGATCGCTTTACTGACCCCGGGAAATTCCACACCGTAGATTTTGGAAATTTTCCTTTGGTTGTTTGCATCCAGATAAGCTTTTGTACGAAGAACTTCATATTCGGGAACTCTTGGAGGACGAACGGTAACCGCGTTCTCACCCGGAAAGGTAAATTGAAATTTTACCCCGAGAACCTTAGCAGTTCCGGAATCCACATTCTTGATGTCTCCGGGTTTTCCGGAGATCAGCTTGACCTCTCTCAAAGATTGAGCGTTTTGCGCGGTCGGTGAATACTGAACTTGCTGTCCGTTCTGAGGTTGTTGTGTATCCTTGTCCGTCGCAACTTCCCAGCCGTAAGCCGCGGAAGGAGCCGGGTTATCCCAAGACTCCACCGTGATGGAACGAAGTTCCATTCCACTCACGTCGATCCCGGTCGCGGTATCGATACCACGTTTGCCTTTGATGATATTTTGTCCGTTTACGAATCCCAGAAGAATTATTCCCCCAAGAATCGCCACGAGAGCTGTTGTAATTTTGAACGAGTTCATGAACCTTCCCATGCCTGCTTCCTTTCTTTGAAGATTACCAGTTATCTTTAATTTCAGATCCGGGATACTTCGCATCCGATTTATCGGCACGAATTTCCAAATCATCCACATAAAAGTAGAATTGTCCGCCCACTTCGTGAACGTCGCTTACCGCGAACAAGGAAACGAAGTGAAGATTCTTATCAAGAAGAGCGAATCTTGTGCTTTGAGGAACGTAACCCGGTATCGTTGCGGTCAGTTTTCTCCAACCGAAATAATCCAATCTTCCCAAACGGACGTTATGAGTGTTTCCTCTATAATCTCTCAATTTAACAAAGAGAGTGTGACGGAATTTTCTTCCGAGGGCCCAAATCGAAAGCTGGCGAGCTTTTCCTTTCACCACATACTCGTGAGGAGGAAACACTTCCACTCTGTCAAAACCTCGATTTGTATAATGAGTTTTGATTCCGAGGATGTGGTTCTTTTCGATCTGATCTCCGCCGTTATCGGGAACCGTATTCTCGTCGAATACGTCTCTCATCAAACCGCGTTGAACCATTTTGAGAACCTTGGTTTCTCCCAGAGGAGTCGTGGATTTCGCTCTCCAGTCTTCGGCCTCTTCGAAATTCTCGAGAATGAGTTTCTCAAGAGGGTCCGGGGCCGCGCCTGTTTGCTGATTTCCACCAGCCTGATTGTTACCGGTTTGCTGGCTATAGACACCTGGTACAGCAAGAATGCAGAGCAGTCCGGCAAGTAAGATGATCTTCTTCCTCATGAGAATTTCTCCTGGTTACAAAATACAAAAATAAAAAATCGTTTAGAGACTTAGGTCCGATTCTTTTAACCGCTTCACGATCCAAAAAGAAAGAGAAGCGCCGAGGCATCCCGAGGATCCGAATCGCCTTTATATTCCATTCTTTGAATTCATCCAAAGGTATCACGGAAGAAAGGGAAAATCTGATTCTACTACCCGTCTCTGTATAAATATCGGAAGATAAAGGATCAAAATTAGCAAACGAAAAAGTTTTTTAGGGAATTGAAGATTTTTTTCTTTGTCCTTTCATTTTCCCTTCCCGAAGTATCTGCCCAGAAATATGCAGACAAACCAGGAATAATTCAGAAAAAAAAGCCCCGAAAGTCCGTAAAGTCCGGTCCGAATCAGCCTTTTCTCAGGGTTTGCGATGCGCCGAAATAGGATCGGAGCTTCTGCGATCGGAAACTTATAGATCTTTCCGGCTTCTTGCACCGCGAGTTTATAGTAGGCGTATAAGGAATGGTTTTTGAGATTTTCTCCCCAAAAATGCACGGAATCTCCCCAGTCGCAGTTCGGAAGTTCCATCCTTTCACAAGCAACCCAAACGTAGATCGGATCCCCCTCCTTCCAAGTCTTGGAAACGAGCGGAGCCACGTGAAAGTAGATCGTCTTCGTAGGTTTAGGCGATGAGGTATCCTTGCCGGTTTTTGCGGATCTCGACGAGACATAGTTGGTGAGAATTTTGACATCGCGAAAGACCAGAATTCTTTCGTTTTCTAAATTGCCGTTTTCGATCAGGTTTGTATTTCGTCCGATCGAAATTCTTAAAAAAAATCCTACACTCTGGCTGATATAAAGCGAAGAAACTCCCGCGGAAAGAAGACTTAAAAAAAAAGCGACGAACAATAAATTTCCGAAACGGGAACTCAAACGGATCACGAGAAATAGAAGCGGAAGAAATAAAAAAAGGAGCAAGGCCGCCGTTACCAATACGGATCCGTAAATTCCAAGAGGAATAAAAAGAAGAGCCATTCCATCCACAAAACAAAGGCCAACAAAAAGAAGTTTCCAATCAGAATTTTGCGAAGGAGGACCTGGCGGCGGAGTTCTGTCTCCGATTTTTACCAATGCTAAAATCATATCTTCATTCTACGGTTAACTTTTGATTCAATTGCGACCAGAGTTGTCTGATCGGATCGATCTGTTTCTCGGGGCCCGAGATCGAAAACAAAAGCCCTCGATTCTCCCGTAAATAATATTTTTCCAAGATAACCATAGGAACTTGTCTTCCGTCGATGTGAATCCAGTTGAACCGGGTTACATAGGCGTCGTCCTCTTTTTTTCTTCGAAGATTCATCTCTCGGATCGTTCGAGGATTGATTCCTCGTTTGAGATCCCAGAGTTGGAAATAATTTTTTGAGGTGTAGACCGCGGCGACCGGATGATAGGAAAGTCCGATCGTAAAAAGGATTCGATCCGGTTTGAATTCAAGAAATTTTTGAGACTGGGATTGATAGACCTTTTCCCATTCCCCCAAATCGAGATCAGTAGATACGGTTTTATAAAATCTACGAACCTTCCAAATATGATCCTCCTCTTCTCCGCTTTCGGAAGAATCCGGTTCCGGAAAATAATGTTTCCAATCCGCAGTCGTCTCCAGAGAAAATCGAAAGGGAGCGCTTTCAATTTTTAGAATATTCTTTCTGGAACAGCCGTAAGGATCTGTGAGATCGGAGACTTCTTTGTTTTTGTGAGCCATGTGTTTCATCAAACGGCTCAATTCTTCCGTCGCGGTTTGATATCCTTCGGGAACCAACTTTCCGAATTGAATCCGATAACAAAGTCCGATCCCTTTTAATAAACGAATTGCGGAATACGGTTCCCCGTATCGCGCCAATGCCTCGGCTTCGCTTCTGTGAACGTCGAGCTCGGAGACGTCCGGAAAAACTTCCTTGTAATCCCGATCGATCAAAAACTCCACTCTTCCGTCTTTATAAAATTTGTAGTTCCTTCCTTGAAGATCCGTCTTCCATACAAAATGCACGTCGGCTCGAAAGAGTTTCATTACTTTGTTGTGTAGTATTTCCTCTTTTTTCTCTTGATCTTCATACCAAGATCCGCGAAGCAAAGGATCCGTCTGAGACCTTATGGATAGGTTTCCGAAGAAGAGGAGAAAAAGAAGAAGTTGTTTCAAAACCGGCGCCACGAGTGAAGGTGTTTCATTCTCTTTCTTTTTAGTCATTCAACTTTCTTCCACAAATAAGATTCAACGCAACTTTGGATTCTTCCCCGGAAGAAACGGTTTGATTTCGAAATTCGACTTTCGAGCTCCAAAAAAAGTCCCTTATACGCGAAAGTTTTAAAATAGATCCTCCATCCTTCAAAGGGGAAATCCTTTCCGATCGTTCCCTCGATGACATCTTCGAAAAAGGAAGACGAACGTAATTCGAGTTTGTTTCCGTTTGAATTTCGAACGACCCCATTTTGAAAAAACCTCCCGGCCCAAAAGACATAACCGAATTTTGACCTGAAATTTTCCGGGAAACTGAAACTTTATACAAAACGGTCGGTGGATCAAAAACAAATTAGAATTTCCTAATTTTCTTTGGAGATTCCATTTATAAGTTACGATTTTTTGCACCTTCCTCAAAACCCCGATCCTCTTGACAGAGGGTTTTTCTATTTCAAGTCTGAGACATGGAAAGAATTTATTGTCCTATTCCAAGAGGCGGATTTAAGTCGGTTTGGAAACGATCCTTTTTTGTTTTGAGCGAAGAAGTTTGTAAAAAGTCCTCGTTCTTAGGTTTGTCTTTGTGTTCGATTTTTCTCCTTTTATCTCTGATCCATTGCCAACCATTGCCGTCTCAAAATACGTGCGATCCGTTTCACAAAGACTTCAATACGATCTTTTTAATCAAGGCTTCCCTCAACGATAAAAGTGCGACCTGCGGATTCCGAAACAAGGTCAGCGCGAATCTAAAAGTGAAGGATCTTTTTCCCGCGGAAGGAACCTCTTCCGTTTCCAGGGGAGGCAATATTCAATTTTCATTCAGCGAGTCGATGGACACAAGCAGCCTTACAATTCAGAGCAGTCCTGGAGTTTGTTCCGGTTCGATTCAACTCAGTACGGATAACTTCAGCTCTTGCGAAGGCGCGTCCCTCGACGTGAGCGAAAATCCGAGGATCCAAATTCTACCAAAGAAACTTTTTAAAGGTGGAACGAATTACAAGATTCGGATTACGAACGATGTTTACAATTCTTCCGGAGAAAACATGGTCGATACGTTTACTTCCGAGACTGGTTTTTATACAAGGGGTTACTGGGCTTATGCAACCAATCCTACTACCGGTGATATCTGGATGTTTACGATCGATCCGGCCACGGGGGTTCTGATCAACAACAGTCCCGCAACAATTCCTTCGGCGCCGGGTGCGATCTCGCTCGCGATCCATCCTTCGGGAAAATTTCTCTACTGCGCCAATCAATCCTCAGGTTCGATTTATTATTATTCGATCGATCCTGCCACCGGTAACTTAACCAGCGTCAATGGAATCGGTGCGGCAAACGCCACAAGTTTCAAAATTCATCCTTCCGGAAATTTTGCGTTCGCGGTTGCGGCCTCTCCTACGAACGAAATTTACCAATACAGGATCGATCCAAACACGGGCACGTTGACTCCGAACACGATTGCACAAATTTCTACGATCGGTGATCCGAGAGACATTACGATCGACCCGACGGGTAAATACGCTTTTGTTCCTTTGTTCGCAAGCGGGAATATCAATGGTTATTCGATCGATTCCGTCGGACTTTTAAATCCGATCGCCATCACACCGGGAGGCTCAAATCCGGTCGGAATCAATATGGATCCGTCCGGTAAATTTCTCTATTGGGTCAATTCCAACGGTAATTCGGTAAGTATTTTTAGTATGGATTCGACCGGTTTACTGAGTTTGGCGGGGGGGTTTTTGACGGGAACAACTCCGTGGAGCATCCACTTTGATCCGCTCGGCCGTTTCGCTTATGTGGCAAACAGCGCTTCCGCTAGCACTAACGTAAGTATTGGAATTCTAAATCCGGTGACGGGTCTTTTGACTCCGGTCGGAGGCCCTTTGATGGCAAGCCAAGGTACGAGGAATTTTATCGTCGATCCAAGCGGAAAATACGCCTACTCTACCGAATCTACCGGGAATACGGTTTACATGTATAAGATCGTAGATTCGAACGGTAATCTAAGCTACAATACCCCCGCATTTACCGGGGTCGGCGTCCCCGGAGGGTACGCGATCGAAATCTATTGAAGTATTTTAGAATATTCTAAAATTAGAATTTTATTTCATACTCTTAAATCGTTTTACGATTTCGGCAGAGAATTCCCGAATCGCCTTCTCTTTGCTTTCGGCGACGATCGAGTATTCGTCGATCCATCCGTACGGTCTTGTCGAGGATGAAGAGGCTTCCGATTCCGTCGTGAGATAAAGATATTCGTTTCTTACGTCCCAGAGCGTTCCTTCCAATGTGAATGTGGATTCTCCATAAGATCCGGGAACTAGCCAAATACCGACGATCGTCGCATAGAGAAGACTGAGAATGTTCGGTTTTTGTGCGTAACGCGGGGTCGCCTTTATCACCAAGACCGCGTCGGCTCCGTAACGAGAAGCGAGAATCCGAATCTTTTTGATTCCATCCAAGGTTCTGGTTCTGTTCGGATAGTGATTTCGAAAGCCGCTTTCGTATTTTTCTGAATCCAAGTCGTAAACGGAGGCAGAAATGAGAAACATTTGAGAGACGATTTTTTCCGCCTTTAAAACTTCTTCGCTATTTAGAATCGCGGTTTTATCCTTTGCGTCGATTCTGTATTTGTATCCTTCCGGATCCAGAAAATACACTCCAACTCGAAATGGAAATCGGAGTTGGGGTTTGAGGGAGAGATAGTGTTTGATTTCCTCGGAATCGATCACGATTTTACTCGGATTCACTTCCGGTAAAGGGCCGCGATCGTAACCGGTGCTCGAACATCCGATACTCAATGATAAATATAGAATCCAGAAGCTCTTTTTCATTCGATTTGACTCTCCCTTTTCTTGCGAAGTTGGTCTTTTTTAGGAGTTCCTACGTTTCTTGTAAAAACAAAAACGGTGGAGTTCCCACATTGTTTTGTCGGAGCAAGCCTTCGTGGAGTTCCCACATTGTTTTGTCGGAGCAAGCCTTCGTGGAGTTCCCACATTGTTTTGTCGGAGCAAGTGTTCGTGGAGTTCCCACATTGTTTTGTCGGAGCAAGTGTTCGTGGAGTTCCCACATTGTTTTGTCGGAGCAAGTGTTCGTGGAGTTCCCACATTGTTTTGTCGGAGCAAGTGTTCGTGGAGTTCCCACATTGTTTTGTCGGAGCAAGTGTTCGTGGAGTTCCCACATTGTTTTGTCGGAGCAAGTGTTCGTGGAGTTCCCACATTGTTTTGTCGGAGCAAGTGTTC
>NZ_JAFFPU010000058.1:37500-51096 GCF_016919175.1 Leptospira ainlahdjerensis | reverse complement strand
TCCGTATCCATCGCAATCTTTCCGTCCCACTGATACATAAGAGTGACGTCGGGAAAAATGGTTCCGGAAATGATGATTCCTTCTTGGAGCATTTCCGAGATCTGTATCTCTGCGAGGTCTCGATCACTGAGTGTGGTAAATACTATGATTTCATTTGAATCAGTCATGGTTTCTCCGGAGGGAAGAATGATTCGTTTTAATTCTTTTGCAAGAAGTTTTCACTCTATAAGATGAGCTGAGTGGATAAAATGCAAGGTTTAGATTAGCGAGTACGGGGGTGCGGAGAACGCGATCCTCTGCTTCTTCTACGGCTTTCTTCAAAGTATTCCGTACAATTGGAAGTACAGTTCTGAACACACTCGGCTAACAGATCCGAGTTGGAAGTTTGGACATACTTGCTCTTAAGATTCAGACTTCGTTTACAACCTTTGATACAGTCCGGGTGTAGAAAAATGCAGGAATATTTCCAGGCGTCCTGAGAATTCCGATCTCGGATTTCCTTTGCGGGTCCGTTCTTCTTTTTCTCTTTGAATTCTTCGTTTTCATCGGTTTCTTCCAATTCGATTCCAAGAAGGTCCGGGTTCGGATCAAATTCCCTGGAGGTTGCGATCACTTCGCGACCGTCTTTGAAAATCGGTTTTTCCGGATCCGCGTCTTTTGTCCCAGATTGAACCTGCGTGACTTTCATTTCGGATCGAAAATCCGCGGTTGTATCGGATTGTCTGGAAGTCTCGAAAGGACGTGTCTTTCGGAGACAATCGGTAAAGAGTAAGATCCACGATGTAAAAATGAGAATTCTTAATAGAATTATCGAACCGTTGATCGCCTTATCACTGTTAAAGGTCATTGCGGTTGCGGACCGGGATTTGTGGGGAAGGTTCTCGTTTCTCCCGAAAGAATTCTTGTCGGAAGGGGAAGATTGCAGAATTGATTGCATCTTTCCATACACTGACGTTGTTTGGCGCTTCGATAACCGATGATCGGCAGGAATATGGAAGTGAACGGATACCATTCTTCCATACAATTCCCTTGGCACTTGGAAAGAAGTTGTGTACAGGATTTTTCGTAAGAAAAATTAGGATCTCCCCCGTGAACTAATTCCATTCCTTCTGGACCAGGAGCGGTTCTTTTTCCCTCTTTGATCAGACGAGCGCGTTCTGCCTGGGTGAGATTGGCCTCTTCCGCGGTTGGAAACGCATCGGGAGAAGGCGCTTTTTTTAGATTCTTTTCGTTCCCGTCCCAATCCACGCGCATTAGACAGGATACGCTCGTGATTTGAGTCAGGATGAGGAATATCAGAAAAGAATGTTGAATGCGTTTTGAATTCATCTGATTTACGCAACGATCGGTTTCGTCTTGATTGTTTCAAAAGATTGTAAAAAAGCTACACAAATTCGAAAGAGAGAACTAGGAAGGATCTAAAAATACTTTTGAAAGACGTGAAATGATTCAGCGGTGTTTTGATGTTCGTGTTTCCTAAAAATTCGGACGATCGGAATCGAAATTGCACCTCACGTTTTCGAAGTTAGCCTTTCTCGTAAAATTCAAACAAGAAAAAATAAGCGGCCGCCGGAAACGAGGAAAGAAATTTCAAAAAAATAGGATTCAAAAGAAAAAGAATCGATTTGAAAGTCCGTTATGCAAGACTGAATCCATCTATGAGAATTTGGTTTATTCTAATCTGGATCGGATGGATTCTTTCCTGCGCGTCCACACAACCGGAAGGCGAGGTTTTTTTAAAAAGCGCTTCGCGCTCCTTTCCTCCAAAACGATTGGACCGAACTCCGTTTGAGGGATTCGCTGTCGCGCTCCCGGAGGAAACCTCCTTAGATTCGATTCCTCTGATTCGTTTGTCAAAATCCATTCGAGAAGAAGGTATCGAAGTCCGTTCCTTATTGATCGTCAAAGACGGAAAAATCGTAATGGAACGTTACGCGGGCGGCGTTACCCGCAATCACAATCACAGCGTTTATTCCGTCACGAAGACGGTCACCTCGACTTTATTAGGAATTCTGAACTTAGAAGGAATTCTTAAAAATGTAGACGAACCAGTGATGAACTCGCTTCGTTCTCTCGGAAATTTACCGTTTCCACTTTTGGAAGGAAAAGAATCTCTTCGTTTGAGGGATGTTTTACACATGGCTTCCGGAATGCGTTGGTCCGAGTTTCCGGAAAGAGACGATATTCGAACCGCGGAAGATCCTCTCGTCATCGCCTTGTTACCCGAAGTCAAGGATAAGCCCGGAACCAAATTCGATTATAGCAACGGAGATTCTCAGCTGGCCGCTGCGGTTCTTGAAAATAAATCGGGTATGACTCTTTTACAATTTGCGGAGAAGACTCTTTTCTCTTGGCTCGATTTTAAAGGATATGAATGGTACACTTCTCCTTCGGGAAGACAAACCGCAGGTTTTGGGCTCAGACTCAAACCGATTGATATGGCTAAATTGGGAATGTTGTATCTCGACAACGGAACTTTTCGCGGTAAAAGAATTCTAAAACCTGCCTGGGTCAAACAGGCGATTCAACCCGGAGCGGCGCAGAATTATGGATATCAACTCTGGACTCATCAGTTCGAAGGGAAAAAAACATTTATGGCGAACGGGAAGGGAAGCCAGTTTGTGTATGTGATCCCACACAGAAGGATCGTGATCGTGACTACATCCGCGATCTGGGACAAACCGGTCCATTTTTTGTTGGATAAGATTCTTGCGAGCCTGAAAGAATCCCTGGATTCGAAGGATAAAAAAAAGAATCCGGATAAGGAAGAGGAGTTCCTACGTGAAATTCACGAAGCTTCGATTACGATCGGGAATTCCGCGCTCTGGAAAGATTTGGACGAACCTCATTTGAATTCTTCTCCAATGCGTTGATTTCGGTTCCGGATTTCTCCAGAGAATTTGATTCTAAGATCGTTTTGAGGATGGATTTGAAAGTTCATTTCTAGGAAAGCGGGTCGATTTGGATTCCGAGAGGAAATTTTGACGGTCTCCAAATTCCCTTTTTGCGGGAACTCTTTGAAATGGATCGGGGTTGGTTTTAGAAAATTCTAAAGTGCAGATTCGGGGCTTGAATTGCGAAGTAAAGAGCCTTTTTAGAGGGGAAAATCCTGGGAGTTCCCACAATGCTTGGATTTAAAAAGGAATCCGCGGTTTGAAAACTTTCTTTCCCATCTCGTTGTGCGAAGAATTTTGAACACGAAAGTCTGATCCCGGATTCTTCTCGGATCGAATCCCAAGGTACTTCGGGAATGGATGTTTTGAGAAAATGTTCATCGGAACAACGAAGGTGGGAACTCCCTTGGAAAAAGACGGCTTCCGATCTTTTCTTTAAAAGGAGGGAGTTCCTACTTTTTCGATTTCAGGGAAGGTTTCATTTTCAAACCGGAAATCAAAGTTTCCAGAAGAACTTCCAGAAGAGGGGTTCTCTCAACTTCGATCGATTCCAAAACGAGCCTGGGGTGATGAAACGAAGCAGTTCCTTCAAAAAGAATTCTTGCACCTTCTTTGGCGCTCGAACAGTGGAACGTTCCGGCTTGCATTCCTCTGGAAACGAGATCCTCCAGAAGATTTGCCATTGTAGCGAGATGAGAAACGACGAAGGGCCTTGTTTTTTCGGCGGAAAGATTGAAGGCGGTAAAAAGTCTCGGGTCGGCGAGAATCTTTTCCCGTTTCAAAGAATGGAGTTTGAGAAACCATTCTTTCAAAATCGAATCAACCGGTTCTTCTTTTGCCGAAATTCTTTCCAGCTCACGATCGATTCGATCCAGCCATCTCTTGGAAACTTCATCCAGGAGAGATTGTTTATCCGAAAAAAATTTGTATAAGGCCGCGTGACTGACCTTAAGATCTCTTGCGATGTCAGTCAGTTTCAAACGCTCGACCCCATTCTTTCGAATTTCAGCTTCCGTGGAATCAAGCGCTTTCTTATAGAGTTCTTCCGGCGTTAAGCCTGTTCTGGGCATACTTCATTTTGCTACCGTTTGCATCTGAGGAGCGGGATAACGTTCTCCTTGAAAGGATCCTTCCGGAAAAGAATCTCCGATTCTTTCCAATTCTTTCGGACTCAATTCGATCGAGAGCGCTCCTAAGTTTTCTTTCAGACTACTTGTTCTTGTGGATCCCAACAAAGGAACGATATCGTTTCCTTGATGAAGGACCCAAGCAATCGCAAGTTGCGCAGGCGTGCAGTTCTTTTCCTTTGCGAGTTCTTGAAGCACATTGACCCGCTCCAGATTGGATTCAAGGTTTTTTCCCTGAAAGCGAGGAGAATGAGATCTAAAATCTCCTTCTTGTAGATTTCCCGAGATTTTTCCGGAGAGCAAACCGCGAGAAAGAATTCCATACGGAACGATTCCGATTCCGAGTTCTCTTGCCGTGGAAAGAATTTCTTTCTCGATCAATCTTGTCGCCAGAGAATATTCTATCTCGAGCGCGGTTACGGGATGAATCTTATGCGCCCTTCTTATATTTTCCGGAGAAGCTTCCGAAAGACCTAAATAACGGACCTTTCCTTCTTTTATGAGGTCGGAGATTGCTCCTACGGTTTCTTCGATCGGAACGTTCGGATCCACTCGAGAAGGTTGATAGATATCGATCACTTCTACTCCAAGACGGACGAGGGAATAGGCCGCAAAATTCTTAACAGAGGAAGGTCTTGCGTCATACCCCGTAAAACCGCCTTGAGGAGTTCTCATCGCTCCGAACTTCACGCTTAGGAGAGGTTTTGCGGAAGTCGTTTTGAGAGCTTCCGAGATCAAGAGTTCGTTGTGTCCGATTCCGTAAAAATCTCCGGTGTTGAGAAGATTGATTCCCGCGTCCAAGGCTGCGTGGATCGTTCGAATGCTTTCGGAACGGTCTCGGGTCTCCTTGTTTCCGTAGAAGTCTGACATTCCCATACATCCGAGTCCGACTTCCGAAACCTGAGGACCGTTGTTTCCCAATTTCTTTTGTTTCATCTGCGTTTTCTCCTATTAGTTACAGATAACTAAATATGTAACTTGTAACTAATAGTCAAGGCTTTCTCGTGAAAGGGAAATGTGTGAGATCCTACTTTTCAATTTTAAGGGAAGAATTATGTCTCTTCAGCTAGGAATCGACGTTTCTTAACGAATTTCGAGGTGAGAGGAGGGAAGAAAAAAACGACCCAAAATTTTCCCCGCGGAGGAATTCTTCCGGAATCCTAAAAAGGGGGAGTTCCCACATTTCCCTTTTACGGAAGAATCTACAAACTCACTTCTTAGAACGAGATTCTAAGACTCGGATCGCTGCGGCCTTTCTCCGGTTTTGTGCGGTCTCTCGACTTCCCTTGACTTTGTCCACAAGGTGAGAAGTCGCCGTGGTCGGATGACCGGAGGTAAACGGAGGTGCGGGATTGTATTCTATCATCAATTGGATTTCCTCCGCGAGTTCGGTACCGAAAAATTCGGCGGTGAGAAAAAGAGCGAAGTCGATTCCTGCGGTAACTCCTCCGCCGGTGATTCGATTCCGATCTTTTACAAAACGTTCTCCGGAGATCTGAACGGGAAATAATTTTAAGACATCCAAGGAAAGCCAGTGGGTCGTCGCTTTGTAACCGTCGAGAAGACCCGCGGCCGCAAGGACCAAAGAACCCGTACAGACCGAAGTGATAAATTTAGAATTTTCAGCCTTCTTCTTTAGGAATTCCAAAACCTCGTAGTCTTCCATAAGATGTGTAGTTCCCGAGCCGCCTGGAACAAGAAGAATGTCCAAGTCCGGACAATTCGAAAAGTCGTAGTCCGGAATAAATTTCATTCCGGATTCCGTAGTGATCGTTTCCTTCGACTGAGCGAACAAGAAAACCTTTGCTTTCGGAATTCTTGAGAACACTTCGAATGGACCGGTGAAGTCAAGTTGCGTGACACCCGGAAAGATAAAGATTCCAATGGAAAAGTTTGAACCTGACATAGACTCTTAGAATGAACTTTGGAACTTCTCTTACAAGTCCTTTTTGGTTTTAGAAGAATCGTCTTCGAAACCTGGATGCAAAAACAAAAGGGGTTTCGAAACTCAGTCTTGTGAATCACAATCGTTATTTATTTTTGGACGTGGGAGATACCATTCTTCACCTAAAAAAAGCCGCCGGAGAGACCTATCTTGAAATCCTTTTGGAAGCCGGTTTGAAAAAAGAAAAGAATGCCGGAGAAATATTTCGAAAGGCTTTCTCCGAAGCCTGGCATAAGATGAATGAGAATGCTCCTCCCGATCATCGAGACAAGTATCAAGTCCATCCCGGCGGAACTCCAGGATGGTGGAAAGAATTGTTAAACGACTTTCTCATGAGAATTCCTGAAAGTGTTCCTTTGGAACAAGCGTTTCCGATCATCTATAACCGATTTGCGGATCCTGAACTCTGGGAAGTGGATCCCGGTTTTTGGGAACTCAAGGATTATTGTAAAACACAAGGTTGGGGTTTGGGGGTGATTTCCAATTGGGATCATCGTCTGAGGGACTTACTCGATTCCAAGGGAATATTAGAACATTTGAATCCTGTGATCGTAAGCGCGGAATTCGGATACGAAAAACCTTCGCCAAAAATTTTCGAAGAAGCGATGCGTCTTGTAAATCTTCCTTCGGAAGCATTGGTCTATTGCGGAGATAAATTCGATCTCGACGTAGTTGTTCCGAAATCTCTCGGTTGGAGGTCCTATTTAAAAAGGGAAGACGGGGACATTCAGAGTCTTTCGGAGTTGATTCGACATTTGTCCGAGTAAAGCCGTGTTTGCGCGAATTTCCGAAAATTCTCAACTATAAGCTGATTTTGTTTATCGGGTTGGGGCTCATCTAAAGAATCCTCCGGATCCAAAAAAGGGTTGAATCGTTTTAGTTTTTATAAAATGAAAACAAGTTAAAAGGTGAAAACGGATTTTAAGTCAGCTCGGGCTAAAATTTTTATCCATTTGTGATTTTGAAAATAAAAACAATCCCCGGGAGTTTTGCGTAAAAAACGGGTTTCGCCGGTTTTGACTCAAAGATCAAATTTCCAAAATTAAAAAAAGTAAATTATGGATTTATCATATTACATAGAACTTATCGGTGTCGGTTTTTTTGCGATCTCGGGCGCTTTGGCCGCCGCAGAAAAAAAGAGTCATCACAATGATATCTTTAGCGCGTTCTTTACCGGGTTTATAACGGCGATCGGCGGAGGAACTTTGAGGGATATCACCCTTGGAAATTATCCGGTTGCATGGGTCCGGGACGAAAACGTTCTCTGGGCTATCTTTTCCGGATTTGTCCTAACGATTTTTTTCGCACGTTATTGGGTTCGTTTTCGAAGAGAAATTTTTCTCTTTGATTCCATCGGAATCGGAATTTATACCGTGATCGGAACCAAGATATCTCTCTCCGCCGGAGTTAATCCGTTCGGTTCCGTCATTTTGGGAATGGTTACCGCAATTTTTGGAGGTGTGATTCGCGACACACTGATTAACGAAGTGCCTTTGATCTTTCGAAAGGAAATTTATGCGACGGCCTGTCTAGCGGGTGCTACTCTTTATGTGGCATTCAATTATTTGAATATAGATGGTGATTGGAATACGGGCCTTTCCGTTCTCCTTGTCGTTTTGATTCGTGTGATTGCCGTTCGTTACAATCTTTCTCTTCCGAAATTCAAATTGCCCGAATAAGCGGTTCCAATTAAACACTTCATTTGAATTTTAGAATTTTGATTTTCATTCAAATTGAGAGTTAGCCCCAAAAGCTGAAATGAAATTCGTAAGGATTTCAGCAGGAATCGTAAGTTTCATTATTCCTGCCTATAGAGAGTATGTTTCGTCGATTGAAAAGGGGGAGTTCCCGCAGTTTCCGGTTTGTGCTACAAGCTCTCAATCGTTTTTGAGTTGATTTACGATTCCCGGAACTGCGAGGGAGGTAAACCAGTTCGAGATTGTTTCCGAATCCCAATCCAAGTCCTTCCTCAAAAGATAGGATAATAAACCGAGGACGGCACCGGAAAGATAATGCGAGATGTATTGATATGGAAAAGAAGGATTTTTATATTTTTCTCTCAGAGTGGAATGGGTTCGATAGGACTCTTCCGATAAGAAATCGGAAAGTTTGGAATGAAATTCGTAAGGAATCGATTCTTGAAAAATCTGTTTATAGAATTTGCGATTCATTTTTACGTTTTCAAAAAGATAGAATGTGAGAGGTTTTCCTTCAGACAATAAGGAGCTCGCATCCAATTCTTTTACCTTTTTTTCTTTTTCTAAAAAAACATACTGAAACGTTTTCCAGAGAAGCTCCTCCTTGCCGGTAAAATAACTGTAAAAATTCGCCCTCGTCATTCCGGAATCCTCGGCGATGTCGCCGATTGTAATCTTAGAATACTCAATATTAAGGAAGCGAACTAAGAAGGCTTCGATGATCGTGTTGTATTGTTTCTCTATTTTATCGGACATAAAAATTGACACCTGTATAGTTTTGAAAGTAAGACGATGTTTTTCGAAATATACAAAAAGAAACTTTTTCGGACAACCTGCAAAGTATGAAACTTAAATTTATCCTTTTGAACATCCTCGTTTTTTGCCATTGCGGGAGTTTCCCCTTGGAAAGAGGCGGAAATTATTTGAACACAACTCACTGGCAGAGATATCAGAAATTTCTTCCTGAAAATCTGAAGGTAAAGGACGGAAAACTTCCAAAGGAAGAATATTGGGTCTGGAAGAATCTAAGAGTTCATCTCGATCGATATGAGAATTCGAACTCCGATTGTAAGGTATTCATGATTCACGGAGGCGGTGGAAACGGAAGAGTTCTCGGTTCGATGGCGAAGTTGGTTTTTGATCTGGGTTGCGAAGTGATCGCTCCGGATCTTCCCGGATTCGGACTGACTCTCACTGATAAAAATTTCAAAATGGACTACAAAGACTGGGTAATATTGTTAAACGACTTGGTGGAAGCGGAAAGAAGGCCTAAAACGAAGATCGTTCTCTTTGGATTGAGCATTGGCGGAATGCTTGCTTATCAAGTCGCCGCCGAAAACGGAAACGTACAGGGTTTGATCGCGACAACTCTCGCTGATCTCAGACGAACGGAAGTGCAGGACGCGGTGGCAACCAACCGTTTCCTAAGAATTTTGGGGATCCCTTTAACTTCTTGGCTGAGCCTGCTAACCGATGATTTATACGTCCCGATTCGGTGGTTGAGTAAGATGGAACTCATTACTAACGATCCCGATTTTTCGAAAGTGTTTTCCGAAGATCCTTATGCGGGCGGAGGGAAGGTGAGCTTTCGTTGGATGAGAACGATTTCGGAATTTCAACCGAGGGTGGAGCCTGAATCTTTTCACGTATGTCCGGTTCTATTAGCCCATCCGGGGATCGATCCGTGGACTCCACTTGCGATCAGTAAACCGTTTTATGATCGGATTTCCGGAACGAAAAAGTTTGTACTTCTGGAAGGTGCGGGGCATTTTCCGTACGAAGAGCCCGGATTATTTCAGTTAAAAACAGCAATTGCAGATTTGATACATTCAATTTAATAAATATAACAAATCGGATCTAACAAAAGAATCCATTGCTTTACCATAAACATAAAAAACTCCAGTCTCGAAGATAAAACGGAATTTAGCTTCGGGAGTTTTGTCTTTCTGATTCGAATTCGGACTTGATAATCTTAAGAAAGAATTCGTTTCGTTATTCGTACCTGATTTATGCAATCGTCCACAATTGTTTGTAAGCGTTTCGTTTCGATGAGTTAAAATTTTTTCACATTCTAATACGCTGAAGTTTTATTCGTGGAATTAAAACGGGTTCGACTTTTTAACGAGAGTTGCGCCTTGGGGAAGGAAAAAATATCCGAAAAATTCGAACCGAAAAAAGGAATTTTTCTTGAGAGCATTGCGGCATTCCCTTAATAAGAATCCGACTTCTTTCCCAGAAAGAGGCTCGCAAAAATTCTAAGAGAAAGCTCTTAAAAGAAACGAAAAAAGAGGCATTATGGGCGGAATCGTATCCAATTTTAATCATCCAAGATTCAAGGCAAACGATATAGGAGGGCACTATGAAAGCTGGTTTGTAAGAGCCAATCATCCTTCTTTAGCAAAAGCCGTCTGGATCCGTTATACGATCTTTTCACCAAAACTCCATCCGGAAAAGGCAATTGGAGAATTATGGGCCATCTATTTTGACGGAGAAAAAAATTCTCACTTCGTATCCAAATCAGAATTTCCGATCGTTTCTTGTTCGTTTCAATCTTCGCCTCTTTCGATTCTGATTGGAGGTTCGGAATTAACGGATTCGCATCTTGTTGGAAAGGCGGGAAATAAAAAAGGTCCTGAGAATTTTTTTTGGGATCTTAAAATTTCGGGGGGAAGCCCTCCGCTTTTTCTCTTTCCAGAAAATTTATACGAAGGAGGTTTTCCGAAGGCGAAGGTGTTAGTCGGAAATCCTTGGATCAAAGTTTCAGGAACGCTCAAATTAGGAGCCGAAGAAATTCAACTTCAGGATTGGATCGGAAGTCATAACCATAACTGGGGATCAAAACACACCGATCGGTACGCTTGGGGACAGGTTGTCGGATTTGAAGAAGAGGCGGATTCTTTTTTAGAGCTTGCGACCGCCAAGTTAAAGATTGGGCCTTTTTGGACGCCTGCGATCACTCCGATCGTATTTCGATTTCGAGGTAAGGATTATAAACTCAATCATCCGCTTCGAAGTTTTGGGCGGGCAAAGTATCGTTACTTTGATTGGAATTTTGAAGCGAACTCGGAGGAAATTTCGATCCGAGGAAGAATCTTTGCGGATCCTCAAGACTTTGCTTGTCTCCAGTATTGGAATCCGCCCGGAGGATGGAAATATTGTCTTAACAGTAAAATTGCAAACTCTGAAATTTTTGTAAAAAGAAAAGAAGATCTATCTTTTATAAAGCTGACTTCCAAAAGAAAAGCCGCATTTGAAATTCTGACGGACGATTCTTCGCACGGAATGAAAACAGAAGTTTAGAAAATTAGAATGTACAAAAATTATAAACTTGTTCAGTTTAGGTAGGAATCCGTTTGTTTTTAAAGCGGATTCTTCCGAGAAAAATAAAAAGAGCGACTAAACCACCCACCGAGATCATAGAAGAATCTATCTTTTCCGATAAGATCCAAGCTGAGAATAAGAACGTCAAAAAAGGTTGAAGCAATTGAATTTGTCCGACCTTTCCGATTCCACTTGTCGCGAGACCCTTATACCAGGCGAAAAATCCCAAGAACATACTGAAAACTCCGGTGTAAAGAAAGCCCAGCCAAGCGGAGATGGGCGCGTCCAGGTCGTCTTTTTGAAACGTAAAGACTGAAATGAGAAAAACGAGAGGTAATGCGAGAACGAGCGACCAGGAAATAACTTTCCACCCGCCGTATTCTTTTGATAGTCGGCCTCCTTCCGCATAGCCGATTGACGCCGAAAGGATCGCTAAAAAAAGAAAAAGGTCACCGAAACGAAGTGATACCTCTTGATTCCAAAAAGAATAGAAAATCACAATTGAGGAACCGAAGATACTCGACATCCAAAATAAAATCGTTTGAGATTCTTTCGCGAGAATCGTTCCCGCGACCGCGGTTGCGAGTGGAAGAATTCCCGTGATCACTCCTCCGTGTGAAGAAGGAATGTGTTGAAGAGCATACGCCGAAAAAACAGGAAAGCCGATGACAACTCCGAGAGCGACTACAATCAATCTAGGAAGAATTGAGAACGGAAGAAGTTGAGTCTTTGTGATTTTTAATGCGAAGACGGCGAGAATTCCCGCAAGGACAGCTCTTCCCAATCCGACAAAAAGAGGATCGAAATGTCCTACGGTCAATTTGGTCGCGGGGAGAGTGAGACTAAAAATAAAAACTCCGATAAAACCCCAAAACAATCCCATATCAAATCCTCTTTTCTACGATTTCTAATTTGTTTTAAAATGTGAGTACTCTTTTTTAACCGATTCTCCGGAAGAGGAAATAAATTTTAGAAAATGATTCTGCTTGGTTTATTCTAAAATTGAGTTATGATTTTGAGGCTCGGAAGAAGGAGTCTAAAAATGGAAATCGTCAAAGGTAAAGAATCAAACATACTCTTCGATGGAAAAAAATGTATTCATTCTAGGAATTGTGTTCTTAGTAGACCCGATGTTTTTGTTCCGAATGTAGAAGGAGATTGGATCTATCCTGATAAGGCGAGCATAGGAGAAATCCAAAACTTAGCGCTGAATTGTCCTTCCGGTGCGATTCGATACGAGGCAGTTGCCGAGTCTGAAAATGAAAAGGCGCCGATCGTCAATTTGCTTCGAGTTCGCGAGAACGGTCCTCTTGCATTTCACGCGGATCTGGAAATCACAGGTCAAGAAGATCCAGGGTTTCGCGTAACGTTATGCAGATGTGGGACCTCCAAAAATAAACCCTTTTGTGATTCGAGTCATAATCAAATCGATTTTCATGCGACTGGAGAACCGACAACTCAGGATTCGACTCCGCTTCCCGTGAGAAACGGAAAATTGATCGTCAAGCCGACTCGGAACGGCCCTCTGAAAATTACCGGAAGTTTAGAGCTCTGCTCCGGAACGGGAAGAACAATCAATCGAGTTATGGAAGCTTATCTCTGTCGATGCGGAGGTTCTGCGAATAAACCTTATTGCGATGGAACCCATAAGACAAATGGATTCCAGGCTTGAATATAAATGATATATTAGATAATTAATTAATTCTTAAGTATTTTTATGAAAATCGGGCGTCGCTGCGTGAATATATTTATCTAAAGAGGATCTGTCGGATCTTGCTAAAACAGAATAGAGAGTTCTTTTTCAGAGGAATCTAAAATCACAAAAATCGTCTCCGGTAAACCTTCTCAAAAAAATATTTTGAAATGTAAGATTATATTTTCGGAGAATCTTCATTCTTTCCAAAGAAATGAAGAAAGGCTAATTTCCAATAGAGATATTGATGAAGTAGCGTAATCTTCCACCAACCTTTTTTTCGATACTTCCGATCACTCGTCCTCAGAAAAGAATTGATTCTGTGTAAACGAATCCCGTTCTCTTGAGACGTCCAAACAAAAAGAAGATCCTCTCCGTAAGGAGTCTTTTCATCAAATCCGCCGAGGCGAAGAAAAGTCTCTTTGCGGATGCAAAGCCCCTGGTCTCCAAAAGGAGAATTCAAAAGCCAAGAACGAAAATTTGCGCCGTTCGAGTTGATTTTCATTCGTAAACTTTCAGGATAGAATTGAAGTTTATAATAATGTAATGCATTTGGAAAAGTTGCAATTGCGTTTTGAAGAAAAGAGATTGTTTCCGAGGTGATTTGACTGTCTCCATGGAGAAACCAAAGAAATTCTCCTTGAGATTTTCCGACACCCTCGTTCAACGTTTTTGCGCGATTGCCTTTTTCGGGCGATGTGGAAACGATGATTTCCCAATCTTTAGGGATCAAATGTGGGAGCTCCCTTAAAAGAGGCTCGGATTCTGAATCCCCTTCTTGAACCGGGATGATTACCGATAAGGTCTTCATTCAGATTCTCAATTTAGAATTTTAGAATGTCCTTTGCCCATCTAAATTTTGTCGTCTCTTCAAGGGATTCTTTCTTTTCGCTTGCATTGGGGTCGTTTGAAGATCAAG
>NZ_JAFFPU010000058.1:27500-35000 GCF_016919175.1 Leptospira ainlahdjerensis | reverse complement strand
CGAGATTTCTACGAAAGTAAATTATAAATCTCTTCAGAACATTCGTGGAACGATTTCTCTTCCACACGGAACCGGTAAAAAAGTTCGCGTTCTTGTTTTCTGCAAAGGGGACAAACAAAACGACGCGAAGAATGCCGGAGCTGATTTCGTAGGAGATATGGATCTTATCGAAAAGGTAGCGGGCGGCTGGACTGATTTCGACGCTTGTGTGGCTACTCCCGACATGATGAAAGATGTTGGTAAACTCGGTCCTATCCTCGGTAGAAAAGGTCTTATGCCAAAACCGAAAGCGGGAACCGTGACCAACGACGTAGCGAAAGCAGTCGGCGAATTGAAAGCAGGTCGTATCGAGTATCGTCCCGATAAAGGCGGTGTCGTTCACCTCGGAGTCGGTAAAGTTTCTTTCGACAATACGAAGTTAGTCGAAAACATCCGCACCGTAGTTCAAACCCTGATGCGTGATAAACCTTCCGATGCAAAAGGCGATTATTTGAAAACTTTCTCCGTTTCTCCTACAATGGGAGTCGGTGTGAAAGTAGACGTGAAAGAACTGGTCAATACTTCCGTCTGACCTGGACAAGATTTGGAGTTATAGAAAATGGCGAATCAGGAAAAAGTAGAAGCAGTCGCAAACCTCAAAGGCAAGTTGGAAGCGAAGAATAACTTCATTCTTGCCTGCTATTCAGGATTGACCGTGGAAGAAATCACCGGTCTCCGCGCTCAGTTGAGAAAAGAAGGTTCGGAGATGAAAGTTCTCAAGAACAATCTTTTCTTAAGAGCTCTGAAAGAATCGGAAGGTCACAAAGACAAAAACATTTCTTTCGGACCTGAATACCAAGGACCACTGGCTGCGATCTTCGCAGGTGAGAATCTTCCAGCCGTTGCAAAAGTTTGCAAAGACTTTGCAAAGGTAAATAAGAACCTCATCGTAAGAGCTGGTTACATGGACGGATCCGTGTTGGATGCAGAAGGTGTAGAAGCGATCGCGGGACTTCCAAGTCGCGAACAACTTCTCGCTATGATTGCAGGCGGAATCAACGCACCGGCAAGAACGATCGCATCTGGTCTCAATCAGATCATCGCGTCTCTTGCAAGAGCGATCCAAGCAACCGCAGAAAAGAACAACGCGTAACGTATTTTTTAAATAGCAAAACGACTAAACGGAATCAAAGGAGCATATAAATGTCTACAGAAGCGCTATTAGAGCAAATCGGAAAACTAACCTTAGTTGAGGCTGCAGACCTCGTTAAAAAAATGGAAGATAAATTCGGCATTTCTGCTGCAGCTCCGGTTGCAGTAGCCGCGGCGGCACCTGCCGCTGGTGGAGCAGTTGCTGAAGAAGCTTCTACTTATAACGTCATTCTGAAAGGTTTTGGCGATAAGAAAATCGAAGTGATCAAACTCGTAAGAGAAATCACCGGACTCGGATTGAAAGAGGCGAAAGACCTCGTTGAAGCTGGCGGAAAGTCTGTTAAAGAAGGCGTTTCTAAAGCAGAAGCTGATGACCTCAAAAAGAAACTCGAGGGCGTTGGCGCACAGATTGAACTCAAAGCGAGCTAATCGTTTCGTTAGAGCTCTGTTAGCGCTAGCTTTCAAAAAATCCTTTCACTCACGGCAAGGAGGCCTGGTTTCAGGCCCTCTTGCTCGTTTGTATTTACAGCCTTTCAGAATTTTGGTATCTTTTCTAAAAAAAGGTCCTACGCTGAAAGAGTTCGATTCCTTCTTTTTTGCCCAAAGCGAGAATTTAGGTTCATCTTGTTTATACAGGTCATAGTTTTTTTCATTATCGATAGGGAGCACAAAGAATGTACGGTCAAGTAGAGAGAAAACGGGTAAATTTCGGAAAAATCACGAATCTGGATTACCTTCCTAACTTGATTCAAATTCAGAAGCGTTCTTTTGACTGGTTTCTTCAGACAGACGTTAAGGATGAAACCAAAAGAAAGCATCAAGGATTAGAAGCTGTATTCCGGGAGACCTTTCCGATCGAAAGTCCCAACAATGACATGATCATGGAATACAGTCATTATGTTCTCGGAGAACCGAAACGTTCTCCTCAAGAATGTAAGGACACGGACGCGACATTCGCTCTTCCGTTAAAAGCAGTCATCAGGTTAATCATCAAAGAAACCGGAGAAATCCGCGAACAAACGGTTTACATGGGAGATCTTCCCGTGATGACCGAGCAGGGAACGTTTATCATCAACGGAGCGGAACGCGTCGTCGTTTCTCAGCTTCACCGTTCTCCCGGTATATTCTTTTCTTATGATATGGAAAGAGACGTTTTCTCAGCCAGAGTGATTCCTTACAGAGGATCCTGGTTGGAATTCGAGATGGACAACAAGGGAATTCTGATTGCGAAAATCGATAGAAAGAAAAAATTCCCGGCCACTCTTTTGATCAAATCATTAGGACACGGAACGAACGAAGAAGTTCTTCGTTTATTCTACAGCTCCAGAAAAGAGAAAATCGCGGGCGCCACTTCCAAAGATCTGAAAAAGATTCTTGGAAGAAGAACGATCAACGATATCATCAACATGGAAACCGGAGAGGTAATGCTCGAAGCCGGTTCCAAAATCAACGAGGACAATATCTCCATCTTAAAAGAGATGAAGGTAAAAGAAGTCGAATTGATCGAATTCCCGAAAGGAAAGGATAACCCGATTCTCATCAATGCTCTTGAAAAAGACGGAGTGAACGACTACGAGGATGCGATTCTTAAATTCCATTCCTTGATGCGTCAGGGTGAACCTTCCACGATCGAGAACGCGACTACGGAATTGACTCGTCTTTTCTTCTCTCCGAAAACTTTCGATCTCGGAGACGTAGGCCGTTACAAAATCAATTCTAAGTTTGAATTCAATAACCCGAAAGAATTTTCCGGTGAAAAGTCGCGCGTCCTAAGACCTGCGGACATCATCGAAACCGTTCGTTACATTCTGAATCTTTTCTCCGAAACGGAAAACTATTATCCGGACGATATCGATCACCTTGGAAACAGAAGGATTCGTTCCGTTGGAGAGTTGATCTCCAATCAACTCAAGACCGGATTCTCCAGAGTGGAAAGAGTGATCAAAGAAAGAATGACTGTTCAGGAAATTGAAACCCAAACTCCTCAACTTCTCATTTCGATCAAACCGATCACAGCCGTGATCAACGAATTTTTCGGTTCTTCTCAACTTTCACAGTTTATGGATCAGACAAACCCTCTCGCGGAGCTGACTCATAAACGGAGATTGAACGCACTCGGTCCCGGTGGTCTTTCGAGAGACAGAGCCGGTATGGAAGTGCGGGACGTTCACTATTCTCACTATGGTAGAATGTGTCCGATTGAAACTCCGGAAGGTCCGAACATCGGTCTGATTCTTTCTATGTCTTCGTATGCTCGCGTAAACGACTACGGATTCTTAGAAACTCCTTACAGAACCGTTAAGAATTCCAAAGTCACCGGTCAGATCGAACACCTCACCGCGGACAAAGAAGAATATCATTATATCGCACAAGCCTCGGGCGTTCTCGACGAGAAAGGGGAACTCAAAAACAAATTGATCTCCACTCGTCACAGAGGGGACTTCCCTTTCCGTAACCCAAGCGAAATCCAGTATATGGACTTGGCTCCTCTTCAAGTTGTTTCGGTTTCCACAGCGCTGATTCCTTTCTTGGAACACGACGACGCGAACCGCGCCTTGATGGGTTCCAACATGCAACGCCAAGCGGTTCCTCTTCTTCGTGAAGAAGCTCCTTTTGTCGGAACGGGAATGGAAACCAGAGCCGCTTATGACTCCAGAATTTGTATCGTCAACAAACACGACGGTGTGGTCGTTTCCGTGGATGCGGAACGGATCGTTGTGGAAAGAAAGGGCGGAAAAGAATCCGATACCTACGATCTTACGAAATTCAAAAAGACAAACCAAGGAACCTGCTTCAATCAAAAGCCGATCGTCGGCGTGGTTCACTCCGATTTCGACGGAAAAGTTTCCAAGGTTTCTAAAGAAAAAATAGAAGTAACACGGGATAACGGAGATGTGAAAGAATACATTCTCCAGATGGGAAGCAGACAATATGCTCCTATCGTTTCTTCCGGAGACGAAGTAAAACGCGGTACAACGCTTGCGGGACAAATCGTTACGGGTGAGAAACTGGACGAACTCGGAAATATTCTCGTGAAAGGAACGGTTCTTGCCGACGGTCCTGCCGTTGACAACGGTGTTCTCGCTCTCGGTAGGAACGTTCTCGCGGCGTTCATGCCTTGGGAAGGTTACAACTTCGAGGATGCGATTTTGATCTCCGAAAGAATCGTTCGCGACGACGTTTTCTCTTCCATTCACATCGAAGAATTCGAAATCCAAGCCAGAGAAACAAAACTTGGACCGGAACAAATCACTCGAGACATTCCGAATCTTTCGGACAAAGCGTTCCGTGATTTGGATGAAACCGGTGTAATCCGCGTTGGTGCGGAAGTAAAACCGGGAGACATTCTTGTGGGAATGGTGACTCCGAAAGGGGAAACCGATCTCACTCCGGAATACAAACTTCTTCATTCTATCTTTGGTGAAAAAGCCAAGGACGTAAGAGATTCTTCTTTGAGAATGCCGAACGGTTTCGAAGGAACCGTCATCGATATCAAACGTTTCTCTCGCGAGAATCAAGATGAACTTCCTGCGGGCGTGGAAGAAATGGTGAAAGTATTCGTAGCCAGAAAAAGAAAACTTCTGGTTGGGGATAAGATGGCCGGACGCCACGGTAACAAAGGGGTTGTCGCTCGTGTAATGGCGGAAGAAGACATGCCTTACATGGAAGACGGAACTCCGATGGACATCGTCTTGAATCCGTTAGGCGTTCCTTCACGGATGAACCTCGGTCAGATTTTTGAAACTCAGTTGGGTTTTGCCGCAAGCAAACTCGGAATTTCTTTTGAAACTCCGGTTTTCGACGGTGCGGAAGAAACCGACGTGGACAATTTCTGCAAAGAGGCGAACCTTCCTCTGAATTCAAAATTCAAACTTTTTGACGGTAGAACCGGACTTCCTTTTATGAACGAAGTCTTCTGCGGTTATATCTACATCTTAAAACTCGCTCACTTGGTGGAAGATAAGATCCACGCAAGATCGACCGGTCCTTACTCTTTGGTGACTCAACAACCGCTCGGAGGAAAGGCTCAGTTCGGGGGTCAGCGTCTTGGGGAAATGGAAGTCTGGGCTCTCGAAGCCTACGGAGCTTCTCATACTCTTCAGGAACTTTTGACCATCAAGTCCGATGATATGCTCGGACGTGCGAGAATCTACGAAGCGATCGTAAAGGGAATCCACTCCATCAAACCTGGTATCCCTGAGTCCTTCAACGTATTGGTTCAAGAGCTTAGAGGGCTTGCTCTGGATATCATCATCACCGACTCGGAAGGAAACACTGTTGATATTTCCGATTACGAGGATGAATATTCTAAGAGTAAGAAGAAAATTAAATTCGAGACTATAGAGAACGCATAAGACATGAGATCCCATAACGACTTCGAATCGATTACAATCCGCCTAGCTTCTCCCGAAAGGATCAAAGAATGGTCTTACGGGGAAGTTAAAAAACCAGAGACCATCAACTACCGGACTTTAAAACCCGAGAAAGACGGTCTTTTCTGCGAGAAAATTTTCGGAACCACAAAAGACTGGGAATGTTACTGCGGTAAATTCAAGTCCATCCGTTACAAGGGTGTGGTCTGCGACAAGTGCGGGGTCGAGGTAACTCACTCTAAAGTTCGTCGCGAAAGAATGGGCCATATCGAACTCGCGGCTCCGGTTTCTCATATCTGGTATTACCGTTCCGTTCCTTCGAGAATGGGACTTCTTCTTGATATGACCGTGAACCAGCTAAAGAGCGTTCTCTACTTTGAAAAATACGTCATCATCGATCCTGCGGATTCGGGAAGAAACCGCGGCGAACTCATCGACGAAGAAGAATACCACGCTTATCTCGACGAGTACGGCGACAAGTTCGTAGCCGGAATCGGCGCGGACGCGATCAAAGAACTTCTCGCTCGTATCGACGTAGATGCGGAAGCGAGAATGATCCGTCAAAAGATCCAAGACAAGGATAAGATTTCCGATAAAAGAATTCTGAAACGCCTCGAAGTTCTCGAAGCGTTCCGTGATTCCGGAAACCGTCCCGAGTGGATGGTTCTTGATATCGTTCCGGTCATTCCTCCGGAACTTCGTCCTATGGTTCAGTTGGAAGGTGGTAGATTTGCTACTTCCGACTTGAACGACTTATACCGTCGTGTGATCAACCGTAACAACCGTCTCAAAAGACTTCTCGCTCTGAAAGCTCCTGAGATCATCGTTCGGAACGAAAAGAGAATGTTGCAAGAAGCCGTTGACGCTCTCTTTGATAACTCTCGTAGAAAACGCGCCGTTAAAGGAAAGGGAAACCGTCCTCTTAAATCCATCTCCGACATGCTCAAAGGGAAACAAGGTCGTTTCCGTCAGAACCTTCTTGGTAAGAGGGTCGACTATTCGGGTCGTTCCGTAATCGTCGTCGGTCCCGAGCTGAAATACCATGAGATGGGACTTCCCAAAAAAATGGCTTTGGAACTTTTCAAACCATTCATCATGAAGAGACTTGTGGATCTGGACTTAGCTCCGAACATCAAGTCCGCAAAAAAGAAAGTGGAAGCCGAAGACAAAGAAGTTTTCGACGTTTTGGAATACGTCGTAAAAGAGCACCCCGTGATGTTGAACAGAGCTCCGACCCTTCACCGTCTGGGGATCCAAGCATTCTTACCGATCCTTGTAGAAGGAAAGGCGATCAAACTCCATCCTCTCGTCTGTCACGCGTTCAACGCCGACTTCGACGGTGACCAGATGGCGATCCACGTACCTCTGACTCCAAAGGCTCAGCTGGAAACTTGGATGTTGATGCTCTCTCCTCACAACATTCTCAACCCCGCAAACGGACATCCGATCTGCGGACCGACTCAGGATATCGTATTAGGAATTTATTATTTAACTTCCGAACTTCCACCGGAGCCTGGCGTTCCTTTGAAATCTTTCTCGAACTTGGACGAGGTTCACTACGCGATCGATAGAGGCGTTGTAGAATTTAGAACCAAGATCAGCGTTTATCACCAAGGAAAGATTCTCGAAACAACTCCGGGAAGATTGATTTTCAATACGATTCTTCCGGAAGGTTATGCTTACGTGAACAAGGCTCTTTCCGACAAGGAAACAAACAAGATCATCGCCGACGTGTATGACAAATACGGTCCTGCAAAAACCGTATTGATGCTCGACGATATTAAAAAATTAGGATATCGTTATGCGACCTTGTTTGCTCCTACCATTTCCATCGAAGACATCCGTGTGTCTCCGGGCAAAGTCGGACTCGTAAACGACGCGAACAAAGAAGTCGAAAAAGCCGACTCCGAGTATCGCAAAGGTATCATTACAAACGAAGAACGCCGTAAAAAGGTAATCGAGATCTGGACAAAAACAAACGATCTCATCACCGATT
>NZ_JAFFPU010000058.1:15000-22500 GCF_016919175.1 Leptospira ainlahdjerensis | reverse complement strand
GGTGACGGCTTTTTGAAAATTTTACCGAACGAAATTTATATTTTATAAAGTTCAATATTTTGAATGTTCCTTTGTTATTTTCTTCGAACTTCTTACGAAACCTCGAAATTCACCACAAAGCCTGCAAAAAATGACGGAGTCCAACGGAGTAAATCTCTGAAACGTTGTATTGACTTTCAAAAGGATCGATTGTTGAAATGTCCTTATTGAAGTTCCAACATTCTGAGAAACTCAATGTTCCGCTTCTTGGCGCTCTCCGGTTTTGTGAGAAGTTCTAAAATCACCACATTCTTATCGGAATCGGAGTGTAAATTTTTTTTTAAGAATGCTCGTCTTTCCTTCCATCAATGTCGTCGGCTTCAAATTTAAGAATCGTACTTAAATCAAAAGTCTATTTTTCCTTCCCCGGAGAATTTAATCTTTCAAAGTCGGGTTTTGTGGCGACATGAATCCAATCTCCTACACGAACCTTTCTGTAAGCCTTTTTAAATTCGTTTTCGAATTTAAAAATCACATCGTCGCTGCTATCGTGCCCTCCGACTCCGATCAAAGCAATATTCTTATTTTTTAATAATCTTATATCCTCTTCGACATCTTTTTCTTCGATCGTATGAAAAGGATCGCTCCCGGAAGCGAAAATTTTCTGCAGATTCAAACCCAAAAACTGAAGTCGTCCTTCTGGGACCGGATAGTGCAGATCTCCTACGATCCCGTAAATTTTTTCTTCAAAAACCGTCTCAAGTTCCTCGATCAGTTTTGGAAGAGTTTGATGTCCGCATCCCGAAATCAAAACGATTCCTTTCCCCTGAACGTGAATCGCCAAAGCCTGTTCGTCGATTCTTCCCATAAAAAGCTGTCTCGGAATCGGACCGAGGCTCGCAATTCCCGGAAACAAGACCGTGGTTTCCGAAATCGTTCTCGGTTTTATCTTCGGATATCGGATTTCAACCGGCGCAAAAACTTCCTTTCCGGAAAGATCGATCTGTTCTTTGTCAAGGGAGAAGGTTTTATTCTTTTCCCATTTTTTGCCTCCGACGTGATCGAAATGAAGATGGGAAAGAAAAATTGTATCGATCTCTTTGATGGAGATTCCCAATTCTTTCATATTGTGAATTAATGGAGAAGGTGATTCCCCTTTCGCGTTATGTGCAACGTCGAAAAGAATTTTTTTGCCGTCGGTAACGATCAGATAAGAAACTCCCATCTCGGTGCGAAACCCGTCTTTGTTTTTGTGCCAGTTTACAAGGGGAAGAATCGAAAGCGTTTTTACACTCCCAAAATCGCGAATTTTGGAGGCGCGCCTTTCTTTCCAAAACGCCTCAATCTCTTTTCTTTTCCGATCGTGGTTCCAAAGATACATTCCAAAAATGGAAAGGATCGAAATGAGGAGGATGATAAAAACGTTTCGAAAGATCTTTAAGCCCATTCTCATACGAAGTCCTTTTTAAAAATCGAAGAGCGGGGATTGTCTTGAGGTTCCGGAACGCAAAAGTAAAAATACGAGGAAGGGGCGTAGAAAAAAGAAGAATCATAGAACATGATTCTAAGATACGCGATAAAAATGGAACCGTCTTGAACGAAGGGGTCACGTAGGAAAAATTCGAAATGTCTGCAAAGCTTTTCCTTTTACGAATTCCGAAGGACTCATTCCGAACGATCTTCGAAAGATTCTGCTAAAATGAGCCTGATCCGCGAAACCTCCTTGATACGCCGCGTGAATCAACTCCGGATGATTTCCTAGAGAAAGAATCGCTCTTCTCGTTTTGATCCAAAGTCGATAACCTGAAAACGTGATCCCCGTTTCCTTTCTAAAAAGATGACGAAAGCGACTCGGAGAAAGTCCGGCTTCCTTCGCCACTTCCTGAAGCGTCAGCGTGTCCTCGGAATCGGAGAGGCTCTTCATGCTTCGAATGATTCTTATATCTTTGGGCGTTATCGATTTACCGGTTCCATTTTCAAAAATCCTTTTTGCGATTTCGGCCTTTAGATTTTCGGGAGGAACGTCCGAGGCTTCAAAGAAGAATCGGATTTTTTCCCAATCAAAGACGTCTCCGACTTCGATCGCAGGTTTTCCGGGAGTCAGATTTCGATCCGCAAAAAGACCGGTTCCCATCGTGATTGGATCCAGAAGAATCAAAACAAAATCACGATCATTCATTTCGGTTTCGTGACTTACTCCGGAAGGAATCAGCGCGGCCTTGTAGGAATACCAATTTCCATCGCTTCCCTTTAAACGAAATTCCTCTTTGTTTCCTAAACAGAGTTGGATAAAAAAATGACTGTGACGTTTTGTCGAAAAAGAAGGTCCGATATAAATCGCCATCTCTTTCCAAATCCATAATTTTTGCATTCGATTGGCCGATAACTTTCTTTTCTTTCGGTTTTAGGTACGATCGATTTTTTGAAATTCTTCGCAATCGGTTTCTTGGTTGAGAAGAATTTTTACATCTTCGTAAGATATTGTCTTTTGCTTTCGACTTCCAAAAATCGACGATCGATAATCCGTTTTGAATTTGTTTTTCGGATTCTAAAAAAGAATCGATCCTCCAAGACATTCTTAATTTTGTAAGTTCTGAGAAAAGGCATAAGGTCGAAACAATGAAAATCTTAAACGTAGGAATCTTTGCCCATATCGACGCCGGAAAAACCACTCTTCTCGAAAGGATTCTTTTTGAAACTGGAAAGATCCGAAGGCCGGGAACGATTGAAGAAGGAACCACCGAATCGGACTATCTCGCGGAAGAAATCGCTCGCGGGATTTCCATTCAATCCACGCTCGCAAGGGTCTTCTGGCCGAACGAAAAAGAGCAAAAAGTACTATTCCAATTTTTAGATAATCCGGGACACTTGGACTTCCAGAGTCAGACGAGCGCTTCTCTTGTGGTCGCGGATCTCGGCGTTGTTCTCATCGACGCGTTCGAAGGACTCAAATCGCAGACGCTTCAAAACGTAGAATGGCTCCGCAAAAGAAAAATCCCGATTCTATTCTTTCTCAATAAATTGGATCGAAAGGGAATCGATATCACGGATTCTCTCGTGGATCTCGAGGCCGTCCTGGAAAAAGAACCGATTCTTCTTTGGAAAGAAGATTCAGAGTTCTCCCTTTTTCAAGAGGGGAGTTCCGACCAGAGCCTCCTTCCGCTTTTGGAATGGGATTCCGAACTTTCGGAAAAGTATCTTAAGAATCCGGATTCTCTTTCCGTCCTCGCCCGCGAGGGTTTTTCCAGAGGTTTTTGGAAAGGGGAGTTTGTCCCGGTCCTCGGCGGCTCTGCGCTTCAGGGAGAAGGTGTAAAGGACCTTCTACTTTCTTTAGAACTTCTCTCGCAAACGTTTTCTGTTTCTCCGCGGCCCGCTGAAGAATTGGGAATCGCATTCAAGAGGGAACTCCACCCGGACTTAGGGAAGATCGTCTACATTCTTCCTTCGCAGGAGTTCCCGCAAAATCAGAAGTTCTGGTCGATTTCCGGAAATGGCCAAATGGATTCCATTCATCTTATCTCCACGCGAGACTTTGAAGAAATCGGAAAAACTCGGATCCGAGAGATTGTCGTAGTTCCGGGGCTTGATTCTCTCAAACCGGGAGACGTTCTGTATTCTTCTCCGCAAAAAGAGTACAAGTCGGAACTCGCTCCCGTTCGAAAACAGTTCCAGATTCTTCTGGAACCCGAGACTTCCGAAGAAAGAGAAGGGCTTTGGATCGCACTCAATCAGCTTACGTGGCTGGACGAAGGCTTGGAGACAAAAGTCCTCTCCGATACGGGGCAGATTCAACTTTCCGGACTCGGAGAATTGCACTTGGAAGTTTCTCTTTCTCGATTGAAAGAATTCTTCCCTCATAAAGTGAACGTCAGCGGGATAAAAGTTGCAAGGTTTGAGCTTTGGAAAAAAATGGTCCTACAGAGTGAATTTCAGCATACCGCGTTTGATCAAAAAATCTCAAGCGGACAGGTGCACGCCTCTCTGGCAAGCTCTAACAGCTTTTCCAGGGAAGTGCGGTTTGAAACTAAGATTACTGAAACACTAGAAGAAGCCATTACATCAGCTTTTTATGAAGTAGTGGCAAAGGGATCCAAGGGAGAAGAAGTTCTCGGCTTGGACTTGATTGTTCATCGATACGATCCTCCGGATTCTTCGATCGAAACTTCTTCACTTGTAAAAGTAGCCGTCATCAAAGGCTTAAAAGACATAATTCGCCGTTACACGGAACTCATTGGCCCATTGTCTCTATTAGAGATTTTGATACCAGATTCATCCTTGGGCGATGTCTTAGGAGTTCTCTCTAAGAGAGAAGCTAAGATTCAGAATGTTGTTTCGCTCGGAGATGGCAAGTCGCTTGTTCACGCAAATGCTTCTACGGAAAACTTGCTTGGCTTTGCAGGCGTGCTTAGAAATATGACACAGGGAAGGGGTGTTCTGTCTCTGGACTCCCTTTTTGACTCTGAACACTATTACGTAATTACATTAGTCGATTCCCGTTAGGGTTCGTTAAAAAGTAAGGAGATTAAACAGTCGCTATGGCTAAAGAAAAATTTGATAGGTCGAAACCTCACTTAAACGTTGGTACAATTGGTCACGTGGATCATGGTAAAACAACCCTGACGGCAGCTATTACTACTACACTTGCAAAAGCGATCGGTGGTAAGAACAAAGCTGTTGCTTATGACCAAATTGATAATGCTCCAGAAGAAAAAGCTCGTGGGATTACCATTGCTACTTCTCACCAGGAATATGAAACTGCTAACCGTCACTACGCTCACGTAGATTGTCCTGGTCACGCCGACTATGTTAAAAACATGATCACCGGCGCGGCTCAGATGGACGCTGCGATCCTCGTTGTATCTGCAACTGACGGACCAATGCCACAAACAAAAGAACACATTCTCCTCGCTCGTCAGGTTGGTGTTCCTTACGTGATCGTATTCATCAACAAAGCGGACATGCTTGCTCCTGATGAAAGAGCTGAAATGATCGAAATGGTTGAAATGGACGTTCGCGACCTTCTCAACAAATACAATTTCCCAGGCGATACAACTCCTATCGTTTACGGTTCTGCGGTAAAAGCTCTCGAAGGCGATGAGTCTGAAATCGGCGCTCCTGCAATTCTAAAACTGATGGAAGCTCTGGATACTTTCGTTCCAAATCCTGAAAGAATTACAGACAAACCTTTCCTTATGCCTGTGGAAGACGTTTTCTCGATCACTGGTCGTGGAACCGTTGCCACTGGAAGAGTAGAACAAGGTATTCTGAAAGTGAACGATGAAGTTGAAATCATCGGAATCCGTGCAACAACGAAAACCGTTGTTACAGGTATCGAAATGTTCAGAAAGCTTCTCGATCAAGCTCAAGCTGGTGACAACATCGGTGCACTTCTTCGTGGAACTAAAAAAGAAGACATCGAAAGAGGACAAGTTCTCGCAAAGCCGGGATCCATCACTCCTCACAAAAAGTTTTCCGCTGAGATTTACGTTTTAACAAAGGATGAAGGTGGACGTCACACTCCGTTCATCAATAACTATCGTCCTCAGTTCTACTTCAGAACTACTGACGTTACCGGAGTTTGTAACCTTCCGAACGGAATCGAAATGGTTATGCCTGGTGACAACGTATCTCTGACTGTTGAATTGATCAACCCGATCGCAATGGACAAAGGTCTCAAGTTCGCAATTCGCGAAGGTGGAAGAACCATTGGGTCCGGCGTTGTCGCGGACATCATTGAGTAAGAGCTCTTTAAAATGGCCGGACAAAAAATAAGAGTTAAACTAAAAGCGTTCGACCATAGGTTGATTGACCAATCGACCTATGAGATCGTAGCAACTGCGAAAAGGACCGGAGCGACTGTCTCCGGCCCGATTCCTCTTCCTACTAAGAAAGAGATCTATACAGTTCTTCGTTCTCCGCACGTGAATAAAAAATCCAGAGAGCAGTTTGAATTAAAAACACACAAACGGCTCATCGATATCCTGGATACCAATGAAGACACTGTAGAAGCGCTGATGAAACTTCAGCTTCCTGCAGGGGTATCTGTAGATATCAAATCCTGAAGGTAAGGAACGATGGCAAAGGGATTAATCGGCAAAAAAGTTGGAATGTCTCAGATCTTTGACGAGCAGGGGAATATGATTCCTGTAACTGTTTTGGAAGTCGGCCCTTGCGCCGTTTCTCAAGTCAAGTCTGTTGAAAATGACGGATACGAAGCGATCCAGTTGGCGTTTCAAGATACAAAAGAATTTCACCTCTCCAAAGCAGAGAAAAGTCACCTTGCAAAAGCGGGACTTGGACCAAAGAGAGTTTTGAGAGAATTTCGTAGTTTCGGAGATTCTCCTGCAGCAGGTTCTGTTCTGAAAATTCAGGATGTTTTTGCTGTTTCTGACGTGGTAAAAGTTACCGGGGTCAGCAAAGGAAGAGGATTTCAAGGGGTTGTAAAACGCCATGGACACGCCGGTGGACCGGGTGGACACGGATCTCGTTTTCACAGACATCCTGGATCTATGGGTGCGAACTCTACTCCTTCTCGGGTTTTCAAAGGCGTTAAGCTTCCCGGAAGAACTGGTTCCCTCCAAACTACAGTCCGGAATTTGAAAGTAGTCCGGATCAATGAAGAAAAGAATCTTGTGTTCGTGAGCGGGGCGGTACCCGGCACTGCAAACACAGTAATTACGATCGAGAAGATTTAAAATCCGGGTTAGATATGAAAGCACAGAAGTATTCTAAAGAAGGAAAGTTGATTTCAGAAATCGAACTTCCTTCCGCACTCTTTGAAAGCAAGCTTAGCGTCGCTTCGATCTACGAAGCGATTAAGGCTGAGAATGCAAATATGCGTTCTGGAAACCACGCAACAAAAACCAGATCGGAAGTCCGCGGTGGTGGAAAAAAGCCTTGGGCTCAAAAAGGAACAGGTCGTGCGAGACAAGGTTCGACTCGAGCTCCTCATTGGGTCGGCGGGGGAACGGTTCACGGTCCTCAAAAAAGAGACTATTCTTATAAAGTTTCTTCCAAACTCAAACACAGAGCTGTGCTTTCGATTCTGAATAAAAAAGCGCAAGCTTCCGCAGTGAAAGTGATCGAAGATCTCGATCCAAAAGAATACAGCACGAAGTCCTTTGATTCTTTATTCAAAAATATGAATCTCAGAAACACCGGTGTTGTTGGATTACTGGTTCAAGGTGAGAGCGATTTCGTTAAGAAGTCGGTTCGTAACATCCCAACCGTTAAATATATCAATTCAAAAAGAATCTCCTGCAGAGACATTCTGTATAATCGCAATTTGGTGATCACAGAAGCGGCTCTGAAAGAGATGCTGACTCAGTACGGAGCACAGAAATGAATCTCCAAGACGTAATTCTTACACCTGTAGTCACTGAAAAATCTCAAGATCTGGAAACGATCGGAGCCAATAGCAAAAAAGGAACGAGAATGGTGAAATACACCGTGAAAGTTCATATCGATGCTAACAAAACTCTGATCAAAGAAGCATTCAAAAAGATTTTTAAAGTAACTCCT
>NZ_JAFFPU010000058.1:0-7500 GCF_016919175.1 Leptospira ainlahdjerensis | reverse complement strand
TTGTTCCGTATGGGTACACACATTACGATTCCCGGCGTCAACCCTGTAGTTGTTGCGGGAATCGCAAACGATCCATCCTCCGAAGGACTTCTCGGAATGGTGGATCTTTTCGCGGGTGGAGCTTTATTAAAATTCTCCATCTTCGCACTCGGGATCATGCCTTACATTTCTTCTTCGATCGTGATGCAATTATTCATGGTCCTCGTTCCTTCTCTTCAAAAACTTCAAAAAGAAGGAGAAGAAGGAAGAAAGAAAATCGGTCAGTACACAAAATATGGAACCGTGATTCTTTGCGCGATTCAATCCTTAGCGGTAATTCAACTCGCGAAGGGCTGGTCTACAGGAACCGAGCTCGAGCCCGCAAGATATCCGGGACTGATCAACTCTGGCGTTATTCCTTATTTCTATTTAATCGGAATCTTATCAATTACCACCGGAACCGTTCTTTTGATCTGGCTCGGCGAGCAAATTACAGAAAGAGGAATCGGAAACGGTATTTCTCTTTTGATCTTTGCTGGTATTATCGGAAGACTTCCTGAATCTATGGTTCAACTTTTTTCGACTGATACTATGGACGCTCTGAATGTTCTTATTCTTTTGATTCTTTTTATCCTTCTCATTTCTCTTACGGTTTTGTTAACACAAGGTGTGAGAAAAGTTCCTCTTCAATACGGGAAACAGATGGTAGGAAGAAAGATGGTTCAGGCGAAAAGCCAGTCCATTCCTTTTAAGGTAAACGGCGCGAACGTAATGCCGATCATCTTTGCTTCTTCTTTGATTTTATTTCCACAGACGATCATTCAGTGGTTGTCATCGAGTAGCGAGCAGTGGGCGGGTTGGGCGATCATCATGGACTTTTTCAATCCATTCTCCCAGATCTGGTATCACGCATTATTCTATTTTATCATCTATACTTCTTTGATCGTATTCTTCGCATATTTTTATACTGCGATTCAGTTCAACCCGACCGAGTTGGCTGAAAACTTGAAGAAATACGGCGGGTTCATTCCAGGGATTCGTCCGGGTTCTCATACGAAAGAATATATCGAAAAAGTGTTAAACAGAATCACTCTTCCGGGGGCGATGTTCCTGGCGGGTCTGGCTCTGGCTCCTTATATCATCATCAAATTCTTAGATCTGAGTTCCAACTCAGGTGGCGGTTCTCTGGTCTATACTTTCGGCGGAACTTCTCTTTTGATCATGGTAGGGGTTGCGCTGGAGACTTTGAAACAAATCGAGTCTCAACTTTTAATGAGAAATTATGAAGGCTTCATGAAGAAGTCGAAAATCAAGGGAAGGTCTTAAGCCTAAACTCATGAAGAATATTATTTTCATGGGGCCTCCCGGGGCAGGAAAAGGAACGCAGGCAAAGATTCTTTGTCAAAACCTTGGAATCCCACAGATTTCCACCGGTGATATTCTCCGCGAAGCGGTAAAGAATCAAACTCCGATGGGAGTCGAAGCAAAACGTTATATGGATGCGGGCGATTTAGTTCCTGATTCTGTCGTAATCGGAATCATCAAAGATCGCATCCGGGAAGCGGATTGCAAGAATGGATTTTTATTGGATGGTTTTCCGAGAACCGTGGAACAAGCGGACGCTCTGGATTCTCTTTTAAAAGGGGAAGGAAAATCGATCGATAAAGCGATCAATCTTCAAGTTCCGGATGCGGAACTTTTGAAGAGGCTTTTGAGTCGCGCGGAAATCGAAGGACGCGCGGACGACAACGAAGCGACGATTAAGAATCGTCTGGATAATTATAACAAGAAGACTCTTCCTCTTCTGGACTACTACGCGGCACAAAAGAAACTTTCTCAAGTGAACGGAGTCGGGTCCCTGGAAGAGGTGACTTCTTTGATTCAAAAGGAGCTAGCTTAATCAGTGGCAAAGGAAGAAGCGATCACAGTCGATGGCACCGTACTTGAGCCCCTGCCCAACGCGATGTTCCGTGTAGAATTGGAAAATGGTCATAAGGTTTTGGCCCATATTTCCGGAAAGATGAGAATGCACTATATCCGGATTTTACCGGGTGATAAAGTTACGGTAGAACTCTCCCCTTACGATCTTTCTAAGGGTAGAATTACTTACCGCAAAAAGTAGGAATTGTTATGAAAGTAAGAACATCAGTTAAGAAAATCTGCTCTAGCTGCAAGGTTATCAGAAGAAAAGGTGTAATCCGCGTGATCTGCACCAATCCGAAACACAAACAAAGGCAAGCATAAGAAATATGGCGCGTATTGCAGGTATTGACCTTCCAAGAGAAAAAAGAATTGTTATTGGATTAACCTACATCTTCGGAATAGGAAATTCCTTATCGAGAGGAATTTTGAAAAAGGCCGGAGTAGACGAAAAGATTCGCGTAAAGGACCTCAACGAGGCTCAAGAAGCGGCGATTCGTAAGGCGATTGAAGAAAGTGCAAAAGTGGAAGGGGACCTGCGTTCCGAAATCCAACTGAACATCAAACGTTTGATGGACATTGGATGCTACAGAGGACTCAGACATAGAAGAGGTCTTCCGGTAAATGGTCAAAGAACCAGAACCAATGCCAGAACTAGAAAGGGCGGCAAGAAGACTGTAGCGAATAAGAAAAAGGTAACTAAGTAATCATGGCTGACGATAAGAAAACCAAGAAAGAGAAGAAAGTTAAAAAGAAGGAAAAGAAAGTTGTTCCTCGCGGTAAAGTTTATATCACCGCTTCCTTCAATAACACGATCGTAACGATCACCGATATGGCCGGGAATACAATCTCCTGGTCCACTTCCGGTGCAATGGGATTTCGTGGATCCAAAAAATCCACTCCGTATGCGGCTCAGATCGCAGCGGGAAATGCGGCTGAAAAAGCTATGGATGCCGCTGGACTTCAAGAAGTAGATGTAATGGTTTCCGGACCCGGCATTGGCCGCGAGTCTGCGATTCGTTCTTTGGTTGCCAGAGGATTGAACATTAAGATGATTAAGGATGTTACTCCATTGCCTCACAATGGATGCCGTCCACGTAAGAGAAGAAGGGTCTAAGGTAGTTTAAGATGGCAAGATATAGAGGTCCTGTTGTAAAAATCATGAGAAGGGAGGGAGTTGATCTCTTCCTTAAGTCGAGCTATACTTTTAATAAAGATAAATTCCACCGCAAAGGGCCTCCTGGTATGCCTACTAAGCGGAAAGGAAAAGTGTCGGAATACGGCGCTCAGCTCCGCGAAAAACAAAAACTCAAAAGAGCTTACGGTCTTTTAGAAAAACAATTCCGTAGATATTACGAAGAAGCATCTCACGCTCACGGTGTGACCGGTGAAATTCTTTTACAACTTCTGGAAAGAAGACTGGATAACGTTCTCTATCGTCTTGGTTTCGCGGTAACTCGTCGCCAAGCGAGAAACTTCATCGCTCACAGACATATTCTTGTGAACGGAGATAGAGTGGATATTCCTTCCTACAGACTCAACGTAGGGGATAAAGTGGAAATTCGCGACAAGTTTAAAACTTCTACCTTCATTGCGGATAACATTCGTTTATCTCAGTCATTGCAGGGAGTTCCATCTTGGTTATCGGCAGATTACACAAACTTTGGCGGGGACGTAACGGCATTGCCTGAACGCCACCATATCGATCTACCGGTTAAAGAACAGGTAATCGTAGAGCTTTACTCTAAATAAAATCTGATAGAAGGGTCTCAAATTGTCTCTCAAAAGCTTACTTAAAGGATTTAAACGTCCTAAGAAGATAGAATTCAACACGGAAGCGAACACCCCGAATTACGGGAAGTTCGTTGCAGAGCCATTTGAAAGGGGTTTTGCCACAACTATCGGTAACTCTCTCAGAAGGACCCTTATGTCCTCGATCGAGGGAGCGGCGATTTCCGCGATTCGTATCGAAGGGGTGAATCACGAATTCTCCTTTATCGAAGGCGTTGCGGAAGACGTAACCAGAATTATTCTCAACCTAAAACAAGTTCGTATTAAATACGAGCCGGAAGAAAAGGATCAGAGTAAAATCATTCACCTGGAACTAAAAGGTGCCGGATATTTCAGAGCAGGGGATCTCGCTGTAGATTCTTCTATCGAAATTATGAATCCGGATCTTCACATCGCCACTCTCAATGAAGATGCAAATCTCATCATGGATTTGGAAATTCAAAGAGGAAGAGGATATGTTCCTGCGGAAGAAAAGAAAAAAGACATCGAAGTTCTTGGAACGATTCCTGTAGACTCGATCTTCTCTCCGGTTCAAAAAGTAGTTTTCGAAGTTTCCGAGACCCGTGTTGCTCAGAGATCCGATTACGAAAAATTGACTTTGGAAGTCTGGACGGACGGATCCGTTTCTCCCGACGACGCTGTCGCTCAAGCGGCGAAAATCTTAAAAGAGCATCTTACAGTATTTATCAATTTCGAAGAAGAACTGGAAGAGGAAGACGACGAACTGGATGAAGCTGATGAAAAACTCAAAGCTTCCTTGTCTAAACATGTGGAAGAATTGGAACTGTCTGTTCGTTCTCTCAATGTGCTGAGAAGCCTGGAAATCGATTTTATCGGAGACCTCGTAAAGAGATCGGAAGAAGAAATGTCGAAATCCAAACACTACAGCGACCAGTGTCTGCAAGAGTTGAAAACAAAACTTTCCACTCTCGGTCTCTCTTTCGGAATGAGGGATTTCTAAAATGAACAAAAGAAATAAAGTAAAACATTTAAATCGCAATAAAGGTCACAGAGACGCGCTGATCAATAACATGATCACAAGTCTTTTTAAGTATGAAAGAATCGAATCTACTCAAGCAAAATTGAAAGTGATTCGTTCTCATGCTGAGAAATTAATTACTAGAGCTAAGAAGAATCTCGCAGTCGATCTAAAACCGGAAATTCAACTTCACAACAAGCGGGAAGTTATGAAAAGAATCAAAGACCGTGAAGTCGTTGTAAAACTTTTCGAAGATATCGCGAAACGTTTTGAAACTACGAACGGTGGATACACTCGCGTTCTGAAACTTGTGAACAGAGCTTCTGATAATTCCGAAGTAGGGATTTTAGAACTCACTTCTAAGAAGGACAGAGCTTCTCTCTTGAAAGAAAGAGAAGAAAAACGCGAAACACAGGCGAAAGTCAGAGAAGACAAGAGAGCCGCAAGAAAATCCGGTGCGACTCCTGCGCCTGTGAAAAAAGAAGCGGCTCCTAAGAAAGAAAAAGAAGTAAAAAAGAAAAAGTAATCGATCCACACGCTTCGATTACCAAGTTTCTTCTTGGTGAAAAGCCCGGTTTCAGCCGGGCTTTTTTATTTTCCGGTAAAACCTTTGAGGTTTTTAGAACCGAAAGAACTGTTTTCGGGATTTTTCCTTTTCTGTTTTTTAGGAATACTTCCGGCTTACTTTTTGCGAAAACTAAGTCATTGCCGTTTGCTGGATGAAAAAAGGAGTTCCTACTTTTAAAAAAAAGTAGGAAAGGGCTGTCTGGATCTTGTTAGAGAATGGATATACTTTTCTTGCTCAATCTATTGTGGAAAAAAATTCTGATTTACGATCAGGAATTGGACATTTAAGAAATATTTATATCATCCTATAAAAAATGATCAACAGAAAAGGGATAGGCTGTTGCTTTGAGTAGATGAGCCTTTGCTCGTAATTGACTGAAAGCTTGGATAGTAGCCTTTCCTATGATGGACTCTTTTTCAAAATTGCATAACATATTCTCACGGGGAAATTTCCTCTTTCTGAAAAGCCAGTTCGGAATTCTTCTTTTTTTGCTCCAATTTTCGTGTATGGAAGCTAAAAAATTTAGTTTTGACGTAAGTAACCCAGCTGGACTTTTTTTGCAAGTCGCCGTCCCGAATCTAATCGCGGGAAGTGGAGGACAGGTCGGCAACGTAAATCCGAACTTGGCTTTCAGCGCTGCGGCCGATATTCATTCGGTAAAATTAACTTGGTCCTCAAATGCGGACGGAGCTCGTTATAAAATTTATTCTTCGTCCACTTCTTCCGTAACGACTAATTCTCCCGAGATTACTGGCGGTGGTTCCACGGGAAATACTTACTCTCATTCGGGTCTGAACGGAGGGGAAACCCGATATTACCTTTTGGAAAAAATTCAAAACGACGGTTCAAAATCCTATTCGGAAACGGTTCAAGCAACGACGTATTACCTGCCATCCGATGTTTCTAACTTGGTTCTTTGGCTCGATGGAGAATCGGGAATCGCAAAGGACGGATCGAATAAGATTACGACTTGGACCGATCAAGTGAATGGAAATGTGTTCACGAGATATTACTCGAATCAAGAACCTTATTGGCTGGCAAATTACAAAAACCAAAGACCGTTTGTGCAGATGAGTAACGCGGAAGGCCGTTTTTTTTCCGGTTCTGGCGTTCCGATCACTGGAAGCGATTACACGATTCTTTTCGTTTTGGAGCAAAACGCGAATTCGTTTGCAAGCGAAGGGATTCTTCACTTATCCGGACCGGGTATTACGATGATATTGAAGTTTTACAATTCCCAACTCAACGTCAACAACGGAGGAGGCGACTTTAGAAGTAACACCTATGCGACCAATTCCGCTCATATCTTATCTATGCAATTCAGCGCTTCGGGCACTTCGATGTATGTCAACGGGGCTTTGCATAAGTCTACAACCAATGTCTATCCAGCTGCGGGTAATAATTTATCTTACTTAGGTGTTTATGCGGGAGGGGCGGGTTTAGACGCTAAACTCGCAGAAGCTCTTATTTACAATCAAGGTGTGAGCTTGGCGGATCGAACGAAAGCTGAATGTTACCTCGGTTTTAAATACGGAATTGCGGTTTCGCACGCTTGTAATTGATTTTTTGGAAAATTCTTCCCTTCTAAACTTTTAAAATCTGATTTTTTATCGGTTGAAAACGTAGACGGCTCCGGAGTTTGGTTTGGATTCATTCCAATTTTCTAATGTTCCATGTGTGATCGTGTTTTGCCCGCTGTCTTCCTGTGGGGCTCCTGCAATCACCGTGTCGTGGGAAATTCCGACACTGATTCCGAACCAATCTCCGGATTGTACGTTTGTAGTTTTAAGATAGGATTCCTGAGTCCAAGCGGCACCGTTCCTTTTATATACGTATGTCGCTCCGGATTCCGGTAAGGAATTATTCGTATTTGCCGTGGTTCCGTTTATGATTCTATTTTCGTTTCCGTTTTCCCAATATGTTCCCACGGCGATACTTTCTCCCGAAAGTGAAACGGAATATCCGAAAAGTGTTACAGTTGCCGGATTGGAAGGAGTCACCGTATCTTGTTGAGTCCAGTTGATTCCGTTTCTAATAAAGACATAGACAGCTCCTTCCGCCGCACCGGGCGCTCCTGCCGCTATCGTATTTCCTTCCATTGCTACGCTATAACCGAGCTGATAACCTGCCGGAGCGCTATCCGCTTTTAAGTAGGCCTCTTGCACCCAATTGGACCCGGTTCTCTTATATACATAAGTCGCTCCCGCAGACCAGGCTGTATTGTCCGCGCTTGAAGTGTTTCCGTTTGTGATCGTAATTTGAC
>NZ_JAFFPU010000051.1 GCF_016919175.1 Leptospira ainlahdjerensis | reverse complement strand
CTGCTGGCTTCTCCGATTGCGCCCACTGCAATCGTGTCTCCGTTTACCGCAACGCTGTATCCGAAAGAATCTCCTGCTTCCGCGTTAGACGCCTTTAGATACGCCTCTTCCGTCCAAGCGTTTCCGATCCTGCGATAAACATAGACAGCGCCGGCTCCTCCGGCGGAATTGTCAGCACTAGCCGGAGCTCCGTTTGTGATCGTAATTTGACTGCTGGCTTCTCCGATTGCGCCCACTGCAATCGTGTCTCCGTTTACCGCAACGCTGTATCCGAAAGAATCTCCTGCCTCCGCGTTAGACGCCTTGAGATACGCTTCTTCCGTCCAAGCGTTTCCGATCCTGCGATAAACATAGGCCGCGCCGGCTCCTCCGGCGGAATTGTCAGCACTAGCCGGAGCTCCGTTTGTAACGGCTGTTTGATTACTACTTTCGAGATAAGCGCCCACTACGATCGTATCTCCGTTTATCGCGACACTGTATCCGAACCAATCCCCCGCTTCCGCGTTAGACGCCTTTAGATATGCCTCCTGTTCCCAGATTCCGTTCGTTCGTTTGTAAACATAGACGGCTCCGGAACTGTCTGCTCCATTATCGGAGCTTGCAGTAGATGCGTTTGTGATCGTAGTTTGGCTGCTATTTTCCAAATACGCACCTACTACCATCGTATCGCCGTCAATTGCCACCGCATTTCCGTAATAATCCGCGATATCAGAATTGGAGGCTTTGATATAAGCGGCGTTTCCCCATTGGGATAAAGTCGGTATTAAGATCAAAGTGGTCGATACGGAGTTACCGAAATTATTCGCTGTAATCGTAAATTCGCTAACGCTCAGGACTTCCAGTGGAGTCCCCGAGATAAAACCCGTTTTGGGATCGATTGTGATACCTTGAGGAAGGGGTGGTGAAACCGAGTAATTGGAAGGAGTTCCCTGGATGCTCGGTCGCAAAGTCGGGATCGGTACGAGTCTCGCGTATTGAAAGGAAGATATCGAATATTTAAGGTTCGTGATAGGAGGATCCGTTGTGATAAAAAAGTTGAGCAAAAGCTGTTGTTCTTCCCCGCCTTTGAGACAATTTAAAAACGAATTGATACAGAATAATATTATAAATATAGAATATAAATTTGCACTTTTAAAGAATCTTAAACCGGATTTTGTTTTGTTACGAAGTGGATCTTCGTTTCGATCGAGCAAGACTAGAGGATTATTTTCGAAACACATAAGCTGCTCCTGCTCGAAACGCTGAATCGTCGGCGCTGGCGGCGTTGCCGTTCGTGATGGTGGTTTGATTACTGCATTCTTGAGTGGCGCCGACCACGATCTTGTTTGCGTGAACCCCCACGCTCCAACCGAACAAATCCGAACTTCCCGGATTTGGCGCCTTTAGATACGATTCAGCGCTCCAAACCGCAGATTTGCTAAAGACATATACGGATCCAGACTGAGGCATTTGTTCATTCCAATGACTTAGATTTCCGTTTGTGATTGTGGATTGATTGGAGGATTCGTTAATTGAGCCTACGGCGATTATATTTCCGTCGATTGAAACGCTGGAGCCGAATTGGTCTCCCCCTTGTACATTTTTAGCTTTTAAGAATGCAGCCTGGGCCCAAGATGTTCCGCTTCTTTCGAAAACATAAACCGCTCCGGCGCTACTAACTGAATTATCGGAGCTCGCAACTGATCCGTTCAAAACATCACTTTGGTTGCTGTCTTCGAAAGGCGCGCCGACAGCGATTGTATTGCCGGAAATGGATATTTTTTTCCCGAATTGATCGTTAGAATCCAGATTGGATGCTTTGAGAAAGGCTTCCTGGACCCATAAGGGTCCACTTTTTCTAAAAACATAGGCCGCTCCCGAGTTGAACTTCGAATTATCAGCGCTAGCGGTCGTTCCGTTAATCAATCCGGAAAGGCTACCTTCCTGAGGAGCTCCTACTACAACGGTATCGCCGGAGATGGCGACGCTAGAGCCGAAGTAATCGTTGTTATCCGGGTTGGGAGTTTTGAGATAAGCCTCCTGTGTCCATATAACACCGGTTCGTCGAAAAATATAAGCCGCCCCGGAATCGTTTTTAGAATTATTAGCGCTCGCAGTGGGGCCGTTTGTAATAAAATTCTCATCGCTGTCCTCCCACTGCGCGCCGACTACTACGAGATCCCCATCGATCGCGACCGAGGAGCCGAACTGATCGCCCGCGCCGAAGTTAGGCGCTTTTAGAAGAGCCTCTTGAGTCCAGGTGGAAGTTCCGCTGTCGAATACAAAAACATAAGCCGACCCAGAAGCCCCGTTACCAGTAGCTCCTACCACGATCGTATTTCCAGAAATTGCAACGCTCCAGCCGAATCGATCGTTCGGGTTCGTGTTGGAAGCTTTTAGGTATGCTTCTAAAACCCAGTTGCCGGAAATATTACGAAAAACATAGGCCGCTCCCGAATCCATAGCTGAAGTGTTCATGCTCGCGACGCTAGCGGCGGACCCGTTCGTTATTCCTATCTGATTGCTGCTTTCCCGATAAGCTCCGATCACCATCGTATTTTCTGAAATCGCGAGACTATGCCCGAAGAGAGCCCCTCCCAATCCAACGTTATTCGCCTTTATATAAGCTTCGTTCTCCCACCCTGCGATCGTAGCGGAAGAAGTCGGATTGGAAAAGTCTACTCCCCCCGTGGTAGAGTCCGATGGCCCCGGACCTTGGCCGGTAAGAAGGAGTAGATCGAAATTGTTTTTGGGTTCGTATTGACAATGGAAGAGTAGAATTAAGAGAAACAAAACGCAGATCTGATGAAAAAGGGAAGTATGGAAACTTTTTTTCGAGAAAAAAAGAATCTTTGTGCTCTTTTGATATTTCATAAATTTGCCAATTGGAAATTCTCTTTGACGCAAAGCCCGTGATAATCTATCTCAAAAGAATGAGCGCGTCACCGCTTGTTATAATTTAGAAATCTTTAATTATTAATCGCGCCGACCGAGTTATGTGTTAGGCGGTTAGTTTGTATTCATCTTCGAAAGATTTGGCGACGTAATAAAGAAAAAAGAATCGTTGGGTCCATTTTAAGTAATTTTCTAATCTAAAAGATATATGATTCTTTGAATGTGCTTCTTTTGGAATATACCGATGGGTTTATCGGCGTTAAGGAAACGGGTCGGTAATGGAATTTTTTTTCGAGTTCGAAACCCTTCTACTTAAAATCTTGAAGTCGAGCTTGATTCGTTTGCCTTGGATCGTGAGCTCATAAGAGCTTTTCCCAAAACCTGTCAAGCGCCAATAGAGGTGAGGCACTGAGTTTCGCGGAAAGTAGGAACTCCCCGTTTTCAGTCGACGGACTCATCTCGTAAAGAGAAGCAGCGTTTGTGGGAACTCCCCGTTTTCAGTCGACGGACTCATCTCGTAAAGAGAAGCAAGGTTTGTGGGAACTCCTTTGAGACTCTGAGATCCGTTTCTTTTTGTACAAATGACCGTTCTCTTTTTGAAACGGCCCATTCTGATCCGTAAGAATTTATAAAGATTAAATTTGAGTTTTGGATCGGAATTCGGGGTTTGATTTTCTAAAATGTCGATTCCAAAGAAAGACCCGAAGTATAGGAGCAATATACTTTCCTGGTTCCAAGTGAATGCAGTTGTAACGATTCCTTTCTCAATGAGAGAGAACCGGGACGATGTTCTGCAAAACGTTTAGATTAGATCCGGATCAAAATTCCTCGGAGACAGTTTTCAAGAATGGAATTGAGAAAAACTCTCTGAATCAAAAAAGAACTTCCTCGGGTTTGATCCAAAGACTCGACAAGGTTTGAGTTGATTTCCATACGGGAGCTTCCGGTGGGATATAGAATCGAATCCACATAATTAGCCTCTGAATCTCCTTCAGCCGATGAAAGGATGTAGATCGCCTTTTGATTTTTCCAATAAAGATAAAAATAAGAATCAAATATTCCGGAAACATAAAAATCCTGACTTCCTTCTTTTCGATTTTTCACGATCTCTTTTAGAGATTTTGTAAGAAGAGGAATATTCGGATATTCTAATTTTCTGAATTTGGAAGGTTCGGAGCCTCGGCTTAAAGGGGAAGTCGGGATATCACTACAATGGAAAGAAAGAAGAATTAGAAGCAAAACGAACAAAGCTGCACTTCTCAACAAACGATTTTATTCTTTTTGAATTAGGAAAAACCCTAAGCTTCGTCGCACACGGAGCTTAGGGTTAAATCTTACACTCTTGCGAGTCGTCCTTCCATCATTTCGATGATCTCGCTCATGTTCTTTTTGTTGATCACAATTTCGTAAGCGGCGGCGAGAACCGGGGTTTCCGCGGTGATCTTCATCAGATTCGGCATTACTTTTAGTCCGTAAAAACCGTTGGACATTCTTTCCGAAGGGGATCCGTATGCGATATCATATCCGGTTTTTCTGTCCTTAGCATCGGTTCCGAAACAAGAGAGCATAAAGTCAGTCAATCCGGAGAGACCTTGGAACGTTTCCGGTTGTCCACCCATCTTCGTTCCAATTTCGGTCATCTCGGAAAAGAATCGGTTGGAAAGATGAAAGAGAGAGTTGTCCACGTTTCCTCCGAGAGTCTGAGTAAAGTATCCTTCTACGATTCCCATCGCGAGCGCGTAGATTGTTTTCAGCGCCCCGCCCAACTGAACCCCTTTGATATCGGTCGGAATTTTCGCGGGTCTTGGAAAGATATAACCCGTGGTGAAAAGTTTTTGAACTCTTGGAATCAAAGACGCGTTAGACGCCGCGATCTCAAATCCGGAAATTTTTCTTTCCATGATCTGATCCGGATAACAAGCGCCGGCGATAACGCCCAATCGATCGTCTTCCAATCCGAATGCGGTCTGAACCTCGTCCAAAATCAAACCCGTACTCGTAAATCCTTTGATCACATTGAAAAAAGGAGCCTTGTTTTTGTTGAGGAAAGGTTGGATCTCGGGATAGACATTGATCAATTCCCAAGGATTGGTCCCTTGAATAAAAAGTGTCGCGGTTTTCAGAACTTCCGGATCGGAAGTGAAGATTAAATTCGGTGGAAGTTTGTAGAGAGGATAGTATTTTAATTCTCTTCTTTCCGTGTTGCATTGTTCCGTATAAGCCTGATCCGGGTGATAGAGATAAACGAGAACGTCCTTGTTCGCGAGCAAGGTCGCCACTGCGATTGACATACTGCTCGCTCCGATGACGACGATTTTTTCTTCCGGTTCTTTCGGAATTTTGATAAGAATATTTTTACCCGAAACGTCCCCTTTGTAAAGGTTTCTATAAGTCCCGTGTTGGTGTTTATTTAAGTTCGAACCTACGAGAAGAGCGAGATTGTCGATGAGAAATTGTTTTTTATCTCCGTGTTCCGGGAATTGAAGTTGTTCCACGTCTTTCGGAAAGGTCTCCATGTGTTTTCTGGAAAGTTCTCCGACTAACACAGGTTTGCCGATGACGATTTTTCCGTTCACCTGATTAAACAACAAACTTGTGGTCGGAAGAATCTTGTCCGTCTTTTCCAAAGAGATCGGAATGATGACCTTGTTTGCAACGTAGTGATAGACGGTTTCCACAAACGGCATCAGTCTTCCGTCTCTCGAACGGGTTCCTTCCGGGAAGATGGCTACGATCTTTCCGTCGGACTGAAGTTTTTGAGAATGCCGGAAGGCTCTCATGTTGATCTTGGTCATCACGTCCGAAAGACTCGGATTGTCCGCCATGTCTCTTTTCGAACAAACCAAAAGAGTCCCGAACATATAAAGCCCGAGACGCGTGAAGTCCGGTTCGTAGGCGAGTCTTCCCGCGATAAAAACCAGTTGTTCCGCGATCGCTTTTCCTTCTGGGGAACAGTTATAGAGTTGATGAAAGATTGCGGGAGCGTCTAAGTGCGAGAGGTGATTCGAGATCAGAGTGATCGGATATTTTCCGAGAAGAGGTTTGACCAATTTGAGATTGTCCACACCTTCCACGGTAAACTGTTTCATGATTGGAGATAGAAACTCCATCATAAACTCTCTGGATCTCTGTTCCGGAGAAGTATAAACTCCGACCGTTTCGAGAAGATTCGGTTCTTTGAATACGTCCATTACCGGAGGCATGGGAGTTACCGAGGATAAGTATAAAAACTTCTGGAGAATCTTCTTGGCTTCTTCTTCCGTCATTCCGGAACGTTTGAACAAGTGAATGTTTTCGAAAAATTCTTTCTGCCATTTCCCAACGCTGGATTCTTTCTCAGCCATCAATCTTACTCCTGGTCTTTCGATATAAATTCGTTTTCTTCCGGTGTTCCTAAGGGAAGCCCGGGTTGTTCGCATTCCGATATGATCTTTGAAAGAGAATCGGGGTCTAAAGTCGTTTTCGGTTAACTCCGAACGGAAAGAAATTTCCGAGTCGGAATCGGATTCTTGCTAATCTCGGAATATAACCGAGAAAGGCCTTTTAGAAGGACTTGCCCAAATCGTCGATTGAAATCGTAAGATGGAGAGAATCCGCTGAATCGGATGATAATCATCCGTTTGGAATGGGAATTGTCATTCTATTTTTTTAAAAAGGTTTGAAATCTGACGTCTCGGTTTTGAACTGTATTCTGGAACTGAAGTCTTCCAAAACATGAATCAAAAACTCCCAGAACCCAGCCAGAAAAAATGGATCCCGGACGGGTTTCACTTCCTTGGTCCGGAAGACAGCAAAGACAGACGCATCTTACTCGAGACCGTTTCGGGAGTTCTGAAAAAAAAAGGTTATTCAGAAGTATTCTTACCCGCCTTTGATTATAGCTCGACTTTTCTTCAGACGGTCTCAGCTCCCGATTCTTCTTCTCTCTTTCGAATCCGAGATCTTTCGGGAAACGAAATCTCGCCGAGCATCGATTTAACGGTGCAAGCCGTAAAGGGGATGGCCGGTTTTTCGCACCAGAAGGAAAACCAGAACATCTTCTACGTGGGAAGAATTTTTAGAGAAACCGCCAAAGGAAGCGTATCGCGAAAAGAAGTTTTGCAGATCGGCGCGGAATCGATTGGCGCCTCGGGTAAGGAAAACACACTTCGGATTTTGGAAGAATTGGACGAGATTATTTCTCTTCTTCCTCTCGAAAATGAACTGACGCTCGTGCTCGGAAACGTGAACCTCTTTCATTCCATCGTTCAGGAATATTCTCTTACCCAGAGCGAGAAAGAAATTCTTTCCACTTTGTTATATCAGAAAAACGTAAACGAGATCGAAAGAATTTTCGGAAGCAAGAAAAATCATTCCACTCTCATCCGTTTGTTAAACGCACTCGTTCTCAACTTCAGTCTGGATTCTTTGAAGAATTCTTTCAATCTGGATTCTCTTTCCGATAATCTTAAAAAAAGTCTCGGGGTCGTTCTGGAAGAAACCTCCTGGCTTTTAAAAGCTTGGGATTCCAAAAAGAGGAAGATCGATCTTTGTATCGACTTTTCCCTTTTAAGAGATTTGAATTATTATACAGGCTTTGTCTTTCAAGGTTATTTGCAAGGTTCTCCGGATCCGGTTCTTACAGGCGGAGCTTATGATCATCTCTACGAAATGTTTTCCGGAGTTCAGAAGAACGCAAGCGGTTACGCACTCGTGGTGAATACGTTAGAGGCATCCTTAAAATCCCCTCTTTCCGATCTTAGATCATGAAACGAAATTTTACCAACCAGCAATTTGAGGAAAAACTATGCCCGCATCGTTAGTAGTAGGAACCCAATGGGGTGATGAAGGAAAAGCGAAAGTGATCGACTTTCTCTCCAAGGACACGGACATCATCGTTCGTTATCAGGGCGGTGCGAACGCCGGTCATACCGTGGTCGTTCACGGGAAGAAGTATGTGTTTCATTTAGTTCCTTCCGGAGTGATCTACGACCAGACGATCTGCGTGATCGGAAACGGAGTCGTTTTGGATCCTCTTTTCTTTATTGAAGAATGTGATCGTCTTCAGAAGGAAGGTTTTCCCGTTTATGACAAACTTTTGTTAAGCGACGCCTGTCATCTTTTGTTTCCGTATCATTCTCAGATCGATTCTGCGAGAGAAACCACTCTCAGTCAGGAACACAAGATCGGGACCACAAAAAAAGGGATCGGAGTCTGTTACGCCGATAAGATGATGAGAACGGGTTTGAGAGTAGGGGATCTTTTGGACGATTCTTATCAATCCCGTCTCAGACATCTCGTGGAAGAAAAAAATCGCGAGTTGGACAAACTCTACGGAATGCCTCCAGTTTCCTACAACGAAATCAACGAAGGTCTGAAATTCTTTCTTTCCAAAGTAAAGAAGAATATTATAAATACCGCATATTATCTCGACAACGAGCTCAAGAAAGGAAAAAGAATCCTTCTGGAAGGTGCACAAGGAACCGGTCTGGACGTGGATTTCGGAACATATCCTTATGTTACGAGTTCCAATCCGACGACCGGAGGAGCTCTTATTGGAACTGGAATTTCTTTTCAACATCTCAAACACGTGATCGGAATCACAAAAGCTTATACTACGAGAGTCGGAGAAGGACCGTTCCCTACGGAGTTACTGGGAGAACCCGGAGAGGCACTTCGTCAGAAAGGTGGAGAATTCGGCGCTACGACGGGACGTCCGAGACGTTGTGGTTGGTTTGACGCGGAGATGTTGAAACATTCTGTTCGGATCAACGGGATCACTTCGATCGCTTTGACAAAGATCGATATTCTTTCCGATTATGATTCGATTCCGGTTGCGGTCGGTTATAAACTCAACGGAAAAACGCTGGATTGTTTTCCTTCTCAGTGTTTGGAAAAAGTAGAAGTTGTCTATGAAGAGTTTCCCGGTTGGAAGACGGATATTTCCGGAATCAGCGAGTTTCAAAAACTTCCCGAAAAATGTAAGGATTATATTTCCACTTTGGAAAAACTCATCGGAGTAAAAATCAATCTCGTATCAACGGGGCCGGATCGTAAGGACACGATTCACGGAGATTCTTTTTAGAGAATCGGAGGATTTTTTCAGCGTTTTTGATTGACCCATGACACTCGAAAAATATCGTGTATTTCGTAACGCTTCGAGTCGTTAGCTCAGCTGGTAGAGCAATTCCCTTTTAAGGAATGGGTCCGGGGTTCGAATCCCCGACGACTCAAGAGAACGTTCTGATAAGCCGCCATCGTCTAGTGGTTAGGACACAAGATTTTCATTCTTGGAACAGGGGTTCAATTCCCCTTGGCGGTACCACTCTTTTATTCAATCCCTTTGCTCTTTTTTAATTCGGTTTTTATTCTTTAAGATGAATTTTGAATTAAAGTCGATTTGTGTCTGATCTCTCTGAAGAGAAGCTTTTTCGGATGTGGATTTGTGGGAACTCCCAAAAATATCCCGAGGGATTTTTTAGGGAAGTATATTCAAGTTTGATTGAGTCCTGCTGTCTTCCATTCTCAAAATTCTTTTCGCAATGTTTAGAGAAAAATCGCCTTCTTTTCTAACGGACTTTCTATTTGAGGTTTAGGCTCTGTTCTAAGACCAGCGATTGTAGGAACTCCCCCGTTTTCCCTCGACGGATGAATCTTCTTAAAAGCTAAAGATTCAAGATAGTGAAGTGCAAAAGCTCTTGCAGAAGCTTTTACAAATTTTCTTTCCGGTTTTTGGAAACCTATAGTCTCTTTTATTCTTAAAGCGTGATTTGTGGGAACTCCCTTCCGAAAATTTGGTTTTAAAAAGTTTATTTGGAATATTTAGAATTTATAATTTGCCCGACAAAATAATTGAATGCTCCATTTCGTTTTAGGCTCAAGATTGTAGGATCGATTGGATCCGTTGCGACAGATTTGATTTCCTACTTTCTATAATATGAATGAAGTTTCATTGCGATTCGATTTGACATTTATATTTAATGGATCCGACTAATTCGCATATTTTTCAAAAGAGAGGATTTTATGAATTTTGGAAGAATGTTGTTTAGGTTTCTGGTTTTATTTGCGATCATAACCTCGACCCAATTTTTTTGCTCCACATACTATCAGTTACAAGGAACGGATACTATAGCCACAGAGGAAGCGAGATTAGAAATCGACACGACCGCCTTTTTCGCGGTCTTGGCGGTTCCAAATTCGCTAAAGAATTCGAATTCGATTCTTATCTTACCTTCGCTCACGATTGCGGCCGGTTTGCCCGTTCCCAAGGTTGAAGACGCAATTTCTACTTCCTTATATGATAAAGCAGAAGTTAAGAAGTGTGCTTCTTCTATTTCTTCTTCGATTATCCTATCGGAGAGTATCGATTCTGGGTTTATTTCTGCGAGCGCTTGTAAACTAAAGAAACTTCGATGATTCGATTCCTTTCAGGCCTGAAATTTTAAGTTTTCTGTTTTTTATAGATAGCGCAGATCGTTTTAATCGGGCAACTCTCACAGAGTTCCGGTGCGTATTTCGATTTGCACTTTCTTAAAATTCCCAATCGACTCAAGGCAAAATCTCCACGTACCGGATCATCCGGGAAGATTCTCCGAAAGAATGCTGTGATTTCTTCCGCCTTTCGCCAATCTGGCGTTTTTCTGGAACTGATTTCGAGAACATTTGCGATTCTTTGAATATGAATGTCGAGGGGGAATAGTAGTTCTTCCTGAGAGATGGAATTGTAAATTCCTAGATCAGGGAAGTTCTTTCGAACCATCCAACGAAGATACATGGAATATCTCTTGAGGGAGGACGTGTTGAGTCCTTGCCCGACAAGGAATTTGTATCCGTAGGAACTCATTCTTTTGGAACTTATTTTTTGCGATATCGCGCGAAATCGAATTTGGAAGGAGAGGATTCTTTGGCGAAGACTTCCTCCTTGTCGGAGGAGCTCTTGCTCTTTGAAGGTAAGATTGAATTCTCCTTCTTGAGGAAGGGAAAAAAGAGGTTCAAGACTTTGTGTAGGTTCGTTTTGGAGATTTTCTTGAAGGGTCTGGAGAAGTAGGAGTGTGTCCTCCGGTTTCTGGAAGCGGTACGGTTTGAGCTCTTTTCTTATTAAAGAGAGATCTTGTCTTAGGAGAAAGTAGTGAGGGGAGTTCCCACAAATTGAGAAGAGTTTTCTAAGATGGTTTTTGATTGCACTGACATTTCCGTAAGAAAAGAGCGCTGCGATAAAGGCGGATATTTCCTGATCTCTGGGATTTGTAAAAGAATGTGGGAACTCTATCGGATCACTGGAAAGAAATTCAGGAAATTCATATTTCTTGAATATATTTTCTAAAGTCTTTCCAACCTTTTTTTCAGAAATGTAGGATTTCAAGCTTCTCTTTTTTTCTTCATGGCTATATAGGTCCTGGATTGAAGTTCTCTAGAGATTGCTCTTTCCATAAAAGCGGAAGCTTCCCAGAGAAAATTTGGATCGATTTCTGTGGGAACTCCTGACTTTTCGAGAAAATAGACTAGGTCTTCCGTTGCTAAGTTCCCCGCTGCCCCTTTTGCATAAGGACAACCCCCAAGTCCTCCAGAGGAAGAATCAAAAGAACGAATTCCCATAGAAAATGCTTTCTCCACATTTGCAATTGCCATTCCGTAAGTATCATGGAAATGACCTGCTAAATAATTGGAGGGAATTTCTTTTAAAAGAACTTCAAGCAATCTTTCTACTTCTGTGGGAACTCCTGTTCCTATCGTTTCTCCAAGGGAGATTTCATAGGCTCCAAGCTCGAAGAGAATCTTAGATACTTCTAATACTTTTTTAGGATCCACTTTTCCTTCATAAGGGCAATCGATTACTGTTGAGACATACCCCCGAACTTTGATTCCATCTTTTTTGGCCTGTTCGAAGATTTCTTTAAATCCCTCGATAGATTCGGCTACTGTGCGATTGATATTTTTTTTAGTAAATGATTCGGAAGCTGCTGTAAAGACAGCTACTTCTTGATAACCTGCATTCTTTGCGGCTTCATATCCTTTTAAATTTGGAGTGAGGGCAGAATAGTGTATTTCACTTTTGAAGTTTAGAAGGGAGGAAAGTTCGACGGCATCTGCTAACTGAGGGATGGATTCTTTTTTTACAAAAGAAGTAGCTTCAATATTTTTTAGGCCGGCCTTCAGGAGGAGCTGAATATATCTAAACTTATCCGATGTTGAAACAGGGATTTTTTCATTTTGCAAACCATCCCTTGGGCCTACTTCTGTGATTTTTACTTCCATACGTTTCTAAACTTCTCTTTTTCTATTTTGGATTGGGTAAGCGTTAATAGAATTATTTTTATTCTAAAAAAATACCAGGAGTTCTTACAATCTAATTTCAATTAGTTTCAAAAACTTAGAATGCTGAATTCTCAAGGAGTTAATTTCCGGTCTGGTGGTTTTATTTTCCCTCGATTGGTGCTTATAAAGAATTTTGATGGTTCTATTTGAAGAGATCTGACGAGTTTATTTGATTCAAAGCGAATGTCCCATTTAAACTGATAGATCCCCTTTGAGGTGGGAACTCCCTGATAAACCTTATCGAAGGAAGAATCTCCCACTCCTATTTCGTCAAGCCAGAGAAGATAATTTATGAGAAAACACCTCGAGACCCCATGCGCTGCCGCGAGAACGCTTAAAAGATTCCAATCCGAATTCTTCATTCGGAGATTCAATTTTTTAAGAGGCCCCTTATCTCGATTGTAGAGAATCTTTCCGGCTTTGGAATGGATTCTCCTTGAGGAGGCTAAGTATTTTTGATATTTTCGAACGAGAGGGGCGAGTCTCTTTGGAAATTCCTTCCTTTCTTCTTTCGACATGGAGAGGATTTTAATCTCTGGAATGAGGAGAGAAACGATTTCGGTTTTTTTGTCTTCGAAAACCGATTGGATTTCTCTCTCTGAATTTAATATGAATATTCCCATACCCTTTTACAGTTCCTGAAATTGATGGGGAAGAGGAAAAATGTAAGAATTTAGTTAAAAAAATATAGAAAATTATAAAAATCTTTGGGAGTTCCTACTTTTAAGAATTCTTGTCCTCGTTCTGAGATGTGCATATCTTGGAAAAATGCCGGATTCTCACCAAGCTATAGAAATTAGAAGACTCAATTTGCAATTTCAAGATAGAATTATATTGGATTCTATTTCTTTTGAAGTGGCTCCAGGTACAATCCTTGGGATTCTGGGACGTTCTGGTTCAGGAAAGACTTCTCTCTTTCGTTCTATTTTAGGAGTTCCTACGTTCCAAAAACTGGAACAAAGTGGAACTATTTTCTTTTTCGGAAAAGAGCGTCGTGAAATTCCGATTCATTATCTCCAACCCGTTTTCCAAGATCCCGTAAGTAGTTTCAATCCTTCTTGGACTCTTGAAAAGGCGCTCAAGGAACCACTTCGCATTCTGGGTGGCGAAATTGCTATGCGAGGAGAGACGTCTTTTTATGACTTCCTACATTCTTTTCAACTTTCAGGGAAAGATCTCAATCGTAACGTCTTATCTTTTTCCGGAGGGGAGCTCCAAAGAGCCTCCCTACTTCGCGCCCTCCTTACGGAACCTAAGATTCTCTTTTTAGATGAAGCACTGGGGGCACTGGATCCGATCCTCCTGAATGAGATCCTACTTTTCCTGAAGAAACTAGCGAGAGAGAGAAAGCTAACAATTCTCCTCATAACGCATAACTTGAGAACCGCGAGAAAATTCTGCGATCAAATAGGAATTTTGGAAAAAGGAAAACTTTTGGATTTTGGAAAAACGGAAGAGATTTTTAAGAATTATAAGAATTCTTTTACGGGGGAACTCATTCGTGCGACCGATCTGAGTTCCCTCCGTGTTTGATCAGATATCGATCTGATAGAGATTCTTTCTATCTTTCTTGTCTTTATACAAAGCGATCATGATATCGATCCGGTAAATCGAAGATCTTAGGCTGGACTCTAAGAGTCGCAGAGCCTTGATCTGATTTTCCAGAGAGATATCTCCCACTTTCGTATTCTCTATTTTGTCGAATCTTTCGAGTTTGACCTGAGATGCCAATACGTCCGGAGGAGAAAAAATCAGTCTCTTGTTTTCAAAAGCAAATTCATATTGAATTCTTTTTTTCTCAGAGGCGAGTTCAACTTCCTTGATTTTGCCGCCCTCAAATTTGAAACGAACGTATTTGAGCAAGTTGCTCTCATACCCTTCGTCAAATGTGAAAGGGATGTCTTCCGTGACGATTGTTTGCACCTTTTCCAGTTCCGGTCTCAGAATTACGAGAAGAGAATGTTTCTTCTCTAAATCCGTGAGTCTCTCATTGATCGTGGTTTCCAGATCTCTGACGATTTTCTGAAGGGATTTTGTGTAGGAACTCCCATGTTCAGAAAATACATCGGAACGACTCAGGTCGTCCTGTCCTTTCTCTTTGGACTGCGCGAACGCAGAAACGTTAAGGAGGAAAAGCAGGATTGTGAGCCAGGTGATTTTTTTCATAGATTCCTCCAAGGTTCAAGATAACGGAAGAAAATCGAAAAAAGCAAACCCTTTTTCAGTCGTTTTTGTTTTCCTCTTCCAGGGACTTGATTTCCGCGAAACGTTTCGCGAGGTCCCTTCTCCTTTCGATCACCTTGTAGGAGAATTCCGAAAAGAAAGGATCGTTCGGATATTTGAGAAGTTGTTCGTATTGGTCCGCGGCCGTGACATAATCGCCGACCTTACTCGCAGTTTCTGCGAAGAAGAAATGAAACTTCTTATTGTATTGTTTCTTTTGCCCCAAGTCGTCCACGAGTTCCGTATTCTTAAAAATTCGATAGGCGGAGAGATCTTTGGAAGAGAGAAGTTCGATTCTTGCTTTTCCCATTCTCGCATCCGGACTTTGTTCGTCGATTCGGGAGGCTTCCTGAATGTAGAGGAGGGCTCTGTTTTTGAGATCGGTTCGAATGTAATGGTCGGCGAGGAGAAGGAGAGCTTCGGTGTGAAAAGGATTTAAAGAAACGGCCTTTCTCCAGAGAATCGTTGCGTTGATCGGCTCCCTTGTGGTTTCATACAACGTTCCTAAATGAATGTAGGTTCTATAATATTCCGGAATTTCGGAACTTGCGTATTCGAATTGGATGATCGCCTTCTGATATTTTTTTTCTAAATGAAAGGCTCTTCCTAAGTTGTATCGAAAAGGGAAGAATTTCGGATCAAAACGGATTCCTTCTTCCAACATGGAAATTGCCTTGATTCTTTCTTCCGTTTTTCCTTTTTCCAAAAGAAGAACGGCCTCATTGTTGAAAAGTCCGCAATTGAGAATTTCTTTTCCCTCGAATGTGAAACTTCCTTTTGATGTAGGGGGATCCCCTTTCCAATTTCTTCCCGCGCTGAGAATGAAATCCTGCTCGGAGCGTAAGAAGGAACCGTCGTTATAGTATTCCGGAGAGAGAATTTCGTTTTCTCCCCAGAGAAGCCCGGAGTAGTATTGGCCTCCGATATTCAGTTGTCCTTGAACGGGTGCGTTGAAGAAGAGAAAGAGGAAAAAGCAAAGAAAAAGAATCTGGAACTTTCCGAAGAAAGTAGGAACTCCCCCGTTTGGAACGGAAAAAACGCATTGTAAATTCTGTTTCTGAGGAGAGTCTGACATCATAAGAGGAATCGGTTTGCCATCTCAAGAACAAGCGCTTCTCGTCTGCAAAGATCTATCTTATTCTATCGGAAAAAAACAGATTCTCAAACAGATCTCCTTTTCTCTTTTCCGGGGAGAACTGATTCTTCTCCGAGGCGATAACGGCGCCGGAAAAACGACCCTTCTTCGAAGTATTCTCAATCATTCGCATCATAAAGAATCGTTTTCCTTTTCGGAATTGGGTTCTAAAAAACCGCAGATCTCCTACTTGGGTCATGAACTCGGACTTTATACCTCTTTGAGTTTGGAGGAGAATCTTCGTTATTTTCTCTCGATAGCCAGCATTGAGTCTGCGAATGAAAAGGTGGAGTTCCTACTTCGGTCTTTCAAACTCTGGACGAGAAGAGAGGATCCGATCTTTACATTCTCCAGAGGAATGAAACAAAAGGCCGCGCTCATCCGAGCGCTCCTCACCGGTGGAGATTTGATTCTTTTGGACGAACCTTTTACCGCACTCGACAGAACCGGTCTGCAAATCGCCGTTCGTCTCTTGGAAGAATATTCCAAGAATTCCGCCGTTCTCATGGTGACTCACGATCCGGGAATTCCTTTCTCTCAAAAGACCATTTCTTGGAATCTCAAGGAGGGAAAAATTGAAACTTCTGCTTTCTCTTCTTTATAAGGAGTTCCTACTTATAGGAAAGGCTCTCAACGGAATTCTTTCCGTCGTGGTTCTGATCACTTCGATCGTATTCATTTTTAATTATGCTCTGGAACAGACCGGAAAACTGGACCGACAAACCTTGATCGGAATCAAGTGGTCGGTTTTGTTTCTCACTTCCTACGTTTTTATCGGGCAATCCGCTTGGGAGGAGAGGGAGAGCGGAGGTGGAAGAATCAGTTCTCTCTTTCTTCCGATCTGGATGCGATTTCTCGCAAAATCTCTCGCGGTCTTTTTTGGTCTTTCGATTGCGGCTTTCTACTTAATGATTTTATTATCCGTTTTTTTTCAGGCATTTCCTCTCGGAATCCGAGATCTGACTGTGAACCTGATTTTCCTTCTTCCGGGAGTTCTCTGTATTTCTTTTCTCGGAGTTTCCCTGAGTCATATCAGTGATTCTTCGCGTTTGAAGGAGATCCTACTTCCACTCCTCATGATTCCTTTTACGATTCCGATTCTTCTTTTCGGAATGGAAGCCGAGAGAAAACTCGAAAGACTTCCGGTCTTCGATCCGATTCCGGGACTCGCCATCTTACTTTCGTTCTGCGCTTTTTACGCGGGAATCGGAATTCTACTTTTAGAACTTTCGGGCGACGAACCCTGAAGAATCTTCTTGATTCTGCCGGCATTCTCTCGAATACTCTCTTTCGTATGAAAATCCGAATTGCACATCCCGTTTTCGACTGGATTTTATCCGCAATCTTTCTTGTCGGTTTTCCGGCGGCAGTTTTAATTTCTCTCAATTATCCGAACGTGATTCTCCAACAAGGCATCGCTCATAGAATTTTCTACTTTCACGTTCCGGTCGCTTGGGTCGCGCTCTATGGTCCGATCTTTTCTCTCTTCTTTGCGGTCCTTTATCTTTTGAGGAAGGAACCAAAGTGGGATCTCCTATCACTAGCGGCCAATCAGATCTCTCTTCTCTTCGCGATCGGAGTCATCTTTTCCGGAAGAATCTGGGCCTACAGCGCTTGGGGAGTTTCATGGGACAAAACCGACGCAAGACTTCAATCCTTCACCGTTCTTTTTATCAGTTTGATCGCATATTTCGTTTTTCGAATTCTCATCACCGATTCTTCGAAGAAAAAAATCTTTTCCTCTTTTTTGAGTATTCTCTGCGCCGTCAACGCGGTGATCACTTGGGGAGCGATTCGTTGGATGGACAATCCCGGAAATCATCCCGAATCCATTCTTGGAAAAGGAGGAATGGATTCCGACATCCGTCAGAGTTTTTGGCTGGGAGTTCTCGCGTATCACATTCTCTTTTTGGTATTGTTCCGTTTCGCCTATCGTCTCGCAAAGATCGGAGATCTTCGCGAAAATCTCCCGGAAAGGGAAGAGTAAAGAACCTTGTCTTCAGCCCCGGATTACAGTCAACATACGGTCCTCGCGGTCGATGATTCCGAGATCAATCTCAAGCTCATCGTACATACCCTCAAACCTCTCGGCTTTCAGATTTTTACGGCGGAGTCCGCGGCGGAAGCAAGAAACATTCTCATAACAAATCGAATCGACATTCTTCTCCTGGACGTAAGTATGCCTGGGCAAGACGGATTCTCTTTTTGCAGAGAATTGAGAGAGATCGAAAGATTCAAACTCCTTCCCATTCTTTTTATCACCGCGATCAGCAGAGAACTTGGTTTTGACGAAGCGATCTCTCACGGAGGAGACGACTTTATTCACAAACCCTTTCAACCTCGAGAATTGATCGCAAAGATCCGCGCCTTTATTAGAATCAAAATTCTCCAAGACGAACTCTTTGAACAAAAAAGAAACTATGAAAGAGAATTGATCATGGCTCGTAAGGTTCAACAGGAACTTCTTCCTGAAAAGGATTTAGTTTGGAACGGAGTCGGATTGAGTACGATCTTTCAACCTCTCATGCAGATCGGAGGAGATTACACGGACGCGTGGATAGAAAACAACGCTCTTCATCTCTTTATCGCGGACTGTTCCGGTCACGGTCCTTCGGCGGCGCTCCTTGCGGCGATGTTGAAGATGCAAGTCTCGAGTCTTTCTCCGGATCAGAACCTAAGAGAGAAAGTCAAAACGCTTCGTCACAATTTGGAAAAAATTCTTCCCGAAGAATTTTCGATCACTTTCTTTTACGGAATCCTTCACGAAAATCTTATATTCGAATATTCGAATGGAGGTCATCCAGCTCCGATTCTTTTTCAAAACGGAATCGTTTCGACTCTCCCTGGAATGGGACCTCTCATTATCCCGATCGAACTCAATGTAAGCGAAGAATTCAAAACGATTCAGTTCGAGAAAGGCGCCTTTCTTCTTCTTTATACGGACGGCGCGACCGAGATCGCCGACAAGAGTATGAATATTCTCGGAGAAGAACGTCTCAAAAAAATCTTTAAAGAAGAAGTTTTCAAGGGCGGAGATATTCTCGGATCGATGATGGATTCCATTCTTGCGCATTCCGAGAGACGTACAAATGATGACGATATCGCTATGATGGTTTTGAAATTATGAATTTACCGAATCCTTCTTACAGAGGAAAAGTCCGAGACATCTACGATCTCGGCGATAAGCTCATCTTGAGTTCTTCCGATCGGATTTCCGCGTTCGACGTAGTTTTTCCTCAAGCCGTTCCGGACAAAGGAAAGGTTCTCAATCGAATTTCCACTTCTTGGTTTGAATACTTCAAAGACATTCCCAATCATATCCTCGAAACGGATGTTAAGAATTTCCCGTTTCCTTTTCAAAATCATCCTGACTTGGAAGGAAGATCCGTTCTCGTAAAAAAATGCAAACGAATCGACTACGAGTGTGTAGTTCGCGGTTATATCTCCGGTTCCGGTTGGAAAGAATACAAGGACGCGGGAACTCTCGCGGGTATGACCCTTCCCAAAGGTTTGAAAGAATCTCAGAAATTACCCGAACCCGTTTTTACACCTGCGGTAAAAAACGACGAAGGACACGACGAGAACATCTCCGAGAAAGAGATGGAAAATCGAATCGGAAAAGAACTCTTCGGAATTCTCAGAGAAAAATCGATTTCCATTTTCTTGCGCGCCTCTGAAGTGGTAGATAGGGCGGGAATCATTCTCTGTGATACCAAGTTTGAGTTTGGGATCTTGGACGGACAGGTTATCCTGATCGACGAGCTCCTCACTCCGGATTCTTCCCGGTATTGGTCTGCGGAAACCTATTCTGTAGGAATTTCTCCACCGAGTTTGGACAAGCAGATCCTCCGGAATTATCTCGAAACTACGAACTGGAACAAGATGCCTCCGGCTCCCGATCTCCCGGAAAAACTCATTTCCGAGCTGAGAGAAAAATACCAGAAGATAGAGGATCTCATACTTTCATGTACATCGCAAAAATCCAGGTAGTCCTCAAAGAATCCGTTCTGGACCCGCAAGGGAGTACGGTTAAAAAAGTTCTCTCCGAGGTCGGAGAAAAATCGGTGAAAGACGTAAGAGTCGGAAAATATATCGAACTCAAGATCGACGCTCCGAACGAAGAGGCCGCGAGAAAAGACGTAGAAAGACTCTGCGACAAGATTCTTGTAAATCACGTAATCGAAACATATTCTGCTAATATTCAAAAAATATGAAAGTTGCCGTAATCACGTTTCCCGGTTCCAACTGTGACGCCGATATTTATAGAGTTCTAAGGGATCAATATAAGGCGGAAGTGGATCGTATCTGGCACAGAGATCAGCTTGAAAAAAAATACGAACTCGTGATTCTTCCGGGAGGTTTTTCCTACGGGGATTATCTTCGTTCCGGTGCGATGGCCGGTTTTTCTCCTGTGATGAAATCCGTGAAAGAACACGTCGATAAGGGCGGAAAACTTTTCGGAATCTGCAACGGATTCCAGATTCTTACGGAGGCTGAATTTTTGCCCGGCGCTCTGACGAGAAACAAAACTCTGAAATATATCTGTAAAACTGTGACCTTGAAAAAAGGTTCCTCCGGAAATCCCGTGACTTCCTCTTTGGATCCTCAGAAAGAATTGAGAATTCCGATCGCACACGCGGACGGTTGTTACTTTGCGACTTCCGACGTTTTGAAACAACTCGAAGACGAGGGAAGAATCCTCTTTCGTTATTTCGGGGAGAATCCAAACGGTTCTCTGGATGCGATCGCGGGAATTACCTCGAAGAATTTCAAAATTGCAGGAATGATGCCTCATCCGGAAAGAGCGATGAATTCTGTGACGGGAGAAGAGGACGGAAAGGTAGTTCTGGATTTGATTCTCGGGGCTTGATGGTTTTGGGAGTTCCTACTTTTTTCGTTGGATCGGGGGGACTCTAATTTTGCAATGAAGTTGCAGAACGGGTAGTTCCCACAATAATCAGGATTTCAAACGATTTGTAGATTTTTCTCTGAAAGTGGGGAAATGTGTGTGTTCCTACTTTTTTACTCTTAAAGGAATCGATTCTTGTTAACTTTAAACGTAAGCCCTTGCTCCTCGCGAAACGCGTTGATTCTTTGGGGTCTGTTCAAATCTGAACCAACAGAATTCGGTTGGACCACTTCGAAAGGATTGGATTGAAAGAATAGAATTTAGGCAAAGATTCCTTTTTGAAAGTCGTTGCTTCTAGAAAAGTGGGAACTCATCTCTTCCTGAAAGAACCTTTTCTAAAACCGAAAAGTAGGGAACTCCTCCGTTTCGGTTTCCGGAGGATTTACCTGATCTCGAAAGACGGAAACTTCGGTTCAAACTACCGTGAAGAGGCCGGTCCGGGATTTTCAAAAGTAGGAACTCCCAAAATTTCCTCCTCAAAAACATTGATAAATGTTAACTTCTGGGAGCAAAGGGATTCCTTATAAATTATTTCATTCTCAAGTCTATTCCTTAAGATAGGGAAACATTTCAATTTTCTCCTAAAGGAAAAAGAATTCCTAGGAGGAAAAACTAAAAAAAAGGAGAGAAGAAGAACGACGATGAGCATGTTTCATGTGGATAACAAACGAAGAATTTTCTGGGATGTCCTAATCTTCATCTGCATTCTCTATGCATCTGTCGAGTCTCCACTTCGAGTTGTTCTCTCCTACAAACAAGGTTTTGTCGTAACCGCTCTCTACCTCCTTGTGGATCTCCTCTTCTTTGGAGATATTCTTGTGAATATCTTTTCCCCCGAAAACGTACAGGGAAAATGGATTCACTTACAGAAAAAAACGATTCTAAAGTATTTCAAAACCTGGTTCGCTTTTGATTTCCTTGCCGCCTTTCCTTTTGAGATCGTAGTGGAAGGCCTTTTCGACGTCGATCTTGCCACACATCCTTTTTTATATCTCCTCTTTGGAATCACTCGAATTCTAAAAGTGGTCCGTATCCCGGGAATTCTCTATCGACTGAATCTATCTTTCAAACCGGCGCCCGGAATTCTTCGATTGGTGCTCCTTCTTTTTTGGATCAGCGTTGTAGCGCACTGGTGCGCGATCGGATGGTTGTATATAGACGAATTGGATTCCGCCGAAACTGGAATCGATCAATATGTGAAAGCTCTCTATTGGACGATCACAACTCTAACAACGGTAGGATACGGAGACATCGTTCCAATCACGACCCATCAAAGAATATATACGATATTTGTAATGCTCACTGGCGCGCTTTTTTACGCGACCGTGATCGGTAACGTTGCGAGTATTCTCGCCAATCTGGACCTCGTCAGAGCGACAAAACTTCAAAGAATGGCCCAAGTCGATTCATTCTTGAGAGCGAGAAAACTACCCTTTTGGCTTCGAAGAAAGATTCGAGACTATTATATGTATATCATAGAAAGGGGATGGGGAGAAAACGAAAAGGAATTGTTAAGCGACCTCCCGATATCACTTCAGAGGGACGTAAGAATTCATCTCCACAGGGAATTTTTAGAAAAGGTACCCTTTCTCAAAGGAGCTGACTCTTCTCTTGTGACCAGTCTCATCTTCTCCTTAAAACATCACGTTTTTCTTCCGGGAGATATTATTTTTCACAGAGGAGATATCGGTCACAATCTTTATGTCCTCAGTGAAGGTCGCGTCGAAGTTTTATCACCGGATGATTCCAAAGTGATCGTAACCCTCGGAGACGGACAATTTTTTGGGGAATTGGCATTGGTTACTGCGGAACCCCGTTCTGCAACGATTCGTTGTATTTCTATCTGCGAAATCTACACTCTCAGCAAAGAGGATTTTTTAGAAGCCCTGAGTTTGTATCCGGGGTTTCGAGACGCGATGCAGGAGAGTCTTCGAAAACTCAACGTCAAGATGGATCTTAGTAGAACGTTTCAGAAAAATAGGGAATCCCATTCTTAGAAAAGAGTTTGTCCCCAAACTTTCTCGAATGCCAAAAGAAGCGAGAAGCTCGAATTTCGGAGAATGTAGGAACTCCAATCAAAATTTAGAAAAAATACTCTCAGACCGGAACATAACCTTACCCACAAGTTGAGAGGAGATACAACAAGAACCGTCACAAGGGTTTTCTAGGAGTTCCTACAAGGGATTTTTTTCTTGCGAAATTTTGTTTTTATGATATAGGAAAGTCTTCGGAATTTTTCCCGCCACCGCTCCCCACCACCCGAAATTCGGGCGGGGCCCGCTACTTTCACGGAAGGCGTCGGAGTTCCGACAGGGTTCCTCTTGAGATTCCAAATACTTGTGGGAAGGATATGGAGCGGAGCCGTTTTCAGGATTCGGTTCACTCGTCAAAAACGCTGGGGTTCCCGCAATATCCGTTGAGCGAGGCCTATGAATTTTTAAACAGACTTTGGATTCTTGAACTTTTAATGGAGTTCCTACATTCTGAGACAATTCTTAACAAAAATCCATTCGTTAGAATGTTTTTGAACCTCCAAAGGGAAAAAATTTGTGGGAACTCCCGCGATTTTAACAAGGCTTCCTGAATATTGTAAGATTTTTTGCAATTCAGGCTTTTAGGAAATGTCGAAAGGTCCGAAATTCTTTCTAAAAAAACCTCTTTCGATTTCGAAACGTCCTCAAAACTGCGAGGGAGAAAATAAAAGGAAAGAGAATATTCAAAAAATGGAAAGTGTGCTTCGAAACGGGGATATCCCGGGTTCCGACAAACGATCTTGGTCGAAAAAAAAGCTACCGAGCGGAGGAGGGCCGTTTGAAAAAAGGGAAGGAAGAAACTCTTACACTTCTAAAATCGCAAAACCCTTTTTGATCGTTTCCTTCTTGTTTCCAAATCGAATCTTTCCCGAAATTCTCCCTTCCACTCTTTCCAGAGGAATTTTTTTCCCAAAAAAACCGGAAATGATCTGAGGTGTGGTCCGAATCGGCGTTACTGTCAGTTCGATCTGATCCGAAGGATCGTGGAGAACGTAGGACAAGGATTCTTTTTTGAAGGTTGCGGATTCTAAAAGTGTGGGAACTCCATTTCTCCAGAGAAGAACCCCCGTATTCTCGTTGAGGTTCAGACGAAAGGAATTCTTCGCGTTTACGCTTCCGTAAATCCGAGATTCGGGAAGAAACGCCTGATCGCTAAAACCGGAAGTAATGCTATAGGAAAGTTTTTCGGAAGAATCCAAACTCCAAGTTTTTTCGTCCAGAGCGAGTTGACCCCTCACGGAAAGATCGGGAGAAAGAAGACGGAAGAGCCAATCTTTTCCGGAGGTTTCGAGAGAAGAAACCGGTTTCTGAACCTTTTCTACCGTGCTCACGAGAGCATCCAACTGAAGATTCAGATCATTTGCGAGAATGGAGGAATGAGTATAACCTTGTTGAATCGTGTCATCCAAGCGAAAATTGAATCTCTGATTTCCCTGAGTAAAACTCCAGTAACCGTTTCGAAATGTTCCTCTGGATAAGAATTCCTTACCGGGTCTTCCGTCCCATTCAAAATCTCTGAATTTACCTGATTCCGTAAACCAAAGGTTGAGAAAGGCGCGACAGGCGCCTGGACCCCGAAAAATTCGAAGCGCTAAAAGAAAATCCTCTGTAAGCAAATCGACTAAAACGGAGTCTATTTTTTTCCAAGAAGAGAAAAAAGAAGACTTATACTCTCTGGAATTATCGATTCCAAGAGTTCCTAAATAGAGACCGAGATTGGGTTCTAGTGTGGAAGGGTTGAGAAGATGGCCGATCGCCTCTTTCATGCAAGAATACCTTTAGAATTGTCAGTTTTTTCGAACGTTCATAAAAAAAAAGAAGAATGCGGTCTTCTCTTCCTCTTAATTTGAATCTTTTCGTACGGAATTTTGCTTGCCGAAGACGAGTTTGCGGATTCCATAAAGAGAATCTAAACGATCATGTTATACAGCCAGGATACAAGCAACATTCTCTCTTATGGGGAGAATTACTATCAGCCTCACTATCAACCGATCCTGGAAGTCACCAATTGTAACATTGTAGGATACGAAGTTTTAGGAAGATTCTACTCTCCCGAAAAAAACGAATACCGCTCTTTGGGATATCAATTTCACAATCCCGAGTTGGATACGGTCCGTTTGATTCAGATCGATCGACTCATCCGAGAAAAAGCGATTCGGCACCTGAAAGATACGGGAATGAGAACCAAACTTTTCCTGAACATGATGCCTAACTTTCTCTCAATGATTCATACCGGGGACGTCTTAGACCTCAAAAGATTACACGTTCTCAACCTGATTGAAAAGTATGAAATTTCTCCTTCCGAAGTCGTTCTTGAAATTACGGAAGATAAGTTCGACGGGAGTATAGAAAAACTTCTTTCGATCGTAAACGTCTTTAAAGACTACGGATTTAAGATCGCGGTCGATGATCTCGGAGTCGGATTCTCCAATTTAGAAAGAATCGGTTATATTCATCCTGATATCATGAAAGTGGATATCAAGATCATGCGGGAAAGTTTAAACCGAAGATCTTTTAAGAACGTTCTGAGTGCAATCGCGGACATGTCCCAGAAACTCGGCTCCGATCTTCTCTTTGAAGGAATCGAAACCGAAGAAGAATTGCATCTCGCTCTTTCGATGGGAGCGAACCTCCTGCAAGGTTTTTATTTTTCAAGACCTCAGGTGGAATTCCAAGATAAGAAACAATTCAACCGAACTCTGAGAGATACTCTCGAAAAATTCTCCGGTTTAAGATTTATGGAACTCTTGGAAGAATTTCAAAAAGGTCAGGCCGTGATCGACGCTCTGGGGGAAAAGCTCGAAGCTCTGAGGCACAACGGCAAAGAAGACCTCCCTGTTGTTTTGCATTTGATGCTTCCGAATCTCCCTTCCGAAATTCTTTCCGTCTTTGCCTGTGATATTTTCGGTTATCAGATCACTCCCACTTATTTTCGTTCTCATCCCGGAGAGGATTGGGATTCGGATCTGACAGAGATTGGGAATAATTATGCTTGGAGACCATTTTTTATAAGGCACAAAGCTAAGGTGGTGCAGAGTCATGCAAAGTGGACCGTGACCGAGCCGGTCTATGATATGGATCTTCATAAACAAGTCGTAATCTTTACCTACACTCTGAGAGATAATTATATTCTTATCATTAAGATGGATTGGGAAAGGGTTTAAGACTTTCTTCTCTTTTTTTCAAAATTCCTCTCTGTAAGTTGGATCTTTTTTCCCCCGACAATTTTAGGCAGTGTGATTTGGAGAGATTCAAATTCTCGTAAAGTCCTTTTAAAGTAGGAACTCCTTTCTTGCTTAAACTTAGGTTCCGCGTGGGAACTCCTCCTCTGAAAAAGGGGTATGGAAGAAGAATCGAAATTTTTCAGTCCTCTCGCGCTTGGCCAGCGAAATGTAGGATCTCCTAAAAATTCCGAAGAGCCTTGCTTTTAGAGCAAAAAAGCCTTTGTAAAGTTTTTGACGATTTGTGAAATCCCTCTCCGTGTGGGAACTCCCCACTTGAACCTCGCCGGTCCCTTTAGAATGGCGGCTTCTCCCTTAGCAAAAGTAGGAACTCCTAAGTTCCAGAAAGATAAAGAAAAAACCTTACTCCTTGTTTCTGAAACTCAACTGATAGGAAGATGTAGGAACTCCCAAAAAAGAAGAAGATGGATCGTTTTTGAGTTCCGAAAAGTTTTCTTTTAAAGGCAAAGCGGATGCACTGTAACCCTTTCCTGTAGGAGAACTCTCCGATCCATAGAAAATACGAAAGATAAGACTCTTTTCTGCGGGCGTTCCTGGTGATAGGCTTATGTTCCATTTCTAAGAGGAAATCCTTTTCTCCTTTCGGTTCTTCACATCGAAAACGCATCTTCATCAAAAAGTAGGAACTCCCAAAAAAGTCCAAGAACTTCGCAGGATCCAAATTCTTCCATCGGCTTATCCGACTTTCCGAGGAGAAAACGAAAAAGTAGGAACTCCCCACACTCCTCAAGACCTATTTCTTCTTTCCTATTGATCTCTCCCTACAGAAAAAAACACTGGTAGAATAGGGATCAGAGGAAAGAATCGGGAGCGAGTTTCTCATCGAGAGCCATTCATTTTCGGGAGAAATAGATCCGTTCTACCGCAAACGACGCGCCGAAGACAAATTTCCCGATCCCACTATCCACTGATAAAGGTGCTTTTGTGACCGAGATTTTAAAGATCCAGGACCTCAGGGCAGGAATTCATACCGGAGATTCCGGAGAAATCAAAGAAATCGTAAAAGGTGTCAATCTCACGATTCGACCCGGAGAAGTACACGCCATCATGGGTCCGAACGGATCCGGAAAGAGCACACTCTCCAATGTTATCATGGGCCATCCGAAATACCAGGTCCTTTCGGGTGACATCCTCTTCGAAGGAAAATCCATTCTCGGACTTCCGACCGATGAACGCGCGCGCCTCGGAATCTTTCTCTGCTTTCAATATCCGACGAGCATCCCCGGAGTCACCATCGGAAACTTTTTAAAAACGATCGTGAAGTCCGTTCGAGGAAAGGATCTTCCCGTAAAGGAGTTTAGAAAAGAACTCAAACAGGGAATGGCCGATCTCGATATTCCAGAATCGTTTATCTCTCGTTATGTGAACGACGGATTCTCCGGAGGAGAAAAGAAGAGAAACGAAATTCTCCAGATGAGTCTCCTCAAGCCGAAACTTTCCGTTCTCGACGAAACCGATTCCGGACTCGATATCGACGCGCTTCGAATCGTAAGCGAAGGAATCAACAGAAACAAAACGGCGGAGCGTTCGATTCTTCTTATCACACACTATCAAAGAATGCTAAACTACATCACGCCCGACTTTGTTCACGTCTTTGCAAAAGGAAGAATTTTGAAAACCGGAACGAGAGAACTCGCGTTGGAGCTGGAAGAAAAAGGATATGACTGGATCCTTGCAGAATCTGGAGATTAAAAACCAAGTGTCCATAGAAACACAGTTTACGACTTTTCTCTCGAAGTGCAAGGAACCGCAGGTTCTTCAAGATTTTCGAAAAAAAGTTTTTTCCAAATTCTCCACACTTTCGATTCCAAGATCGGAAAACGAATCCTGGCGCAAAGTTCCACTTTCCAATTTTCATCCGGAAGAATTCTCGGATTTCCCCGATGAGAACTCGGTTTCCATCCACGCACCGAAAGAAGTAAAAATCATCAGATCGGAATCTCTTACCGGAAAAGAGCTCGAATATTTTTTAAACGTCCTCGAAAATACATTCCAAAAACAGAATGAAGAATGGTTCACTCTTCTCAGTCTTTCCTCTTTTACTCACGGGATTTATCTCGAAGTCGGAGAAGACCAAATTCTTACAGAAGAAATCGAAATCAAATTTCGATTGGAGAAGGAAGCAAGAATTCTTCCTCTCGTCGTCGCCAAGTTCGGAAATCATAGCAGAGCATTTTTCGCGGAACGATACGAATGTCCGGAAGAAGTAAACTTTAAACTTTTCCAAGGACTTACGATTCTTCAGAGCGGGATAGGAACGAAACTTTCCTACACGGGAATCGAATCCTTCGGTTCCAGTATATTCCATTTTCAGAATCTATTCTCCGATCAAAAAGAGGACTCGGATGTGAAGATCGCAAAAGTGACTCCGGGCGGTTACAAAGGAAAAAATATTCTCCAAGTGGAATTGTCCGGAAAAGGTGCGCGAGCCCGAGTTTTGGGTTTGGCGCCGATGTCCGGAAGAGAATTTCAAGATTCCGAAGTGAAGATCATTCACGGAGAAAGTCATACGGAAAGTTCGATCCTCTATCGAGGCGCTTATTTAGAAAAATCGCATCATATTTTTACGGGGAATCTCCAGATTCCGAACACATGTAAGGACGTGAACGCGATCCAGATCAATAACAATCTTCTTCTGGATCGAACCGCGAGAGCCGAATCGATTCCAAAATTGGAGGTCTACGCGGAGAACGTGAAGTGCGAACACGGAGCCACCGTCGGAGAGATCGACGAAGATCAGCTGTTTTATCTCGCGTCTCGGGGGATCGACGAGGACGAGGCAAGAAGAATGATCGTGGACGGTTTTCTTGGGCAAGTGATCGGTGAAATCGAATCCGAAACGATCAAGGAAGAATTGTTTGCTCTCATCGCGAAGAAGGTAGAGGGAGAATTATGAGCTTTCGAAAACTCGCAAAACTTTCCGAAATCGAAAACGGGAAAGTCAAAGTAGTGGAAACCCGATATAATAGAATCGGGATCACGAGTTTGGAAGGAAATCTTTACGCATTCGAAGACGTCTGCACTCACGACGGAGAAGCCATCTCCGAAGGCGAACTTTGCGGAGACGTAATCACTTGTCCAAGACACGAGGCTCAATTCTCGATCAAAACCGGAAAGGCGCTTTGTATGCCAGCGGTGGAGGATCTCCCCGTGTATCCGGTGCGAATCGTAGGTGACTCAATCGAAGTGGATCTGGAGGATTGACAAATATGAGCTTCTCTTCTGAAAGAATAAGGACCGATTTTCCAATCTTAGGAACGATGATGAACGGCAAGCCTCTCGTCTTTTTGGACAGCGCTGCCAGTTCTCAAAAGCCGTTTACGGTCATCGATCGGATCGAAAAATACTACAGAGAAGAGAACGCAAACATTCACCGTGGGATTTATTATCTTTCTCAAAAAGCGACTGAAAAATACGAACTCAGTAGAATTCATCTTTCACGATTTATCGGAGCTCAGTGCGCGAAGGTTTGTATCTTTACGAGAAACGCGACAGAGTCCATAAACTTAGTAGCCCAAACTTGGGGAAGGACCCAGATCAAAGAAGGGGACGAGATTGTTCTCAACGAACTAGAACATCATTCCAATATCGTACCTTGGCAGATGTTGGCTCAAGAAAAGAAGGCGATTCTAAGATTCATACCTTTGAATGAGGACGCGACTCTCGATCTTGCGAATCTAAACGAAATCATAACAACGAAAACAAAGTTAGTCGCCGTTTCCCAGATGTCGAACGTGACCGGAACGATACACGATCTGGGGCCGATTCAAAAAAGAGCGAAGGAAGTGGGAGCGAAGGTTCTCGTGGACGGGGCGCAAGGAGTCTGTCATCTTCCCGTGAACATGAAGGAGATGGATTTTGACTTCTACGTGTTCTCCGCGCACAAGATGCTCGGACCGACGGGTGTCGGAGTTCTGTACGCAAAAGAGGAAATCTTGGAAGAGATGCCTCCTTGGATGGGAGGAGGGGATATGATTTCCCAGGTATTCAAAGAAAGATCCACGTATGCGGAACTTCCTTCCCGATTGGAAGCGGGAACTCCGAATATCGCGGGGGTGATCGGATTCGGAGCCGCGATCGAATATCTCGAAACGATCGGAATGAAAGAAATCCGAAATCACGAACTTGAACTTTTGTCTTATGCCTTGGATCGTTTGGAGGATTTCGGGGGGCTGGAACTGTACGGACCGAAGGATCTTTCCAAAAGGGGAGGAGTGATCTCCTTTAACTTCCAGGGGGTTCATCCTCACGACGTGGGAACAATTTTAGACGAAGAGGGAATTGCGATCCGTGTCGGACATCACTGCGCCCAGCCCTTTATGGCGTTCAAAAACATCCCGGGAACGTGCAGAGCGAGTCTCTATCTTTACAACACAAAAGACGATATCGATCGATTGATCGAAGGTCTAATTAAGGTAAAGGAGATTTTCTCCCGTGTCCTTAAGCGATAGTCTTTACAAAGAAGTTATTTTAGAGCATTATCAAAATCCGAGATTTCGAGGAAAACTCGAACCCGCCGACTTGTATGAACACGGGGTCAATCCTCTTTGTGGAGACGAACTCGAATTGACGATCAATCTGGAAGGGGAAAAAATCTCCGAAGTTCGGGTGAACGGAAAAGGGTGTTCGATTTCTCAGGCTTCCGGGTCGATGATGGCGGAATCGATACGAGGAAAGACGGTTTCCGAAGCTGGAAGGATACTTTCTCGATTTAAGGAGATGCTCTTGGAGGACAAGGATCCTAAGTTTGAAGAAAACTTAGAAGAATTGGAATCAATGGAATCCGTGAAAAAGATTCCCGCGAGAATTAAATGTGCGGTTCTTCCTTGGAATACGCTGGAAAGGGCTCTTTCCAAGATTCGGAAATGAAAGCCAGTCTTCTGTGAAAGATTTGAATTTTTGGGAGTTCCTACTATTGTTTCACAAAGAAACTAAATAAACTGCAAAAAAATGTCCATTTTGGGGCGGTTCCGCGTTGCGGATCGGGCTCGCGGCTCCAGTCAATAAATTGAATTGTTCTCAGTTCAAGAGAAAGGGCGCCGAGTTTCAATTTATTGACTCCGCCTTGATCCCTACCGCGTTTAGAACTAGGGCTTTTTTACCAGGACCGGGTTCGACCCAGAAAGTGGAAATTTTGGGAGTTCCCACACAGGTTTTTTCAAGAAACAAAGCGAGTCCGTGAAAAATTAGAAAAGGAGGGGCCCAAGAAAATGTTAGAAGCTCCCACAAACGCATTGGAAGAACAAATCTACGAAGAAGTCAAAAAGGTAGAAGATCCCGAAATCGGAATCTCGATCGCGGAACTCGGACTCATTTATAGGATCAAGGTAGAAGGAACCAAAGCAAAAATCGATATGACTTACACATCAATGGCTTGTCCTGCGGGCCCCCAGATGAAACAGGATGTCATCAATCACACACTCCGCGTGGATGGGATCACGGAAGCTGAAGTGGAAGTGGTCTGGATTCCGAAATGGGATCCGCGAGAAATGGCCTCTGAAGATGCGAAGATGGACTTAGGCATTTTCGACTAAGGGCCTTTTCAAAAACGCAAAACCTTCCCGATAAGAATTGGAAGTTATTCCATCCTTCTTGGGGTCGATGCTCGCAACGTTCGTTCTTTTTGAACTTCGCGAATTTTGTTGAATCGGTTCAAAAAAATTAAAAAAATAGAATATACAAAAATTATGAAATACAGATGGCTTTTGGTTTTTATGTTTATAGTCTCCTGTTCGAAAGGATATCATTATAAATATTGGATTCTTCCCTATTATGAAGACCACAAGATCGAAACAAGGGAAAGAAAAAATTTTGAGATTATCGACGGAGAATATGCGAAAGACGATCGAATCGTTTATTACAAAGAGACGAGACTACCCGAAGTCGACCCTGAAAGTTTTCGAATTCTGGGAAAAGGATATTCTTCGGATCGGAAGGCAGTTTATTACGTAACGACGAATTTGAATATCAGAACGAATTCTCCCAAAGCCTGGTTGATTGTGATTCCTCTCGATTTAAAGATTTGGACGGAGAAGGAGATCGTATTTTTCGTTTTAGAAAAGGCAAAGCCGGAAAGTTTCCAAGTTTTGAGTCGCGAAGGAAGTAACACCGATTACGGGATTGACGGAAAACGCCTTTATTATACTGGGATAAACATCGATGAGGATGCGGAATCACCTTTGTTTCTGGATTCTATTTTTTACGAAGTTTTAAAAACGAAAACCGCGATTTACTATCAGGGAAAACGAATTCCCGGAGCTGATACGGAGACGTTCACACTTTTGGGACAGTATGCAAAGGACGGGAAAGGATGTTATTTTTTAAACTCATCGGACGTTTTATCTTTTTCTTGCTCACCGAAAAGTTTTGAAGTCCTAAAATATCCCAATCCATTGGATGTAAATCTATCGATGGATTCCGAATACGCAAAGGACTCGCAAAATGTCTATTGGCAGGGGAAAGTCATTTCCAGAGCGGATTCCAAAACGTTTCAAATGGTTTTGGAAACTTCGGAGTGTGCGGAATCCGGAGTTTGTGCCAAGGATCGAAATCGAAAATACAAAGGCGGAGAAAGGCTCTAAGGAGAATCTTAGACGAATGATTTTCGATTCATTCCTGCAGATAGAATGATTCTTCGAAAAATATCGAAAAAAACTTCACTTTTTGTGAACCGAATTTCTCCAAAAAAAAGAAGAATGAAATTCAACGAAACAACGATTGTTTTGTACACTAAAGGATTTCTTTTTCGATTCTAAACTTGAAACAAAGAAGGTAAGATGAAAAAAAATACTTTAGAGTTTTCTACTATACTTTTCTTGCTTCTTCTTTTGTTCTTAGGTTGTACAAAGTGGACCGCTGATAAGGATGAAAAAGACCGGGATCTTCACGAGACGATTTTAGGATTTGCGGTGATCGACTTTATTCAATGCGCTCAGACTTCGCTTCCGCCGCGTGTTGATACCTTCAACGGACTTACTAGAATTTTTGTTCTCCCGAGTTATGGAGCGAGTTGTATTCTAAGATATAATGATCCGCATTTGATGTATCTCCCTTACGGGACTCCTAAAAATTTGCTGTCGGTTTTTTTGCCGGGCTCGGGTTCCAATCCGATCGGAGTTTCTAAGATCATAGAAGAAGGGGCGATCCGAGGTTATCATAGTATCGGCCTTATGTATCCGAACTCGGAGCCGATTAACGTTATCTGCAACACGGCGCCTAATAATTCAGCTACCTGTTTCGGAAATACGAGAGAAGAAATTCTAACGGGAGTGGATAAGACGACCGCGGTTTCGGTGGATTTTATTAATTCGATCGATGGAAGACTTTTGAAATTGCTTCAATATCTCGCGGCTAAACGGCCCAACGACGGTTGGGACCAATTCTTGAGCGGAGGCGGGGTTAATTGGAGTAAGGTTTATCTAGGAGGACATTCTCAGGGAAGCGGTCACGCCGCCTATCAAGGAAAAATCAAGTCTTTGGGAAGGGTTTCCATTTATAGCGGTGTTTCCGATTATCACGTCGCTTCTGCGAGCAACGCGGCTTGGTTGAGCGTTAGCGGTCTGACCTCGGCGAATTCTTATTATGGATTGATTCACATCGGAGATTCGGTGGCAAACTTTTCCGGGAATCCCAATCAGGTTACCGATGTTTGGTTGAATTCTTTCGGAATGACGGGAGCCCTCACGGACGCGGATTCGGGAGCGGCGCCTTTTGGAAACACACACCGTCTGACCACGAATCTCTGTGCCGGCGGGGACGAGAACGCAAAACACAACTGTACGATGTTGCCGAGCCAGAGTTCCACATGGGATTATATTAGTTATCCATAATATTTTAAAGATCGTATGTTTCAATACGGGCAGCGTGTTATGCGTTTTTATTTTCCGACAGAGACGCTGATGACAATACCAAAAGCATTGTAAATTCCATTTACCGCTTCGGTTGGTACGGAAAAACCTGCGTATTGATAGGAAGCTTTGGCGTCGGGTCCGAGTAAATGACTTGGATAGGGTTGACTCAGAGTTAAATAAGCGGGAAGTTTTCGAACGGAAGGGTCGAAGATTTGTCCATAAAAAAATCCGAAATGAACATTGCCCGATAAGACGACTCCGAAGGTAATTCCGTAGGCGAGGGAATAGCCGAGGCCTGAATTCTTGCCCTCATTCAATCCAACGGTGACTCCGACAAAGGCCGGGCTAATCTTTTCCGGAGACCAATACCCGGTGACCGTAGGAAACAAACGTGTGATATTCCTCAGTTTTTCATTTGCGACAATAAAGCCGAAAGAATCGACACTCGCACCTGAAATGTATTCCCCTCTCCCTTGGCCGGAAAGATACATGATGCCGGGAGAAATTCCGAACCTCGGTTTGAAGTTATATTCTTCGGATGCGATTTGTTCTCTTTTTCGAATGTATTCCGCTTTGATTTGTTGTAGTTTTGTTTTTACCTTTTCGACTTCTTTGAATGCACTTTTGTCCGAGTTCGCTTCCTTTATGAATGTTTCCGAATCCTTTTTTAATTCTTCGAAAGTTTTCCCTATGTCGCCATCCGGTTTAAGATCGCGTTCGCGCATCGGGTAGGAAAGTTGTTCGATAAATTGGTTGGAACGTTCGATGATCTCCGCGGCTGTCTGGGAATTTTTTGAAGATTGTGCTATTAGAATATTAAAAATTATAAAAGTAGAAAATACCAAAGTTATTATTTTCATTTTTATTTCTCCATAACGTCCGGATGATCGATTGAAATTTAAATTTGTAAATAAATAATTGTATAAAAGTTATTGAATTTGAATCCGCTTTTTCGAGAAATTTTTTAGACTATGTCTCTTCGGATTTTTTTTGTGGGAACTCTCACGATTGAAAAATTCTTCTGAAACCAGTCTTTCGAAAAAGGTGGGTTTGGGTTTTCCGCAGGAAAGAATTATGGTTTTGGAGGAAGGATGTAAAAGGGAGTTGTTTGCTCCTAAAAGAAGATCAAAAAGTAGGAACTCCTTTTTGAGGAGATCCTACTTTTTAGTATCCAAAAAGACGAAAGAATACGAGGTCCTATTTTTGGAAAACGAATCGTAAAATGAGAATTTAAAACTTTGGGAGTTCCTACTTTTACTTTGTCTTAAGCCAATAAAAGGAAAAATCGAAGATCCGGCTTTCTTGTTGTGAACTGCGGAATGGGAAGACGAAAAAATCGAAAAAGGAGTTCCCACGTTCTGCTTTTTCACGGAGTGAACCCGTTTTATTCCGGGGGATTTCTAACACATCGGATGTCTTCTGTTAGCGGAAAGTCTGCGCTCTCTAATCTAAGATTCTAAAAAGAAGGAGTTCCTACTTTAGGTTTTCCAAAAACGGAAAGGAGGAAATTGCGACGAAAGATTTCTCGCACCCATTTTTCGTCGGAGAAAATAAAAATGGATTTGTTTACGCTTCTTTATAAGCTCTTAGTCTTTCTGAAAGAACTGATTCAGAGCCAGAATCGAGGTGAAACCCCAAGCTCCCAAATAACCGTAGAACTTCCAACTGAAAACGTAATCGGTTTCTCTCAAAAAACTCACAAAGAACGTCTCAGGAAAAAAGATTCCAGCGAGAGTTCCCAAACCGAGAAGGAATTGAAGACTCAACAGAAGAGAACCCAGCCAGTGAGATCTCCAGAAAGAACCGAAAAAGAAAACACCGGCGGAAAGAATGATAAAGTAAAAGTTAGACGAAACACGAAGGCCTTCCGTTTCTTCCCCTCCGAGATTGATCGTGTATTCGATCCAAGTCGAAAGGCTGAAAAAAAGTTGAAGCGTGACCGCGACAAAGAGAACTTTTTCGGTCCCCGATTTTTCTTTCCAAAAGTCCGTAAATCTTCCGGTAAAAGAAAGATAGAACGTCAACCATTCTCTCGCGAGAAGAGGAATTGTTCTAACGCTCCACTGAATATCCTTCCAGAGATTACTGAACATCTGCGACCTGAAAAACGACCTCGATTTCAACGGGAGCGTTCAAAGGAAGAGAAGGAACGCCGACGGCAAAGCGCGCATGACGTCCCGATTCTCCAAAAACGGAAAGAAGGAAATTGCTTCCGTGGTTCGCAACCAAATGATGCTCGGTGAAGTTCGGACCACATGCGACAAACACTCCGATCTTTACGATCCTCACGATCTTATCCGGACCTCCGCAAATCGCAGAGGCGGCCGCGATCGCATTCAGGCTGGCTTGGATCGTGGCTTCCTTTACGTCTTCAATGGAAAGGCTTTCTCCTAATTTTCCAGTGAGCATCAATTGTCCGTCTTTTAGGGGAAGTTGTCCGGAAGTAAAAACGAGGTTGCCGCTCTGATTGGCAGGAATGTAGGCCGCGATTGCTTGCGGAGGAGGTGGAAGTTTGTAACCCAGAGATTCGATTTTATTTTGGATGCTCATACGTCTTGATTCTATAGAATTTTTTGAAAGATCCTTCCAAGAAGATTCTCTTCCTCGATTTTTCAAGCAGTTTCGAAAAAAGGAATTTTCTTTCTTCTCCCTTCCCGTTTCTCTAGGTCTGAGAGAATGTTTCCCAAACTCGAGCTCATTCCCCATCCACGCTTTCCCGATCAGTATCAGATCTGCAAACGCACCGGGGTTTGTTTTTATAAACCCGCCCAAACACGGGAATACAAAGATTCTTACTTCCTGGACGAATACAAAAATCAGTATCAAAAGACCTACTACGAAGACGAAGAAGCCCTTCGAGATCTCGCGAGAAAACGTCTTTCGATGTTGGGTCGATTTCAGAACCCGGAAAATTCTTCTCTTTTTGAATTGGGCTCCGCCGCCGGATTCTTCTTAGATGAAGCGAGAAAAAAAGGGTATCGGGTTTCCGGTCTCGAGATTTCTCCCGCAGAAGTGGAATATTCGAGAAAAACTCTGGGACTGGATGTCCTCTGCGCTTCCTTCTTAGAGGAGAATGTTCTGAAAAGCGCCTCCTTTGACGTTGTGGCGGCTTTCTTTGTGGTGGAACATTTTCCTGACGCGGACTTTGTCTTTGAGAAGTTAACCGGTCTTGTCAAACCGGGAGGCTTTTTGTTCTTAGGACTTCCTTCGCTCAACGGTCCCACATTTCAAACCAATCCGGAAGAATGGTTTCGCACGCATCCAAAGGACCATTTTTGGGATTACAGCCCAGCCTCCTTGAAAAAAATGTTGAAAGGATACGGTTTTACAACTGAGTATAAGAAACCGATGTCCTACCACCCGTCCCGAGATAGGGGTTGGCGAGGAAAAATCCTGAGTCACAGACTTTTTGCACGTCTCTCGGACCTCACCTGCTACGGGGATACATTCCACTTAATCGCTCAGAAGCAGCACACATGAAATTCGAAGAACTTTCCATACATTCCAAATTACTTTCCGCCATTCAAGACATCGGTTATACCGAACTGACTCCAATCCAAGAGAAATCGATTCCTCATGGACTGGAAGGAAAGGACATTACGGGTCTCGCACAAACCGGAACGGGAAAAACCGTGGCCTTTTTAGTGCCTGTCATTCACACGATTCTTACCAAAGAAATTCAGGGAGTTTCCGCTCTCGTCTTAGCTCCTACAAGAGAATTGACGATGCAGATTTCCGACGAAGCCAAAAAACTTCTCAAACACGCAGAAGGTGTTCGTGCGGTTCCGATCATCGGCGGAACCGATTACAAGTCCCAGAACAAGGACTTGGAAGGTCTGAAAGGAATCATCGTCGCGACTCCGGGAAGATTGATCGACATGATCAAGTCCGGTTCGATCGATATTACAAATGTTGAATTCTTCGTTCTTGATGAAGCGGATCGAATGCTCGACATGGGATTTATCCAAGACATCCGTTGGCTTCTTCATAAATGTAAGAATCGGAAGCAGACCTTGCTCTTTTCCGCGACTCTTTCCGTGGAAGTGATGCGTCTCGCCTATCGATTCTTAAACGAACCCGTAGAGATCCAGATCAATCCGGAAAAGATTATCACGGAGAGAATCGATCAAAAGATCGTTCACTTGGGAAGAGAAGAAAAAATTCCTTATATGACCAACTTGATTCTCAACTCGACCGACGAGGGACAGGGAATCATATTCACGAATTATAAAGCGAATATTCCAAAAATCGTACATACTCTTCGAAGATTCGGAGTTCCCGTTACCGGAATTTCCTCCGAGCTGGATCAGAAAAAAAGACTTAGGCTCCTCAGAGATTTTAAATCCGGTAAATATCGTTACATGGTCGCAACCGATGTCGCCTCTCGAGGAATCGACGTAGAGAATATCGACATCGTTTACAACTACGACCTTCCACAAGACACGGAAAACTACGTTCATAGAATCGGAAGGACCGCGAGAGCCGGAAGAAAAGGAAAGGCGATCGGCTTTTGTTCCGAATCCGATTACGTGGAATTGGAAAAGATCGAAAAGTATCTCAAACAAAAGATCGAAGTACTCGAAGTCAACGAAGAATACATTCAGTTTCCCAAGGGAGAATTTCAGGCATTTGTGGGTGGTGATTCTTACGATAAGGAAAAGGAAACTCATTTCAAACAGAACGGAAGACGTCCTCACGAAAGAGAACGCGGCGGGGCTCATCAGCACGGTCGCGACAAAAGAGGGGACAAACGTCCTGCACACGCACACGCCGGGCACGCAAATCCTCGCGACGGGCATAAGAAAAAGCCGGCGGCGGCGATTCAAGAGGCCGAAGTATTTTTGCAAAAAGCCGATTCAGTTTTATCCGCAGAGCCGAAACAAAACAAACCAGGCAATAAGCAGAACAAGTTCCAGGGCAATAAAGACAAACAACGTCAACCACAGGGACAACGGAACCAAAATCAGAATCAGAATCAGAATCGAAATCAGCAGTCGTCCAACAAACAATACGACAAGAGCAAACGGAATCTGTTCGATATCAACGATACAAAAAGAGAAGGTTCTCAGAAGAAAAAGGGTTCGATTTGGCAAAAAATCAAATCTATCTTTGGGGGCTGATTTTATTCTCCCTAAGTTTGTGGGAATTGGAGGCGAAAGTCGCCATTCCCACACAATCCTCCGAACGTTATGTGCGCTTTGAGGACGTTCAAAAAGAATTTCCTTCCCTCAAATCCTATTTTAATCCCGCGACTTTCGTAGGTTCGATCCGACATCCTTCCGGGGAAATTCGATTTCGGGTGGGTTCTTCGTTTTACACGTTCAACCAGACGATCGAAAAGATTTCCTCTCCGGTCCTTTACAAAGAAAGGGATTTTCTCGTTCCTCCGGAAATCATAGAAGCCCTCTTTGTTCAGTTGATGTCCGAAGACGTTCGTTATGAATATAAGGAAAACGTGTTGGAGTTGGAAGTCCTTCCTGGCGCCGAAAAACTCGGGATCAAAACGATTCTTATCGACGCCGGACACGGAGGAAAGGATCCCGGAACGGCCTCCGGTTCCGGAACCCACGAAAAAGAAATTTCCCTTCAGGTTGCGAAAATTCTCAAAAAATTCTTCGAGAAGGTTTATCCGGAGATCAACGTAGTCCTAACGAGACCGGACGATACGTTTGTGGAATTGGAACGCCGTTCCGAAATCGCAAATAGAGAACTCAAAAAAACGGGAAGTTCTTTGTTTATCAGTCTTCACTGTAATTCTTCCATCAACGAGGAAGTGAACGGTTTCGAGATCTATTATCTTTCTCAAACGCCTTCCACGGAATCGGCGAGAGAAACCGCTCTTCTGGAAAACAGGATTCTCAAACCCCGAGGAAGCACGGCGGTCAAACGTGTTCAGGCGGGAATGATGTCTTCCTTAATCCAGAGAAGGAGCAGAATCTTAGCAAGGTCTTTGGAATCGGAGATGAAAAAAAAGCTCCAACCTCAAATCCTGTCCAGGGGAGTGAAAAAGGCCGATTTTTCAGTCCTGAGAGGAAGCCTTATGCCAGCGGTTCTCGTGGAAATGGGCTATCTCTCGCATGAGAAAGAATCCAAACTTTTGCAAAGCAAGGGTTTGCAAGTCAAGTTAGCGAAAAGTATCGTAGAGGGAATCCGGGGATATGAATTGGCAAAAAATTAAAGAATCTGCAATCGCGATCAAAGACGCGGCATGGGAAGCGATCAAGGCCGCCGGAGTAAAAATCAATCTCGGTTATCTCTGGTTGTTTCGCACTGCGACCGAAGATGGTGTTTCGCGAAGAACTTTGTTTCTCACCTACGCTTGGATCGGAGTCATTTTGTTTTTTACTTCCTTTATTCTCGCGGGTCACAATCCCTTTATTACGCTCGTTCCTTTTTCTCTCTATGAAGTCGGAAACAGGGATCCGAGAACGGAGATCACCATCTACGGTTCGGACGGCGAAAGACAAGTTTTTCCGGTTCGGAGAAAAGTTCTTTTGGAAGAGGACGAATTCCGCCGCAAGACGATGACCCTCATCGGGGAAATCAGCGAATCCTCTTATTTTGATAAGGCCTTTGCTTCCGGCAAGGGAGAACATTATAAAAATCTAAAACGTTTACCTGAAATTCAATACGCGGTCAAAGCGATTTGGAAAAACGGGAACACCTTGATTCTTGATTTTAGAAAGTCGACTCTTCAGGAAATTCTTTCCGGAATGAAGTTTAGAATCGATTATACTTACGTACAACAGCAGATGAAAGAAGAGGACAAACAAAAGGAAATCGCTCGTAAGAAGATGGCACTTTTGGATTCCACGTTTATCGCTTTGGAAAAGACGGTTTTCGAAAACTTTTCGGACATTCAAAGCGTAGAATATAGGCTCGACGGTCTTCCCGAGACTATTCCCGGAATGGAATATTCTCTCAATTTAAGCCACAAAAGGAACTGAATTCTCTCATTCCAACGCTTTAAAAGCCGATACTAGAAACAAGATGAAATCCAATTTTATGGATCGCTTGTTTCTTACCGGAAAAAACAAACTCGTTTTTCTGTTTGTCCTTTTCATTTTGGGAGAGGCTCTCTGGTCTTCCTCCGATTTACAAATTTCACCCGATATACAGAATATTACGGAATTCCGCACCGATCGACTCGCATTCCATTTTGTTCAGTTAGTCGATAAGGAAGGAAAAGCCCTCGCGGATCGCAACCCGAATCGGGATTCTTCCGAAGCGACTCTTATGATCATTTATAAGGGTCAACTTACGCTTTTAAAAGACGGATACGACGATCCGAACGGCGTAAGAGAAAAAGAAAAAGACTATCTCGTAAAAATATCCAATTACGCAAGACTTCGAGAGTTGGAATCGGATTACTACAGACTTCCCGAGTCTGAAAGAAGTATCACCGGCGCAAAAACTCCCGAAAACAAATCCGGTTCAAACAAGCCGAGTGAAACGAACTCATCCAATATACAGACTCCACCTAACAAAGAAGAGGCGAGTCAGACCTCGGCCGAACCGGTAAAACGTTCGAAAGAATTGGATCTTCTCATGAAATACGACGAAGACCTTCTGAAAAATTATTCTTCGGAAAGAACGGTGAGCGCTGAACTCGAACGTTCGGAACGATTTTACGGAAAAGAATCTCCTAAGACGAGTTCACTTCGTTTTAGAGCGGAAGAACTCCGTAAAAAAGTAAACGAGAGAAGAGATAAACTTCTTGCATTCCTCAAGAATCCGGGCCCTGAAACCAATCCTTATCCGGGCGAAAGAAAGGATCAGTCGTTCTATATCAATACGGTCAATGGAATTCCGGATTATTATCTTCATTCTACGACTCCGAGAGAACTCGACGGCCAGATGAAAGGGGAAGAAGAAGTCGGAAAAAAATACGGAGAATTGTATAAGAGCGCGAGGGATCGTCTGATCGATTCTCAGATTAGAAAATTATACTATTATCTTTGGAACCGCGAGATGACCAACACACGCGTAAAAATCGATAAGGTCAAAAAAGGAAAGAAGGCGATCGTAGTAACCGGAGATTCCACCGTTTTTACGATGATCGATAAGGAAGGGGACGGAATCACCGAATCTTTTTTTGTCGAAAGTCCGGGAATCCGTTTTTCCTGGGGAAGAGATATTCCGAACATCATTTCGATTTCCAATTGCACCGATGAAACTATATTAGCAAAGATTAAAAATCTTACCGAGGACGTTCTTGCGGGAAGAATTCCGGAAAAGGTCGACAAGATCGATCTCACGGTTCCGGAAGAACAGTTGATCATAGAATTGGGTCCGAAAATCCCTCAGTGAGACGAGATCTGTAGTTCTTTAAGAATCGAGCGGCGTATATTATAGAACACAAAATCTAAAAGTTTGTCAAAAATCTTTCCGGAAATCGTTTCTTCTATTCGGTAAGCTCCTCCTGAGAACGCAGGAGTTCCCACAAACCGCCGCTTGTGTTAGCGGGTTTTTGAACTTTCTAACAAACAAACCTTGTGAAATTATGATAGGAGTTCCTACATTTTGAGATTTTGAAAAAAGCTCAAAAGAAATCGAAACACAAACAACCTTCGCTTTCCCTTTCTTCTCGAAGCTGTCAACGTTTTTGGGGTGAAAATCGATTGTTCCGACAAACGGATTAGAATCATAAAAAGGATTGAAACAGACTTTAATCCCGGCTTTCCGGTCTTATTTCTATTTTCGAGACTTTTGTCCTACTTTGGTCTCCTACGTTTTTCAAAAGAAACAGGTTCAGGCAATCCGTTTTTTGAAAAGATGAATTTCACTAAAAAGTAAAACGAAGAGCAAGAATCGGAGTTTTGTTTTATCGAATCCGTGGTTACAGACTCCTACTCCGATTCTCAATCCATCCCGCTTGATTAAGTGTTTGTTGTGTCGTCGGTCGGAGGGGGAGTTTTTTTCTCTCCGAAGACAAACTTTTTGAGAACGCTCAATCCACCGATTGCTGCTAACGCGATGACCTTCCAGAATTTTAGGAGAAGTGCAAAGATACCGGCTTTAGCCAAAACTTTTCCTGCGATCAAACCTCCGATTCCGTAAGCCGCAACCGTGTCCAATCCCGGATTAAAATCGGAATATCTGCTTCCCTCGTTGAACTCCGTGGAATTTACGATCGCATCCAATTCTTGATTCACTTGGGGGAGTTTGTCGATATCGGCGATGACGTTTAAGATCAATACGCCTTTTCTACCCAACATTCGAATATTATAATTAAGTGTGTCCACTTCGCTTCCTTCGAACTTGAGAATTTTCGCCCAGTGCAATTTTTTCGTTTTTTCGTCGTAAAACGGAGGAGAAGCCCAGCCGACGAGTTCTACGGTCTGATAACCTTCCTTCTTTCTTTCCTCATTGGATTCTTTCGTATCTTCTTTCATTTCATCGAGAAGGTCTTCGTAGTCCATGTCCTTTGCATCGTCGTCTTTGATATAACCTTCTTCCGAAAAGCCGATGCTGATCGCAAAAGTGAAGTTTGGACTGGTAGGAGTTTCATTTTTTAAGAATAACATCCCCAGCGGTTCGGAACCGGGCGGGTTTCCCCAAACTTTTTCCAAGACAAGTTTGCTCTGTTTTCCGTCGATATATCGAAAGTGCGGTGGAACGGTCAAGGTCGCAAGATTATCGCCTATGACAATTTTACCGGTTTGGTATTTTAAGTTTTTAACGATTTGATTCGCCTCTTCGTTCTGTTGTGAATACAGACCGAAGGAGAGAAGTATCAAAAACGCAACGGTGATTCTATATTTCATACTACGGTTCTCCTATGGTTTGGTTGATTGGTATTTTATTCTCAAAAAATTTTATCCGAATGGCTACTCAATCTGTTTTAGTTTATCGAGTGTATTCTGCAAATATTTGTATTTTTGTATATTTTCGCCGAATCGTTTTTCCAGAGTGAGTAGTCTTTCGTATAATTGCGCGTGTTGTGTCTGTAAGTCGTATTTCGACTGATCCGGAATTTGATCGTGGATCGTATCGACGTTTCGAATCGCCTGCGGAGCGAATTGAAGAAAAGAATAGATCGGAACCACCTGTTGATATTGACTCCAAGGATCCGATTTGTTATCCAAGGGAGTCGAGAGAAGTTGATCGAGGGTTTTTTCTATCAGCTTCATTTTCTCTTCATAAGTCAGTTTAAAACCGGATACATTGTAAAGATAAACGGCAAGAGACATGTCGTGACCGAGCGCAGCGTATGAGAAATAGTTTAAGTTGTCCTTTTCAAAACTCGTAGAAAGAAGAGTTTCAAAAGGTGTAAGTTTATATTTTGGGTTCTTCTTTAAATATTTTAGAATAAACTGAGATTCTCGATTATAGGAATCGAGTTCGTACAAATATTTTTCGAGCACGCTCGTAGAACTCAAATCTACAAAACGTTCGGGATCGTCGAAGTAACTTTTAGAATGCTGACATTCGTGGACAAAGGCGGAGAGTACGATGGAAGGGTGAGTCTGGTAGAGTTCTAAAAGATAAGGACTGAGATAGATACTCGGATCCGGATCTTCTTTGGAACGGATAGAAAAGGCCGCCGAACCGAAAATGTCCCGATCCATATCTTCCCGAATTCCGACTCTCAAAACCCCGCTTCTGAGTTTTGTAACTGATTCTTTTACGAGCAAATACACGTCGTCGTTTTCGTCTTTTTGTTTTTTAATAACCAATTGGTCTAGATCGTCTATGATGGAATGAACCACGCCTACGAGCTTTAGTTGTTCCTTGGAAAGGGATTCCGCAGAATGAGGAGGAGCGCTGAATAGGAAAAGTATGATTAAAAACGGAGGCGCGAAACGTGTCTTCAAAAGATTTGGGATCATCCCGTTTGATTCGATGAGGTTTTGCAATTTTATAAAACGGCTCGCGCATCGGACGGAGGAACGGATTTTAGATGGATTTTCGACTTTTTCTTTTTTTAAAGTTTTTTTTGAAACACAGATTCCGAACAAGGATTGAATCCAACGATAAAAGATAAAGTCTCTCATTTCAGGTCCTATGTTAAGAATGAAAAGAATTCTCTGGAACGAGCCTTTAAAAAAATCTAAAAAAACAAAACAGTCAAGAATTTCTTTCTTTAGAAGGTTTTCTGACGGTGGAAGAGGGTTTATCTTTTAAGCTTTTTGACGGGTACGTTTTTTGAAGTCGTTTTCTATTATATCGGGAGGTATTGCGATTTCGGCCTTTCTTCCGGGAAATTACGGTGATTTTATAGGAATTTTCGCGGATAAGATTTTTCCTCCATAACGGAATCGATAAAAACTGAGCGTGGATTTTGTTTTAGGGTTCTTCTATTTCAACATTTTCTAATGTATCAAAGAAACCAGTCTGCAAAAGAGGGGCGAAATCCACCATATCTTCCGCGTTTAGTTTGAGTCCGTTTTCCATCGAATACGCTTGTAAAAGAGACGCACAGGCCAGATGACTTTCTCCGAGTTGTGCGTGCGCTCTTGCTTTGATGATTAGAATATCCGAATCCGATTCTCCGAAATATTGAATGTAAAGATCGATGAATTTAAGCGCGTTCTTATGGTCGGCGACTTTTAGATAACATTGGGCGATCATGTCGTAGTGAAGAAAATTCTCATCATTGTCCATTCTCATGGAAGTTTTGAGGGAAACTAAGGCGGAGTTATAATCCCCCCTCTGGTAATAAAGATGCCCGAGTTCGGCCCAGATGTCTTTTCGAAGAATTCCTCGACCTCGGGAAAGTTTTTCTTGTGCAAGCGCTTGTTTTAAAACCGTGATCGCTTCGTTGGATCGATCCGTGTCTTTGAGAAGGGAAGCTAGAGTCAAATAGAGTTCCAGCTGATCGGGATAAAGATCGATTCCCTTTGTCAAAATCTTCTTAGCTTGTTTGAAATTGCTTACTTTGATGAGATAATTCGAATAATAGAGATAACTTCCTGGTTCGTCCGGATATTGTGTAATGATTTCTTGAAAGAGATTTAAGGTTTCCCTAGTGTTTCCAATATGATACTGGCACCAGGCTTGACGGTTTCTAATTTTTAGAATTGTCTTCGGGCTTTTTGTGAAAGAGAGGGCTTCTTTGTAGAGGTTGAAAGCTTTGGTGAATTCTCTTTGATTCTCCCTCTGAATCGCAGATCTGATCAGTGTGGGGAAACTCACAGTTTGGACAGGGTAAAAATTTTCAAAAAATAATCAAGTTTTCTATTTATCAACCGAGAATAGAATCGGGGGAAAAAGAAAGAAAAACCCCAAATTCTCATAAAGAGGGAATTTATGAATATCAACGGAAATACCAACCAGAGTTTACTTTTGGAGAGGGTAGCCAATCTACCCCGAGAAATATTTCAGGCTCAGAGCGACCTGAATCGGAAAATGCTCAATCTCGCAGTCGAGGCGGGAGTCCAGAATTCGAAAGAAGAAGGACAGAGACGAATTCTGGACCTTTATGCTTAATCAGTTTTGATTGTAGAGGGGGCGTTTGCGCTCCTTGAAAGATTGCAACGCTCCTCTGAAGTCTGCGGAATCCAAGAAACTCGAATTCCAAAGGGCCACATAGTTTAAACCCGCATCCAAGGGTTTTCCTTCCGAATAACGCATAACGTCTTTTACTCCGGAAACTACTAATTTCGGATTCTCTGCGATTTCTTTTGCCGTTGCTAAAGCGACATTCATCATCTCTTCTTCAGTTTGAAAGACCTTGGTTACGAGGCCGATTCTTTCCGCTTCAGGCCCGTCGATGTCCTTTCCCGTAAGAGCCAATTCTCTCGTATGTCCTTGACCGATGATCGCCGGAAGACGGTTGATCGAGCCCATGTCAGCCACGATCGCGACTTTCGCTTCTCGAAGGGAGATCGAAGCGTCCACGGTTGCATAACGAATATCGCATGCTGAGATCAGATCCAATCCACCGCCGATACAATGCTTTTGGACGGCGGCGATCGATGGTTTCGGAGAATTGTAGACCGCGTTGATTCCCTTTTGCATTTTTAAGATGAGATCGAAGAATTTTCTACGATCGTCTCCCAGGGGGGCCTGGATCGAACTTCCAAACTGCTGAAAGAATGAATCCAAATCCAATCCTGTTGAGAAGGATTTTCCTCGGGCCGCGATGATAAAGGCGTGAATGTTCGGATTGGAATCGATTTCTTCTATTACTTCAGGAAGATCCCTCCAGAAAGGCCAGTTCATTGCGTTTCTTTTATCGGGACGGTTTAAATAGAGAATTGCGGTTTTATCTTCCGGTCTTTCGACGATTTCAAAAAATTCGAATTTGGTTTTCATCTCGGTCAGTCTGGGAGGGAAAAAAATTCTTACAAGTCATTCCTGGATCCAAGAAATACTGGACATTTTTAAAAATATGAGAATGATTCTCAATATCGAACGGAGTATGGAAATGATCATAAGTTGGGATAAAATTCGACATCCGCATCCGAAGGAAGAATGGAAAGAACTCCTCGGAAAAGTGGATTCTTTTGTGGAAGAGGGGAATCGCGGGAGTTCCCGCATTTTTTTCGAAAGAACTCTGAAGAAGAGCGAGGTTCCTCAGAGAGAAGGGGAAGAAAGAGGGAGTTCCTACTTTTACGGATACTACAGGCCATTTTGGGAATGATCTGCTCCGTTGTTAGGATTTGTTTGCAACGAAAAAGAAAGTGGGAACTCCCTCTTTTCATTTCAGAGAAAGATCTTTGAGTTAGAGGAAACGATTCTCACGAAATCAAAGGATCCGTTCCAAAAGTGAGAGTTCCTACTTTTTTTAGTGGGACACGGGAAAACGGAGTTTTACGCAGGCCCCTTCCTGATTGAGAAGATCTATTTTTCCGCCGATTTGTTTCGCCAGCGATTCAACCAGAGAAAGGCCCAAAGAACTTGGGTTTCTCTTCCGAAGAGATTCTTCCGGAAGTCCGTTTCCATTATCGGAAACTTCGAGGACGAGCATATCATTCTCTTTTGTAAACTGAATTCGGATCTCACCGGCTTTGGAATCTGCAAGACCGTGTTTTAGAGAGTTGGTAATGAGTTCGTTGATAATCAGAGCAAGGTTCATTCCGGTTTCCGCCTTTACCTTGGATTCTTGAATATTCAGTTCCAAACGAACTCTTTCTCGGTTCACTTGATAGATTTCAAAAAGTGCATCTGTGAGTTTTTTTACATAGAGTTCAAAGCTAATCGAGGAAAGGTCTTTGCTTTCATAGAGAATTTCGTGAAGAAGAGCCACAGCTCTCAAACGATTCTGACTTTCCCGAAGGACTTCGTTTGATTCTCCGTTGGCTTGTCCCGATCGAAGGCTGAAGATAGAAGAGATGATCGTGAGATTATTTTTGATTCTATGATGAATTTCTTTGAGATAGGTATCCTTTTCCCCAGCGGTGCTATTCTGATCTTTGGTTCTCAGAATGTTAAAGGTTCCCGTAAGCTTTTCTTCGATTCCTAAAATTGGAGAACTTTGAAGAAGAACTTCCTGAAGAGTCCCGTTCTTCGAGAGTAAGATTAGATTTCCGTTTTCTTTTGGAAGGCGGGAAAGAATCACTTCTTCCACTAAATTTCCGGCAATTTCTCCGGCGCCATTCTTAAAATTAAATACTTCTTGAACCGGTTTTCCAAGGTGATCTTCGTATTTACAACCGGTGAGTTTTTCCGCGGCCGGATTCATAAAAAGAAGAAGTCCGTTTTCGTCCGTCGTGACAATTCCCGCTCCGAGCTGATCGAGGGCACCCTTAAGCTTTTCCTCCGTCTGTTTGGATCTCTGTTCGATTTCGTTTTTATAAAGCGCTACTTCAATCGAGGATCGGAGTTGATCCGATTCGAAGGGTTTTACGATATAGCCAAGAGGTTGGGTTTTTTTGGCTCGGTCCAAAGTATTCTCGTCGGCATAGGCGGTGAGATAGATAACAGGGGTGTGGAAACGATTACGGAGGACTTCAGCTGTTTCGATTCCATCCAGATTCCCTTCTATGTTTATGTCCATTAGGACAAGGTCGGGATGGTTTTCTTCGGCCTTTTGGATAGCCTCTTCGCCGGAGGAAGTAATCCCGACGAGCTCGTAACCCAATTTTTTTAGCTTTTGGCCTAGGTTGACAGCAACGATGATTTCGTCCTCAACGACCAAAATTTTGGGTTTCTGAAGCATATTCATTAGTTACTAAGAATAACCCCGAATTCAACAAGATAATTTGTCAAAATACGGAAAAAGTTATGGTAAAATTGTGTTTTCGTATTGGAGGAGTTCCTCATACGTTTCCCACTCTTCCCGGGGCGTTTTTTGGGAAAACAAAAAAAGGACGGTCAAAAATCGGAGCCGTTTTTATTCTTAGACGCTCTTCTGGTAACAATTTTGCCTGGAAAGTCTTTTTCCGGATGAAACTCGTATTCTTCGAGAACTCTGTGAGAATGGGAGTTCCCACACTCTCCCGAAAACTTCAAAGGATAGAAACTGACATTTCGAAATTTTTTGGAAAAGAAATTTCCCTCTCTCCTTTCGGAGAAAGGGATTTTAGAATTCATCTTATCTTTTGAGAAGGGGAGTTCCTACAGGGAAACGTTTGGTTTCAAACGTTATCCATCACATCGCTTTTCGAGTCGAATCCTGATTCCTAATATAGCTTCTCGGTTTCTTTTAAAAGTGAGTATTACTTTTGTGATTTTTGATTTTTAAAATATATTTTGCTTGCGTTGTTCATTTATAGTTGTATTATACAACCATAAATGAACAGCTTCCAAATCGAAAACACTTTAGGCTATCGTATCAATCGATGTGCCATCGTATTAAAACAGGAATTGCAGGAACGTTTTTTCCGAGCGGGTTTCACGATCACACCGGAAGAATGGATTATCTTAAATCGACTTTGGGAGAATGATAAAATGACCCAAAACGAATTATCTCAGAAAACCTTAAAAGATAAAACTACGGTAACTCGCTTTCTAAACGATATGGAGAAAGACGGGCTGATTCAGAGAGTTCCGTCCAGCACTGATCGAAGAAACAATCATATCCATCTTACTGCGAAAGGTAGAGGCCTGAAGGAAAAATTGATTCCTATCGCAAAATCACTGTTATCCGATGCGGCCAAAGGTTTGGATCCGAAGGCATTGGAAGTCACTTTGAGCTCTCTTATGGAAATTGAAAAAAATATGACTAAATTGAGAACAACTGAATAAGAAAGAATCTTATGAATATAAAAAAAGGAAACCTATTATGGTATTTAATTTTTGGAAAAAAAATCTAAACGCGATATTCGCCGCCACGTTTATCGTTTTGGCGTCTACAATCGGTTATATCAAAATCGGATTACAACCGGTGATCATCGTCGGCGGTGCCGGTTCGATCGGATTCGTATTTTGGTATTTTACTTATTTACAGTCTCCGGTTGAACCGAAGGTGATACTTCCTCTCTTCATACTTACGGTTACAGGTTTAGAAATTCACATGATTGAAGAATATCTAACAGGCTTTGGACCTGCTATGAGTCGCCTTTTCGGTATTCCCTGGAGTGAACCAGGATTTATTATCGTCTTTATGTCGATCGGACCGATTCTTTATACGCTGACCACTCTCGGTCTATTCTATCGAATTCCGATTGCCGGATTCGTGGCTTGGTTTATTTTTATCGGCCCCGGTTTTGCAGAGTTCACACATTTTATTTTTCCACTGATCGAACCAAAACTTTTGCCCTTGGATCCCGCCCCACTGACTCAAATGATCAATGGTGTTTTGATAAAAGATATGCCGAATTACTATTACAAGACTATCGACCATTTTTACTTTTCCGGGCTATATACTGCAGTGCTTCCTATGATACCCGGTGGTTATGCAATCATTCGATTGATAAAATATTCCCGAGAGCAAAAAGCCTAAGAATAAAAATACAATTAGTGAGTTCCAAAAGACGGTTTCCTCTTTTTCTAAACTGGAGAGGAAACGCTTCCAAAGAAAGGTTCGAGAAAGGTTTTTATTTTTCTCGAACCTTTTCTAATTCCTCAGAACAAAGTTTTCGTTTCCGGAAGACTTCCGTATGAAGAGTCTTTTTTCGGCACGAACTCCCAGAAGCAGTTGATAAAGGTCGGTGAGAATCGGTTTCGAGGAATAATACCCGTGGCCCATAGAAACCATCGAAGAATCGACCGGATTCACGTTGATAACGTCGACGCCGGGGACCAGGCTACAGGATCCCAAGCGACCTCCTTGGTTCACGGTGGCCGAGGCTTGAAGAGCGCTGTCTCCGGGAGAACAGTAGAGTGTGATTCTTTTTGCGGTTTTAGAGAGTTGGTTCGCGATCAGCTTGAATTCTCCGGAGTCAAAATCGGGGGCGTTGAGAATTAGTTCTTTCAAAATCGGTTCTTTTGTTTCCTTTCCAATTTCGGCTAACGCAGGTAGAACCACCTGATGTCCCATCGAGTGAACGATTAAGTGCACTTTTTTCCCGAGCGATTGCAGGGACTTTAGAAAATTCTTAAATTCTTCCCTTGAACTTCTCGCGGATTGGAGATTTTTTTCGTAAGTTCCTTTGAGAAGAACTTGATTGAGAAGTCCTCCCTCGCTTCCCGCAGGCCAGGTAAAGATCACTACCTTTCCCGGAAATTTAAGATCGTATCGGATTTGTCCACCTCTCAGAATCGCTTCTTCAAAACGGACGTTGAACCCGTGGACAAAAACCAAAACTTCGTCGAAGGGATCCTTTTTGAGATCCTCCAAAAAGTTCTCTTGCTTTTCAAAAGGTTTGTGACCGAGAAATTGAAAGAGGGTTTCTCGGCTTCCGAGTCCGCTCGGAAGAGCTCCTACTTCGTGATTGGCCGGGACGTTTACGATACAATATCCGGTCTTGAGTTCTCTGCTTCCGTTCGTAAGAAAATAAGAATCATTACACCCGATCTGCGCGTTCGTATTTTGAGTTCTTAAGGTAGCATAGTATAGGTTTAGGGTTTCGGTCTGATCGTAGGATTTGATCAGCCTCTGATCGATGAGTTCTTCGATTGTGGGGGTTTTGCAATTTTCAAAAATCAGAAAGAGGAATACGAATAACGTGATCGCGGTTTTCATTTTGGAACCATCTAGTTTTTCTTTTGCGTTGAAAATCAAAATCTTCGTTTTTCTTAGGAAGAATTCTGTTTTTTTCCGGGAGGGAGATTGGATCTCGGAGTTCGGCTCTTATCGTTTGTCGGGACGACAAAAGTAGGATCACCCACTTTTACGAAGTTTGTTCGGAGAAAGCTCAGTGAGTCGGGCCGCCCTTTCGAAAGGCGAGTTCGGACCAGCTTTTGTAAGGGTGCTCTTCCTTTTTTTCAAGAATGGAAGAAGTTCGCCTGCGCTCGATTCTGATCGGTTTGTCGGGACGACAAAAGTAGGATCACCCACTTTTGTGAAGTTTGTTCGGAGAAAGCTCAGTGAGTCGGGCCGCCCTTTCGAAAGGCGAGTCCCTTGAGATATTTGGAAGGATTGACCGGTTGCCCGTTTTTGATTACTTCGAAGTGAAGGTGAGGACCGAAAGAATAACCGGTCGAACCGGATCTCGCGATTTTTTTTCCGGCCAGAACGTAGTCTCCTCTCTGAACGAAAAGTTTAGAATTGTGAGCGTAGAGAGTTTTGAAATCGTCCGTGTGTTCGATCACGACTACGTTCCCATAACCGCCCATCCATCCCGCGTAAATTACTTTTCCGTTTCTTGCGGCTGCGATCGGTTCATAAAAAGCTTTTAGGTCGAGGCCTTCGTGGAACTTTCTTCTTGGGAAAGTCCTAAATCCGAAATTGGAAGTAACGATTCTCGAAGCGACCGGGATCACCCATTTCGGAGTTGGGTCCGGAATCACCGCTCCGGGTAAGAATACTTTTTGACCCGGTCTCAGAATGTCGAGATCGTCCAATTTGTTTTCCAACATGATCTCGTCCAAGTTGACTTTATAAAGACTTGCAACCTTAGCCATCGTCTCGCCGGTCTTCATCTTATAGAGTAGACCTTGTTTATTAGGAATACTTAATATTTGTCCCGGATATAACGTGTCGTCGATTCTAATGTTTGAGGAACCCGCGATCGATTCCATAGAAACCTTAAAACGAGTCGCTATTTCGGCTAACGTTTCATTTCTTTTGACCCGATAGGTTGTGACCTTGAGTTGTTTCTTTTTTTCGGAAGGGTTTTTGAGCTCCTTCGCCATAAGAATCGTAAGTTTTGCCTTTTCGGATTCTTCTAAGAATTTTTCATCTCCGGATTTTGCCTTCAAATCCTCGGAATCATTCTCCGTAATTTCATGACCGGAAGAATCCATCATCGCGCTACTTGGGTTCATTCCAAAACCTAAGAAGGCGATAAAGAGTGCGATGGAGGCAAAGATAGGAATGAGTCTGAATTTCTTTCTTCTGAAATCCAAATTCCCGTGATAGAGATTTCCTCTAAAATAGAATGAATAGTGAAAGTGAAAAGCGCCCAGATAGATCAGGGTGAAATTGTCTGTCCGAAGGAGTTCCTTTCCCGCGGTCAGTTGTCTGGGCTTTTTAAAGATCATACAGGAAGATTATCGGCCGGGATCCGGCCTTTCCTATAGTAAAGAAAAAGGACTTATTCGTCCTTTCCGTTGTCCAGGGTGCGGGTTCCACCGAAAGATTCTTCCACGATTTTTTTCACGTCTTTCTTTTGTCCGCCGGTGATCGTGATGTTTCCTTTTGCAACCACACCTTTTGCCAAATGAAGAGCGGGAGCGGTGATATCACCTAAAAGTCTTCCTGTTTCTTCCAGACGAACTTCATTCTCTGCTTTGATATTTCCGATCATAGTTCCCGAAACGGTTACTTCGCGGGCCGCGATATTCGTTCTTACTTTACCGGTTTCTCCAATGTAGAGAGTGTCATCGGTTTTGATCTCTCCTTCGAATTTTCCGTCAATACGGAGAGAACCTGCGATATAAAATTTCCCTTCAAAAATGGACCCGGGACCGATTACGCTGTTATTATTTTCCTTGCCGATGGCCATCTAAAACTCCTGATAACGATATTTCTATTTGTGTAAGCAATCCCAAAACGACAAGTATTTTTGTTCGGAATTACCGAATCAGATCATCGTCACCCTGGAAAATATTGGTTTTCTGCTTCTTTTTTACTTTTGTCTGACTGGAAGTCGGCGTCGAATTCGGCTCGGGAGTATAACCAGCTCCTCTGTGATCGTCGCAAACCTCTTTGGGAACCGTATCTTTCGTAAAGTATTCTTCTTCCGTTTGGTTGCAATGAGAACCCGGAAGTTTCCCGGAGATCGAACAAATTTGTCTTCGGACTACTCCCGTTTCGCCAAAATGCAATCCCTTGGATTTTTCCTTGGAAAGAGCGTTGGACATAAACCTTCCCCAGATCGGAGCCGCGACGACCCCGCCCGACATTCCTTTGCCCATCGAAAGAGTTCCCGTATCGTAGCCGAGCCAAACAACACTCACGAGTTCGCCCGTATAACCCGCGAACCAAGCGTCCCGAAAGTTATTCGTCGTTCCCGTTTTTCCTGCAGCGGGTCGGGAAAGTCCGTAAGAAGAGGCTCCGGTTCCCGTTCCTTTTTTGATCACGTCTTCCATCATCGACGTGAGAATAAAACAGACTTCCGGAGAAAGAATTTGTTTCCTTTCGATCTTACTCGCTTCTTCTCGAAAGTCCCGAATGATCGTTCCCGATCCGTCTTCCACATAAAGAACGCTCAACGGAAATACTTGTTTTCCTCCGGAAGCAAGGACCGCATAAGCCTTTGCCAACTCGTAAGGAGAAACTTCAAACGTTCCCAACGAGATCGAATAGTTTCTCGGTATGGATCTGTTTTCTATCTGAAGAATTTTTTCTAAGAACGGCATCAGGTTGCTGATACCCGTATGTTCCAAGACACGAACCGCGACGCTGTTTCTGGAAAGTTCCAGAGCTTCTCTGAGTCTTATAAATCCTGAATATTCTCCCGTGTAATTGGAAGGGTTCCATTCATCACCGTCTTCTAATACGTATTGAAGAGGAGAATCGGAAAAGAGAGAAGCCGCGGTAACATTCTTCTTTGGATCCGGATGTTGGTTGTAGTATTCCATCGCCGCGGCATAGACGAGAGGTTTGAACGCGGAGCCCGGCTGTCGATAGGCTTGGAACGCGCGGATCTGTTGGTTGTCCGATCGAAAGCCGGAACCTCCGACCATCGCCGTGATATAACCCGTATCGGGTCGCATCGAAATCAAAGCTCCTTCGACCGGAAGAAGGAAGTCTTCGGTCTGTTGACTTCTATAACTCCACTCGATCGCTTCTCCCAACGTTTCGGTTCCGCTCAAAAGATTGAGAGTGCTCAGTTCGTCTCTTAGGTCTTCCTGCCAAGCTCGGTTGAAGGTTCGGATCGATCTCGAAATCTTAAACTTAAATTCGGGAACGTCGTGGATCATCGCGAGTACGTCGTAGATTTCTCCGTAAGCGTCGTCAAACGCGTCGATCTTTGTAAACGTTCTCTGATTGGATTGAGCCGTTTGATTTTTCAAACCCGCATACAACGCCTTTTCGGCTTGGGTCTGGTGTTGAATGTTTAAGGTAGAATAGATCTTGAGACCGCCGCTGTAGAGAGTCGTTTTCGGAATGTATCGAGTTAGATTCTTACGGACGTATTCCGTAAAATAAGGAAAACGGTTCAGGCGATCACCGAATGCGGAGTCGTTCGGTGATCGGTTTAGGGTTATATAATATTCGGAAAATGCGTCGTATTCTTTTTCGGCGGTTTTAACGTCCAAGATCCCGTTTTCGACAAACTTCTTAAACACGACCCTTACTTTTGCGCTGGAAGAATTCGGATTCACCAAAGGAGAAAATTCGGTAGGTCTTGTGGTCAAGCTCGCAAGAAGAGCGGATTCTCCCCAGCTCAGATCTTTGACGTCCTTTCGAAAGTAGAATCGCGCCGCCGCTCCGACCCCGATCGTTCCGTGTCCTAATGGAATTTCGTTGAGATAGATTTCCATCAGAGTGTCTTTGTCGAATACGGCTTCGAGAAGAAGCGCGAGCCAGGCTTCTCTTGCTTTTCTTAAGAAAGAACGTTCCGTGTTTAAAAATCGAAGACGTGCGACCTGTTGTGTGATCGTGGAAGCGCCTTCCTTGATTCTTCCCGCGAGAACGTTGACCATAAAGGCGCGAAAGATTCCTCTTAGATCGAGTCCCCAATGAGAATAGAAATTGTTATCTTCCGTGGAGACAAAACTCCGAATGAGCTTGTTCGGTTTTCCGTCTTCCTCCGGAGGAAGTTCTTTGATGTTTAAGACAACGCGTGAAAAACGATAGAACTCGGCGATCGGTTCGTATTCGTTCTTGTCGTTAAGTCCGTAGAGAACCGAGGGTTTTTCGTAGAGGTTCGATTCCGGAACTCTCCAGAGATCCTTGATCGAAAAGACGAATAGGAATCCGTTGAGAAACAAAAGCCCCGCGCAGAGTTTTGCGAGTTGTTTGATCGGATCGGGTGAGTTTAGAACTTTTTGAAGAATTCTATCTCGGAAGTGGATCACAAAAAAACGAGAAAGATAACTGACTGGTTCGTGTTTCATATTCGATTAAACTTCTTCTATCGGTGAAAATTCTTTCATGCTGTCGATTCCTTGAAATCGGAGTCCCGTATCCAAGTTGTATCCCTGATATTCTTTGAGAAAAGCCGCGCGGGACATTTTGTTTTCCAGATAATTCCAGGCGTGAGTCAAGGCGTCTTTTCCATTCTGCGCGGAACGATTGATGAGTTCGACGAAAGAATCCTCTCTTACGATCGTAGGATCCGCGGGATAGTTCCACTTCTTGTGTTCTTCGTTCATGATTCTTTTGTCGATATGTTCTTTGAGAGGAAGCATAAGAACGGAGGACCTCACTTTGTGAAACGTGATTTTGTCGAGGAGTTTGAGTGCGCCTCGCATCCATTTGCTTCTGGAATCCAAAACTCTGTGAAATTCCAGATAACCCAGAAAGGATTCGTTTAACAAATCCCCCGGAATAATTTTATCTTCGGACCCAATATAATGTTTTTTGAATGCTTCCGGGAAGGTCGCCTTAAAACCCCGGAGCCAAAAATGCCAGAGCATCGGATCCATCTTCCAGTTTTTTTTCTCCGATTTAAAGATCGCGTCGACGTGGTGGACGAAATCGTATTCTTTCGGAGTCATTCCCCATCTGTAGTCGAGGAGCCAGGAATCCAGGGCATTCTCCACTCTCATGTGATGATATTGGGCGAGGCTGCTGATCTTCTTATCCTTGTTATAAAAATCTCCGGAGATATAAAAGATATAAGGATGAGTGATGATATCGACGGCGCAGTGACAGATATATCCCAAAGTAAAAGCGATGTAACGATCTCTGTGAATTCCTTCTTCGGTCTGGAGAATCAAATCCAAAAAGTTGAGAACCAATTCCGCGACCGAGTTATGGTGGCTCATGTCCCCCCAGATCGTAGCCTTTTTTGTTTTTGCAGGGGAAAGAATATGATAAAAATAAAATATATCCGGAGCGATGGCTCCGATGTTCGCGAACTTTCTATTGGATTCGGCCCGCATGAGTCCCGCGATTTTTCTTTGTTCCGGAGTTCCGTGATCCAGATGTTTACAAACCTGGGAAAGAACTTCGAGATGAGTGATTTTGCCAGCCATGTGTGAAAATGCCTTTAAAAAAACGGGACTCCAACAGAGCCTGTTCAAAAACCATTTAGAAATGCCCGTTTCACTATGCAATCAATAGAAAAATTAAAATTTTTGACTGAATCCCAAGTGCGTACCGTCGCCCAACAATTTGGAACTCCCGTTTTTGTGTATTCCAGAGAGAAAATCGAAAAAAGTTGCGAGACGGCTCTCGCGTTTCCGAACGCATACGGACTGACCGTAAGATATGCTATGAAGGCAAATCCGAATCGAACCATTCTCGAGATCATGAAACGAAAAGGAATTCAGATCGACGCGAGTTCGGAATACGAAGCTCGACGTGCGCTTTTTTACGGATTCAAGCCGGAAGAGATTATGCTTACCTCGCAGGAGCTCGCAAAGGGAATGAAGGAACTTGTGGAGAAGGGAGTGATCTTCAACGCGTGTTCTTTGAGACAGTTGGAAGCTTTTGGAAAGATATTTCCGGGCAAAGAAGTCAGCGTTCGGTTTAATCCGGGACTCGGCTCAGGACATACGAAGAAGACGGACGTGGGCGGAAAGACTTCTTCCTTCGGAGTCTGGCACGAAGACATAGAAAAAATAAAGGAGATCGCCAAAAAATACGATCTCAAAATTTTCAAAGTGCACACACATATCGGATCGGGAAGCGATCCGGCGGTTTGGAAAGTTGTAGCCCAGGTTTCTTTGGACATCGCCGCGCAGTTTCCGGATTGTAGAATTCTCAACCTCGGCGGAGGATTCAAAGTGGGAAGAATGGAAGACGAAAAGACTACCGACTTTCAGACGATCGGAAAACCGGTGATATCACTTTTCGAAGAATTCGCCAAGAAGAACGGAACTAAACTTAAGATGGAGATCGAGCCTGGTTCTTTTTTGATGGTGAACAACGGCGCAATCGTGACCACGATCGACGATATCGTCTCTACGGGAGAGAACGGATACAAATTCGTCAAAGTGGACGCGGGCATGGACGTGAACACAAGACCTTCTCTTTATGCCGCCAAACATCCATTAGTCGTCGTTCCTAAAGAGGGAACTCATTCCGGAAAGACCGAGGATTACGTTTTTGTGGGACACTGTTGCGAAAGCGGGGATCTTTTTACACAGGCGGAAGGCGGAGGTCCCATCACAAGAACGACCGGAGAAGCCGCGATAGGCGATTATATCGTGATGGAAGGCGCGGGGGCTTATTGTTCGTCCATGTCCGTGAAAAATTACAATTCGTTTCCGGAGACCGCCGAGGTTTTGTTGGGGCTTGACGGTTCGTTTCAACTCATAAGAAAACGTCAGAACTTAGAACAGATCTTTCAAAATGAAGTCCCTGTTTCTCTCTGAAAAAATCTACATATTGATCCTAGCCGGAGGAACCGGTACAAGAATGGGATCGGAAGTCCCGAAACAATTTTTAGAATTTGCAAACGAGCCCGTTCTACTCCATTCTCTCAAAAGTTTTCAGGAATGGGGAAAACAAAAACGGACGGTTCTTGTTTCCCACAAAGAATCGATCCCGAAAACGGAAGAAATCTGCGGTCCTTTTTTACGGGACGAGGATCGGATCGTGGAAGGCGGAAAAACTAGACATTCTTCCATGCTACAGGGGCTTTCCGTTCTGGAAATTCAGAGCGAAGATATCGTTCTTGTACACGACGCCGCAAGACCTTTTGTTTTGGGAGAAGAATTGGATCGCCTTTGTGAGAAGGTGCGCGAGAATGGAATTGCGACCCTTGCCTCCAAAACGTCCGAAACCGTATTAGAAGAATCGAATGGACTTACCGCGTCTCTTCTGGATCGAGAACATATCTGGTTTATGAAAACTCCGCAGGCGATTCGAGGTTTCGTCTTAAAGGAACTACTTTCCGCCCCGCTTGAATTTGTTCCCACCGATCTTTGTTCCTGGGCTTTGAGTTACGGAAAAAAATCGGCAATCGTAGAATCTCATCCTTTCAATCTCAAGATCACCCGAAAAGAAGATTTGGAACTTGCCGAATTCTATTTTTCCTTATTTCAAAAACTTTCTACTTAGTTTGAAAACCTTTCTCTGCGTTCGAAGAATCTTTTTTATCGAAGCCGTTTCGTTCGAATCCAATCGTTTTAAAAGTTCTTCCGTCGATAGAGAATTGGATCTATTCGACACAGGAGTCGATTGCTCGAAGAGGTTTTGTTTTTCTTCCGGGCGGATTTTTTTCTCTAAAATATTCCAGTGAATGGAATCGTCCGTCTTTGATAAACTTTCAAAGACGGAAACGATTCTACGAAACCAGGGCACCGATTTATTTTTTCGGAATAGGAAGGTCGTAAACGGCTTCCGCGCCTTGTAGTTTTGCACGGGAGGCTTGGAGGATCAATTTTCCCGAAGTCGGAATTTTGGAAGACGGGCAAAAGAAATGATCCGGATGAACCTGACATTCCAACTTTTGTTCTTTGTTTCCGACTACGAGTTTTGCCTGAAGGGAACTGTCTTTTGTGATCGGATTTTTTAAACTCACATCCAAAAGAAGAATTTTAAAACCTTCCTTTAAAACGATGAGTTCGGTGTGAAAAGATCCCGGCATACGAATGGCTCCTCCGTTCGGTCCCGGATGGTCGTCTCCATGAGCGAGCAACATTCCCGAAGAGAGAAAGAAAAAGAGGATCGCAATTCCTACTTTGATGGAGGTTGTTTTTTGTATTGTGAACATGTTCGTTTTCTCCTTAAGAAATTTGTTTTGTTCCGAGAACGGGATAACCGCTTTCTTCTATGAGACGGATCAGCTCCTGTTCGGGACGGTTGCTTTTGACTTGAACCGTTTGTTCTGGAATTTTTACGTCCACGGAAACCGACGGATCTACGGTCCGAATCGCTTTTGAGATGATCGAAGCGCAACTAACGCAGGTCATTCCTTCCACTTTAAATTCTAACATTTGAATTCTCCTTAGATTCTTTTTGGAATCTTTAAGAACCAGGTTAAACCTTCCCATAATGGGAAGGTCAAGGGGCGATTTAACTTTTTTTTGCTGAGAACCGATTTTTTTGTCTCCTCATCTTGACCTTCCCACAATGGGAACCTTTAGAGTTTTCTCGAAATAGAAATTGAAAGAGGAGATATTATGGGTTTTAAAATTCACTTTCCGGATTTGAATCGAAGCGTCGAAGCCGAGGAAAAGGAAACGATTTTAGATTCTTCGTTGAATGCGGGAATCGATCTAGAATATTCTTGCAGATTCGGTCGTTGCGGCGCTTGTAAAATTCTTCTGTTGAGCGGAGAAGTGGAACATCTTTCTCACGGAAAATTCTCTCTGACGGAAGAGGAAAAAAAAGAAGGTTATATTTTGGCTTGCAGATCCGTTCCTCTGAGCGATCTTATTCTTCCTTGGATTAAAAAAAAGGTCTAAGAAATAAATCGTGAGAAGTCGGTAATGAATATCGGAGAAGTTTCCAAACAGTCCGGAGTTACGGCCAAACAGATTCGACACTACGAAACGATCGGGCTGATCCCGAAAGCGAGAAGGGGAGAATCCGGTTATAGAATGTATTCTTCCGATGACGTTCATATCCTTCAGTTTGTGAAAAGAGCCCGAAGTATGGGTTTTGCTCTGAAAGAGATCAAGAAGTTAGTCGGTCTTTGGAGAAATCAGAGTAGGGCGAGTTCCGACGTAAAGGTTCTCGCTCTTGCTCATTTAAAAACTCTGGAAACAAAAATTTCCGAGATGCAGGAAATGGCGGAGACCCTCAAGGATTTGGCGGCCCATTGCCAGGGAGACCACCGGCCACATTGTCCGATTCTAAAATCGCTTTCGAATGAGAAGGTCTGAGACCTTTTTCACTTTTGGAAACTTGTCTTTCTTTTTCATTTCGGATTGGCCCGCTTTCTTTCCGGGGTGCGCCTCGGAAGAATTGTTTCTTTCAGCTTGACTCCGGTCGAAACTCACAAAAATTGGAATTCTCACCGCGAGTATGGTGGAATTGGTAGACACGCCAGATTTAGGTTCTGGTGCAGTAATGTGTGGGGGTTCGAGTCCCTCTACTCGCAAGCTCTTCTTTTTAAATCTAGAACATCTGAGTCAATAAAATCCCGGACTCGAACGCGAGTTCAGGATAGCATTTGAAGCGACCCATAGGGAGCGTAACAAATGCGTCCGAAGCACAGGAGGTGCTGAGGCCTGAACGAGACGCCTCGGTTGTGGGAACTCTCACAAATTGAAACCGTTTCGGGAAGAATCGGGCTTCCTCCGTGGACTCTGGAAAAGTAGGAACTCCCCCGAATCCGCTTTACTTTTCCAGCTTCCCTTTAAATTCTGATTTTTACTTTATTGAAAAGAGAAAAGGGGTCTTGAAAGATTTTTCCAACTTTGGAAAAGATTTCAACCTTCCTCTCAAAACGATCTTTCAAGACACGATGCTCTTTAATTCAATTCACTTTCTTTTCTTCTATCCGATCGTAGCTGTTATTTATTTTCTACTTCCGTTTCGTTTTCGATGGATCCTTCTCCTTCTCGCGAGTTGTTATTTTTATATGGCCTTCATACCGGCCTATATCCTGATCCTCGCGTTTACGATCGTCTTGGATTATTATCTCGCGATCTGGATCGAAGATGCAAAGGGATCGAAGAAAAGAACCTTTTTGATTTTGAGTCTTACATCGAATGTGGGAATTCTAATCTTTTTTAAGTATTTCAACTTCCTTTTGGACAATACCGGATATTTTTATAAATTTCTTTTTTCCTCGGAGATGCCGGTTTCGTCTCTCGAGATCATCCTTCCGATCGGTCTGTCTTTTCATACGTTTCAGTCGATGGGATATATAGTGGAAGTCTATCAAGGAAAGATCAAAGCCGAAAGACATCTCGGATACTATTGGGTCTATGTGATGTTCTTTCCGCAGTTGGTCGCCGGTCCGATCGAAAGGGCTCACCATTTGATGACTCAGTTTCATCAGGAGCACAAACTTCTCTTTCAGAACGTGGAGAACGGACTGAAATACATAGTTTACGGTTTCTTTATGAAGCTTTTTATTGCGGATCGTCTTTCAGTTTTTGTGGACGCTATGTATAACCAACCTTCGGAGAAATCCGGAGCCGATCTATTGGTTGCGACCTACTTCTTTGCGTTTCAGATTTACTGCGACTTCGCAGGTTATTCGAATATCGCGATAGGAACCGCAAAAATTCTCGGGATAGATTTGATGAAGAATTTCGATCGTCCTTATTTTTCCTCCAGCGTTTCCGAATTTTGGAGTCGTTGGCATATTTCCCTTTCTTCCTGGTTTCGGGACTACGTTTATATTCCGTTAGGCGGAAATCGAGTGTCCACTTCTCGCCATATTATAAATCTCTTAATCGTTTTCGCTCTTTCGGGGATTTGGCACGGAGCCAATTGGACTTTTGTAGTCTGGGGAATTTTGAACGGAATCTATCTAACTCTGGAAGTCCTTTTTCGAAGAATTTTTACCGGTGAAATGCCGAAACGGAATTGGATCCGAATCTTCGGAGTTATCTTTACGTTTCACTGTGTTCTTTTGAGCTGGATCTATTTCCGGGCGAGTTCGGTCGGAGTCGCTCATCAGATTCTTGGAAGAATTTTCCAATTTACCTCCGGAGAATCTTTAGATCTTATCGTGGAGTTTCAAAAAAAGGCCGGAGTTTTTGCGATCTTTCTTTTTTTAATCTTAGAGGGAATTTTTCCTTTCTGGGAAAAAAACAAAGAAGGTTGGAAAAAATACGGAGACTGGGCGGTTGCGGGTTTATTCGTCGCGTTGATCTTTACGGGAGGGGTGTTTTATGGATCCAGCTTTATCTACTTCCAATTCTAAAGTTATACGTTATGCGGGCTTGTTTCTGACTCTTTTTATCTCAGTTTTTGCATTTGATAGGATCTCGTATTCTTTATTCTTTCCACAATACGACAAGATGTTTTCGATGTATAAGAATTTCAAACCTTCGAACGTTTTGATCGTCGGTTCGAGTCATATCCTCTGGGACTTGGATCCTTTTGTTTTGACGAAAGAATTCGGAAAACCGGTCACTCTTCTGAATGTCCCGGGAGCCAATTTGATTCTTCGAAAAGAAATCGTCCGAGAATATTTAAAGAAGAATCAAAATCAAAAACCTTCTCTTCTTGTTTTGGAAACTGATAAGTTTGTCTTTCACAAGGAACGTTATCCGGATTCCGCTTATAAGTCCGTAAAAGGTTATTATCACAAGGAAATGTTCACCGACTTCTTGGATAGAAAAGTTTTGGAAGAATCCTTTCTGGAATATTGGATGTTTCGGATTTCTCAGGCGTATTCTTTGAATTCTTTTTCTCATTTTATTTTTTCAAAACTTTATGATAAATATCTTTCATCGGTTTTTGTCTGGAAGTTGAGTGCAAATGAAAACGAAGAAAAAATTCAAATTTGGAAAAAACAATACGAAAATCTTTCGCCTAAAATCGAAGCGGATCTTGTAGAAGAACTTTATGAAATTCTAAAATTCTCTCGGGAGAACGGACTGAAGGTGATTCTTCTGGAAACTCCGAATTACCTCTTCTCGGAGGAAGAAGATCAAAAATACGACGTAGTCCGAAAAAAACTTTCGAAAATTGCGGAAGATTCCGATTCCACTTATTTACGCCTGAGCCCGAATTCTTTCGAGACAAAGTCCGAATTTTTCTTTGACGCTTCCCATCTCAATCTTTTGGGGAAAGCTGCATACACGGATTCTTTTCAAAAAGAACTCAAAAAAAGATCTCTTTTCTAAATTAGAATTTTAACCTTTTACGATTTTTTCTCCGCAACTAAAAATAACCTCAACCACCTTGGATCTCAAGATGAATCGGAATCGTCGGAACTACGACGGCTCTACCGTAAAAGTCGCGGCCCCACCCTGATCTTGGGTGGAGGGGCGGGTGGTGGAAAAACTCGGGAAACTTTCCTCTATCACAAATTTCTAATTTTGCAAGTAACAATTCCCGTGTAGGAACTCCTAAAAAAATCCACTTCTCGTGACGATTCTCGTTACAGTTCCTAACAATCCGTCAGCAAGTTATACAATGAAGAGACGTGTCGTTGTTAGAGCAAGAGGTCGCTCAGAAAGAAACTTAAAACGAACTTAAAGTCCCGCTTTGGGTTACGAGCACGGGCTAACTTCTGTTGAAAGAAATTTTAAAAAGTAGATTTGCCGAGTTTTGAGACGGGTGCGAGCCGGACCCGCAATAGGCTTTTTGAAAAAAACTGATTTCGATTACGCGTGGAGTTCGCTAACTGGACTTCCAATTTCTAACTTTCCGATGAGTTTGGTTTCTCTATCCACGAATGCTTCGATAAAAGGGTTGAGATCCTTAATCTTACTCGATAAATCATAACCGGCTTCCATCGTTTCCACTAAGGAGGTCGCCCCGACCATAGACGCGGCAACTTTGATCGGAGCCATCACGAGTTTGATCATTGGAAGTTTGGAAAGAGAAAAGAAAAAACGAAGAGTATTGCCGACCATCTGGATCTGTTGTTTTCTTTCTTCAAAACGATCTGCTTCTCCCATAGCGGCGTAGAGATTGTCTCTCGAAATTACACCGTCTTCCATCAGATTATTTTCGATCACCACTTTAGCGGTGTCGTAATCGAGAGAGTCCGTTAGACGATTTAGGAGAATGATTTGATGAATATTGTCGGTCATGGATTTACCCGCGACCGTTTTCAACTTTTCATAGAGGCTTTCTAAAGCGTTGTCTCTTTCTTCCTTATTGGAGGGAGAATAGAGATTGTATTCGAAAAAATCCGGAATCCCATCGTATCCTTTTATGATCAGAAGATCGGAATACGTTGTGCGAAGCCTCTCTATTGTCGCGCGTACAACTGCTTTGCGCGTTAGCTCTAACACCTTTGGATCCATTCGAAACTTAGAAACTGATTTCGTAGGCTATAGGGAGAAGGTCAATATAAAAATCAATCCCTGACTATGATGGCTCCGGATCTCAATTTTGCGGGCAGCATTTTTGAAAGGCCTTCTGCTTCTTTTTTAGACGATGCGGAGCCAAATCGTACCGTATAATATCCGTTTCTGGATCTTTTGACGGTTGCTTTCGAATTTTTATCCTTTCCGGAGATTGATTTTTTTAGTTCATCGGCTTTTTCTTTTTCTTTAAATGCCGCAACTTGAAGAGTAAAACCGTTCGATTCTTCTTCGGAAGAGGATTTAAAAATTCTTTTCGATTTTTTTTCCTCATTCTTCTTAACTTTTTTCGATTCTCTGGAACCTTCCGGTTCTTTCACGGATACAGTCTCCGGAGTCGATTTGTTTTCTTTTTCTAAGGATGTGGAAGGAGAGGTTCCGGATTTCTTAAACTCGACAACTTCCGTTGCGGGTGAAATATTCTTAAACGTAACGGAATCTTGATTTTTAGAATTCGATGGAGAATTTGTAGTCGCAGGCGGAATTTCATTCGCAACGACCGAGTTATTTCCTTCCGTCGGAATTTGCCCCGGCTCGGAAAACGGAATTCCGCTTTGTATTTCCTGATTTTTGACGTCGTTTAACGTTAAGGATTCTTCTCCCGAATTGCCCCCGCGTTTTTTCCCAACGGAAACTCCTAAGAAAAAAAACGAGAACAAAAGTCCGAGTAAGAATAAAGAGAGTATTAGAATTCTCTTATTATCCAGATTGATTACATAAAATATTTTTTCTTTCATAACATTCTTCCTAACAGAGTGGTGTAGAGATTCTTACATTCTTCTCTCAGCATTTCCAAATTCCCTCTGTTCTTAATTGTATAATCGGCTCTTTTTAGCTTTTCCGAAAGAGGAAGTTGGTTCGCAATTCTCGCCAAAACCTCCTCTTTTGTCGTCCCGTCTCTCGATATCGTTCTCAAGATCGATTCATCCGGGTCCGAATCCACGGCGACCGTCGCGTCGCAAAGTGTGTATGCGTCCGTTTCAAAGAGAAGTGGAACTTCCCAGATCACAAGTTTTCCCGAAGCTTCCGTCTCCAAGATCTTCAGAAAATCTCGTCTTACCCTCGGATGAATCAGTTTGTTGAGGCCTTCCAATTTTTTCGGATCGTGGAAGACGAGTTCAGCGATTTTCTTTCGGTCCGGTTTTCCTTCGCCGTCGAGAATCTCCGTCCCCAAGAGTTCAACGAGTTCCTCAAGTATGGGAGAATCGGGCGCGGTATAACGTTTGGCGAGTGGATCGGCTTGGACCGTGAAGGCCCCCAAATCCGACAAAATTTTTGTCGCGGTACTCTTTCCACCTCCGATCATTCCGGTAATTCCGACCAAGAAGGCCTTTTTTCCAGAACTCGAACTCTGCATGCGTTGATGTTGATCCCTGGCCTCAAAAAGTACAAGCAAAAAAGAAATTTCCGAGATTCGACGGAGGGCGGACCCCAAAGTCCGCTGACAACTCTTTTTAGAATGGGATTTGTTTGTCGGAACAAGAATCCGAGGCTTGACCTTGCATCAGTTCCGTTTTTTTTGAATTCGGTTTTCAACGGGGCCTGCGAGGAAAGCCAGGGCCGGGCTTAAAAAAAGTAGGAACTCCTCGTTTTGGAGGTTTTAAAAATGAGAGCCCTGATTTCTATCAGGTTCGAGTGATTAAAAAAGTAGGAACTCACACTTGGAGGCACCACGAATCTTGCTTGTGAAAAACGGACTGGAGCTTGCGATTCTTACCGCAAAAAGGATTCTAGAAAAATTCCTTTCAAAGTAGGAACTCCTCCTTTTCAATCTCCTGAGCTTCCTTAGAAGAAACTCAGGGTCCTTTTCCGATCAATCGATCTTTCGAATAAAACGCATATAGGGATGCATTTCCACGACAAAGAGACTTCTTCCGTTTGAGACCATTCCCTTGGGATTGTAAAAACTTCCTTCTCCAGCTTGGCAAGTTCCGATCGTTCCTCCGTCCGGTCCTCCGGACCGATGTGCTCCGGCAGTCGCTGGAATCGGCGAACAACCGATCAGATTCGAGACGGCATAAGGCGCGGACCTTGCAATCTTCTTGATCAACGTAGTTCCGTCCGAAACGTAGAGATTGTTATTGTCCAACGCGATCGAGAACGGTCTTGTGAGGAGCGCCGAGGTTCCCGTCGTATCGACAAGATTCCCTGAGGCGCCTGTAGGATCTCCCGCGATCGTCGTGACCGACACGGGGTTCACTGTAAGATCGATTTTCTTAATATTGTTGGAATTCGTATCTGCAACGAAGAGGGTATTCGAATCGTAGATGAGATGGGTCGGCTGATTGAATTTTGCGGTGGTTCCGATCCCGTCCAAAGATCCGGCCGTTCCAGTTCCTGCGATGGTCGTCACGGCATTGTCGGAGATTTTCATCTTTCGAATCTTATTGTTTCCCGTATCCGCAATAAAGAGATAAGTTCCGTCCGTTGCGATTCCTCTCGGCGCGTTGAATCTGGCCGCAGTTCCGACGTCGTCCGTAGAACCGAAAGTTCCCGCAAGGCCTGCGATTGTAGAATAAGAATTGGTGATCAGATTGTATTTTACGATGAAGTGATTTTGGCTCGTGAGATACAGATGGACCCCGTCGGTCGTAATTCCCCTCGGTTTATCGATTGTGATCGGAAGGGTGGAAAGGGTTCGAGACGCGATATGAATTTTCCGAACGGTTCCAAGAGTTGGGGTCGCCAGATTAAAATCCACGACGTAGAGGTTGATTCCGTCCGTTGTGATATGATACATGTTCGAGAGATGTCCTAGAGGAGTGGAACCGGAACCAAAGCCGAAACCGTCCTGCATGGTATCCGGATCTGAATCACCCGGGTCTCCCATAAACCAATCCCAGCCTCCGGTCGCAGGATTCTCCACATAGGGCCCCAACGGAAGGTTGTTCACAAGAATGTTTCCGTTTACCAAATTCCCCAAAGTAACTCCGTTAACACAATGGATGAGCGTCGTATTGGCGTCGGCCGAAACGATCGTTCCGGACGTTTGCGCGATATAACAGGTTTGTCCTGTCGGTTGACTCGAAATCGAAATAGAATACGTTGAAGAATCCGCAATCGGAGTCGCCATCGTAAACGTCCCGTTAGACGAAACGACTGTCGCGTCCGTGCCGTTGTTCAGTAACGTAAGCCCGCTTCCTGTCAGCCCGGAAACCGTACCTAACACGTTGAAACCCGTCAAGGAACAGGTCACTTGAATATCTGTGATCGGATGAGAGAAAACGGTTCCGGATCCGTTGTTTACGGAGCATATCTGGGCGGGTGCGATCGGATTTTGTGTTACCGTAACGTTGTAAGAAGAAGAATCCGAAACCTTTCCTTGAAAGACAAAAGTTCCGTTTGTCGAGATAACGAGAGAATCCGTTCCGTTATTCGTTAGGATCAAATCTGTTCCCATTAGACCGACTACGTTGCCGCCAATCGATTCCGGAGTAAAATCCGCTCCGTTCGAAGTGATAAATCCTGGAATGTTGAGAATTCCCTTTAAGGAAAGATTGGAATTCCTTTCCGGGAGACAATGAAACGTAAGAAACGCCGCCGCAGTCACGGCCACATGAAAAAATTTGAATGAAACTTTTCTAAAAAATATATTTCCAAGAATAAAGAATTCTCGGATAAAATTCGACTTCTCCGTAATGGTTCTCAGGCTTTCCCTCCGACGGTCGCTCGGTTTCAAGAGAGATTTTTTCCGTTTCATTTTTTCATGAAGAAGGATTGAATCCAATGAAATTTTTCGATCCGATTTATTGGGCGAACATTCCCTGTTGAAGATTCCGTTTCAAGTAATTTAAAAAATAATTTTTTAATACATTATAAATGAATCATATTCTTGGATTGCCTAAACCCGGGATTAAGAATGAATTATATAGAGTCATCAGAAATTATAAAAAGTAACAGATCGGAACGATCTTCGATTGAGAAGTAAGAAAAAAGAAAAAACGAATCCGGTAAGATGTGGGTATTAAATCTATGTAAAATATCCGAACGGAAGTATACAAACAATACTAAAAGAAATTTTGTTTTTCTCGTTCGATTTGGAGCTTATCAAACCGTATCCTTTGGAAGATGGGTTTGTTTTGAGGGTCATTTCGTTATCTCTTGTTCAAGGGAAATTTTTCGGAGAATCTCCTCTATCAAAGGATAGAATTCCGATTCTTCCCGATCGATTCTTTTTCTCGAATCATTGAGGATTTCGATCGTCTCCTCTTTAAAATTACTAAAGTTCATTTCAATCGTAAGAGGATCAGAGTATTTGCTGGCATAATCCAGTAAGGTATCCTTTAAACCGAACATAGTTTTCCGATATTGTTCAAAAAGGGAAACTAGAGTGGGAGAGTTATGTCTGTAATGTTCCATTCTGAGATAGAGGTCCATATCTTCTACATTTAGATGAAAGAGCAACGAAGCCGAAAAAACAGAAAGCAGTTCGACCAGATGACCGATGTTCGGATTTGCTTTATCGATTTCGGATTCGATTTGGCGGGTGTATTCGTTTACGATTTGATGTTGTCTTTTAAGTTTTCCGATGAGTTCCATTTTAATTCCTGCTGATATTTTGATTCAGTTTGGTCTTTACGAATTCTTCCACCTTCGAGGCTTCCAGCGGATAGGAATAGTAATAACCTTGCGCGTAGTTGCAATTGAGTTCTTTCAAAAGTTCGTGTTGATTCGGATTTTCGACACCTTCCACGATGATCGCTTTGTCCATAGCTTGGATAAGATTGATCAGAGAGGAGATGATAGTCTTGCTGGAGGATTTAAAGTAATTAAAAAGAAATACCTTATCCAGTTTGATATAATCCACGGGAAGCGTCTGAAGTCTTCCCAACGAGGAATATCCCTTTCCGAAATCGTCTATCGCAAATCGATAACCAAAGTCTTTAAGAAGGGATATCACTTTATTGACCTTTAATAGATTGCTGTCAAAGGAATCTTCGATAATCTCCAAAATGATGGAATCCGGAGAAATTCCGTAAAAGTCGGTAGCCTCTTTTAAAACGTTGAAGATCTGTTTGTCGTTAAGTTGTTTCGCAGAAATGTTAAGCGAAATGCGGATCCGATTTTCTCTCAAGATGGACGTGTTATACGATTTCAGGGTATCCCAGATCAACCATTCGCCGATCGTTTTGATAAAACTGGAACTCTCCGCGATGGAAATAAAACTCGCGGGCATAAGTTTTCCCTTTTCAGGATGATTCCAGCGTAATAAAACTTCCATAGAAAGAATCGAATCCTGACGAAGATCCATGATCGGTTGGTAGGCCAACTCGAGTTCATTTCTGTTTAATACTTTCCTTAAATCGATCTCAATCTTCGCGCGCGTTGCATTCTGTTCGATCGTATTTCTGTCATAGTGATAGAAGGAATTCGGTCCAATCAAGGCGGATTGTTGAACGGCTTCCTCCAGAATTCTCAAAGAATTCAGATCCGAGTTCACAAGTTGATCGAATTGAGAATAACCTACGTTTGCGTTTAGATGGAATTCCCTTTCGCGATAAGTGAACGGAAAAGAAAACAGGAGAACGATACATTCGGCGAACCATTCGGCTTCCAATTCGGATTCGATATTCGAACTCGCGATCAGAAAACGTTCGGACCCTAGACGAAAGATTTGATCTCCCTTAGAAATATATTTCTTAAGACGTTCCGCGATCTTCAACGCGATAGATTCGTAATAAAAGTTATCTTCTTTGTTGAGGATGGAATCCGGATTGGAGAGGGAGATTAAAAAAAGAAAATAAGGCCGATTCTCCTTATGATTGTAGATTCGATTATTACTATAGATAGAAAGAAAATAGTTCTTATTGGGAAGTCCCGTAAAACAATCCTGATAAAAGGATTCCTTAGTGTCTGTCGAAAGATTTTGTCTTACCGTTAGAAAACGAATCGCGTTGATATCCTCCAAATCGTGAATGATGAAGTTCAACATCAGAGTCATGTCGTTGAAGTAAGCAACGTCGATTAATCCGGATTCAAGGAGAAGGCTGGAAAGCCCCATCTCTTTTTCAAATTGAATCTCTTTTGCCGTCTTTAAATAGGATAAGAACGATTTCTGAATGCTCTGAAAATTCGGCGATTTTAGAAACTCTTCGAAAGTGGTGTTTGTATACAACAACTCCCAATTCTTTGAGTAGAGAGCTATGCCCTCTCTAGAATTGTCCGAGCAGAACTTAATTGCTCTTCTCAAAATGAGGGGTGAAACCTGTGTATTGTTAGTCACTTTGCTACCAGCCTATACTCGAGTAGTCTAACAATTTAGTTTATAAATAGAAAATGAACTTATAAGACTTTCAATTTAGTTTTATAAAAACAAATCGATTACGTTATCTCTGTAACATCGATTCAAAAGCTATGTCGCGTTGAAATTTTAAGAACCCGGAAGACATAGAGAGGCTATCCGGTTGCTGCAGTTAAGGTGAGGGTAAAGGTTTAGATCAAGGACTGAAAAGCCGAACCGCATCCGCAAAGCTAGAGGCGGTACGAAGCAAGGATTTTAACCGGGTGAGCTCCAGCATCTTTTCGATTTCAGGAGTAAGGGAATATAGAATGATACCGGCGTTCGGCATCTTATTAAGCCTGGAGTGGGTCGCGATAAACGTCGCAATCCCGGAAGAGTCCATAACTCTGACTCCGGATAAGTCTATAAGAAGAATGTAAACTTCGTTTTCGATGGATTCGTTAAAAGCGTCTTTCAACTTTTTAGCGGAGAAGATATTGATATCGCCCTGGATTTGAAAGATAACAGCCGGTCCTGGGAGGGTTCCTCCGGAAGATATTTGTTCAATCGTTAGTTTCATATCGTTGGTTTTATAACTGATAGAGTCTGCTTTGGCGTCCATTACTGTTTCTCCGAACACATCTTTACTAAGGTTCAAATGCTGATATTTAAATTCAATAAAAAATGGAAAGAAATTTTTAATTGATAAGCTTTCGGCCGAAACCGTAAGAGTCGTCTGAATTTCGGAAATAGGGACAAGCGAAAGTAATTTGATTCTGGCTTGTGAAAAATAAAACGAATATGGTATTAAATTATAAATCAATATTACCTCTGTTTTACTGTAAGAATTGATTTAAGATGAAAGTCTGTTCTCCGCAGGAAAGACAAAATACGCTTGTTAACTCTACTTCCCTTTGATAGAATCCGAAAAAAATCCGGAGTGTTCGATGCTATTGGGAAAAAAGGATATAGAACTGGCAAGATCTAACTCTGAGAAGAGTTCCGCGAACCAGTGTGATGTCAGTTTTCTCTCTTACGGGAAACTCTTCGAATTAAACCCGGGTTATAAGTTGATGTTCCCGGGTTCCATTGTCGATCTTGAAAGAAAGTTTCTTTTAACGGTGAAGGTTTGGGTTTCCGGCCTCGCTGATTTTATCAGTTTCGTTCCTTTTATGCAAGATAGAGTAAGGCGCCCGGTAGAAGAACGTGAGTTTCAGCGGAAAGATTACGATATCGATGCGATCGTTTTACTCGCTGCTCTACAACAAGGCTCAGGAGCCCAGTTTAATTCAAAATTAAGAAGCGAGCTGACTGCTATTCATCCAATTTTAACGAAAACGACGGTCGAGGAAGTTCGTAAGCCGTTATCGAATTCGATTTCAAAACAACCATCGTCTGACGGCATTTCCTTTTAAAAAGGATCACAAAAAAGAATGAAGGGGAAATTAAAACTACTCTTACTCGTCGATACGCCTTTGTGTAGAGCGTTCCGTCAAGGATGCAGCTTCGGATCGTTTTTAAAAAACTTAAGAATATTAGAATATTTAATGAATGATAAAATTTCCACGGATCCGAGCTGAATTCTCTTCGAGTTGCGGATGTAAAAAGTTGTAGTTTTAACATTTTAAAATCGTTGATGAATGATGCCAATCGACACAACGAAAAATCGTTACGGATAATAAAAATAAAAAAGGGAAAATAAACCCTAATCACAAAAAGGAGTCTGGTCCAAATACAAAAAAATCGAGAGGTGAAAGAAACAAATATGCAAACTCAAATATATGTAAGACAAAACGAAGTTCTAAAAAGATTGGTAATCGAATTGATTCGAATTTTAAGAACTGATTCGGTTTCGAGTCAAGTCAGCGAGGTCTTAGACATTCTTGCCACAATGAATGCAAAACTGAACGAACACTTGATGACGGAGTCCAGTTTGATTTTGTTGGAATTTTTGCCGAAGGAAAAACTATTGAGGGAAGAATTTGAATTTTGCACAAAACCTGTAAGAAACGAATTGAAAAATCAGTTTCGTCAATACATCACAATGTGGTCTCTGCCGTCATTGATTTTGCAAAGGCCAACGTCGTTTGTGAACGATTCAAATGAGCTGATGAACCGACTCCATCAAAGGTTACAAAGTGAAATCGAACATTTGTTTCCAATTTTGAATCACTCATTCGTCGTTACCGAAAAAATTCTATAACCGCTGACAATATGACCGGGATATCGACAATGAAATCTCTTACGTACTATAAATGAGAAGTCCTGTCAAAATTATTTTTTTTACCGCGAAACGACGTGCCAAAAAGAGCTAACGTAGATAGAGGGGGGATTATGGATATCCAAAGGACTGAAATCATTCTGGAAATAAGTTATTCTAACTTCCGTGGATCTTCGTTTGACGTTTATTCTTAAAAAAACGTCGTTCAGTCCAAGAGAGTTGTAGCTGCATTCTTTTAAGTGAAAAATAAGCCGTGATATTTTGTTGGTCAATAGGAGTGGTACTTAGATTTTAAAAGATTCGATTATTCGATAAGCATGATTTTGATAAACGAATACACTTTTAAAGAAAAGGACCGGAATTATAAAAAAGAAGAAATTCGATTTTGGAAGTTGAAATTATGGTAAACACGTTAGATTGGCTATTACGAGATGAATTACTGATAAATATATCGAGATTCGGGGCATTTTTTGCTTTGATCATCGGGCTCGGTCGATTATTAAGAGCGAGACGCCAGATCGATTATTTTTTATCGGCGCTTCTTGTTCTTACCGCTATTTTTCAATACATAGACGAAACAACGATTAACGCAGTTTCATACAATTGGATGAAACGTTTCTTATTTCAGATCGATTTGATCGCGTTATCCACTGCCGGGATATTCGTGTATTTGATCTCGATCATGGTTTTCTCGAAGTATTCTAAACTTCCCTCACGGTATTATTGGAACTTTGTTCCGCCGATTGTATTATCAATTCCCGTAGCAAGTTTATACGATCAACAAAGTCGATTCGAATTTGGAATGTTCTTATATCTTACCGATTTATTCGTGTTAGTCTATGTAGGAGCCGCCGTCTATCGTATGTTCACGACTCGGGTTTTCGATTTCCGCAATCTAAGGTCGAAAGTTTTGGGTGGATTGATAGCGTCGGTTTCTTTGTGTGCCTCTATCGAAATTATGGGAATAGTTTTAGAAAATAAGACGCTCGTAATGCTTTCCGGTGCGTTCACCACGCTTGAAATCGTATATTTCTATTTTGTCAGCGTTTACTATCAGGATTTTTTAGGGGATCAGGCAGCAACGGAGATTCAAAAGAATGCTTCCAAGAAATCTTTATTAGGTGACATCGACATAGACGCGCTTGAGAAACAGTTGAGTTATCTCATTCGTGAAGAACGAATCTATTTGGACGAGGATATTCGACTCCCGAACGTAGCGGAAGAGTTGGGAGTTTCCGTTCATCAGCTTTCGTCATATCTAAACGATCATAAAGGAATCAACTTCAACAACTATATCAATCAATTTCGAGTCGAGGAAGCGAAGTCGATTTTAATCAACGATCCAAGTCGATCCGTGATTTCAGTCGGGAACGCCGTAGGTTTTAATTCAAACTCGGTATTTCATAGGGCCTTTTTGCGGGAAACGGGAATGTCCCCAAAAAAATTCAGAGAAGCTCAACTCTTTAACAAACATTCTTTCACTCTGAATTGAAGGAAGCTTCGGATCATTCAAAACGGAAGCGGAACGTATCGAAAAATAGGTTTAGATTCGGCTTCGGAATTTTGACCGTGAGAGTTGTTTTGGAAAGAACAGCGGAACAACGCTTTTCTCTCTATCGCGTTTTACACGGTTAGGAATTTGTGGACTCGGAACTCGGAAGAGATGGCGAGTTAAAAAAAGGCTCCGGGAAGTGGGCTGAATTTTAGGATTTTCGAGTCCAGCCGAAAGATTTACTGAGTGTTTTCCGAGGTAGTATTTTTTTGGGGAGGATTGCCGGTGAAGAATTAAGTCTGCGATCGAATTCTTCAGCCCGGGTATTTGCAGGAATTCTAATTTTTATATTCCACAATCCTGAAATATATTCAGAAAATAGAATGTATTTGAGAATCGGAAAAAATCAGACCGCGTTGCTGGTTTTCATTCCCGTAAATTTTCCTTGCCCCAACAACTCCACGTTTTTGTGAAACTTTTCTCTTTCTCCAGGAAGCGCCGATTTTGCGACCAATTCCAAACCTAAGATCAGATTTCCGGAAGAATCGTAAGAGATCCATCGCACGGCACCGAAAACCTTAAAGTATCCCTGCATACGGATATAGATATCGAAGACAAAACCGGTATGTTTGGGAAGTGTCTGAATCAGATGAGAATTGGTGATTTTCACACAAACTCCGTTATTGGAAATGTCGAGGATCGGAAATTTTTCCGTGGTCATGACAGTGTTCGATTCTTTGATTCTTGCGACCATTTCTTTCGCAAGTTCCGATACTTGATGAACGGTTTCCTTTGTGAGAAATTTGTCCTTATTTCGAATCCAGATATAACCGAGAGGGATGGATTGTCTGGAGTGATTGATATAAATGATCGGATAGATGATTTCGGAAAGAATCTTCTCATCTTTGTATTTGCGGATCAGAGTCGGAATCTCTTGGTGAATTTGATCTTCTATATCGATTTGATTTTCATTCTTGGAATTGTAAGAGGATTCTTCCGAAGTGTTTTCGATATGAATGTATTTTTTTGTTCTTTTTACCAGATCGAATTTTTCATCCAGATCCGCTTTGAAGACGTCAATCTCGACGATTCCGAAATCGAAAGGTTTTAGTTTAGTTTTATAATCCTCGAAGCTTACCTTGACCAAAGTGGGAATGTTAAAAAGGGAGGCGTCGATCACCGTCTTGGAAGAATTGATGTTGGTGATATGTGCTGTATCTTCGGCGACCGGATATCTTGGAAACGCTCGATTGGATTTTGCTATGGATATTTGACTGACGGAAAGTTCCGCAGTTCTTTCGTTGATACTCTGCTGAAAAAAGCACTCCAGTTGCACATACTTCGCAAGAATTCTATAAAGGACCAGCTCGTTTTTAGAAGTTAGGTCGGTTTCTCCTTGCAATTCTACGATTAATCTTTCTCCTTCGGGAATAAATTGTTTGATCGTGAGGCTGGAACCTTCTTCATCGCCTTTTATAATTAAGGACTGGTTCAATAAATGTTTTTCAATAATATGCTTTCTCTGGTCCGGAGAATGGAGCACATCCAATTCTCTATTTTTCGATTTGATTCCGTTCCTTGATTCCAACATTTTACTCTTACTCTCTTTCGAAATATAGCAGCTTAACACTGAATGAAGGGATGGATTAGTAAATATAAAATTTCCTGAACAAGTTTCTGAATTATAGATCTGATATTTTGACACTCTGAAAATTATCATTTTACCGATGGATTCGAAGAAAGAAGAATCGCTTTCACACGGGGCCTTGGCTGCAATGGAAGAGGCAAGTTTCTGAACAGTTTCGTCCCGAATTAAGAAGCCGAGGATGTAAATTTCAGTTGGGAAATTTAGAATCTGTGAATATTTTCGTGGCACGATTGGACGAGAATGGACAGTCGCGGCTTTCTCAAGATCGGAGAGGAAATTTGCAGGAGTTCCTACAAGGATTGTTCCTTTTTTGCTGTCCTTGGTTTTTCGTGAGATCGAGGTCTTTTCGATTGGAAACGGAGGAGTTCCCACGTTTTTAGATTTTCTCGGAAGCTCCGGATGATTGCCTAAGGAATTCTTCCTGTAGAATGGAACATAAATCGGATTTCTCTGCCCGGAAAATTTTGCTTTGAATTTAAAGTTGGAATTCTTGGGATTCGAAAAAGGAATTTCCTCGCCTCCGCTTCGGTCCGTGGGATTGAGGGCTTGTCCTCAAACCGGAAATTGTAAGCGATTATAATATTCTGTAATTCAGTATATCGCTGTCGAATTTTGATTGGAGTTCCCACTTTGAGAATGTTCGGACAAGCCAAGCTAAAGTAGGCTCGTAATCAAATCCGTGGAGTTCCCACAGATTTCTTCCTTTGAAAAGGTTTAAGAACTCGGTCGCAGCATATCGTTGTCGAATTTTGATTGGAGTTCCTACTTTGAGAATGTTCGGACAAGCCTCTTTGTCAACTCTACTGAAATTCTCTCGCAAACCGACTTCAAATCCGTAGGGAATTATTTTTAGATAAAAATTCTTTTTATAGGAATCAACTTTGAATCGATCTTTTCTTATGAAGGAAGAGTTTTGAAAATCGATCCTTGTGTTCTCTAAAAAGAAAAACGTTTATTCCATCAAATCGGAAGAAAGGAGACGGACCTTGTATTTGGAAGCCATCTTTCGGAGTTGTTCTTCTTCGATGGAATGGATGTTTTTGCCCTTGTGATAATTTTCCACCGTAAGAACAAAAACGGTATAATTCAATTCGGAAGCCATTTGAAAGTAGGGCTCCATTTCCCAAGAAAGTGTAAACGTATTGTCCAAAAAAATCCTCGTTGTTTTTACTTCCATCGCCTTCCTGGTTCTCTCTTCGCAACTTTTATAGGCGAGATAATTTTCCGAGAACTGAAATTTGTATTCTTTCGTTTCCGGATTTGTAAAGTAATCATCGACGGAAAAAACCGGATACTTCCCGTTTTCGGATAAGAGTTTTGCAAGGACGCTTTTTCCGGAGCCCGGAAGCCCCCTTATGAGGATGAGTGAAAATTCTAAATCCATATTTCTTTGTAAAAAGGGAGTTCCTACTTTTTGAAGGATTTTTCGGACGGATAAAATTCAAAGGATTCTTTCAAAACGATTCTGATCTTTTATTTAAAAAAAAGAGAAAGAAGATTCTCCAAATTCGCGCAAAAGTCGGATCTTCTCGAAGATTCTCTCTAAAAGAAGGCAAAGCCGGGCTTTCCATTCTTCTTTTACTTTACAAATACGTTCGATCTGATTAGCCTAGAAGAAAGACTTATTGAAAACAATCCTCACGCTCAAAAGACGAGCCCTTGGAACAAAAGGACCAGAGTAGAATGAAATATTTAGAAACCGAACAGATCATTCCCGCGAAGGGAATGTCTTATACTATGTATGAAGTGGAGGGAGAAGATCAGATTCTGAAGATGATGACTTATATTCCGAACACGGACGAAATTCATATCTATCCGAAGCCCCCGGTCAAAAAATTATACAAACCCGAACTTTGTAAGGTGATCGACGAACTCGTATTTACGGAACTCTGGAAATTGGGAGAAGAAAGGAAGGCGGCGAAGTAAAGGAGAAGTTGAGTTCTGGCCTCGGAGAGAATCGAACTCCCGACACAAGGATTTTCAGTCCTCTGCTCTACCGACTGAGCTACAAGGCCGAACTCATGGACAGCATAGAAAAACGGACTTCACTGTCAACGAAAAAGATCGGAATCAGCTTCTTCGCCTCGGAGCCTTTCGGAGAAATATAAATGTCCTCCGCTTCCGAAATCTGCGATCCTCGCCTGAGACGTCTCGAACGCGAAAGGATGGTGAAAACTCAGATCGTTTCGAGAGGAATCCGAGATCGAAACGTTCTCTCTGCGATGCTTTCGATTCCGAGAGAATGTTTTATTCCTTCCTTGTATTCTTCCCAAGCCTACGAAGACAAACCGCTTCCCATCGGATGCAAACAGACGATCTCTCAACCGTTTATGGTAGCTTGGATGTCCACGTTACTCGAAATCGAAAAGGGAGATCGCGTTTTTGAAATCGGAACCGGTTCCGGTTATCAGAGTGCGGTTTTGGATTTTCTCGGGGGAATCCTTTACTCCGTAGAATTTTTTGAACCTCTTCACAAAACGGCGATTCGAAATTTGGAAAGATGGAAGCCGGGGTCTACAAAGAAACATCGTTTTATGAACGGAAGCGGACCCGAATTCTTAAAACCCGATTTGTTTTTTGAAAAGATGATTTCCTGCGCTTCTCTTGCGGAGTTGCCGGATCGGGAAAGCCCTTACTTTCGTTCCTTGGTTCCGGGTGGAATTTTCGTTTTTCCGACCGGAAAAGAAGAACAGGTTCTGATGATCGCCAAAAGAACGTTAGACGATTGGTCCTTTCGCAGTCTGGGAGGTGTTCGTTTTGTTCCTTTTTTGTGAAAAGAATCCTAAGACTCTTTTTTCAGAATTCGACTTCAAGAATTCAGTTCTTCTTGCATGACCTTTCCCATGAATTGAGAGGAACTGTAACGAGAATCTTCTCGAGAAGAAGAGGTTTTTTTAGGAGTTCCTACACGGGGATTTGTGCTTGCAAAATTAGAATTTTGTGATAAAGGAAAATTGCCGGAATTTTTCCCCGCCACCGCTCCCCACCACCCGAAATTTGGGCGGGGCGCGCGACTTTTACGGAAGGGCGTCGTAGATCCGACAAATTATCTGAAGATCCAGACAACGTTTGGGTAAGGAAATCTCTTTTTTTGGAAGAATCCAAGGAGAAGAAAAGACAAAACCGTTTTTTTGTTTTCTTTCGGAATTGCCTTTTTTCTCCCAAAATGACATTCTTCAATCGATTCTTTCGATTTAGAATTCTCAAATGGAATCGGAGAATTCTTTCAAACGTTGAAATTGTTTCCCTTCTCGGTTTTTTATCTCAGCATTATCTGAATCTATGTATTAAGTTTTTGTAATATATTTTGTCGTGACTTTGTTTTTTTAAAAGAATTTCGAATTCTTATGAGAGAGGAGATTCCAAATAAACGACTTTTAATTCCATTCTACAAATCTGGAAAGGATTGTGCAAAAGCCCCTTGAATCAGAATTACTTGCGGGTTCGAAAACTCAGGATATTTTTTCTTTTTCAATAACAAACAGGATTCGGCATAAAAGAATCGATCGTAAGTTTTTGAAAATCGACTTCCATTCTTTAAATAAAACTTGTTCGTAGATTTCTTTTTACTAGGATAGGTTTTTCAAACTCCCGTTTTTTTTCGAACTCGAAGAATTCGATTCAATTTGACTTCGATTCTTTTCATTCCTTTTGAAAAAGGGATAAAGTCGGAAATGGCCCTTGATATTCAAACAAAGTAAAATAAATTCAAAAAGAGATTAGAATATGGAATTGCTAAACCCTAAAAAAACTGAATTCGCGCACCTGGATGAAAAATCCAGAAACATCATGAAACGGACCATCGAGTTCTTTGAAAAAAAAGGAAAGAACAAGTTAAAGGAAGACGATCGTCATCAAACATGGTACGGGGATTTTCTCGAGTTTCAAAAAGAAGTAAAGGCTTTCGCAACTCTGATGACCCCAGCCGGTTATGGTGATTCCGACTCACGTTGGGATACAACTCGAATCTGCGACTTCAATGAGATCACCGGCTTTTATGGTCTTTGTTATTGGTATACTTGGCAGGTTACGATGTTAGGCCTCGGTCCGATTTGGATCAGTAAGAACGAAGAGATCAAACACAAGACAGCGAAACTTTTACAAGAAGGGGAAATCTTCGCGTTCGGTCTTTCCGAAAAGGAACACGGTGCGGATCTGATTTCGAGCGATATGATTCTCGAAAAAAAAGGGGAAGGATCTTACGTCGCAAACGGAGACAAATACTACATTGGTAACTCGAACAAGGCGGCAATCGTTTCCACATTTGGAAAGATGAAAGAGACGGGGAACTACGTTTTTTTCGCGGTCAATTCTCAACATAAGAATTATGAACTCATCCAGAACGTCGTTAACTCTCAGAGTTACGTGGGAGAATACGCTCTTCACGACTATCCAATCTCGGAGAACGAGATTCTTTCCAAAGACAGAGACGCGTGGGATGCTTCCCTGAGCACGATTGCAATCTGTAAATACAATTTAGGCTGGGCTTCGATCGGAATTTGTACTCACTCTTTTTACGAAGCGATCAATCACGCTTCGAAGAGAAAATTATTCAATCGTTATGTGACCGACTTTCCTCTCCTGTGATTCCGAAAGTGAACGATTTCAAAAACGACGATTTTCTTTTTAATCAGGGCGCGACCACGAAAGGTTTTGAGAAAATTTCCTTTCACGATTACAACGCCGTGTATTCCAGCGTAGATCTTCCGAACGTGAAAATTTTTAGAAAACAAATTGCGACTCTTAAAGAATTCTTAGAAAAAACTCCTCCCGATGGAAAACAATCCAAGGATCTCGACTTTATGTTGATCGTAGGAGAATTATTTACGTTAGTCGCTTATGGACAACTTCTGATCGAAAATGCGAAGATCGAAAAAGTGGAAGACGATCTGTTGAGTCAGATTTTTGATTTTCTGATCCGAGATTTTTCGAAATATGCCCTTCAGCTTTATTCCAAGAGGAGCAGCACGGCGGAACAGATGGCGAAATGTCTTGAAATGATTCACAAACCCGTGGAAGACGAAGAACTGTTTTTAAGAGTTTGTGCGAAAGTTTATTCTTACAAAGACGCCTACGAGATGGCTCCTTGATTCTTGTCGGAGAACGGTTTTTTCAAGTCCGCTTTGTATAAAGAAGAAATACGGAAGAGTTCGTTTTTCGGAAGAATGACGGACCTTTTGTTTTCTCAAAGTAGGAACTCCCAAGCAAAGCGCGTGTTTGTAACAGGCGCGTAATTAATTGGAAAGCCGGGGTTGGGAAAGATTGAGAATCGTCCTTTAAGAGAAGAATTTTGTTAGAGTTCCTACACGAGAATTTTTACTTGCAAAATTAGAATTTTGTGATAGAGGAAAGTCCTCCGGAATTTTTTCCACCACCCACCCCGCCACCCAAAATCAGGGTGGGGCGCGCGATTTTTACGGAGGAGCCGTCGTAGTTCCGACAGGATTAAACTTGCAATCTAAGGGAAATCTACATTGATTGGTGAGTCCGAACGGAATGAGAATTTCTCTCGAAGTAAATCCTGGAACATAGAAACACTTTTTTGAAGTCCTTGTTCCTTTTTTTTTGGAAGGAACCGATTTTTAGAAAGCTGAAGAAGATCTTCCAGAGATCATTCTCGATGGGCTTGAACCCAATTCTTTCCCTACGAATCAGAGATTGATTTAGAGCTCGTGTTTGTAACCGGCGCGAAAAACCTGGCCACCCAATAGAATCGGAAAGGCCGGAGTTGGAGAAAGGTTGAGGATCGTTCCCAAGGATTGGCTCGTTGTGGAATCGTATTCGGAAGCGAAGACCGTTTCCACCTCTAAAAAGAGAAGACCTCTCTCGGTGATTCTTGCCTGGGTTCCTAACAGCCAATGAGGAGAGAATCCGGAGATTCGAAATTGAATGTTTTCTCGAACCGCAGTCGGATCAGGTCCGTCCCTCAGGAGGTCTCTTACCAAGGCTAATTGGGGAACGCTTACGGAAAGAATATCCAGAGTGTCGGAAACGGTTTTAGAATCGTTTCTACCCCTCAGCCCCCAACCTCCCGAATAATAATTCAAACCCAAACCCATATAAACGCTCGAGTCTTCCGAGACGTGAATTTTGATTCCGATCGTCGCCGGAATCATCACGGATTGAAAATTCCAGTTCGCGTCAATAAAACGATAACCTAAAAAACTCGCCTTTGTGATTCCCCCCGCGATCTTCTCAGTGTAGTTTCCTGAAATTCTCCAGAAAAAATATTTACTGAAATCTTTCTCAAAACCGACCATCAGATTTCCTCCGACCATTGCCCCCTGCGCGCTCTCGGCTTGGAAAACGCCTCCGGTCGTTCTTTCGATTGTGATCAATCGATTCTCCGGGACTACGAGTCTTCGCAGTTGCAGGCCGCCGATTCTTCCGTTCGGGTTACAACCGACCATGCCCGGTTCGCAAGGATTTGAGGATTGTACCGGAAAGTATTGGCCCGAGTTAATTCCGTCTTTTGTGATGACCTCACCCATATTTCCAAGATCGAATTGAAGGCCTAAGCCGGTAACAAAATAAGATTTAGCGTGGAGGTTTGTTTGAAAAACAAGGATTAAGAAGAATGGAGTAAATCTTCGAAAGAACGTAAAAGAGAGAATGAAGGCCCCGCGTAGAATCATTGATAAATTTGAAAACTTTTAGGCTTCTAAAAATTAGGAGGCTAATCGGGAAGGAACTCCTGTCAAGGTTCTAAAGGAGTTTTTTTTGATCGAAGGATATTAAAAAAAAGGCCCTCACGAGGAGAGCCTTTTTCCAAAAAGATCTTTAAATTCGATCTTAGAGTTCGTGTTTGTATCCGAATCTGTAAATCTGTCCACCCACAACGATTGGGTATGCAGGATATGGGGAAAGGTTGGAAGCTCCACCCACAGACTGAGTTTTACCGACAGAATATGCCGCAGACATGATCGTTTCGAGTTCGATAAATACGTGACCTTTGTCGGTTACTCTTGCTTGAGTTCCGATCAAGAAGTTAGGTGCGATTCCGGAAGCTCTAAAACGAGTGTGCTCGCGAGTTGTTACCGGATCCGTTCCATCGCTCAATAAGTTTGCGATTGAAGTAGCGCCTGCTGCGGTAAGAATATCATAACCGCCTTTTACGTTGTTGGTTCCGTTCAAAGACCATCCACCGTTAAAGTAGTTCAAACCAGCACCCATGTAAACCGCGGTGTCTTCCGTTACGTTGAGTTTGATACCCACAGTGGCAGGAATTACGATCGCGCTAAATCCCCAAGTGATGTCTACGATGCTATAACCAGCAATATCAGCCTTAGTCACACCACCGGAAATCTTTTGAGTGTATTCAGCTGCAACTCTCCAGAAGAAATACTTTGCAAAGTCGGACTCGTATCCAACCATCAAGTTACCACCGACCATCGCTCCCTTTGTGGTTCCAGCGTTGATAAGTCCACCGGAAGTTCTTTCCAATGTGATCAGTCTGTTTTCAGCGGGGATTGCGCGTCTTGGTGCAACACCGATATAATTACCAGCTCCTGCAGCTTTGGAAGGATCTTGAACGCAACCTGCGTCCGTTCCTACCGTACAAGTATTGGAAGATCTAACAGGACCATAATAAGTGGCCGCATCAAGACCATCCTTAGTGATTGTTCCACCCAATTGCCCCAGGTCTAATTGTAATCCAAATCCTACAATGCCGTATGATTTTGCACTTAAGCTTGCTGCCGAAGAAAATAGGGCGAGGACAAGCAACACCTTACTCATGTTACGAACCATTGATAACTCCTTACTCACGATTCAATTTGATTTGATGTGTTTCCGGAGGTTATATGTATTTCCTGAATCCCGGACACAGGGTGAAACTTTAGAAGTTCGTAGATTAGTGTCAAACAGGATTTCGGCAAAAGGTTGAAAAGTTCCCAAAATTCTCAAAAGGATAAAAAAAATTTTCATTTTTTTATAACAAATGTTATGAGCGATTTTTGGAAGGAGAAAAATTCCGAAGAGCAAGAATTGATTTTGAAAAAAAGATCCTTCTTCTCGTCCAGAAAGAGAAAGCCCTTTCCAAAATCGGGCACATTCGACGAAAAGTTTTAGGAAATCCTGATATAGAAAGAAGAATCTCGGATCAGGATCGATTTCTTTTTTACGGATCCTTTCAGAAAGACTTCCGACTAGAACGAACATTCCAATCCGAAACTGTTGCTTAAGGAAGGTTGTTTGTTCTTTTGTATAAGATCTTGGAATTCCAAATTCGATTCTTAAATTGTCGCGGGTTAGGCAGGACCACGTCATTTTTTAAGACTTCGAACGTTAGGCACGATTCCTCTCGCGCGTTTGTTCGGAATTCTGAACTCCGTATTGTCGAAGCGAGATTAGATTTTTAAGATGAATGGAGCGCTTCGGAAAGTCTTTCTTCCTTTTACTTTCCCGAAAGCTCAGATGTAGGAACTCCAATCAAAATGGAATCCGGGATCCGTTTCTGGGAACGTATTCAAAGGCGCTTTTCAGAGAAGCCGTCTGTGGGAACTCCCCGTTTTGGATTTTGGGTTTTCCGAGTATGGTCCGTGATTTTTGGAAAGTTTTGGGAAAAAGCCCTCCGTCTGTTTGAGAATCCGGTTCTTTTGGGATGGAATTGGGAAACCGTTTCCCCGCGACCTCAATTATTTCCGAGATCAAATCTGAGAATTCCTTTTAGAAAACTCCAAAATGCGAAATGAGACTTGCCGTTTTATTCTTGTCATCTTGTTCTCTTCCGCGATTCTAAACTGGAAACCGTTGGGGGTGGGGCAAAATGTTTGCCTCTGAGAGAGTCCCCGGAACCTGATCAGGATAAAGCCTGCGTAGGAAAACGGATCATACAAAAGATTCTTCTCTCGTAAGAACGTGCCCTAACGCGTGTTTTGCGAAAGCAAAGTTGGATTCTTTTGATAGCTTCTTGTTTTTTGGCGGCCCCTTTTTTTGTTCCTCTCCAAACCGACGGTCAGGAGAATGTATGGAACCCACTCAAGAATTTCAAGTCCCTCTGAAATCGATTCAGCTTACCGACGGGACTCAGTATCAATGTTATCACACGGAAGGCGCTCTTTCCGGAAAACTTCCTTCGGATTATAAGAATGGGATTCCCAAACTTCGAAAGGAATGGGTCCAAAAACGTCTGGACCGCGGAGACGAAAATCATTCTCAGATGTATTACGCCCGCAAAGGGATCATCACGGAAGAAATGCGTTATGTGGCCATTCGAGAAAAAATGTCCGAAGAATTTGTTCGCTCCGAGATTGCATCCGGTCGCGCCATTCTTCCATCCAATCGGAATCATCCCGAACTTGAACCGATGATCATCGGGAAGAATTTTTTGGTCAAGATCAACGCGAACATCGGAAACTCGGCCTTGGGTTCTTCGATCGAAGAAGAGGTCGAAAAACTCCATTGGTCGGTGAAATGGGGCGCGGACACGGTGATGGATCTTTCTACCGGAAAAAACATTCATGAAACGAGGGAATGGATCATCCGGAATTCTCCGGTTCCGATCGGAACCGTCCCAATCTATCAGGCTCTGGAAAAAGTAAAAGGTAAAGCAGAGAATTTGAATATTCAAGTTTTCTTAGAAACCCTCGAAGAACAGGCGGAACAGGGAGTGGACTACTTTACGATTCACGCGGGAGTTCTTCTGCGTTATATTCCCTGGACCGCGAACCGCGTGACAGGAATCGTTTCGAGAGGAGGATCGATTCTCGCGAAGTGGTGTCTCGCACATCATAAGGAGAATTTTCTCTACACTCATTTTGACGAGATCCTCGGAGTGATGAAAAAATACGGAGTTTCTTTTTCACTCGGAGACGGACTTCGTCCAGGCTCCATCGCGGACGCAAACGATAAGGCTCAGTTTGGAGAATTGGAAACCCTCGGTGAATTGACAAAACGCGCTTGGAAGGAAGACATCCAAGTGATGATCGAAGGTCCGGGGCACGTTCCTATGCATCTCATAAAGGAGAATGTGGATCTTCAGATGAAACTCTGTCAAGAAGCCCCGTTTTACACGTTAGGCCCTCTTGTCACAGACATCGCTCCCGGTTACGATCATATCACTTCCGCGATCGGAGCCGCGATGATCGGTTGGTTTGGAACGGCTATGCTCTGTTATGTGACTCCCAAGGAACACCTCGGTCTACCTGACAAAGAAGACGTAAAGCAGGGAGTGATCGCTTATAAGATCGCGGCTCACGCAGCGGACTTAGCAAAGGGACATCCAGGCGCCATCGAAAGAGACAACCTTCTTAGCAAGGCACG
>NZ_JAFFPU010000004.1 GCF_016919175.1 Leptospira ainlahdjerensis | reverse complement strand
TTGGCAGGACGTATTCTTGCCTTCTTTGTAATCATCTTTTTGGGAACCGAGATTCTTCTCAACGTTCTCCAAGCTCCTTCCTTACAATACTATAGAGATCAAAAGGTTCTTCATAGATACAATCCTATCTATTACGTGGATCTTGCTCCGAACAAGGATCTCTACATCCGACACTTTGCCGGAAAATGGGAAGGGCGATTTCGGACCAATTCTTTTGGGATGCGAGGTTTGGAAGAACCGGATCCTGATAAACCGAAGCTCGCTTGCCTGGGGGATAGTCTTGTGATGGGTTTTGGAGTCGGAGACGAGGATACGTTTTGCAATCAGTTGAACGGAATCGAACTCAAAGGTGGACCCAGACAATCAATGAACTTAGCCGTGGACGCCTATGGTTCCCTAGGAGCTGTTCGAAGGCTTAAAGACATGGCCCCGAAGTTGAGGAATTTAAAAGAGGTTCTCTTCTTTGTTTCCGCAAATGACTTCACGATCCCCGAAGAATTGCGAAACAAAGGAATGCTTTCCGACGACGAAGTGGATCAGATCCGAGATCAGGATCCTTCTTTCAATCGAAACTTTCAGATTCAATTCGAACTTTCTAGAGCCTCTTACACTTTACAGGCGTTAAAACTCGCCCTCGAGCAACTCAAGGTTCAATACTCGTTTACTACCTTTAAACTGAAATCCGAATGGAATTCCACCGGATTTTCTTCTGCTTCGACTCTGGATCAGACTCCAGTCCGTTATATGAAGGATTCTTTTTTTAGAACTCCGCAGAAAGAAAACTGCGAACCGAATTCTTCTTTAGGAATATTCAAAAATAAGAATATCCCTCTCGCCGCTCCAACGCCGGAAACGATGGCACAGGAAGAATACAAAAAACGATTCTGCCCCGAACCGATTCCGGGTTATTTCTCCTGTCAGGACCAGGAGCCTTCTTTGAATTCTTTAGAACCTCTTCCTGAAATTACGAAGAAGGCTTATGACGAAATGATTGATTACACTCGATCCCAAGGAATTCATCTCATTGTAGTCTTGATGCCGATTCAGGTGGAAGAAATCTTTTGTAGAAATCAAGGAAAGTATCACCCTCTGGAAAACTATGCGCTTCGCGCGGCTTCTTATTTTGAAAAGAAGGGAGTTCCTACGCTCAAGCTGCGAAAAGAAACCTCCGAAATGTGCGGAGAAGTGATCGATACTCCAAAGGGTAAAAAATTCTCCGGAATCCGAGATTATTTTATACCGGAAGATGGGCACCTTACCGTTCCGGGAAACAATTGGGCGAAAAGAGCGGTTGTAAGACAACTCAAGGAATTGGAAAAAAATGCTCTTTAATTCGGTTCAATATTTAATCTTCGCTCCCATCGTCATTCTCGCATACTTTTGGCTTCCCGCGAGGTTTCAGAGGTTCTGGCTCTTGGTTGCGAGTTTGTATTTTTATGCGATCTTTAAGATTCCGTTTATTCTTCTTTTGATATATTCGATTGTCCTAACTTACTTTGCCGTAAAAGGGATGGAGTCTTCTTCTTCTAAATTTTTGAAACTGGTATATCTAAACGTCGCGGTCTGGGGAAACCTTCTTCTTTTATATATGTTCAAGTATATGGATTTTTCTATCCACTCCTGGAACGTCTTTACAAACTCGGAACCTTGCGATCCGACTTATATTTCTCTTACTGGTGCGATGCTTCCGATGGGAATTTCGTTTTTTACTCTCCAAGCGATTTCTTATGCCGTGGACGTCTATCGAGGAACGGTTCCGCAAGCGAGAAGTCTTTTTCAGTTCGCACTCTTTCTTTCCTTTTTTCCACAATTGGTGGCCGGTCCGATCATTCGCGCTCAAGATATGCTTCATCAGTTTTTGGAAAATTACACTTATAGAAAGGAAAACCTGCTTCCGGGCGTGAGGCAACTTGCCTGGGGACTTTTTAAAAAAACCTTTGTAGCCGATCCGATTTCTTTGACGGTCGATCCCGTTTTCACAAATCCAGGAGCTTACGATTCACTTTCTTTATTGATCACTGCTTTCTTGTTTTCCTTTCAGATCTATTGTGACTTTTCCGGGTATTCGGATGTCGCGATCGGTACAGGAAGAATCATGGGTTATAAAATTCCGGAAAACTTTACGAGACCTTTTCTTTCTCAGACCGTAACCGAGTTTTGGAGGAGATGGCATATCTCCTTTTCTTCTTGGCTTCGGGATTATATTTACATTTCTCTCGGCGGAAACCGGGTAAGCATTTTTCGGGCGTATTTTAACGTATTTATCACCACATTTGTGAGTGGTCTCTGGCACGGAGCGGATTGGAACTTTATTATCTGGGGGGCTTGTCACGCGAGTGTGATGGTCTTCGAAAGATTCATCTTTTCGTTTTCGATTCTTAAACGCGCTTGGGATAAAATTCCGGAATGGGCCAAGTATGCTTATCCGTTTTTTGTGTTTTCCTTTTCGATGTTTTTCTTTCGTGCAAAGCCTTCCCCCGAGTACGGATACGAGACGAGCTTGGATCTTGCCTTTGCGATCGTGAAGAGGAGTTTTTCTTTTGAGAGTGGTCAAAGTTTGAGAATCCCGATTGCGGTTTTATTCGCGATTTTGGTTTTGTTCGGTTCCGATTTTTTGCAGGAAAAACGACAGGAATGGATGGAGAAAATTCAAGACGAACCTTGGGTCGTCTATCCGCTTGCGGGAATGATGGTTTTGGTCGGGTTTATCCTTTATAGCGTTACCGTAAGTCAACCTTTCCTATACTTTCAATTTTAATCTGCGGTTTAGTTTAGAAAGGAAGAAAATAATTGAGATGAGGACGTAAGAGGCATACCCTTTTCTAAGGTATTCCGAGCAACTCCCGATCGAATTGAAAAGAGCTTCTTTTTTGAAACAAAATTTAAGAAGGAAACCAGTCTCGATAATCCAAGACATAGAAGTAGTCCTCCGGATTGCATTTTAATGTGCGTGAAAGTTTATTTTTTGTAAGATCGAGGTGAAGGATATAGCTGTAATTACTGTGAAACGTAGGACCTCCCTCATTCATCGTTCTCACGATCGAATCTCCGACTTCGGCTCGATCCAACCAGAGCATATAATTAAAAAGAAAACAGCGTGATACTCCATGGGCTTGTGAAAGAGCTCCTAATAAGGCCCAGGCCCCGGTGCTCATTCGAACGTTCATCCTTCTCATGATTCTCAAACCGGAAGAATTCTGATATAGAGTATTACCCGCATTTTTACCCAGCCTCGGACTTGCGGTTAAGAATTTCGCATAACGCCTTAAAAGATCAGGTAATCTTTTGGGAAGATTTCGTCTTTCTTCTTCGGAATAAAGCAACAAAGTCGATTCCGGTATCAAAAGAGTGACTACGTTCAAGCGATTTTTTTGAAGAGTCGATTCGATCGGGTTTCCAGAATGGATTAATAATACGCCCATACAGAAAACGGTTCCAAGGCGAGTAACCGCAGCGGAAGTTTTAAAAAAAAACCGAAAAAAAACGAAGAGCCGATCCGAAAACCCAGAAACTCTTTTTGTTATCAAACGACGAAATCATCTCCAAAAACTATAGAAGACGAAATGTAGAATCTCGTAGTAGTAACTTCTCCAGACTTTCTTCCCGGTATTCTTAGGGAATGTTTATTGCATTCTTTTTAAGATTTTTTTCGCAATTAGATTAGCCGCAATCGAATTCGGATGCCCGTCGTTTTTAAGATAAAAATCGGTTTTCTTCTCGTTGAATTCTCTTAAAAAATCGGGTCTTGTATCCAAGACCGGGATGCCCTCTTTTTTTGCCATCCTTCCTATCTGATCCAAGAGAGGAGTGGAAGGAAGGGGAGTCAAAGAATGGGTTCCGTTTGGATAGAATAGAACGGTGAGCGGGATTTTTTCCTTTTTGCAGACGTCAAAGAACTTTCTCATCTCTTGGAAGGAGGGATGATCGTCCGGATAATCGGAAAGTGTTTCTGGAATGACCTCGGGACCAAGAGCGCGTAACGCTTCCAGTCTACGATTCTCACTTCGAATCTTAGAATAGTTGTAGAGCGCGCTGTATCTGGATAAAAAAACCGAACCTCGAAAAAACATCCTCCCCGTAAAAGAATTGCGAAGATAGAATTCTCGATGAACGTCCTGTAGATCAGAAGGATGGTAGATCCAAAACGCCGCCTTGGGAAGATGACATCCTTTATCAAACGATCTATCATCGCAACCGAGAGTTCTTTCCATTCTTCTTTGAACACCGCCTGTTCCGAGAGAATCGACGCCCAGATTTCTCACCTGGATTCCTTTTTCTTTCAGCGCGCTTTGCAATTTCCAAGCGATAGTATCTTCGTCGTTTTGTCCAAAGCCGTAAGCGATCGAATCCCCCATCAACCAAACTTCAGGCCTGGAACCGGGAATCACCTTTTCTTCCGAAACAAATCTTTCTCCGTTCTCGTCCACGCGGACACGAAACGTAAAACCTGCGGGATGGGGGAGAATCGTATCCGAATTTTTACAAAGAAGAATTTCTGGGATTTCCATTTCTTCGATACAATGGACCTGTTTGTCCCTGAGTCTGTAGATAAGTCCGGCGGGCGGAAACATTCTCAAAAAAATCTCACCTAACAAAAGACTTACGACTATGAGAATTGAAATTTTCGAATACGGAAACGATTTCATAAGGAGGAATTTGAATAGAGAGAAAGTTCGCATTTTAAAAACATTCTTCTCGCTGGAGGAAGAAGGGCCGGAATTCCGCTGTTTCGAAAACGATTGAACTCGGAAGGATTTTTTCTTTTCTCCAAAATACAATCCTTGAGAAAGAATGCATAACTTTCCATATCCTTGTCTTTCGCTTTTGAGAATTTTTCGAGAATTCCCTTCACCTTGTCCTTATCTTTTTCTTGTAAATGAATTTCTAAAAGATAGAGTAAAAGGGAAGATTCCCCAGGTAGAACCATCTCCGCCTTTTCTAAATAAAAGGCGGCGGAATTAAGAGCGAGGCCGCTGTCCGCGAGAATCATTCCCAACGTACGATTTGCTTCCAGATGGCTCGGATTTTTTTTTAGAACGAGTTCGTATAGACGCATCGCCTCGGCCGTATTCCCTTTAGAAAGAGAATCTCTTGCGTCCCAGATCATATCTTCGCTGGAAGAGCAGAAAAGAAAAGAAAAGAGGAAAAAAGAGAACGAAACGTATCGGATATTTAGTCTCATAAATACAGAAGTTTTTACTCTCACGTTTAGAAAAAAAGAATGTTTAGACCGGTTTTGTCCGGGGTTTCGTTTAGAATTTTCCAATAAACCCTTAAGGCAACATAAAAAAGTTTAATTCTCCTGAGAGGAAACGTCCGAAGGATTTAGTACTTGTTAAACATTTCAGACGGGACTAAAAACAGTGACATCTTCACATAACAACCTACTTCAAAATTTCCAGGAATATCTCTCCGTAGAAAAAGGATTAAGCGACAACTCGATCTACTCCTATGGTTACGATTTGAATAAGTTTAAGAACTTTCTGGAAAAGGAACACATCGATTTCCTTGAAGTTCAGGCGAATGACATCATGCGGTTTTTAAACGAGGAAAAGGATCGAAAGATCAGTTCCAAGACGATCGCAAGAGAAGTGGTCGCGATTCGACAGTTTTACAAGTTCCTAAAGGACGAAAAAAAACTCGATACCAACCCGACTGAAAAAATCGAAACTCCCGAAGTGATGCGAAGTATTCCTGATTATCTGACTCAGGAAGAAATCGACGAACTCTTCGCAACAATCCGAGAAGACAACCTCTACGAACTTCGAGACAAGTGCATTTTTGAATTACTCTATTCTTCCGGACTTAGAATTTCGGAAGCCTGCAATCTTAAACTCACGGATATGGATCTTGAAGGAATGACCCTCACGGTGGAAGGGAAGGGCGGTCGTCAAAGACTCGTTCCATTCGGTGAAAAATCCTTGGACATCCTGAATCGTTATCTAAAACAAAGCCGACCTTTTATATTAAAAGCTAGAAACTGCGAATATCTTTTTGTTTCGAAAAAAGGTTCTTATATCAATCGCAAATCCGTCTGGAGACTTCTCAACCACTATATCAAACGTACTACCATCGCAAAAAAGGTGACTCCTCATACGCTGAGACACTCCTTTGCGACTCACCTTTTGGAAAATCACGCAGATCTCAAATCCGTTCAGGAACTTTTGGGTCACATCGATATTTCGACCACTCAGATCTATACGCACATGGCGAATAAGACCCTAAAAGAAGTTCATAAAAAATTTCATCCGAGAGGATAAAAGTCGAGGTTCCGGTTTTTAGAAATCGGAACCGATTTTTCTTTTTTGTTGAAATCAAATCGAAATGGAGTCGGGCAAAAAAAAAGAATTTGAGAATCTGTTTCGAATGCAGATTCCTTCTCATCCACGTTACCTTTCGATCATCCGAAGTTTAGTTTATAATTTGGCTTTTGAGAATGGGTTTACGGCGAGCGATTCCGCGGACTTAAAACTCGCGGTAGGGGAATGCCTACTCAATGTCATCAAACATTCTTACGGCGGAAAAAAAAATCTCCCTATCTTTTTAGAAATCAATCTTTACGACAATCGAATGGAAATTCGAATTCGCGACTTTGGGAGTCAGAAAAATCTTTCCGAAATTAGAGGTTATGAACCCAATGATTATCGGGAGGAAGGAATCGGTCTTTATCTCGTAAAAAAACTTACGGATCATTTTTACTTGGACCAATCCTTGCCGGAAGGAAACCGACTGATTCTTACAAAACTAAAATGAACTCATTTCGATCCAAATTCACTCTTCTGATTCTCTTTCTTTCAATCCTTTTGTGGACTTGCAGAAAAGGACCTTCCATTTCAAAGGAAGAAGTTCGAAAACTCAGCAAGGACTACTTCACGCGGCTTTGTACAAAGACCGCGGAGTGTGCTAGCCGTTATCTGGAAACTCTGCCAGCTTCCGAAAAAACTTCGGAGAATTCCGCTTATTCCGTGGATCAGTGTATGGAAGAACAAAAGGACCAAAACATTCTTCCTGACGAATACGAAAAGGTGACCGACGCGCAGATCGCAAAAGTGAAAGTCTGTATGGAAGATCTTCTCAAGGTTCCCTGTGAGGAAATGGAAGGAGGAGGAATTCCTTCCTGTCAGGAACTCTTTCAATCTTCTAAAGACGAATAACGCGTTCTCTCCGGAAAAGAAATTTCATTTCCTCGCTTTCATTCTTAATAGATCCGATATTGGAACGCTTTCTTTTAAAAGTTTCTAAAGAAGAATCAGAAGCTATGTTATAATAGAGTAATTTGATTCGTTGGAATCAGTCTTTGCATCTTTTGAATTCTTCTTGAAAACAAGTTTTCTTTTGTTCTCATTCGAAAAATGGAAATCAAAGAAATCACCACAAACATCATCAAAACCTTAGAATCAGCATGGAATCGTGCAAACGGTGAAGAGTTTGGAAAAGCATTCACGAAAAATTCCGACTTCGTGGACATTCGCGGAGATCTACATTATTCCGACGTCGCGGTTGCCAAGGGACACCAAGCAATTTTTGATACTATCTATAAGGACAGTAAAATTAAATTGGAATTACTACAAGCCAATCAAATCGACTTGAATACGATTTTAGTTCACGCCAAAGCGAGCTTAGATTGTCCTAGCGGCCCCTTGGTTGGAAAAACTGATTCGACCATTTCTATGATACTGACAAACTCCGATGAAAGTTGGTCGATCCGTGCTTTTCATAATACGTTGAAACCTTTGGTCCGATAAACGGAGAAAGGTCGACCTTTCTTGTTTGAAACTTTTTACCGTTCAAGAAAGAATAACGCTTTTGAGGTGACATTCTAATTCTAATGATTCAAAAAGAATACGGTATTATGAATATTCTAAAACTATAATTTAATAATCAGATTTATTTTTGGATTTGAATTCCCTCAAGATCCAAAGTGGAAGTGTCAAAAGAATCAAGGCCATCAAAATATACAGGTCGTATGCTTCCAGAATTCCGCTCGCTTTTAACGTCTTTGGAAGCAAAAACAATAAAAAGAAAATCCAAAGATACAAAAAGTAGATTCGTTTTAATAGTATGAAGTTACGATTTTCTTTTCGCAAAAGAAAAGTTTCCAACCACGGTCCGAGAAAGATAATCCCATAGGTGATCATTCCCAGGATCAGACGGGAAAACACTGGAGCTTTTCCGGAAACAGAAAGATACGCGAAAACGAACATCAAGTGGATTCCATGAACGATCGCAAATGTACAGAAAGGCCTTTTTGAAAGAATTTTCCCTAAGACCTTTTCGTTTGCAAAAGCCATCCAGAATAAAAACGTCAAAAGAGAATATCTTCCCGAGAAACGCGCAAGAATTTGAAATCCTTCCGAGGTGAAACCGTGGAGAAAGAGAGAAACAAAAGCGATCCCCGCTTCGATCAGACAAATCAGAATAGTAACTCGGATTAGGCTCACGGGTTCAGGTTTCCAAGTCTCTCTTTTTTTGCGGTCGATCTTAATGGATGATAGAATAGGGGATCCGCATTTTGTATTATATTCCTTTCTTTCAAATTTTGGAAACAGGTCATCTCCAGTGTTTATCTTCGGCTCCGATATAAATCGCGTCCGGTCTTAAAATTCTTTCCTTTTTTTGTTCCAGACAATGTGCCATCCATCCCGCCGCTCTTCCGATCGCAAATACGGGAGTGAAAAGATCCGTTGGAAGATCGAGGCCATGTAGTAACAGCGCGGTATAAAATTCCACGTTTGTATGCAGAGTTCGATCGGGTTTGTATTCTTTTAATAAGCGAAGAGCGGTTTTTTCGACATACATCGCCAAAGAATAAAAGTTTATCAATTCCGGAAGCTCGTAGAGTTCTTTTGCGGCGGAAGCTAAGATGTCCGCTCTCGGGTCGCGGACTTTATAAATCCGATGACCAAAACCCATCAACCTTTCCGCTTTTTCGAGTTTATTTCTGAGATATTCTTCTGTTCTTTCGGGTGAACCGATTTCAAAGACCATGTCCAATGCCGGTCCGGGGGCGCCTCCGTGGAGCGGGCCTTTTAATGCGCCGATGGCTCCGGTTGCAGCCGAAATCATATCGGACTGAGTGGAAGCGATCACTCTTGCTGTAAACGTGGACGCATTGAGTCCGTGATCGGCGACGGTGTTCCAGTATGTATTGAGTGCCTTTATCTTTTTAGGATTCGGAGTAATTCCGAGCATAAAAAGAAAATTGGCTGCAAGACTTAGCTCGGGATTGGGAAGAATCGGATTCAATCCTTTTTTGAGACGATATACCCAGGCGACGATTAAGGGTAAGGTAGCAACGACCGCATAACTTTCCTCTTCACTTGTAGTGAAGGGTTTTCCTAAGGATAAAGACGCGGCCCCGATTCGGAGACATTCTATGATGGTAGCGTTTTCGGAAACGGAGCTTTCTAAGATGTTTCTTTGAACTTGAGAAAATCTTCTCGCGTTAATAAGATCGTCTACGATCCTTTTTTTCTGTTCGGCGTTCGGAAGTTTGTCCTCTAAGAGAAGAAAGAACGTTTCTTCAAAATCGATTTTTTCCGCGAACTCCTCTATAGGGTATCCCGCGATTACGAGTTTGCCGTGGGTTCCGTCCACCTTGGAAATTCGAGTCTTTACGGCGGGAATTCCCTCCAGGCCCGGGCTGTATTTACTTTTTTCTAAAAGATCCATTGTATTCATATTGAATTCCTTACGATCTTGAGTTTACAGCATTGACAAGAAATTATCAATATTGATTTAATAGTCAATGTATGAAACCTTCGGCAAAAAAATCGTTTTTATCGGCGTTTGAGGCGGCTCAAGAACTGGGTGTGGAAGTGGAAACGATCTACGCATATGTCAGTCGCGGAATCCTTCATTCCGAATCGAGCGGTTCAAAGGACCGTAGTAAACGGTATAGAAGAGAAGAAATAGAACGTCTTTTGTTGCAAAGAGAGGAAAAACAAAATCCCGGAAAAACCGCGAGGGCGGCTTTGAGTTTTGGTCAGCCGGTCCTTGAATCTTCGATCAGTTTGATCGAAGAAAACGCGATATACTACCGCGGTCTGAATGCTACCGATCTATCAGAAAATTCTAATTTTGAATCCGTTGCCAAGATTCTCTGGGACTCCGAGAATTCTTTTTCGTTTGAAGAGGAATGGCCGACCCTGGACAAGGATTCTCTCCAAATTCTTCCGGTAATTTCCAACCGTCCTTTGATCGATCTTTGTAGAATCCTATTGGGTGTCGCCGAATATGAGGACACGAGGGCGCTCCTAAAAACTCCGGAAGCCTTGAGTCAAACCGGAACGAAAATTATACGTTTGTTGTCTCTTTTTGCATCGAAGTCCAAACGAGGAGCGGGCTCGATTGCGGAGACTCTTTGGTTTTCTTGGAAAGAAATTTCTTTTGGAAAAAAGAATTCTCATTTTATTTCCGATTCTAAAAAGAATCGAATCCTTTCAAACGAGGACAAGAAGGCGATTCGTTTGATCGACGCGGCGTTGATCCTATCAGCAGATCACGAACTCAATGCGTCTTCCTTTACCACACGTTGTGTGGCATCGACCGACGCAAGTCTTTACCAAGCGGTGATAGGCGGGCTCGCAGCGCTTTCCGGAAAACGACACGGTCTATTGACAGAAAAAGCGATCGAGCTTATAGAAAATGCCTCCGCAAGAAAAAAAGAAGAACGGTTGTTTTTGACGGAACGTTTGAGGATGGGAGAAAAAATTCCCGGATTCGGGCATCCGTTCTATCAAACCGGAGATCCCAGAGGAAAAAAATTGCTCGAACTGACGGAACGATTCTTTCCAAAAAACAAAAATTTGGTATTTGCAAAAAGTCTAATACAGGAATCGATTTCTCTTTTAGGAGATTACCCTACGATCGATATGGGGCTCGCGGTGGTCATCCACACTTTGGGTTTGCCGAAAGGGGCGGGACTTGCGTTATTTGCGATAGGAAGGTGCGCCGGTTGGATTGCTCACGCGATGGAACAATACCAATCGGAACAATTGATCCGTCCGAGGGCGCGTTATGTGGGAATTTCGCCAAAAAAAATCGTTTAAGGATCTTCTTGAAGAATTCCGAGGCGTTTTGGTCTTACTTTTGTGATCTGCGGATTTCCGTCGTTCCCGAGAAATACAAAAGAAGGCCCGGGGATTTCTTTGAGGCGAACCTTGAAGTTTTTTCCTTTTCCCGGATAAATATCCACCCCTGGAAAAATTTCCTCTTCAACTTCAACATAGGAGTCCTTATCCGGTTCAAAACCCATGATCATGGATTGTTCTTGGCCGAGTAAGTTATTTAGAATTCCTGAATATTTCAGTTTGATCGCCGTGAGTTTGGGAAGACTTTCCTTTTCTTCCGCAGTCAGTTGTCTTCTCTGAGAATCTTCGTTGAGTTTTACAAGACTCAGTTCCACTTTTTTAAGAATCTCTTGATTCTTCTGAACTTCGGTCCTCAGTTTTTCCAAGTCCTCCAGAAGTTCCGGACGGATCCCGACGGATACTGAAGTTTTTGTTTCCGCGATGGCGCCTAACTTGGTACAGATGACCGCTTTTCCAGCGACGCAGGTTCCTCCGATCAATTCTCCTCTTCCACCTCGGATGACTACGGATTCTCCGGCGACGAGTTCGGAGTGCATGGAAGCCTCTTCGATAAAAATCGTATTTTTGGAAATGAGTTTTCCCTGTTCCACGAAGCGAGTGTAGATATCGGCTCCGGATTCTATCAAACCGCCGTTTCTTCCCATAAAACCGCCCGACAAAACGATGTCTCCGGCTGCCTTGAGAAAAACCTTGCCTACCGATTTTTTTACGATGATCGATCCTTCGGTTTCCAGCGTAAATCCGTCTGCGATCGATCCTTCCACGATGATCGTTCCAGGGAAACTGACGTTTCCGGTGGAAAAGTCTACGTTTTCCAAATGACAGACCTCGTCCACTCGGATGGTTCCTTGTCGATCAAGGATCGGTCTTCCACTGATCAAAGAATGAACTGAAGTTCCATCCGAAGAGAGTCTAACGTTGGCTCCGAGTTTCCAATCTGCTTCCTTTCCGGGTTCGTACGGAAGAATTTCTCCGAAAACATTCTTTCCTTCCTTTCCAGGGGTGGGAGAAATTTTTTCAGCAAGCTTTTGATCCTGAGCGACACTTTGTATGATTTGAATATTTTTAAAATCGACTCTTCCAAACTCGTCTTCTTCGAGATGGGGAAGCGCGGGATGAATGAAAAGAATTCTGAGATCTCCATTTTTACCTGGAATCGGAGCCGTTCCTTCCGCGATCAGGATTTTTTTTCCGTACTCGGGTTCTGCGGAAAGACGATCGATGGTTTCCGGAATCACTCCGTAAATGATTCCGCGGAGCTGAATCGATTCTTGGATCTGTCCCGAGCTCAAAAGTTTTCCGCCGTACTTTGGAGGATGAAAGAGAACGTAAGTTTTCATTTTATCTTCTGAAATCTCGATCTCGATTCGTGAACTTTCCGGTTTTCCCGGCCATTTTCCGATGAGGTGAGGAAGTCCGTCGGATTTTTGGATCAATTCTTTGATGATCGTATGGGAAATTTCGGAGATCTGAAAGAGTTCGATTCTTCTTAGGATTTCTTTGGAATCGAGGGGTTTCCCTTTTTTGCCGGCCGGAAAGACGGAGAGATAGGCGAGTCCTTCTTCATTTTCGATTTTGAAGAATGCGTTTTCGTTTTCTTCCAGATCCTTTAGAAGGGAATCAGTGAAATTCTTGAGAGAGTCGCTCATCCGGGGTTTCAGTGTAGAAATCATCTTCCATTTTACAATCGAAATCTCCCGGAAAAACTTGAATGTTTGGAAAGAAATTTCTTCTAATGATGGTGAGAATGATCCTCTTGCGGGGATGAATGTTCTTCCATCGGGTGCGAATTCGGAGAATGTTCGTGTTCGGAGTGCGAATGTCCCAGTCTAAAGAAAATCATCGAAATTCCGACAAGGACGATAATAATTCCTCCGTAGCGGATCACACCCTGCGGTAATTTAACCAGTAAGTTTCGAAAACCGACCCCGAACAAGAAGAGTGCAGGGAAGGTTCCTAAGAAAAAAATCGACATCACGAGCCAACCTGAGCTCGCGCTTCCTGTCGCCAAAGCAAGACTAAACGCCGGATACAAAACCGCACAGGGCAAAAGCCCGGTTACCATTCCGAAAGCCATCGAAGTCGTTGGAAGGTTCTTTCCTTGTTTGAGAGAAGCGAGTAATGGTCCCGCAAATCGATTTAGAATTTTCTGATAGAATCCGGACCGTTCCGGCGTTCCGTTTTGGATCAGACTGAGCCCGAATCCGATGATAAAGATTCCGGAGATGACCGCCGCCAACTCGTGAAGAGATACCAATTTTCCAGCAAGATTGAGACCGGAACCTAATATTCCGAAAATGGCACCTAACGTGGAGTAGGAAATCCATCTTCCTAAATTATAGAATAAGTTCGTTTTGTATTTTTGTCCCTGGTTTGCGAGATTTAAGGTTCCCGCAAATGGACCACACATTCCCAGGCAATGAAGCGAACTCGTGATTCCGTGAATAAAGGCGATCGAAAGAGTTGTCAAAAACAGTTCACTCTGCATGTCTTTGTTCTCCCGTTTTGGATATCGGTTTTTTTTCTTCGTCGTCGTCAAAAAGCATTCTGTACTTTGGACCTTCGATGTCTTCATACTGACCGGATTTTAAGGACCAGAAAAAAACTATCAGGGCCCCGAGTGCGATGAGCATCGCGAGAGGAATCGTAAGATAGAGTGCGTTCATAATTTTGTTCTCCATTGTAACGAGATCGAATTTAAAACCACCGAAAGGGAACTCAGAGTCATAAAGCCGGCGCAGATCACAGGAAGCATAAATCCGAAAGCTGCCAAAGGCAACATGATTGAATTGTAAGTTAAGGAAATTAGAATATTCTGAAATACGATATTTCTTGTTTTTTTGGAAATTTTCACGGCCGAAATGATCGAATCTAGTTGATTGCTGATGAGAACCAGATCGGATTTATCGATGGAAAGATCCGATGCGATTCCCATAGAAATTCCGAGATTGGCCGCAGCCAAACAAGCGGAATCGTTGATTCCGTCTCCTACCATGACCACGGTATTCCCTTCGTTTTGAGCTTTTTGAATCACCTTAAGTTTTTCTTCGGGTTTGAGTTCGAAAAGAGGATGGTCGATTCCGACGGCTGCGGCCAAGGATTCTACTTTGGATTTGGAATCTCCGGAAAGAATTCCTAGATAACCAAAATTATTTTTTAATCTTTCGATCGTACTTTTTGTTTCCGGACGAACCAAATCTTCCAATACAAAACTTGCGAGCAGATTTCCTTCTCTACCTAAGTAGATCTTGCCGTCTTGTTTTTGAGTTCCTCCGGACACAAAGTTTAGGTTTCCGATTCGATAAGAAGCGGATTCTCCGATCAATCTGCCTTCCATTCCGGATCCGGGAAGTTCGGTAATTTCTTTCCAAGTATAAATAATCGCTTCTTGATTTTGGTTTTTTAATTTTTTTCCGATTTCTTTTTTTAAACTTTCCGCGAGCGGATGTGTGGAACCGGATTCTAAGGAAAGGATGAGAGAATAGATGCGGAGTTTTTCCTCTTTGTCCAGAAAGTTCTCCTCTTGAAGCGATAGTTTTCCCGTAGTCAGGGTGCCGGTTTTGTCGAAGTAGATTTGATCGGCGCGACTGAGAATTTCGAGAGAGTCCGGATTCTTTACCAAAATCCCTTTCGAGCTGTGAAGTAAGTTACTCACTACATAGGCTGCGGGGACCGCGAGTCCGAGCGCACAAGGACAAGCAACGATCAAAACACTGATCGTGTTGAGGACTGCCGATTCCCAGTTTTGAAAATAGAATCCGTATATGCAAAAAGTTGCAACTGCGATTCCCAAAACGATCTGTATGAAATAAGTCGAAAATCGATCCGTCGTTCTTTGAATTCCGGGTTTTGCTTGAAGCGAGGATTCGATGAGCGCTGAGATTCTCGAGAGCGTGCTTTCCTTTGCGGTTGTAGTCGCAAGCAGCTCCGCGTTCGTACTCAGACACAAAGAACCCGAAAGGATCGTATCTCCATTCTTGTGTGTGACCGGTTTCGATTCTCCGGTTAAAAAGGATTCGTCGAAGTAAGAGGTAGTGGATTGTAGAATTCCGTCCACCGGAACTCGGTTTCCGTTTTTGAGAAGAATTCTTTCGTCCACTTGAATCGCGCTCGGTGCAATCTGAGCTTCGACGGAGTCCCGGAGGACCGTATATTCTTGAGGAAGGGTTGACAGTAGTTCTCCGACCTTTCTGCCCGCTTTCAAACGGATGGCGGATTCTAAAAACTTTCCGATCAGAATAAAGAAATAAATCGTACAGACGGAATCAAAATAGACTTCTCCATGATCGGTTAAAGTCACGTAGACGCTGTAAAAATAGGCAAGGGATACTCCTGAAAAAAGAAGAGTATCCATCGTGAGCATTCTTCTTTTGATCGATTCCTTCGCACCTTTGAAAAAGGGGTAACCCGAGTAGAGATATACCGGAGTCGCGAATATCCAAGAAACGTAATGAAATAGTCGTTTGAATTCGATTTCGATTCCTGTAAAATACCCGGCATACAATCCGACGCTGAAAAGCATGATGTTTCCCCAGGAAAAACCGGCGAGCGCCATTCGGTAAAATAAATCCTTGGAAAATCGAGAAACTCCCGTTTCCGCCTTGAGTGGAGAATAGAGAGAGGGTTCATAGCCGATGCCGTTTATGATCGAAAAAATTTCGTTTAGATCGACCAAACTTCGATCGTAGACAATTTTCATTCTTCCCGTTGCAAAATTAATTCTCGCTTCGAGAATTCCTTTATGATCACCGAGCACTTTTTCGTTTAACCAAACACAGGCGGAGCAATGAATTTTTCCGATGGTGATCAGAGTTTCGCAGATGCCTTCGTTTTTTTGTATTACATATTCCTGATATACGGATTCTGTTTCCAGGTTCTCCCGATTTTTTGTTTCGGAATTTACCGCCTCCAGTTTTTCAGAACCTCTCAGCGTATAAAACTGAGTAAGTCCGTTGTTTACCAAAAGGGTCGCAAGGCTTCTGCATCCGCTGCAACAAAACGATTCGATTTGCCCGTTGAGCTCTCCTCGAATCAGCTCTTTTTCCGTGCGGATCGGAGTATTGCAATGGTAGCAGTTTGTAACTTGAAACAACGTTTCCATACGTTCTATTGAATTTTTACTTCCACGGTTTTTTGAAGAATTCTTCCTTCGGTCTCTCCTTGAAGGTTAAAAATCCAAAGCCCCTCTTCCGGAATTTCCACGCTTCCGTGGTAGTTCCCTGAATCTTTCGGATATTCGATCAAGGATATGGAACGATTCCATTCGTCCGTAGCCGCCCTTTCCAAAAGGATATTCAATTTTGCTCCCACAACGGGCCTTCCCGATTTTTGAAACCGGATCAAAAAGGTATTTTTTCCTTTACGAACATCTTGCGGAGAAGAAAAAAGTTCACTTTCGTAAGAATACCCTTCCGCGATCATCTTTTTTTGTTCCAGGATCGACTTTTCATAGTTCAATCCTTTTTCGTAATATCCCTTTTCGATCGGTCCGGTATATCCTTCGCTTGCGTATCGAATCGTAACTACGGTCGCAGCGATCAAGGCCACGAATGCGACCCCGATCCAAACAAAGGCGAGTTTCATACTTTTATGTAGTGCCATCCAATTTTCCTTGTTTGTATCTTATTTGATCGGGATGCGAAATGGAATCGTCTTTTTTAGCTGAAAGTTCGGATTTTTCAAATCGGTGATTTTGAGTGAAATCTGATGTGTCGGTTTGGACTGATCTTGGGGAAGAGCTACCGTTTCTAAGATGATTCTAAAATCCTGAGAATCGTTTCCTAAAACTTGAATGGCCGGTTTTTCAGTTCCACCTAACAAGATATGGACGGGAGAATGAAGGGTGCTTTCCGCCACCTCGACTTTGAGTTCTCGCTCTTCAAACGTTAGATTCAAGAGATGTCCGTTATAAAAATTTCTTACCAAACCGCCAGGAACTTCCATCGGTTGTATGATTCTGTCCGGAAGAACGTTCGCGTAGAGTGGAACACGGTTGTAAAGAAGGGTTCCCGCCGCCGCCAGGACACAAAATAGAAGAGTTCCATAGACCAAACTTCGAGGACGGATCCAGCGCACTTTTGATCCTGGTTGATACGCTTGGGTTTCAGACATATATCCGATCAGAGTTTTTTTGCCTTCTTTTCCCATCGTTTTTGTACACGCATCCACGCATTTTCCGCAAGCGATACAGCCTACGTTGGTTCCTTCGCGAATATCGATTCCAGTTGGACAAACCACCAAACATAGATTACACGCCGTGCAGTCTCCTTCTTGAACTCCTGCCTTTCTTCTGGGTTCGCCGCGTTTGAAATCGTAGGTTACGTTCACCGAGTTTGCGTCCATCATTACGGTTTGGAATCTCGCGTAAGGACAAGCGTATTTGCAAAACTGCTCTCTAACAAAAGCCATGTCCAGATACAAGGTCGCCGTGAAGAATGCGGTGAAGTAGGTCCATACCGGCGGACTTGTCAGAAACGCGGTAGATCGGATTTCGTTTATCATTTCGTAGGGATCAGCAAAATAAGAAACCCATGCGAGAGCTCCTAAGACGCTCACAAGAATCCAAAGAAAGTGAACGATAAATTTTCCCAACTTGGGAGCGTCCTTTTTGCCGTATTTGGATCCGAGGATCGTTCTTCCGATCCAATCAAAAACGTCGGTAAACACCGTCTGAGGACAGGCCCATCCGCACCAGACTCTACCGATCAGAGTTGTGAAGAAGAACAGGGAAAGTCCCATCCCGATCAGGAAAAGATGAAGATAGTATCCTTCCTGCGGAGTAAAAATATTTCCAAGAAGATAAAACTTTCTATTTGGAATGTCGAGACGGATGAACGGGTGTTCCCCCCAACGAAGCCAGGGAAGAAAAAAATAAATGGGGAGTAAGATCGCTTCTACTAAATATCTTGCCGAACGAATCTTACCGGTTATATGCCTGGAGATGACCACAAAAGTCCTCCTTAGTGGTCTCTGGAAAGAAGGAGAGGTGCAACGTCCGTTGAATTCTCAATTCTTTCCGGAGTAAAACGATCAGACTCTTGGATGAGATCGAATTCAAGATTTCATCCAAGAATTTCATAAACTTATCTTGAAGCCTTGAGACTTGCATTTTGGGTGGCAAGCCAAGCCATCACCTGATATACTTTTTCGGAACCGAGAGAGTTTTCATGCGGAGGCATTGGTCCTCTTCCTAATTTTGTTTTGTCTACGGCGATTCCTTTCATAATCGTCGCATAAACTTCGGAATCCAGAGATCCGTGAATCCATTCCGCATCGACAAGATTGGGTCCGACAAGACCTTGCCCCGTTGGACCGTGACAAGCAGCGCAGACTGTTTTGAAAGTTTTTTCACCTTCCGCAATCGCATCCGCGTTTCCACGCAAGGGATTACTTCCATCGTTGCTCGTTACCGAGACCGCTTTTGGAAACTTTGCTTCGTGTTCTTTTACTTCGTTTTCATAAGCGACATCTTGTTCCCAGCTCGAAAACTTATGATAGTAAATCGAATACACGACCGCGACTACGATACAGATCACGAAGATCCATTTCCACCATTCCGGCATCGGATTGTCCGATTGTTTGATACCGTCGAAATCTTTATTTGAATCATGCGTCATGGATCAGTCCTCCTCCAGCATTCTATACTTTGGATCTTCCATTTGTACCTTGCGTTTCTTGTTGTAAACGTATGCGGTGATCAGACCGATCGCTAAAACAAGAACTGGTAGTCTTGCAAACTTGTAGATTTGAATCAGTTCCAGTTCCATACTTGCCTCACTGAATCGACTTGGACAACTCTGCAGTGTCCCTGCCTAATTTTAGGAGATAGGCGATGAGCGCGTCTCCTTCCGTTTTTCCTTCCAATTCTTTGGTCGCGGAAAGATAATCCGCGTCCTTATAAGGAACTCCGACTTTGGAAAGACCTTTCATGTGGTTCACGATTTCTTCCGCGTCGATGGTGGCTCCCTCTTCAAATAGCCAAGGATAAGCGGGCATAACGGAACCCGGAGAAGTATCTCTTGGATTGATCAAGTGAGTCTTATGCCAAGCGTAAGAAGGTTGAATCTGAGATTCGTGAGCGAGATCGGGTCCGGTTCTTTTGGATCCCCAGAGAAACGGATGGTCGTAGACAAATTCTCCGGCCTTGGAATAACCGTCTCTTCCGTAAGACTTAGAAGGATCGAAACGATCCACTTCCCATTTGAAAGGACGAATCATCTGCGTATGACAGTTGTTACATCCTTCTTTCTGATAGATGTCTCTTCCCGCGAGTTCCAGAGCGGAGAACGGTTTTACTCCTTGAATCGGAACCGCGGTTCTGGAAATAAAAAAGGGAGGAATCAATTCGAAGATACCGCCGATCAAAACCGCGATGGTAGTATAAACGGTGAACTTAACTCCTTGTTTTTCCCACTGATCGGTAAAACCGGAAAACCAATCCAGAAGTATGTCGAATAGTTTCATGCTTTTCCTCCTTCTTCTTTCACTCTCAAATCCACTTCTTGAAAGCCGGAACCGGAAGTTTGAATCGTCTTGACCACGTTATAGATCATCACAAAAACTCCGCTCAGGTAAAGAACACCGGCGACACCTCTTGCGAAGCGGAAGGGTTTGAGAACCTCGGTGATTTGCACCCAGTTCGGGTATTGAAGAAATCCTTTGGAATCGATGGCTCTCCACATAGAACCTTCGGTGATTCCGGAAACCCACATGGATACGATATAAAGAAGAATTCCGAGAGTTGCCAACCAGAAGTGTGTGTTCGCAAGTTTTTCAGAATAGAGATTCGTGTTCCACAATCTTGGGACAAGATAATAGATCGCCGCGAAAGACATCATTCCCACCCAACCGAGAGTTCCGGAGTGAACGTGACCCACGATCCAGTCGGTGTTATGTCCGAGAGCGCTGATCGAACGAATGGAAAGGAGGGGGCCTTCAAACGTCGACATACCGTAGAAGGTAATCCCGACGAGCATCATCTTGAGAAGAGCATCCGTTTTGATCTTTTCCTTGGCTTGTGTTAAGGTGAGAAATCCGTTGAGCATTCCTCCCCAAGAAGGCATCCACAACATGATCGAAAACGCCATCCCGGTTGTCTGAAGCCATTCCGGAAGAGGGGTGTTGAGCAAATGGTGAGGACCAGCCCAGATATAGATGAAGATCAAAGACCAGAAGTGGATGATCGATAATCTATGGCTGTAGATCGGTTGTTTGATATGTTTTGGAAAGTAGTAATACATCAAACCTAAGAACGGGGTCGTCAAAACAAACGCTACCGCGTTGTGTCCATACCACCACTGTATGTTTGCGTCGTAAACTCCCGAGAAAACCGAATATGACTTAGTAAGTCCTACGGGAACGGAAAGGTTGTTCACGATAAAAAGAATCGGAACCGTTACGAAAGAAGCGATGTAAAACCAGATCGCTGCATAGAGTTGTTTTTCCTCTCTCGTAAAGATCGTTGCAAAGAAGTTTACGATGAAGATCACGAACCAAACAACGATCAAAAGATCGAGTGGCCATTCCAACTCCGCGTATTCCTTGGATTGATTGAGTCCTAAGGGAAGAGTGATCGCTGCAAGAAGGATCGTCAGATTGTATAACACAAAATGAATCTTCGCCAGAGAGTCGCTCCAGATTCTAACTCTACAGAGTCTTTGGATCAGGTGATACGCGGTTGCAAAGATGATGCTCAGTGCAAATCCGAAGATGGCTGCGTTTGTGTGCAAGGGTCTGATTCTTCCAAAACTGAAATATTGTGTGAAATTCAGTTCCGGATAAACCATTTGAAATGCGGCGAGGACACCCACTAACATGGATGCGACTCCCCAAACCATAGCCGATATGATGAACCCTTTTACGATTGAATCGTTGTATTTGGCGTTCGTTTGGCTCATGAGATTTTGTCTCCTGATTCGATTATTCCTTCGGTCTAAACTCTCAAAGTCAAAAAATTATATACTATTTTAATAAAATAGAATATTCATTTTTAATTTAGAGTTTTATAATTTTACCTTATATGAAAACCGACTTGGAAAGAAAAGAAATCCCAGGGCGATTTCATGGATATAGGGCATGATAATTGTCAAGGTTGCGGGTTTTGCTTGCGGTTGAGGGAAAAGGGGACCGGAAGAATCTGGTCTTTCCAATGAGCGGTTTTGAGATTCTTTCTCAGAATCGGTTCAGTGGTGATTGGTTGTTTCCAAATTGGAGATTCCGCGCAAAGCTTCGAGATTTAAAAAACGAATTCTGTTTTTGTGAATTTCGATCCAATCTCTATTCTTAAAATCCGAAAGCGCTCGCACCAGCGTTTCCGTAGTAGTTCCAACCATGGAGGCCATGATTTCCCTCGTGAGATTCAATTCGATTTCCGGTTCGTTTCCGGAAGCGGTTTGGAAAGAGATCAGAAGTTCTGCCAGTTTACTGTGAACTTGTTTGGTTCCTAAGGCAACGGTTTGGTCTTCTAATTCTTTCCATTCAATTGCCATTTGTTTTAGAATTTCCAACTGAAGTTTGGGATCGTCTTTCATCAAATCTTCTAAGATGCCTTTCTGGATAAAACAAGCTTCTACCGGTTCCAACGCTTCCGCGTTTTGGGAAAAAGTGTTTCCCGATAAAAGATCTCGAAAGCCGACCCATTCTCCGGATCTCCGAATGGAAAACGTCTGTTCTTTGCCCGAGGGAGAATTCCGAAAGATGCGGACGCATCCTGATTTGATAAAATAAAAACCATCCGCCTTATCACCTGAATGGATCATACTTTCCCCTTTCCGAAAAAGGCGGAATTCCTTGGTAGAATTGATACGATCCAGCGTTTCCATGGAGACACATTTTAAAACGGATTTGTGTCGATTCGAACAGAAGTAGCAATCGGGGGCGAGAGGATTCTCGTTCACAAAGCCCAAACTCTTCTTTTTTTTGGAGATTGTAAATGCATTTTGTTCTCTAAGCGATAAGACGGTAAAAAAATGAGGATCAAAAAAACCGTTCGAGATTTTTCTCTTTCTTTGTAGAATTGGGAAATCTACCGAAACTAAAAACAATGGATCTCAATTTTAAAGATAAGCTCCAATCCGGGATGTCTTCCATAGACAGTCTTTCCCGAAATCTGCCGCCGCAAGTGCAAAAAACCCTCCTGTACACGGGGATTTCCTTGGCCGTTTTGGGTGTTTCTTTAGCGATACTCGTCGGAGTTCAGCGCGGAAAAGAAGGCGCTGCTTTTGAGGATCAGGCCAAAGAATTGGATCGTAAAGCCCTCTTTTTAGAAGATTTAGAAAGAAATTACAATCGAAAGCGAAAGTCCATCCGCTATAGCGATCCAGATCTTTCGGGAACGGGAGAATCTTCCAATCTCGAGATCGATCGATACGAAAGGGAAAAACCAAAGAGCGGACTTTTACCCGAATCGAATTCTCCGGAAGGAAAGGATCCTTTGAGAGAAGGAAGAAGGGAAGGTGGTGGAACCCCGAAACTTCCTACGGAATCCGATTCTCTTCCGAACAATGATCGAGAGAGAACCCCCGATTCGAATCGAAAACTGGAAGACCCGGGAACGGTGACACCCGATCGCGGGACAGGAAGTTCTTCGAATGGAGAAAGACCAAGTTTGATACGTCCTCCTAAAAATAATTCGAAAGGATCTCCGGAACTCAGATGAAATGGATTCGTTCTTTGATCCTTTCTGGATTCTTATTTGGAATTTCCTTTTCTATATTTGCAGATATGCCCCTTCCTTTTCCAGAAGAATCCGAAAAGTCTTCTGTAGAGGCCGAAGTAACCGTAGAAAAGACAGATGATTCTCCGGTGGCAAAATCGAAGGAATTAAATCCAAATTCTTCCGAAAAAACGGATTCAGTTCCGACTAGCAGGGACGAAGCAAAGACGTCTAACGTGTCTGATTCCTCCTCCGAAATGGACATTCAAAAATCTGCTTCCAAAGATTCTCCGGAAGAATCCCCTGCGCTCCCCGAAAAAACCACACTTCCAAATTCTTCCAAGACGAGTTTGAAAAAGAAGAAGGATAAAAAGAAGGACGATCCTTCCGAGAGCGGTTATAAAAAGGGCATACTTCGTCTGAGAGAAAATCAGAGAAACAACGCAAAGACCGAATTCAACCAAGCAAGCGGACAGGGAAAAACAGCTAACGCTTCCAAATTGGAAGACGCAAGACTCACCGCTGAAAGCGCGAATGACGCGAGTTCCATCACGGAACAGATCGATTCTGAAGACGAGAAATGGAAGGCAATTTTTGAAGTGGCCCGCGCTTTGCGAGGGAATGGAAAGATTCCCGAGGCAGAATCTCAATATCTCAAAATTATCACCGAAGCTCCTGAACACTTTCAGTTGATATCTCTTCTTTCTCTCGGTGAAATGCTTTCTTCCACGGAACGAAAGGATTCTGCGAGGAGATATCTTCTGCAACTCGTGAAACTTTTGCAGAAAAAACCGGAATTAGATTCTCAAAAACAAAGTTTGGAAAAAGCGGTGACTCTCATTGTGAGAATCTACGGAGATCAGGGAAAATACGAGGAGGCGGAGAATTGGGCAAAAACCTATCTCACTCGAATGAATCCGGATGCGTCGGAAGATTCTCCCTTTGTGAAAGAACTCCGGAGAATTCTCAAACGAAGATACTACTGAGTTAGAAAGAAATCTCTCATTTCGAATAAGACAAATCGAAACGTTTTTGAAATATGGAAGGAGATTGAAATTCCGAGATAAAGAATTTTAGATCCTAATCTTAAGAACTCCATCCTCTACTCATTTACGAAACGGAGGATTGTAAGGAGATCCGTAGGAACTACGACGCCCTCCCGTGAAAGTCGCGCCCCGCCCAAATTTCGGGTGGAGGGGAGCGGTGGTGGGAAAAACTCCGGAGTCTCTTCTCTATCACAAAATCATACTTTTTGCAAGTCAAAATTCCTATGTAGGAACTCTAACAAAATTCCCTTTCTGGGAAGATTCTCCTCATAGCCTGCGGGTTAAAGATATCCTGATTTTGTATTGGCTCAAGTAATTCAAAGCGGCATTCTCTTTCAATCGCGCTGTAGGGGAAATCTTGGAAAAATTTTTCTCTCTCAAGAAATTGGAACTTTGCAAAGACGAAATCTTGTGGGAACTCCCACACAAAATCATCTTTACGGAGCTCTTTGGGTGCAGTTTGGAAAGGAATTTGGATATTTTTTTTACTTGGATCGAGTTGGCGCTTCGCTTGGAAGACATTCTTCAAATTCTAAAATCGATCCTCTAAAACTTTCTCAACCCCCAAAGAGCAAATCAGATCCAAGAGAAAGTTTAGAAGTCAGAAAATTCTTACGTTAAAGAAACGTTTACGTCCAGTTTTCCGAACTTGGAAAAAAGACTAATTCCAAGAGAAGGTTTTTTGGGGATTTTTAAGGTTTCGTTTTTGGAATCGATGATATTCGGCGCCGTGATTTCGATCGATTGGCCCGAAGTCGCGAAGATATTCATCGCATTTCCCGTCGTCATATTCGCAATCTCTCCCAAGATATCCTTGTACTCGTTTTTGATATCTTGATCGCTCATTCCGGGCATCAGCACTCCCGCAATCTTGTAAGCCGCATCGTAGTTCAAACCGTAGACAACTTCTCCATTGAAAGTTCCGATCACACCAATGACGATCGAAAGCTCCAGATTGGTTTCAGGGCTGTCTTTGATTCCGATTTTTCCTCGGATGAGGTCCGTTTTTAAGACATCTCTAAAAACGATGGTCGCCGCTTCAAGAAAGGGATTTACCAGTTCAGCCCGGATTTGCATTATTCTTCTGCCTTTTGACCGATCCTTCGTTCAATCGGATATTTTTCCTGTAGAGCCTGGCTGATTTCCATCACAAACCCATTCATCAGGTTCGGATTGTCTCTCAAATCGGGGCCCTGGGAAGTCGAAATTTTAGACGAATTGATTTCCATGGAAGCAAATTCTACGAATACATTTTTTTCGGAATCTTTGTAAGGCCCTCCCACTTTTTTAGCCCCAAAGGCAACAGTGGTCAGATCTTTCAAAAATTGTGTGTTGTTTCCTAAACGAATTGTCTGATTTCCGGATTTCAACTCCCAGAGGTTGAGTAGGGTCTGGTCCTTGTAGTCTTGAATCGGGGTTCCGAGAAGTGCGGCGATCTTTTGTAATCCGTCTGGTTCTTCTTGAAGGACTTTTAGTTTGGCTTTCCATTCTTCTTGAGATTTGGATCTACTTTCTAAAAGAATTTTACTCTTGAGGAAATTTTTTCTTTCCTCAAAGCTGACTTCCTTTCCGTCCTTATTTTTCGGAAGTTTTCCTTCTTTTTTCTCGTTTTCATACTTAGCTTTTAGGAGTTCGTCCGTAATCGGAGCCTCTTTTTCCGCAAGTTTGGAAAGTTGGTCGTCTGTGTAAGAAAGAATTCTCAGCTGAACGCGTGCGGATGTGGATTCTTTCTGAACGCTGATTTCTCCGTCCGTTTTTTTCAGATCGGAATTGAGGAGAGAGTCATAGAGAACGCTTGCGTTCTTACGATCGATCCTGTACTGCATCGGCGCCGAATTTAAGATCTGTTTGTAAATGGCTTCCGGTTTTCGAATATCTTCCTCGGAATATCCGGCTCCGCCGATGGATTCTCTGTGAATTCTTCTGGCCTCATCCGAGAGTTCTTCTCGAATTCCGGTTTCCGACACGGAGAATCCCGTTGCGTCCGCGATCTGTTTGGTGACGACCAGGCTTCGAATCGTCTGAAAGGCGCAGGATTGAAGGGTGGCAGGATCTTCCGCCAAAGATGGGGCGATACTTCTATACTGAAAAAAACAATCCCTTCTCGCTGCCTGAAAGTAGTCCATAGGAATGGAATAGTCTCCGATTTTTCCGGCGTTCAAGCTGGAACGACCCGAGATGACGTCAAAAAAGCTCTTTTCCGCGTCTCCCGGTAGAAAGGTGATGATCAAACCACTGACAAGAAAGAAAAGAAAGATAGCGACTACGCCGCGGATGATTTTGTCTTTGAGAGAAACGTTTTCTAATTCCATGTTTGTATCTGTAAACTGAAAGGGTTTGTGAAGGAATATTTCTGTAAAGGAGAAAAGTGAGAAAAACGCTTCAGAAACCGGCCCATTCGACAGATAGATAAAATGATGCTCTTTATCGCAATTGCACTCATTCTTGTGGGACTTCTTTGTTTTATCTACGTCTCTCTGAATCCTCACGGTTCCGGGCAAGACCGTCCCACGTCCAAGTCGAGTTCTACTCGCCCTGGATTTTCTGAAAACGATCACCTCATTTCAAGGCCGAACTCAAAAAGGGCGGGTGAAATTCTTGCTTCCAACAAAAGGGCCTCTCAGACGGAGAATGTAGAAAAGCAGAAACATCTCGAAAACCTCTTCGTGGAAGGAAGAAAAATTCCCAATCAGAAGAAAACTCCAGATTCTTCTTTGGAAACTCCTTTGGAAAGTTTTTCCGAGGAGGAAGAATTTATTTCCGAAGAACTTTCTCCCTCCGGGATTCAGGTTTTGGAAGAATCCCCTAAGTATTCCACGAGAAACGAAGAGAAAATCGAAGAAGTGAGGGAGGTCCGTTTTGAGATCGAGGGCCTTTTGTATCTGGATCAGAATCGGGAACTTCCTTTTGAAAAACTTTCCGGTACAAAGGAGGATTTGACCCCGGAACTTATGAGAGGTCTGAAAAGAATCGGTCCCGGAAAGTTAAACGAAACTAAGGAATCCCTTTCTTTCGAAGCTTTGAACAGCATTTATCGTTATTCCTTTTCCGAGATTGAAAAGATTTTATTTTTTGACGAGGGGGTCGTCTTGATTCCTTCCAAACCCAATTTTCCGGTTCCGGTCTTTTTTACGAAAGAGACAAACCATCTCAAATCCTATCTTGAAAGTTCTTCGAAGACATTTCTTTCTTAGAGAAAAGGGGAATTTGTAAGAGCTCCTACGTCTTCTGCGACCGACTTTAACGCTCGCCTGGAAATCTGCTCAAGTGACCTTGAATCGGTGGACGGAACCTGTAGGAACTCCGACAATTCTTCCGTAAAAGTCGCGCGCCCCGCCCAAATTTCGGGTGGTGGGGTGGGTGGCGGAAAAATTCCGGAGGACTTTCCTATATCACAAAATCCTAATTTTGCGAGAAAAAAATCTCATGTAGGAACTCTTACAAAACCCTTGTCTTAGGACGATTCTCGTTGATCTACTCTTAACTTGTGGGTAGGGATATGCAAATTTTGGATGGTGAAAAAAATCACGAGGGACTTTTGTATATCATAAAATTCTAATTTTGCACGCACAAATTTCCATGTAGGAACTCCGACAATTCTTCCGTAAAAGTCGCGCGCCCCGCCCAAATTTCGGGTGGTGGGGTGGGTGGCGGAAAAATTCCGGAGGACTTTTCTATATCACAAAATCCTAATTTTCCAAGGATAAATTCCCATGTAGGAACTCCTCCCTCTCCTCGGGGCGATTCTCCTTGCACTTCCTCTCAACTTTCGGGTAGGGTTACACTGACCTCGGGCGGAGAGAACGGTGGCGGGAAAAACCTCAGTAGAATTTTCCTCTAATAGAAAATTCTACTTTTTCCAAATAGATTTGAGCCTTTGATTCTTAGTCGTAATTCCGAAAACTGGTTCGAGGTAAGGAATTGCTCTTGATTGGCTCGTTTTAAAAAACTCATACGTGTCGCGCTCAACGACCTTCTACGTGAAGCAAACGAGTTGTCTTTACGATAATTCTCACAAGAATATAGAATACAAGACCTCCTCCAAAAAGGATTATCTGAGGAAGACGCACCGCTTCAAGAAGATTGCTCACGGGCTCGTTAAAATAGACGGCGATGAGATCAAAGACGCTAAAGATCACAAGGATTCCAAATAGACTCGGATATTCTCTTTTGATCACGTTTCGAATCGAAAACGAAAGGGCAGGTTTTTTGTAACCGGTAAACTTAGGAATAAAAGCGGGCACAGTGTTTGCCCAGGAAAGATAAGCTTCTCCGAATTTTTTTCTCAGAAATTGTTCTTCCGCGAACATAATTCTTTCGTAATATACCCAGAAAAAAAGAATAAAGACCGATGCGATCAAAAAATTCTTCAGAAAAAGGACGGCTCCGAGATAAAGAAGAAAGTTTCCTAAATAGAGAGGATGACGCATGAGGGAATAAATGCCTTCTTGATTCACGACATCGGCGACTTGCTCTTTTGTGTTTCTTCCGGAAGTTCTTGCAGGAGCATAACCGATTACAAAACTCCGAACGAAAAGACCGAGGAGGCTGATTCCCAAACAGATCGTTTGGTAATAAAGATGATAGGTGTAAGAATATCCGGGAAACTGATAAAAAGGCAAAAGTCCAAGACAGAGAATCAAAATGATTCCGGGGATATAGGATCTCCAACGAAACAGAAAATTCCCCTGAGATTCAAATTCTTCTATCAAAGCCATGCTTTCGTCCTAATTTTAGATTTCTTGTGAAATGAAATTGGAAGCCTCTGGCCTGTCAATAGAGAATCCGACCCGCTTCCGAGAAGCGGTTTAGAAAGAATCCGGAAAGGAATCCTTCCAATCCATTCTTTCCTGAAAACGATTCATAAATTCAGGATCGAGAACATACAAAATGGAATCGTCCCCGCTTCGAAAAATCGGTTCTTTTTGAGAAGTTTTTGCGATCCATTCTATCTCATAGATCGATACCGGGTTTTTTCCGGAACGAATTTCGATTTTGAGTTTTTCTCCGGAGGAAAGATTTGAGATCGTTTCGTGAAACGGTTTTTTAAGAATTCTTTCCGCTTTCGTTTTCAGAATTGTTTCCACCCAAACTCCACAATCTTCCCCCCAACAAAATTTTGAGTCTGAGTTTTTTATCTCCCATTCGTTGCGCTCGGTCCGGGAAATTTCTATCTTCGAAGAATTTTTTATGCCAAGATAAATAAGAATAGTATGAATTTCTGATGTTTCGAGCTCTCGAGGAATTAACGAACTGGAAAAGAAAAAAGTCTCGTTTCCACGTCCGACGATTGGGTTGAGGCTTTCTTCCACAAACCAGATTTCCTTGTTTTCGGGTTCTCGAACAAAAGTTCCGGTTTCTTGTTTTCCGGAAACTCCGATTTCCAATGTCCCTAATTCCCCCGATTCCGTCTGCAGCGTTAGTTTTAGCTCGTCTCCGTTAAGACCTAAATTTTCGTTTTTTGAACTTGAGACGATTTTTGAGAACTTTCTGAGTTTCAGGAGCGCACCTAAAAAAGATTCAATTTTTTGAATATCACCTCTTGCGATCGTGTCTCGAACTTGAACGTTCCAGTTTCCGTTTTCTCTTTCGAGAAGAATTTCGTGTCCTTTTCTTCCGATTCGGATTTTTTCCACTTCGGAACTTTTAAAAGGAAAGAACGGTTCCGAGTTTCGGTAGGTTCTTTGAAAAATCAAAAACGGATCCGAAATCCCAAAAAAGACCGTTCCTAAAAGGACATTGGTCAAAAACAAAAAAAGGGCCTTTTCTTGTCTGAAAAATCGAAACACCGAAACGATCCGAGCCGAATCCGAAATCATGACTTTTGCTCTTTTCCCCGATAAGAATTTCGATGTCTGATTCTTAAAAACGTATAAAGACCGAGAAGAAAAGGAATTCCCAAAAGGTTCAAAAAACTCAAAAAGAATTTTTCCTTTTCCGAAAACGGATTCAACTTGAGAACTGCGGATTTTTTGCTGCGGATCTGAATGAGATCCGTGTCTCCCGAAGAGATGTCTAAGGCATTTAATAAAAATGGAATATTCGATTCTTGGTAAATGTCTCTTGTTTCCGGAAATACCAACAGATCGGAAACGATATAAGGAGAACCGATCACGAGAATTCTAGAAGTTTTATCTCTTTGAGTTTGCGAAAGAAAAGAAGCCGTTTGATTTATACTCGGAGCTCTTGTATATCGGGAATGAAAACTTCCTTCCAAAATCGCACCCAAGATCTGTTTTTTCTCGGAAGGTTTGTGAGGAGTCGAAAAGATTTGTTTTTCACCCAGGGCTACGATATCGGAACGAACTTCGGATTCTTCTCCCGCAAAGAGGATGGGTATTATGTTTGCATCGGGTTGCCTTGTCGGTTCTAAACTCAAACTGGAAGCCCAGGGAAGGAGTAGGTTCTGCAAACGCGACGTGAAAGGGCTCTCTTCGCTTAACAATTTTTCCTTTTTTCCGGCGACGATCCACGCGGGATACGGAAATCTTCCGATCACTCCAGGTTCTATTTCCATCAAAGGGCCGGTCGAAAGTGAATGTTCTAGATCCAGAACGATGTCCGTGTTTATCCGAAAACCGTAGGATTCAAAGATAGTATTTAATTCTTCTATTTCTTCCGTTGGTCTCGCGATGCCCGCACTGGTCGGAGATATCCCGATTCCTTCTTCCCTATTCGGGGCTTCCATACGGAAGTCCATGGACTTTGCAAAAAAAATCAGACTTCCTCCTCGAAGTAGGAATTGGTCCAGTTGATACGCGCCTTTTTCGGAAAGGATTCCCGAGCCGATCCAAAGGAGTGTATGAATCTCTTCCGGGAGTTCTTCTTCGTTTAACAATATCTCTGGGATCGGACCGTATTCTTCTTTGAGAACCTGATGAACCAAAACTCCAACGCTGTCTTTTCCGCTCGCAGCCCCCGGAGGATCCGTCGATAAAACTCCGGGAACGTTAAGAATCGCGATGCCCGATTCCTCCGGATCACGAATCATCTTTCGAAGTGTAGTCAAGATCTGGTATTCGATCTGTTCTGCAAAATACGCGACCGGGATCGTTTCCTTTCGTGCTCCCAGGGAAAGTGTGATTCCCATAAAGGCTTGTTTGATCTGCGAGGAATCTCTTTCATTCTTTTCCAAAATTTGCGGAGCGATCCCCGATTCGATCGCTTTTTTACGATCTTCTTCGTTTGAATCCGGATCATGAAATCGTAATATTACATCGGAGCCGCCAAGTTCGCTTAGTTCGATTAACAATTCTTTGGTGAGATCCAGAGACGTCTTGTATTCTCCCGGAACCTTGGTAGAATAATATGCGTCTATAAAAAGAGTAGAATTCAAATTTTTGAATATAGATTTTGTACTTTCCGAAATTTCAAAACGTCCCGAGATCGAAAGATCCTTTCTGCACGCGAAGTGTCCGATGATTCCGTTTGTAAAAATAAAAATCAAAAAAATCTGCGAAAATAAAAACCAAGAACTGGAATTTAGTTTTAAAAAAAAGTTTCGACTCTTTGAGATCATCGTTTTGACCTCAACATGAGAAGATTTGCATATAAGGCCGTGATCGAAAAACTCAGATAAAAGAAAATTTCTCTTCCATCCAAAATTCCCATCCGAAAGGTTTCAAAGTGTTTGGACAAGGATAGAAAGGAAACAATTCGACTAAGTTCGGGGCCTAAGAGCGGAAGAAAGGGTCTATAGCCCATAATAAAAAAAAGCAGACATACGATCAGAGCGGAAAGATAAGAACTGATCTGGTCCTTGGTCAAAGAAGAGATAAAACTTCCCAGAGCCAGATTGGCCCCTCCCAAAAGAAAAATTCCGAGATATCCCGCGAAAGTAGTTCCTAAATCCAGATCTCCTAAGTAAAGAATCGTCGTCGGAATCGGAAGCGTAAATAAAAGAACAAAACCTAAAAAACACCAAGCACCTAAAAATTTTCCGAGAACCAATTCCAATTCTCGAAAGGGAAGTGTGAAAAGAATTTCCAAAGTTCCGGAACGTTCCTCTTCGGACCAAAGACGCATCGAAAGCGCGGGAATAAAAATCACATACAAAATCGGAACCCAGAGAAAGTAGGCTTCCATACTCGCCGACTTGAGATCCCAAAACGAACTGTCACCGAATCCAAAGAAAAAAAGAAACGAAGTCATAAATAAAAAGAACCAGGCGAAAATCGTTCCGATCGGAGAATTGAGATACACGGAAAATTCTTTCCAAAAGACGGTTTTTATATTTCGAATGGATTCGAGGATGGAATCGGAAAGATTCATTCTTTTGATTTTCCTGTGAGAGATTCAAAAACGGATTCTAACGAATTTTTTTCTGGAATGAGAGAACGGATCCGAAACTGAGCTTTTTTTAGAATTCCAAAGACGTCCTCCGTTTGAAATTTCGGGGATAAAATTCGAAATTCCTGAAAGCCGTCTTCCTTTTTTCCCGTGTTTTGTATTTCATAAGAATCGTTCGTAAATAGTTTTTTCATCTCTTCGATAGAGGTTTCGGCTAAAACGAGGCAGCCTTCTCCTTTTGCAATCTCGGAAACGGAAACGTCAGCGATTAGTTTTCCGTTTGATAAGACAAGAATATGATCGCAGATCTCCTCCACTTCCTGCAATGTATGCGATGAAAAAAGAATCGTTTTATTTTTTCCTAATGTACGAATCAACGTTCTTAATTCTCCGATTTGGAGAGGATCCAGTCCGTCGCTCGGCTCGTCTAAGATGATATATTCAGGATCTTGAATGATCGCGCCCGCGAGTGAAATTCTTTGTTTAAAACCCTTGGACAAAAACGAAACCGGCCGATAAAGAACTTCTTCGAAATTCAAAAGTTCAGCCGAAGTTTCAATTTTGTTCTTTAGGAAATTCTTATGGATTCCTTTAGCCGAAGCCAAAAAGGAAAGATATTCAAAAACGGTAAGATCCGGATAGATCGGGGAGGATTCCGGAAGATAGCCGATCTCTTTTTGGATTTGAATTTTGTTTTCCGAAAAGTCGAGTCCGTCAAAACGAATCGATCCCGAAGAGGGGATCAGATAACCGGTCAAAAGCCGGAGTGTGGTCGTTTTACCTGCGCCGTTCGGACCTAAAAGGCCTGTGATTCTTCCCTTTGGAATTTCAAAGCTGAGATCGGAAACGGCGATTTTTCCGGGATAGGTGCGAGTGAGTTGACTTACGGAAATCGTTCCCATTGGGATAATCACAGGACTGCGGAACGGAGGAAGAGCGGCAATCGTTTTTCAAAAATGCTAAAGATCTAATTTACCGTCCACTTTGAACTTTTTTAGAACTTCCAAAAGTTCCGGATTGAGATTTTTTATCTTCATCTTCACTCCGAAATTATCCATGAGATTTTTTAGAGTCAGCAGTTTTGCGATTCCGCTGGAAGTGATTTTTTTTACACTTTCCACTTGAAATTCCACATCCGAGATCGCTCCACCGGAAGCTTTTCTGGAGACCTCGTCGAAAATTTTATCATAACCATCGATTACCGTAGTATCGATGAATACTTTTCCGGACTTTCCTTCTACATTGAATTTTGACATACGAATTCTTCCTTAGTTCCCTTTATCTTTTTCATATCCAAGACTTCTTTGAAAGTCTTGGTTGCGCCCCTTTCGAAAGAATATCTTCAGTAAGAAGGGCAATCCTTCCCTTTTTCTACAGCTGTAGACGTAAAAAGTTGCAATCTTAAGAAGTTGATATATATCACAAATTTCGTAAATTAATTTCCTTACTTCGACAGATATAATTTACTAAAGAAGCATCGTCCTCCAAGATCCAGTCCTTATAATCCGAACCCTCGGCCAATAGTTCCAGTCCGCATTGCTTAAGAAGTAAATGGATTGTATTCCTTGAAAAATAGGTGTGCTCGTGAACCTCGGAAAATTCTTCCTTGGACCGTGTGTGAAAGAAGGTGAGAGTGGATTCCAAACGATTGGATTTTTCTAAATAACGATTTTTCCATTGAATTTTAAAATCTCCGACCCTTTCGTGAAAGGTCTGTCCGTCGAAATGTGTTTTGAAATTGTATAAACTACTCAGATCAAAAAAGAACAAACCGTCCGGTGCGAGATGTCTTCGAACGTGTAAGAAGGCTTTTTTGAGTTCGAAGTCGTTTTTGAGATAGTTCAACGTATCGTGTGTGGAAAGAATCAGGTCGAAGGTTTTGTTTTCGAGTTTAAAATCGAGAAGGTCTGAGAGGACAAATTCTCCAGCAATCGCCTTTTTCCGAGCAATTTCAAGCATTTCAGAGCTTGAGTCCACACCGGTAAATCGAACCGAACTTGGAAATTTTTCCCAGAGCTTACAAGTTCCGCAACCGAGATCCAAAACCTGATTCGGAAGATAATTTTCCGTATGGTGGGAGTAAGAATTGAGTATAAATTCCGCCCAAAGATCGTATTGGACATCCTTCATAACTGCGTCATAAACGTTCGAAAAGCCGAAATAAGGCTTTTTTTTAAGCATAATTTAATTTTTTCTTGCTCTTTTTACGATCTTTCTAATAGTCAATCGTAATTTGATGAGACATAATGTTTCAAGGAAAATTTCAACTCCTTTTAGAATTCAATCCTTCCTTTGAGGAAGTTGTCGGAAGAGTTGCAAAGTTTTCGGCTGACGCTCGGATTCTTATGTCTATGGTAAACACAATTCAATGGGAATAGAATTACTCCTGCCGTTTATAGCCAGTGTAGGAATTACAATCCTTCTCAGAAGGTTAGATAAATCCAACTATAAACTCAGTCAAATCAAACGTTTTACTGGAAAAATTCAGGACGAATTGAACGATATCGCTCTTGAAAAAATTCAATCCGTAAAAGACGCAGGAATCGATTTAGAAATCAGTCTCAAACAAACCCGTAAACTCGCAAACGACGTACACGGATTGAACGAAGAATCCAGACAACTCTTAGAATCCATAAAAACAAACCGTGATTTTCTGGATAGCGTCGCGAGAGATTTAAAAGAAGTAGTTCAACTTTCTTCGGATATCCGAGAAGAATCCAATGCGATCCAGCAAGGCCTTCTTCGTATGGAATCCGGTAAAAAAGAGATTCAGCTTTTGGATCAGAAGATCCTCGATCTCCGTTCAGAAGCCGAAGCAATCCTGGAAGTTTTTTCCGATAAGGTCAATCTTCGTTCCGACGAACTCTTACAATCCCTCGCTTCCAAAATCGTAGAACTGGAAGAATTATTAGAAATCAAAAACGATAAAATCGATCAAGGTCTGAACGCGATCGCATCCAATTACAGAGAAAGTCTGGATTCTCATACGAATTCTTTACTCAGAGAATCGGTGGGAAGAGTGGAACAACTTCGTTCGGAAATCACTTCTCTTTTTGAAACGATCACAAACAAAGAAGAAGATTTGGATCTAAGATCCGAAAAACTGCAGACCGTATTCTTAACCGTAAGCGATAAACTGGAAAGACTGGATTCTCGTGTGGAAGAAAAAGCGGAAGCCGCCGATCGTAAACTCGAGGACATGGCGAGACTTTCCGAAAAATCAGTTCAGGACAAGCTGGATCGGATTCTCGAGCAAGTCACTCATTCAAAAGAAGCCTTTATCAACGGAGTCAAACTCGAAGTAGATTCGATCCGGAGAGAAATCGAAGGTATGAGCCTCGAGACGATGACTCGGAGAGACGAAATTCTCAACGAAACGAGACGTCAGGCGGAATCGATCAACGAATCCATCCAATTCTTCCAAGAAAAATATCTGGAAGCTGAGAACAAACTTCTCAGACAAGCGGACGCAAGAAAGTCCGAACTTTTACGTCAGATCGACAACTTTGAAGAAGAGTTCAACCGAATCAGCAGTAATCTTAGAAGTGAATCCGACAGTCTGAAAAAAGATATTTCCTTAGGTCTGAAAGAATTTCATTCCGCTCTGGATTCCGCAAGAGACGAGGCAAAAGAAAAGACGATCTCCGGAATCACGTCTCTCAAGGAAAACTTTGATATCGAACTCGCAAAGGTCCATGCAGAAAGGTCGGCTCTGATCCAACAAGACTTGGAAGCGGTGAGACAATCCATCGTCACACTCGATAAACAGATTTCTACCCGGATCAAAGACGTGGATTCTTACTTAGGAGATCTTCAATCCGCTATGGAATCCAGCGCCGGAGATCTTCTTTCACAAGTGGAAGGAAAGATCGATCTTCTTTCCGGAACCGTGGACGAAGAAGTCCGTAAAATCGATCAGAGATTCGAAAACTTAGGTCGTTATTGGGAAGAAGAATTGGGAACGATTCGTTTAAACACCCAGGATTCCGTTTCTCATCTCCAGGAAAAACTCGGCGGAATTCACGTCGAGGGAAGACAACTCCTGGAAGAATTTAAAAACGAATACAATATTCAAAAAGATAGAATCGAAGAATTTGTTTCCCGTTATAAAACCAACTTTCAAAAAGAAGGGGATTCCGTTTCCGATCGCCTCGGTGATTCTCTGCGTAATATCAAAGAAGAGGGAACTCACATTCTTCAAAACCTTCGGGAAGAATTTTCCGGAACCATCGATAAGATGGAACAGATCGTCAAGAAAAATGAAAAAGTTCTCGAGATCCACGCGGAAAAAATCCGCAACAGCGTGGAATCCAATCTGGAAAATGCGGGAAGAGACGCAGAACGTGTTCTTGATAAATTAAGAAGCTCTGCGGATGATTTTTTTGAACAGCAGGAAGAGAAGATCAGCCGCTTAAACGGGACGATCGACGCAAAAATTTCAAAACAACTCACTTCTCTTATGGATAAGGGTCAGTTGCAACTCGGACAACTCGAGGAAAGAATCAGTAAATACATCCTCGACGTAAAAAAGAATCTGGAAGAATCTCTCAAAGAATCCCGCAAAAACAGCGACGAGCAGATGAAAGGATTCCAGAAAGAATTGCAGAATCAGTTGCGTGAAATGGAATCCGCCTCCGAAGAATTCTTACGTTCCGGCAAAGAAGATTTTAAAGATTCTATGGAAGAATACAAAACTCTTCAGTTGGATCTCAAACGCGACCTCGAAGAAATACGCAACGCGAAGACAAATCTTGTCAACGAAATCCAAGAAGAAGCCGAGACCTTACGTTCTCGCGTCGAAGAAATCACGGACAAGATGGAAGAACTCGGTGAAAAAGCTGAGCTCTTTCACAAGGCGAGCGAAGTTGTAGATAGAACCGATATATACATTCAGACAATGGAAGAACTTCTTTCCAAAGCGGACGAAAGAACTCCTTTGTTAAACGAACTCGAAGATAAACTAGACGAGTTGCAGACTCTAAAACATTCTCTCGTATTGGAAACCGAAGACTTAAAAGTAAGACTCGATTCCCTTACTTCCATCAAGGAATCCTCCGATACCCTTCGAAAAGAATTCGAGGAATTACAAAGCCGTTCTTCCGATTGGGAAGATACGTTTACGAGACTTCTGGAAGCGGGCGAAAAAGCCCTTGAGATGGAAGAAACCTTCGGGGATCTTACTTCCAGACTGGAAACTCTCGAATCCGTTCGGGAGGAAGTCAAAGGTCTTTTTGACGAAACCGACGCGCACAAAGAGGCCGCAAAAGGACTCACGAATAAGCTCTATACCCTCCAAAACGACGTTGAGATTTTAGAGGCGAGAGAAAAAGAAATCGCGGAGACCGTTCGTAAAACCGACGATCGGATCGAGTCCTTGTTCCGTAAGAAGGAAGAAATTCGTTCGGTAGAAGCCAAGTTTGAAAAGATAGAAGACTTGATGGTCGATCTATCGGAAAGACACAAACAGATTTCCACTCTTCAACATCGTATGGAAGACTTAAAAGCAGGTGCTGTCGTCGTCAAAGAAGACCTCGAAGGACTTTTGAGCGAAGCCGACGACAAGTTTGAAAAACTTTCCGGCTTTTTGGACGCGGTTGGAGCCGTTACGGAAGGAAACGTTTCTTCCGGTAAGTCTAAAGATTCTTCCAAGGACCATTTGATTCAGAGAAAGAAAGCGACCGTGTTGAATCTCTATCACAACTTTCAGTGGCCGGCGGAGACGATCGCTGAAAAATTAAATTTAGAGACGGGACTTGTGAACACGATTTTACAAAGCGAGTCAGCGAAGAAGAAATGAAATATTTCTTGACGTTACTTCGCTTGTCTTCTATGTCTCATTCTGTTTCATTAGAGACAAAAACCCGGACGATTCTAAGTTTAGAATCGTTTCAGATGGGTCTGGTATCATTTTTTTTTAAAACAAAGGTAAGGTCGCAAAGGGGAAAGTTCTAAAAGGTTGTTCTTTTTCCGGGTTTCTGAAAAGAATGCAAACAGGAACCGCTAACGGAGTTAAAAACAATCGGACGACCGTGAACCGGAGCAATATTGAAGATGGCACAAAAGAAGAAAACTAAGACAGAGAGGAAGAACTCAATGGCTGGAAAGAATGTCGAAAAGGAAACCCTGATCGTAACAAGCAAAGTAAAGGCTTATATCAAGTCGAAAGGATTTATGACTTCCGGGGATGCAATTGACGGTTTGAATGAAAAGATTCATCAACTCATCGACGATGCAGTGAAGCGTACTGAATCTAACAAAAGAAGTACGGTTCGCCCGACTGATTTCTAATTCGATTTGATCTTCATTAAGAATAAGAGCGAAATCGAAAAAATGAGAGCGGCTGGGAAACTGGCCGCTAAGCTTTTAGATTATATTTCTTCTTACGTTCAGCCCGGAGTTTCGACTCTTCAGTTGAATGATCTTTGCGAAGAATTTACAAAAAAGCACGGAGCGAAATCTGCTCCGCTCGGTTATAAGGGATTTCCAAAGTCGGTTTGTACTTCCGTAAATCAAGTTGTCTGTCATGGGATTCCCAAGGCGACGGAAGTTTTAAAGGAAGGTGATATCATTAACATCGATGTCACTCCTTTACTTGATGGATATCACGGAGATTCTTCTCGAACCTTTATCGTCGGTGGAAAGGCGAGTCCGGAAATTGCAACCTTGGTTGCAGATACGGAAAGGGCGATGTACATCGGAATCGAACAAGTAAAACCCGGAAACCGAGTTCACGATATCGCAAACGCAATCGATGATTTTCTTACTCCGAAAGGTTACGGAATCGTTCGTGATCTAATGGGGCATGGAATCGGAAGAGGCTTTCACGAAGATCCTCAAATCCCACACTTTCGTCAAAACCGGAAGCTTGCAAAACTAGAACCCGGGATGATCTTTACGATCGAACCGATGGTAAATCTTGGAACCTGGCAAGTGAATTTTTCCAAAGAAGATCATTGGACGGTGACTACGAAAGATAACAAGTGGTCCGCACAGTTCGAGCACACAATTCTTGTCACCGAAAAAGGCTATGAAATTTTAACCGTATCGGGTTAATTAGGTGTCATGGAAACAGTACTTGGTTATCTGAGCAGCTTAGGCAAAGACGCAGTATTCTTCTTAATCAGTTTTGTCCTCTTTTATATCGGTAAAAAAATCAAAGACTGGATTGAGCCGGGCGATCTCGATCACGAAATCATCGTAAACAATAACACTGCGGTTTCTTCGGGACTCGCGGGATATTATCTGGGTTTGACCCTGATTCTTTTGGTCATCCTTTCCTCTCCCGGAACCGATTTTGTTTCGGATTGTTTTCAAGTTCTATTTTATGGACTTCTCGGGATTCTACTTTTAAATCTTTCTTATTTTATCAATGATAAGATCATTTTCAGAACTTTCGATTTTACAGAATTGGTTTATTCCGGAAAAAACACCGCAGTCGGTGCCGTCGTATTCGGAAGTAGTATCGCCTCTTCGGTGATCATCGCGGCCTCTTTGAGTGGGGACAGTTCCGCTCTTTCTTTTTCTATCTGGAAAGATCTTGGGCTTTTAGAGCCGATTCAAAAACTTTTAGACGGAACCGTACTCGGAGTTTTGTTTTTTTCCATCGGTCAAATCGCGCTCATTCTATTTACATTCGCATATCGCAAAATGATTCCGTATTCATTGGATCTTGAATTGAAAGATCGGGAGAATCTCGCGGCGGGAGTTTCTTACAGCGGAGCCCTAATTGCCTTGGGAATCATCATCGCCAGAGCCTTGCATAGGGATCTGATTTCGATGGAAGAAACTCTCATTCATATCGGTTTGGATTTTGTTTTGGGGCTCATTGTTATTCCTGCGGTACGACTTCTCACCGATGCGGTGATTCTTCCGGGAAGTACTTTGAAGGAAGAAATCAGCAGAGATCAAAATGTCGGAGTTGGACTTCTCGAAGCGATTGTCCTGATCAGTTTTGCGGGAATTCTTTTCTACGCGGTTTAAGAATTAAAAAATTTCTCTGGAAGTGTAAAGTTTCCACTCCAGGTGATAGACTTTTTGAATTCCGAATTCAAAAGAATCTTTTAGAATTTTGATTCTTTCTTCGTTTGAAATCCGATCGATAGAACCGACGTCTTTCATCGTATTCAAAATTTCGGAACTCAATTCTCCAAAGATGTATTTATGATTGGTATGAAACGGTTTCAGTTCCCTTTCTTGAAATCCTCGAAGAGCTCCTACGACGGAAGCAAAGACGATTTGTTTTGCGAGTTTTTCTTCAGGAAGCGAAATCAGGCGAACCGCTTTCATGACGTCCGAATAAGAAAGAACGCCGGAATGAGCAGGAAGCAATTCCAGTTCGGTTTTTGGAAATTTAACTTTTTCGGATAATTCTTTTTGCATAGTCTTTCTATATCAAATTTATGATCGAAAGTAAAGAAATAATTTCCGAACTCGCTCCTTTGATCGAAGAATGTGGATTTGACCTCTTCGGAATCTGCGAAGCCGTAATTCCGGAAGAAGATCAGAAGAATATTCTTTCTTGGGTGCAAGAAGGAAAACACGGAAAGATGGATTGGTATCCGAAGAATATGGATCTTCGTTTTCATTTTAGAAATCTGGGATTCGAACCAAAGTCCGTTCTAACGCTAGGTACACTCTACAACGATCCAGAATATGATATCTTTTGCAAAACGATGTCATTCCAATTTTCCCGGTATACAATCGGAGAGGACTATCACGAAGTCCTTCGAAAACTTGCAAAACCTTTACTTTCAGAATTGAGAAAGAAATTTCCAAATCACCAGTTTCGTCAAGGTGTGGATTCTCTTCCGGTTCCGGAAAAAGTTTTGGCAAGGGAAGCAGGGCTCGGATGGCAGGCGAAGAATACGAATCTCATTCATCCGGATCTCGGATCCTATTTTTTTCTTACCGTGATTCTTACGGATCTTCCGATCGTTGTGGCCAATGTCGCAGTTAAGGATCGATGCGGGACTTGCTCTGCCTGTATCGATTCTTGTCCTACGGGAGCTCTCGCTCCGTATCAGATCGACGCGGGGAAATGTATCTCGCATCATACTTTGGAAGATCGTTCTTCGACGATTCCAAACACATTCGGTTGGATCGCGGGCTGCGATATTTGCCAAGACGTTTGTCCTTGGAACGACGTAAAAGCTCGTAAAAAAGGAATCCAAACAAGAAGGGAAGAATTTAAAACACGTTCGATTTTTAAAGAAGATCCGAACTCCATCTTGGATTTGGACGAAAGAGGTTTTGAAAAAACGTTCGGCGACTCCGCAATCTCTCGGATGAATTTCAGCATGTTTCGAAGAAACGTTGAGCTTGTAAAAGATTGGTCTCGAAAAAAGAAAAATATTTGAAGAGAGATCGATTCCTCATTTCCAACCGATTTTTTTAAGGTGATTGATTGATTCGGACAAATCGTCCGCTGTAATAAGCGGATCCTCTGCAAAGCGAGTTGCAAGAAGTATGAGGTTTGACTCGATTCTACCGGAAATTCTTATGGAGACTCTTTAAGAGTTTTAATCAACCTTGGACTGTCCCAGTTGCGATGGGAAGCCTTGGTGGGAATAAAAAACAAAGAGTGCGATCGCGCTCTTTGTTTTAGTTTAAAATCAGATTCTTCTGAAATAGCTGAATGTAATTTATTTCTTTTTACTGATGATTCTTACAAACAACCGTTGAAATAAGTAGCCGGGGTTTCCGAATAGATAGGATGACTCCAAGTGGCGTATGGCATAACCTGTTGGCGCGCTCGAACCCTTATGTATTTCTGTTGTCCGATTGTAACCGAAACTGGAATAGACACTTTTGAAGAGGAGCTTGTGTAGTTTCCGTGAATGGTAACGTTTGCGTTGAAATCTTTGTATGGAGAGGTGGCGACTTCGTAGTTAAAACTTGTTCCACCGGACAAAGGTCTTGTCCATTCCACAGTGTTTGCCCCTCTACACTGTTCGTTGATGACCGAGATGCTGAGAGGCATATAGGTTCCGTAATTTATCAAACCTTCTGGAGCGTCTAACAAGGAATAAAGGAATCGGTTGGAATGGTGAAGAGTGGGAACACCCCCGACCACAAATCGGGTCGCAGTATCTACGATTCTTTTTTTTGTTTGAGCGGGAGTCGCTTGAGGATTTTCCGCAAGGAACATGGCTGCAGTCCCGGATACAAACGGAGCTGCGTAGGACGTACCGGTTGCTGAAAAGGTTCCATCACTCATAGTTGCAGCCGATACGTACTCACCTGGAGCGAAAACATGGATACAATCCCCCACGTTTGCGTCAGGGGCTCGATTGATATCTACGTCTACTGAGGATACGCTGATGACCCCAGGTACATTTACCGGAAAATAATCCGAACAATAAGGACTACTTCCGTAACCGTCTAATCCATCATTTCCTGCACTGACAACGACAGTGACCCCTGCGTTGATCAATTTAGTCAGGGCCGATTTTTTTGCCGATGTACCACTACCCATTTTTCCGAAACTCAAATTGGCAACGGCAGGTTTGACGTGGTTTGCAAAAATCCAATCGAATGCTTTGATGACGTTACTACTGGTCGCTCCACCTTCGCAAGCGAAGATTCGAACCGGGTGAAGTTTCGGTAGAGTGGTTCCAACGGTTTGATATCCTGAAAATAATGCGTTGGCACCAGAGATGGACGCGACCCCGGTTCCGTGACCGGAACAATCATCGGTTCCTCTTCCGTCGCTGATAAAGGATACTCCCCCCGAAACTCTTCCACCAAACTGAAGTAATGTGGCCTTGATTCCAGAATCTACTATATAGGCATGGACCTGACTTGCATTGGTTTTATAGTGGTACTGATTGTTTAAAGTAGCATGTGTTCTTTGATCTATTGAGTCTAACGCCCAATCCGCCGGGTCCGCGCTGATTAGAGTCTGATTGTCACCTCCATGCAGGAAGACCGTTTGCTCCGCCTCGATATATTGAACTCGTTCGTCCTTTGCGAGCCGTTCTACTTGTTCGTCGGTCGCTTGGATCGACATCCCATTTAAAACGTGTTGGAATACGTGTTCGACTTCGATTTGATAGTTCTCTTTCCATTCGTTTGCAATCGAAGTTGATTTTGCAAAGGATTCGTTGTTTGGAAGAGCTTCGTCAAAGACTACGATGTATTTTCCCTGGATACGATCAGCAAAATCTAAACCCAGAATTTTTGAATTTTCTACATTGGTGGAATAGAATCGACGCAGCAAGGAATCCGGTTGTTCGACTCGTAAAGTTGCCAAGACGTTGGAAACGAAATTTTTTTGTTCGTTTAAGTTTTCAGCGTTGGAACAAGATAGAAGGCCGAACGTGAACACGGCTAAACAGAAAATTTTTATTTTTATCATAATCCCTCTCAAAGTTTTTTGCAACGATTAGAAAAGTCTTTGATACATTTCAATGACTTTTCGGATAACAAGAATTTAACGTTTCAAATGAGGAATAAAACGCTTAACCGATTCTTTTTAAAAAAAAAAGATCCTCAATCGAGCGTATCTTCGCTTTGTTTTGTTCGCATTTTTATTTTGAATTTAAAAAACGTGCGAATTCTCTATTTTATTTTTAAACTTTAAACTTAACCAAAGAGTGCGATCGCACTCTTTGTTTTAGTTTAAAATCATATTCTTCTGAAATAGCTGAATGTAATTTATTTCTTTTTACTGATGATTCTTACAAACAACCGTTGAAATAAGTAGCCGGGGTTTCCGAATAGATAGGATGACTCCAAGTGGCGTATGGCATAACCTGTTGGCGTGCTCGAACCCTTATGTATTTCTGTTGTCCGATTGTAACCGAAACTGGAATAGACACTTTTGAAGAGGAGCTTGTGTAGTTTCCGTGAATGGTAACGTTTGCGTTGAAATCTTTGTATGGAGAGGTGGCGACTTCGTAGTTAAAACTTGTTCCACCGGACAAAGGTCTTGTCCATTCCACAGTGTTTGCCCCTCTACACTGTTCGTTGATGACCGAGATGCTGAGAGGCATATAGGTTCCGTAATTTATCAAACCTTCTGGAGCGTCTAACAAGGAATAAAGGAATCGGTTGGAATGGTGAAGAGTGGGAACACCCCCGACCACAAATCGGGTCGCAGTATCTACGATTCTTTTTTTTGTTTGAGCGGGAGTCGCTTGAGGATTTTCCGCAAGGAACATGGCTGCAGTCCCGGATACAAACGGAATCGCATAGGATGTGCCTGTTTGTGGATAGGTCCCGCCGGTTAAGTTTGCCGCATCCACATTGTGTCCCGGGGCAAAGAGACTGACACAATCTCCGACGCTCGCTTGAGGATATCGATCGATATTGATGTTTACGGAGGAAACGCTGATGATCGTAGGAACGTCCACTGGAAAAGTGTTCGAACAAAAGCTATTTCCATAACCGTCAATCCCGTCATTTCCTGGACCGCCAACGGCGATTACCCCGGCGTTAATCAGGTTTGTAAGAGCCGTTTTTTTTCCATTTGTATGCGGACCGCCAAAGCTCATATTGACAATCGCAGGTTTTACGTGATTCGCAAAAACCCAATCCAATCCTTGTATGGTTGTGCTGTCTGAAATCGAAGTTCCGCTACAAGGAAGGATTCGAATCGGATGTAGTAATGGCAGAGTGGTCCCCACGGTTTCCGCTCCTGCGGAAGGTGGGTTTCCGCCGATAACCGAAGCGACTCCCGTTCCGTGACCGTTACAATCGTCAGTTCCTCTTCCGTCGCTGATAAAAGATACTCCACCTGAAACTCTTCCACCGAAGCGAGAGATTGAAGCCTTAATTCCGGTATCCATTACATAAACGTGAACCTGGCTTGCATTGTTTTTATAGTGGTACTGATTGTTTAAAGTAGCATGTGTTCTTTGATCGATTGCGTCTAACGCCCAACCCTGTGGATCCGCACTGATCAACGGATGATAGTCCTCGTGCAGTTTGTTTGACTGCTCCGCCTCGATATATTGAACTCGCTCGTCCTTTGCGAGCCGTTCTACTTGTTCGTCGGTCGCTTGGATCGACATCCCATTCAAAACGTGTTGGAATACGTGTTCGACTTCGATTTGATAGTTCTCTTTCCATTCGTTTGCAATCGAAGTGGATTTTGCAAAGGAATCGTTGTTTGGAAGAGCTTCGTCAAAAACTACGATGTATTTTCCCTGGATACGGTTAGGAAGATCTAAACCCAGAACTTTCGGGTTTTTGATGGAGGAGGCGGAGAATTTACTTGCCAGGAACTCGGGTTGTTCGATCTGCAAAATCGATAATAGATTGGGCACAAAGCTTTTTTGCTCGTTTAAGTTTTCAGCGTTGGAACAATATAGGAGGCCGAACGTGAACACGGCTAAACAGAAAATTTTTATTTTTATCATGATCCCCTCTCAAGGTTTTGCAATGTTTGAAAAACTCACGGATATATTTCAATAACTTTTCATAGAATAAGAATTAAGTGTTTCAAATGAGGAATAAAATAAGAATTATGTGTATTTTTAGAATATAATGATTCTTTTTAGTGATTCGAAATCATCCGGGGTTGAATCCGAATCAAAAGATGCGGCGCCTTGCTTTTCGGATGTCTCTGGAATTAGTCGATCATTTGAGATTGTTTTTTGAAAGTTTAGCTCCTTGTATTCCTTGAATAAATGAAACTCGTTTCATAACCAATGAAATCTTTCTAGAGAAATTTTTAGGAATTCTCCCTTCATATTTGGCAGAGGAAATTTAATTTTTTCATTCTCCGCTACCAAAGAAAAAATCCATTTTGTCCGAGTGGAGAATTTGCAGTTCGCCTTTTCTGGGAAAAGAGAAGAAAAACGCTCTCTTATGAATACGGATTTATATGATTTTACTTTTTAGGATCTTTGTATGTGTTTGATCACTTTCTTAAGTGCGCGGCGACTCCAGGTCTCCAATTCACTATTTTGCGGACCAGAAGTTCATTTCAGAAAGCCGGCTTTCAGAAATCTTAGGAAAGAATCTTCTCAGAGTTGTTACTGGAATTTTGAATTCTTTGAACCCTAAAGACTGAGTCTTTAGGGAATCCTGTCGTAAGAACGACAATTCTCCCGTGAAAGTCGCGCGCCCCACCCAAATTCGGGTGGAGGGGAGCGGTGGCGGGAAAAACTCCGGAGACTTTCCTCTATCAGAAAATTCTAATTTTTCAAACACAAATTCTCGCGTAGGAACTCTGACAAACCCCAATCGTGAAGGACAAATCTTATGCACCCCTCTCAACTTCAACTTGTGAGTAAGGTTATTGCGGCTTCGGGTTAGAGGAAAAAAACTGAGAATTCTTTCCTATCACAAAAATCTAGTTTTTGAAAGAACAAAGTCTCTCAAGTGGAATTCCTACAGAAACTTGAAAAATTTTATCTATGAAAACCTTTCGTCGCTCCTAATTAAGAATCCGTGAAAGAGGGAAAATTTCCAAAATTATCAAGGTAGAATTTTGTCGGAGTTGAGATTGGGTCTTTGTGAGATTTCATAATTTGTAAATAGGAGCGGATTCTAGCCGGCGACTTTGAGATCTTGGGAAAGAAGTATCGAGGTCCGAAAATATCTTAGATTAAAAAAGGCGATTTACAAAGAATGGAAGATGTTTTGGATCGGTTTCCAGGTTATGAATGATAAATCTCGGCGCTTTCGTATTTATGAATATTATAAAATACAAATATATATTTTAATTTTATTTTTTCTTAGGCTTTGTCGGTTTTATTTCTTTGGACCTTTTGATTCCGTAGAATTTCGCAAGCATTTCCTGCGCGAGAAAAAGGGTTTCTTTGAGGGGGACTTCCAGAGGATCCAAATGCCACTGCAGATACAAACCGTCGAAAAGAGCGATGAGCAGAGAAGCTTTTAGAATCGAAGGTTTTGAATTCGGCTTTCCCAAGTTCAAATGATCGGACAATTTTTTTCGAAAGCTTCGATACATATCAAAAACTCTTTTTCGAACCTTGGAGTCCGCGGGCTCGTTTAAGATGAGAGTAAAAAAAACTCCATTCGCTTCCGGAGTTTCTAAAAAGAACTCGGTGAACTTATCGAAAAGACAAGAAAACGGATCCGCACCGTTTGCAAGACCTTCCCTGACGGATTCTTCCACTTCGAAAAAGAGAGAGTCTACGAGTTCGATCACAAGTCCTTCTTTTGATCCGAAATGCCAAAGGATGCTGCTCTTTGCGGTTTGCGAATATTCGGAAAGGCGATCCAAACTCGTATTCATAATTCCGTGAATGGTTACAAGATGTCTGAAGTCCGATAGAAGCTTTTCCTTTGTGATCTTGCCTCTGGTCGTATTTCCCGAATTAGCCATGTTGATTCCAAGATTCTAATATTTTCCGGCCTGCGATCATACTAAAGGCCATGATTGTAAAACTGGGATCCACCGAAGAGGAAGTAGGAAACACGGAAGAATCACTAACGTAAAGATTTTTGATCCCGTGAACCCTGTGCGAACTGTCGACAACGGAAGTTTTCGGATCTAAGCCCATTCTACAACCCCCGCCCGGATGGGGAGCCGCCATAAGCGCGGTTACGGGATTGAGTGGAAGTTCGTCGATTTTATTCAGCTCCGATTTGGATCTAAGAATCAAGGAAGTAGAATCCGGGATCATCACTTCCAGGGCGCCGGCTTCCAGATTGAGAAGAACTTGTTTTTTGTAAGTGTCTCTCATTGCTTTTTTGGTGATCGGACCGAAGGAATAATTTACGTTTCTTCGATTTCCATTCACGGTGATATTTCCCAGTTCCGTTTCTATATCGTCCAGCCAAGCGATCGTCCCGCCGAGTTTAGGCAAATTTTTCATATAACGCGTATGTTGTTCTCCGAAACCGGAAATCGTCGCCGCGATCGCGCCAGGTTGAATCTGATTCGGCATCAACATATATCCACCTTCAAGATAGTTTCCATTTTCATCGTAACGAGCCAATCTAAATTCTTCCACTCCGTATGCTGCGGGAATATTTCTCCACTGAATGATATCCTCATCGTAGAGTGCGTGAACAAAAAGAGTCGGATTGATCGAGACAAATTCTCCGAGGGCCGGAAGTTTTTTCTTCCATCCGTTTCTGAGTAAGAATGTGGAACTTCCGAATCCACCCGCAGCGACGACGAAAACCTTCGCCTCCACTTTGATTTGAATTCCGTTTTCTTTGAGAGTTCTTCGATCGATCATGTTCGCTTGGATGGAAGAGATACGGTCTCCATCCATTACCAATTCGGTCGCTCTGCAATCCGCGTAGATATCGGCTCCTGCGGAAAGCGCCAGGGGAATGTGTGTTACGAGTTGACTTTGTTTTGCACCGAACGCACAACCCTGCATACAATGACCCGATTTTTGACAGTTGTTTCTTGCTTGGGGAATTCTTCTTCCTTCCCAACCTAAGGATTGAGAAGCGCTCCGAACGAGTTCATTCATACGATTGAAGAATTCGTCCTCTGCGGGATGAACGTGTAGCCTTCTTTCTAAGATCGGCCAAAGAGGAGCGAGGTCTTCTTTAGTATGACCTTCTACTCCATATTTTTGAGACCAGAGTTGTAGCTTCTCATCGGGAGTTCTATAACTGTCAGCCCAGTAGTGAACGGACGCTCCTCCTACGTTGTTTCCATAAACGATGTTGATGGTTCCGTCTTTTGTTGTTGCAAGATTTCTTTCCGCAGAAACCTTCGCGGCCATATTGAGCTCGTTGTTGTCAAAGGTTCCGGTGTGATAGTAACCGCCTTGTTCGAGCATCACAACTTTTTTTCCCTCCTGTGCAAGACTGAGCGCTAGAGTGGAGCCTCCACAGCCGGTTCCGATGATACAAACATCCGCTTTTACGGTTTGATTTTTATCGATGTGTTTCCATTCGAAAATTTTTCCGGACATAAATGCTCCCTAGTTCTTACGAACCTTTGATTGATAGTAAATTCTGGATTCGCTGAGTTTTTCGGGGAAATTTCCGAAAGGCCCGTCATAGCCGATTTGATTCCAAGTGCTCTTATGCCCGTAGTAAACGAGCATCACAACCATACGAATATTGGATACGATGTTGCGAATGAGTTCCGTTTCGGATCGTAAGGCGAGGTTTAGAAATTCTTTCGCATCTTCCCGTTTCAATTTGGAAAAACGACTCCAATACCCGAATCGTAACGGAAGAAATTCTAAAATCCAAATCGCGGTATCAAAATCTCCGCTGATGGAAGAATCCACGAAAAAGAGTTCTTCATCTAAACGAGAGACTACTTCGGCTTTTTCTAGATCCGGAAAACCTTCTTCCTCCGGAAGAATCGTTTTTGCAAACCAAGACAACGTTTCCTCCGTGAAGCGGCTGAAAAACAATCGTTTCACTTTTTGAGCCGATCTCAAAACGAAACCGACGGATCCAAGAAGAAGTGCGCTTAAAATTGCGGTGAGAATAAACTTTTTTCGGGTGAGTTTTATTGAATTCATAATTGTACCGAACGGTCAGTACAATTATGAATTGGCTTTTTTCGTAAAGAAAAAAATTGAGAGTGGTTTTAAAAAAAATAAATCCCGTCAGATGATCAATCTCTACTGATTTGGGAGAAAAATGTGAATGGCTCCCATCTTTTACGGAATGTTTCCGAGATTGGGGCGTCTCAGTTTGAAGGAGGCCGTTGTCGCGCTCTGGCAAAAATAATTTTTTTACAATTCGCTCAAAATAACACGAAATCGCCTAAAAAAAGATTTCAAAAAGTAAAAACTTTGATCGATTTTATATCCCTTAAGTATCAAAGGAGGACCCTATTTCATGAATTCTCAATTCGGATCTCAGGAAATAAAACCTCCGATCTTCCACTCCGATAAACTCGGAATTTATCTTTCCTCCAATCCAGAGTTTCAAACGTTTTTGGAACTGGAGTCGATCCGGGATCCAGCGAAAGTGATCTCTAAGTCCGCATCGGAGGCCATCTCGGAATTCGCAAAGAATGCCTTCGAGGACAAAATCATTCTTCCGATCGAGTTTACGACCGAGGCTGGTTTTACCAAAAGAAGATCCGTTTTTTTTCGAAAGATCCTTAAAGACGAGGAAGTTCTCGAAATCGAAGGAGTGATCCTTCCCGAGGTGACTAAAACCAAAAAAGCTCGAGGAAAAAGAACGATCGCGGTCAACCGTTCCTACCTCATTCGAAACGAAATCACTCAGTGGATTCTTCGATCCAAATCGGTTCAAGAACTCTACACCGGGGTTTGTAAAATTCTCAAAGCTGAAGAGAATTTAGGATTTGTATGTTTTGGAACAGTGGAATCTAGAAAAAATCTAATATTCCAAGTTGCTTATGCTGGAGAGAATCCGTTTATTTTTAAGACGGAAACCGAAGGTATGGATTTGGGGCCGGGGCTCAAGGCGATCACAACGGGAAAACCTCTGATCGTAGAAGACATTCATAATGCAGAAGATTTCGGTCATTGGAAAGAAACCTGCGTTCAATTCGGCTATCAATCGATGGGCATTTTTCCGATTTTCTTGTTGAAGGAATTAGTTTCCGTACTTTGTATCTTTTCCAGGGAAAAACATTATTTTCTGGAAGACGAGGCCGGGATCTATTCCGAAATCACGAAAGATTTGGCGCTAGGTCTAAAAAATATCAGGGAAAGCGAACAGAGATTTTTAGCAGTTAACGCGTTACGCGAAAGCGACGAAAGATTCCAAGCCATTTTTGAAACCGTCGTAGATGCGATCATTATGATCACTCCTAAAGGGACCATTATGATGTTCAACACCGCGGCGGAAAAAATGTTCGGTTACGGTTTTACCGAAGTTGTGGGTAAGAATATAAAATTTCTGATGCCCGAACCCTATCATTCCGAGCACGACGATTATCTAAGAAGATACGTGGAAACCCGGGAAAAAAAAATCATTGGAATCGGAAGAGAAGTTGTGGCGCTCAAAAAAGACGGCACGAAATTTCCGGTGGAACTTGCAGTTTCGGAATTCTCACAAAACCAGAATCAATACTTCGTAGGCGTCATTCGAGATTCTACTTCGCGAAAAAAATCGGAGAACGATCTCATGGAAAAAACGAGCGCTCTGGAAGAATTGAATCGAGGTTTGGAAGCTCGGGTGGAATCCGAGATCCAAAAACGAAGAGAACAGGAAAAGGCGATGATAGTGCGCTCTAGACTGGCCGATATGGGCGAAATGATAGGGAATATCGCTCATCAGTGGAGACAACCTCTAAACGCGATCGCGCTTTGCGTGCAGGATTTTTCTTACGCGTATTCGGAAGGCGAGCTCGACGAAGAATACATCGAAGATTCCACAAAGAAGATCATGAATCTTGTCGAGCAGATGTCCGGAACCATCGACGATTTTAGGAATTATTTTCGTCCCAATAAGACAAAGGAAAAATTCTCACTGAAGACGGTGATACAAAAATCATTCTCCTTGGTTTCCGAAAGTTTAAAAAGTCACAACATTAGTATTTATTTTAACCCTGATGAAGACTATGAAGTATTCGGTTTTCCGAATGAGTTCTCGCAGGTGATTTTAAATATAATCGCAAATTCGAGGGACGCGCTTATGGAATCTCGTCCGGAAGAACCGGAGATTCACGTCGATATCCGAAAAGAAGGAGATAAAAAATTGGTGATCATACGCGACAACGGAGGAGGGATTGAAACTTCCGTATTAGAAAAACTTTTTCAACCTTATTTTACAACCAAAGATCAAGGAAAGGGAACCGGAATCGGACTTTATATGTCCAAATCAATCATCGAAAACAATATGGAAGGAAAAATTTATGCTTATAATTCGGATAAAGGTGCAGTGATGGTCATCGAACTTCCATGAGCCAAATCGCATTAAAACTTTTGTATGTAGAGGACGAGGAGTTGATCCGAGTGATGATGGTTCGTTTTTTGGAACGTTTTTTAACCTCGGTACGTTCCGCAGAAAACGGAAAAGTCGCTTGGGATGTGTTCCTTGAGTATCAACCCGACGTTGTGATCACCGATCTTAAGATGCCGTTGTTAGACGGAATTGAACTCACCAAAAAAATTAGGGAATACAATTTGAATATTCCGATTGCCGCGATGACTGCCTTCTCAGAACCTGAGATTATCGACGAAGCTCGTAAAGCGGGAGCAACCGAAATTTTTATCAAACCAGTGAACGTGGAGAGAATCAGGGAGCTTCTGCTAACATATGAAAAATAGAATATTTGTAATCCGACATTTATATTTATAACTAAGGTCTTGAAGACCGAAAGGAGTCGGTCCCTTGTCTGAAAATGATATAGCGCAAGCGGAAACGCAGAAGAATATTCCGAGAGAATTGACTCTCGAAATCGATACCAATTACGCGGTAGAAATCGCCGAAGACATCTACTGGATCGGATTTTACGATCAAAGGGAATCCCTTCATTGTAATCCATACATGATCAAAAACGGTGATAGCACCATTTTGATCGATCCCGGTTCCATTCCAGACTTTCCGGTCGTAGCCAGAAAAGTTTTTTCCCTCGTCGCCCCAAACTCCATAGAAACGATCGTCTTACAACACCAGGATCCGGACCTTTGCGCAAACGTTCCGATCTTTGAAGATTTAAGCGGAGATAGTCCCGTTCAGATCATCGCGGAAACAAGAACCGTCTATCTGATCAAACACTATGGTGTAAAAGGAAGTATCATTCGTATCGGCGATGAATTGACTTATTTTTCCACACCCAGCGGTAGAGAACTTCAATTTATCAGCACTCCTTTCGCACATTCCCCCGGGGCCATGATAACTTTCGATCTCAAGTCGCGCGTTCTGTTTACGAGTGATATTTTGGGAGGTTTGGGAAGAGAATGGTCCTTGTATCACGATAAAAAAGCTTTGAACAACATGAAAGCCTTTATGCAAGCCTATATTCCCTCCAACCTCGCTCTACGTTATGCGCTTTTGAAGATAATGAGTTTTGACGCCGAGGTAATCGCACCCCAGCACGGACAAATCATTCGGAAAGAACAACTTCCCGCGATCATCGACGAACTCTGGAATCTTCCCTGCGGACTCGATTTGATCAAAGACGACTGGATTCAAAAAGCAAGAAAGGGTGATCTACGTTGAACGAGTTGGCGGAGTTTGCTCGGAACATCGCGCTGGGAACTCCCGAAGATATCATTCAAAGGGAAGAGGATTATTTTCGGGCCCTAAGCCGAATCGTTCGATATCGAAACAAGGAAGCGCTTACTCGAGAGATGATGAATCACATCGTCAATAGCGATCGAAATCGGATTCTCGAGGAGAAAAAGAAGGCGGACGTACTTTTACAGAACATTCTTCCGGAGTATATGATCGAAGAATTGAAACTAAAAGGAAAAGTTCGACCCATTCAACACGAGAATGCCGTCGTGATTCTTACCGACTTTGTAGGATTTTCGGATATCAGTCGTTATATGAGTCCGAACGAACTTTTAAAGGAACTTTCGATCTACTTCGACGAATTCGAAAAAATATGCACTCAACACAGAATCGAAAAAGTAAAAACGATCGGGGACGCGTTTCTTGCGGTCGGCGGTTTGGGGGGATATAAGAGAACCGCAAAGTTGGATTCTCTTCTGGCATCTTTGAAGATGATGGAATATGCGGAGAATCGCAAAAAGGAAAGAATGAAAAGCGGAGAGGACGCCTGGGGGCTTCGGATCGCGATTCACTCTGGAACCTTGATCGCCGGAGTCGTCGGACATACAAAGATCGCGTTCGATATCTGGGGACATACCGTAAACCTCGCTTCTCGGATCGAAAATATCGGAGAGCCCGGAAAGATCACCGTATCAAAATCCGTTTACAACGACGTTAGGGACTACTTCGATTGCTCCTATGTGGGAATGAAAGAATTGAAGGGAGTCGGGCAACACGATATCTACACGATCGATTCCATCAAAAAGAAGTTGGCAAGTCCCGAGTCGGTTTTAGTCCCGGGACCGAACTTTCAAAAACTCTATCGTGCCTTGGAAAACGGAAAACACATCATGCTCTTGGACGGGAAATATCATATTTCCAATCCGAGCCGTCCGGAGAAGATAAACGTCCTGACCAGAGACTAAAAATTTCGATAGATTCAAAATAAAATCGAATGAAATTTAAGAATCCCGTGAAAACAGGATTTACCGTTGTTCGACGTACCGTTCCATGTAAAGAAATCGATCTTCTTTACGACTGTGGAATCCAAAAACGCCCCCATTTCTCCCGAGCTCCTATTAAAATTAAGAAAGGCCTTACTTTCTTGGTTTCAAAAAAACAAAAGGGATCTTCCCTTTAGAATCAACAAAAACGCGTATCGGATTTGGGTGAGCGAAATTATGCTCCAACAAACCCGCGTCGCGGCGATGCTTCCGATTTACGAAACATTCTTAGAAAGATTTCCGGATCCGAACTCCCTCAAAGAAGCTTCGGAAGACGAGGTCATGAAATACTGGAAAGGACTTGGTTATTATTCTCGAGCGCGAAACTTAAAAAAAGGAGCCGGTCTTTTGGTCGAAAAATTTTCGGGAGAATTTCCAAAGAACTACGACGACGCGCTTTCGATTCCGGGAGTAGGAAGTTATACTGCCTCCGCCGTATTATCCATCGCTTACGGAAAACATCACGCCGTTTTAGACGGGAACGTTAAGCGCGTTTTATCCAGACTTTTTTTGATTGAAGAAGATCCTCTTCTCAATTCCACGAATCAACTTTTAGGAAATCTCGCTCAAGAATTTTTAACTCCGGATTCCGCGGGCGACCACAACGAGGCGATGATGGAACTCGGAGCCTTGGTCTGTGTTCCGATTCCGATTTGTGAGTCTTGTCCATTAATCGATCACTGTGAAGCAAAAGCCGCGGGGAAAGAAAGGGAGATCCCCGTATCTAAATCGGTAGACAACTGGATCGATCTGGATCTGCATTTTTTATTCTTAAGATCTAAGAATCAGATTCTTCTTTTGAAATATTCAGGAAGAAGATTTTTTAAAACGATCTATTCGCTTCCGTTCCGATTGGAAGGAAAACATCCTTACGAAAAGGATTCTATCTCCGAGGAGTTGTTTGAAGAATCCCGTTTGAATACACATCCACATCGTACAAAACATTCCATCACCAATCATAGAATCCAATTGAAGTTCAGCGACATTCTGGAAGAAGACCGAACTCGAATCGAAAAAATCTTAAACAAAAAACAAGACGTCCTTTTCAAATGGGTGAGGGAAGAGGATCTCAAGGAAGAATTCCCTTCTTCGATTTCAGGAAAGCTGATCAAACTCAAAAACAAAACGATAAAACAACCGGAACTTCCGGTAGGAAAATTATGAAAATCAGATCCACGAGCGACTTTGTAAAAGAACTACAAAAAGAAAAAGAACTTCTCGTCATTGAAGAGGAAGTGGATCCGATCTTAGAATTGGCCGAAATCCAAAGACGGGTTGTAGCCAAACGAGGACCTGCAGTTCTATTTCGAAACGTAAAAGGATCCCGTTTTTCCGTCGCCACCAATCTCTACGGTTCCGAAAAAAGAATGAGAATCGCTTTCGGAGAGGATCCCGTAAAGTTCGTGCAAAAAATTGCATATACGATTCAACACTTTCTTCCTCCGTCGCCAGCTAAGGTTTGGAACTTGCGTCATCTCGCGTTTCAGGCTTTGCGTGTCGGATTAAAAAAAGTTAACTCGGCGCCCGTTCTTGAAAATACATTAGAATCTTTGCATGAACTTCCGACTATAAAATCCTGGCCGAAAGACGGAGGTAATTTTGTTACACTACCTCTGGTTTATACGGAAAGCCCGAAAACTGGAAAGGGAAACCTCGGAATGTATCGGATTCAAATCCACGGACCTCTGGAAACCGGGATGCACATTCAAATCCACAGGGGAGGAGGAAATCACTACTTCGAAGCGGAAAGAGAAGAAAAAGGTTTGCCGGTGCATATCTACGCGGGAGGTCCTCCGGGACTTACGATCGCGGCCGTGGCGCCTCTACCGGAAGAGATCAGTGAACTCATTCTCGCCTCACTATTATTAGGCGAAAAATTAAAAATGTATAAGAATTCAAACGTGAGTCCGCTTCCGATCGTCGCGGACGCGGACTTTTTGATTTCGGGAATCATTCCGCCGAAGATTCGAAAACCCGAAGGTCCGTTCGGTGATCACTACGGTTACTATGCTCTGAAACACGATTATCCGATCGTACAAGTAAGGAATATTTTTTATAGAAAGGATGCGATCTGGCCCGCGACCGTGGTTGGACGTCCTCCTCAAGAGGATCACTGGATTGCCGAATATCTCCAAGATCTATTGTCTCCGATGTTTCCGGTTGTCATGCCCGCGGTAAAAGGGGTTTGGGCCTATGAAGAATCCGGAGTTCATTCTCTCGCAGTTGCGGTCGTTAAGGAACGTTATCAAGGAGAGGCGTTTACGGGGGCCCTTCGGATTTTGGGAGAAGGTCAACTCTCCCTTACAAAGGTATTGCTCGTCACCGATCAAAACGTAGATCTTAAAAACTTTAGAAATACGTTTATTAGCGTATTAGAAAGAATGAATCCAATTACCGACTTACATATTTTTTCCAATATTTCCCAGGACACCTTGGATTATACGGGTCCGGAAGTGAACAAAGGAAGTAAAGCGATTCTTCTTGGATCCGGTGAAAAAAAGAATTCTCTTAAAACGAGTTTTAAGGGAAAATTCGTAAGTTCTTATTTTGAGGATCCGATCGTAGCGTATCCCGGAACGTTAGTCGTATCAGGAAAAAAATACAAAAAGAACGACGGCCTCCCCGCAAAACTTCTCAAAGAAAAATGTATTCAAGATTTTTTACTCGTTTTTCTCGTGGACGATTCGGTCGACGCGACTCGTTCCGATCACGATTTTATCTGGTCGATCTTTACTCGCTTTGAACCGGCGGGAGATATCTACGCAAACACAAAATTAATACGAAATCATCCGGGACTCTATCCTCCGGTCGTAATCGACTGCAGACTCAAGGATTGGTACCCGCCTCTAACGGAAGCGGACAGCCAAACCGTGAAAAGGGTAGACGATAGATTTGGTAGACTCTTAGACTCTCTTTAGGAAATTTGAATTCTATGACGAAAAAAAGATGTATAGTCACCGGTGGAGCAGGTCTCATCGGTTCCAATCTCATTGAAGAACTCAACCGCCAAGGAATCGACGACATTCTGGTTGTGGATCATCTTGGAAATTCTTCCAAGTGGAAGAATCTGCTGGGTAAAAAATATTCCGATTATCTGGAAAAGGAACATTTTCTGGATCTCGCGATTCGATCAAGTTTATTCAAAGATTATGATATTCTTTTTCATCTGGGAGCTTGTTCTTCGACGACGGAGACTGACGCCTCTTACCTGATAAACAATAATTTCGAGTATACAAAACTTCTCGCAAAGGAATCGCTCAAAAACGGAGTCCGTTTTGTCTACGCTTCGTCGGCGGCGACCTACGGAGACGGAGCGAACGGATACGACGACAAAAGCGACATCGATGTTTTGAAGCCATTGAACATGTACGGTTATTCCAAACACATGTTCGATCTCTATGCGAAAAAACATTCTTTCTTAGATCGAATTACCGGGATCAAATATTTTAACGTTTTCGGTTACGGAGAAGGTCATAAGGAAGATATGAGAAGTGTGGTTCTAAAGGGTTACGAGCAGATCAGAAGAGAAGGAAAGATCAAACTTTTCAAATCATACAAACCTGAATACAAGGACGGAGAACAAAGACGCGACTTTTTATACGCAAAGGATGCGGCTAAAATCACCGCCTATCTTGCGTTTGGCGGTCATGGAGGTCTTTATAATTTGGGAAGAGGAGTTGCCGAAACTTGGAACGATCTTGTCTCCGCGATTTTTGATACCCTCGGCCTTCCGAAAAACATAGAATACACGGAAATGCCGGAAAGTCTCAAAGCAAAGTATCAGTATTATACCTGCGCGGACACGACAAAGCTGCTCAAAACGGGTTACGAGGAAGGTTTTACGAAGTTAGAGGACGCGGTCAGGGAGTATGTAACCCTCCTCGATCAAGAAGAGGGCACATAATAAATTTTGAATACGCTTCGGGAATCAACCGTAGATCTTTACGATCGTACGAATCAGATCCTTGTATTTACCGTCTTTCAAGTAGTAGAAAACTTGATTGGATTCTTTTCTGCTGGAAAGGATTCCATTGATCTTCATTTTACTCAGGTGTTGAGATGCAGCGGACTGGCTGATTCCAAGTAAATCTACAAGTTCGCCTACGCTATGTTCCTTTTGAGAGAGGAAAAAAAGAATCTGCAAACGGTCCGGGTGTGCGATTCCCTTGATTCCGCGGATTGCTGATTCTAACTGGGTTTTCTTTAATACTGATTTTTCTTTAGACATTGTTTTACTCTTTTTTAGATTTCTAAAAGAAGAAGATGCTTTCTCTTTAGACTGGATTATTGAATTAAGTTTATTCAGTTTTAGTAAACCATAAAGACTTAATTCAATAAATTACAGTCAATTATATTATAATTTTCTCTTAGTGTAAAGTTCTTTTCTGAAAAAATCGATTTCCGATTAAATTTTTACTCCACCTGAAATTTCTAATACAACACCGGACACTAAATCGTTGTTAGCGATGAACTCCGCGGTCATTGCGATCTCATAAGGTTCTCCTAATCTACCAATTGGTATCAGAGACTCCCATTTTTTTAAAGCTTCCGGATTCATATCTTTCATTACCATCTCTGTTTTTATAAATCCAGGCGCTATTCCTGCCACACGAATGCCGTATCTACTTAATTCTTTTGCCCAGAGTTTTGTCATTGCGGCAACTCCGGCCTTCGCCGCGGAATAATTTGTCTGACCTGGATTACCGTGCATCGCAACCGAGGCGATAGGAATGATAACACCTTTACTTTTACTTTCAATCATCTGAATCGCGGCTTCTCTTCCAGTAAGAAACACACCCGTGAGATTTACGTCGATCACCGATTGCCAATTCGCTAAGGACATTTTTGAAACTACTTTACCGGTTTCTTTATCGGTTTTTACAAGAAGGCCGTCTCTTAGAATTCCCGCGTTTAAAACGGCTACGTCCAAACTGCCGAACTGACTCACCGCTGCCTTCATAAGCTTTTCTGCATCTTCTTCTTTGGATACATCCGCCTTAAAAGAAAACACTTCAGCTCCCAGCGACTTGATATCATTTTCGGCTTCCTTTAATTTTTCTTCAGATATGTCTGAAAGAACGATTTTTGCCCCTCTTTTGGCGAAATGTTCCGCCATCGCTTTTCCCAATCCACCGGCCGACCCGGTAACCAATACTGTTTTACCTTTGATTTCCAAGATTATTTTCCTTTAGTTCTTTACTTCGAATGCTGATATAATTTTCCGAAAACGGAATCTCGACACGCGCCACCGTTTCGTGTTCGTGAGTCATGACTCTGAAGAGATGAGGATCTATATTCTCACTTTTTAATAGAATCATAATGAGAGCGATACCGAGTCCGGCTCCTTCTGTATTATCCATATTATCCATATAGAATTCGGCGATATCGTTATAACCCATCGCCTTTCTCATTTTCTCCCGCATCCTTTCCTGTTCTTCGGCGATTACCGGAGTGTTGTTGGTTACTTCTACTACGATTCCGTCCATAGTATAAGTAATGTTTAATTTTACAGAAATTCCACGGGCAAGACACCGCTTGCCATATTCGTCCGCCATTCTTTCCGAAAACTTTGCTTTGAATGCCGCGACTCCCTTTTCATATTCTGCCGGATTTCGAATATCCAAACCTTCGTCCTCAAAGAAGACTCGTTTTTGGTTGGCCTTGACTCCGTTGATGGACATCTCTTTGGTGATGGTATATAACATCTCCACATAACGGGTCTGTCCAACTTTCGTTAGAATTTCCGTTATGATTCGAAGAACATATTTTTCAAGTTTGGAGTTCATCCGCGAGGATTGGACCGTGATTCGGGAACGCGATTGGATGAGTTCGCTTAGTTTTTGATCTAAGTCTTGAAAACTTTTTGCCATATTTCTTTCTATCCCCGTTCATTCCGGACGCTTAACAATTTTCACTGTCAGTATCGATGACAAAGAGATTGAATCAATCAAATTCCAGAATTACGATATTCTAAAAATCGGGTAAAACCGCAAAAATCCAAACCGATTCTTTTGTTTCTTTTGATTTCCGAATTCCTAATTTCTTTTTGCAACAAACGGCTTCTCTAGTAACCTTTGATCGTTCGCTTTTTTTCAGAGATTGAAAAAGAGACTCGAAGAAGAGTTCTCAAAATCAAAATTCGATCGATTTAAAAGTTCATTTTCTATAAGAAAGGAAGTTTTGTTTTATTTATAAGAAAAACGGCATCAGAACTCCATAAAAATATCATAAAGTGGGAATTCTTTTGGGGAAGGCTTCCGTTTTGGTTTGTTTGATTTTTGAAAGAAAACAAGAGGATTCAAAATTTGGAATATTTCATTCCTCATTTCCGTAGATTTTTTCGAAAATTCCAGCGTTAGGAAACGATTTGAGAAAAGGAAAAATTCCTTTTTCAAACTTCGGAAAATCAAAATTCTTTCTTCGTTTATTGCGTGTTCGGCGAGAATTTACGCAAACACCGCATAACCTTCCCCACACGTTGCCCGGATTTAAGAAAAATTGTCGTTGCTAGGACAATTTACTGTGAAAGCGGCGCGCCCCGCCCGTATTTTCGGGAAACTCAGTGCATCGCTTCCTATGGGGCGCTCGCAGGGGCGGGGGGCGGAAAAAACCACGGCGGCCATTCCTCTATCACAGAATCCTAATTTTGCAAGCACGAATCCCTTTGCAGGAAGTTCCTACAAGCCACTCTTTACAGGATCATTTCGTTGCAGATCCCCTCAACTTGTGGGTGAGGATATTGAAAATCCGTATGACTCGGATTTTTTTCGAAAATAAGGTTTTAGAAAAAAAATAACTTGCAATCAGATGTATAGCAGTTATATGAAGGGTATAATTTGTTTAGTATCCCGAGGTAAGTATGCTCAAAACCCTGAATATAAGAGATTTCGCTCTGATTGAAGAAGCTTGTATCGATTTTCAAAAAGGAATGACGGTGATCACCGGAGAAACGGGGGCCGGAAAATCGCTGATTTTGGACGCAATTTCTTCTCTTTTGGGAGGAAAGAGCAGTCCTATGGAAATACGGACAGGAGCCGCAAAATATGTCCTGGAAGGTGTTTTTGATCTTTCTCGCAACCCGGTCGCTCAGGATTGGCTCCAGGAGAAGGGTTTTCCGTCGGATTCCAAAGAACTTACATTGCATAGGGAATGCAGCCGAGACGGAAAGTCCCGGATTCTGATCAATCAATCCCTTGCCTCATCGACCACTCTGAGAGGACTCGGAGAATTGCTCGCGGAAGTCCACAATCAAAACGATCAGATTCTTCTTTTGGATCGAAGCGAACAGTTGGATATCATTGATCTGCACGCGGGGTTGATTCCTCTCCGAAACCAGGTCAAAGAATGTTTTTTAACCTATAAGAGTTTGAAAAAACGTCTGGAAGAATTGCGTAAGAACGAAGAGGAAAAATCAAAACGAATCGAGTTTCTTTCCTTTCAAATCCGAGAAATCAAAGAGGCAGACTTAAAAGAGGGGGAAGAAGAGAGTTTAAGCAAAGAAGAACGTCTTTTAGCTCACGGGGAACTTCTGGCGGAGAATTTCGAAATTCTTTCCTCTTATCTCGCCGATTCGGACTCGGCGATTCTTCCTTCCTTTCCCAGACTTCTGAGCGCAGCGGAAAAAATCAAATCCATCCAGCCGGACTTTGGGAAAACCTTGGACTCGCTTCAGGAAATTTACATCCAACTCAAAGAGATCAATTCTTCCGTTTTGGATGAAAAGGAAGAGATTTTCTTTTCGCCGGATCGTTTGCAGTTTGTTCAGTCTCGTTTGGACCTCATTTCCAAACTGAAAAAGAAATACGGCTCGGATCTATCCGAAATTTTAGATCGTAAGAGAAAGGCGGAACAAGAGCTGGAAGCCATGGAAAAAAATTCCAAAAATAAGGAATCGATGGAGTCGGAGGTGGAGAATGTTACGACCAGACTGGGTTCTCTTTCGATCCAGCTTTCCAAAGCGAGAAGGGAATCTCTGGTTCGATTCGAATCCTCACTCAAGTCCGAATTGGAACATCTGGGAATGTCGGGGGCGGCGGTACAAGTCGTTCTTCGGTGGGAACCTAGCCCCGAAGGAGAAATCTCTGCTTCCGGAAAAAGTTATATCGTAAACGAAACGGGACTCGATCAATTGGAATTTTATTTTAGCCCAAATCCGGGTGAAAAACCGAGACCGCTCCGAAAGATTGCCTCCGGCGGGGAAGTATCGAGAGTGATGCTTGCGATTCGTTCGATTTTGGGAGGTCAATCCCACCTGCGTGTTCTGATCTTCGACGAGATCGATTCCGGTTTGGGGGGGGAGATTGCTATGGATGTGGCTCGGAAACTTCGGAATTTAGCTTCCAATCATCAGCTCATCTTGATTACTCACCTGCAACAAATTGCTTCCGCAGCGAATGACCATCTAAAAATCAGTAAATATGTCGAAGGAGGAAGAACGTTTTCCCGAGCGGAATTCTTGAGTTTAGAAGAGCGTACCTTGGAACTTGCGCGGATGATTTCGGGTCAAAGGGTTTCGAAAGGCGCTCTTGAGCACGCAAAAGAACTGCTGAAAAAACAGGCGGTCTAACCTTGGAACTTTTCCATTGGGAATCCTTATAAAAAGGGTGGGCGCAGATTAGAAAACTGTTTGGCAGTAACAAGAGAGTTTTAAACTCTACTTATGGGAGAATTTCACTCAAATGTTTTTAGCCAAATCTGATTCTCTAATCTCTGCGATCCCTCCAGAATCGGTTCCAATCGTCATTGTCCTAGTTTCTATCGTTGGTTTTACCATCATCATTGAAAGAATGCTCTACTTTTCAAAGTGGAAGCCGATTACGCAGACGGACTGGCGGGCGCTCAAAGACTTGTTTCGCCAAAAGAATTGGGACACTGCAACCGACTTTCTCAAAAATCTAAACAACGGACCTGCTTCCCAAGTTCTCCAAGCGGGAATCGAATCTTCTCGAAAAAATTTGGACGCAGCTGAAGAGGAAATGTTGTCCGCAGGTTTTGCTCAGATCCTTAAGATGGAACGATTTCTATCCGGTCTGGGCACGATCGCGACCATCTCTCCTCTCTTGGGAGTTTTAGGAACAGTTTTAGGAATCATTCGTTCCTTTGAAGAAGGCTCCGGAACGCGCGGGGCCGAAGTCGGGATCAGCGAAGCCTTGATTACCACGGCAATGGGTCTAGCGATTGCGATTCCGGCTTACGTGGCCTACAACTACTTTCAAAAGAAAAAAGAAGATACAATCGCGGAGATGGAAAATCTTTCCGGTCAAGCGATCAAATATCTGAAGTAATATGAAATTTAGAAAGTTCCGATCTTCATCAAGCAGAGGAGGCCAAATCGAATTGGCTCCTCTGATCGACGTTATTAGTTTTATCGTAATTTATTTTTTGATGAATGCGACCTTGGAAAAATCGACCGTGATGAAGATTGAACTCCCTCGATCTTCTTCTACGGCTCAAGAAAAGAAAAAAGACGAACTGGTAATCACCATCAATAAAGATGGAAAGATATTCTTGGATAAAGATACGGATCCTGTTCCCCTGGAAAAACTTACGGATAAGATCAATGTGTTTCTAGGACCTTTGGAAAAGAGAGAACCGGGAAAGAACAGAGTGATCATTCGTGGAGATGGCACCGCAAGCTATCAAACCGTTATCAAAGTGATCGATAAGGTAAACGAGGCAGGAGTGAGTAAGTTTAACCTGGCCATGGTTAGACAATCGGGAACCGGAGAAAAATAAATACCGGCCTTTAGCGGTTTGATTCTGTAAGCAAATATCTGGTGGCTCAGTTTTTAACTTGAAACGAACATTTTCCCTCATTCTGAAAGGATCCATCCTAGCCATCTTATTCGGACTTTTATTCTATTCAGGCGAACTAACTCAACTTCTTTCCAAACGAAGCGATTACTTGGGAAAGGTGATCAAAGAAGTAAAATTCAAAGGAAATAAAAACACACCGGACAGCGATCTGGAATCGATGATCGATTTGCGCGTTGGAAAACAACTTACGAAGAAGGTTTTGGACAAAGATCTAAAAACCCTTTTTAATTCCGGATTTTTCTACTTTGTGGACATCCAAGCGGAAGAGATGGGTGACGGAGTTCGGATTGTCATCGAGCTCAAAGAAAGGCCCCGCGTAAAAGAAGTGGAATTTGTCGGCGCCGACGAAGTATTTCCCGCAGATCTAAGAGACAAACTTCCTCTCAAAGACAACGAAGTCATCACTCCCCAAAAAATTACGAAGTCCAGGGATCTCATCCTGCAAAAATATAGGGATGAAGGTTTTTTTCTCGCTTATGTAAAAGTGGAGTTGGGGAAGCCGGATCCAAAAACAAATCTCGTCAGAGTTCGTTTTATCATCGACGAAGGAGAGGAGATTCCGGTTTCCAAAATCAACGTTTATGGAAACGAATCCGTAGAGACCTCCGAACTTCTTTCCGTGATGGAAATGAAAGAGGAAGGAGTTTTTGAAGGCGGAAATTTCAAAGAATCTTCTTTCGAAAAAGATAAGGATACGATCGTAGCTTATCTTAAAAGCAAAGGATATCTCGACGCCGAACTCATGCGCGAAGGGACCAACTGGGAAATCCATTGGGAAAACCCGGAAAAAAAAGATCGAAGGGTAATCATCGTCAATATCAAAGTTTCCGAAGGGCAGGTTTATTTTTTTAACGGTTATACCCTCAATCACGATAAAACCTTGGACGCGGATGGAAGGCCTCTTTTCTTAAATAAGGAAAACAATCCTCCGGAAACGCCGAAGGAAGAATTAAAACCGCTTCTTCCCGTAAAAGAATTGGAAAAGAATTTAGACTACAGCGACGCGGACGTAGGAGTTCTTTTTGACGAAACTCGTTTCATGCGGGATCGGGGAACGATGAACGAGCTCTACAGTTCGAGAGGATATCTTTTCGCTCAGGTGATTCCTCGTAGAAAAGTTATTTCCCTGGATCGGGAAAATATAGAATACTACGAGAATTGTTACACGCGTAAAACGGACGAAGAACGAAAAGTCTGCGAGACGGAATATTCACAACTTCATATCAAACGTCTCAGACAACTCTATAACACCAAACCGGAGTTACACGGGAAAAAATTCGTTCACGTGGATTTTAATATTCGTGAAAACAATTTAGCTTATGTCGAAAACGTCGTCATCAAAGGGAATAAGAAAACTCAGGATCGGGTGATCCGACGGGAGTTGCTTTTCAAACAGGGAGACCTTTTTAATTCTTCTCTCGTAAACCGTTCCCGAGAAAGAATCTACAACCTCGGTTATTTTAAAGAAGTCAACTTCAACATGAGACCGGGATCGGACCAAACTAAGATGAATCTGATCATCGAAGTTCTCGAACAACCTACCGGAACCGTTTCGATGGGCGGGGGTTATGGAACCATCACCGGTTTTTCCATCTTTACGGAGGTGGGGGAAAACAACCTCAACGGAACCGGACAAAAAATTTCTGGAAGAATCGAATTTGGTCCGTTTCGAAGATTATTCCAGGTGACCTGGACGGAGCCTTGGCTCTACAACAAACCATGGTCTCTGTCTCTTTCTCTTTTTTATTCTTCGAGAATCTACAATGTCGGAGCGGTTTCCATCACCGAGAACAACAACCAACAGTCGATCAAGGAACAAGCCATCTATTCTCGGGACGGGGTGGGATTTACGGTCGGGATCGGACATCGAATCTTTATCAACTGGACTCACTTCCATCGTTATTCTCCGAGTATTTACGCTTCTACAAATCCTTCTTCTCTCGTTTCTGACCAGGTTCTCGCGGAGGTTCGGAGGGGTTGGCAGTTTCGTTCTCAGGTTTCAAACGGACTTGCTTATGACATTCGAGACAACGTTTTTAATCCGACACAAGGATTCGACCTTCTCTTTCAGTTGGACAACGTAGGACAGTTGTTAGGCGGTCAATCCCACTTTGATCAGTATCGTATCCTAGCGGAATACTATCACACTTGGTTTGACTACAGTCTTTTCGGACTATTTCGAAACAACGCGCTTCGTCGTTGGAGAGTCGTTCAAGAATTTAGAAGTTCTTCCCTTTTTACGTTCCAAAGAGTTCCGGCCTATGGAAAACAGGATCCGATTCAAAATCCGTATATTCAATTGCAGGACTTACAATTCTTAGGCGGTTACGAATCTCTTCGAGGTTGGTTTTACAACGACGCAAAATATCCTACCGAGTGGAGAGACGGGGCCGCGAGTCGGATGATTTTCGGTACGGAACTTCGGTTTCCGATCGAACCGAGTCTTCTCTGGCTCGTCACTTTTTTTGATGCGGGAGCTCTCTACGAGGAAGTCAATCGCGCGCAAGGTGTTCGAAGAGATCTTTTTACGACCTATGATCAAAGAATTTTGGAAGCTCAACAGAGAGATCCGGTCGGGTATGCGCTTACGAACTCTTACAACCTGACCGCGCTTCGAAAAGCGGATTATACCTACGAAGAGCTGAACAATCCAGCAAATCTTGTACTTTCCGGAAACAATGTCGCACTGGATAAATTTCGATTTTCTTGGGGGGTGGGGTTACGAATTCAAATCCCGGTTCTCCCTCTTCGGATCTATTTTGCACAAAAGTTGAAATACACAGGCGTCGCGGATCATCCTTTCACAAAATTCGATTCCGACAACGCGTTTCAGTTTGTCTTCGGGATCGGAGACTATAGGTTTTGACCGTGGATCCTCTTCTCGAAGGTTTAAACGAAGAACAAAAAAAAGCAGTCCTCCAAGTTTCCGGTCCGGTACTGATCTTAGCAGGAGCAGGCTCCGGTAAAACGCGCGTTATCACTCATAGAATCGCAAATCTTCTCATCAATCACGGGATTGATAGAATCTGCGCCGTTACCTTCACGAACAAGGCCGCCGCCGAAATGCAGGAACGAGTCAAACACTTAGTTCCATTCTTACCTGCCAATCTTCAGATCAAAACGTTTCACTCACTTTGTCTTTATATCCTAAGAAGAGAAGCTTCGTTTTTCGGATACGCAGGAGGTTTCACCGTTTACGATACAACTCTTCAGGAATCCCTTCTCAAACAAGTCGTAAAGGATTTTTCTCTTGATGCGAAATTCTACAAACCGTCGATGCTCGGGAATTATATCAGCGGTTTGAAAGACAAGATGTTATCTCCCGAAGCGTATCTGGAAAAGGAAGGAAGAACCGATTTTTCAAAAAACGTTTCGGCGATTTATAAGGAATACGAAAAAAGAAAGGACGCGAGTAAAGCTTTCGATTTCGGAGATCTCATTTGGAAGACCGTTCAACTTCTACAAAAATCCCCGGATGCACTTTCCAAGTATCGTCACAAATGGGAATACGTCATGGTCGACGAGTATCAGGATACGAACAAGGTCCAATACGAACTCGTGATTCTTCTTGCGGGAGAAAAAAAGAATCTCTGCGTCGTGGGCGACGACGATCAGTCGATCTATTCCTGGAGAGGAGCCGATATAGCGAACATTCTCAACTTCGAAAAGGATTTTCCGGAATCGACTGTTATCAAACTCGAGGAGAATTATCGTTCCTCCTCGAACATCATTCTTGCCGCGTCGCGCGTCATTTCGAACAACACACAACGCAAACAAAAGGAAATTTTCACGAACAACCCTAAGGGTTCTCCCGTGATTCTTACCGAGTTTCAGAACGAATCCGAGGAGGCTCACGGAATCATCACGAGAATTCGGTCCGCGTATTCCTCCGGAACGGAATATAAGAATATTGCAATATTCTATAGAACGAATTCTCAATCCAGATACTTTGAAGAGGCCCTTCGAAACATCGGAATTCCCTATAAGATTTTCGGCGGCTTTCGATTTTTCGATCGTGCGGAGATCAAGGATTTTATCGCTTATTTGAACGTGGTTTCCAATCCGGTGGATTCCGTTTCGCTTTTGAGAATCGTAAACTATCCTCCGCGCGGAATCGGAGATTCCGGAATCGACAAGATCCGAGAATTCTCCCTCGAAAAAGGAATTTCACTTTTGGAAACCTTGGGAAGAGAAGAGATTCCTTTAAAGAAAGCGGCGAAGGCGAAGGGAAAAGAACTCTTTCATCTATTTAGCGATCTCGTCGAAAAAAACGAAAAGGGTTCTTCTCCCTCCGAAATCGCATTGGAACTTTTGAATCGTTCCGGGCTCATGTCCTATCTTAAAGAGGAAGGAACGGAAGAATCCATCGCACGTCTGGAAAACTTGCAGGAGCTCGTGAACTCGATCGAGGAATACGAAAAAAATTCGGATTCTCCTTCCTTGGAAGAATACCTCAACCAGATCAGTCTTCTCACGAGCGAAGAGGACACAAAAGAACTGACAGACTATGTCAATCTGATGACGGTGCACAACGCGAAAGGTCTTGAATTTCAGATCGTCTTTTTATCGGGATTGGAGGAGGGAACCTTCCCACACAGTATGAGTCTGGAAGATTCTCAGTTTGGAGATGAAGAAGAACGACGTCTTTTTTACGTCGCTCTCACCCGCGCTCGAAAGGATTTGTTTTTGAGTTTTTGTAGAACTTCCCGCAAATTCGGAAAAGTCGAAGACCGGATTCCGTCCCGGTTTTTAGCGGAAGTTCCCAAAGAATGTTTTGGAGAACAGCAATTTGCAACCCGAGAAAGGACCGCAAGAAGACCGCAAGGGCCGCCTCTTGCTTCCAAAATTCGCGAGGTGGAAGAAGAATTCGATTCCGGTTTTTCGGAAGCCCCTTCTCCGGATAACCTTCAACTGAAGGCAGGCGATCGGGTGAAACACAAACAATTCGGGATCGGCACCATTTTAACGGTTTCCGGAAAGGAAAAGAATACCAAGGTGGCGATTCGATTCGGGAACGTGGAGAAGAACTTTTTTGTTGCCTATACCCCGCTCGAGAAATTATAAGGAAGGGGTAAGTTTACTTCCCCGAAATCCGATACTAGTAGCAGACAGGAAACCCAGATGAAGAAAATATTCGTGCTAACTCTATTGCTTCTCATTGCCTCTTCAGGTATGTACGCAGGAAAGTCTCAAGGTGTTGTGGAAGAATTCAACAAAGTGGAAGAATTTAACAAGAACATCAAAATTTCGGACGCTTTCAAAAAAGCGACCCTCGAAAAAAATCTCCTTTCCGCCGTAAAATATACCCTTCATCACAGATATCTGGAATACAAGGAAATCACGAAAGATCTCAATCTCGAGACGATGTTGTATGAACCTCAAAAGGGAACTTACACTGTTTATGTAAAATACAAGAAATTCCTTTTTTTCTATAGCTACAAAATGGATCCTGAAATCTATCTTCAAACTCCTGAAAACGAAGTTTTTTATATCCGTCCGGAAAACTTGGACGATCCTCATAAGGAAAACGCCGCCACTCCCGAAGTAAAACCCGGTAAGTGATTTTTCTTTACTGAGTATTTATTTTTTGGATTCGATTCAATTTCTTCAGCCCGCCGTCAATTCCGTCTTGGAAGCGGGCAAAATCGTATTAGAAATCTATCATACGGATTTTAAAGTCACGGACAAGGGCGGAAACGATCCTGTCACCGAGGCCGATCTCAAGGCCGGCGCCTTAATCGCGGAAATTCTTCAATCAACGAAGATACCGGTTCTATCGGAAGAAGATAAGGAAAGGAAAAACATTTCCATACTTCCGGCGGCTTGGATTTTGGATCCGATCGACGGAACCCGAGAATTTGTTCATAAGAATCCGGAATTTGCGATCAGCCTGGGATTGTCCGTTCAAGGACGAGCGGTCCTCGGCGTGATCCTAAATCCGGTAACGGGGGAATTGATTTTTGGAGACGAAAGTGTGGGAGTCGATTATCTGAAATTTACTTCGATACCCGATTCTTACGAAATCGATTTCAAACGATTTTCCAAAAAACTAAGCTCACACACACCCGTAAAAACGATTCTCATTTCTAGGAACGAAGAAAGGGACGGGCTTTTTAAACAAGAAATGCTTCCTTACGATTGGAAATTCGCCTCTATGGGTTCTATCGCTTATAAACTCGGGCTTGTGGCCGCGGGGATCGCCTCGATTTCCCTTTCTCTCAAACCGAAAAATGAGTGGGACGTTTGTGCAGGAATCGCTCTTGTAAGGGCTTCCGGAGGTTCGGATCTAGAGATTCAATCCTCTAAGCCGTTTCAGTTTCAAACCGTTTCCGGGCGAGGTGAAGGTTTGATCGCGGGTCACTCCGAGTCATTGGATCAACTCTGGACAAATTCAAAAACGTATTTTCAATCCAGTCTGACTGATTGGAATTGAATCATAGAGCTCTATGAGTAAAAAAGAATATTCGAATATTCCGATTCGTAAGATAAAAATCGGCGTAGACGCAAGGCCGTTTTCTACTCCGGTCTCCGGCGTGGGAAAGATGATTCACAGCGCGCTACTGGATCTGGGAAAAGACCCCGGATTAGAATTTTATCTTTTTTCACACAGGGATCTGCATCCGAGTTACGCGGATCTTCTAAAACTTCCAGGAATTACGTTTATCAAAGGTGAGGGGATTCTTTCCAAAAAAGGGGGAATCTATTTTGCGATCGCGCTTCCTCTTCAACTTCGAAAGATCCAGCTGGACCTTTTTTGGGGAACACAACAGGTTTTTCCTCCGTTTCTTTCCCAAAAAACCGCGACCGTTCTGACTTATAACGATCTGGTAGCCTATCGTTTTCCGGAAACGATGAGAACTCTCGCGAGGCTGCAGCAAAAATTCTATCTTTCCCGTTCCATCCGCCGCGCGGACAAACTGCTCCCGATTTCGGAATCCACCCGAAACGAAGTCTCGGAATTCTTCCACATTCCTTTGGAAAAGATGCAAGTGGTCTATCCCGGAATCGAACTTTCAGAGTTTCAAGGTCTCTTAAGGAAAAAACCGGGAGAACGCGTGGATTCGCTTCCAAAAAAATACTTTCTTTCCGTTTCTACGGTAGAACCCCGTAAGAATTATTCTTTTCTGTATAAAACATATTTAGAATATTCTAAATATGTAAAGCCAAGTCAGAAGTTTTCTTGGGTGATCGGCGGTAAGGCAGGCTGGGAAGATCCGGAATTTATCGAGACACTCCGAAGCGATAAAAGCAAAGAAATCGGAATCCATTGGATCGAAAGTCCGACCGATGTGGAACTCGCTCACATGTATAAAAAATGTTCTCTTTTTTTATTTTCTTCCTTATACGAAGGATTTGGAATCCCCCTTTTAGAAGCTTTGAGCCTGCAAAAGCCGGCGATCGTTACCGATCTTTCCGTGTTTCGGGAAATCGGCGGAAATCGGATTCAGTATTTAAAATTGGAACAGGATCTTTGGGTGAAAGCGCTTTTGGATTTTTCGAAAAAACCCTATCCTGGTAAAAAGGTGGATCTTCGAAAATTCTATCGGAGCGCAGCGGCAAAAACGATCGCGAATCAAATTCGGGAAGTTCTAAAGGTTAAAACCATTTCCTCCAGCCTTTAAGTCTGGCAAGAGTGCCCGAAAATTCCAACCCGATCTTAGAATCGATTTGAAGATGAATTCTCTTTCGATCCAAGGGTTGAAGACGAACCGTAAATTCCTCTTCTCCGTTCTTAAAACTCAAATAGTCCGGCAAAAACTCGAGGATATTCTTTTTTGAATTTCCATACAACGGGATCGAAAGAGTCTTCACGGTCTCTTTTCCTTTCAAAAGAATCCGAATCTGATTCTCTTGAAGTTCCAGTCTTGCTTTGCGATTGGTTTCCGTAAAATACGGTTCTTTAGGAACGGGGGTCGAGATCATTCCGGAACCTCCGAATCGATCCTTCGTAAGATACGTTAAGAATTCCTCCGGACCCGAAAAGTAATTATAAAAAACTGGATTCACTGGCGTGATCCTAGTTTGAAAGGGTGCATCCGGTTGGGAAGATTTTTTCCATTTACATTCTTGTCGATTTTTGGAAGATGTTAGAGATGTTTCTAACACGTTTTCTTTTTATTTTTCTTTTGAGTTTTGTTTCCGCCTGCCATTCCTCCACTGAAGAATCCATTCTTTACAAGCTCAAACTTTCCGACTTTGACGGTCGGCTGACAAGTCTTCAGGAATACAAAGGAAAGGTTTTGCTTTTGGACGTCTGGGCTTCTTGGTGTGAGCCTTGTAAGGAAGCGGTTCCGGTTTTGGAAAAACTTTCCAAGGATTTGCAAGGTAAGAATGGGGTTCTTTTGGGGATCAACACGGAACCTGAGCTCACCAAAGACGAACACATCAAAGCGGCTCGGGATTTCGGGATCACCTATCCCTCTTTTGTGGATCGAGACTTTGCGCTGATCAACGAATACAAGGTGGAAGGTCAACCGGCCCTCCTTGTATTCAGCGCTTCCGGGAAACTTTTGAAAATTCAATATGGAATTCAAGAAAGGGACTATCCAAAACTCAGAGCTCATTTTTCCAATTGGTTCACTGCACCATAGTATTGTATAACGCAGTAAATAAATAAGGCCTTCTCGAAAGAGGCTCAAAAAAAAGGGTTTATTTCTTAGCTTCCCTATTTAACTTTGAATCCTTGCCGGCGAGATCTTGCCGGATTCCCTAAGTTGTATTGAATTAAAGATATCAGGAGTGAATGAGTTTCATGGCGGAAAACTTAGCCCAGCTATTTCGTGAATCTGCGGAAAAATTCCGGGACCTACCGGCTTTCTTCTCGAAAGATTCCAAAAAGGAATATTCTCCAACGACGTATGGTCAGTTGTACGAACAAGGCATCCAGCTTGCGGAAGCCTTGATCGAATTAGGCGTTCAACAAAGACAAAGAGTTGGTTTGATCGCGGACAATCGGATTGAGTGGATCATCGCGGATTACGGTGTAATCCTGTCGGGGGCCGCAGATGTTCCTCGCGGAACCGATATTACAGATTCTGAAATTGTTTATATTCTCAATCACTCGGAAGTGGAAGTCGTTTTTATAGAAAACGATAAGATGCTCGAGAAGTTTAACAGAAATAAATCGCAGCTCAACAACGTAAAGACCATCATCATGATGGATCCAACGAGCACCGCGCCCGGCGTATTAAAGATGCAGGACCTCATAGAAAAGGGAAAAAAACTGAGAGCCGGCGGATCCAGAAAAGCGGAAGAAAGAATCGCCGCAATTCAAGCCGAAGACCTTTTCACTTTGATCTACACTTCGGGAACTACGGGACTTCCGAAAGGTGTTATGTTGAAACATTCCAACATGATGCACCAGGTAAACCACGTGAGCCCGATGTTGAATATTCAACCGAGCGCTCGTCTCCTTTCCATTCTTCCGATTTGGCACGTATTTGAAAGGGTAGTCGAATACGTTTGTCTCGGACTGGGAGCGGCGACATACTATACGAATGTAAGAGATCTTCGTCAAGATTTGGCTACCGTAAAGCCGACGTTTATGGGTTCAGCTCCAAGACTTTGGGAGAACATCTACAACGGGATTTATACAAGAATCAACGACCCGGCTCAGACTCCTGCGCTTCGCAGAGGTCTTTTCAAACTCGCTTACTTTTTTTCAAGCAAGAAGAACCAAGCGGTTCGTTTTTTGAAAGGTGTCCAAGTAGATTATCGCGGCAGAAATCCGATCAAATCTTTCTTTTACGGAATTTTGATGTTCCTTCAATTTCTGTTGACCGGTCCGTTTACACTGACCGTCATCGCAGGCGCGTTAGGCGCCTATTTCGCAGGGACGGATTTGTATTTCCTGACTTCTCCACTCTATACGATCGCGGGTCTTGCCGTTCTTTTGAACAGTTTTACACTGGACAGAATCGTTCTCGCAAAGATCAGAGCGGCTACGGGCGGACAACTCAAGGCCTCTATCTCCGGCGGGGGAGCGCTTCCAAGACACGTGGATGAGTTTTTTGGAAATATCGGAATCAACGTTTTAGAAGGTTACGGAATGACGGAGACTTCTCCCGTAATTTCCGTCAGAACGTTTGAAAAACTCATCATTGGATCCGTGGGCGTTGTGGTTCCAAAAACAAGACTCCAGATTCGCAACGATAACAACGTAGTTCTCACCGAGATCGACGAAGAAGGCAAGATTTCACAAGGAAAACTCGGTCAGAAAGGTGTAGTCTTTGTAAAAGGGCCTCAAGTGATGAAAGGGTATTTCAAAAACGAAGAGGCGACTTCAAAAGCGATCCAAGACGGTTGGATGAACACCGGTGATATGGGGATGATCAACTTCAAAAAAACCCTCACTCTTACCGGTCGCGCGAAAGATACCGTCGTACTTTTGGGCGGAGAAAACGTGGAGCCGGTTCCGATCGAAAACAAACTTCAGGAATCAGCCTATATCAGTCAGTGTATGGTAATCGGTCAGGACCAGAAGAATTTAGGCGCGATCATCGTTCCGGATTTCGAAAAGCTCCAAGAATGGGCAAAAGAAAACGGAATCAACGAATCGAGCAACGAAAAACTGATCGAAAATCCGAAGGTCTATGACCTCTTTAGAAAAGAGATCAAAGCTCTCAACAATACGAAAAACGGATTCAAATCGTTTGAACAAGTGACTCCTTTTATCATTATCTCGAAACCTTTTGAAGTGGGCGAAGAGTTGAACAATATGATGAAAATGAAACGTCACGTGATCACCGAAAAATACATCGATAAGATCAAAAAAATCTACTCTACCAACCAAGATTAGAATTTTTCGATCTTTCTCGAATTGGAAAAGCCAGCCCTCAAAGGCTGGCTTTTTTATTTCTTCGGAGAAATCGTCCCTGTACCGATAGAAAAAGTATATGGCCGGCACTCAGAAACAACTCCAGAAATCCTCGGTATTTTCCCCCTCGGGACACGGAGACTTATACGCACTGGACAATCTTTATCTTTCTTCGATGAGAGAAAACGAGTTCTGGAACTTTTCCCAGGTTTCACAATTTTCACCGTACAATCTGGGTTTTCTTTGTATGCGTTCGATTCTTATCTCCAACCTTACCCAAAATGCGATCACCGTCGGTGGTTTCACTCCCGGATTTGTAAGAGGGCTTTCGAAGATCGACGGATTTGAAAATTGGAAACAGTTTAAGACGGAAGGTTTTGTTCCCAGAGTTGTCGGAAAGGAATTTCCACTCTCAATGAATTCTGAAATCCATAATATACTTAACCCGGCCTTGGCGTCTTATGAAAAGGAATTGTTCGAGGAATGGAATCCGAAAGCTGTTTCTATTTTTGGGACGTGGGAGAATCATGAAATTCTGATGACCGGAGTTTCCCTTCCCGAAGACGAAAAAAATCTGCCAAAACTCTTAAAGGATCTGATTCAAACTCTCTCCGGGACCTGCGGAAAGTTTTTTCTTCGGACGGATAAACATTCTTACCTTTGTTTAAAAAAGGATCAGGAAACCTTAGGTCCGGTTTTCTTTCAGGAGAAGGAAAAGGTCTGGGATTCTTTTGTTTTTTTGATTTTAGAAAGGGAAATTTCTTAACTCAAATGTTTGCTGAAGAGGAAAGCCTCGATGTTCTCGTAGTTTTCCTCTTCCGAAAGTTCGATGACTTTTTTGACCAAGGTTCCCGCCTGATGCAGGGAGATAGAACGGATGATCTTTCGGATTGGGTTTAAGAAGGGAATAGAAACCGAAAGGTCACGGATTCCGATTCCGATTAAGAAGATCGTAAAGTTCGTATCCGAAGCGAGTTCTCCGCAAATTCCCAGAGGTTTGTCATAGTCCCTCGAAACTTCCACGATTCGAATCAAAGCTCTCAAAAAAGCGATGTGATAAGGATTGTAAAGTGAAGAAACGTGGATGTTGTTTCGGTCCACCGCCATGATGTATTGTAAAAGATCGTTAGTTCCCACCGAAAAAAAATCTGCTTCTCTCGCGATCAAATCCAAGGCGGAAACCGCAGCGGGAGTTTCGATCATCACTCCCACTTTTATCTTCTTGTTGAACTTCTCTTTTTGAGCGCTGAGTTTGCGTTTGCATTCTTCCAAAAGTTCCTTGGTTTTGACGATCTCGGCGGGACCGGTGATCATCGGAAGGAGTATGCTTACGTTCCCAAAAGCCGATGCTCGCAAAATCGCCGTTAGCTGTTCACTGAACCATTCCGGATTGGAAAGGGAGTATCGAATTCCTCTGTTTCCCAAAAAGGGATTTTCCTCTTCTTCTCCGGTCGAGAACTTATCGGCGCCGATATCAAAGGTGCGGATCGTAACGGGTTTGTCTTCCATTCCTTCCGCAATCGCTTTGTAAGCGCGGAACTGCTCTTCTCCGGAGACGTTGCTGTCCTGATATTTTAAGAATAGGGATTCGCTTCGAAAAAGACCGACTCCTTCCGCTCCGGAACGAATCGCCTGTTCGCAGTCGAGTTCGGATTCTAAATTACATTTGATTTTGACCCGGATTCCGTCCTTGCTTACGGCTCGAGTTTTTTTGGCTCCGCTTTCTTCCACCGGATACGTCGAAGAAAAACCGTAATATTTTACCTCTTCTAAAGTCGGAAAACGTACGACGTTCCCTCCTTCTGCATCTAAGAATATGAATTCGTTGTCGCGCACATAGGTGGAAAAATCTTTCAAACCCACAACCGTAGGAATTCCGTAGTTTCTGGCGAGAATCGCCATGTGTCCCGTTTTTCCTCCCAGGTCCGTAGCAATTCCACGAATTCTAGTCTTATCCATAAGAATCATCTGAGAAGGTGTGAGTTCTCTCGCGACTAAGATGAGATCCTCTTTCAAACCCGATAAAAAAGAATCTTCTTCCTTTTTTCCCGCAATAAATTCGATCAATCGATTCGAGACGTCCTGAAAATGATCCACTCTTTCCCGGAAGAATTCATTCTCCATCGCGCGGAATTTTTCGGTTATCTCGTGGGTTACGTTTTGAACCGCGAGGATTGCGTTCTCTCCCAGGTCCAATATTCTTTTTTGAACCGAAGTGGAAAGACTCGGATCGGAACAAATCATCGCCTGAGTTTCTAAAATTTCTTGAACCTCTTTGTGGTCGGGACCGGAGGATTCGACGGAAGTGATTAGAATCCGAAGACTTTCCAGACTTTCTTCCAAAGCCGTTTTGAACTTTCTGATTTCCTCCTCCTTTGAGGATTCGTGGACGTAGGTTCCGGTGAGGATCGTATTCCTTTTTTTACCGGTTTTTAGAACCTTACCGTATAGTTTTCCCGGGAAAGCTGTGATTCCGGTGAAAACTGTCCGTTTGGAGGGGATCATTTATAGAGTGGATTTCCGAGTTAAACTCGACTACAGGATTCTTGAAAAGAAGAATCTGACAATTCTTTTCTAAAAAAGGGAAACCCAGGGAGAAGGCGAGTTTCGACCTTTCCCAAAAGACCGACCGAGGAAAAAAGGTTTTTTAGACGATCGCCGCTTTTCTTTTGAAAAGTGGGGTTCTTCGACTTTTGTATTTGCTGATCTCGTCTCCGGTAACGCTGCTCATCACCAATTTTGCCATGGAGATATCCAACGCATGTCCTGCCTTGGAAGCGAGATAATGACCTATGATCGGACGTCCGGCGATCGAAATGTCTCCGAAAAGATCCAGAATCTTGTGACGAACGCATTCGTTTTCAAAACGAAGCTGCTGGTTCAAATATCCGTCCTGTGTGAGTACGATCGCGTTGTCCAGGGATCCGCCCATCGCCAGTCCCCTGGCTTGGAGAGCCTCCACGTCTTTTAAGAACCCGAAGGTTCTGGCAGGGAGAATCTCTTGTTTGATCTTTTCTCTGTCCAAAGCGATCGTGATACTTTGTCCTTTGAGAAGGGGATGGTTGAAGTCGATCGTGTAGGTAACCTTGAGTTCGTCGCTCGGTAGAAGAACGAGGTATTTGTCCCCGTCCACAACCCAGAGCGGGTTTTGCACGTAGATCGGTTCTACAATTTCAGGATATTCTACGATTCCCACGGATTCCAGGGCTTGTAAAAATGGGAGGGAAGAGCCGTCCATGATCGGAACTTCTACCGCGTCGATTTCTAAAATGAGATCGGTCAGTCCCAGAGCGTAAACCGCCGCTAAAAGGTGTTCTACGGTTTGAATTTTATAAAGTCCATCTCCTAGGGTTGTCGCATTGCTCGTGTCAACTACATTGCTAAGTTCGGCCGGGATCGAGGCTTTTTCCTGTCCTTTCCGATATTCAAAAACGATTCCTGTACCAGATGGGGCAGGGTGGGCGACTAAGTTTACTTCCTTTCCGGAATGAAGCCCGATCCCTTTGATTCTAACTGTATCCTGAATGGATCTTCTATATATAGTTTCTTTCATAGTTGTGCATTTTCGATTTCTCAACTGGATCCTTTCAAAAGGACATCCGGCGGATCGTCGAAGTTCGCTTTTCGTATTCTAAAAGTCCCAGGATTCTACCGAGGTTTTCGGTTGGATGGGAACTCTTTGATCCTATATAAGCAAGGTCTATGCCAAAGGGTGTATTAAAATCTATTTTTTCCGGCTAACCAGGCGGGGTTTAGGGCCCAATGCGACATAGTTTGAAATAAATTTCTGACGAACTGTCTCTTTTCTGCGACAGTGTATCTACTCGGACACAGGTTATTGTCCCATCCTTCCTTCCAATCTTTACGAAAGAATGAGGGGGAGCTGAATCGAAAACGAGAACTTTCTCCCCCCAAAAAAGGAGGGAATTGTGGGAATTTCGACAGATTTTTCCTTACCTACAAGTTGAGAGAGAACTGTAACGAGGAGCTTCCTGAGAAGAGAAATATTTGTAAGAGTTCCTACGCAGCGGTTTTAGCTTGCAAAATTAGAATTTTGTGATAGAGGAAAGTTTCCGGATTTTTCCCGCCACCCGCCCCTCCACCCAAGATCAGGGTGGGGCCGCGCAACTTTTACGGAAGAGCGTCGTAGTTCCGACAGATTCAAATCACCTTGCGGGTCAGCAAAGATCAGCGGGAGGGAGAGTTGCATATCGGAATGTGGTTCGAAAAAGGAGGGCCGTTTCTCGCAGAAATTCTCCGGAAAGGGACAATTTACTCACGACGCTTCTGATTTTCCAAAAAGATTTTTCACCAAGGTAATTCTTCTCCATTCTGATGAAAGAATTTACCGGAATTCACAAGATTGAGGGCCTCGATCCGCTCCGCTAAACCAGACACACTTTCTTCCGGAGATATTCCTTGTCTTCCAGTCATTTCCGTTGCCACCATTCCCGGATGGAAGATCCCGACCGAAATCCCTTTGGGAGCGAGGTCCCTTGCAAGGCTCACGGCGATTGCGTTGAGGGCGGCCTTGGACGCTCGATATCCATAGTAAGAGCCGGAGCTATTGTCCGCGATGGACCCCATTCTACTCGTCAAAAATACGAGCTTCGCATTCGTTTTGAGGGAAGGAAGAAGCGAGTGTACAACTTTCAGCGGCCCGAGCGCATTTACTAAGAATTGCGTGAGGATATTGTCTTCATCGAGGGTTTGCAGGTTGTCCGGAATCAATATCCCCGCGTTGTTGATCAGAATATCTATCTTTGTATCTAAGATCTTGGAATTCAAACCCTGGATGGAGTCGGAATTGAGAACGTCAATTCCTTCGATGATTCGAGTCGGTTTTAGACGGACAAGTTCGGTGGAACTTTTTCTGCAAAGTGCGAATACTTGATCCCCCTTGGAGAGAAAGTGTTTTGTAAGTTCCAATCCGATTCCTCGGTTTGTTCCCGTGATGAATATGTTTCTTTGTGCCATAGTATTCCTCCCATATAATTCTTTGAATCGCTCCTGAAAACACTTTTCGATTGACGTTTGGGTCAATTTATTTACATTGCTGCTTCTATGAATTACGAGATCATCCACAAACCTTCGTATTCTTTTCTAAAAGTAAAATTGTCCCCCGGTGAAACCATCAAAGCCGAAGCAGGCGCGATGGTCTATATGACCCCCGGGATCGACGTTGAAACCAAAATGGGAAGCGGATTTCTTTCCGCACTCTCCAGGCGATTTTTCGGCGGAGAATCCTTTTTCTTCAATATCTTCAAGGCTCCTTCCGCAGGCGCGGAAATCGGCTTTGCTCCGGAACTTCCAGGCGACGTCGTAGGAATCGACCTTACCGACAACGGACTTCTCGTAGAAGCTGGGGCCTATCTCGCTTCGGACGAAACGATCACTATGAAGCCGAGGTTCGGCGGCCTTCGTTCCTTTTTGGGAGGGGAAGGTGTGTTTCTTCTGGATGTTACGGGAAACGGAAAGCTCTTTTTGAATTCGTACGGAGCCATTCTTCCGATCGAAGTGCAAGGAGCTTACACGATCGATACGGGTCATGTAGTAGCTTTCGACAAAACTCTTCAGTATAAAATTGGAAAGGCCGGAGGAAGTTGGAAATCCACTCTTTTCGGCGGAGAAGGTCTGGTAATGGAATTTTCCGGGCACGGAAAGATTTTGATTCAGACTCGGGTTCCATCGGGATTCTTATCCTGGCTCACGGGGCTCCTTCCTCAATAAGGAAAAGGTAATATTATGAATATTGAAATTCTTAGCAAACCATCATATAGCTTTGCAAAGGTCACTCTCGGAGGCGGAGAATCGATCAAAGCCGAGTCGGGTTCCATGATGTCTATGAGCAACGGAATCACGATTCAAACTCACAAGGCACAACAGGGCGGATTCTTAAAAAGTTTAAAAGCCGCGTTCCTCGGAGGAGAATCCTTTTGGATGAACACGTTCACCGCTTCTTCCGGCAACGGAGAAGTTCTACTTGCGCCTACTCTTCCGGGCGACGTGGATAAGATCGATCTCGCCGGAACCGTTTATGTTCAATCCAGTTCCTTTCTCGCGTCTTCTCCGAACATCGAGATGGATACCAAGTTCCAAGGTCTGAAAGGATTTATAAGCGGAGAATCTTTATTCTTCTTAAAACTTTCCGGTAATGGACCTCTTCTCATTTCGAGTTACGGCGGAATCGATATCCTGCAAGTCGATGGAGAGATGATCGTGGATACGGGGCATATCGTCGCGTTCGACGAGGGACTCAACTACGAGATGACTAAGTTCGGCGGATGGAAGTCTTTTTTCTTGGGTGGAGAAGGATTTGTCGCTCGTTTTAAAGGAAGAGGAAGGGTTTGGATTCAATCCAGAAACGTTCCGTCTTTAGGAAGTTGGTTCCGCAATCAACTGCCTCCGATCAAAAGATAAGGAGAATGAATCGTGAAACACGAAATATTACTAAAACCTGATTTTCCAATCATCCAAGTGGAATTAGAGAACGGAGAAACCATCCGTGCAGAATCCGGTGCCATGGTCGCGATGAGTCCGACCGTGAAGATGGCGACAAAGGCGGAAGGTGGAATTTGGGCTTCCGCCAAACGCGCGTTACTCAGCGGGGAATCTTTTTTCCAAAACACATTCAAGTCGGAAGGCGGAACCGGAACACTTTTTCTCACAAGTCAGACCCAAGGCGATATCGAATACCGCAAGATGAAAGGAGAAGAATTGATACTCAGCCGAGGCGCGTATGTCGCCGGCTCCGAATCCTTGGTCATCGACAGCAAGTGGGGCGGATTCAAAGGATTTTTTTCCGGAGAAGGCCTTTTCTTTTTGAAAGTCAGCGGCGCGGGAGATCTTTTCTTTTCGAGTTTCGGTGCGATTCATACGATCGAAGTAAACGGACAATATACCGTGGACACCGGTCATATCGTGGGCTTTGAAGGAACGTTGAACTATACGATTCAAAAGGTCGGCGGTTTGAAGTCTTTGTTTTTGAGCGGGGAAGGTTTGGTCGCGGTGTTTTCCGGGACCGGTAAACTTTATATTCAATCTAGAAATCAAAACGCATTCGCAGGCTGGGCTAATCAATGGAGAAGAGTGGAGAAATCTTCCTCTTCCAACTAAAATTTTTTTGCAGAAACGTAGGATTCACCTTCGTGGTGGGTCCTACGCAAAACGTCTCAATTCTCTCCTCTTAAATTCCTCTTCTTTCTCCTTCGTGCTTTCGAAATTCTAATTTGATTCGATTTTATATCAAAAAATTCGGCGTTCGAAAATTTCAGTAAAATAGAATATTCTAAAAAACTTATATTCTTTGTGTTTTTTATGAAACGAACATTTGCTGGTTCTCTTTCTGTAAAAGGAATTCGGGTTACTCAAAGGGTCGAAGGATCTTTAAAATCCAGGTCGTTAAATTCGTTTGATTCCGAAAAAACGAGCCTTACTAAGAATGGAATCGGAGGTCCGTAGTCCGTAAATTCGTAAAGAGATTCATTTCGATTTTGAAAGAACGTTCTTGTTTGTTGCTCCATTTGAGAACAAATTGAATTCTTGAAAGGCAATTTAAAACGGGTCGCCCTTTCTAAAGAATCCTATAACAAACCTCAACGATTATATGCAAAAAATAGAATGAGCTAACTTGCGATAAAATAATAAAAAAAAATCAATATCCTGCTTGGAAAAAGCGGTGCCTAGTATGAAGTCGAGTCAATCGATTTAGGAGTATAATACCGTGAAAAAAATCTTAATCTTAGGGCTTTTTTTTGTTCATTTTTCCACCGGGATATTCGCTATTTCAGAAATGGAAGCGTTGTTGGTAAAAGAGGCGACCAATCCGGAACTCAAGAAAATTGCCAAAGACTATTTGCTAAAAAAAGCGAAGGATCACAAGGAGCTGGCGGAAAAGTATAGGTCTCTTTCAATGCGTAGTCAAGGTGGTAAGGCGGCCTCTTCAAACGAAGAGAATAAGAAGTATAAAAAATTAGAGGATCACTGTAACCAAGAAGCTATGGAATACGAAAAAGAAGCGTCGAAACTCTAAACGTAAAAAAAACCTCCCTCGTTTATTTTACAAGGGAGGTTGGTTTTGAAACAAGATTTAAAAGATTCAGTTTTTAGAATCTATTTTTTAACGATTCAAAACAGATTCTTCTTTTATTCTGCGACCGCTTCACCTTCGATTTTGATCGAAACTTCTTCACCCACCAAAACTCCTCCGGTTTCTAAAGCCTTATTCCAGGTAAGTCCGAAGTCTTTGCGGTTAATTTTTGTTTCCGCCTCGAACGCGAAGTGAACGGTTCCCCACGGGTCTTTCGCAGAACCGTTAAAAGTTACGTTCAAGACTACCGGCTTTGTAATACCTTTGATCGTAAGATCGCCCATGATTTTGGAAACAGATCCTTTTTTCACAGTTCCTTTCGAAGACTTGAAAGTGATCGTGGGTGTTCCTTCGACATCGAAGAAATCTTTTGATTTCAAATGTCCGTCGCGTTTTTCATCGTTTGTAAAAATCGAAGCGGTTTGAATCGTTACGTCCAATCCGGAAAGCGCGCCGGATTTTTCGTCAAAGCTAAACTTCCCTTGGAATTCCTTAAAAGAACCGGGAACATTGTTTAAGCCCAGGTGTCTGATTTTAAAACCGATGGAAGTATGCGACGGGTCCAGCTTAAAATTCCCTGCTTGCAGTCCCGTGAGTGAGATTAGAATCAATAGAAACGTAAAAGAAATTTTTCTTAAATTCATTCAGAAAGCTCCTTACCCGAAGAACGGATATATAAAGCTTAGAATCTTTTTTCTCTTCGGAATTTCAATATGTTTTCTAAAAATTCCAAAAGACGGAACCAAACGCAATCCTTTGTGCAAAAGAGACAAATGAGGAGCCAAGTATTTTAAAAAACTTAGGACCGATCGGATTTCATATTCATCGAAAACATCTTTCGGTTCGAGTCGAACCTTTAGAATTTTTCCGAGGTCCAAAACTGCGGTCTCCTCGTTTGTAACCGAAGGAACATCTCTCGAAAAGAAAATGAAATCTCAATAGAAGGCCCTTTTGTGAATGATTACAAATTTTCGAGCAAACTCTTAATAGAATAGGATTCAAACTTTTTGTTTCGATTGGTTGTTTTTTTGAGGAATCAAAATGGGTTACTATTCACAAAATATGATCACGAATTTTGAGGAAGTTTCGGACAAGGATCTGATCGTCGAAATGGATAATTTCTTTCAGATTGCGAACGTAAAAGAATTTCATTCCGATTTTCATGGAATTGTAGCCCAAGTCGATAGAAGTCGAGTGGTGAGAGAATGTGCTTCGGATCGAATGGATGAAATCGAGGAACTCATGGTTACTCTGGATGAAAGAACAGTTGAATTCAGCAGACTTTTTCCGGAGAAGAATTTTGTTTATATCACAGTGAATTGTTTTGGAGGGCAGTGCTCCTACGAAGGTTTCTGCGTAAAGAATGGGGAAATTATATTTACTCAGCCTTCAAAAGAAGACGGACATATTGAATTGTTAAAAAGACTGAATTCGAAATTCGAGAGTTTTTATTTCGACCCTTTTTCCCGCGACTTTTTTGTAAGAAAGGGAAGAATTGAAGGAGTCATCCAAGACTTATCACTGGGCGCTCTTTTTATCGGACTCAACTCGGAATACACGGACAAAACTTTGTATCGAATCGATGGAAGTTCCGAGCTTTTTTGTTTTGAAAGGAGGGAAGAATATTATTTTGTCTTCGAATCCAAAAACGGTTCGGAGGATATAGAAGTTTCGGGAGTGGTCTACAATGACGACCCGCAAATGCTGCAAGAAATGGAAGATTTGATCCTGGATTTCTTTTCGATTCGTAGCTACTCTGTTTCCATTTTTCTGGAGGGAATTTCGGAGGAAAGAAAATACGAACACCGAGTGGAATCTTCTACAAAATAGAATCGGGTCGAAATCATTTTGAATCTATTTTAGGAGTTGGAAAAGAAGTCAGGTCAGAACGAATTTCTGAAGGGAAAAAGTTTATTTGCAATCTTCGCCAAGAGAATCATGGAGCGGAGGCCAATTTCGAAAATGGAGTTCATTCTAAAGGGAAAAGAATTTTTCGAAAACCTCTTTTTCTGAAGATATGGATTCGCCTAACTGTGATTCTATAAAGAATTTATCGAAACAGAAGATATTATTGAACGGTATCGAATCGATATTTCCGAGAAAGATCCGAAAATTTAACCCAATCCCGCTTTGGGCTCCACCTCGAACGTTAGGTAGTTTCCGCAATGCGGGAATTGCCTATCGACGAAAATTTTTTTTTCGAGTAAACTGATTCTTGTCATTGAGCAGAATGACAAGGGAGGCGTTCCATGATGGAGAATGCAAAGTTACGATTTCCAACGATAGGGATTTTTGTTCTTCTCATCTCTTTGGGAATGAGTTGTCAGCCTTATATGTATAGAAATTACAACGACTGTGCCCGAAACGATTCCGGGAATTGCGACGGCTACAGGAGATATTCTTCTTACGGGTTTCAGAATCGTCCAGGATATCCAGGGTATTACAGAAATGATTCAAACTATGGAACGAATGGAATCGGAAACGGTGGTTCTGGATTTCGTCACAATCCAATGCACATTCCGTCAGGAAGATTTCACAATCTGGGTCGTCCAAGCCGCTGGAAACTCTAAAAGAGGTAGGATTTGAATCCGCCGGGTATTTTGTCGGGGAGTTCAAACGTTTATAAATCCTGCCAGAATTTGAATCCGGGAAAGAATTTTGTTCTCGTCGTAGTTCCTATACATATCCGTACCCACGAGATGAAAAGAACTACACCAAGAATCATCTTACAAAAATGAGTTTTGTAGGAGTTCGTAGCATGCGGACTTTTTACTTGTAAAATTAGAGTTTTATGATATATTAAAGCCCGTCGGAGTTTTTCCGCGACCATTCCTTCCAACCGAAATTTGCATACCCTTTCCCGCAAGTTAAGAGTAGATAGAACGAGAATCGTTTCGAGACAAGATATTTTGTAGGAGTTCCTACATGAGAATTTTTTCTTGCGTAAAGTTTGATTTTATGATAGAGGAAAGTCTCCGGAATTTTTCCGCCACCCACCCCTCCACCCGAAATTTGGGTGGGGCCCGCGACTTTTACGGTGGAGCGTCGGAGTTCCGACATATTTTTTTGAAGATCCGGATAACTTATGATGTAAGAAAGATTCAGCTCCGACGAGAGTTGTTCCCCTAAAAAGTTTTCAATCGGACTTTAAGTTCGTAGAAGAGAAAGGGAATGAAAAAAACTTTCCTGTTCGCAAAGATCGAAATCAAAATGAGATCTGAAAACCTGCCGCGAAACAACAACCGAAAAAAGGAATTCTTCAGTTCCTTCCCGCGTAACCGATCACGTCCATAAAGGCCGAAACCGAAAACACAGCCTTTCCCGGACCTGGTTCTCCATAACCCGGAGGAACCGGTAAATTATACTTTTCGAAAGTAGCTTTCCAGACAGTTAAGAGTTCGCAGAAATATTCTAGAGGAGGACCGGCCTGGGTTCCTAAGGTTGTATAAGGTTCGGGACACCACGCTGTAAAACGAGGCATGATTCCCTTGGACATAAAGAAGTCGAGACCTTCTCCTGTGGAAGCGATCGCTTCCGCCACGGTATCAAACCCGTAAGGTTTAGAAAGTTCCACGCCGCCCACAAAGTTCGGGATCACATAGGAAGGACCGAATACTTCCGCAGAATCCACAACTCTTCGGATCCAATTGTCTCTTCCGATATAGGCTTCCTTTCCGGGACAGATTTTTTGAAAAAGATTTTTATCCCAGACTTCGTAGTTGGGATGATAGACTTGGATGCCGGCTTCCTTAAATTTTTTACAGTCCTCGATTTCCCAAGCCTGAGAAACGATCTTTCCCATCCATCTTCCCGGAAATCGAGATTCGATCGCTTGCGCGTAGTCCAAGTAAAAATCGATTTCATTCTTTTTCTTTAAAGAAGTGATCACACTTCCGCCGGTGATCGTATAAACTTTTGCGGTTTTATCTTCCGCGTCGATCCAGGATAAAACTTCTAAGATGTCTTCGATGTCCTTTACACCGGTGTAAGGTCTTCCTGCATTCTTCTGTTGACGATAGTTATGATTGATATCGCAATAAGCGCATTCTTCTTCCTTACCGAAATACTGACAGTTTCTAAAAACAGTAAGATAGATGAGATATCCCCATTCGATCACGGGCGCGATTTCACCGGGAAGTTTTCCGTTCTGAGTTTTGTGACGATACCAAGCGGGAAGAGGAGGAAATTCCACGTTTCCTAAAAACGTTTCTCCGAGATAAAGGGCGGGCTTTCCATCCTGCGATTTTTTAACTTTGTATGGAGAATTCGGATTGTTTCTTGTGGAGATGATCGTCGGAAGGAGATTGAAATGACCACCGGAAATTTTGATTTCCTCGGGAGCCTTTACGTCCGCCCCTTCGCTCAATTCAGAAAGTGGAATATGATCAAAGGAGAATATAAAGTAGTCCTTCGTCTTGTATTCGCCCGTAACTTCGAAGGCTTCCTTGAGAAAGTGAATTCCTTGTCTCAGAATGTCTTGTTTTACGATGGCTTCCATCGGAATCGATTTGTATTTCCTCTCCATTTCTTCGAGGAGGGGAATGGTAGAACTTTGGCGGATTGAATCTGTAACTTCCATCTCTAATTAGACAATCTTCCCGATGGAACCGAAATTACACGCAGTTTTTTGCGAGAGAAAAGCCGCTTTTCCTTCGAATTGAGAAATTCCTTTTTTGGAAAAACGACGATCCACGCCAAAGACTTTCTTTCGATTTGCGAAATCCTGTTGACCGATCGGATAGAAAGAGTAGGAAAGAGGTATGTTTTTTCAGAATTTCGGAATCAAAGTTTTATCCTTCGCCATTCTATCCTTAGTCGCACTTTCCGGTGTTTCCCTCTTTTCAAAAACCAAAACCGCTCCTTCTAAAAATATTTCCAAACAATCCAAACTTCCTTCCGTGCCCTGGTATTCTCCCGTCGCAGGTGGATTTCAAGAGCCGACCGACATTCAATTTTTTCCGGGTGATTCAAACCGTATGATCGTTTTAGAAAAACGCGGAAAGGTGGTAGAATTTGACGTAGCGAAAAAACAAAGAATGATCCGGGCGGATTTCACCGGGCAGATCGAAACTCTTTCGGAAGAAGGACTGCTCGGACTTGCGTTTTCGCCGGACTTTGCAAACGATTCTAAATTTTTTGTTCACGTTGTTGTAAAAGAAAACGGTAAGGATTATTCTAAGATCTTAGAATTTGAATGGATGCAGGATTCCATTCTAAGAATCGAAAATGCAAAGAGGACCATTCTGAAAGTGGAACAACCGTATTCCAATCACAACGGAGGCCAGATCGCTTTCGGTCCGGATCAAAAACTCTATATCGGCTTTGGAGACGGAGGTGGAGCGAATGATCCTTACAAGAACGGACAAAACTCGGGGACATTTCTTGGAAAACTTCTTCGAATCACACCGAATGTAAAAACTTCGGGAGCTCCTTACAAGGTTCCGGAGGACAATCCTTTCGTAAACAAACCCGGATTCTTACCGGAAATTTGGGCTTATGGTCTGAGAAATCCTTGGAGATTCTCTTTTGATTCCGCGACGGGAGAACTCTATCTGGCCGACGTTGGACAAAATTCCTTTGAAGAAATCGATCTGATTCGAAAAGGAGGAAACTTTGGATGGAATCTCAAAGAGGGTTTTCACTGTTTTCAATTCAATCCGAATTGCTCGTTACCCGGAATTGCAGACCCGATTCACGAATATCCCCGACCCGACGGGCATTCTATTACCGGAGGATACGTTTACAGAGGAAAGGAACTGCCTCAATTAGTGGGTTCTTATGTTTACGGGGACTTTGTCACGGGAAGAATCTGGGTTTTGCGGCAAAAAGACGGAAAAAAAATCTCGAATGCGCTTTTATTTCGAACCTCTGTCCAAATTAGCACTTTTGGACAGGATCCAAACGGGGAAGTCTATTTTGCTGATTTTAGCTCAGGAAATATCTTGCGTTTCATAAAAAAAAATTGAAAGATATGGAAAAATAGATTCTATTGACTGTTGTGTAACATAGATAGAGGCTGCCACCACCGCAGTCCTGTTATCAATCCAATCTTAAGGAAAATGGGTATGAAGAAGCTATTAATCGTTTCCTCCATCGCTTTAACCGCCGGAATTCTGGTGTTCAGCGCATGTAAGAAACCTACCGAAAATTCCCAGGCAGCCACTACTGGTAAAGAAAACAGTCCCTCGGCTGTAGTTGTTTTCAGCGTTGGAGAAGCTAAAATTCTTCACACTGACTTAACGGAAGAAAAAGCGACTCTTGGCGCGAGTTTAAAAACCGGCGACAAGGTAACTACAAAAGAAAAATCTAAAGTTGATATTCAGTTTGCAGACGGATCCGCGATTCGGATTTCTGAAAATTCCGTGATCGACTTCGATGCTCTTTCCATAAACTCCAAAGGAAACTCTGATACAAGACTGGCTCTTGTTTCCGGAAAAGTTTTCGCGAAAGTGAACAAAGCTTCCAAAGAAGATCAGTTTTCCGTGGTTACTCCAACCGCGATCGCTGGTGTGCGCGGAACTTCCTTCATCGTAGAGAGATCTAAATCTGACAAAGCCACTGTAAAAGTATTGGACGGATCGGTTGCAGTAGCTCCTCGCGTTGCAGCTCTGGAAGGAATGAGCGACGAAGAGATTTCTAAAAACGAAGATCTGAAAAAGATTCAGCAGTCTCTTGCTTCTTCTGAAATCGTTCTCGAGAAAAATCAAGCTTCCGTAATGAAAGCGGATGATAAATCTCTGGATATCAAGGATACTTCCAAAATCGGATCCAACGTTGAGAAAAACATCTCTGGCGTTGTGAAGAAAATGGATAATTCCGGAATCTCCAAAAAAGACGAAGAAGAATTGAGAACCATCGTAACCGTGGACAAAGAAACTTCTGAGAAAATGGTTCGCATCAATGAGGAATCTTCCGGAAAAGTGGACGAACAAAAAGCGGCCGCTCTCGAGTCTGAAAGAAAGAAGCTTGAAAGTGAAGTTGCGGCTCGTCAAGAAGATGAAGCTAAGAAATTCAAACAAGTGCTGATCTCAACCCCAAAAGAACTGAAATCCAGCAAAGACATCGTAAACTATTACGAAAGAATCGAAAAGATCATCATGACTGACGGATCTTCTTTGATCGGTGCGATCGTTGATCAACAAGGATCCACTATGATCGTTCATACCGAACAAGGTATTAAGAAGATCAATCAAGCGGATGTTCAAGAAGTGATTTACGACTTCCAAACGAAAGCTAAATTCTGATAACAGAGACTGAACCTGAAATCAGGTGGAAAAAACCCGGGTGTCAAAACTCGGGTTTTTCTTTGTACGAACCATTGTTTACCAAAAATAAAGAGAACCATTCATTCGGATTTTAAGAGAAAGAAACCTTCCTCGATCCATCCGTCAGCCATTCGAAAAACTTAGACGCAGATCCGCGAGGATCGTTATACAAGGGTAGGGTGGGACTAAAAAAAAATCTTGTAGTTCCAACAGATTTTTCGAGAGATCCAAAAAAATTGTGGGACAGAATCTGGATTGTAGGTATTGAGAACAGGTTGAACGGAACTGAAATAAAATTGGAATTCTTAGAAATCTATTTACCGATTATAGGCCTCTTGTTGTTTTCCTGTACCTTCTTCTTGGCTCTGAAGTTAAAAAAGCTTTCCGCTTGGAGCACTGGAATTGCTTCTCAATACCGCTTGCATCATTGGTTTGGAATTTTTACGACGTTTTTCATTTTTGCCCACATCCTTTTTGAAACCGTTTCCTTTCCGGAAATTCTTACGATGCTGGACGAGCCTGCGGTCTTAACCGGTTGGATCGCTTTTCTGATCTATTCTCTCAGTATTCTTTTTGCCTTTTGGAAATTACAAAGATATCGTTCCTGGTTTGTGATTCACTTGTTTTTGATTCCCTCCTATTTCCTCGCGATCATCCACGGTTATCTTTTCCTCTCCGAAGAATGGTGGCACCGGATCCCGTTTGTGTTTAGTGTGACTCTGGGAGCGGGCAGTATTCTTGCGATCCTTCTTCGGACATGGAGCGGAACTCTTTGGAAGATTCAAAAGATCGATAGAATTTCCGATTCTTCCGTTGAATTGGATTTGATACCGGACTCCGATAAAGACGTGATTCGTGAAGAATACAAAGCGGGTGCGATTCTCTATCTCCGTTTTTTGGGAAAAGAATACTCTCACGACTGGCATCCTTTTTCGATCGGTTCCTGTTCCGAAAGCGATTTGCTTCGTCTAAGAATCAAAAATTTGGGAAAGGATACAAAACGTTTAATCAATGCGCTTCCGGGCGATCGAATTGAAGTACTGGGCCCGTTTCAAGAACTCAATGTCGATTGGCAGAAGGATCAGATTTGGATCGCGGGCGGAATCGGGATCGCTCCCTTTTTAGGAAGAGCAAGGTGTTTGCAATTCCGCGCTTCCGGGAAGATTCGGCTGACTTATTTTTTTTCCGATCCAAAGGATTTGTCGGTTCAATCCGAGTTAGACGAAATTTCCAAAAAATTCAGTCAGTTTCAGTGGCGGTTTGTGGAAGTTCCACAAAAACAACATCCGGATCTTTCGATATTGAATTCGGATCTTTATCAAAATGAAGATGCAGAATATCTTATATGCGGACCGCCTCAGTTTATGAAGAACGTTCGAAGATACTTGCATTCCCAGGCCGTTCCCAATAAAAGGATTCATTCAGAGGAATTTTCCCCATGGTAAAATATTTGGTTCTTATAATCGGAGTTTGTTTTTTGCAGGCGGTCGGAGCAAAAGAGAAAATGATTTCAAGCGAAGAATTGAAACTTCACGGGACGAGCGCAAGTTGTTGGATTTTGATTGAGAAGACCGTATACGACGTCACCGAATATATTGGCGTTCACGATTCCCTTCGTTATGATATTCGAAAATGGTGTGGAACCGATTCGACGATGGCTTATTCAAAAAAGGATCAATCCGGAAAAGCTCATTCCAAAAAAGCGGATTTACTTTTGAAAAAATTCAAAATTGGACTGTATCAGCCCGATTGATGTTTAAAACTTCGATTCTTTAAACGACATAGGCTTCGTTTTTATTCCGGAAATTAAGAGTTTATCCCAAAATCGAAGGAAAATTTGTAAGAGTTCCTACAGGGTCAACCATTTCGCATCTTTGACCTTTTCAGAAATTTTCCTTATCGAAAACGAGGAGTTCCCACATTTTTCAGAAGGACAAATGAAAAACCAAGGAAACGTATTCAGATCAGTCAAACTTTTGATTCCAGAGGGAAAGAATCGAGTCGATCACCTCTTCCATTTCCAAAAGCATCACTTGTTCCTTCCAGCGCAGGAGCATCTTATTCTTTCCAAAACGGTTGATTTCTGCCCAATGAGCTTCCACGTTTGGAATCAGATTCATCGTTTTTTCCAAAAGGTCTTTGATTTCGGACTTGCTGACGGACCCGTCTTTTCCCGAAAGAAACTGAATGATCGAATGATATAAGATTTTCTTAATTTCCTCGGACGGGGGTTGAGGTGTGGAACCTTCTAAGGAATCCATGAGACTTGCTCGTCGGCGTGATAAGAACTTCTTACCAGAGGACCGGAAAAAACTCCCTTGAATCCGATCGATTTTCCGTAGATTCTTAGTTCTTTAAAAACCTCTGGGGAGACGTATTCTTTTACGGGAAGGTGAGTCGGAGTCGGTTGTAAGTATTGTCCCAATGTAAGAAGGGAAACTCCCACTGCGACGAGATCGCGCATACATTCCTTTACTTCTTCCAGCGTTTCTCCCATTCCCAAGATCAAACCGCTTTTTGTTAAGAAACCGCGTTCAGATGCAATCCTCAAAACTTCCAAGGAGCGATCGTATTTTTTTTGAGGAGCCACTTCGGGAAAAAGTCTTTGGACGGTTTCCACGTTGTGGTTAAAGACGTCCGGTTTGGATTGAAAGATGATTTCTAAAGATTCTAACTTTGCTTTGAGATCGGGAACTAAAAATTCGATCTTACAATCGGGAAGACCTTCTCGGATTCTTTCCAAGGTTTCGGCGAAATGGGTAGCGCCCCCGTCTTCCAGATCGTCTCGATTTACGGCCGTAAGAACAACATGTTTGAGTTCGAGTGCGATCGCGGATTCGGCGACTCTTCGCGGTTCCTCTTGATCGAGCGGTTTTGGTTTCCCCGAGGCTACGTCACAATAAGAGCAACGTCTTGTGCAGATATCTCCTCCGAGCATATAAGTCGCCGTCTTTCGAGACCAACAGTGATTGAGATTGGGACAAGAAGCGCTTTCGCAGACCGTATTGAGGTTTTTTTCTTCCAGAGAATCTCTCACGATCGCGACCGTGTTGTTCTTCGGGTCCGGAAAGGTAAGTTTTACCTTGAGCCATTCTGGCTTTTCAGGAGCTTCTTGGAGAGAATGCGTGCGGGGCTTTTTTTTGAGGGGATTCATCGTAACTGGGACCGGACAAATATCCGATCTTTCGCTTCAATCCTGGATCGGTCCAAAGCGCGGTCAACGAAGTTTTGGGTAGAAGATTTTGGGAATCTTTCTTAAATGGATGAATCGATGAAGTCTCAGGATGATTTACCCCCGAAAGACGGAATCCGGCTCAATCGGTATCTGGCGGATTGTGGCCTCGGCTCCAGACGAAAAGCGGAAGAATGGATCCTTAAGGGATTGATTGAGATCAATGGGAAACAAGTCACGGATCTCGCGGTTCGTGTTTTACCCGAAACCGACGTAGTATCTTTTCGAGGAAAGGTGGTTCGGCCGGATCGGGAACCGAGGCAACTTTTGCTCCTGAATAAACCCGCTGGGTATCTTTGTTCTCATCAGGACCGGTTTCACGAAAAGACCGTTTTTTCCCTCCTTCCGGAAAAGTTTAAAAACTACAAAATTGCCGGAAGATTGGATTTGAATTCCCGCGGACTTCTCCTTTTGACAAATGACGGCGACCTGGCCCAAAAAATCTCGCATCCTTCCTACGGATCCGAGAAAGAATATCTGGTTCAATTGAAGTTCGATCCTGGGGAAAAGGAGATTCAGACCGCGTTTCAAAAAGGGATTTTGGATGCAGGGGAAATTCTGCGTGCGAAGATGGTTAAACTCGTTCCCGGGAAAGACTGCGTCTATCGAGTGATTCTCGGAGAAGGAAAAAAAAGACAGATCAGAAGAATGTTTCACTCTTTGGGTACACACGTGTTGGATCTTCAGAGGATTCGGGTCGGATCGATTCAATTAGAAAAACTAAATCTTCCGGAAGGTAAATATCTTCTGAAAGACGCAGTTGGGGTTTGGGAATGAATTTTTTAAGCATAGAATTTCTTTTATTTTTTTTAGTCTTCTACTTGGTCTATTGGAATGTCCCGGAGAAGAGTAGAAAGTATCTTCTCATCGTCGGTTCCGCCTTTTTTTATTCCGTCTTTAGTTTTAATTTTTTAATTCATCTTATCTTGGTAGTTTTTGCGAACTGGCTTCTTTTTTATTTTTTGAAAGAAAAATCCTGGTATGTAAAAGCCGCTGTCGGCCTCAATTTACTCAATCTAGGTCTATTCAAATATTTTTATTTACTCATGGAGTTCGTCGGATTTGTCTTTTCGATTCCGATGCTTCAAGAAAAGACGATGTTGGATGCGAAGTTATCTTCCGCCTTCGGACTTACGGGTTTTGAAGTCGTTCTGCCTGCGACGATCAGTTATTACACGTTTCAATTGATCTCTTTGGCGGTAGATTCCAAAAGGGAAGGTTTTAACAAAGAGATTTCTCTTTCCGGAATTTTTTCCTACGTTTTCTTTTTTCCGGTGATGATCGCCGGACCGATTCTCAGATACGATCAGGTCTGTGATCAGTTTTCGGCGCCTTCTATTACCCCTTCCAAACTGACCGAAGGACTTTGGCTGTTTTTAAGAGGACTTGTCAAAAAAGGACTTCTTTCGGCGGCGGTTGTACCTTTGATCGCACCCGCCTTTCTTTCCCCGAAGGATTATTCGGGTCTGGCTCTTTTGTTGACCTGTTTTCTTTTTGCAATGAATCTCTACTTCGATTTTTCGGGGCTCACGGACATGGCAAGAGGGTTAGGTAAATTGATGGGATTCGATCTACCGGAAAACTTCAGAGCTCCGTTTTTCTTTCAGAGTTTCGGCGACCTTTGGAGGAGATGGCACCTAACGTTCTCCTATTGGATTCGAGATTACATCTACATTCCCCTCGGAGGTTCGAGAAAGGGAGAATTGAGAACTTCCGTCAATTTTATCGTCACCTTTATGTTAGGCGGGCTTTGGCACGGAGCGAGTTTGAATTTCCTTTTTTGGGGGCTTCTCACGGGAATTTATCTTTCTCTCGAAAGACTTTTTGAAGTTCAGAAATGGAAAATTCTACCTGAAATTCCGTACGTTAAGCCGACTCTCCGATATTTGTTCGTGTTACTTGTCTATTCGATCTCCTGGACTTTTTTCTTTACGCCGGATTTTACTTCCGCCATCTCTTCGATCGGAAGAATTCTTACCTTTCAGAGAGGTCAGGAACTGACCGGACTCGAAAGCGGAATCTACATGCTTATCTTTGTAGTTCTTTTTCACATTTCGGAAGAATGGCCTGAAAAGTATTCAGTTCCGGAAAAATGGCGCGCGAGGATGTTGCCGATTTTAGGACTCGTGATTTTATTTATCATGGTCGGAATGAACGCGGGCAACGCGGACTTTTTTTACTCTAAGTTTTGAGCGGTACTATGATGAAACGAATTTATATTTATTATCCGGTTCTTTTTTTGATCTTTGTCTTTTGTTTGGATAAAATTTTTACGATCGAGTATTTTCAGAAGAATTTTATCCAGGCAGGGAACACCGTCTATTACACACAACGTAAGTCTTTGTTTGATAGAATGGTTCGGGATAAAGATCTAAAGGATCGTTCTCTTGCGCTGGCATTCGGAGACTCCAGGGCTTATCCATATTCCGCGCTCGGAATGGATAAGAAATTCCAGAAAGATTGGATTCTTTATAATTTTTCCGGACCTCAGGCGGTTCCCGCGTATGGATTCTATTGGTTCGAAAAAATTCTCAAACAAGGAATCAAACCAAAGCTGGTTTTTTACGTGGTCAGTCCGGAGGGATTCGATGATACGAAAGGGGTTTACTACGATCCGTTTTTGAAATACGGAGCTGATGATGAATTTATTCTGAAGTATATGGACCAGATTTCCTTAGAAGACAGGAAGAAATTATTTTTAGACCGTATGTTCGCGGTTCGAAGGATCAATCCAGATCTTAAGTTATTCTCCAGAAGATTGCAGGAAAGAAAATTATCCGAATACAATCCGGCTCTGAATACGGACTATGTAATTCTCAACTTAAAACACGGAGAACAATTCGCTTATACTTCATTTGTTAACGATCCGGATCGTTTGGAGAAGGACGCCGTTCGAATTAGAAATCTGTATCTTTCTACTTTTACTCTTGGGCAAACCCAATTTTACTTTGTGGAAGAGTTTCTCAAATTGGCAAAGGAGAACGACGTAAAGGTATATTTGATCTGGCCGAAAGTGTATGATACCTATCGAAAACGATTTTACGAACTCGAGATGGAAAAAATCTGGTGGCCGAAGATTCAAAATCTTTCCAGACAGTATGGGGCGATTCCAGTGGATCTAAATACTCAAACATCTTGTAATTTGTTTTATGACGCATCTCACCAATCGATTATGTGTTTTCTGGAGTCGATGAAGTTGATGATGGACGACTACTACGGAATCAAACGGATCCCATAAGTGAAACGATCGGATCGCTGAGTGAAAGCTACGGTTCGATTTTACAAATCTAACGGGATCGTGAATCGTGGAGTTTTTTGTGAATCGGTTTTGAGGCAGGGGCAGAAGTTCATTTAAGTATAGAATCGTATTCTACTTATGGAATGGGCTGGCCGCGGTTTTTTCAAAAGAGCTTTTAAATAGTCGGACTCTTCGAAAAGAGGACTTGAATTTCGTTTTTAATTTTCTTTGAGCCAAACAATTTTATCGGAACGAAAGTTGGTAAAAACCGGTGACTCTCTTAGAAGAAGCCGTGCTTTGGTTATTTGAATTTTCTTTGGGAAAAAAGACGGATTCGAAGTACATTCGTATTTTATAAAATTTCAAAGCCCTCGTTTCGAGGGCTTTGAAAAGAAAAATCACCACTTTAACTTTTTAGCGTCTTCTAAGAATTTTTCCAAACCGATATCGGTGAGAGGATGTTTGAATAGTTGCAAGAATGCCGAGTGAGGCATCGTCGCACAATCGGCTCCTCGGAGTGCGGATTCTTTTAAGTGCATCGGTCCGCGGATGGAAGCCGCAAGAATTCTCGTATCGTATCCATAGTTGTCGTAAATCTCTCGTATTTCTGTGATCAATTCCATTCCATCCCAACTTGTATCATCGACTCTTCCGATAAACGGAGAGATAAAAGTCGCACCCGCTTTTGCCGCGAGCAAAGCTTGTGGGGCCGAAAAACAAAGAGTTACGTTTGTGGGGATGTTTCTTTTGGTAAGCTCTACAACGGTCTTGAGACCTTCCGGAATCAAAGGAACTTTTACCACTACATTCTCGGCGATCTCGACGAGTTCGAGTGCTTCCTTTAACATTCCGTCGAATTTTGTAGAAAGAACTTCAGCGCTCACTGGACCGGGAACGATCGCGCAGATTTCCTTGATGACTTCCTTAAAATTTCTGCCCGACTTTGCGATGATGGAAGGATTGGTTGTGACTCCATCCACAAGACCGTAGGAAGCGATCTCTTTGATTTCATCGATGTTGGCTGTATCCAGATATAATTCCACTGATAGGCTCCTCTAAAATATGTGCTTAGAGCATGGTTGGAAAGCGAGGCCAAGGTCAATAGAATTTTGGAAGAATTCTATTCTTTTAGAAACAGGGGAATGATTCGAAAGGGAGAATTCGAATTGGTTTCGAATATTGTCAATCGACAACTCGAGAGATTTGAGTCGGTTGGTCGATTCTCATTTCGCTCTCGAGCTTGTTTCTCGTGTCCGTTCTGATCCAGTTTGCGACATTGCGGGAAACAGAATGTTTCAAAGCGGGAATTTTCTATGATGCTTGCAATCCGATTCTCTTTCCTTTCTTTCGAACCGTTCGTGTCCAATAGAGCCAGGTTTTTGAATCCTGGAAAAAAATTTCCGAGCGCGTCGGATTCTTAAAAATCCCCTTATAAAAATAACCGGAGGAAATAAAAAGTTGAGCCTTGGAATCGTAAGTTTATGGAATCAAATCACGAAGCGTTTTGATTTCTTCGGCGCTGAAGAATTCTTTGTATTCCTTTTCGATTTGGAATTTGATCGAAGAACTGAAATAGTCGACTCTTCTGGTAAAAGGCATTTTTTTATAAGATTCTTTCCACTGAACGATATAACCGCCCTTGGGGGGAGATTGTTTTTCATCGGTTTTTTCCCAGAGAACGGCTCCACCGATTTTGTTTTCGGCCAAGGCTTCCTTCTTCGGTTTTCCGTATTTCTGTTCCAGTTTTTGCTGCACTTCCTTTCCTGGAAGATATCGAAACAAAACTCCTACGGAAAATAAAACTCCCGGTGCGGAATGATTTTCTTCATCCGTTTCCGATTTGTTTTCCACGGTCGGATTTGCGGTTTGACCTTTGGGCCTGGAATCTAAAACGATTTTGGGTGTAGAATAAAAACGATACGAATAGAGGATCCCGTTTCTTCGAATCAGAAGTGTTTTTTCCTTGTCCTCGAATACGATCTCCACTTTTTCGTCGTTCTGCGGATTGGTGGAAAGTGATAAGAATTTCTCGCGAAGGTTGGCGTAACTTTCTCCCCAAGACGATTCTGCAAAACCTTCTAAAAGATTGAGAGCCTGTTGTTGGGTATTATTCGGTTGTCTTGGGTTTGAAGTTTCGTCCGGCAATTGCGAGAACAAAGCACACGGGATAAAACTAAGAGTCAGGAGAAGAATGAGGATTCTCATATTCTAACTATCGGCAATTTTTTAGGAAACTTATTCAGAATCTTCCTCATCGGAAGGCTTTTTCGGACCGGAGAATTGAATACCGCCGATCTTTACCTTTCCGTTCCAACGAAGAATGAGTAGAATTGCGATAATTCCAACGTTCGGAAGCACGAATAAGAACGGAATTTCATGAAAGAGTCCGTAAACGGCGAGATTCGAAGCGATAACCGAAATCGAACAACCGCTGAGTACCGGTATTTCCTGTTCAAAAAAACGGACCAAAAAATGATTCGGACTCGTAGAAGGAAGGTCTTTCAAAATCAAATCCACCAAAACCCCGTAAGTTGTAAAAAGGGTCGCCGGAAGTAAAAAGGAAAGAAAAAAATAATTTCCAAATGCGTCCGCGTAGTGTGGGGCTCCGATGATTCCTCCCATCAAGGTCCATAGATACGAAACGAACGCGGAAATGAAGAATGCGATCGCTCCGTACTGAAGACTTCCTCCGGATTCCAAAAGTTTGAGTAATTCTTCCGGAAGAATTCGGATCCAATCCACGAGTTCCAATCTTTCAAAGGAATCCCTTCCCGAAAGAAACAGAAGTTTGAAGTAATAGCTCACAAGAACCAAAACGCCCGTAACGAATCCGAAGAAGATGAGATAGAGTAGGAATTCCATATCAGTGTCTGAAGTGCCTCATGCCTGTAAAAACCATAATCAATCCGTGTTCATCCGCTGCCTGGATCACTTCGGGATCACGCACGGAACCTCCGGGTTGGATGATGGCCTTGGCCCCCGCTTTTGCGAGTGCGTCGATTCCATCCCGAAACGGAAAGAACGCGTCGCTGGCAACATAGGAACCCACGACGGAAAGTCCAACGTTTAACGCTTTGTTGGCGCCTAACTGGACCGAATCGACTCTTGACATCTGACCTGCGCCGATTCCAAGGGTCGCATTTTCTTCCGTATAAACGATCGCGTTGGATTTGATAAAACGTACACAAGACCAAGCAAACATCAAACCTCGGATGTCTTCCGGAGTCGGTTGTTTTTTACTTACGATTTTTAAATCCTTTTCGGTGATCGTAGTATAATCCCTGTCCTGCATCAGAAGTCCGTGATGGATCGGTCGGAGGTCGAGTTCGTCCAAGGCTTCTTTGAAGTCTTCGATCTCGATGAGACGAATGTTCGGCTTCTTAGAAAAAATCTCAAGAGCTTCCGGGGTAAACTTCTGAGCGATCACACCTTCCACAAAGTTTTCAGTGATTACCGCCGCGAGTTCTCCGTTTACGAATCCCTTGATTCCGATCACGCCCCCAAACGCAGAGATCGGATCCGTTCTTCTCGCGAGATGATAGGCTTCCAAAGGATCGTCCGCATACGCGATTCCGCAGGGGTTGAGGTGTTTGATGATACAAACGGTGTTTTCCGGAAGAAGACTTGAAATGTGAAACGCCGCGTCGAAATCCAACATATTGTTAAACGACAACTCCTTTCCTTGCAAAGGGGAGAAATCGCTCTTTGTAAACAGAGGTTCGTAAAAGGCTGCGGCTTGGTGCGGATTTTCTCCGTATCTGAGTTTTTGTTTTTTTAAGAAAGAAAGATTGAGAACGTCAGGGAAAGTGTCGCCGGCTTGTTTGTTAAACCAGGAAGAGATCGCGGTGTCATACATTGCGGTATGAGAGAACGCCTTTCTCATAAACTTCGCAGACACTTCTTCGGAAATTCCTCCAGAAGAAATCAAGGACTGAGCTTCCCCGTAGTCGTTCGGATCCGTGAGGACTAACGTATGTTTGTAATTCTTCGCACCGCTTCGGATCATAGAAGGTCCGCCGATATCGATGTTCTCGATGGCTTCTTCCAAAAGAACACCCGGTTTGGAAACGGTTTTTAAGAATGGATATAAGTTCACAACAACCAAATCGATCTTCGGAATTTTTAGCTCATCCATCTTTTGTTTGTGAGCCGGGTTGGAGATGACTCCTAAAAGTCCACCGTGAACTTTCGGATGTAAGGTTTTGACCCTTCCGTCTAAGATTTCGGGAAAGCCCGTATAGTCGTCGATGGCAATCGCGTTGATTCCTTTTTCTTTGAGAAGTTTGAGAGTTCCGCCTGTGGAAATAATTTCCACTCCGTTTTGATTTAAGAATTGTGCGAACTCGACTAAACCGGATTTATCGCTGACCGAAATCAGGGCTCTTTTGATTTGTATCATTGTTTACTGAATGCTGACCTTTCTATTTTGGATCTTTAGCCGGCCCTCGCAAAAATACTGAACCGCGAGTGGCAGGATTTTATGTTCCTCTTTAAGAATCTCTAGAGTCAAATCTCTTTCCGACATTCCTTCCTTGATTTTCACCACTCCCTGCAAAATCACGGGACCGGAATCGACTCCCTCGTCCACAAAATGGGCCGTGCAGCCGGTAATTTTGACTCCATACTCAAAGGCTTGTTTTTGGGCATTCAGTCCGGGAAACGCGGGTAAAAGAGAAGGATGAATATTGATGATCCGATTCGTAAAGGCTCGGATGATTTCCGGTTTTAGAATCTTCATGTATCCGGCAGTGACGATGAGATCGGGTTGGAGTTCCAAGAGTCGATCCAGAAGGGCTTTGTGATAGGCGGATTTATCTTCAAAAGATTTAAAATCCAAAACTTGAGAGGGGAGATGAAATTCTTTTGAAACTTCCAAGGCCTTACAAGCAGGATTGTCCGTGAGAAGGGAAATTCCCGTTCCCGCGATCTTTCCTTTCTTCAAATTCTCGAGAACGGCCTTCAAATTGGAGCCTCTTCCGGATGCTAAAAATACGATCTTTTTTTTAGGTTTTGTAAACAGACTTGCCAAGGAAATTCTATCCGGATAAAATCAGAGTTGTGTCTTTTCACCCAAGCGAGGGTTTCTCAAATTTGGGTTCTTAAAAAATCCAAACGTAGAACCTTTGTTATCAAAGTTACGCCCGATTTTGAAAAAAATCAAGGCGAGACTGGAGAGATAAGACATAGCTCGACAAATGGCCTAGTTGGGATTCGATTTTGAAAATTCGGACGGTTTTGCGGACTAAAAAACCCGCGAAAGTTTTGAGAGAAACCGTAAGAATGTTCTGACCCAGCATTAAGGAGGCAACCGTTTTTGTCGAAGAGTATTTCAGGAGAGATACATGTCACTTGCCAGAAAATCCACAGCGACCGTTGAACAATATAAATCCAACGAAATCTCGACTGTCAGCCAGGGAAAACTCATCGTCATGCTCTATGATGGGGCGATTCGTTTTCTAAATATCGCTCTGGAGAACAACACTCCTAGAAAATACGATGTGGTTAACAATCATATCCTCAAAGCGGGGGAAATCGTAACGGAACTCATGCTTGCCCTCAACTTAGAACAAGGCGGGGAAGTGGCCAATAACCTTTTGGGAATCTACGTTTACATCAAAAAACGTCTGCTCGAAGCGAACATGAAAAAAGATTCCGAGATCATTCAAGAAATTATCAAATACATGGAAGATCTGAAATCGGCTTGGGAAGAAATCGAGAAAAAAGAGAAGTCCAACGTCGTATCGGCCCCGTTTCAGGGTAGTCGCGGAAGCGGATTGTCCATTCAGGGTTAAAACTTGACTTCAGTTGATCGTAAACAAAATACCCCGGGCCTTGTCGTCCTTTTCGGAGAAAAAATTTTGCTTTTGGATGAGTTGATCCAAAATCAAAAACGGCAACTGGAAGTTTTCGGTTTTGGGGACGGAGAGGCAGGAGCCAAGATCGAAGACTCCAATCTTAAAATCGTGGACAAACTCTGTTCCCTCGATCGTAAGATTGAAAAATTGGAAGAGGGTGTTCCTCAGAATTTAGAGCTCATAGAAATCACTGAAAATCTGTTTCAAAAACTGGAAGAATCCAGACTTCTCCATTCTCAAGTGGAAGAAAGAATGAAGGAAATCCTAAAAGAATATCAGAAGGAATTGAACGTTGCCCAGGTTCAAATCCAACTCAAACGTCATCTCCACCTCAGACAAGACCTTTGGAAAACGGGGACCTGTTAGAAAGAGCCCTGGAGTTTCTTGGTTTGGACCCGGGGTTTACGGAAGAAGAACTCAAAAGTCGTTTTTATCTCCTCTCAAAAAAATACCACCCGGACACAGGAGAATTCTCAAGCGATTCTTTATTCAAAGAATTGATCGAATCCAGAGATGTACTCCATTCTTATCTCGAACAAAAAAAAATGCAAAAAGAGAATCTAGTTTCTCATTCTTCGCGGTCGCATTTTCAAAAAACGGAATACGATGTTTACAAACTCGCCCGCGATTCTTATGATTTTGCGATCCACGAATACTACAAAACCACGGATGGAAATCCTATTTTCCTAAAGGGAGAGGAGAATCCGGCGCTTCGGAAATTGAGAAGTTCTTTGCTGAACTCAAAAGCTCTCTTTGAAGAATTGATCCGGTCTTTTCCTGAAAGTATTTGGATTGCGGACGCGAAGAATGTTCTGCAAAAAATCGAAGTTTGGTTTAAGGAACCTTGAGAGAGTTGGAAGGCATCGAAAATACGAACCCGGAAGCGGCCCCGTTCGTGATGCTGACCACAAGAACTTGAGAACGTAAGGTTAGGAATTGTCCCGAGGTAAGGGTTACGTTCATCTTACAGATTCGATTTGTGTTTTCTCCCGTGGCCGGTGTTGCGAGAGGTCCGGTGTTCGGACTGAGTTCGATGGAATACTCCAAAGGCTGGTTCGGTATCAGATTTAATACTCCTCCCACACAATCGATCCCCGCGTTCAAGTCCGCAGGAAATCGAGATTCATTTTCCGAATTCCCCGCAAAAAGACGGTATCCGGTAAAAAAAAGTTCGGGGTTTCCGGCTCTCATCCTGAGTTCGTACCCCGTAGCGATCGGAACGATGCTGATCAGAGTCGGAGGTGTGGAAATCAGCCTTGTCGTAGAATAGTTAGGACACCCGAAAAGGAGAGATACGACTGGAAGAAGAAATAGAATAGAAAGACGTTTCAAAAAGAAATATACTCCCGCCAGCCGAACTTCTCCGCCTGCTGATCCGATATTGAGAAGAGTGGAAAGCGTAGCTTGGGTGTCACCCGATTTTCTTCCGGCAAGTTCCACTTCAATTCGGAGAGAAGTTTGTTTCCTTTTCGAGTATTGCAGTGCTTGCAAGCCGCGACCAGATTCTCCCAAGAATTAAAATCCTTCGGTCTTTCTTTTTTAGGAACTCCTTCCCAACGACTTCTTGGAATTACGTGATCCAGAGTCAGCTTCGAACTTGGAAATTTTTTACCGCAGTAGACGCAGTGGTAGTTGTCTCTTTGAAAAATATTCTCCCGTGAAACTCGATCTTTCCTGGGCGGAACTCGGTAGTAGTCTCGGAGAAGAATGATTCGAGGCGCCGTGAACTTGAGTTTTTCGGAACGAATGAGAAGACTTTCATCATCCTTGATCAATTGCGCTTTTTCAAGAATGATAAGGATGAGGGCGTCTTTGACCGACCGGATCCCGATGGGGACGTAACCGGCATTCAGCACAAGCACCGGCTGCGCAAGAATGTCCATAACTGGTCAAACAATAGCCGAATGCAAAAAGATGTAAAGAAATTCTTAAGGAGCCGCTGATCGTTTCTTTCGGATCCAATAGGAAATTCCAAAAAATAAAATCGCCGCACCCAAAAGTCCAAAGACCGTTAGCTGACCTTGGTGAACCCAAGTAAGAAGAATATCAAAGTTGTGAGCCCCGAAATAACCGAGATAGACCCAAACCGGAACCGATATGATCGCCGCCATAAAATCCAGGGCCACAAATCGGTAAAAGGAAATTCGATCGGAAGTTCCGGCCGTGAGATAGATCGGCATTCGAAGACCCGGCATAAAACGAGCCATAAAAGTGACCCAGTTTCCGTATTTTCCGATCTTGTCTTGGACCTTGGCAAATCGTTCCGGTGTAACAATTCTTGAAATCATCGGAATCTGCAAAACTCGAATTCCGTAGATTCTTCCGAGTAAAAAAACGGAAGCGTCTCCGATGAGAACTCCCGCCATTCCTACTAAAAACATAAAATGAGGGTCCGCTTTTCCAAGGCCGGCGATCACGCCGCCGGAAACCAAGGAAATATCTTCCGGAACCGGAAGTCCGAAACCGCAAAGAATGAGAACTAAAAAGACGGCGATGTATCCGTATTCGGAGAAGATGTGAACGAGAAGATTTAAGAATTCCATTCCTACTTGTAACGCCTTGGGTTAGGATTTCAGGGACATTAAAATCTGGCTCCTTTAAAATAGCAGTAAACAAACAAAAAAAGTAAGGAGACTTTTGGGAAAAGTGCCCGATTTTTTAGGATAGTGTATTATTCCAGAAATGAATTGATTCAAAAAGAAGAAGCGGGTCTCGCTCCTTATGCCGTATCCAGTGCAAATAACGGAGGAAGAGTTTACGAAGAAGAGGAACATTCCTACCGACTTCCGTTTCAGAGGGACCGAGATCGGGTTCTTCATTCGAGCGCTTTTAAACGTCTTCAATACAAAACACAAGTTTTCATTTTTTCGGTAGGGGAGAATTATAGAAATCGAATGACTCATACTTTGGAAGTGGCAGGTCTTTCTCGGACGATCGCTTCTGCGTTGGGTTTGAATTCTCATCTTTCCGAAACGATCGCGCTCGCTCACGATCTCGGTCACACCCCGTTTGGTCACGCCGGTCAGGACGTTCTTTCCGGTTTGATGAAGGATCACGGAGGCTTTGAACACAACAAACAGTCTTTGAGAATCGTGACCGCGATCGAAAAAAAGTATCCCAGTTTTCCCGGATTGAATCTTTGCAGGGAAACTTTGAAGGGACTTATGAAACACGGATCGGAATATGAAACTTCCGGAATGTTTTTATCCAGACAAGAAGACGGACCCTCTCTTGAAGGGATGATCGCCGATCTTTCCGATGAAATCGCATATACGAGTCATGATATCGAAGACGGTTGGGAGATGGGTTATCTGCATCTTGGCGACTTGTCCGAAAATCCTTTTTGGAACGAGGTCTATCAAGACTGTAAGACGCGTTATCCGGAAGCGGCCGAGAAAATTCTCATCCGAACTTCGATTCGAAATCTTACGAACGCTATGGTCTCGGATCTCATTCGAAATATATCTTCCCAACTGGAAACAAATCAGGTTCGTTCCAGAGAGGATCTGGGAAGAATCTGGAGACAAGGTGTGAGAATCGCGGGTTTTTCGGAAGGCGTCGATGCGAAGTTCCGGGAACTTAAATCCTTTTTGTATGAAAGATTATATCGTCACGAAGATTTGGTAAGAATGAGCGACTACGGAAAAAAAGTGATAGAATCCTTGTTTGATTATTTTCTCAAACACCCGGAAAAAATCCCGGAAACCTACAAAGAAAGAATCGAAGAAGAATCCTTATACCGTGTGATTAGCGACTACGTCGCAGGAATGACCGATCGGTACGCTGAAAAGATCTACCAGTCGCTTCCTTAATATTCTAAAAATAGAATATATAATTTTATTCAATAAATAATATCCGAAAGAAAGGTGATTTAGAATATTGTATTTTTAGAATTGATTATTTTGAAGATTCCGTTTTGATCTCGTTTTTCGGTGTTGAATCAGGTATTTCTGATTCCGATTGGGAACAATAGTTTGCGAGAATCAGGATGGGAATCGTATTATTCGGACAATAGTTGATGATCCCGATTTGGAATTCTTCTTTATGAGTTCCTGAATTGAAGATTCCGAAACTAATCGCCCGTTTCTCTTTAGGCGAAATTTCCAAGTTTGTTCCTATATTCACAATTCCTAAACTAACGGAACTGCCCTCGTTCATGTTGACGAGTCCAACATGGAGACCTTCTCCCCAATTGAAAATTCCGAAGTTGAGCCGTCCGCTCAGAATATTGGCGGCGCCGATCGATACGCTGGCATTTTTTGCGACTTGAGTTTCGATTTTCATGTCCGAGCCAGGATGTAGAAGTGGTTTACCTGAATCCAAAAAGAAATTAAAATTGAAAATTCCGATTTTCAAAGCGCCGTATTTGGATCCGGCATTGTTAGCGAATCCAATTTGAAGGCCGCTTGCGTTTTCTGCCGAGTTGATGATTCCGATCTGAGTTCCGATGAGGCGATTGGCAAAATTCATAACGCCTACATTGATCCCGCAGAGCATCCTTAGTTCGCCGTAAATCAGATTGAGCCGAAACACTTCCGTTTCTGCTTCGGATGGAATTTTGGCTGTCAACCGAGGTGTGAGCGCGACCCCGCAGTTTACGGATGAAATTGAAATTGTAAAAAGAAGAAAATAGCGAAAAAAAATAGGTTTCATCAATTCCTTTGAACGAGCTGATCCATCAGATTGTTTTCCATCGGATGGAAGAGGACTTAATGGATTGGTTTGAGTTTATATCTTGATTTTAAGGTTAAAAACGTATCCTTATTTTCCGTCTGATTCTTAGTCTCCGGTTTGATTTCGGAGCCATCATTCTCGGTCCGTTTTAGTATGGTCTAAAATCAAGATATACCTTTTTAATTTATTTCACCGGTGTTGTTTTCGAATCCGTTGCCGGTGTGGAGGCCGGAGTTTCCGAACTCGGCTTTGAACAATAGTTTGCAATGATCATAATCGGAAACGGACCTTCCGAGCAGAAATTCAAAACTCCGATCTGAAAATTGCCGTCCTCACCCATATTGATCGCTCCGATGCTGAGTCCTTTGCCGGAATTGATGAGTCCTACGTTGAGTCCGTAACCGGAATTAAAGCCGCCTACGTTGATTCCCAATCCCTCGTTGTTGATCAGGCCGATCGTCGCCCCGCTGCTACCTTTGTTATACAAACCCGCCGTCAGATACACTCCTCCGTTGGAGGCTTTGTTATAAAGACCGACTTGGATTCCGGCGCCGGTCTCTTCAACTTTATTCACCCCGCCTGCTTGAACTGTGAAACCGCCATTCTTAGCTTCATTGTAGAGGGAAAACTGAGCGCCGTATGTTTTTCCGTCTGAAAAATTGACTCCGCCGACTTGAACTCCGATGAGACGATCTTTGACCGTATTGATCACCCCGAGATTGACTCCGTAGAGTTTATTCACTTCTCCGTAGAGTAGGTTGACTCTCACAACTTCAGTTTCCGTTTTTGCCGGAGCTCTTACAAAGGATTTTTCACCTCGTAGGCCGCCGACTCCGCAATTCAGAGTGAAAACCGAAAGGGCGCTCAAAGAAAATATGATAAAAATGTAATTTAGAGAAATTTTATGTTTCATAGTCATTTACAATAGTTAAATCCGATCATGACGGGAAATCTTCCTTTCCCGCAAAAATTGAGAAGTCCGAATTGCAGAGTGGGAGATTCCGTTTCGTCTTCTCCCGCGGAATTTAGAAGGCCGATATGAACTCCCGATCCTCCGTTAAAAACTCCGATGCTGACACCGCTCCCTTGGATGTTCAAAACTCCCAGGTTTACACCGCGCGAATTCTCGTTCAGGGCTCCTAAGTTGATTCCTTGTGAGGACAGATTTGTGACTCCGATCATAAGACCGCTCGTCTTATAATTGCCGACTCCGATCGTAAGATCGTATCCTACCTTGTCGCCTCCTAAGTTGATAACTCCTGCTTGGATTCCCTTGGAATTACCATTTGTGGAGTTTACGATCCCGGCTTGAATTCCAAAGCCCTTGTTTTTAGCTGCGTTGACGACCGCTACTTGAAAACCGTAGGTTTTACCTTCCGAAAAATTTACGATTCCGAGCTGGGCGCCGTAGAGATTTTCCTGGACTTCGTTTAATAATCCTAAGTTGATTCCCGCGAGAGTTTTTACCTCTCCGTAGAGAAGATTGAGTCGAAAGACTTCTGTTTCGGTCTTGGGAGGAATTTTTGTAGTGATGCGGGGAGTCAGCGCAAGGCCGCAGTTGGATAATAGGATCCACAAGAAGAGGAAGAATAGGTAGGTCAAAAATTTGAATTTGATTTTCATAGTTTTCACACATTGAGTGAGTGGCAATTGCATGTCAGGAAAATCGATTGTCAATATTTATTCGGGAATAAAATCGATAAGGGTCTATTAAAAAAAGTTTCAACCTTGGAAAGGTTGACTCCGAATCCACGGTTTCAAAGTTCCTCGTATATGGTTCGGAAGTCGACGGCGGATTGAAATCGAAAATCAAGAAGAAATGATTTTTTATATTTCGATTCATTTTCGGATTTTAGAGATCGTTCGACAACGCCTTCAACACTTCTTGAATTCGAAAACAGAGCGCATCCACTTCCTCCGCAGTCGTAAACCATCCGGTGGAAATTCGGATCGCTCGCAACGCCTCTTCTTCGGAAAACCCCATAGACAAAAGAGAAGCGGCGGGCTCTCTCGATCTGGATTTACAGGAAGAGCCCGTCGATACTACAAAACCGGATTCTTCCATTCCCATCATAAAAAAATCGACGTCGTCCGTAGGAAGAAGGCAAAACGAAGTGCTAGCGATGCGCGGGGAATCCTTTCCTATAATTTTGCAACCGCATTCTTCCAGGGTTGTTTCGATTTTGGTCTGAAAGGTTTTGAGGATTTCGTTTTTCTTTTCGATCTCCGAAATTCTTAAATTTAGAATATTCGAAAGAGATAATATTGCGGGAGAGTTTTCGGTTCCCGCTCTGTGATTGTTTTCTTGGTTGCCGCCTCGAAAGATTCCGAATTCCTTTTCGAATACCAAATCGGAACGAACCCAGGTTCCGGAAGCTCCCATTCCGGCTCCGATCTTATGACCCGAAAACGTAAATCCGCTCAAGTAGGTGAATGGAACTTCGATCTTTCCAAAGGATTGCATGAGATCTGAGAATAAGGGAACGCCGAATTCTTTCGAAAGCTCGTAAATTTCCGAAAGCGGCTGGATGACTCCCGATTCGTTGGCGACGTGCAATACAAAGATCGGAGCGGGGTTTTCTTCCAACAAAACTCTCAGATGAAAAAGATCGATTTGTCCGTTAGAAAGAGTGCGGATCTTTCGCGTTTTAAAACCCGAGTATTCTAATGCGGAATCCATAGAAGCGTGTTCGAGAGAGGATACGATCGCCGTTCCGGAAAAGGTCCCGGAGATTGACTGCGTTAGGAGGTGATTGGCTTCGGTTCCGGTGGAAGAAAAGACAAACTCCTTTGCGAGTTTGCCCGTATAGTCTTCCAAAATCTTTCGAGCCTCTTCGATCTTACCCTGTCTCGCTAAGGAGAACCGAGTCGCCCCGGAAGGATTGTAAAAGTCGCGGAGATAGTCTTTTTGAATTTCCACGAGTACATCCGCAAAGGGGGGATGCGTCGCGTTGTAGTCAAAATAACGAATCTTCTTCGACATAGAGTTCATCCGCTTCTTCGTATCTTCCTTTTTTTCGGAGAACATATCGTAAGAGTTTTTTTCTGTCCTCTACAAGATCGCTTCTTCCGGCTCCGGTCGTTCGATACGCTTTATCGATCGTATAAAGTTCCGATTCCAACAATTGTAACCCCTGTAAGGCGGAATCCAATTCTCCCTTTCGAATTTCGGCTCGGATGTTCATCAGTCGAGCTTCGAATACGGAACCTTTATCTAAGAAGTTAGACTGTGCCGCTTCCCGAAAGTAAAAGATCGCTTTGTTCCAAAAAAGAGGATCCCTTTTTCCGAGTTGATAGTTGAGCATTCCTCGTTTGAAAAGGAGTTCATCGTATTCCACGGTTCCGGGATCGGAAAAGAAAAGAAGTTTTTCCAAAATTCCGTCGGCTTCCAAGGGGGAGATCGAATTGAGTCCGGTTTTGTAAATTCCAAAGGCGAGTAGGTTGAGAGCCTTTTTGAAATCGTTTGCGTTGACTCTGATGTTTCGATCCGGATCGATCAAAAAGGAATTGGATTTGATCTGAGACCAGACTCGCATCTGATTTTGTTTTTCGGTGAGTACGTTCAAAGGATTGGAATCTGCGCCGCAGGAGAAAAACGGCTTTTTAGGTTTGATTTTTTCGATCGCAACTCGAACCGATTCTTCCGTATTGCGTACATAGTCCGCGTAAGCTAACAAAACTTCTTCGGGACGACATACGGCGAGGGCCGCACGTTCGATCTTTTTTGGAACCGAAAAATCCGGTCCAGAAAAATTCAAAGCTCTTTTATAATAGTCTAACGCTTCTAAGACGGTCGGAGAGGTCGTTTTCCAGTATTCTCCCGGATTGAATCCTCCCGTGATCGGATCTCTCGATCTCGTTTTGGAGGAAATCTTTTTTTCCCCAGGAGATTCTTCTTTCATTCCGGAATCCTTAAATCTCCAAATATGAATCGAGTCCGTCCAAGAAGGTTTGTAAAGAACGGAATCCCTTTCACTCAAAGAATAATAATAAAGACAGGCTTCCCGCATCAGATCTAGATCCGGAATTCTTTCCCCTTGATCTTGATAAGCGACTTCTTTTTGGAGAATTGAATCTCCCTTTTCGATAAATTCTTCAGCGGTTTTAGGATCGTAACCGGGCGGACTCACCATCAAGGCTACCTTACTCAATAATTTATATCGATTGGGAAGAATCCAGGCGGCAGCCGCGATCCAAACAAAAAGGAGGATCAGAATGAATTTTTTATTTTCTCGGATGTATGTTAGCAAAATGAACCGCTCCGATCGTTTGGAAAATTGATTCGACTCCTAGACGGATCGTATGCAGAATGAAATTCCGGACCTATTGACGGGATGGTTCCTGACGTATGGAACATTCTTCTCAAATCTGTCCCGTTACCCGAATGAATCAAGCAAATAATAAAAACGGCTTCTCCCTCGTTTCCCGTTTCTTTTCTTTTACTCACTGTGCCTTTGTTTTTTGTTTTTTGTTTTTCCAGGTCTCTCTTTTTTCGGAAGAAGAATGTGAATATTCTCAATCCAAGGTTGCGCCTGAATTCTTTTTATCCCTTGCCTTTGAAAAACAAACCGAAGCGAACAAGGGAACTTCCCACGAAAAATCAAAAAAAGCTTATGAAGAATCCGTAGGTTTTTACGAAAAATACATTCGTTGTTCCGAAAACCTCAAACGGCCTGTTTCTCCGGTTTCCAGGGTGGCCAAGGCAAACGGACATTTTGCATTGGGACAGTTCGAATCGGCTGAAAAGGAAGCCGACTTTGCAATCCAAGCGGATCCTCTGTTTCGAGACGCTTATCTTTTGAAGGCGAGGGTTCTCATTCGAATGGGGGAATACCAAAAGGCGAGCGACTATCTGGAAGCAAACTTGAGCCGTTTTGCGGACGATTCCGATCTTCTCTATCTTTTAGGTTCCTTGAATCAGGAACTCAAAAATTTTCCGAGAGCGATTCTGTATCTGACTTCCCTCAGCGATTCCATTCGAAACAGGGAAGGAAATCCGAAATACAGATCCTATGTGGATAAGTCTTTGGGGGAATTGTATTTTGCGGGAGGTCAGACAAAAAAAGCTCTCTATTTTTTGAGCTCCTATCTTCAGCAAAATCCTTCGGATATCTCCACTAGACTCACTCTCGCGAGAATCTGGAACCAACTCGGAAAATTCGCCTCGGCTCGAAAAGAACTCAACCGCATTCTCAAGGTAAAAAAGAATCTTTCTTCGGTGGAACATTTGCTCGCCGAGATGTATTTTATCGAGAGCCGTTCCTATGCATTCGAATACTTTAATGTTCTCAATCAACAGTCCAAAATTCCGAAGGGAAGCGTTCTTGAAGGATTGTATCTTGTGATGCTCGGAAAATACATCGATGCAAAACGAATCCTTTTGCCCGTAAAGGAAAAATTTCCGACCCGTCTCGCCGTGCGTCTGGCGATGCTCGACGTCTACGAAAAGGAAAAAAATCCTCCTCAGTATTTGAAGGAACTTAGAGAGGTTTCGGAAATCGTTTTCGGAATGCAGCAGTTCGAACTCGCGGAAAGGACAGCACAAAGAGCGAGTCAAATTTCCGACAAAACCTCCGAATGGAACGAAGCGGAGATTCACGATTTTTTGGCGTCTTGCCACGAACAGTCCGGTTTCGTCTATCGTGCGATCTTAGAATCCCGTAAAGCGGTCGAGCTCGCAGAAAAAAAATCGGATAAACTCAAATTTCAGCTGCATCTTGCTTATTTACTCCGTGCGGATCCTCCGAACAAAAAAGGAGAAGCCGAAAATCTGATCCGAGACGTTTTGAAATCGGAACCGGAGATGTCCTATGCGCGCTATCTTTTAGGAATCGTTCTTGCCTCCAAGGATAAATACAAAGAGGCTTTGGAAGAATTCAATTCGGCGATCGAAAAAGAGCACGGAAACGGAATCTATTTTTTTTATCGCGCTTCCGTTCACGAGAAGTTAGGGAACCAGGACGAGATGGAAAACGATCTCAAAAAATCCATGGAGATCGATCCGACGAGTCCAATGGCCTACAACTATTTGGGGTATTATCTTTCCGAAAAGGGAATTCGTTTAGAGGAATCGCTTTCTCTTGTCCAAAAGGCGGTGGAGTTGGCCCCTGATAACGAGGCCTATCAAGACAGTCTCGGATGGATTTTTTTCAAGATGGGAAATTTGGAAGAGGCTCTTTTGCATCTTCAATTGGCGTATCAGATTCTAAAGGATAAGGGAGAAGAAGACCCCGTGATTTTAGAACATATCGGAGACGTATACAAAGAAAAAAACGAAATGAGAAACGCGATCGCCTACTGGGAAAAAAGCCTCAAACTTTTTAAGAAGAAAGAAGACACAAATAGACTTCATAAAAAACTTCAGAACAGCGCACTTCGATCAGTAAATCCGTAATCAAAAATTCAAAAAAGAACCTATAAATCGATGAAACCAAAATTACATTCTATAATTCTAATGTTTGCGCTGATGTTCTACGCTTGTACAACACCGCAGATCGAAGAAATTTCGTTTCCGGATAAGGGAAATTTAAAATTCTTATCCTCCAAAAATCCTGACGCAGCGCGCATTCTAAAATCGATTCGAGAGCTCGAGGATAAAAACAGTTCCTATTCCGGAGAATTCTCCATGAGAATCGAGAACTTTGTTCCTAAGAAGGAAAGTTTTTCCGCCGACGGAAAGATCTATTATGATCGGCCGTCCGGAAAAATGTATATCGAACTTTCGGATCCGTTTTTCGGAATGATCGTTTCGAGAGTTTTTACGGATGGAATTTCGATTCAGATCAAAACCGCAAATTCAAATACGCAGACGCTTCCGATGGGAGATATCGTGTTCAAGGATCCGAGCGGTAAAAAACAATCCACGATTCCGTTTCCGGTTTTGTATTCTCTTCTTTCAAACAATAGTTCCGGACTCGCAGGGACGAATCCTACGTTCGTTAATCTTTCCGAACGTGCAATTCTTGTTAAGAAACCGGGAGAAGACATTACGTTTTGGATGACGGAATTTGGAATCAGTTCGGTGGAGCTTCTTTCCAAAAAAAGCAATCTGAGGGCGATCACAAAAGTGCAGGGGATCGTTTCGTTTCCTCCCAAAATCACGATTACGAGAATTGTAGAACCGAAAACGAATCTGGATCAAAACAAGATCGAAATCAAAATGAAGAAGATCGCTCTCTCGGAGACGATTCCGGATTCTAAATTTCATTTTTAAAAGGAAAAGATCGAGGTTTACAACATTCTTTCTTCCCTCAGTTTGGAAGAATTTTAGACAAATGGACGCAGGGTTTTGATTTATGGAATCTGCGTAGCAAATTTATATTTTATCGAACTAGGAGCGAAGTATGCTTTCCGAAATTAGAAACAATCATATTCTGGAACTTTATATCGAAACCAACGAAGTCAATTCCTTGAACGGGGATTTTTTTCGCACGATTTCGGCAAAACTCGAATCGATTGCAAAAGATCCTACGATCAAAGCCGTAATTTTGACTTCCAAGAATGAAAAGTTTTTTTCCAACGGTTTCAATCCTGACATTTTTGTTGGCAAAACTTTAGAACAGATCCAAGACGTTCTGCGCCTCGCTTTGGATACCGCCTCTAAACTTCTGTTTTTTGAAAGACCGATCGTCTGTGCTATGAACGGTCATTCCATGGGTTTGGGCGCCGTTTACGCGATCTTTTGCGATTATAGAATGATGGTGGAAAAAAAAGGACGTCTTGGTTTTCCGGAATCCCAGATCGGAATCAACTTTCCTTCGGTTGCGGGGTTTATGTTGAAAGAAACCGTGGGAATCAACGCAGCGAGAGATCTTCTTTATTCCGGAAAAGGTCTAAAAGCCGAGGAAGCCAAAGAGATCGACTTGATCGACGACGTTGCGGTTTCGACGGAGGAAATGATGGTGAAAGCCAGAAAATACTGCGAACAATTTAAGGACATGGCGATCGAATCCGTGATCGGAATCAAGGTTTCGCTTCGGGATCCGGTTCGGATGTTTGCCGAAAAAAATGCGGAAAGAGACATCACTCTTCTTTCCAACGCCGTTTTTTCCAAAAACGGTCAAGAAGGAATGAAATCCATTCTTGAAAGAAGAAGACCAGTATTTCAGTAAATTCTAATTTAAGAAAGAGTAATAGAAGAGGCCGGTGAAAACGCCGGCTTTTTTGTGTTTGTCCGCAGTGATTGTTTAAATGTCATAAAATTTTGGGAACAGAAGGTTGTCTCTAAACAGGACGGACTGGAAATACAACACGAACCTTTTCTTAGAGACAGTTTTAGTCGGAGCAGTTGATCCCAAGTTGGAAAACTCTTTCGGATCAACAAAGATCTCAATCCGAGTTTTTGTAAGAGTTCCTACAGGGGAATTTGTGGTTGCAAAATTAGAATTTTGTGATAGAGGAAAGTTTCCGGAGTTTTTCCCGCCACCTCACCCCTCCACCCAAGATCGGGGCGGGGCCGCCTGCTTTCACAGAAGATCCGTCGGAGTTCCGACAAAAGCCCGACCATTGAATTATTGAGGCTTCTCCGCCTCAGCCTAACCTTACCCACAAGTTGAGAGTAGATATGGTAAGAATCGTCCCGAGACAAGGTATTTTGTAAGAGTTCCTACACTGGGATTTGTGGTTGCAAAATTAGAATTTTGTGATAGAGGAAAGTTTCCGGAGTTTTTCCCGCCACCGCTCCCCACCACCCAAGATCAGGGCGGGGCCGCCCGCTTTCACGGAAGAGCCGCCGTAGTTCCGACAATTTCCTTTGAGATTCAGTTCAATTGCGATAAGCAATCGAAGTTTTGCAAAAGGGGACCTTCTTAAGTTTGTAGGAAGTCCCCTTTTTCTAAAACGATCGGCATTCTCAGTAAAAAACTTTCCCCGGATTTAAGATTTCTTTTCTATCGATTTCCTTTTTGAAAGCCTTGAGACCTAAGAGCGCTGGTTTGGAAGTTGATTTTTCATACCAAGACTTGTGATCAAAACCTACTCCGTGATGGTGCGAAATCGGAGCGCCGTTTTGGACAAAACAATCCGAAACGGTCCGTTTCATTTTAAACCATTGGTCCTCGGGTTTTTTCGAGTCCATCGGAAATATAATCGTGTAATACAAGCAGGCACCTTCGTGATAGCTATGCGAAATATGACACATCGCGATGGAACCCGGAATCGATTTTTCAAGAGCGGCCACACCTTCTTTATGAAGATGAAGCACACGATCGTAGGTAGTGGAGGTCTCCATCGTATCGACGCCGATTCCATTCTCCATTACGTGATTGCGTAAGAAAGGCATATTGTATCTGGAATGAATCCACTGTTCTCCGAGATGAGTTCCCGCATACAAACCTCCGAACTTAGGAATCAACTTTTTTATTTTGGAAAAGTTCTGAGAAACGTCCTCTTTAGTTCCGTCCATTCCGAGAAGAATCACACATTTATCCTCTCCGATCGATTTCCAGCCTAGAACCGCGTTTTGGATCTTATTTTTTAACCAGCGAGCAGGAGTGTTTTTTTTACCAAGCGTGCCTAACGTCTGATACAGACGAGTTTCGTTCGCATCCGAAAGCCGAATCATAGAAGTTGGAATTTCCCTATGATTGATTTCTTTGATGAAGTTCAGACCCGAGGAAAAATTCGGAAATACGATTCCAAAATACTTTCTCGTCTCGGGAAGTTTATGAACTTTGATTGTCACTTCTGTGATGATGCCAAGAAGCCCCTCGCTTCCCGCAAAAATTTGATTGAGATCCGGTCCGGTGGAGGAGGCCGGGTCTCTTAAGGTTTCCACAATGCCTGTTGGAGTTACTACTCTTAGACAGGTAAGAATTTCTTCGATTTTCCCATAACGATTGGACTGTTGTCCCGCACTTCTCGCGGCGATCCAACCTCCGAGAGTGGAGTATTCAAAGGATTGGGGAAAATGTCCGAGCGTAAAACCTTGATCGTTGAGAAGTTTTTCCAATTTTGGTCCGTAAACTCCTGCCTGAAAGGTGGCAAGGTGACTTTCTTTGTCCAAACGAACGAGCGTATCCATTCGAGTCGTATCCAAGGAAAGAACCGCTTTTTGTCCCTTTCCTTTCAGAACCTCCAAACCTCCTACAACGGAAGAACCTCCGCCAAACGGAATGACTGTGATTTGATTTTTAGAACAGTATTCTAAGATTTTCGCGATTTCCGATTCTTTACCGGGATAGATGACTCCGTCCACAAAGTGTTTGAGAGTATCAAAGGAAAGTCTCAGAACGTCGTAGTAACTTTTACCCGCAGAATGAAACACCCTCTCCCTGCGCTCCGTAGAAAAATGTTTGGTTCCGCAGATCTTACTCAGTTCTCGAATTTGCGCGGGGCTGAGATTGGATTTTGGAAGAGTGATTTCCTCCAAAGCAACGGGAGGGGTTTTGCGAATTTCAGTGACCTTGAATTCGTCGGAAAGAAAGGCCAGGATTTCCTGCATCTGGCCCACTCTGAAAAAGTCTTGGCCGTAAGCGCCCCAAGCATTCCATCTCAAGTTATCTCTTGAATAATCTATTTTTGCATTGAGTTCGGTATAAAACATATTCTTTCTAATTCTCCGAAGGAAAGATAAAACTGTCCGAAGCACAAGAATCTGGATCCGATTGGATTTCGCAACAGAATTCTGAATGATTTAAGAACGAAGCAGTTCCTTGAGTTCTTTGACTCTCTCGTTTTTAGGCTCCAATTGTTCGGCCCTTTCGATCAAAAAGGAGGCTCGGCTCGAATTTCCTTGGAGTCGATACACGTCCGCAAGATGAATTAGATTCTTAACGTGATTCGGAAATCGAAGCCGAAATCGTTCCCCCAGTTCTTCCGACTTTTGGAGAAGAGAAAGATCCTTGGTTTGGGAATAACTTCTTTTCGAAAGGAGAGAAGTGTAGAGGAGAAGTTCGTGGTCCGCAGGATCCTGAGCGAGAGCCTCTACCGCATTTGCAAGCGCTTGGGAAATTTTTCCGGTTTTGTCCAGAAGTCTCGCGAAAAATTTGAGTTCTTCGGAGGAAAGATCATTTTTCTCGCTTGTCTCTTCATAGATTGTAAGAGCTCCTACGAAGTCCTTCGACAGAGCGGCCCTTTTGGCTTTGGAGAATCGATCCTGATGGATTTGGGGAGTGGGTTTACCCGAAAATTGGATCGATAAGAGACTGTAGTCGTCCGAAAAACTTCCGACCGCTAGAAGTAGATCCTCGATTTTTGACAACTCTCCTTTGGCTTCTTCCACTCTTCGTAAGAATTCGGTCTCGTCTTCGTTGATCTTTCTTTTTCCTTCGAAGTTTGAGTCCAGGATAAGATCATCCTTACCGTCCGAACCGCAGAAAATCTTATCCCCCAATTTCATCTGAAAAACTTTGACAAAAACCTGCCCGTTTATTCCGCCCACGCCCAATTTAAAAAAATGGGTTTCCGGATCGATAAACGAAGCCTTTCCGTCGCGGTATAGAACCAGCCAGGGATGTTCTATATTCAAGTAGTATAATGTTCCGGTGTTTTCTTCCACAAGGCCGAGAACGGCAGACACGAGCATACTACCGTCAAAGGTTTCGAAAACTTTTTGAAGATCCGTAAAACAATCCTTCAGCCATCGTTCCGGTGAACGATTCGCCGAATCCGGATCCATCCGAGATCGAATGATTACTGAATTGTAAACCGCACCCAACACCAAAGCCCCTCCGGCTCCCTGGATCGATTTACCCATCGCGTCTCCGTTGATAAATGCTTTGAATTTTTTTCCTTGGAGCGTCAAGTCGTAGGCGCTGAGATAATCCCCGCCCAATTCATATTCTTTTTCTCTAAAATTAAATTTTTTATACTGGTTTAAGGCGAAGTCGATATGAATCGGGCCGGTCTCGGTTTTTTTTGCAATCAACGGATCCAAAAGAAGAGAGGTAAGAAAGTAATCGCCGTCTTGTTTTTCCTTGAGCCCTTGGATCTGTTCCATGTTCTCGGAAATCTCCCGATTCTTCTCCAAAATTTTGAAATGACTTACAAAGTTGGAAAATCGATATCGTTCCACGATAAAACCGCTGAAAAAACCGAGGAGATAACTGATTGCAAGATTCTGCATGGAATAAGAAGCCTGATCGGTAGAAAGATTCGGATGATACAAAAAGACCGCCGTTAAAAAACTAAGAATTGAAATAGAATAAAGTAGAATCAGTGCCTTTCTCGGAAATGGCATAAAGACCATCGACATAACTACGATTTGAAGTCCGGAAACATAATTTGGGTCGTCGGCTATTCTTCCCGTAAAAAAAGCGGTAACGTTTAAAAGGTAAACGAATAGAATGTAAGCCCATTCCAATCCTTTTCCTCGAAGGCGAGTGCCGGCGAATTTATCGATTGCGATCGAAATCAAAAAGAAAGCACTCAGCAAACTTAACCCGATGCGAAAGTAAAAAAGTTCCGGAAACTCAGGATGGAGTTTCCGATCGGTGTCTAATGCAAAACCCAACCAAACAAAAGTTCCAATGATCGATCCAGGATAATGGAGAAGACGTGCTTGCCTGTGGAGATCGTCCACATATTCTTTCGCGTATCGGATTCTATCTTCATGAATATCAAAGAAAAGTAGGAAATACTTTTTGACAGTGTTGGTCAAGGGCATCGTATCCCTAAGGTTACTTCAATTCCTATTTTTTCAATCAGAGTTTTCGGATTTATATACTTTGATTCGTTTTTATAAAATTCTTGATTTTTTGTAATCCGTCTAAAAGCGATTGACCGTGCCATTTTTAAAAAAATCAATACAGGTATGGCAAAAAAAACAAAGTCCACTTCCCCAGAATGGATCGCTTCTAAAAGTTCCGTCTCATCCGTTTATGATCTTTTGATTATCGGCGGAGGAATTACCGGTGCAAACGTTCTTTGGGATGCCACTTTACGAGGTCTGAAATCGGTTTTGTTGGAGAAAAACGACTACGCGTCCGGAACCAGTCAAGCGACTTCCAAGCTGATCCACGGAGGTCTTCGTTATCTAAAAAATTTCGAATTGAGTCTTGTCCGAGAATCTTTGCGAGAAAGGGCCACACTTGCCAGGATCACCCCGAACGCGGTGCAGACGATGGGTTTTCTTGTGCCAGTATATTCTCAAGTAGAAAGAATCGTTTTGAAACTCGGGATGGAAATGTACAACGCATTGTCCTGGGATCGCAATCAGAATATTTCTCCGGACCGTCTGATTCCGAAATATAGCTTTTTATCAAAAGAGCAAACGATCATGGAATCCCCGACTTTAGAAAGGGAAAACCTGAAAGGTTCCTATCTTTACTACGACTATCTCAACCTCAACCCGGAACGTCATACTTCCGAATTTATATTTTCCGCGAGAGAAAAGGGCGCCGAAGCAAAAAATTATACCGAAGTGGTTTCGATCGCGCGCAACAACGATTCCACCTATCAAGTCGTCGCCAAAGACAAGTTAAGCGGAAAGGAAATTTCCTTTCGGACAAAATGTATCGTCAATGCAGCCGGTCCTTGGGCTGATTTTGTGGAATCTCTTGCGGGAGTTCCCGCCGATAAAAATTTGGTTCGCTCCAAGGGAATCCACGTCGTTACGAGAAAGATATGCGGTGATAAAACGATCGTAACCAAAAAGAAAGACGGAACTCATATCTTTATCATTCCTTGGAGAAATAAGACCATCATCGGAACCACCGATACGGAATATCCCGATAGTCCGGATGCGTTTCGAGTCACCAAAAAAGATATCGAAGATTTGTTAAGCGAAGTCAACTTTTCCTTTGGTTACACGGACCTCACGCTAAAGGACGTGGATTTTTATTACGGAGGTTTACGTCCTTTGGTGGAAGATCCGAGCGAAACAACCTCCACTTACAACGCGTCCCGTAAAACGGAGATCTTTGATCATAAGGATGCAGGCTTCCCCGGTTTTTTTACGGCGATGGGAGGTAAGTATACCACGAGCCGAGCCGTTGGCGAAGCGGTGGTAAACAAGGTGGTGGAATTCTTGCCTGGAGAATATCGAGCCTGCGAGACTGAGATCATTCCTCCTGCAACTGGAGACTATTCAGATCTTCCTTCTTTGATCAGCGATTTGAGTCGAAAATTTCCGAAGTTAAGAGGTGAGTTGATCGAGACCGTCGCCGTTCGTTACGGATCCCAGTCGTATTCCATTCTTTCCAAAAGCGGTTCTCAAGAAGAATTTTATACCTTACAAAACGGAGAAAAATTCTTTGAGTGCGAATTGAATTTTATCGTGGGAAGAGAAGACATTCGTTTTGCGACCGATTTTTTCTTTCGCAGATCCGGGGTCGGAGTTCCTGGGCTCCCTGAAGAAAAAGAAACAAATCGTTTGATTCGTTCCCTCGGTAAAAATCTAAAGTGGAACCCAAGTCGGATTCAAAAAGAAACAAAGGTAGTACAGGAACGTTATCGGATCTTTTGAATTTAGAATGTAAAGGAATTGGAAAGAATCACTGCCATAAAATCTTTGATAACTTCCGATGTGTCACCTAGGCTGATCGCTTCTCCGTCTACGATTCTTTGAACCACGGTTCCCAAGATAACGCTGATCAAAATCCGATTTAAGGTCGGATTCGTGACTCCGAGATGTTTTGTGATGATGTTCACGTATTCTTTCATCGCATCGGCGATAAGGACTTTTTCTTCTTCGTGATTCTTGAGTCTGGAAACGTCGCAGATGATGTAGAGTAGATTCTGAAAGTAGGATTCTCTTGCTTGGATCATCTGAAAAAGAGAGTCGACTCTGGTTTCGAGCGTCTGACCAGGATTTCCTTTGGAATAAAGTTGTAATTCTTCGATATCCTTTAAAAGAACGAACTTCACCAATTCTTTAAAAATATCCTCTTTGGTCGCGAAGTAGTGATAGAGAGTTCCCGTGGAAACATCCAGTTCGGTTGCAATTTCTCTCATAGAAACCGCAGAATATCCTCTCCGTGCCAGGATATCCACACACTTGGATAGAATTTCTATTTTGTATTTTTCATGATTGACTATCTTTGGCATTGGAATCCCTCGATCTATTTTTTATCCACAACTCGTATACGTGATGATGGAACCGCTTCCACCGGTCAAGAAATTTGGTTTTAGCGGTTCCGAAGAGATCGATTGTAACGATCAGTACGCGATTTTCAGTTTTTGATAAACGAAACCTAAGAGCCAGATCGGCCCGATCATCAAAAACTGTATGTCCTTGAAAAAGGAAGGTTTTTTACCTTCGATCTTGTGACCTATGAACTGTCCGATCCAAGCCAAGACAAAAATTGTGATCGAAAGATCGACAAGTCCATACGCGTAAGTCCCGATCATCACCGGAAGCACAGTCGCTTGCAAGAGGATGATCAAATAGATCATGAGCGAAGTAAGAATCAGCATTCCAAAAGCAAGCGCCGGTGAAAGCCGGATATAAAACGCAAGAGCCAACACAAGTGCGATGGTCGCGAAATTGAGATAGGGAACCGATTCAAAAATTGAAGGAACCGGGATCGACCAAAGAAGACCGATAACGGTAAAGTAAATCAAGGGAACGCAGATCCAATGGATATTTTTATTGATTGGATTTCTGTGACTGTCGGCGTATTCGCCAAACCAAGTTTCTACGGATTTCATAAATCAAACACTCCTCTCGGTTAAAAATTTTAAACGTTCGAAAAAGAATCGCAAGTGTTTTTTATCGAACCTTCTGAATAAAATCCAAAATCTCATTCTTCCGATTCTCTGCGTCTTCCTTTCCGAGTTCAAAGGCCTTTCGAACCCCGACCGGATTTGTGTAATCAAAGGAACTGATTCCGATCGGACGAGAGGGTTTGAAAAGATACGAATTTTTAAGAGTCTCCGATGACTTGCCGAGGATCGTACTGTCTTCGTAGTAGATTCCGATTTTGGGTTGAGAAGGGGAAAAGGATTCCAGAAGTAAGTTATTCGTAAGCCCTCCATCCAAAAAGAATTCGTCGTTCTTTCTTTGAAGAGAAACCACGGGCGGAACCGATGATGAATTGAGTAGGATCTGTTCTACGGTCTCGGGTTCTACGAGATCCTTTTCGGAATATACGATATTCTCCAGACTCCATTCCTCAAAGATCGACTGAACTCGGTTCGGCGTTCTTCCCTTGAGCTTGTCTCGTTCGTCTCGGATGTAAGCCTGCATCGTTCGCGAAATCAAACGAGAGACTGAAGTTTTTGTTCCGTTGAGTTTGTGGATCGGTTTTGCTTTTACGGCTCCGATAAAAACTTTTACGGAGGATTCTTTGATCTTTTTTAGATCGAGGCTATAACGAATCGATCTTCTCGTAATATTCTCGTGAGGAAACGGAGACAATCCTTTGAAAAGATTTAGGAAACGAAAATTTTTAGAATTTCTCCTGGCGAGTTCCTCGAAATACGTTATGCTCTCTTCTTCTCTTTCGGAAAGAATACAAAGCGCCATCGCGGCTCCGGCGCTGACTCCCGAAATCTGAGAAAGATTCAATCCCCATTTTCGAAACGAATGACCGGCCCCAAGACCGTAAAACGCCTTACATCCTCCTCCTGCGATCGCAAGAGAATAGGAAGTGGAATTCCACGGAAAAGAGATGCGGCTTAGGATCGAACTCATGAAGAATAGACGGATTACGATTCGGGTTCGGTCGAAGTCTCAGGAGATTCTTCTTCTTTTTTGAGAATCGTTTGTGTTTCCTGTAACGAGCTTTCGACTTCGAGAGGACGTGTGATTCTTTCGATCGGAAGTTTTTTTACGTGATTCGCCATTTCTTTGAGAATGGTTTCCGTAATCTGTTTCATGATCTCACCCGTGACCTCGTTTTCTAAAACGTCGGTGATCATCGTACTAATATCCTCTCCGAGTCGTTTTGAAATTTCTCCCATAAAGGGAATTCGGGACAATTCCCCCAATAAGAATTTGGATTGAAGAGATTCGTTTACCTTTGCGTTAAACTGAGTTTGGTGGAGTTCAAACGCGCGTTTGGCGAGTTGACTGTAGTCGAGACGGATCATCACTTCTTCCACTCTTTCCAAAGAATGTAAAAAGACGGCGTCAGCGATCGTATCCACGATGACGTCCCGAAAACGAAACGTGATTTCTCTCGTTACGATATCGCTTAGATTTTGTCCGGACTGACCCAACTTGTAGAATGCGATCAGGATCTTGATTCCTCTCAAAAGTAAAAAGGGACGAAGAAAGTAAAAGGGAATCACACCCACGACTTCGTACCAATTCATCGAAAAGTATGTTCCTGGGTCTTTGGATTTTCTAAATTTTGTGATGAGCTCCACGCCCCAAATCACGAGAACAAAAAAGTCAAAACCGATGACGTAGGCATAGAGTTCTTTGGGAAGAAATTCTTTATAAGAATTATAGATCAAAAGAAGAAGAACGTCGAAGGCGGCGAGAGAAAGAAGAAACAGATCTCTACCGGATCCCGGTAACGCGCGGAGCCAAAGATAAAAATGCCAGACGTTAAATTTGTTGACCCGGACCGGATTACGTTCGGAATCAGCCATTTTACTCATAATCTCCCTGGAAAGGTTGGTTTACAGTATTTACGAGAATGGGATTCTGGTCACTACAATTCCATGTCTTCACTAGTGGCGATTGACGGTTTCAATCTGATTTATAAGTTCCCGGAAACGGAAGAATTGATGTATCAGAATCAGCTCGGGAAAGCCAGAGCGATCGTTTTGGAATGGATCGAGTTGTATTCTAAAAAAAAGAAAAGCCAAACATTTCACGTTTTCTTCGACGGCAAAAAAGAGATCGCTAGCGAAGTTTATCAGGAAACGTTTGGAAAACTGCATGTGTATTTTAGTCGAGAAAGAAAGGCGGACGACTTGATCAAAGAGTTTGTTCGTACACAAGCTCGGCCTTCGGACGTGCAAGTCGTCAGTTCGGACAAAGAGATTTTTTTTCACGCAAAAAAATGGGGAGCTCATCCGATCTCTTCCGAAGAATTTGCGGCCTTGGTTCTTGCGGAAATCTCTCCTAAGAAGGTAGAGCCCGACGATGAAGAAATCAAAGATAAAAAACTGGGCTCAGAAGAAGTGGAATACTGGAAAAATTTATTTAGGAAGGGCAGATAAACAGTGCTGTTCAACTCCGTTACCTTTGCGATTTTTTTTGCCGTTGTTTATACGATTTATTGGTTCATTCCTAAAAAGAATCGCCCCGATTTTTTAATCCTCTCCAGCGCCTTTTTTTACGTCTGGTTTTCCTGGATTTTTTTCTTTCACTTTGTATTTGTAATTCTTCTCAATTACTTTCTCTACAAGAAGATAAAACTTGATCGTGAGAATTCCAAAAAATGGATGATCACGGCGGTTCTTTTTAACTGTATCAATCTCGGTTTTTTTAAATACTTCTATTTCTTTTCTAGAGTTCTTGCCGATCTTACGGGTTATCCGTTCTTTCAAGAGATCCAAGGAATCGTTCACATCATTCTCCCGCTTGCGATCAGCTTTTACAGCTTTCAGATGATCGCCGCAGCGGTGGATGCGAAAAGAAATCCCGATAGCGAACTCATTTCGATCCAAGGATATTTTCTTTTTGTTTTATTTTTTCCGGTTTTGATCGCGGGCCCGATTATGAGAACGGGAGATTTTTTTCCGAACTTAAAAAACCTGGAACCGGATCGGGATAAAATCTATAACGGAAGTTATCTGATGATCAGCGGTCTGGTCAAAAAAGTTTTGATCGCGGATCCCGCTTCCGGTTTGATTTCTCCGATTTTTTCCAATCCGGAAGTTTACGATTCTACTTCCTTGATTCTTGCGGGAATCGGTTATTCGATTCAGGTCTTCTGTGATTTTTCAGGCCTTACGGACATGGCGAGAGGGGTGGGCGCGTTACTAGGCTTTTATCTTCCTGAAAACTTTAAGGCGCCTTTCTTTTCCCTAAGCGGTAGAGAACTCTGGCAGAGATGGCATATAACGTTGTCCTTTTGGCTCAGGGATTACATCTATTTCTCGTTAGGCGGAAGCCGCGCGGCGCAGTGGAGAACTCATCTCAATTTGATTCTAACGATGACGATCGGAGGTTTTTGGCACGGTGCGGATTATACTTTTATCGCTTGGGGTTTTTACTGGGGAGTTTTACTCGCAGGGGAACGTTATCTGGAGAATACTCTCGGTTGGAAGTTGACTCCTGAAAAGAATACAATCCTAAAAGTGCTTAAGGCAACGATTATCTTTCTTTTGTTTTCATTCAGCGCCGTTTTGTTTCGAGCGAATAACGCAAAGACGATGGTGCAACACGTTCTTGGAATATTTAAAAATGCTCCTTCTTCGATCGAGTCTGAAATTTCGAGTTCTTCTACTTCGGCTTGGATCGGAGAGGCGGGACGTTTGGTGGACGGAAACTCCCTTTTTCTACTCAATCAGATGGAGAATGTGGAGAAATTCTTTTATCTTTTCTTAGCGCTCGTACTTTTCAACTGGGTTCAGTATGTTCCCGATTTTTGGAAACGTTTTCGAAAGTATGATCCTTGGCTTCTTACGTTTGTAGGAGTTCTTACAGTTTTCTTACTTGCCCTGTTTTCGGAAGATTCAGGCGCGTTTATCTATTATAAGTTTTAGGAAAATAGAATGTTCCGAAATCGATTTTTAATCGTTCCATTTGTAATTTTTATTATAGCTTTTAGTATCGATAAAGTAATTAGTTCCACGACGTTGGAGCCGTATTATTCTCTCACACTTTCCGATCTCAACTTTCGTCATAAGGAATTTCTTTTTGAAGAATTGAAAGGTTATCTAAAGGAAAAGGAAAGAAAGAAGGTCTTGGTTTATTTCGGAAACTCGAGAGCTCTTCTTTTTAGAAACGATTACATCGAAAAAAAATATCCGAATTGGGTTTTATTTAACTTCTCCGTTCCCGGCGGTTCTCCCGATTATTATCTCTATTGGTTGGAGCGATTTCAATCGGACGGTGTAAAACCGGATTTTATCCTGATGGACGAATCGATCGAGATATTCAATTCTTCATCCGTTTTGACCTTGGATGAGGTTTTATTTTACGGACTCAGTCCTTCGTTTGTTTTCCGTCACGCGGATCGTTATTCCTCTTCGGACCTTACCGGATACATTGGAAAAAAATTGTTTCATACACTCAAGAATCGTCCTCGTTGGAACGTGATCCGAGCCAGAGCCAAGGACGGGGGATCGATGGCAAAAGGTTATAGCAAACTTCGGGATGAAATCACGGAGAATCTAAAAAAACAAAGAGGAAGTGCGACCTCCGATTCCAGTCCGAAAATCGTTCTACCTCCGGAGCTGCTCAAAAAAAGATCGAATACGGATTTTAAATCGTATCTCACTCCGTTTACCTTCAATCCGAAAATGATGTCCAATCAAGAGGACGCGATTTCTATCGCGAAAGCGTTAGGCGTGCCTTACGCGACGATCTGGGTCCGGGTTTCCCGTCCTTACTTTGAACTTTATAAAACTCAAAAGGTTCTTACGAATGAAAAGGACGAAAAAACTCCTTACGATATTATGCTTCCGATTTTGAATCAATTGCATGAGTCGACCGGAACCTTATTCTGGAATATGAATGAAGATTCGAATTATGATTGTGATGATTTCAGCGATCCGGGACACATGTCTCCGAGTTGTTTTAACGATTACGCGGATTTTATTTTTAGCCGATTGCCAAAGTAAGAATTCGGATCCGATCTCAAAACACATTTGTATTAAAAGAGAAAGAAGGAGAAACAGTGGAACTTTTTGAATTTGCGGTTTCCGGAAATTGTCACAAGGTCCGGATGCTCTTATCCATGCTAAATTTAGAATATACCAGTCGTCCGGTAAACGGCGCGGAACGGGAACAAAAATCCGAAACCTTTTTGACGCTGAATCCCTTCGGACAAGTCCCAGTCTTGAAAGATAAGGAAGTAGTCATCCGGGATAGCCAGGCGATTCTCGTCTATCTTGCGATCGAATATGGAAAGGGAGAATGGTTTCCAAAGTCAGGGATCGGGAGTGCAAAGGTGATAGAATGGCTTTCTACTTCGGCGAACGAAGTCACGAGAGGCCCTGCGGCCTTGCGTTCTCACTATAAATTTGGCAGACCAGTAAATCTGGAAGAGGCGACTGCCGTTTCCGATCAGCTCCTGCATCTTTTGGAAAGTCACTTGGAGAAGAATCTATGGCTCGCCGACGAAAAGCCGACGATCGCCGATCTGGCGATGTATCCATACATTGCATTGGCGAACGAAGGGAAGGTGGATTTAAGACTTTATAGCCAAATTCGAAATTGGATCGCTCGAGTGGAAAGATTGCCCGGTTATGTTTCGATGCCCGGCATTGAATTGCAAAAAGTTTAACCGATCTTTTCATTTTTCCACGATACGATCGAACCACGATTTTCGATTCGGAGAAGTAAGAAGAAGTTTATACTTTGCCCTGGTCTAAGTCCCTTGCCCTGCAAAGCATAAAATGTGAACTCGTTCCTTACGATATCTGCCAAATCGTAGAAACAACCCGTCCATTCTTTTAGGTCTCAACTTCAATTCGTAATCTAAACGGCTAGATTCGGCATATTCCCTTGCTTTTGCAAAATTCTATTTTGATAAAAAAGAATCTTTTTTTTCAGAAACGTTTCCTGCAAAAGATCTAACAAGAAAAATGAAAGTTTTTTGCGTATCCGAATTGATTTTCTAATATTAGTTTTGAGGAAAGGAAACGACTCCGATGAACCTTGTGTAAAAAAACGGAAGAAAGTCGGAGCCTTCGTTTGGAATCAAATTGAAATAATTTCTTGAACTAACTCAGGAAGGATTTCACCGGATTTTCCTTGTAAAAAAAGATCTACGGAAGATGAAAAAGAACTTCGTTCGGGATTGATTTCAACAAGAAGCGCTCCGTTCTCTTTTGCGATCTCCGCCAAATAAAGCGGCATGCTGACCGCACCGGATGAACCGATGATTAACAAAAGATCCGTGTTCTGCATTCTGAGAACCGACTCGTTGAGTTTGGATTGATCATAAGGTTCTCCAAACCAAACGACACCTGGACGAAAAAGGGAATTGCAGAGTTTACATTTGGGAAGCGATTCACCCGGATCTATCTTTGCGTTTTTTATTTCGTTTTTACACGAAGTGCATCGGTTGATGAAAATATTACCGTGAATCTCCAAGAGTTTCTTAGAACCGGCTCTTGCGTGAAGGCCGTCCACATTTTGAGTGATTAGAAAAAAATCAGTAGGATTCTTTTCTAATTCTGCAAGCGCTTCGTGTCCTGGGTTCGGGGCTTTACTTTCTATGATACGTCTTCTCCAGAGATACCATTCCCAAACCAACTTAGGATCTTTTTGAAAGGCTTGGGGAGTCGCCAATTCTTCCGCACGAAAATTTTTCCAGAGACCTTCTTCACCGCGAAACGTGGGAATTCCGCTTTCCGCCGAAATTCCGGCTCCGGTGATCGCAGTGATTCTTTTTAATTTCCCGGAACTACTTCTTAGGAAATCCTTCATTTTGGCAATTGAAGACCATCCTTTACTTCCAACATGATTTTTTCACCGGAAAGGATTTTTACGAGTTCCAAGGAGAATTCGAAAGCAGAACCGGGTCCGACGCTCGTGATAATTCTGCCGGAGATTTCCAGTCTCGATCCCGTAAATCCTGGAGCGTCGGAGACAACTCCGGGAAATGCAGTAAAACGATCCTGCTGCGTAAGAATATTTTGATGTACTAAAATGCTTGGAGCCGCGCAAATCGCCGCGATCCATTTTCCGTCCCTTTTGGCTTCTTGCAGGAATTCTTCAATTCGGGGATTCGAAGAGAGGGCTTTTGTGCCGCCGTTTCCTCCCGGAAGAACGATCATATCGAAATTCTTGAAGTCTACTTTTTCGAGAGTAGTATCGGCCAAAAGACAAACTCCTCTGGAGGCGGTAATTGTTCCTTCTTCTAACGACGCGCTTACGACTTCGATTTTTGCTCTTCGGAGAACATCCACGATGATGACGGCTTCCATTTCCTCCATTCCCGGCGCGAATGGAACCAAAACTTTAGGCATAAAAATTCCTTCAAAAACGAGATTCGTCCCTGGAACCTTTCCAAGTAACGTTTAGGTTTAAGAAGTAATTTGTAATCATCGCAGCCAAAATAGCAAGCGAATCGGAAAAAAATTTAATCAGAATTCCTGAAGAATGGAACTCGGGAATAAAAACTTTATGATATAAGAATTGAAAGACGCTGATTTGAATCAGAAGCCCGAGAAGACTTACTAGATGAAATAAAACCAGTCCTTGCACGATCCTAAAACCATCGTATCTTCTTTCATAGAACGTAAGATAGTTGTTGAGAATAAAATTGGATAGGATGGAAATTTCGATTCCAAACAAGACGGAACTGTGCAGAGGGTTTAAGAATAGAAACGGAGTGCTGAATTCGGGAAAGTGAAACGATTCTCCGATCAAAAATCCGAAAAGATTTACGAAAACGCCGGAGGACCCGACCAAGGAATAGAGAAGAAACTTAGGAGAAATCCATTTTCCAAAACGTAAATCCAGAAGGGCGACTAAGTAATTTCGAACCACGGATCCGTCTAACTTTGTCTTTCCGAATTTCCTGCTTCGGAAGGAAAAGGGGACTTCCGAAATTCTCGGCTCCATCCCGGATTGATGCAAAAATTCTAATAGAATTTTAAAACCTCTCGGATTGATTTTTTCCGCGGTTTTTTCAAAATATTCTTTGGAGATCGCAAAAAAACCGCTCATCGGATCCGAAACCGGAATTGGTAAAAAAAGCTTTGCGAGAACCGTAGCGAAAATGCTCAATCCTTTTCGAATCCAAGACCAGTTCTGCGTGGAACCTCCGTTCGAATACCTAGTTCCGATGCTGATATCCGATTTGTGGTCTAAAATCGGTTTCACCAAATCTGGCAGAATGGATTCGTCGTGTTGAAGATCCGCGTCCATCACAACAAAAACTTTCCCCTTGGCAATGGACATTCCTGTCAAGACTGCGGAAGAAAGACCGCGGCTTTCCATTCTTCGGAGAACAAAAAGGTCTTTGTATTTTTTTCGGAGATTCTCCGCGACCTCCCAGGTTCTATCCGGACTGTTATCGTCCACGAGTAAGATCTCATACCTGTGTTTTTGTAACGCCTTTGCGATTTTTGGGAGAAGAATCGGGACATTCTCCTTTTCGTTGTAAGTTGGAAGAATGACTGAAATTTCAGGCGTTGTCACTGGAGTTCAGAGTTTAGAATCTGGTAAATTCTGTAAATTCATTTAATTAAGTGCGCACTTACTTAGTTTCTATCTTAGAATTCGATTCAGACTCATCTAGAACAAAGCGGAAGGATGGTTTCGGAATCAAAAATTACAAATCCCTGACATTTTAAAAAAGGAAAAAAAAAAGAAGAGCGTAAAAATTAAAAGGAATGTGAAAAACTTTTTTCATTCTGAGCGGCGGTTTTGAGATGGAATGAGGATGGTTTTCAAAAAAAAACTAAAACCCACGGTTTGGTTTCGAATCCTTGCGATTATTTTCATTTTAACCATTACACATTTTTTGATTTCCTGGTTTTTGAGTAATCCCTTGAGATCGGAAAAGGCGTCTCCCTTTCACGGGTCCTTTCTCCATTCTCCCTATTCTCAAACGAAGGAAAGGTGGTTAAAAACCGCCTTTCATCTTCATTCCGACCGGGACGGATTTTCTCCGTTTCGGAGCAGCCCAAAGGAAATCCAAGAGCGTTATCTTGAAAAAAAATACGACCTGATCGGGATCACCGACTATTTAAAAGTGAGCGGAGTCGATTCCGCTAATCCAAAGTTTTTACCGGGTTACGAGTGGGGAAGGGACTTTAATCGAAAACACATTCTCGCATTAGGCGCTCTCGACTCGGTGTTCGACTTTTTTCCGGTTTATACAACAATCGGAAATCTTCAGTGGACGATCGATCAAATGCAAAAGGAAGAATCGTTTGTGGTCGTCTCCCACCCGATGCTCGAGGGTTCTATTTCTTATCAAGACGTAAAAAAGCTCCGCAATCTGGATGCCGTCGAGGTTTTCTCTCCGTTCGGCGATTCCGTTTCGGAGTGGATTCGACTTTTGGATCAAGGTTATTCCGTTTTAGCCGTGAGCGGGGACGACCTTCATTACTTTCCGGGAGAATCGATACGCGCCATGAAACTTCCCTTGTACGAAAGAATTTTTCACGAACTCACTTTCTCCAATCAGAACGAGGGGGACGCCTTCACACGATATCTTCTTCTCAATGTCGATTCACTGGATAGGCGGGAAGTGATAAAAAATCTGAAACAGGGTAATTACGTTTCCGTGATCAAGCTCGTGGATTATATGGATGATCCTAAAATTTTGGATTTAAAGATGGAAGGTAAAAAAATTTCAGTCGAATTTCCCGAAAAATTCTTAAAGTTAGAATTTATAGGAAAAAACGGTCGAGTTACAAAGGAAGAATTTCAAAAAACTCGAGGTGATTATACGTTTTTACCCGAAGACGAGTATATTCTTGTTAAAGCGACGTTTCCTTCCGGGTTTATTTATTCGAATCCGTTTTATAGGGTTGAAGCGCCAAAATAAGCAAAGAATCAATTTCCAAACGAGGAGGCGTCCAAACTTTTTCCGGGTCAAAGGAAAGAAAGGGGCCGTTTTCAAAATGCCTTTCTTCGTCAGTCATCCTAACCAAAGCTGATGCTGAAATTTTTTCTCCCTATTTTTTGAAGTTTATACTTCCGTTCGAATCGTAACGTTTTCCTAGTCGGTCGTTCTTTTAGATTCGATCCTCAACACTTCTTCCGTTCCCGATTCGGATTCGAATGGCCTGATCCTTCTCTATCATTGGAAACACGCGTTCTTTCCCTGTAAAATAGCAAATCGGTGTTAGACGAAAAAGAATGATCTCCGGTGTGCAATTTCTTTGTGTGGGAACAAAAACCAATTCGATCGGCATGAACAAGAATCCAAAAAATCCGGTTTTCTTTTTTGTAAACGTTTTGTTGCTGCCTATAAAGGCGTGAAGTTTTTCGGTTTTACATTCTTAACAGAGTAATTCTCGGATTTGATCTTTGTATACGTTTGACCCTTCAGGAAAATCGAATTTCGCATTAAATTTTAGTTAATAATTTAAAATTAAATAAAATTATAAAATACTAATATTATTAAATATCTCAATTTTGGTGATCAATGGGGAATAACTGACAAACATAGGAGAAGATAAGGTTTTAGATTTTCTTGACTCTTTGTATCGATCGGATCTAGGTATAAAAAAATAGGAGACTTTACGAATGAAAATAGCTAAAAAAATAGGAGTCTGCATAGTTTTGATCGGACTTCTTTCTGCGTGCAAATCTAAAGAAGAGGATGACGATATATCATACTTGGCGTTACTTCTGGCAGCGGGTGGATACAACAATACGTGTGCCTTCTCACCGGCGGGAACTTCCGTACCGATTGCGTCCATGATTGCGATTGCGAATGGAACGCCGTATATGCTTTCGTTTACTCAAATCGATAGACAATACAGTGCGGTTCAAATCCCTGTAGCAGTGGCAGGAAGTATTGCAAAGTTTCAAGTCAATTCAGGAACTCTCGGTGTTGCCGTTTACAAGGGCGGTTGTCCGATTACAAGAGGTGTGAATCTTGCGACTGCAGGAACTGATTTCGTTTTTACTGTGGGTGCTGCCGCGATTACTAACACGGCTCAAATTCAGTTTAACGTTCCTGGATCTTATACGATCATCGTGAATACGATCGACGGCGGAACGGGAACTTTCCAATTCAACTAACAGAATCTTTCTGAGAAGATGATAGAAAGAGAATCTCTGATTCCTAGGAATTGAGAGGTTCTCTTTTGAGTCCCAAGTGTAGAGAAAAGGCTCTTGAGTTGAGGATTCTGCCTGTTGCGGTTTGCCGAATTCGAGATGAGATCGTTTGCATTTTTTCGAACGGTCTTCGAATCGGATTTCGTTCCAGAATGCGGGTTATCCATTCAGAGTAAAAAGTTCGTGCATTGGATCGGATTCTCGTATCCGGGAGCCATTGCAGATTGATTTCAGTGAATGAAGATCGGACTTTTTCGTTCTCGAAACTCTTCGACGGTGCCTTGTAAGACTAATTCCACGAGTGAGACACGGACAAAGGAGATCATGAAAATCTTCAAAAGAGGCATCTCTCAGGAAAGAACTTACTGGCTGATTCTTAAAATTTGGAAAAAGATTTTGAATGAATTTCACAAACAGTTTGGAGTAAGGAGATCTTATGTGATACACAGGGAACTTCCGATAATACATATTATGTCTCATTAAAAGGAAATGAGAGGTGTATGTTCTGGCACATCGGTAACACTCTAGACCGGAGACATGGGTTACACTTTATTCGTTGTAGTTGTACACAGGCGTTTCGTATTTCAATACTTTTCCTGTAAATAAATCTAACATACCCAGAACTGCGTTCGTAAAATAGATCTTACACAAACGCTCTGAGACTTCTTCAAAACCAACCCGTTCGCCGATCAATGGAGAACCAAAGAAGATTCTATATGAACCGTATTTTGCAGTCCCATCGTCTAAGACTGTTTCAACTACTATATTGATAGCATACGCTATTTCAGGAATTCTTATTGGAAAAATTCTTTCTGAAGGCATATAGATCTTTTCAGGAGTTTTATACCCCAAAGCCTCATGCGGTCTTTCTAAATTGTATTCACTTCTAAACCGATCAAATGCTTCTTGTTGTTCTTTAAGAGAAGATCGAGCCGGTAATGCCGTCTCTTGTTTTAAGGTTCTGTGCATTCTTTCATGGCGACCGTTTTGTTGAGGCTTACCTGGCTGAATTCGTTCAGGTCGAATCCCTAACTTTAACCACCAAACAGATAACTTACTCAATCCTCCAATTGCTCTCGATGCAAACGGACTTCCGTTATCTGTCTTTATAGCCAATGGCATTCCATATTCTTTAAAGAATCTCTCAAATACCCGCCGGGTGCTTTCTCCGTCCGTTTTCTTCAGGATTTGACATCCTAATAGAAAGCGACTATGAGCATCTGTGATGGTCAATGGATCACAACGTTTTCCGTTCCCGACAGTAAAGTGACCTTTGAAGTCTGCGCACCAAACATCATTGGGAGACTTTACATCAGAAAATGGAAAAAGACTTTCAGGAGTTTTTTTCCTACGACGTATTTTACGAACTAATCCTTTTCTTTTTAGAATATCGCCAATCGTACTTGGTGCCGGCCAGGATTTAGCTCTTGGATAGTTTCCTTTTAATGCCCACAGAAGTTTCCTTGCTCCCCAAGTAGGATGCTTCTCCCTCATCTGCATAATGAGCAAGACAACATTCTCGGGAGTTTCATTCGGATGCTTTTTGGGATTCTTAGATCGATCTTTTAAACCGTCGATACCTTCCGATTCGTATCTTTCTAAATACTTGTAACCTGTCTTTCGACTGATTCCAAATTCCTTACAAAGATCTGAAAACTGCCAACCGCCACCTTTCCACGCGGCTATGAATTTGATTTTTTCCTCGATCACACGGGACTCCTTCCAAGGCATCGGTTTTCCTCCAATGCCAGGTATATGTCACCTTGTGCCCGGTCTGTTTTGTTACCTATCTGGGCGGTATGTACCATCGTAAACGTACCCATTCATCTTTTACACATTGTGCTCAATGAATCTTTGAACAAACGGATCCGAAAGAATTGGAATGTAAAAGAATAGAATTTTAAGATTCAAAGAAGGAATCTAATTTTTGAAAACACTCTCATTCTCCGGAGAAAATGAGAGCCTAAGAATATCAGTAATATTGGCCTAACGTGATCGTGACGATCGTTTTACCGTTGTCCTTTTTATTGATACATTCACATTTGATCTGTGCGGACTGGCTATAGTAGCCTTGAGATGCGGAAAATCCGGGAGCCGCCTTACAGCTCTTATAAAGTCCCTCGTTCACCAAACGTCCGCACGCTTCTTGAATTGCCGCAGCGGCATCGCTTGCCTGGGATGAGACTTTACCGGGGACCATAAATCCTAACAAGATAAGAGTTAAAAAGAACGCCGTTTGTAACCATTTTTGAAACACTGAAATCCCTCGCTTAATTCAACTGAAATTAGATAAAACTCTCGTCTAAATTTTCAAGATATTATTTTTTAAAATATAGAATTAGTAACAAATTTAGAAAATAAATTTTCACCTAAAAAGGAACTAAAAGCGTATGGCTCTTCTAAATCGCGGAATCTTCTTTTGTATTTGCTCACTTTTCATTTCCTTATCGGTCTTTTCTCAAAACTCGACGACGGTCTTGGATCCGGACGAAAAAACTCTGGAAGAATATAAGGTGAAAAAGAACGATTCTCTTACAAAGATTGCGAAAGAAGTTCTGAACGATCCCGGAAAATGGAAAGAATTCTTAAAATACAATCAAATCCAAAATCCGTCTTTGATCAAGGAAGGAATGGTTTTAAAGGTTCCTTCTCATTTGAGAAAGATCGTCGAACCGGAAGCTCACCCGATAGCGTCTCTGGAAATTTTTTTCGGCTCAGTTGAATATTCCAAAAAAGGAAAGGATGGAAATGTTTCGAATTGGAATTCCGTATCTAAAAATCAAATTCTCAGAGACGGAGAAAGTTTAAAAACGGGACTCAAGTCCGGAGCTTCTCTTTCGTTTTTGGAGAATGAAACGAAAGTGAAAATTTATGAGCAGTCCCGTTTCTCCGTTTCTAAAAAAAGTTCTCCCGAAATCTTTTTAGAAAAAGGACAACTTCAGGCCGACGTTAGATCCTCTCTGCTTAAAAGTAATAAGAAAAATGGGTCCTCGACAAAACTCGTAATCAGTACCCCTATTGCGGTCGTCGGAGTAAGGGGAACGAAATTCTATGTCGGAAATGAGGAAGACCAGCGTACGGATGTGGGCTGTTTTGAAGGAGTTGTCAATGTGGAGGGCGCGGGAAAAGGTGTCGAAGTAAAAGCGGGCTTTGGCACTTACGTTGAAAAGGGAAAAGCCCCGGTGGAACCTTTCCCGATACCCGGTAAAATTCAGATCGATAAGGACTTTCAAAGTAAATGAATTTTGTAAGAATTTGCTGGGTCGTGATTTTTCTTTTATTTATTGGAACCGTCCATGCAGATGAGAAGAAGGAATTCGAACTTTCATGGAAATCGGATCCTTCCTCCGAATCGTATCACGTAGAATTCTCCGATAGCTCCGATTTCAAGATCGTCTTAAGAACCTTAAACGTGAAAGAAAAAAGGATTCAATTTTATCAGGAGCCTAACGAACGTTATGTGAGGGTCGTAGGAATCGGTAGAATGTCGTCAAAGGGAGAACCTTCTGATTCCATTCTAATTGAATCTTTGCGCCCTTTCGTTAAATTGGAAAGAAAAACTCCCTCGAATCCAAAGGCTATCATCTTATCCCCGACTCGGAACGAAAAGTTGGTCTTAGACAATCCAAGCGCGGGCAGAAACGGAGTCAGGGTTTTCTTTCGGGTCAACGAAGGAGAATGGAAAGAATACCAAGGATCGATTTCGGGTCTTCAGGAAGGAAAGAACGACGTGGAATTTTATTCCGAAACTGCGTCTGGAGTAAAAGAAGGGACACGTTTGATGGAAGTTGTTCAAGACACAAGAAGACCGGAGATTCGTGTCGAAATTGGAAAAGGATTTCGTTTGGACTCGATTCCAGTCACGCGGAAAGACCAAAACCTCCAGGTGGAAGTATTGGATCTTGTTTCCGGAGTGGCAGAAACTGAATTTTTCTTTTTACAGAACGGGAAAAAAATTCCGGTAAATCCGAATTCTCAGGAAAAAAATATTTATAAGTTTCAAATTCCACAAATTTTAGAGGACGGAAGTTTTGGAATCCAGGTTCGCGCGAAAGATTTTGCAGGAAACCAAGCAGAAGAAACAATTTTCGGAATTTTGGATGGAAGTCCCCCGATTTGTAGATTGAGTCCTCAAGCAAACTTCGGAAGTTTGTTACCGGTTCAGTCAGAGATTCAAATCCAATGTGAGGACTTGATTTCGGGAACGAGTTCGATTCAGTTTCAGCAGAACGGAAACGAATTTAGAAACTATGCGGAAGGACTGGTTTTAACTCCCGGAAAACAAAGTTTTGAGTTTAGGATAACCGATAAGGTGGGGAACTCATTCAACATAAAAGCTGAATATACTATTTTGAGCCCTACTCTAAAATCGAACGTGACGATTCAGAAAAAGTAAAAGAATCCGAGATCGATTCCAATGCGAAAGAAAGACGAGAACGCGCCTACCCTTTCAGAACCATTTAAAATTGAGAGGAACTGTAACGAGAATTGTTTTACAAGAAAAGGTTTTGTAAGAGTTCCTACATCGGAATTAGCGCTTGCAAAATTAAAATTCTGTAATAGAGGAAAGTCACCCGATTTTTTCCGCCCCTCTCCCCTCCACCCGAAATTCGGGCGGGGTGGCCGCTTCACGGAAGAATCGTCCTAATTCCGACAGATTATCTGGAGATCCAGATAACTTCCGAGTAAGGGTTGCAATGATTAGTCGGCGGATTGGATACTCAAAACTCTCAACTCGGAAGCCTGTGTTTTGATTTTGATAATCTCTTCCTGCAATAAACCGGAATCGTCGTTTATTCCGTTGATTTCCATGCCGAGATGTCCCATCGTTTGAACCATTTCCCCTTGACCTAACATTTGTTCTTTCGTCGATCTGAGGATCTCTTCGGAGGTGGTTTTGATTCGATTCACTTCAGAAACGAACTTTTGAATGATCGTTTTTTGTTCCAGGTAGAAGACGTTCATTCTATCAATTCTTTCGACAGTATCTAAAATTTTCATTTTCTGGTTCTCGGTCATATCTCCCGTTTCGGTGGAAGCCATTCTTGCTTCTTCGATAAATTTGCGGGATTGATTAACGATTTCGGAAATGGACTTCGCATTCCCCGAAGTAAACTCTGCAAGTTTGCTGACTTCATTTGCAACAACCGCAAAACCTCTTCCCGCCGCCCCCGCTCGAGCTGCTTCAATGGAAGCGTTGAGAGCTAAGAGATTCGTTTTATCTGCAATCTCACTCATGATCCGATTGATTTCGTCGACTCGGTTGAAGGAATTCGTAATGTCTACAAGATACGATTTTGTTTTTTCGGCGGCTATCATAACGTTCTCCATGTCTACCTTATTCTCCCGGGCGAAAACGGTAAGAGCTTCGTTGAGAGACGCGCTGTTTTTTAGGATTTCTCCTAATTTCTCGGAGTCGTTTGCGAGTTCCACGAGGCTAATGTTTTGTGTTTCGATCGAATGAGCGGTGTTAGACGAAGACGCCGAGAGTTCCTCCAAGACGGCGTTTACTTCCTCCAGAGCGGCGGCTTGAGACTCCATTTTCTGACCTATGTTGTTGATAAAATCGGCAAACTTGCGAATGGAAGTTTCCAAACTTTCTGCAGAATTCTCCAGTTTATGACGGTCCTCTTTGAGTTTGGAAAGGATGATTTGAGAATCTTCGTAAAGTCTAGAACCTTCGTCCGTAAGTTTTGCAAAGAGCCCCATCAATTGTGCTAGGATCACGCTTGCGGTAAAAACGAAAGTGATCTTAACGATCTGGACAGAAAAAAGCATATGACCGGGAATTTTCCCCAGTTCAGGATTTTCGGTAAGAACCATTCCCCCTTTCCAGGCAACAAAGATGGAAGCGGCGATTCCAAACGCGGAAAAAAGGCCGACCAGAAGAACAAAACTTCGCTCCCCCAAAAAGGAGGAATAGATCATCACATAGAAGTAAATAAAGAAAAGCAACATATTCGAAAGAATGCCGGAAGAAACAGCGGGTTCGATGGAACAATCCGCCATAAGGGTGAGCGTAAGGATATTTACGTCTAAGAGAACTAATGTTTTTTGAAAACGAATTCCAACCCTACCGGTTCTATGGAGAATAAACTCCAAAAGACAATAGCTCGCCATAAGTGCAGTGCCGATGATATGTGCGATCACTTGTGTGGGATGGTTCGTTTTGGAGACGCTGATAAGAGTAAGAGTAAAAAGAATCACCAAACCCAGACGAATCCGGTTGATAACGACGGCACCGTCGTTCCAAATCTGATGAATCGAAGATTTTTTGGATTGAGATCCAGTCCCCATGAGAATTCTCCTTAGAAAGAAGTTCATGCTAAGGAAACTGATTAAAAAGAAAAGCAAAACTTTAAGAGGAAAGGATGATAAAAACAAACTTCGGCTCGGGCGCCCGACGGGAAAAGTAAATTAAAAGGATATAATATAGAAAGAAGAAAGAAAATACACTGAAGCCCGTCGCCGCGTCTCGTTCGGGGTTCGGCTAACGCCTCCGTTCCGAAAGAATCTTTCGCAAATCGAAAAAAACAGAAAGGTCGGAGACGGTTTTAAAGATTTCGGAACCGCTTCGCGCCCTTCCGGCCGCTGGCGCAATGGACGATCAAACTTCTTTCTTTTTATCAATCATACAATTTCGGAATGAGAATGAAAGTTATAAAACCCCGGATTGATTTTGAAAACACAATCTTGTTAGAAAAGTGTATCCCTTGAAAGAAGTTTACAAAGGAATCAAAAGACGATTCCAACTTTGTAAGCTTGTCAAAAGCAAATGTTTCGCGAAAGCAAATATAGAGTCTTTATGAATCGGGAAAAGGAGAAATAGAAAAGCAGGAAAATCGCTCTCATCATCTTGTGTGGAATTGTCACGCTTGTTTCAGTTTTTTTGGGATGGGAATTTTTGCGGAACCGAAAGTTCGAATGAAAAATATCCGGAACCGTAAATGCTCCCGTGGAGAAAGTATTTCGTCATTTTTTTGGATTTGGAAAGTGTTCAAAAAAATAGACCGGAAGTAACTCAAATCGTAAAAAAACGAAAAAGGATTCCCGGTTTGAAAAGAAAAAATCGAATCGGGAGGATTTATCCATTTCGAGATTATGGAAAGAATCGAAAACTCAAGAGTTGAGTTCTTTATGGAGGAGAGCAGTTTTGGAATGAAGGGAACCTGGGACTATCGTTTGGAAACGCAGGGCGATCGAACCAAGATTACACAATTTTAGAATTTTCCGAAAATCAGAGTGTTCCAATCCGCACTCTTTTTGTTCTTTTAGGAAAGGAGACAAATCTGAAAAAAGAAATGGAAATTCTGCAAAGGGTATTTCCTTGATTCACTTTTTTGGCGGATTCGAAATTCTTCTTTGAAGAATCCATTCAAATAAGTTTTGACGAGTGTCCTTCCAGATAAATTCGGAACTGTGAAAGAATCGTTTCTCGGGTTCGGAAAACACAAGGTCGGTCTCGAAGCTTCCGTTTTCGCGAAAGGTTATAATCGAAGCGTTTGTTTGATTTCCTGTTGGAAGATGAACATAGGATCGAATTTGGTCTTCTTTCTCACTCAAGTTGCGAAAAGAAGGCCGGATTCTTTTTAAACCCTTTGCTTTCAGGAATTGGAAGAAATCCTTATCTTTTTTTGATCGAATTCCTACACTCGTAAACCAAAGTTCAAATTCATTTTCTCCGGTAAGTGGGTTGTAGATATTGATCGAAGCTCCTTTTTGGATCAAATACTTTGCAAGATCATATTTTCGATTCTGGATTGCGTTGGAAAGAGGAGATTGGTAAAAAGAAAGGCCTTTTCCGGACGGGTCATCCTGTCTGTATCCTCCGATGTTAGGATTCGCGCCTCCATCTATTAGAATTTTTGCAACTTCCAGATTTAACGATCGAGAGAGTGGACTCAACGTAGCGGTGAAAAAACGATCTTTGGAAATCAATACTCCTTCTAAGATCAAAACGGATTCTTGAGCGCAACCCGGAGTGCGAACATTCGGATCAGCCCCTTTTACAAGGAGGACTTTTAAGAGTTCCGAATTTCCGAACGTCGATGCGAGAGAAAGAGGAGTTTCGCATTCTAAGATTTTGTTCCAATCTTTCTTTTTTTCTAAGAGGGTAATCACTTCTTGATTTCTGCCATCTTGAATGAGTGTTGTGATGGAGACTGAACACGCCGTCGAAGAGAACAAAGCGAAAATCAGGAACAGACGAGAAAAGATTTGGTTGCCAATTCTGAAAAATGGATCTTGGGTTCTAAAAAAAAATGTAAGGTTCGAAATTCTTTTTTGCATTTACGGAGTGGGCTTATTCTTTTACTCTTTAGATTTCTTTTTCTTGCCTATAGAAAATACAACATATCGAGTTCGAGAGTGTCGAAAAAAAGGAAGTTCGATCCTTATTCGATAGAACAGATATTGATTATTTCGATTATTCAAAAAATAGGATTCGTTTTTGATCAGGAAACTGAAGTGGTCTTTTGTTTTTTGACTCCTAATTTGATCGTTTTGTCCCTTAATCCTAAGGGAAGACGAGCCCCGAAAGTAATTTTTCAAATTCTTCTCTTTCAAGATCGAAACGATTTTCGAGTGTATAGGTCGTGAATTGGATAGAACCTTTGGAGCTGCTGGAGACAAAACTATAAAAGATAAATTTCATTCCACTGAATAAGGCCGTGTATTTTACGAATTTGCCGGCTTTTCCGTTGATCTTACAGTCAATCGTTTCAATGAGACTTGCATTTGGATCGATTGCTCGAGCATTGACAACTAAAAGTTCCGGAAACGATTCCATTGGAATTTCCAAACCTTCAAAGATTAACATCGCGTAGCCGGTTCTTTTTTTGTTCTCAAATTCGAATTCTGATACTTTATTTGATTTTTGAGTTGAGCGATTCCATTTTTTTGAATTGAACCATAGACTAAACTCGCCGGTTTCGCTTTTTAGCTCCGTATCCTGTTCTTCTGATCTAGTCAATACGAGTTGGGAATTATTTTTTATGTTTTTACTCTTCTCGGGATTCTCGATTGAATATTTCCATGTAAAATCAGAATTGAGGATAACTTTTTTACCACTTTTTGTTGTGGCCTCTTCGGCGTTAACTGATAGGGAAAGAATCAGAATTAAGAAAAGAATGTTTTTCATTTTTTGGCCTTGTGTGAATCGAAGAGTCGATTTTGTATTTTCTCTAAATTACTTCCGAATTTCTTTCTGAAAACCGAAAAAGAAACCTTTTCTAAAAAAGGTAATCCTTGCCTTTGGCTTGAGATTAAGGCGATTGTTGAAAGGGTTTGGTTTACGACGAAGTCGTAAAAGAGAGCGACCATTGCGCTAAATCCAAATAAAAAACCTCGGATCCAATCTTCCAATCTCGAAAACTATTTTCTGAAATAAAAAAGCCCGGCAATTTCTTACCGGGC